>CACJQM010000015.1 GCA_902595555.1 uncultured Bacteroidota bacterium | reverse complement strand
CTGATAACAATGATGTTTTAATCGGAAATGAACTGCCAAATCCATTTGTATCAGGATCTCAAATCATTACCATACAGGTAGAGAACAACACTCCACAAAAGTGTTATGATGAAACTACTTTGGAATTTATCGTTGATGATAGTCCTGAAACTTATGCTGTTGTAATTGATAGTAAGTGTGATGATGGACCGAGTGATATTGATGGTTACTCAGAGTTTGATACAAGTACGATTACTCAAACACTGCTTACCAATCCAGAAACAAGTCAAACTCAAAGTCTTGATCTTTATACAGTAGAATATGAGTATGTAAATGAAAACGGCGCAACAGTTACTGCAGCTGAGCTTCCAAATCCGTTCAATACCAAAACTCAAACAGTAAAAGCAACTGTTACTAATAAATTAAATGGTAACTGCGTTATTAGTGAAGATATACAGTTCACCGTAAATCCATTGCCGGTTGTTAATGCTGTGATAACAGTAGAACAATGTGATAATGATGAAGATAATGACGGTAAGACTAAGTTTAATTTAACTTCTTATGAAAATTTAATTTCTGAAGATTACGAAAATGAGACATTTGAGTATTATTTAGACATTGACTTGACTAATTCAATAACAAATGCAGAGGATTTTGAAAACACTGTTCTTTATAATCAAAGTGTTTATGTAAAGATATTAACTAATGAAAACTGTTTTAGAGAATCTAGAATTGATTTGAAAATTGGTGCAAGTCAAATTTCAACCACATTTGTTGAGGATAATAACACAAAATATACAATGTGTGAAACATCACTTGCAACTGCACAGGATGGTATCGAAAGTTGGAGTTCAAGTATTTTTAATGATATAAATACAAAGCTTATTAATTCAAATGTTAAGTTTTCTGATCAAAACATCTCTATTTCCTATTACAGCTCAAAAGATGATGCCTTAATCAAAAAGGATCCAATCGACATCTTACAAAATTACACAAACGTAACGCCTAATACTCAAGAAATTTGGGCTCTAGTTGAGAATAATGATCTCACAGAAGTTTCATGTGAGGGACTTGAAAAAGTAGCTGAGTTATATGTTGAGCCAAGACCTGTTGCCTATCCTGTTACTATAGAAAGACAGTGTGATGGTGGTGCTGGTGATGACTCTCAAGATGGTATTTATCCTTTTGATACAAGCAATATTGTTACAACTCTTCTTACCAATCCTGACACAGGTGTTATTCAAGATGATTCCATACTAACAATTACATACTTTAACGAAGATGGAACTGAGATTCCTGCTGCTAGCTTTGCTCCTACTTTTGCTACTGCTTCTCAAACCATTACAATTAGAGTAGAACGTGATCCTAGTTATCCAAACATCACAAACCCTGATGGATTATGCTATGATGAAACCACACTAGAGTTTATTGTGGATGATACCCCTGAAATTAACCCAGTGGTAATAGCCCCTCATTGTGATGGTGATGATGGTAATGATGATAGAGATGGGTTCGATCAGTTTGATACAAGTACACTAACTGCAGATCTTCTTGGTCCAAATCAAAGTCTTGATGATTATGAAATATCCTTTTTATATACAGACGAAGATGGCAACTTATTATCAGCTCCTGAGCTAAGAAACCCATTCAATACAAAAACACAGACAGTGGTAGTTACACTAACAAATAAGTTGAATACAACGTGTCCTGCAACGTATAATATTGATTTTGTTGTTAATCCACTTCCTGAATTTACTGTTGATGATGCAACGATTGTTTGTTTGAACTTACCTCCTATACCTATTGGAGTTGTATCTGCTGATGCTGAATATACGTATACATGGACGCATACTGATCTAAATGGTAACAATACTCCATTCCCTTCAACTGAAGATACAATCTTCATTGGTGTTGGTGGAACATATTATGTAACAGCTACTACAACCGATGGAACAAACTGTTCCAGAACATTAAGCATAGAAGTTGAAGAATCAGAAATAGCTACAGTTACTATTGATGATATAACCGTTGAAGACTTAACAAACGATAACAACAATACCATCACGATTGATACTGCTAATCTAGGAATAGGTGATTATGAGTTTGCTATTGATGATCCAAATGGACCTTATCAAAATGAACCATTCTTTGAAAATGTTAGGCCGGGTATACATACAATCTACATAAGAGATAAAAACGATTGCGGTATTGCTCAAATAGATGTATCAGTTATTGGATATAAAAAGTTCTTCACTCCTAATGGAGATGGTATACATGATACATGGAGAATACTTGGAATAAGAGAAGACTTCCAACCAAACAGCCGAGTATACATCTTTGATAGATACGGAAAACTACTTAAAGAACTTGATCCTGTTACTGAAGG
>CACJQM010000014.1 GCA_902595555.1 uncultured Bacteroidota bacterium | reverse complement strand
TGCAACTGGCAACGGCTCTACTACTATATCAAATGCATCACCAGTCACAAAGCAACCAGAGTAAGATCCACTTGTCTTTACTATTCTAAAGTATATGGTTTGTGAGTTATCTTGCTCAATTGTAAAATTATCAGGATTTTCAATTCCAGTACTATCCAAGTCATTTGCATCCTCTAGAGATGTGTGATAGGTAATTGTAAAATCAACTGATGATTGATTGTCTTCATCATCTGGGTCTGTTGTTGAGTTACCTGATCTTAATTCATCAGATCTTAATGTAAGGTCAAAACCTCCAACTCTACCATCTCTATCATCATCACAAAGAATTATATTATCAACCTCATAAAAAATTGGTTTAGGTTTTATAACCAAATTAAATTTTGTATCTGCATTAAAACAAGCAGTTGTATTATTTTCAACTCTTATAAATATTTCAGTGCTATTTACATACCAGTGAGGTTCGGTTGTTGGTTTAGCTGGGCTAGTGTAGGGGAATGTAATTGCATTTTGAGCTGTTGAAGCATCACTCGCAGTTGTATAAAAAGTAACCGTATAATCACTTTCAGCTTGATCAGCACCTAAAATTGAAGGAATTAATGCATCAAAGTCGGCTTTTGTGAGTGTTATACTTCCATTATTCCCATCATCATCATTTTCAATATTATCACAAAATTCATAGTCAGGAATCACTTCAGCAGTTGGATTTGGATTAACAGTTACAGTTTTTTCCGTGACACATTCAACCCCATTAGTTGTAACTTTTACAAAGTATGTTCTAGTTTCAGTGAGACTTTCAACTTCATATGATGTTGTGGTAACATCAGAAATAATTTCCTCAGACCCATCTGAATTGTAATAACCCCAGACAATTTCAGATGAACCACTGTATTCAAATAAAGGCCATGATTGGCCGTTTCCAATTGACATATCATTCCATGCTTTTCCATTGTTTGAAAATTCAAACTGAGCATAATGCTCATCACCTGCATCATTAGGTTCACCTGTCCACCAATTAACATAAGTATCTTTTAAATCTTGTCCATTCACCCATTTCCAGCCTGCATAGTTCTGAGATTCATCGCCTGGCTCTTGATAATTTGGATCATCCAGATCTTGATAAAGTCCAAGCCAAAAATAAATTTGAGATTGACTGGCTTCAAAAGTGAGCCCCATTGAGTTTAGTCCATCCCAAACAGCTTGCTCCATTTCAGCATTTTCAACAATATACATTCTAGCACTAGTATTAGAATCTCCTGAATTAAAAGCATTAGTCAAATCTCTTGCTGTGGTCCAATCAATGGGACTAAAGCCATCTTGTCCGGTACCAGCTTGTATTAAAAAATATGTATTACCATAAGTTGTGCTATTCCATGTAACTGGAACTCCATTATTTGTAATAAAAATTAGGTCATTTTCAGCAGCAAAATCTGAAGCAGTTTTGGCAACATTATCAATTGTCAAAGTAAAACCTTCACCAGAACATATTACTTCATTTGAAGCACTGAGTATCGGATTTGAAATAAAGGCTTTACTTGGTGTTCTGGTAACACTAACACATCCTTCTTGATCGACGAATTCTGCATAATATGTTGTGTTGTGAGTTAATTCAATAGTGGAATCAAGGGGTGTAGTAGCATCTTCAGATTCATACCAGTTTAGAGTTAATGTTGTACTATTATTAGAGGCAACAAGGTTTGAAATCGTTGGTGTATCAGTTTGACAGAAGGTTTGTATTTGATTAACAATAGGATCATCTGGTGCTGCGTTAACTGTTAAATTTACATTTGAATCTGATTCAGTTTCACATAGATAATATTCTGAGTTAACAAGAACCCTATATCTTCCATCCATTGATGTAGTTATGGAGCTTAATGTTAATTTTTCTGTTTTTGTTCCTGAGTAAGAGTCATTATCATCCAAATTTGTCCATAATTCATCTGCTAAATTGTAGAATTGCCATTGATATCCTATTTCACCACTATCACTTGTAGCCGTTACTTCAAATTCAACTGTAGAACCTTCACAACCAGATGTTGATTGGGGTTGATTCTGAATAACAGCAGGAGAGCCTGCTATTTGAAACAAGTAATTGTTATTAGGATCTTTTTTAGGTTCAGTATCGTATCCATTCGCATCATTGTGCACTTTGATTAATCCTCTTTCTGTTACATTACCATTATCAAATGTCTGGCTTCCTGTTCCGTAAACACCATCGCCGTCGGGATCACCTTGATAATTTTCAAGGGAGGTAAAATCAGCTTCAATAATATCATCACATCCATCGTTGTCGCTATCTCGCTCAAACATATCCTCATTACCATCTCCATCAGAGTCGTTTTTATAGTCATAAACATAAACTAGAGGAGTAAATTTACTCTCCTCAGTTCCAGTGGTGCTGTATTTATGCGTAAAGGTTATGCCATCAATTTTGGTTGCAAATAATTCGTAATCGATTGTTGTAGTGGAATTGGTATTAAATTTAAATCTAATCTCATTAGATGTAAATTCTGTAACATTACTTTCAAAATCATCATCAAAATTAGTATCAACTAGAAGGTTATCATTTGGATCCAGTAACGTAATATTTGATGAAGCAGGAGAGCTTTTTATAACAAATGATTCACCATTTTGAATAGCATCAGAAACGCCAGGATTATTTTTTATATTAATATTTAAATTTTCAGTAAAAGTTAAAATGTATTTCAGTTCTTGATCAACTCCTGCTGCAACTTTCATCTCAAATGAATTGTTTTGCCCTGTAACAGAGTGATTTTCATTTGTTTTCTCAATAGATCCAGATATTATATTATTTAAAACAGTTTCGTCAGATAAATTAATAACCGGTGAGGTTGTATTAGAAAAATCTATGTTTCCAATTCCTTTTGATTCAACACTGTTTAATATCCCATCATTATCATGATCTAGATCGATATTATCAATAATTCCATCACTATCAAAATCATCAGGACATTGACTAATTGGAATTTCAGATGAAAAGTATTCAGCTGTATCACCATCACAAGAAATTACAGCTTTTACTCTATATGTCCCAATTTCGGAAGGTGTAAATTGTGAGTTGTTTTCACCACTAATTGATGACCACGTATCATCTGTATTTTTCTTTTGCCATTCAAGAGAATCAAAATTTCCATTATTTGATACTTCCAAAACTACATTTGATGTTCCTGAATTACTAATACATGATCCTAATTTTGATGCTGTTAGGTCTAAGTTAAGAAGTGGATTCGAAGCAAATCCAGAGAAAAAACTTCCTGAGGCAGCTGCACCATTTTGATTGAAATAAGAAACATAAAGTTCATTACTTGAATTAACCGAAACATTTCCAGTAAGACCTATAACCCTATATGTTACATATGTAGCTTTACCATCAACTGTGGTGGGTCCGTCCACATCAATTCCTGCTGGTTGATTAGAAATACTCAAGTTATTAATTAATACTTCTGCGCCATCTCGTGTTACAATTGTAATACCACCATCAAATTCTCTATCTCCAATTCTATCAATTAATGGTATATTATCAACATCTCCACGGCTTCCACAACTTAGTGGTGGAACAAAAAACATTCCTTGATTAGCTTCACTAGATGTACCACCAATTCCTTGATAAACAAAAACATCTTTTGATGTACTGACATACATGTTGTCATCAGTATAAAAATTTCCTTCTGCTATATAATAATAACCAGCATTAATTGTTGCCACTGCAGTTCCATTTACAGAAACTTCAGTATTATCATCATGTGCTACAACTAAAACATTTTCAAAGCTATTATCACCATCACCTTTAACAAAAATATACTCTTTACCTACTTTTGATAATTCTACTATCTGATCAATTCCATAGTCTCTCGCCCCACCGTTACCAAAACTACCGTTAGCAGAACCTGAATTAACAACTATAGGTTTGTCAGAGCTTACTAGAGTTCCAATCAATCCTGCCCTGTTTTCATTCGTGTCCTCAGGTTTAACAGCCACAACATAAGTTTGACCTCTGTTTAGAGAAATATTATTAATTGGAAATTGTTGAGCTCCAGCATTCTGTATTTGTAATCCTGATGTAACTCTTTCATTTGTTAAGTTTACTGTTGTATTATCTTCTGTAGCCATGAAAGAGAAGAAATTTAAATAATTAGAGCCAGGGCTTCCTTGGTTATCATATGTCCCAACTCTAAATGTAGTTCCTAATGCATTTTCACCTTTACTAACCAAAGCTCCAGCCTGGGCATTGTTTCCTGCATTCAATCTTATAGAAACATATATTGGACTGTCAGCGTTAATTATATATCCTTTATCGCTTGTAACCCGACTTGTTGTTGCTGGGTCTTGGACAAAAGAAGAGTAACCTGAATCAGCAATCCCATAAACATACGGAGTTGCATTTGAAACGGTTCCAGATATAGAATTACCTCCAACAATATTGATTGTAAAATTTACATCTCCTTGATTTGGAGTAGATATATACATGAGCTGATCAAGAGGGTCGGCATTTGATGGTCCACTTGATATTGGTGGTATATAATGGTTTTTACTAAGCTGCGAAAAACTAAAACTAGATATAAGTAGAATAAATATTACTAAAATTCTTTTAATCACCCTCTCTAAATTAGCTACCTAAATTAGCTAATA
>CACJQM010000013.1 GCA_902595555.1 uncultured Bacteroidota bacterium | reverse complement strand
AGAAGAATATAAAAAGTTATCATCATAAGATCTACTCAGGATTGTAAGTTTTTTTAGCATTTTTAATTACATAATTTCTATCAAAGCTCATTTTTTTTGTTTGAAACTTTGAATATATGTCCATTTGATCGTTGTAATGAGGTGAATCTTTATGATCACTAGTTCCGTAAGAAATTACTGATTCTATTTCTGTTCCTTTGGAACTAAATTTTACAAGCTGTATATATGATTCACCGTGGGTTACTTGAACTTTGCCATCTTTGTATTTGGATGCATTCATAGCTGTTATAACATCAGGCATTCCAAAAATTGGAATTTCCTTAGACCCTCTTACTAATTTTTGAAAATCACCCAATTTTACACTTGTTGTTTTGAAGTGTTTAATCATTCGATTTTTTACTTCTTTTAAACAATCTGCAATTAAAGACTTACTGAAATTTCTATCGTAATAACTCTTATAAAAATATTTATCAGCTAAAGTGTAATAGAACATTGCATATGCTCCAGCACCAGTTGAATTAGCATCTGTTACACGATCCCATTTCTGAATTTGCTCTAGTATGTCTGATATTTCAGGATAATTATTTGGATTCATTTCCATTATATTATTTACGTTCATAAAATTATAATTGAATGGAATAGGAAACTTATTGTCATACTTTATGGTCTTAAATGCTTCATAATCGATAGCATCATATGACTCTACTAGCTCAAATATTCTTGTACTTCTATTATTATCAAATGTTTCGAATCCCATGTTAGTGGCAAAGTCTTTTGGGTTTGGATTTTCATCTAAAGATGTTGATTTAAATGGAGAGTGATTTGCATTATAGATATAACCAGACTCTGGATTAATTACTTGGGGAAGTTCAGATGTTTCATAATATTCAGTCCATAATGTTTCACTTGTATTTCCAGGTAATACACCTGTCCATTTATATTTATCATTTCTTTTAGGAATTAAACCATTTGATATATAAAATATATTATCACCCTTGTCAGCATAGCCGATGTTATATCCAGGAATTTCGTTCATTTCAAGTATGGAGTAAAATTCTTTAAAGTTTTTAGCTTTATTCATTTTCCACCATTGCTCCAAAGCTCTAACCTTGTGTAATGAACCTGTTCTAACAGAGAAGAAACCTGTTTTATTTTTGAGTGTTGGTCCGTATACGCTAGAGTAATATTTTTTACTAACCTTAATGGGAATACCTAATATTTTAATAAACGCTTTACCTCTGTATTTTTTTAGTTTTAAAACCTTGTCATCAAAGTAGTACTTTATTTTGCTGTTTTTTACCATTTCAAGTTGATATACATCAGTTTTATCTGGCCTATTGACAGTATGAGTCCAAGCTAAGTTTTTATTAGACCCAGTAAGTATACATGGTGCTCCAGCAAAAGTAGCACCTATTATGCTTGTTCCTTCTTCACTTTCAAGGTGTACTTCATACCAGGATGTCGGACCATCTAAGGGTTGGTGGGTATTAACAGCCATATATGTTTCCCCATTTTTTGTTTTTTTGGTGCTAAATGAAAATAAATTTGAACCAAGTTCATTTCTCCTTTGAAAGTTTAATTTTTCAAAATCATTCTCAAAAATAGCTCTAACAGCTCTGTCTCCTTCACTAGATATAAATAACTGTAAAAAAGAATATTTCAGCATCTTTTTAGGTGTAATTGGAAATAGTTTTTTCACTAAAACCTCATTAGGGTTTAATTCTGCATAACGATTAATCCCTTGAGCATAACCATCAACAATATCAATAAAGTCTTTATCAATTGTATTAAAAAGACTATCGATCACTTCATCAGATTGAATTAATTGAGCTAAAAAATCAACTGGAGCTCCTCTAAGCCCTATATGTTTGCTTAATAATGAATTACCAGCTAAATATGCTTCTTGAATAGTCTTAAAATCATCTTCAGAGTGAACCCATGCTAATCCGTATGCAAGTTCTTTATCAGTTTTTGAGTAAACATGAGGAACACCGTAATTATCTCTTATAATTTCAATATTTTCTGGATTAACTTTTTGCGAATAAATAGGGCTAAATATTAGTAGGAGGGGGATTAATATTTTTATTAGATAATTCACATTATACATATAACAAAAAACCCGCCAAAGTTGGCGGGTTTTTCAATTAAATAAAATTTAGTATTAGTATCCTGCGTTTTGAACCATATTAGGATTCGCATTCAACTCAGAAAGATATATTGGATAAGCATATCTATATGAACCAAACTTAGGTGGAGAACCATCTTTGTCATCGTTCATTTGCTTAATGCTATCGATTAGAGGCATATCTTGGCCAGTTCTAGCAAGATCGTAAAATCTTCCTGGAGACTCCATATATAACTCTTTTCTTCTTTCAGTTAAAATGTTACCTAAAGTAGCACTAGTGTAGGCAGTTGCGCCTCTTAAACCAGTGATATTGTTCAAGTAAGTTAATGCACCAGAAGCATTTCCAGCCCTTAAGTGACCTTCAGCAGCAATTAAGTGCATTTCTTCAACTCTAAAGATGGTTACGTTATCAGAACCATCAATTGAAGGATATTTACCAAGAACTGAAGGGTAACCCTGTGCAGTTCCAATCATACCGTTTTTAGTAAATCTTACATCTGTAGCAGCATCTGCAGCAAAAATGTCATATAAATCTTCACCTGGACCATCTCCAGTTAAGATTCTTACATCACCATAAGAAGTTCCTCTTAAGATGTATGCCATTCCATTAATACCAGATGAGTCAGTACCAGAATATGCTAATTCAAAAATTGAATTTGAGGCATTATCAGTGTAGTAAGTTGCTTTAAACCCAGCAGCTGATGCAGGACTTGCAGTACCGTTGTTAATAACCCATTCAGCAGCAGATGTTGCAGTAGCGTACAAGCTAGAATCAGCAGCACCTCCATACAGAGCAGCTCTTGCTAAAATTGCATAAGCACCCATTTTGGTCATATAACTTGTACTTACATTGTAAGCATCGTTCATCATACTGATTCCAGTTTGAAGATCTCCAACGATATCTCCCAAGTTTGAACCAGCAGTGTCTCTTGCAGGTGATAGGTTAGCAGGGTCTTTATATGTTTTCACATATGGCACACCCAGTGCTCCAGCACCACCAGCACCACTAATGAAATGCTGACCATAATCTTGAAGAAGATCAAAATGAAGCAATGCTCTCAATGCATATGCTTGCCCTTGAGTATGTGTCATTGCACCTTGATCGCCTTCTAATCCAGAAATATCTGCACCTATTACAATATTACAAATAGCAATTGCTCTGTAGATAGTTCCCCATGGACCAGCTCCGTTAGGACTATAATCCATGTCACTATCTGTAAATCTACCAGAGTTAACATTTGAATATGCGTTATCAGTTCTAACATCACCCATAACAATTTGATTTCTTCCGTAATATCCAGAAGGAGTCATTCTGTCATAAGCACTATTCATCACCGATGCAAGGTCACCAGCATTATTAATACCAGTATTTAAATCTTTATCCTGTGCCAAAGTAGGCTCAAGATCATCATCTCCACATGCTACAAAAAGCATAAGAAATGAAAAGAAAAATGTTAGTTTAATTAATTTTTTCATCTTTTAAAAATTTAAGTTAGCACCAAGTGAAATTGATTTCAGTGGTGGAGTTGTTATTCTAAATCTTCCAGACGCTCTAACTTCAGGATCAAATGGAAGGTTATCTTTTGTCCAAGTGAACAAGTTTAACCCTTTAACAAAGATATCCACTCTGTTAAACCCTATAGCATCAGTAGCACTTTTTGGAAGTGTGTAGTTAACGGTTAGATCTCTAAGTCTAGCAAAATCTCCATCATATAAAAATCTTGATGTAGTTCCTGATCCACCAGAAAGTGAACTTGAACTGTATACCATTTTTGGTACATCAGTAACGTCACCTGGCTGTTGCCATCTATCCATTAATCTTTGATCTCCTTGGTAGAAATATACCGATCTCAATCCAGAGTTCATCGTATACCAAGCCCATCTTTCAAAGACTACGTGACCATATGCAAACATCATATTTGCATCGACAGTAAGTCCTTTCCATCCAACTCTAAGTCCTAAACCACCTTGAACTGGAGGTAATCTTAGTCCTTGAACAGTTTGTTGAGCAGCTGAATATGAATAAGTAACTTCATCACTTACAGGACCATCTCTGTGGTCACCTCCAACTAAATAGTATGGTCTACCATCAGCTGAATCAACTCCACCCCATGTTCTTAGGTAGAACTGAGCTTGAGGATGTCCAACTCTAGTTGTATAGTAAGAGTTATCTAAGTTAATATCATTACCCGCAGCATCTTGAGCTAATCTAAGTACTTCATCTCTATTTTCAGCTACATTTCCGTAGATTTCAAAAGAGAAGTCTTTAGCTTTTAATACTTGAGCATCAAATTCAAATTCAACTCCTTTATTCAATACTGAACCAATGTTCATCGTTTGTGATGAGTGACCAGTAGTTGTTGATAAAGGAACACTTTGTAGAAGATCGTCTGTAGTCTTTTCATAATAAGTTAAAGCTCCAGAGAATCTATCTCCAAATAATGAGAAATCAACACCAACGTCTAATAGTCTTGCAGTTTCCCAAGAAATTACCAAGTTACCAAACGTAACAGGCGCAACTGCACCATTATCGTCATAAGCACCTCCGTATCCAAATAATGACTGATACTGGTTGTTACCAATACCGTTATTACCTGTTTCACCGTAAGAAGCTCTAAGTTTTAAGTTGTCTACAATGTTGCTATCAGCTAAGAAATTCTCGTTTGAAATGTTCCAAGCTACACCAGCAGAGTAGAAGTTACCAAATCTGTAACCACTAGCAAATCTTGAAGAACCATCATTTCTAAATGATAGGTCAACAACATATTTGTCCTTGTAGGAATAGTTTGCAAGTGCCAAATAACCTAATTCTTTATAATCACCAAAAGAACCAAAAGCAGATTCGTTTGTATTAAAACTTGCTACATAATATAATCCGTCTGCAGCAACGTTTTCACCAAAAGAACTTTGGAAATTAGATTTGTTTTTTGCAAATGATTGTCTAAGAAGGGCAGAAACAAAATGTTCATTATCTCCAAAAACATCATTATACTCTAACTCATTTACAGTAGACCATAAGAAAGATCTATCAACAGCCTGATAAGAAGTACCATTTCTAGTTCTTCCATCACCATGATAAGGATTTCTAAATTCATGAGAAACACCTAAAGTGAAATCAACAGCATATCTACTTGAAAGTTTTAACTTATCATTTATTGCATAAGTAACCTTGTTGTTAGATAGCGCTCTAGTACCATCATTTCTTTGAATATTTACTTCAGCTAAGTATGGCGTATTAAATACACTTGTTGTTAAAGCGATATTCCAAGAACCATCAGGGTTTTTAGGTTGTTGATAAGGACTCATAAACATTCTCGTAGCCTGAGGAGCACCAAAATATGCAGTTCCCTCGTGAATACCATTTTGAATGGCATTTGAAACTCTGTTATTAGTTTCAATTGTTACCTTACCTGCAACTTTTTTATAATATACTGAACCGTTAACACTTTCAAAATCAGTACCAATTGAAGTACCAGTTTGTTGTCTGTAACCAACTCCAACTCTAAAGTTTTCAGTTGCATTACCTCCCGTAGCTGAGATATTATAGTTTTGATATGGAGCATCTTCAACTCTAATCAAATCTTCCCAGTTACCATCAACTCTACCACCTGCATCCCATGCAGCGGCACCAGGAAACGCAGAAAGAACATAGTTTGTAGCTCTATCTTTAGACCAACCATAAGTATTCATGATTGTCTCAGCTCCTAATTCAAGCCTTTGATTTCCAGTTAACATAGGTCTTTCGTCCATAGCATAATTTTGAAAACCATACTGAGATTGAACGTTATATTGTACCTTTCCAGCTTTACCTTTTTTAGTAGTAATTACAACAACACCGTTAGATCCACGTGCACCATAAGCTGCAAGAGAAGCCGCATCTTTAAGTACAGTAATCGAAGCAATGTCAGCTGCATTTATCATTGATAAAATACCCATATCTGTAAGAAGTGGGCTAATTGTACCATTATTTACAGGTACCCCGTCAATTACGAATAGAGGAGAGTTTGATCCTGAAATAGAACCTTCTCCACGAATACGAATTTGCTGAGGTGCACCAGGAGTTCCAGAAAGACCAACAATTCTAAGACCAGCAACACGTCCCATTAGGGCTTGATCTGGTGATGTAACTGCAACGCCCTCAATTAATTCAGAGCCTACAACTACTGCATTAGATGTTAACCTTTGCCTTTCCCTCGATGTAATACCTGTTACAACAACTTCTTCAAGAGCAGTACTACTTGTTAAAGAAACATTGACTGTAG
>CACJQM010000012.1 GCA_902595555.1 uncultured Bacteroidota bacterium | reverse complement strand
CAATCACACTCAATTGAGCCTCTGAGGAAATTGAAACCTATTGTGATTTGATGAAATCCACCAGAACCAAAATTTACATCTCCAAATTGATAAGAATAATTATATGAAAAAACAAAGTCTTTATAGTCTATACCAAATAAAGGTGTTATTAACTGTAAATTTTGTTCCATTAGTGTACCTTCCGATCCACTGATATCATCATATTTTTTAATGTATTCCGCTCCTTCTAAACTATTTCTAAATGATAGTCCTGCCCAGATTCTTCCATAATTTAACTTGTAATATGCTTTAAAATTAAAATCAATTGATTTTTCAAAGGTTAAATCTGAATATTGAAATAAACTTGATGGTTCAAATGACCATGGTGTGTCAGTGTAAAAAACATAACCCAATGAAGCAACAAATCTTTTGTAGTTTCTAGTATCACTATTGAAATTATCATTGGTCTCTCCATACCACTCGTCAGGGGCAAATAATAGGTTTTTTACAGTTAAGTGAGCATAATACTTAGAATTAACATAAGACATTCCAACATCAATATTAAAATAACTTGTATTCTCCAATACAGCTGTAATTAATGGATCATAATCAACAGTATCAAAGGTTGTTTGATCTAATGAGTTTTGTATACCGCCAACACTAATACCAAATGAAAGTTGATCTATCTCATCATATTTTGAAGGATAAGGTCTTTTACTCAAGACTATATCATCATTAAAGTTGATATGATGAGCGTAGGTGATATAAGCTCCTTTTTGTGCATGATATCCATTTTGATCATTAAAGAGTGTTAATCCTAATCCTGACCTTTCAGATAATCTTAAATCTGCTGTAAGAGTTTGTAAATTTGGTGCTTCAACTTGATCAAACCATTGTTTTCTAACCGTGGATCTTATTTTTCCACCTACGAGGTTTACTCCAGCCATAGACGGATGAACCAAATAATAGTTTTCAGTAAGATAATCAAAGTAAATAGGGACACCTTCTTGTGCTCTAGAATTATTTAGTACAAAAAAAATTATGATGGATAAAAAAAGTCTCACAATAATATAACTACAATAATTGGACCTAAAATTTAATTTTTAGTCGCGCTAAAGATAAATCAATTTTTTTTGTTTTTAAGAAAAAAACCTAGTGGTAAAAAAAGAAACAGGGCATAAATATTGAATAAAAGTCCTATAATTGGCACTATAATCATAAGAATAATTAACCAAAACTGATTTTTTTTACTAATCACCAGAAATCATTTTATATAGTTGTTTCTCAGGGATTCTTCCTAAATCATCTATTTCTTTTATCCAATTATCAAGTACATCACTTAAATTCTTCAATTTATCAGAATAGTCTGGATTATCAGATAAATTATTTAATTCGAATGGATCATTTTCTAAATCATATAATTCTTCTCTAAGCTTAGGAACTCTGAACCATAAATCATGCTCCTCAGATAATTTACCCGTTAAATGTAAAGTAGTCAAATGTCTCATTAGAACCATTTGTTTTCTATAAGCTACATTAAGAGCGTGAGAGTTTTCTGGGAAATAATTTCTAATATATTTAAACTTATAATCTCTGACAGCTCTAATTCTATCAGGGTTTTCATCAAAACGATCACTTGCAGTAAATAAATGTTCTCTTTGAAACTCATCTTTATATTTACCAAGAAAAGCTTTCCCTTGTAAGAAACCAGGTGGTTCAATTCCTGCAATTGAGAGTGTTGTTGGGGCAAAATCTACGAAGCTTAAAAACTGATTTTTATCTATACTTTCAGATTTACCTTTTGGAAATTTAATAAAGAATGGAACTTTAGTACCTGTTTCATAAATCGCTCTTTTGTGTCTAGGAAAGGGGCCTCCATGATCACTGTAAAAAAATATATACGAATTATTATATAAACCCTCCTTTTTTAAATCATCAACTAATTTACCCACTTGTTTATCCATTTCAATTAAGTTTGAATAATTAACAGCTAGAGAATGTCTGACAATCGAATCGTCAGGAAAAATTGGGGGAACATTGATTTTGTTTGGATCTACAATCAATGGTTCTTTATCTCTCTGCCACATACTACTTTCATGAGTTATATTATAATTATATACTGCAAAAAAAGGACTATCAGATTTATTAAATTTTTTTCTAGTTCCATATTCAGACCAAGTTGAATCGCTTATTATAAAGTTATAATCACCTTTAGCTTTGTTAAATGTAAAATATCCGTTTTCTCTTAAAATTGTTGGGAAAGTTTTTATTGATTCAGCAATTTTAGATGAATACCTAGGAATACCTAAAACTTTTTCATTCTCATTACGTTCCCCAAACTCACCTGTCTTTTTATAAGTCCCATAACTTAAGGCTCTCATATTGTGAGTTCCAATTGAGTTTGGATACATTCCAGTAATTATGGAGCTCCTAGCTGGAGCACATACTGGATAGGGAGCATACATATTTTCAAAAATTATACCTTCTTTTGCAATTTTTTCAAGATTTGGAAGTGATATGTCTTGATTACCATTAAATGGTAGTAAATATTGAGATTGATCTTCAATTGTGATCCAAATTATGTTAGGTTTTGAATCATTAGTACATCCATTTAAGATCACTAATAAAAGGCACAGTATAAAAGCATTGATTTTTTTCATTATGTGATTTTATTTGAGTAGTTTAAATCTACAAATAAGAATTTTGACAAAAAAAATTATATCGTCATTAATGATTTTCATCTCCGTAATTATTATTACACTGATGTCATACTTTCATTATAATCAACTTCCAATTTATGATATTGATCTTGCAGTAAAGTTTATTATAAATGAGCAAAAAAATAATGACTTTGATAAAGTCTCTGAGGCTCTTGGATATAAAACAACGGACAAACTTCTAATTATACATGCTGATGACCTCGGTCTCTGCGAGTCAGTTAATTCTGCAACATTTGAATCATTTCAAAACGAATCAATTTCATCTGCAAGTGTGATGATGACTACAAAAGAAATTAATGAAGTTGTATCATTCCTTGAGAGGAATAAAAATTATGATATGGGAATTCATTTGACAGTAACTAGTGAATGGAAAAATCATAAATGGGGTGGAGTTTTGAACAAAAATGACATACCATCTATGCTTAATTCAAAAAATCATCTGTATTGGAATAAAAGAAAATTTACAAAAAATGGAAAATTGGATGAAATCCGTAAAGAACTTCAAGCTCAAATAGATTTAGGTATTTCAATGGGAATCAATCCATCACATATAGACAGTCACGAGGGCGCTTTATTTTTTGATCCTGATATTTTTAAATTATATCTACAAATAGCACAAGAAAATGATTTATTAGCATTTGTACCATCTCAGGCTAGTGTTCACTTTGATCAAAATTTTAAAAAACCTGAACATGCTATAATTATAGATCAATTTCATATGTTACCTGAGGGTATCAAAATAGATCAAATAAAAGATTATTACTTTAATGTTATAGAAAATCTTAGTCCTGGACTTAGTCAAATTATTGTCCATTTAGGTAAAGATGAAGAGGAATTAAGAGAAATTACAGTCGATCATCCAAATTTTGATTATCGTTGGAGACAACTGGATTTTGATATATTTAATAGTGATGAGTTCAAGAATCATCTAAAAAAACATGACATAAAAATCATAAATTGGAAAGACTTAAAAAAACTTATTTAAAATGAAAAAACTTTTAATATTAATAGTACTAATAATTTTTAATCAAAACTCATTTTCACAGGAAGGATATATACCGAGTGATGAAAATATTAAGGCAAGAGAATGGTTCAAAGATGCAAGGTTTGGACTATTTATTCATTGGGGTGTATACAGTGTTTTAGGGGATGGTGAATGGGTAATGAACAATCAAAATATTTCTATTGAAGAATACGAGAAACTCCCCTCATTTTTTAATCCCGTATATTTTGATGCAGAGGAATGGGTATTGATGGCAAAAGATGCAGGTATGAAATATATAACCATAACGAGTAGACATCATGATGGATTCTCAATGTTTGATTCCAAAGCCTCTGATTACAATATTGTAAAAAAAACACCATACGGAAAAGATGTATTGAAAATGCTGGCGGAAGCGTGTAGAAAACATGATTTAAAATTATTTTTTTACTATTCTCAGCTTGATTGGTATAGAGATGATTACTTCCCAAGAGGAAGAACCGGAAATGGCATAAATGGTAGAGGGGAAGGTAATTGGGATGATTATATAAACTTTATGAAATCTCAATTAACAGAGCTATTGACAAATTATGGGGAAATTGGTGGAATTTGGTTTGATGGTGAATGGGATCAATTTAAATGGGATGGAAAAAGATTTGGTGAACCAATGGCTGATTTTAAACTTGGGGAAGTTTATTCATTGATTCATGAATTGCAACCTCAAGCATTAATTGGCAGCAATCATCATTTAGCCCCAAATCCGGGTGAAGATTTTCAAATGTTTGAAAAAGATTTACCAGGAAGAAGTACAAAATCATTTGCTACCTCTGCAGATGATATAGGCAACCTCCCCCTAGAGGTTTGCGAAACTATCAATGGCTCATGGGGATTTAATTTGAAAGACAGAAAACATAAATCTAAAAAAGAACTTATTCAATATTTAATCAAAGCTGCAGGTTACGACAGTAATCTACTTCTAAATGTAGGTCCTATGCCTAATGGAAGAATCCAAAAAGAGCATATTAAATCTTTAAGTGAGATTGGTCAGTGGGTTAAATTAAATGGAGAAACAATTTATGGTACAAACAGAGGACCAATTGATCCAACTGATAAAATTGCATCTACTCAAAAAGGTAATACCATATATATTCATTTATTAGATAATAAGACCACTTATTTTATAGAAGGATATAATCCAAAAATTAAAAAAATAACTTATTATCACTCAAACAAAAAAGTTAGCTATCAAAAAACAAAATCTGGTTTAATTATTAATGTTAATCAAGAAGAACTAAATGAAATTGATACCATTATTAAACTTGAAATTTGATGAGAGTTTTTGTTTTTTTCTTATTGATAATTGTATCATGTTCACCTTTAAAAAAATATGAGGATACAGCTGCAAAATGGGAAAATGAAATTGTTAAACTTGAAAACTTAGATAGCTCTCAAGATTATACAAAAAATCAAATATTATTTATAGGAAGTTCAAGTATAAGGCTTTGGAAATCAATTAAAAGAGACTTAGAGCCTTATGAGCCAATTAAAAGAGCATATGGTGGCGCTCGTTACACTGACTTGATCCATTTTACTGAAAGGCTTGTTTCACCACACAACATCAAAGCAGTTGGTATTTTTGTTGCAAATGACATAACTGGTGGTGAAAATGATCTATCACCCAAAGAAGTCCTCAAATTAGCAAAATACGTGGTAAAACAAATTCGCACTAGTCACAAAAGCTCTTCAGTGTTTTTTATTGAAACAACGCCAACTCCTAAAAGATGGAAAGCTTGGTCTAAAATTTCCCAAGCCAATGATTTAATCAGGGAATTTTGTGATTCAAGTGATAGATTATTTTATATATCTACAAGGGATTATTTTATAGGTGATAATGGCCTTCCAACAGAGGAATATTTTGTTAGAGACAAACTTCATTTAAACTCAAAAGGCTATACTTTATGGAGTAAAATTATTAGAGAAAATTTAAAAAGTATAATTGGTTCTAATTAGACTTTTTTTAGTCTTCAGAGGTGGATAAAATTCCAACAGAGGGAGATTTGTATTTTTTTTCATATATTAGTAGTAATTAAATTTTAACTAACATTAATTAAAAAAAAATAAAATGGGATATACTCACACAAACAGTAAAGGAAAAACTTACCACTTACATTCAAAAGATGTTACACTTAAAGGTGGTAGAAATCAAACTATTTATTATTTCGCTAAGGATGCTAGATCAAATGCATGCGATCTACCAGCTGGAAAACAAGTAGTAGAAAGTCCAAAAACTGGTCTTCCATTCGTTAAAGGAAAATAATTCTTTTTCGAACTGAAAAATATAAACCCACTCAGTTGAGTGGGTTTTTTTTATCTTAAATTTTTAATATTTATTTTTTTAAAGGCTATCCCCTCATAAGCAGATTTTTTACCCCCTTCAAACAAACAACCTATTTCTGAATTACCGATTTGTATAAGATTTGAATAAGCAGATGGACCATCATGGATTAATTTACTTCTAGCCCATGTTTCAGTATTATCAAAACTAAATTTGATTGTCATTTTTTCTCTGTTAGTTTTACTATTAGGATTAGAAAAAGCTATAATCTCTTTTTTCAGAGGTCTTTTAATATTTATCATACTTGCTTGACAAATGGGTTCAATTAGGTTTGAATCTGAATAAATATCTCCCCATGAAATTCCCTGATCTT
The DNA here is from genome assembly GCA_902595555.1 of uncultured Bacteroidota bacterium. Taxonomy (GTDB): domain Bacteria; phylum Bacteroidota; class Bacteroidia; order Flavobacteriales; family Flavobacteriaceae; genus Eutrophosalina. The sequence goes on along the minus strand of CACJQM010000012.1, from coordinate 3,886 downwards.
TACTAATAGACAATTTTCGTAATCTATCATCTGTATAATTTCTCATATTTAATAGTAAATCACCATTTTTAAATTCAACTACAGTGCACTCATTTACCTGATGTTGTGGAGTAGAACCTCCTAAACTCCAATTTAATCCACCATCGTCAGAGTAAATAATATGGGAATAGTAATGCTTTGTTCCTGCCTCAATATGATCACAAGGTATTATGAGTCTTCCTTTATTAACACCTTTTTTTAATTGAATTCCGTTCACTGGACCTGTTGCATACCAGGTCCAATTATCTAATTTAACATCTTTAGTTATTTCTTCAGCTTCTGACCATGTATTCCCATTATCATTTGAATGGAATAAAAAAACATGTCTAGTATCAATACTAGTTTCATTAATAATTTGCCATTCCTTATCTTCTCCTCTGTTCCAAGTACTCAGCAGACTTATTCTTCCTGATTCTTTATCAAGAACTGGTGAGGGATTTCCACAAGTGTTACTACCATCATCCCATATTACTTTTAAAGCAGACCATGTTTTACCATTATCAAATGACTTTTTGTAAACTAAATCTACATCTCCAGTGTCACTACAGCTTTTTTTTCTGCCTTCAGCAAAAGCAAGAATAGTTCCATTTTTTGCTTTAATTATAGTTGGAATTCTAAAGCAATTATAACCTTCACTACCACTTTTAAAAACATAATCTAAATCTTGTGATAGAGAGGTGTTACAAACTATAAAAAACAGAAGAAATGATATAAAACGCATATTTTAAAAATAAAAAAAACCCTTCAATTGAAGGGTTTTAAAAATTTATTTTATAAAGTAATTTTTATTCAAAATGAGCAAACATCATAGTCATTTCATCTCCAATAACTCTTTTCCTTGAAGCTACACCGTTTTTAACTAACATTTGATGAGTAAATAATGAACTATCTGGATGTTCGTAATTAGGTGTGTCAGCTTTCAAAATATCCATGGTGAAGTGTGTCACATCTTGATTAGCATTTTTACTTCTACTTAAAACCTTGTTGAATTCCCACCAAGCCTGTTTTCCAGCATTAGTTCTTTTTTCATGCCAGTCTTTAAAAAATTTCATCTCATAGTTTTCATAATCATCATTTAAAGCTTGAAAGCCATTAAAAAAGAAATTGAGACTTTGTCCTTCATCAGGTGCATTCCAAACAGTATTATCTAATCTTTCAACTAAAAAATTTCTGGTTTCCTTTCTAACTGTTGGTGTCATTTCCCAAGCTTTCTCAAATTTTCTCTTAGGCATCTTTCCTTTATAAACTTTTTGAGCTAATTCTTTCCAATTTGTTTGTTTTGTTCTTTGTTCTTCATCTTTAAAACCATTCATTACAATGTAATCAGGTTTTTTTAGATCATCAGCATTAGTTGCATCCTTTTGAACTTTAAATACAATCCAAAAATCTTGAATATCATCAGCAATTGCTTGTTTTTTAACTTCGGACCATATTTCTTCAACAGAAATATAATCTTCTTCCATTCCTTCGTTAACCCAAATAGCCTCATATGAGATTAATTGAGAAAAGGAAATTGAGAATGTTAACGTAAATATTATTGATAGAATTTGTTTTTTCATAAAATTTAGATTTATTCAGCAACAGCTAAAGATAATGCAACTTCTGCATTAAAATGAGTTTGATCACTGTGTTGCCACTCATTAATAATTTTTCCATCTTCGCCCCAAAGATACCCTATGTGGCATGGGATTTCGACGGTTTCTCCACTGAATTTACCAGTACCTTTCCATGTGAACCAAGCTTGTGATACATAACCATATTCAGGGTAATTTATTGTTTGAATAAATGCTATTTCACTGACTTCCTCACCATCTCCCCAACTCATAGAAATATCATCATACAATTCGTGATGAGCACCAATTAAAGATATAGCTTCATCATAACTAATTGGCTCAGTTGAATTTCCATAAAATTGTAAATCTTCAGACCATATATCTCCATCAAAAGTTTGATCCAAATATTTAACATAAGCCTCTTTTAAGGCATTTGATTTTTCATCATCAAATGTCACTTGAACACCAACTGGTTCAGTATCACAACCAATAAATAAGGCTGTTATAAATAATATTGATAGTATTTGTTTTTTCATAATATATTTTTTTATGAAATTAAGCTTATTATAATTATTTAGATTAATTCAATGTTAAATAATAATAATGGTTGATAACATTTTAATTTATCAGTTCAAAAATTTCTAAATTTTCAAAAAATTTTATAAAATTTATGAATATTAATAATGTTAGTGTGAAAAATGTAATTCTAATTTTGTTTTTTTTCCTTAGTATTAATGCACAAGAAAAAAAATATGCAGTAAATACAGTTGCATTTTACAATGTTGAAAACCTTTTTGATACAGTTGATGATCCAACTAATACATGGGATGAAGCTAGAACACCTGATGGAGAGGATAGATGGACAGAAAAAAAATATCAAATTAAGCTAAATAACCTAGCTAAAGTTCTACCACAAATAGGTTCTGAGTTCACTAATCAACATCCTGCTATCTTAGGGCTTTGTGAAGTAGAAAATAGGCAAGTTCTAATCGATTTAATTTCCACGGAAAAAATGAAAGATCTTAATTATGGAATCATTCATTTTGATTCTAAGGATTGGAGAGGTATTGATGTAGCCCTACTTTTTGACACTACTAAATTTATTCCTCGAAGTGCTAAAACTTATCCTTTGAAAGTCGAGTATAAAGGAAATCCTAGTTTTTCTAGAGATGTACTTGTAGTATTTGGTTTTTTAAATAAAGAGCCTATCAATTTTATTGTAAATCATTGGCCAAGCAGAGGAGGTGGACAACCAAGTATAGCCCAGCGATATAAAGCAGGAGAATTAAATAGAAAAATAATAGATTCTATAATGGATATAAACCCTATGTCAAAAATCATAACAATGGGGGATTTTAATGATAATCCTGATGATCCAAGCATAAAAATTGCGCTGAAAACTGAATCTGAAATAGAAAAAGTAACATCATCGGTTCTTTATAATCCGATGGAAGTTCTTTACACTAAAAAATATTATTGGACAAATTATTACCAAGGTGCAGGATATATGCTCGATCAATTAATTGTATCAGGTTCTTTATTGGATGATAACAGCAAGCTAAAATATCTCAAAGCTGGAGTATTTAATAAAAGGTGGCTGATAAATGGAAAAGATAAAGGCAGATGGAAAGGTTACCCTACAAAAAGTATGGTTTATAATAGATTTGATCCCAAAGGGTACAGCGATCATTTACCCGTTTTCCTTTATTTAGCTTCAGAAATTAATTAAAGATTTTTTTTGATTTGTTAAACAAAAAAACTTTTCCATCACCAATAATGAAATAAGCTTTTCATCATTATAATCTCTAAATTGATCTACATAATTATTTGCATTAATTGATATCTGCTGCAATTTTTCTGTATTTTTTATATAAAATTTTAATTTTTCCTCTAAATCAGAATAGTCATCTTTTATTTGAATGTAATGATAATCAGGAATGAGCATGTCTTCCATAAACCATGACTCATATTTGGGTTTTGGCATTACAGCTACGGAATTTGAAGACATAACCCATTTTAAATTAGATGCAACATCATTTCCCTCAATACAAAGAATAAATTTATGTTTTAAGTGGTAATCTAATGATGCCTTTTTTTTATACCATTCATCATGAGTTGTTCCTTTGTTGATCTGACCTAAATCACACAAATCATTGTCAAAATATTTTTTATAAAATTCAACCCTTTGTTTTTGATGTACTGCAGCTCTCCCAAAAAGAATATTTTTCTTTTTTTCAATAGTATAATTATCATTTACAAATAAAAAATGTCTCACTTTATTTAACTTTAAAAGG
>CACJQM010000011.1 GCA_902595555.1 uncultured Bacteroidota bacterium | reverse complement strand
TTAGAATCAAAAAGGGTTTGTCCATAAATATCAAAGGTGTAGCTGAAAAAGAATTAAAAAAAGTTCCTTTATCAAACCAACTCGCCCTAATTTTAGACGATTTTCATTTAGTTGTTCCAAAGCTTATTTTGAAAGAAGGTGATACTGTTAAAAGAGGCCAACCAATATTCTATTCCAAGTCTAATGAAAGAATAAAGTTTGTTTCGCCAGCATCAGGAATTATTGAAAAAATACACAGAGGGGATAGAAGAAAAATTTTAGAAATTATAATTAAGACCAATAAAGACGATAATTCGATTAAACATAAAATCCCTGCACTGGAAAAATTAAATTCATCAAACATAATATCATTTTTATTGGATTCTGGTTGTTGGCCCTTAATTAAGCAGAGACCATTTGATGTTATCGCAAATCCTGAAACTTTACCCAAATCAATTTTTATTTCATGTTTTGATAGTGCTCCTTTAGGCGTCGATTTTGAATTTATTTTAAAAGATCAGATTGAGTCATTTAAATCTGGGTTGGAAGTTCTTAAAAAAATTACATCTGGTAATCTCAACATTGGGTTAAGTCCAGATCAAAAATTTTTACACTCAGAACTAAATGATTTTAATAAAAACATTTTTTCTGGACCTCACCCAGCAGGAAATGTTGGTATTCATATTCATCATTTGGATCCAATTTCACAAGGTGAGTCTGTATGGGTGTTAAAGCCTGAAGATGTTTGTATTATTGGAAATTTGTTTAAAACAGGGGAGTTCTATCCCACAAGAACAGTAGCTATTTCAGGACCACCTGTCAAAAACCCAATGTATTTTAAAACAACAATTGGCACAAAATTAAGTACAATTCTAAAAAGTATTGAATTTGATTATCATGATGAAATTAGAGTTATAAACGGAGATGTTCTTTCAGGAACAAAAGTGGATAAGGACAGTTATCTTGGTTTTTATAATAATAATATTTCTCTTCTAAGAGAAGGAAATAAATACAAGCTCTTTGGTTGGATTCCATTTATCAATAATAATGTTCCAAGCATATATAGATCATCATTTGGTTGGTTAACTTCTTCTAGAGCGAAGGATTATGATACAAACTTGAATGGTGAAGAAAGAGCTTTTGTTGTAACGGGTGAAATGGAAAAGTTTTTTCCAATGGATATTTATCCTATGCAGCTTATAAAAGAGTGTATGACTGGAAATATTGAAAAAATGGAGCGACTTGGTATTTATGAAGTTGCACCTGAGGATTTTGGTTTAATTGATTATGCTTCATCATCAAAAATAGAAGCTCAATCAATTGTTAGAGATGGATTGGATTATTTAATAAAAGAAACTTTATAAAATGAATATTAGAGGAATAGTTGATAAAATGAAGACTCCTTTTGAAAAAGGTCAAAGACTTGAAAAGTTATATCCAGCATTCAATGCTTTTGAGACTTTTCTTTTTGTACCAAACCATACTTCTAAAACTGGAGCACATATAAGAGATGCTATCGATTTAAAAAGAGTAATGATAACAGTTATAATTGCTCTTATACCAGCTTTAATGTATGGGATTTATAATACTGGATACCAATATTTATATCAGACTGGCGAAAGCTTTACTACAATAGATGCCATACTCCACGGTTCTTATAAAATTGTACCAATGATTGCTGTCTCATATATAGTTGGTCTTGGTATTGAATTTGCATTTGCCGTTTTTAGAGGTCATCAAGTTAATGAAGGATATTTAGTTACTGGCCTGCTAATTCCTATGATAATGCCCGTAGATATACCATTATGGATGGTTGGTATTTCTGTTGCTTTTGCTGTATTAATTGGTAAGGAAGCTTTTGGAGGTACCGGTATGAATATTCTCAACCCGGCACTTACTGCAAGAGCATTTGCATTTTTTGCTTATCCAACATATATGTCTGGTAATCAAGTATGGGTTTCTGAAGCATCTAATGTAGATGGTGTTTCAGGTGAAACAATTTTAGGTATGCTTGCTGCTGGTAATAGTCCTGATCAGTACAGTATATTAGATATGTTTATTGGTTCAATTCCTGGTTCTATTGCTGAGACCTCAACTCTAATGGTATTAATAGGTGCTTTTATTTTAATATATACTGGAGTTGGAAGTTGGAGAATAATGGTAGGTTCATTAATTGGAGCTGCTTTAACAGGATTCCTTTTTAATTTGTGGGGAGCAAACGAACTAATGAGTTTTAATTGGTTTAACCAATTAATTGTTGGTGGATTTGCATTTGGAGTAGTTTTTATGGCAACTGATCCTGTATCAGCTGCTCAAACATTAAAAGGTAAATGGATATATGGAATATTAGTTGGGGTTTTCTGTATTTTAATAAGAGTCTTCAATCCTGCTTATCCTGAAGGTGTAATGTTAGCTATTTTATTAATGAACGTATTTGCACCAACAATTGACCATTACGTAATTGAATCTAGTGTAAAAAGAAGAGAAAAAAGATTTCTCTCTAAATTAAAAACCGCATAATGAATAGAGATTCTAATATTTACACTTTTTTATTTGTAGGAATAATGGTAATAGGTATAGCCTCAATACTAGCATTTACCTCTCAAACATTAAAACCAATGCAAAAAGAGAATGTTAAAAATGAAAAAATGCAAAATATTTTATCTACTGTTGGAATTAATGTATCAAGAGACGAAGCAAAGGATCTTTACAGTAAGTACATTACTCAAGAGCTTGCATTAAAAATTGACGGTACTGTAAATGAAAATATAAACCCTTTTTCAGATTTAAATCTTGCGAAAGAAATTAAAAAAGATTACAATGAACAACATTTCCCTTTATATATTGCTGAAATTGAGTCGGAAAAATATTATATAATAGAACTTAGAGGTGTTGGATTATGGGATGCAATTTGGGGTTATATGTCGCTAAAAAGTGATTTTAACACTGTCAATGGTGTGTCTTTTGATCATAAAGGTGAAACCGCAGGCCTTGGAGCTGAGATCACAAAAGATTGGTTTAAAGAAAGTTTTATTGATGAAAAAGTTTTTAATTCATCTGGAGAGCTTGTTGGAATTACAGTTTTGAAAGGAAATAATGATCCTGGAAATAAAGACAAAGATGACCACGAAGTTGATGCTATCTCCGGATCTACAATTACTGGTGATGGCGTTACAAATATGATTATTGAAAGGTTAAATAATTATTTACCGTACTTAGAAAAATTAAATGTTGCTCAATTATAATTTATGAATAAAGAAAATAACAAAAAACCAATTTTTTTATTTATAGGAAGGAATGATGAACCAATTTTTTCTAAGAAAAATAGAAAGTTGCTTTCTGATCCTTTGGACGATAACAACCCAATTACGGTTCAAGTGCTTGGAATTTGTTCTGCTCTAGCTATTACTGTTCAGCTTAAGCCAGCTATAGTTATGACTATGTCTGTAATTTTTGTAATGGCAGCTAGTAATGTTATTATTTCAATTTTGAGAAATCTTATACCAAATAGAATTAGAATTATTGTATTTCTAGTAGTCATCTCATCACTGGTAGCTTTAGTAGATCAGTTTCTAAAAGCTTATGCATATGACGTAAGTAAAGAACTGTCAATTTTTATTGGCTTAATTGTAACCAATTGTATAGTTATGGGCAGACTAGAAGCATTTGCTCTAGGTAATGGAGTATGGAAATCATTTTTAGATGGTATTGGAAATGCTATCGGATATGGTATAATATTAATCTTAGTTGCATTTTTTAGAGAGTTGTTAGGTTCTGGTAATTTGATGGGGTATCAAGTAATTCCTGATTTCATTTATGAAATGGGTTATGAAAATAATGGACTGATGTTATTGTCACCTATGGCTTTAATAACTGTTGGTCTTATAATATGGGTTCAAAGATCAAGAAACACTAATTTAATAGAGGAGAATTAATATGTTAGAACAATATTTAAATTTATTTGTCAAGAGTATTTTTATTGAAAATATGGTTTTTGCATATTTTCTTGGTATGTGTTCTTATTTAGCAATATCAAAAACATTAAAAAATGGTGTAGGGATGGGTTTTGCTGTAATATTTGTATTAACTATAACAGTCCCACTGAACTATTTAATTTTTGAATATTTACTTTCTGATGGAGCATTAAAGTGGATCGGACCAGAGTATGCAGAACTAGATCTTAGCTTTTTAAGCCTTATAATGTTTATTGCTGTCATCGCATCTATGGTACAATTGGTTGAGATGATTGTAGAAAAGTTTTCACCTGCACTTTACGGATCATTAGGAATATTTTTACCGCTTATTGCAGTTAATTGTGCAATCCTTGGTGGTTCACTTTTTATGCAGATTAAGGATTTTTCTGGTGTTTCAGAAGCTGCCGTTTACGGATTTGGTTCAGGTGTTGGTTGGTTTTTAGCGATTGTTGCAATCGCTGCAATTAGAGAGAAAATTGCTTATTCAAATGTTCCTGCTCCCTTGAGAGGTTTGGGTATAACTTTCATAATTACTGGATTGATGGCCTTAGGCTTCATGAGTTTTATGGGTATTAAATTATAATTAAATGAGTGTTTATACATACATACTAATAAGTGCCATCATATTTATATTAATAATCTTTGTTTTAGTAGCTATGCTTTTAGGCGTAAAGGCTAAACTTTTACCATCTGGTCCAGTTAAAATTTTAATAAATGATGAAAAAGAAATTGAAGTTGATTCAGGTAGTACATTGCTTTCAACTTTAGGTAATAACAAAGTTTTTTTACCCTCTGCATGTGGTGGTGGAGGAACATGTGTTCAATGTAAGTGTATCGTCAATGATGGAGGAGGTGAAATATTACCAACTGAAGTTCCGCATTTCTCTAGAAAAGAGATAAAAGATGGATGGAGATTAGGTTGCCAAGTTAAAGTAAAAGAGGATATGAAAATTCATGTTCCGGAGGAAGTTTTTGGAATTAAAAAGTATGAAGCTAAAGTTGTTAGAAATTATAATGTTGCTTCATTTATAAAAGAGTTTGTTGTTGAGATTCCAGAGGAGATGAAATACAAAGCTGGAGGATACATTCAAATTGAAATTCCAAAATGTGAGGTTGATTATAAAGATATTGATATCACTTCCCATCCAAAAGAACACCCAGATGATCCTAATAAATTTAAAATGGAGTGGGATAATTTTGGTTTATGGGATTTAAAAATGAAAAATGATGAAGATGTTGAGAGAGCTTATTCAATGGCCTCTTACCCAGCAGAAGGAAGAGAAATCATGTTAAATGTACGTATAGCAACACCACCTTGGGATAGAAATAAAAATACATGGATGGATGTAAATCCTGGGATTGCCTCCACCTATGTTTTCTCTAAAAAACCAGGTGATACTGTTACAATTTCAGGACCTTATGGAGACTTTTTTATAAATGAATCCGATGCCGAAATGTTGTATGTTGGGGGAGGTGCTGGAATGGCTCCCATGAGATCACATTTATATCACTTATTTAGAACTATAAAATCAGGCAGAAAAGTTAATTTCTGGTATGGAGGTAGATCAAAAAGAGAATTATTCTACGTAGATCATTTTAGAGCTTTAGAAAAAGATTATCCAAATTTTAAATTTTACATAGCTCTTTCAGAACCACTTGAAGAAGATAATTGGAAAGTAAAAGATGGTCTTGATGGTGAAGGAGATGGTTTTGTAGGTTTCATTCATCAAGCAGTTATTGATAATTATTTATCTCATCATGAATCACCTGAGGATATTGAGGTTTATTATTGTGGCCCTCCTTTGATGAACAAGGCTGTCGATAAAATGGCTTTAGATTTTGGTGTTCCGCCTGAAAATATCAGATTTGATGACTTTGGAGAATAGCATTAATTCTTTAAAACATTTACTTTTTTTACTGATATTTTATTCACTCATTTCATGTGGATATTATTCGAAAGAGTTCTCTGGATCAACCTTTGGAACATATTATAAAATAAAATATTTCAGTGATGAAAAAATATATGTAGATCAGAAAGAAATTGATTCTGTTTTTACAGTTTTTAATAACTCTTTATCTACATACATAAATGATTCGAAAATATCAAAAATAAATAGTGGTCTTGATATCGAGTTAGACGATTTATTTATTGATGTGTTTAATAAATCTAAAATTATTTATGAAAAAACAAATGGGATGTTTGACCCATCGATTGGCTTATTATTAGAATACTATGGTTTCGGCCCTAATAAAAAAATTAATTTGATTGATAAAAAAGAAATCAATTCTATAATGCAATCGGTAGGTTATAATAAAATATCAATTGTCGGAAATAATTTAATTAAACAAAACCCATTGACAAAGCTTGATTTTAATGCTATAGCAAAAGGCTATGCAGTTGATATATTAGCAGATTTACTAGAAGCTAAAAGAATAAAAAATTATCTCATTGATATAGGTGGTGAAATTAAATCAAATGGAATGAATATTATGAATAACAGCCCATGGACGGTTGCAATTAATAATCCTGATTTAAGTTCTAAGGATAAATTTTATAAAATAATTAATCTAAAAAAATCTGCATTAGCAACCTCAGGAAATTATAGAAATTTTAGAATCGATCCAACTACTGGAAATAAATATGTACATACGTTAAACCCAATCAATGGTAAATCTGAACAAACTAATATTTTGAGTGTTTCTGTTTTAGCTGAAAATTGTTTTGAGGCTGATGCGTATGCTACTGCTTTTATGGCTAGTGATTTTGAGAACTCATTAAGATTAATTGAAAAAAATAATGAAATAGATGTTTACATTATATATGTTAATTCTGAAAATGAAGTTGTGGATTATTACACAAGTGGTTTTGAAAAAATTTTTAATTAAATCTTTCGACAAACAGGTATAACTTCATCTTTTACAAGCCCATATTTTTCGATTTCATTTTGTGTATAATTATCAGCATATCTTATTTTTTTTACTTTAAAACCTTTACTTTCTATTTTTTTAAAAAAGTCTTTTCCATATGTTCTTAAATGGTCATATTGCCCAAATAGTTCATTACGCTTTTTACCATCTTTGATATCTCTTCCTTCAATAGTTTCACTGATTTCTAGATTTATTGGAACTTGTAAGATAGCAACTCCTTTTTTCTTTAAAACCCTGTGTAATTCTTTAATAGCTAATTCATCATCATATACATGTTCTAAAACGTGATTACATAATACAAAATCAAATGAATCACTTTGAAATGGTAAATCACAAACATCAACTTTATATTCTGCTAATGGCGAGTTTAAATCAGCTGTGAAATAATTTTCAAAATGTTTTTTAAAATAATCATAGAAGCATTGTTCTGGTGCTACATGAAGTATTTTATTATTTCGATTAAAAAAAGATGTTTCATTCTTAAGATAAAGCCATAATAATCTGTGCCTCTCTAATGATAATGTTCCTAGTGACAAAGCATTTATTCTTGTTTTATTATAACCGTAAGGAAAAAATTTTGAATAAGACTTTTGATTTATTGGATCTATATATTTATCTCCTGAAAATAAAATATTAAAAAGAGGTCTGAGTTTAATACTTAAACTTATCAACAGTTTCCTTGAGAATGTATTTAGTAAAAATTTAATTAGAAATTTCATTCCATTTAAATTCATTTTCCTCATTTGATTTAATTCCTAAAGCGTCATAGATAAAATCAAAAGTTGATAAAAGTAAGGGTTTACCCTCAATCATTGCGACGTCATGTTCAAAATGAACGCTTGGAAGTTTATCTGCAGTTTCAACAGTCCACCCATCACTTAAGAAATTTACTTTTTCTGTTCCCATGTTAATCATAGGCTCAATGGCAATTACCATCCCATTAACAAATTTTTTCCCATTTCCTTTTTTTCCAAAATTTGGAATTTCTGGACTTTCATGTAAGTCCTTACCCAGACCATGACCGACTAATTCACGTACAACACCATATCCATTAGATTCATTATGATTTTGAATAGCAGAGCTTATATCTCCAACCCTATTTCCTTCTTTAAATTCTCTGATTCCTAAGTAAAGTGATTCAAGAGCAGTATCTAAAAGTTTTTGAATTTCAGTAGTTACTTCTCCAATTTTAAAAGTATATGCATGATCACCATAAAAACCATTTTTTAAAACACCACAATCAATCGAAATTATGTCACCATCCTGTAATGGTTTTTTATTAGGGATACCATGAACAACCTCATAATTTGGACTTACACATAGTGTATTTGGAAAATCATACATTCCCAAAAATCCTGGTTCAGCATCATTATCTCTTATAAATTCCTCTGCAATTTTATCTAGATATAGAGTTGTTATTCCGGGCTTAATTTCTTTTGCTAATAACCCAAGGGTTTTTGAAACAAGTTGTGCGCTTTCACGCATCAACTCAATCTCTTCAAAAGATTTTAATATAATTTTTTTAGAATCCATAATATGCATTTTCATAGCCTGATCCATCAAGAATTTTTAAAATGTCTTTTTCAATAGATTCAATTGTTAGCTCTACAATTCTGTTTATTTCTTCACCACCTTTGTAAAATATAAAAGTTGGAACATTAATTATTTCATATTTTGATTCATCCTGTCTTGGATTTTTCTTATCAACATCTAAGCCGATAAGTTGAATTTTTCTATTACTAAATTTTAAGTAATCCATCAATTTAAAAAAGCCTGGTACGTTTTCTCTACTATCGCTACACCAAGTTCCCATAACAACCTTAATTGATAGTTTTCGGTTTAAAAGTTTTTTGATTTTATCAGCAGTTTCAATATCTAATTCATAGTTATTGTAGTTCTCAGTAAACCAAGAATCGTATGGCGGTTTTGTTAAATCTTTTCTTTTAAAGTCCCCAATTAGATCAACATATTCAATATCCTTATCAATTAGATCATTATTCTTATTTTTTGGATTAGAATTTTTACATGACATAAAAATTACAAGTAGCATTAAAATAATTTTTTTCATACGAGATATTTTCCTGTCATTTTTGATGGTTTTTCAATTCCCATAATTTTTAATATTGTTGGTGCAACATCAGCAAGTATTCCATTCTTTACATTATCAAAATCTTTATCTAAAATTATTATAGGTACTGGATTTGTAGTGTGAGCTGTATTTGGAGTCCCATCATTGTTAACCATTACATCACTATTCCCATGATCTGCTATTATTATAATAGAATAATTTTTTTTAAGAGCTTCTTCGACAACTTGTTTGGTGCATTGATCAACGGCTTCGCATGCCTGTACTGCAGCATTGAAATTGCCTGTATGTCCAACCATATCTGGATTTGCAAAGTTTAAACAGATAAAGTCTGCGTAATCATTTTTTATCTCAGGTATTATGGAATTTGCAATTTCGTTTGCACTCATTTCAGGCTTTAAATCATAGGTTGCAACTTTGGGTGACTGACATAAAATTCTCTTTTCGCCATTGAATTTTTCCTCAAAGCCACCATTAAAAAAGAAAGTTACGTGCGGATATTTTTCAGTTTCAGCAATTCTGATTTGCTTTTTATTTTTATTTGCTAGGACTTCTCCTAATGTGTCTTTTAAATTTTCATTTTCATAAATTGTAGATACATTTTCATAATCATCATTATAACTAGTCATTGTTAAAAAACTTAAATTCATTTTTCTCATACCAAACTCATCTAAATTATATTGTGTTAAGACTTCGGTAAGTTGACGCCCTCTATCTGTTCTAAAATTGAAAAATACTACCAAATCACCATCCATAATTTTTGCATTTGGTGTTTTATTATTTTCACTTATCACAATAGGTTTGATAAACTCGTCAGTAACCCCTTGTTCGTATGAAAATTTAATGGATTCTATTGGATCATTGGATATTGAACCGATACCATTCACCAATAAATCATAAGCAATTTTTACTCTATCCCATCTTTTATCTCTGTCCATTGCGAAGTATCTACCACAGATAGATGCCAGCTCAGTGTTCTTATGTTTTAAATAAGTAATCAGTTTTTTAATATGATTTATTCCAGATTTTGGATCTACATCTCTACCATCAGTAAATGCGTGTACAAATGTATTATTACTGTTTTTGGATTCAATTAAATCTATTAATTCATATAAATGTGAAACGTGAGAGTGAACTCCTCCGTCAGATAATAAACCAATTAGGTGAATGTTTTTTTGATTAGAAATAGCAATATCCACAAGCTCGTTTAATTTTTTATTATTTCTAAAATTACCTGTTTCAATTTCTTTATTAATCTTAGCTAGCTCCTGAAAAACAATTCTTCCTGCCCCGATATTCATATGTCCAACCTCACTATTACCCATTTGACCTTTTGGAAGTCCGACACTTTCACCATGTGTTAAAAGTTGAGCATTAGGATAATTATTAATTAGACTATCATAAAAAGGGGTTTTAGCCTGATCGATAGCTGACTTGTCTTTGTTGGATGAAATACCCCAGCCATCAAGTATTAAAAGAATTAATTTTTTGTTACTTTCCAAATTAATAGTTCTAAACAAATTTAGCTATAAATTATTATTTCAAATCTGGGTTGATTTCAAGAATATTATTGTTTATATAATTAGTAATAAAATCATCACTAAATAATTCCTTCCCCTCAATATCAACTTTTGAAATAACTTCAACAATATCAATTTCTAAAAATTTAGATAAATATTTTTTTGAGACAGGTAGATAGCTATAATGCCATGGTTCATATTCAAATCCTTTTCTGTTAGGTTTATTATCATAAGTCAAATGAAAACCATATTCATTTGCATTCATATCCATCCATTTTTTAAGCTTATGAAAAATTCCTCCACTTTCATATTTGTCTGAAATTAAAGGGTTCTTTTCGTTTTTAAAATCTTCATCTATTACGTCAATTTCTGTACCCCAATGATGTCTTGATGTTCCAGGAATTGTAGAAAATCTTATGATTTCATTAATTGCATCAATTGCACTTAAATTATATTCTGATGTAAATTTTTTAAATTTTGAGTTCCAAATCATTTTTTGTCTATCAAAATCACGAAATCCGGAGACAATTTTAATTTTAATCCCATCTTTTAGTGCAGCCTTTCTCATTTTTTCAAAAGCTGTATATGTATTTTTTTCTAGTTGTATTGTATCACCAACTAAATCATTGTGCTCTATTCCTAATAATATTTTATAGTCAATCTTTTGAGAATTCATCAAATTAAATCCAAATACTA
>CACJQM010000010.1 GCA_902595555.1 uncultured Bacteroidota bacterium | reverse complement strand
TTTTTTCAATAACATTAAGCTCACAGAAAACAGCTGAAAAAGATATTGAATCCCCTATTGAATTTCCAATTCTACTAAGCGGAAATTTTGGAGAATTAAGATCTAGCGGTTTTCATTCTGGGATTGATATTAAAACTAAAGGTAAAGAAGGTGTTTTGATTAGATCAATAGATTCTGGCTATGTTTCTAGAATACAAGTCTCAACATCCGGTTTTGGTAAAGTCATATATATAAATCATGCTAATAATTTAACAAGTGTTTATGCTCATTTAAGTAGATTCAGCGATAAAATTGAAAAAATAATAAATCAATTACAATACAAAAATAAAAGCTATGAGATAAGGAAATTTTTTAAGAAGGATGAGCTTAAAATTAGCAAAAAAGAGATACTGGGTTTCTCTGGTAATACTGGAACTTCCTTTGGTCCACATCTACACTTTGAAATTAGAAAAACAGATACTGAATTACCAATTAACCCCAGATCTTATAAGTTTAAAATTAAAGATACCATTAGACCTTATGTTAATAGCTTATATATGTATGGTATAAAAAATGGGCTACTAAAAAAAGTAAAATTAGATATAGAAAAAATTAACGATAGTACATATAGATCAAATACTATAAAAACTCGAGATACAATTGGTTTTGGTGTTATATCATATGACAGACAAAATCTAACCAATAATATTTTTGGAAACTATAAGTATTCTTTGTTTAAAAATGATTCTCTTGATTTTGAATTCACTTTTGATTCATTCTCTTTCCCAGAAAAACCCATTCAGAAAGAATTTGTTGATTACGAGTTTTTTGTTTTGAATAAATCTAGAATTGTAAAGTTATTTAGTAATAAAGAAAAAAAATTAAGATTTGTTTCAAAAAACAGTAATGGTATAATTATTAATGAAAATGAAAAGGTTGATATAAAAATAAAACTTAGTGATTATGATAAAAACAACACCTATTTGGTGATTCCATTAATTGGATCAGAAAATAATTTTGAATATGACAATGAAGTTTTTTTCCCAAACAATAAAATTATAGATCCTGAAAAAGGATATGAATTAGAGTTTAATGGTCATAAACTAAGTATAGATAAAAATACATTTCAAAGAAAATCTAAAATTTTATTTGAGTATGAAAATGACACTCTGTTTGCTTACAATCCTTTCATTGAAGCAATGAAAAATTTTGAAATTAATTTCTTAATTGATCAAGATTCAATAGGCCAGTATTTATCTCGAAAAAACTATGATGGTTCGTCAAGTTTTGTGTCAAACAAAATAACTAATGGTTATTACAAATTTAAAACTAAATCACTGGGGAAATTCTACATCGATTATGATACAATTTTGCCTTCAATAATCAGAAACAAAAGAATTAACTATAAAAAACAAATCCAGTATTTTATTCGTGACAAAGAAACTGGGATTAAAAGTTATGTTGGTAAAATAAATAATAAATGGGCTCTATTTGAATATGAACCTAAATTGAATAAGATTTTTTTTAAAAATGATACACTTATTAAAAAAAATCAAATAAACAGGGTTGAAATAGAAATTCAAGATCTTGTTGGTAATTCAAAAGTAGTTATTGACTCCTTACAATTTTAGCAATTCTCATCGACAAACTTTTTCAAAAAATCAACTACATAATCTACCTCATCAATGGTATTAAATTTAGAGAAAGAAAATCTTAAAGAGATCTTTTTAATATCGTTTTCAGTTTGTATTTCTGAGAGAACATGAGATGGTTTTTGACTTCCTGATTGGCATGCGCTACCACCAGAGCATGCAATACCAGCTAAATCTAATTTGAAGTTTAATAAAGTCTTTTTTTCAACTGAGATTGGGAGACATATATTTAGAATTGCATATGAGGAATTATTTTTTGAAAAATTACCATTTATTTTGCTGTTAGGAATAGATTTTTTAATTGAGTTGATAAAATGTTCTTTTATTTGAAAAACATTTTTAGAATCTTTTTCAAGGCTATTATATGACGATTCAAAAGCCTTTTTCAAACCAGCAATATTGTGTATACTTTCAGTTCCGCCCCTTAATCCTCTTTCTTGAGAGCCTCCCTCAATTAGTGGTAGTAAATTTGTACCATTTTTTACATAAATAAAACCAACTCCTTTTGGTCCATGAAACTTGTGAGCTGAGCATGTTATAAAGTCAATTTTTGTTTTACTCAAGTCCAGATTATAATGTCCAATGGTTTGAACAGTATCACTGTGAAAAAAGGCATTATTTGATTCACATAATTCACCATACACATTCAAATCTATCATTGTACCAATCTCATTGTTTATATGCATTAAGCTAACTAAAGTCGTTTCATCAGAATTTTCAAGAAGTTCTTTGAGTTGATTTTTATCTGGATTTCCATTTTCATCAACATCAAGAAAATCAATAGAAAGTTTTTTATTTTTTGATATAGTCTCAACTGAGTTTAAAACGGCCTTGTGTTCAATTTTAGTTGAAATAATTCTTTTAACTCCCAAAGATTCAACAGCCGATTTAATAATCATGTTATTTGATTCTGTTCCTCCACTTGTAAAAATGATTTCTGAGGGTGAAACATTTAGTTTTTCGGCTATATATTTTCTTGAAAGCTCTAACAATGATTTAGAACTTCTTCCAAATGAATGAGTTGAAGATGGATTTCCAAAATTATTTTTCATTACGTCGGAAATAACAGCAATAACCTCATTACTTATTTGTGTTGTTGCAGCATTATCAAAATAAATTTTTTTCATCTGAGAATAGCTTTTCAAAGATATGGGATTTTGATTAGTTTTATATAATCTTATGATCAATAAAATATCTAGTAAAGACAATACAACATTTAAGTATATTAAAAAACTTTTAGATAAATCCTCTTTTCGAAAAAAGGAAAAAAAATTTATTGTTGAAGGGACTAGAGAAATTGATTTATGCTATAAATCAAAATTCGATATTGAATACATTTTTATATCAGATAAAAAAAGCCCAAAATTCAATTATTCAAATATTGAAACAATTTTAATAACTGAAGATCTAATAAAAAAAATAATCTATCGAGAAAGTGAAGGTGTTTTTGCAATAGTCAAAGAAAAAAAACAGCAATTAATAGATTTAAAATTAAATAGAGACGAATTAATTCTAGTTCTTGAAAATCCAGAAAAACCTGGTAATGTCGGTGCAATTATGAGAACATTCGAGGCTTGTGGTTTTAAAAATATAATAATGATTGATACAAAAATTGATATATATAATCCTAACACAATACGATCCAGTTTAGGAGCTGTTTTTCAATTAAATGTTTTTAAAATGAATTCCGAAGATATTTTTCATTTTTTAAAAAAATATGATTTTAAAGTTTATGGTTCATTTATAAAATCCAAAATAAAATTCACAGAGATAGATCTAAAAGAAAGATGTGCTTTGGTAATGGGGCCTGAAAGATCTTCCATAAGTGAAATATTTATGAAAAATTCTGATGAACTTATTAGTATTCCGATGTTTGGAAATGTTGATTCCTTAAATTTATCTGTTTCAACAGGAATAATCTTATATGAAGCTGTAAATCAGAGAAAATTCTCTTAAATTTAAGTTATGGATTTTGCTACTGATGACAAGACTGTAAACTTGCAAATAGCTAGAGAGTACAAGAGCTTATTAAAAATTAGTTATCAAACTTTAAGTGAAGATGATAAAGCTCTAATAAGGAAAGCTCTTGACGTAGCAATAGAAGCCCATAGTTCTCAGACGAGAAAATCTGGAAAACCTTACATATTTCATCCAATTTCTGTTGCCAAAATTGTAGCCTCTAAAATTGGACTTGATGCCCAAAGCATTGCCTCTGCATTATTACATGATGTTGTTGAAGACACTAAATACTCCATAGAAAAAATCGAGGAAATTTTTGGAAAAGAGATTGCTAAAATTGTTGATGGTCTTACTAAAATATCCAAGTTAAAAAAAGAAAAAATATTATCTATTCAAGCTGAGAATTTTAGAAAAATGCTTTTGACATTAAATGATGACATAAGGGTAATTCTAATAAAAATTGCTGATAGGCTTCATAATATGAAGACTCTGGATTATTTGTCTGAGGAAAAACAATTAAAGATATCATCAGAAACTTTATACATATACGCGCCTATTGCTCATAGGATTGGACTTTATGAAATAAAAACTGAATTAGAGGATTTAAGTTTAAAATACACTGACTCTGAAGTATACAATGAAATAAAAACCAGTCTTGAAAAAACTAAAGATGATCAAAATTTATACATAAGAAACTTTGCTAGGAAAATTTCGGAAAAATTAAAGTCGGAAAATCTTGAATTTAAAATAAATGGGAGATCTAAATCTATCTATTCAATTAGAAATAAGATCATCAAAAAAAATATAAGTATTGATGAGGTTTATGATCGATTTGCAGTTAGAATAATTTATGATGCTGAACCTGTTTTGGAAAAGTTAATTGCCTGGAAAATATATTCAATTGTAACAGATGTTTATAGGCCTAATCCTACTAGATTGAGAGATTGGATTTCAACACCAAAATCAAATGGATATGAAGCCCTACATATCACAGTTGTTGGACCAAATAAAAGATGGATTGAAGTACAAATTAGATCAACAAGGATGCATGAAATTGCTGAAAGAGGGTATGCAGCTCACTATAAATATAAACTTGGTGATGACAAAGAAAGTGGATTAGAAAAATGGTTAAATAGATTACAAGAAGTTTTAAAGAATCCAGACTCTAGTGCCGTCAATTTTGTTGAGGATTTTAAACTTAATTTATATTCTGATGAAATATTTGTTTTCACACCCGAGGGAGACTTAAAATCTCTTCCAAAAGGATCTACTGCTTTAGATTTTGCATTCCACATACATTCAGGTTTAGGACTTAGAACTCGTGGAATAAAGGTAAATGGAAAAATTGTGCCGCTAAACTTTAAATTAAGTAGTGGCGAACAAGTTCAAATAATAAAAAGCAATAATTCCAAACCAAGTGCAAGTTGGTTAGATTTTGTAATTACATCAAAAGCTAAATCTGCGATAAGATCCTCAATCAAAGAAAATAAAAAACAAATTGGCGAAGAGGGTAAAGAAATACTGAGAAGAAAACTTAAGCAACTGAAGATAAACTTTAATGAAAATAACATCAATAAAATTCAAAATTTCTTCAATCTGCAAACCTCATTAGATTTATTTTACAGAATTGGTATTGGTACAATTGACAATAGTGATCTTAAAAAGTACGCTAATTCACAGAATGCAATTATAAAATTTTTCAGAAGAAAAATATCAGATAAACCATTAAATAAATCAAATGATACTATCAGCACAACTTATGATCAATTAGTTTTTGGAAATAACGACGAAAGACTTGACTATACATTGTCAAATTGTTGTAGCCCTGTTGCTGGTGATAAAGTTTTTGGATTTGTCACTGTTAATGATGGTATAAAAGTTCATAAATATGATTGTAAAAATTCAATAAGTATGCAATCAAAATTTGCTTATAGAATCTTAAAATGTAAATGGATTGATTCTACTCAACATGATTACACATCTAAAATTCAAATAATAGGAATTGATAATATTGGACTTGTTAACCAAATAACAACAGTCATTTCTGAAAACCTAAGCATCAATATGAGAAAAATGTCTTTTGACACCGAGGGTGATACCTTCAAAGGTTCAATTACTTTCAGAGTCAAAAATAAAAATATTGTTGACAAGTTAATTCAAAGGATAAAAAAAATTAAGGGAGTTTATAAGGTTGTTAGAGATTAATATTTAATTTAGATGAAGATTAAAATGACTGAAAAAACAAAAAACAATCAGCAAGTCGTAAAAGATGTTTTCTCTAAATATCTCGACTCTAAATCCCACAGAAAAACACCAGAAAGATATGCCATACTAAAAGAAATTTATGACCTTGAAGATCATTTTGATATTGAATCCCTATATGATCTTATGAAAAGAAAAAAATACAGAGTCAGTAGAGCGACTCTTTATAATACAATTGAACTACTTTTAGAATGTCATCTAGTTAGAAAACATCAATTCGGGACTACTCAAGCTCATTATGAAAAATCATACTTCGATCGACAACATGATCATATAATTTTAACTGATACAGGTGAAGTAATTGAATTCTGTGATCCTAGAATACAAAATATAAAGGAAAGTATAGAAGATATTTTTAATATAAGTGTTGATAAGCATTCTTTATATTTCTATGCTTCAAAAAATAAAAAATGAAAATAGACTTAATTTTAGGCCTTCAATGGGGAGATGAAGGAAAAGGAAAAATTGTTGATGTTTTAACTGAGGATTATAATATTATAGCCAGGTTTCAAGGAGGACCTAACGCAGGACACACGCTCGAATTTGACGGTATTAAACATGTTCTACATACCATTCCCTCAGGAATTTTTCATGATAATAAATTGAATATAATTGGAAATGGTGTTGTAATCGACCCTGTTATCCTAAAAACTGAAATTGATAAGTTACATGAACTTAATGTTGATTTGAGTAATAAACTCATGATTTCGAGAAAAGCTCACTTGATATTACCAACTCACAGGTTAATAGATAAAGCATCTGAGCTTTCAAAAGGTAAGAAGAAGATTGGATCAACTTTAAAAGGAATTGGTCCAACTTACATGGATAAAACAGGAAGAAATGGTCTCAGAGTTGGAGATTTAGAGCTAGATGGATGGGAGGAAAAATTAAATAACTTGATAAAAAAACATCTTAATCTTGTTAATAATTTTAATGTAGATTTTGATTTTGACATACAAGAGCTGACCGTTGAATTTACAGAATCAATAAAATTTCTTAAAAAAATTAAATTTATTGATAGTGAACATTTTTTGAATAAATCAATTGATGAAGGGAAAAAGGTATTAGGAGAGGGTGCACAAGGATCTTTGCTTGACATAGATTTTGGAACATACCCATATGTAACCTCGTCAAATACAACCTCTGCTGGAGCGTGTACAGGACTTGGAATTGCACCTAACAAGATAAATAAAGTTTATGGCATTTTTAAGGCATACACAACAAGAGTTGGAAGTGGCCCTTTTCCGACAGAATTATTTGATTCTAAGGGTGAAAGAATGGCAAAAATTGGAAATGAGTTTGGAGCCACTACTGGCAGACCAAGAAGATGTGGATGGCTTGACCTTGTATCATTGAAACACTCCATAACAGTCAATGGTGTAACAGATCTAATTATGATGAAAGGTGATGTACTTTCTGGTATTGATAAAATAAAAGTTTGTACTAAATATAATTACAATGGAGAGGTTGTTGATTACATGCCTTTTTCTATTATGGATGAAAATATTGAGCCTATCTATGATGAAATTGATGGATGGGAAGAGGATATCACTCAAGCAAAATCATACAATGATTTACCATTAAATTTTAAAAATTATGTTGCATTTCTTGAGGATAAACTAAATTTAAAAATTAAAATTGTTTCAGTTGGACCCGATAGAAAACAAACAATATTCGTATAGGTTTATCTTAACTTATATTTTATTTACAATTTTTTTTTCAATTAGTCTACAATCACAAGAGAAAAATATTGAAATAAAGAGTGCAGGTTCTTTTGATAGAAATGAGTCTCTTTTTCCTGATGGAAATATTCTTAGTGAGAGTAACACTAAAAAAGTTCACCTAAGGCATGATGAAATGGATATCTTTTCAAAAAAATCTATTTTTTTTCAAAAAAGAAACTCATTTATTGCAACAGGTAGTGTTCATGTAATGCAAGGTGATTCAATTAACCTATTTTGTGATTCATTGAATTATGATGGATTAACTAAAAAATTTTCAAGCTATGGTTCAGTAAGGTTTATAAATGATGAAATGGAATTGAATTCTAGCGTTCTATTTTTTGATAGAAATTTAAACGAGATATTTTTTAATGAGAATGGAAAAATAATTGATAGTTTATCTACAATTGAAAGTAAAAATGGCAAGTACTTAATTGATCAAAAAAAATATGAATTTGAAGAAAATGTAATGATAGATAATCCAGATTATAAAATAAGATCCAACATGATGGATTATTTTATAGATTCAGAACAGGCTTATTTTTTCAAACAATCAACTATTAAAACTGATAGTTATACTATTTTTTGCAATGAAGGTTTTTATGATACTAAAAAGAAAATTGGAATATTTAAGAATCAAGCCAATGTTAGAAATGATGAGAGAACTATTTATGGAGATAGTATTTATTTTAATGATAATCTTCAATATGCAAGTGCTTCTAAAAACATCAGGATTATAGATCAAGAAGAAAATTTAGTTATTAAAGGTGAGTATGCAGAGGTTTTTGAAAAATTAGATTCTGCACTAATTACCAAAAACCCCATTGCAATTAATATTACCAAAAGTGATTCTCTTTTTATAAAAGCAGATACTCTTATCTCAATTGGGAAAAAAGATAAAAGGAAAATAATTGGTTATTATAATGTTAAATTTATTAAAGGATCAATGAGTGGAAAATCTGATAAAATTGAAATTGATAAATTTTTAGGTCTTACAACATTTAGCAGAAAAAAATTAACAAAACGTCAAATTCAAATTTTAACTGAAAATGAAATCAATAAGCTTAATCCAATAATATGGGATGGTAATAGTCAAATAAGTGGTGATGAAATTATTTTAAAAGAAGATTTGGAAAAGAATGTAATTGATTCCCTCAAAATATCAAATAATAGTTTTATTGTTGAGATTGATACAATTAGCAAAGGAAAAAATTACAATCAAATGAAAGGAATTAAATTATTTGGAAAAATAATTGACAACAAACTAAATAAAGTTAAAATTGATAAGAACGCTGAACTAGTTTATTATATGTATGACGAAAATCAAGAACTTATTGGAATCGATAAGGCAATTGCCAGTTCTATTTTAATTTCCTTCAAAGAAAATGGGATAGATGATATAATTTTTTTCAACCAACCAGAGGGAGTTTTATATCCAGAAGATCAACTTGAGGAAAATCAAAAAACGCTTTTTGGCTTCATCAATAGATTTGAAGAAAGAATCACCAAAGAAGAAAAATTTTAATTAATTGATCGATAAATTCAAAAACTTTCAGGCTCAAATTGTTCCAAACCCTTTATCAATCGAAGTTGTAAAAGCTGAGGGCTCTTATATATATGGAAAAAATAAAAAATATTTAGATTTTGTTGCTGGTGTCTCTGTGTGTAATATTGGTCATAGCAACAAGAAAGTTTTCAGAGCAGTTTCAAATCAACTAAAAAAATACTCACATGTAATGGTTTATGGGGAATTTGTTCAAGAGCCGAGTGTGAATTTATGTGAACTACTAGTAAAAAATTTGCCATATAACCTCAACTCAGTTTACTTGACCAATTCTGGAACAGAAGCTGTTGAAGCTGCTTTAAAAATTAGTAAGCGAATTACTGGGAGGTCAAAAATAGTTTCAGCAAAGAATTCATATCATGGTAGTACTCATGGATCATTAAGTGTTTCGGGCTATGAAAGCAGAAAAAGAGCATATAGACCTCTCTTACCTAACATTGAATATTTAGAGTTTAATTGTGATGACCTATCTGTGATTGATGGAAATACTGCTTGTGTAATTTTAGAAACCATACAAGGTGGAGCTGGATTTATAACTCCTGAGAATAATTTTTTAATTAAAGTAAAAAAAAGATGTGAAAAGGTTGGAGCTCTAATGATTTTAGACGAACTACAAACTGGCCTTGGGAGAACTGGAAAACTATTTGCTTTTGAACACTACGAAATAAGTCCAGATATTTTATTACTGGGAAAGGCCCTTGGTGGTGGCTTCCCCATTGGAGCAATGATTACAAAAAAATCTAATATGGATTTACTGCAAAAAAATCCAATTCTAGGACACATAACCACATTTGGTGGACATCCAGTAATTGCAGCTGCAGGATTAGAGACTCTTTCTATCATAATTAAGAATAAATTATCCAAAAAAGCAATTGAGAAAGAGAATCTTTTTAAAGAACTATTGGTCCACCCATTAATCAACGAAGTAAGGAGTAAAGGTTTAATGATTGCATTAATTATGAAAAATAATGAAATAGCCAATCAGTTGGTAATCAATTCTTTAAATAACGGGCTTATATTATTTTGGTTACTTTATGAAAAAAGGGCTGTAAGAATAACTCCTCCTCTAACAATATCAAATTCAGAAATAAAAAAGGGCTGTAAAATAATTTTATCTGTTCTTGACTCAATCTAAAATGTTAATAAATTTTTAATAAAGTTAATTTGAAAAAATATTAACTCTTGAGATAGTATATATTTTTAAACAAAAATATTTGTATGCAATCTAATAATAATGATTTAGTTGACAAGTTTGAAAAAATGATTCATTCAGATTCATCTATTTTTTTAGATACCGACGAAATCGAGGAAATAATTCTTTATTACTTTAATGATGGAGATATTAGTATGGCTCAGAAAGCAATAGATCTAGGGAATAGCTTATATCCTAAATCAATCAATATTAGTATTTTACACTCTGAAATTCTTCTATTAAAAGGCAATTTAAATGAATCATATGAACTCATAGAAAATTTATTAGAATTTAATCAAAACAGTCAGGATCTAGTTTTTCAAAAAGCAAAAATTCTTAATAAAATGAAAAAATATATGGATTCAATTTCCATATTGAAAAATATAACCTACAGTGATCAATTAAATTTTTTCATATTAGACCTACTTTTAAAAAATTATATGAATGTTGAAGATTATGATAATTCGATAGAAATTTTAATCAAAATACTAGTCATATACCCGGAAGACAAAAATTATTTTGATAAATTAATCTCATGTTTTAATCTATCATCAAAAGAAGATGAAGCAATCGATTTTCTAAATGATTATCTCGAAAAAAACCCATATTCTGCAAATGCATGGTTCGAGATTGGTAAACTATATTTTAAAAAAAATAAAATTAAAGAAAGTATAGCGGCTCACGAATTTGGAGTAATAAGTGATGAATCATTTTCATCATGTTATATAGAACTTGGTAAAATTTATGAAAAAAAAGAGGATTATAAAAAGTCCATCTATTACTACAAAATAGTAAACAATTTAAATAAAGACTCATCGTTTAGTCTTTACAGACTTTCCAGATGCTATGAAAAAGTCGGGGACTATGACAACGCGTTAAAATACTTAAATGTTATAATTGAAAAAGATCCATTGTATGAAAAAGCATGGATTTCAATTGCTAAGTATTATTTAAGAAAAAACGACCATGATAAAGCCATTGAAAATCTTAATAAAGCTTTAAATATAATTTCAAACAATTATTAGTAGTTTTACTTCTGTGAAGTTAACTAATAATTATTATGCAATTATTTTATTAAAGGGTATGTTAATGGGAATAGCTGATTTAATCCCAGGTGTTTCCGGTGGAACAATAGCACTAATAACTGGAGTTTATAAGGATTTAATTTCTGCATTAAATAATATAAGTCTCAAAAATATTTTTAAAGATCTATTAAAAAACTTTAAGTCAAATAAATTTGATTTTTTGAGTCTTCTTGGACTAGGGATTATTTTAAGTATCATTTTATTTAGTAAACTAATTTTATTTCTTTTAGAAAATTATAATAATCAAATCAGTTCATTTTTTTTTGGTCTAATAATTTGTAGTGTTTATGTTTTGTTAAAAAAAGTTAAACCCATTAAAATATTAGATATTATCCTTCTTTTATTTTCTTCTTTTATAATTTACCAGCTCCTAAAAATAAATGCATTTGAAAAGGAAATAGATATCACCTACATTTTCATGTGTGGTTTTTTATGTTCTAGTGCAATGATATTACCCGGAATTTCGGGCTCTTATATTTTACTAATATTGGGAGCCTATCAATTTATGTTGAAAAAACTAAATACTGTTTTTTTAAATGACTCTGACTCTCATTTATATATAATAGCATTCGTTTTAGGTGCAATTAGTGGGGTTTTAATTTTTTCCAGAGTAATAAAATGGCTTTTTAAAAATTTTGAAAATAAAACCTTGATAATTATGATTGGATTTATTTTGGGATCTGTAACAAAAATTATTCCTTATAATAACAAAGATCAGGAAATCATAGGTGTCTATGATTTTTTCATTAGTGATATGTCGTTGATTTTTTGGGCTTTTCTTGGCTTTTCAATTATCATAATTCTTAACACAATTAGTAAAAAAAATGAGATACAATAGAGATTGGAATAAGGTAAGTTCTTTAGAGATTTTTTTACATGGTATTATTATGGGCTCGATTAATAAATTACCTGGAATTTCCGGTGGGCTATATTCATTAATAATTGGCTTTTATAGCCATTTAATGCAATCAATAAAATCTTTGAACTTGAAGAATTTTAAAATTCTTAGATACAATGGAGGTAAAAAATTCATGAAAAAAATCAATGGTAATTTCCTTCTTTTCATTTCATTTGGAATGATTATGAGTTATTTTTCAACCTCCAAAATTCTTGATTATTTTTTGATTAAAAATGAACTTTACGTATGGTCTGTTTTTTTTGGTTTAATAATTGGTTCTCTATACATTTTAATAAAAAGAATTGAAAAGACAGATATTAAAACGATCTTATATTTAGTTTTTGGATTATTATTTGGAATTTTTATTAGTTTGAGTGAACCACTTTATGAAAACAGAAACTTATTGTTTGTATTTTTTTGTGGTTTTATAAGTATATGCGGTATTACAATTCCTGGACTATCAGGCTCATTTTTACTCATTTTATTAGGAAACTATAAATTATTATTAGTTGACTCAGTAAATAATTTTTATAATTTAATATCAAATTTATTTTACTCATCGGATGAAAAACTAATTGTCGAAAATGAGTTGATAAATATCTTAATGATATTTTTTGTTGGTTCAGTTATAGGACTTATTATTTTATCTAAATTTTTAACATTTTTAACTAAAAACTATCCCAATCAATTGGATCATCTAATAATAGGTTTTGTTTTGGGAACATTATCAATTGTTTGGCCATGGAATCAAATAAAAAATAATATTGATTTAATTGAAATTTCATCTGGCACAAACTCATTTGCAATTGTTTTGATTCTGATTGGATTAATTTTAACAGTTATAATTAATAATTATGTTGATGAAAAAAATATACGGACTAATAGGTAGAAATATAGATTATTCCTTTTCGGCAAAATATTTCAGTGAAAAATTTAAGAATGAAAAAATTATTGATTGTGAATATAAAAATTTTGATTTAACTAGAATTGAAGATTTTAATAATTTAGAAATTTCTAAGATTAACGGATTAAATGTCACAATACCTTACAAAGAAAAAATAATTCCATACCTAGATAAAATTGATAAATCTGCAAGTGAGATTGGTGCAGTTAATACAATTGCAAAAAAGAATAATAAATTAATTGGTTACAACACTGATTACCTTGGGTTCACTAATAGTTTTAAAAATAATTTGAATTTTAATAATGCTCTAATATTGGGAACTGGAGGAGCATCAAAAGCAATACAATATGCTCTTAATATTCAAAAAATAAATTTTGATATTGCTTCACGACAAAAAAATATAAAATACAAGAGCTACAAAAAAATTAATGAGAGTTTGAATGAGTATGATTTAATAATAAATACTACACCGATTGGAACATATCCTAATATTTCTGAAAAACCTAAACTTAATTACAGTCTATTGAGTGAAAAACACTTTTGCTACGATTTAATTTATAACCCAAAAAAATCAAGTTTTCTTATTGAATGTGAAAAAAAAGGAGCTAAAACAATTAACGGATTGAAAATGCTTCAATCACAAGCAGAGGAAAGTTGGAAAATTTGGAATAGTATGAGTTAATAAAATATTATTAACTTAAAGCTATATTTTTATGTCCAATTCAAAAAAAAATATAGTTTTTGACTTAAAAAAGAATTTTCAAGAAAAAAATTCCCTGATTAATAGATTAAAGGATCTAATTAATTCAGAATTATCAA
>CACJQM010000009.1 GCA_902595555.1 uncultured Bacteroidota bacterium | reverse complement strand
ACTGTTCAAGTTATTCCACATATCACAAATGAAATTAAAAGAAGAATACAATTAATTAGCACTGAAGATTCCTATGACATAATAATTACTGAGTTAGGAGGAACGGTTGGTGATATAGAATCATATCCTTTTATCGAAGCTGTTCGTCAGTTCCGATGGGATGTTGGAGAGAAAAACAGTTTAGTTATACATTTGACATTATTGCCTTTTTTATCAGCTGCTGGTGAGCTTAAAACAAAACCAACCCAACACTCTGTAAAAAAATTAATGGAGAGCGGTGTTAATGCAGATATCATTGTATGTAGAACTGAAAGAAGTATTGGTCAGGATCTTCGCTCAAAAATTGCCCTGTTTTGTAATGTTGATATTAACTCTGTAATAGAATCCATTGATGCAAAAACTATATATGAGGTACCCTTACTCATGCAGCAAGAAAAATTAGATCAAGTTGTTTTAAATAAATTAAATCTTCCAAATACTAAATCTGATTTAAAAGACTGGAAAAATTTTGTAAAAAAACTTAAAAATCCCAAAAAAAATATAAAAATTGGTTTGATAGGTAAATATGTTGAATTGCAAGACTCTTATAAATCAATTTTAGAATCATTTGTTCATGCTGGTGCTATTAATGAGGTAAAAATTGATGTTGTTCCTATTCATTCTGAAAGTATTGAAAGTACTAATGTAGCTGTAGAATTATCAAAATTAGATGGAATTTTAGTTGCTCCGGGTTTCGGAGAAAGAGGTATTGAAGGAAAAATTTCATCCATTAAGTATGCTCGTGAAAATAATTTACCATTTCTTGGTATATGCTTAGGTATGCAAATGGCTGTAATTGAATTTGCAAGAAATGTTCTTAGTCTTAGCAGTGCTAATTCAACAGAGATGGATGATTCAACTAAACATCCAGTTATAAGTTTGATGGATGATCAGGTTGAGGTTCAAGACAAAGGAGGAACAATGAGGCTAGGATCCTGGAAGTGTAAAATTGTTAAAGAATCATTAGCTTATAAAATTTATAATGAAGAAACAATTTCAGAAAGGCACAGACACAGATATGAATTAAATTTTGATTATATGGATAAATTGGCTGATTCTGGAATGATTTTCTCTGGACTTAATCCAAAAACTGGGCTTGTAGAAATTATTGAAATCCCTAATCATGATTGGTTTTTAGGTGTTCAATTTCACCCAGAGTACCAAAGTACGGTTGAAAACCCTCATCCCGTCTTTGTTTCCTTTGTTAAGGCATGTAAAAATAAAAGTAAAAAATAGTTTATGGAACAAAACAAGATAGACTCCTCTCAAATCATAGGATTTTTGTTTTTAATTGCTGCTTTTATAGCATTATTAATGTTTCAACCTCAAATTGAAGAACCCTCAGAAAATAGTGAAATTGACAATGAATCTAATACCACAATTCAAAAAACTCAAGTCCCTGATGATAGTTTTACATATGATAACACAAATATTCAAGTTTTAGAAAATGAATTTATAACTCTTGAAAATGAAGATGTTAGACTTACCTTTTCAACAAAAGGAGCCCAAATATCAAAAAGTATATTAAAAAAACATAATGATTTAGATGGCAACAATCTTGAAATAATTAACAACAATCAAAGTTTTTATTTTGATTTTGAAAACACTCGGCTAAAAGATATCGACACATCACAAATGTTTTTTAGCTATGATATAAATGAAAATAATCTTGGAAAAGAAATTAATTTCTCTTACCAACAACAAACAGGTGAAACTATTTTTTTTAATTACTTCCTGCCTTCAGAGGGTTTTCTTCTAAAGTTAGAAGTATATACTTCGGGCTTCAATGGACTGCTTAATAGAAATTCATCAACTTATTTAAATTGGAATTTAGATTCATTCAGAAATTCAAAAAGCCAAGACTACGAAAACAGATATACCTATCTAAATTATCAAGATGCAGATAAAAAAGTTCGTGATCTTAGTGCATATAGTGATGATGATGATATAGATTCAGCAAAATGGATTTCATACAGTCAACATTTCTTTAATACCATTTTAATATTTGAAGAGCAAAAAAATGAGATTGAATTTAATTCATCAAATATTGATTCAGACAAAACTGATAGAAAGTTTTTAAAAAGATTTAATTCTAAGATTCCAATTGATATAAACTCAAGAGGCGAAATTGACCAAAAATTTGAATGGTTCATAGGTCCCAATGATTATTATGTTATAAAAAACTATGACTATCAAATAGCTGATTCAATCTACTTTGGATGGGGTATTTTTGGATGGATAAACCGAAGTGTATTCTTCCCTTTATATAATTTTCTCAGCAATCATTTTTCTGCTGGAATTGCAATAATTATTATGGTAATATTGACAAGATTAGTCATGTCACCTGTTCAATATAAAATGTACTTATCTCAAGCTAAGATGAAAATATTAAAGCCTGAAATTACTGCAGCAACAGAAAAGTTTAAGGATGATCCAATGAAAAGACAACAAGAAACTATGAAAATTTATAGTCAGGCAGGCGCAAGTCCAGTTCAGGGTTGCTTGCCCGCCTTACTTCAATTACCAGTTTTTTATGCTCTTTTTTGTTTTTTTCCTGTTGCGTTTGCCTTGAGAGGTAAGTCTTTCTTGTGGGCTGATGATTTAAGTACTTATGATGTCATAGCTGATCTACCATTTTATATTCCTCTATATGGTGATCATATTAGTTTGTTCCCGATTTTAGCAGGTGTTAGTATGTTTTTTTACACTCGTATGCAAGGTACTCAACAAATGCAACCTAGTCAGCCTGGGATGCCAAACATGAAGATTATTATGTATATAATACCTTTCTCACTACTTATTTTCTTTAATAACTTTGCTAGTGGTCTCTCTCTCTATTACACAGTCTCAAACATTCTTACAATAATAATTATGTTAACTATTAAGAATGTTATTCTAGATGAGAAAAAGATTTTACTTGAGATTGAAGAAAATAAAAAGAAACCCACAAAAGAGGGTAGATTTCAAAGAAGACTTAGAAAGTTACAGGAAGCTGCAGAAAAAGCTCAACAACAACAGAATCGTAGAAACAAATAACATCTATTATGTCTAATGCAAAAATAAGAGTAGTGGTAGCTATGTCTGGTGGTGTAGATTCAAGTGTTGCAGCTTATCTTCTAAAAAAAGATGGATACGATGTTTTGGGAGTTTTTATGAAAAACTGGCATGATACAAATGTTACAATTTCAAAAAATTGTCCATGGCTTGAGGATAGTTATGATGCTATGCTCGTTGCTGAAAAATTATCTATTCCATTTCAAGTTATTGATTTAAGCAAAGATTATAAAAAGAAGATTGTAGACTATATGTTTGAGGAATATAAAAATGGAAGAACTCCAAATCCGGATGTTTTATGTAATAGAGAAATAAAGTTTGACCTTTTTCTAGATATAGCAATCAAATTGGGCGCTGATTATATTGCTACAGGTCACTATGCGCAAGTAACAGAGTCAAAAAAAAATAATAAGAGCTTATTTCATTTGAAATCTGGTAAGGACAAGTCGAAAGATCAATCATATTTTCTATGTCAGTTAAATCAATTTCAGTTGAGCAAAACTATTTTTCCAATTGGAAAAATTAATAAGAAAGATGTAAGAATAATTGCAAAAAAAAATAATTTAGTAACTGCAGATAAAAAAGATTCACAAGGTCTTTGTTTTATTGGAAAAGTTAAACTTCCAGACTTTCTTCAACAAAGCTTGAAACCTAAAAATGGAAATGTTGTTTTAATTGATAAATCTTTTGATGGATACAAATCGTATTCAAATCCAAAAGGAATTAAAATAACATCTAAAAAAATAAAATATAACAAATCTGATGGAGAGATAATTGGCCATCATAATGGAGCACATTTTTATACAATTGGTCAAAGGAAAGGATTGTCCATTGGAGGAAGAGTAAAACCATTGTATGTCTTGTCAACTGATGTTGTAAACAATATTATTTATGTTGGTGAAGGTTCAGATCATCCTGGATTATTTCGATCTTCTTTGAAAGTACCCAATAGTAAAATGCATTTCATTTCTGATCCAAAAAAAATCGAGGTAAAAAATCTTAAGGCAAGAATTAGATATCGACAGGCATTACAAGATGTCTCTTTTACAAAAAACTCTGAAAACTATTATTTCAATTTTAAAAATCCACAAAAAGCAATAACAAGCGGACAATTTATAGCTTTATATGATAATGAGGAATTAATTTGTTCAGGTGTTATAGATTAAATATATCAATCTGGTTTCTGATTAAATCATTAAAATCTTCTCTTTTTCTAACTAATTTAAACTTGTTATTGATAAACATCACTTCAGCAGGTCTATATCTTGAATTATAGTTGCTAGACATTGCATGGCAATAGGCACCCGCATTATTAAAACAAAGCATATCACCATTTCTTATGGTTGATATTTTTCTATTAGTAGCAAATGTGTCGGTTTCACATATATATCCTACAACTGAGTAGTATCTTTGTGCGTCATTATGATTTGAAATATTTTCAATATGATGATTAGCTCCATACATCATAGGTCTAAGAAAGTGGTTGAATCCAGAATCAACTTGAGCAAATACCGTTGAGGTTGTTTGTTTGATCGAGTTGACTTTACATAAAAATTTGCCAGATTCGCTAACCAAGAATTTTCCAGGTTCAAACATAAGAGTTAAATCTTTACCATATTCCTTGCAAAATGAGTTAAATCTTTTTGATAATTTGTTTCCTAACTCTTCTATATTTGTTTCGCTATCATTAGGAAAATAAGGCACCTTAAATCCGCTCCCAAAATCAATAAATTCCAAACTGCTAAAGTTCTTGGCAGTTTCAAATAGGATTTCAGAGGCTCTTAAAAAAACATCAATATCTAAAATATCACTACCTGTGTGCATATGGATTCCATTAACTTTAATTTTAGTGTTGTTAACAATTCTCAGTAAATGAGGAATTTGATGAATACTTATACCAAACTTTGAATCAATATGTCCAACTGATATTTTTGAGTTTCCACCTGCCATAATATGAGGATTAATTCTTATGCATATGGGTATTGAAGGATTATTGTTTCCAAAATCCTCTAAAACTGATAAATTATCAATATTAATTTTAACTCCTAAATCAGCCGCCATTTTAATCTCATCCATTGAAACTCCATTAGGTGTATAAATAATTTTTTCTGGACTTATTCCACATTTTAATGCTAGATGAACTTCTTGTATAGAGACTGCATCAATTCCTGAACCTAGATTGATAATAAACTTTAATACTGAAATATTTGACAAGGCCTTTACAGCATAATTAATTTGAAGACTCTTAACAGTTTTAAATGACTTTTTGAGCCTGTTATATTGTTTTTTTATTTTATTAGTATCGTATACGTAAAGCGGAGATCCGTACTTTTCTGCAGCTTTTAAAAGTTCTAAATTATTCATTTGGCAAAACTAATAATACATCAATAAAATACCTTCACATGAAATATTTGTAATAAAATTTCAATAGGAAGTTATAAATAGAACAAAAAGTAACTTTCTGATTAAGTTTTTCTTAATTTTGTATAAATGAATCTACACGAATATCAAGCAAAAGAATTATTGAGTTTAAATGGAGTTCCCACTCAGAGAGGAAAAATGGTGAATAACGTAAAAGATGTTGATACAGCTGCTAATCAACTTAAAAATGATACGAGCACTGATTTTTTTGTTGTTAAAGCACAAATTCATGCTGGTGGCAGAGGTAAAGGTGGAGGAGTAAAGGTTGCAAAAAATCTTACAGAACTTAAAGACTATTCTTCATCTATCTTAGGTATGATGTTAAAAACTCCGCAAACCCCTAAAGAAGGTAAATTGGTAAAAAAAATTCTAATTGCTGAGGATGTTTACTATCCAGGCCCTAGTGAACATAGTGAGTTTTACGTTTCAGTTTTATTAAATAGATCTACTTCAAAATTGATGATTATGTATTCAACTGAGGGTGGTGTAGATATTGAGTCAGTTGCTGAAAATACCCCTCGCTTAATTTTTTATGAGGAAGTTGATCCATCTGTTGGTTTAATGCCAAATCAAGCTAGGAAAGTAGCATTTAATTTGGGTTTATCGGGTGATTCTTATAAAAACATGGTTCGATTTATTTCTAGTCTATATACTGCATATGTTAAGTGTGATGCCTCACTGTTAGAAATTAATCCTGTGCTAAAAACATCTGATAATAAAATTATAGCGGTGGACGCAAAAATGGTTTTAGATGACAATGCAATTTTTAGACACAAATCTTTTAAAGATCTTAGAGATGAGTCTGAAGAAAACCCTGTTGAAACCCAGGCAAGATCAGTTGGTCTCAATTATGTTGATTTGGATGGTAACATTGGGTGTATGGTAAACGGAGCCGGTTTAGCTATGGCTACAATGGATTTAATTAAACAGTCTGGAGGTGAACCAGCAAACTTCCTTGATGTTGGAGGTACGGCTGATGCAGACAGGGTAGAGGTAGCTTTTAATTTAATTCTTCAAGATCCTAAAGTGAAAGCTGTGTTAGTTAATATTTTTGGAGGTATCGTTAGATGCGATAGAGTTGCAAAAGGTATTGTTCAAGCATATAAAAATATGAAAGATAAGATTCAGGTACCGATTATTGTAAGATTAGAAGGAACAAACTCAATTGAAGCAAAAAAAATTATTGATAGCTCAGGTCTACAGATATATAGCGCAACAAGTTTCTCAGATTTGACAGACAGAATTAAAGAAGCTCTGGTCTAAGTTGCCATTTTGTCATTATTTTTTCATATTTACATGACATAAAGTCATTAAATTAGAATTGGTCTGCATTTTGAATAATCATAATAAAAATGTTTAAATAAAAATTAATAATTATGAATATTATAAAAAGAACAAATTATCCGATCATGTTTGATGAATTTTTTAATGATTTCTTCAATGTTAAACCAATGAGTGTTCCTCCACACAATATTATGGAGACAGAGAATGATTTTCAAATTGAATTTTCGGTTCCAGGATCTAATAAAAAAGACTTTGAGATTGAAGTTGAAAATGATAATATTAAAATCATAAAGAAAAAAGAAGATTTAGATACTACTAATAATTACTCTAGACAGGAATTTAATTATAGTTTTTTTGAAAAATCTTTTTATCTACCTGAATCAATTGATCAGAGTAAAATAAGCTCAAAATACGATAACGGAATATTAAGAATTTCTCTTCCAAAGAGGAGTGAAGTAATAATTCAAAATCAAAGAAAGTTCATCACAGTTAAATAAATAAAAGCGGGTTTTTACCCGCTTTTTTTATAATTATCAATTAAGTCTCTTAATCTTGCAGCTTCCATAAAGTCCAATTCTTTCGCAGCTTTTACCATATCTTTTCTCAGGTCTTTTATTATTTGTTTTCTTTTTTCAGCTGTAATATTGTGATCAATACTAATAATATTTGTATTATTTTTTTTGATATTTATTTCAGTACTTTCTTTGACCTCAAATGTTGTCATAATATTTTTTTCAATTTGAGTGGGGGTTATATTATTAGTTTTATTAAACTCCATTTGTTTTTTTCTTCTTTCTGTAGTAGTTTTTAATGTATTTTTTATGCTATCAGTCTCCTTATCAGCATACATAATAGCCTTTCCATTAATATTTCTTGCTGCTCTTCCTATTGTTTGTATTAATGATCTTTTACTCCTAAGAAAACCTTCTTTATCTGCATCTAATATTATAACTAATGAAACCTCTGGAAGGTCTAACCCTTCACGAAGAAGATTAACCCCAACTAATACATCAAATGCACCGATTCTTAGTTCATTTAAAATTTCTACTCTTTCAATGGTATCTATATCACTATGAATATATTTAGATTTTACATTTACTTTATTTAAAAAACTTACAAGTTCTTCCGCCATCTTTTTCGTGAGTGTTGTAATTAAAACTCTTTCTTTTTTTTCAACTATTTTCTGAACTTCATTTAAAACATCATCGATTTGATTTTCAGTTGATCTAATCTCAATTTCTGGGTCTAATAATCCGGTTGGTCTAATTATTTGTTCAACAATAATTCCTTCGGATTTATTTAATTCATAATCAGAGGGAGTTGCACTAACAAAAATTACTTGATTTTGTAGACCTTCAAATTCTTCAAAAGTTAAAGGTCTATTGTCCATAGCAGAAGGAAGCCTAAATCCATACTCAACTAAATTTTCTTTTCTACTTCTGTCTCCACCATACATAGCTCTGATTTGAGGCAATGTTACATGGCTTTCATCAATAATTGTAAGAAAATCATCAGGAAAATAGTCAATTAAACAAAATGGTCTGGTTCCAGGTTCACGACCATCAATATATCTGGAATAGTTTTCAATTCCTGAACAATATCCTAATTCTTGCATCATTTCAATATCAAACAAAGTTCTTTCATTAAGTCTCTTTGCCTCTAAATTTTTGCCAACTTCTTTGAAGAAAGCAACTTGCTTTCCTAAATCTAGTTGAATTTCAGTAATTGCTTTTTGAAGTGCACTTTCTTGAGTAGAAAACATATTTGCTGGATAGATAGAAATTGAATCAACTTTTTGCATTTTTTTATTTTCAGAATATAGAATTTCATCTATTGATTCAATTTCATCACCGAAAAAGTTTATTCTAATTATACAATCTCTATAGCTTAAACTAACATCAATCACATCACCCGTAACTCTAAAATTACCAGGGCTTAAATCGGAGGTTGATCTACTATATAATGAACTCGATAATTTTTTTAAAAGAGAAGTTCTACTAATTTTTGTATTTAAATCAATATTAATAGTATTTTTCTTATAATCTATGGGGTTACCAATACCATAAAGACAGGATACAGAAGCAACAACAATTACATCTTTTCTTCCAGATAACAAACTTGTTGTTGCACTAAGTCTTAGCTTTTCAATTTCTTCATTTATAGATAAATCTTTTTCTATGTATGTATTTGTTACAGGAATATAGGCCTCCGGTTGATAGTAATCATAATAAGAAACGAAATACTCAACTAAGTTTTCTGGAAAATATTCTTTAAATTCTTTGTAAAGTTGAGCTGCTAAGGTTTTATTGTGAGCAATTACCAATGTTGGTTGATTAATTTGCTCAATGACGTTGGCCACAGTAAATGTTTTTCCTGATCCTGTAACTCCTTCCAAGGCTTGATATCTAACTTGATCTTTAATTGCATTTACCAAATTTGAAATCGCATCAGGTTGATCACCGGATGGACTATAATTGGATTTGAGATTGAAATTAAACATCAAATAATTTAACTTGCAAAATTACAAATTAGATACTTTTAAATCTAAAAATTATAGCTTTACTTAAAATTAGAATTGTGAATAAAAACAGTGATGTAAAAATTTCTAGAAAAAAACCTTCATACAAGATCTCAGATCATTTAGATGAGTATCTTAAAACATATAAAAGAGTCCAAAAAATACCAATTGAATATTCAGATTTATTAAGATATGTTGGATCAGTTAAGGTTACTGATGAAAAGGATGCTGATACTCTATGGCAAAGAGTTTTTTTTAATGATAGTGAGAGAGTTGAAATTGAAAATAATCTTAAAACTGTATATAATTTACTTTACTCAGACGGAAGTAATGATAGCTTTGATTTTCTGATTGTAGATGCTATTGATTATTGCACTTTTGGCAATTCTAATCCATTTAGAATTAAAATAAGAAATAGTTTAAATGATAACTTTACCTATTATTATGTAAAACTAGCTGATTCCTCGAGAGTTTATGGACTAGAGTTTGAACACATAACTTCACCATACAATTTAAATTTTATTGTTTATAACAAAACACTAATTGAAGAACATATAACTGGTATACCTGGTGATGATTTTTTTAATAATTATTTAAATAAATGTTCAAAGAGAGAACAATCACAAATTGCAAAAGAATTCGTAAAGTTTAGCGAAAGGTGTATGATTAGATTACTTGGAGACATGAGGGCTTATAATTATGTTATAATCCCTACACATGATTTTGATCAAGTTGTATATAAGATTAGAGCAATAGATTTTGATCAACAATCTTATGAGGGGGACTTTTCAGTTTATAGACCACAACTATATAAAGAAAATAAAAGAATTGTCGAATTAATAAAAGACAGATTAATAAATAGCTCAATAAATCAATACAAAGCGGAGGAAAGAGCAATAATTGTTAAAAGAATTTTAGGTTCAAAAGAAAGAGTTGACAGCTTACTTAGCAAAATGAAAAAAGATATATTGTCATCAAATGAAAATGTTCAAAGCCTTACAAGACAAATTTATCATTTAACACACGATAATAGATTTAAATTCTCAAAATCAATGGGTGACATTATGGAAAGTTCAATAGAGTATATGATAAACAACTATGAAAATCATTCAATGCTTAGAACAAATTAGTCCTCAATGGTAAGAAACCAGAAGAATTGTGCTCCAAAAATTAAAATTGCTATCAAAAGATGAAGAGGCTGAGAAAGCAGAGGGAATGAAAAGTAATACATCGATGCACCTGCAATTATTTCAGAAAAGATAAGAACCAAAATTATTGTTATCCATTTAGTATTTGTGTTAAGTTTTTTAGCAAGATAAAATAAAAGGAAATTTGATATAAGTATAAAAATTGAAAAACTTCTATGTATAAAAAAATTTAGTTCAGGATTTGATAACCATAAATTTTTATTCTCAAAGCCATATAAATCAATTTTAATATCAATAAATTCTCGGACTTTTAATCCAATTAAAATTTGAATTAACATCACAAACATTGAAAAAGCAATTAGTCTTTTTAAAAATTTAATACTTAGCATCGGCCTTCTTTATAATATAAATTAATAAACAAACTATAACAATTGCCATTAGCATATGTATTGAAATTTTATATGGCGATAAGTTGGAATCAACGACTAATTTACCTAGCCATGCTTGAAAACCCATAGACAAGACAACTAAGCCAGATAAAAAAGTTAATTTTTTATTTCTTTTAAATTCATAAGTCGATAAAAAAAACATAATTAAAGTAGAAAATCCAGCAATCGCCCCAATCAATCTATTTACAAATTCAAACCACGTGTTAACAGGGTTAAATTTAGTATAATCATGCTTTGTGTAAGGAATCCAATTACTAGATTCAAAATTACTTTTTGATATAAATTTATTTTTCGAATTAAAAAACTTCTTATCATGCAGAATCATAACCCCTTTATTATAAGTTTGATTAGGTTTCCAAGTGATTTTTTCAATATTTGTTGGTGGAATTAAATATCCAAAACATTTTGGCCAATCTGGACAACCCATTCCACTTCCAGTCATTCTAACTAGTGAACCAGCAAGAATAACAAACAGCACTAAAACAAGCGAAAGTTTACTAAAGAAAATAAAATTTTTATTCATTTACACTTAATCCTAAATTTTTACCTTTTTTTATCATTAATTCTTTAGCTTCATCATAAGAATTAGTTATATCACCATTTAAAATTGACTCTTTAATGAAGTCTTTAATTATTCCTATTTCTTTACATGGTTTTAAATTGAAATAATTCATAATTTCCTCACCAGAAACAGGTGGTTGGAAGTTTCTAATATGATCTCTTTCTTCAACTAGCTTTATTTTTTCACGAACAATTTTAAAATTATTAAGATATTTTTTTTGTAAATATTCATTTTTTGTTGTTATATCTGCTTCACACAGAGTTAGAAGATCATCAATATCTTCACCAGCATCATAAATTAATCTTCTAACAGCTGAGTCAGTAATACTTTCCAAAGAAAGTACTATTGGTCTTGAACTTAGTGAAACGAGTTTTTTAACATAACTCAACTTGTCATTTAAAGGTAATTTTAGTCTTTTAAATATTCTATCTACCATCTTAGCTCCAACATATTCATGTCCATGAAATGTCCAACCTATTTTTTTATGAAACTTTTTTGTTTTTGGTTTTCCGATATCATGTAGTAAAGCAACCCATCTTAGCCACAGCTTATTAGTTTTTTCACAAATATTATCAACTACTTTTAAAGTATGATGAAAGTTATCTTTATGTTTTTTTCCTTCAATTTCATCTACTCCGTGTAGATCATAAATTTCTGGAAGAATTATATTTAGTAACCCAGTATCGTTTAGCGCCTTAAATCCAATGGATGGCTTATCAGACATTAAAATTTTATTCAGCTCAATATTTATTCTCTCCTTTGAAATGATGTCTATTCTATTTTTTTCTTTTTTAATGAAATCAATATTCTCTTTATCAATTTTAAAATTTAGTTGCGATGCAAACCTAGCCGCTCTAAACATTCTTAGTGGGTCGTCATGAAATGTGACTTGAGGGTCTTTTGGTGTTTTAATTATCTTTCTTTTTATGTCGTTAATACCATCAAATAAGTTTACTATTTCCCCATAGTTTTTTTTGTTGAGTGAAATAGCTAGTGTATTAATTGTAAAATCACGTCTAGATAAATCTTCTTCTAAGTTTCCTTCCTCAATAGTGGGCTTTCTACTATCAGAATTATAACTCTCTTTTCTAGCCCCAACAAATTCAATCTCATAATCTTTAGTCTTTAACATAGCAGTTCCAAAGTTTTTAAAAACTTGTATTCTCTCATTTATTTTTTTTGCAACAATCTTTGCAAAATCTATTCCATTTCCAATAACTAAGACATCAATATCCTTTGACTTTCTCTCAAGTATCAAATCCCTAACGAAACCACCAACTAAATATATTTCTACATTTTCTTTTTCAGCAACATCAGAAATTAAGTTAATTACTGAAATATTAATATTTTCGGCACTGAGCTTTTTCATTAAAAACTATCTAATTTTTTCAAAACTTAAATTATCCTTAATCTCAATTATACTTGAGGGGTTTAACTTACTAACTTTATCAGTTTTTACAAAATAATCAACTTGATCAATGATTATATTATCAATTTCATGAATACTTTTTGGAAATGGTAATCCAGTTATATTCGCGGAAGTTGAGGTAATAGGATTATTTAATCTAGAAATTATATTGAGACAAAATTTATTTTTAGGAATTCTTACTGCAATGGAATCACCTGATAATTTTGTAGATTTTAAATTTTTAAAAATTAATGTAGTAGGTTTTTTACGTAAAAGAAAATCAACAGCAAAATCAGGTATATTTTCAACATATTTTTTCACCATATTCAAATCATTCATTAAATAAATCAGTGGTTTTTCTGGTTCACTTCCCTTTATAATATTAATTTTTCTTATTGCGTTTAAATTATATGCATCACAACCTAAGCCATATATAGTATCAGTAGGATAGAGGATAATTCCACCGCGTTTAATTACTTCAAGGCATTTTTCTATTTCAATCATTGAAAATTTAGACTTAAATGATTACACTGAGACTTTAAAATCTCTTAATGCATCATTTAGAGATGTCTTTTTATTGGTGCTTTCCTTTCTTTTTCCAATAATTAAAGCACATGGTACATTAAAGGTTCCAGCTTTAAAATTTTTTGGCTCAGAGCCAGGTATAACAACAGACTTTTCAGGTATATAACCTTTAATATATTTTGGTTCATCTCCAGTTACATCAATAATTTTAGTTGAAGCGGTTAAAACTACATTAGCTCCCAGTACTGCCTCATTTTCGACCCTAACTCCCTCAACAACAATACACCTAGAGCCTAAAAAAACATTATCTTCAATTATAACAGGTGAGGCTTGTACTGGCTCTAGTACACCTCCAATTCCCACACCACCACTTATATGCACATTTTTACCAACTTGAGCACAGCTTCCTACGGTTGCCCAAGTATCTACCATAGTTCCTGAACCAACATGTGCTCCTATATTGACATAACTAGGCATTAGTATTGTACCCTTCTCTATAAAAGATCCGTATCTGCAGACTGCATGCGGAACTACTCTAATTTCTTTTTCTTTAAAACCTGTTTTTAAGGGTATTTTATCATGAAATTCAAATGGTCCAATTTCAATTGATTGCATTTTCATTATTGGAAAATAGAGAATAACAGCTTTCTTTATCCATTGGTTAACAGACCACATTCCATTATTTTTTTCAGCAATTCTAATTTCACCCTTATCTAATAGGTTGATAGTTTTAAGTATAGCATTCTTAGTTGCATCCTTTTCTAGTAATGACCTATCCTCCCAAGCTGATTCAATTAATTCTTTCATGATAATTTTTATACAAATATAATCTATCGTTCGAATATATATTTTGTTATTTAGATTATGGTTAATTTTGTCTTATGAGTAAAATTTTGGGTCTTGATTATGGAGAAAAAAGATGTGGTATTTCAATAACCGATGATTTACGTTTGATTGCATCTCCACTAGATACCATTAATACAAACGA
Organism: uncultured Bacteroidota bacterium; assembly: GCA_902595555.1. GTDB lineage: Bacteria > Bacteroidota > Bacteroidia > Flavobacteriales > Flavobacteriaceae > Eutrophosalina. The sequence goes on along the minus strand of CACJQM010000009.1, from coordinate 2,093 downwards.
AATAATCAACTATTTGGTGGAGATAATTGCTAGAGAAAATATTTCTATTTTGGTAATTGGTGAACCTAAAAACAATAAAAACAATTTTTTTGAAATAGAGGAATCAATAAAAAAGCTCATAAAAAAAATAAAATTAAATATACCAGATTTGATAATTGAAAGAGAAGATGAAAGGTTTACATCTAAATTGTCTAAGATTTATATAAATCAAGTAACAAAAAAAAGGAAGTTAAGAATCGATAAAAGAAACTTAGATAAAGTTAGTGCATCATTAATATTAGAATCATTTTTAAAAAGAAATAAATGATATTACCAATTCTTTCATATGGAAACTCAATTTTAAAAAAAAAATGTGTTGATATTGACTCATCCTATCCAAACTTAAATGAGCTAATAAGTGATATGTGGGATACTATGTATAATGCTGAGGGTGTAGGTTTAGCTGCACCTCAAATAGGTAAACAAATTAAATTATTTATAATTGATGCTTCTCCTTTTTTTGAAGAAAAGGAAGTAACAGATTATGAATTAAAAAACTTGAAAAGAGTTTTTATAAACCCAACAGTAACATTTTTAAATGATGAAAAATGTAGTTTCAATGAGGGGTGTTTAAGCATCCCAGATATAAGGGAAGATATTGAAAGATTTGATTCTATTAAAATTGATTTTTTTGATGAGGAATTTAATTCACACTCTTTAGATTTTAATGGAATTTTATCAAGGGTAATTCTTCACGAATATGATCATATTCAAGGTGTTTTATTCACTGATAAAATATCAAAATTCAAAAGGACTTTGATTCAAAAAAAATTAAATAAAATTTCTCGTGGACAAATTGATGTTAATTATCCTATGAAATTCTCAAAATAATTAAAAACATGAAGTATTCAATTGAAGATTTAATTCAAATTATGAATGACTTAAGGGATAAATGCCCGTGGGATAAAAAACAAACTTTAGACTCTTTAAAGACTTTGACTATTGAAGAGACCTATGAGTTGATCGAGGCTATTGATAAAAAAGATTATAATGAAATAAAAGAAGAGCTAGGGGATTTGCTTCTTCATTTAGTTTTCTACTCAAAAATTGCCTCCGAAATAAACCAATTCAACTTTGATGATGTTGTTGAATCCTTAATTAAAAAATTAATATATCGACATCCACATATTTATTCTGATGAAAAAGTTAATAATGAAGATGATGTTAAAAAAAATTGGGAAAAACTAAAATCAAAAAAATCAAATAAGGGGATTCTTGATGGTGTTCCAAATAATTTACCAACTTTGATTCGAACAATTAGAGTTCAGGAAAAGGTAGCCGCCGTAGGTTTTGATTTTAAAAATATTGATGATTCAATAAATAAAGTAATTGAGGAATATAATGAATTTAGTGAAGCATTAATTGACAAAGAAAAATCAAAAATTGAAGAAGAGTTTGGTGATCTTTTATTTTCATTAGTTAATTATTCTCGTCACAAGGGAATTGATTCAAATGAGTCCTTGAAAAAATCAACCAACAAGTTTATAAGTAGATACAAAAAACTTGAAGAAATTATTGAAAATAAAAAAACAACTATTGATAAATTAGATGAAAATGAGGTAAATTCTATTTGGGAGACGGTAAAAAAAATGGATTAATTATTATTTAATGAGTGTGTATTTTTTTTCATTTTTTTGTAGTTGTGTTTTTAATTTTTCAATATCACTATAAACACCATCTAAAACCTTATTATCCGATCCTTTCTTAATAAAGTTTAAGTTATTTTCAAGTTGAGATATCTGTTTACTTAAATCCTCAATCTTTTTTCTCAGTTTAATTTTTTCTGTGTTCTTTTCATTATCATCCATTAGCTTGGTCTTAACTTTTAAAACATGAGATTCAATTTCATTTTTAGTTAATCCTAAATTATTCAACTCCTTATTTAAAAGTTTTATTAAATCCAATAAATCATTGGATGAATTTTTCTTTTGAATTTTAGCCCACTCATCAATTGTAGTAGTGATGTTTTCAATTGAAAAATTATTTTTCAAATTTTCTATTAATCTGTTTTTTTGCTTTATAATTTCTTTATCTTTTTCACTTCTCTCTTTTTT
>CACJQM010000008.1 GCA_902595555.1 uncultured Bacteroidota bacterium | reverse complement strand
TGATTAATGATTATGAAAGCAAGTATGCGGTTAAGGATAAACAAGATAGTCTTGCAATGTGTGCATTACAAATTTTAAGTCAAAGTAAAATTTTTATTAATTCAGATGATAAGGAAACAGTCGAGATTGGAAATAAAATAGAAGAATTAAAAAATTTAATTGACTCAAGATTAGAAAATTAAAACGTTCATTCAAATATATAATTTTACCTACAGCAGATTAAATTTGGTAAACTCAACACTATTTTTTTTAAAAAAGGTGAGTCTGTATGCTAGAGCGCGCCCTAAGGGGATTTTCGAATATTCAGTTAGCCTTAAACTTGTATAACAGGAGTTTATACAACTAATCTGTTTGTAGGTTTTTTATTTTAACTCCATCACAAACATTTATTTCAATTGGGGTTAAATTAATAGAAAACTTTTCATAGTAGCTTTTGCTAGCTTCTTCAATAAACTCATCTATAAATCTTTTATGAATTAGGTTTATTGTACAACCACCAAATCCTCCACCCATCATTCTGGATCCTATTATCTGGTCATGCGCTTTAGTTAGGTCAACTAAATAATCTAATTCATTACAACTAACCTCATACAAATCTTTTAAACCTGCATGGGATTGATACATTAAATTTCCTATTTCCATTAATTTAAATTCATTGAGTTTTATTGCTGCATCATGGGTTCTTAGATTTTCATTTATTACAAATGATGCTCTATTATATATTTTAACATCCATGTCATTCTTTAAACTTTCAATAATGTTTAGGTCTACTTCACACAAGGATGAAAATTTATTACCGCACTTTTCATTAATTAATTTTAAAGCATAGTTACACTCTTCAACTCTATCATTATATGCTGTATTAGCGAGATTATGTTCTACGTTTGTATTTAAAAGAATTATCTGATAATCTTTAAATTCAGCAGTCACGTACTTAAAATTTCTAGAGTGGCACTCCAAATGAATCAATTTATTCTTTTGACCATTTAGAATAGTAAATTGATCCATTATTCCTCCCTTGAGTCCAATGTAGTTGTGTTCTACATCGCTTACAATATCAACAATTTCATTTTTTTTGATTTCAAGGTTATTAATTTCTATTAGGCTCGATGCTAATCCAGATATTAATGCTGAAGATGAGCTTATTCCAGCTCCTATTGGTAAACTGCTATTGATTTCACAAGAAAAGGCAGATATTCTTTGATTTTTTTTATTGATTAAATTATTAACAGTACCTAATATATAATTTTGCCAGTGTTCAGAGGATTTTTCAAGTGAAGAAAAGTCAAATTCAAATTTTTTATTTATTGTTTTTGATTCAATAAAGCATTTATTTCCAGGGATATTTTCAACTATAAACTCAACTTTTTTATCTATAGCTCCTGGAAGGACAGAACCACCATTATAATCAACATGTTCTCCAATTAAATTAATTCTACCTGGTGATTCAACTTTAATTTTTTTATTCATCCTTATTTAAATTCAGTTCCCAGTTCCATGCTGATTTCAATGCATTTTTCAAACTGTTTTTTGTTGACCAATTTAATTCTTCTTTAATTTTTGAAGTATCTGCATAAGCAGTAACCACATCTCCTTTTCTTCTCTCTCCAATTTTATAATTTAACTTTATATCATTAACATTTTCAAAAATATGGATCAGTTCAAGAACAGATGTTCCTTTACCTGTTCCAACATTATATACCTTGAAAAAACTATCATCATTTGAACTTATCAATTTTTCCAAACAAGTAATGTGTACTTCTGCTAAGTCCATAATATGAATGTAGTCTCTTACACATGTTCCATCAGCTGTTTCGTAGTCATCTCCAAAGACAGTTAAACACTCTCTTTTCCCAATTGCGGTTTGCGTTATGTAAGGAACCAAGTTTTCAGGAATCCCAAGGGGAAGTTCACCTATTAAAGCTGAAGGGTGTGCACCAATTGGATTAAAATATCTTAAGGTAATATTTTTAAAACTATGCCGCGAATCATGAAGAGATTTAAGAACTTCCTCACATTGTCTTTTTGATTGACCATATGGTGATTCTGCCTCCTTTAATGGGAAACTTTCATCTATTGGCATCGAATCAGCTTGTCCGTAGACAGTACAGCTTGAGCTAAAAATAAAGTTTATTGGATTCTCTAATAATTTTATCTCATCAATAATATTTTCAAGCGAGCCAACATTATTGGAAAAATATTTTTCAGGATAGTTTACACTTTCATTTACAGATTTATGTGCAGCAAAATGAATAATTCCATCAAATGTATAATCTTGAAAAAGTTTAGAAACAGCCTTTTTATCTTTTAAATCAATTTTTTCAAAAGCTGGTTTTTTTCTTGTTATTTCAAAAATATTATCTAAAACTTCAATATTAGAGTTTGAAAGATCATCGACAACGACTATATCATAACCTTTTTCTAATAATAAAACACTAGTGTGTGAACCTATATATCCTAATCCACCTGTAACTAAGATTTGCATTTATTTATTCGAGTTCAAGTTTTTCAGCCTTTTTTTTATTGTTTCCCAAAATTTCATCATATCTAGCAATCATTTCATTTAATTTTTCAGGGTTGCTTTTTGACAAATCATTTTGTTGAGAAATATCTTCATCTAAATTGAATAATAAATAGTCTTTTGAATTACCCAATTCTATATTTACTCTAGGATTTGTTGCAGGAAGATTATAAGGTGGAATCATTACCCAATTATTTTGCCTAAATGCAGTTCTTGATGTTGCTTCAATAACAAGTTCATCCCTTCCTTTTCCAGAATTTTCAAAAAATACACTTGATAAATCAACTCCATCTTTAGATTTTTTATCTGAACCCAATAGTGATGAAAATGAATTTAAGAAATCGATTTGAGTTACTACTTCATCAGAGACTTGTGGTTTAATTTTTCCTTTCCAATAAGTTATAAAAGGGACTCTTGTTCCAGCTTCATATAGACTGTATTTACCTCCTCTTAAATTTCCAGCTGGAGTATGGTCTCCTAACTTTTCGACAGCATCATCATAGTACCCATCGTTTAAAACTGGACCGTTATCACTAGAAATAATTATAATTGTATTTTCCAGAATACCATTTTCCTCCAAGTAATCATACATTTCTCCAATACACCAATCCGCTTCTTTTATTACATCACCTCTTGGACCCATTCCTGAGGTTCCTTCAAATCTTGGATGAGGCGTTCTAGGCACATGTGGTTGTTGAAGTGAGTAAAAAAGGAAGAAAGGTTTGTCTTTAACTGTATCCAAATATTCTTTAGCTTTATTTATAAATTCATCAGCCATATCAATATCACTCCATTTTGCTTTTTCACCACCTTTCATGTATCCAATTCTTGGAACACCATTAACAATCGCTTTATTATGACCATGATGCCATTTCATTGTCAATAATTCAGGGTTTTTGGTACCGCTTGGCAAACCATAATCATCATTTCCAAAATTAATTTCAATTGGGTCATTTGGGTCTAGATTCACAACATTTCCATTTTCAATGTATACGGTAGGAACTCTATCTTGTGTATCAGCCATAATATAAGAATGATCAAAACCAACTTCATTCGGACCAGGTTTAATCAAGTTATTGTAATCAACAGGGCCACCTTTGCCAAGTCCTAAGTGCCATTTCCCAACAACACCTGTTTCATAACCTAATGATTTGAACATTTTTGGCAAAGTCATCTCACTTTCATCAATTATCAAATTTCCACCTGTTATAATTTTAGCTCTTTTATTTCTCCAAGGGTAAGTACCAGTCATCAAAGCATATCTACTAGGACTACATGTTGCTGAACTTGCATATCCATTAGTAAATCTAATTCCTCCATTTGCAATTTTATCAATATTTGGAGTCTCTAAAGTCCCTAATTCGTAAGAACTAACATCACCATAACCTAAATCATCTAAATAAATAAGAACGACGTTGGGTTGTACATTTTTTTCATTTCCACATGAGTAAAAAAGTAGGAAAAATAATAGTAGAAAATTTGCTTTCATAATAATTTATATTTTAGTTGGATAATACAATCACTAACTTAATGAAAAATATAATTTTTCTTATATGCTTATTTCTTTTTTCTTGTAATTCGCAGAAAAATGACTTACCTAATGTAATTATCATTTTTGCTGATGACCTAGGATATAACGATATAAGTTTTCATGGAACAAGTGATATTAGTACACCTAATATTGATAATATTGGAAATAATGGTGTTTTTTTTACAAGTGGATATTTAACTACTCCATTTTGCTCACCAAGCAGGGCTGGTTTAATAACTGGACGATATCCAGATTATTTTGGATATGGTAGAAATATTTTATTTGCTCCAAAAGATCCAAATATGGGTTTGCCAATATCGGAGTTTACCATGGCAGACCTTTTCAAAACCAAAGATTATAAAACTGGAATTATTGGAAAGTGGCATTTAGGAGCACATGAGTCATTAAGGCCGAACAGCCGTGGTTTTGATGAATTTTTTGGACACCTTACAGGCGGTCACAGATACTTGCCTGAGGAGTTAACTCTTAAAGATGAAACAGAGGTAAAAGCTCACAACCAAGCTTATCGTACCAAGATTTTAAGAAATAATACCCGAGTTGAGATAGATGATTATTTAACTGATGAATTTAGTGATGAGGCCGTAAAATTCATTGATAATAATTCGGATAATCCTTTCTTTTTGTACTTACCCTACAATGCACCTCATGGTCCGATTCAGGCACCAGATGAATATGTCGATAGGTTCCCAAATATTAAAAATCCATTGAGAAAGATTTATGCTGGCATGATTAGTTCAATGGATGATGGAGTGGGTAAAATAATTGATAAATTAAAAGAAGAAAACATCTATGATAATACCATAGTGTTCTTTCTTTCTGATAATGGCGCACCTAAAAAAAAATGGACGGATAAAGATGGAGCCAATTCACCATTTAGTGGTTACAAAGGAAGTGATCTAGGTGAGGGTGGTGTAAGAACACCATTTTTTATGCAATGGCCAAACAAAATAGAGGCGAAAACTGAGTATGATAATCCAGTAAGTTCGTTTGATATTTTTGCAACCATCAAATCAATTATTAATCCTGATTTAAAGTTGCCTAATCAAATTCATGGGAAAAATATTTTACCATATGTTTTGGGTGAAAAAGCTGGTGTTCCCCACGAAAGTCTATTTTGGAAAATTAATGGAGATTTCAAAATTGAAAATAATGATACTATAAGAGGAAAACCTAGATTTGCTATAAGATCTAATAATTATAAAATGATAGTTGATCAAGATGGTAACAATTTCCTTTATGACCTTGACAATGATATCTCTGAAAAAAATAATATTGCTTCAGAATTCCCTGAAATTGCAAGTGAACTAAGACAAAAAATTGATAATTGGAATAAAAAAACCATCCATCCAGTTTTTTTGGGATTAGCTAATAATCAACTTTACAACAAATTAAATCCTGACCGTTTCAAATATTAATTAGAACGGATTCATATCATTAATATATTCGTTCTTGTTTACTTTTCCAGAGAGTAGATTTTTATCAATTAAAAACATTAAACTATCTACATATTTTTGGTCATAGTAAGGATTTAATCTGCTCGGAATTGGAGCATTATTAGTTTTTCTCCAATTATTTAAATCAATTAAAAGTTCATTCTTTTTTTCTTTCTTGATTTCGGAAAGGTTTTCAGACTCTGAGACGTCTTTTTCAAGATCGTATAATTCAAATTTATTATCCTCATAATAATGATGTAATTTCCAGTTATCTTTAATTATAATTGTACCTGGTCTGGTTCTGAACAATGGGTCTGTTCCACTGTCGAGTTGAACTCTGTAAGGTTCTAAATAAACAGGAAAATGAAAATATAGTTCTCTCTTTTTGAGCTTTTCTCCTTTAAAAATTGGAGTTAAATCTTCTCCATCTAAATCAATACTTTCGTTGTAACCAACTAATTTTTTAATTGTAGGGTAGAAGTCTAAATTAGAAACTCTCTCATAGGACTCTGTTTTGGCTTCAATTTTTCCTTTCCATGAAAAAATCATTGGAACTTTAATCCCACCTTCATAATACGATCCTTTACCTGCCCTTAAAGGATATTGGTTTGAAATTGCTCTAATTCCACCATTATCTGATGTAAATATTATTAGTGTGTTTTCAGATAAATTAAGTGCATCAATTTTATCCAGTATTTTTCCTATGTTTTCATCCAAAGATTGAATCATTCCAGCGTAATCTGCACGGTTGTGAAACTCATTAGAATCTTTGTTGCTATATTTTTTTTGATAATCTGGTTTTGACTGAATTGGGGTGTGTACAGAGAAAAAAGGGACATAGGCAAAAAAATTATTTTCTTTATTTATGTCAATGAATTTAACAACCTCATCACCAATTCGATCAGTTAGATATTCCCCTTTTGGTTCATTTTCTAACTCTGGGTTTGGGTACGGTGCAAAATAACCACCAGGTCCTCCATGTTTGTTACCACCTATATTAACGTCAAATCCGCTTTGCTCCGGATGGAAACCAACATCACCTAAATGCCATTTACCAAAATGACCATTTGTATAGCCCATCTCTTTAAGCATTTCTGGAATTACAAAAAAATCTAAGTCAAGTGTAGTTTTTGTTTCAATTGGAATAATTTTTCTAGTTTTTCTACTACCTCTATCAGAATTTCTGACTGTATAAATTCCGTGTTCAGTGTGGTATTTTCCTGAAAGCATTGTTGCTCTACTGGGTGCACAATTTGCAGATGAAGCATAGCCATTATAAAATGTCATACCGGATTTTGAAAGTTTATCAATATTTGGGGTTTCATAGTATTCTGAACCCATGTATGATAGATCAGACCAGCCTAAGTCATCTGCCACAATTAAAACAATATTTGGCTTCTCTAAGCTTTCTTTATTACAAGAATTAAGAAGCATTAAAAGCAATAAAAAACTTAATTTTTTAAGTATTTGACTATTCATTATTTGTTAAGTAATTCATTCTTCTGTTTACTAATGCATTTTCATTTCTAATAGGAGGAAACCAATCATCAGGAAAAACTTCTTTACCAAGTTTTAATTTATAATTCGAGTCTTTTGTTTTTAGATTAGCTAAAGTGTTTAACATAAGATTTGCTTCTGCTTCAAAATTGGATCTTACTAATAATGAATTAATTTTTGAATCACTGATCTCAATGTTGTTTAGTAGCATAAACTCTGCAGCTCTCATCCTTACCAAATTTTCTGAGTCATTTTCAAAAATGAAATTTATTTTCTCATTATTTTCTAATGCCAGATTTCCAAATGTTGAACTAACTATTAATCCCCAATATCTAACCCAAGGATTATCGTTATTTAATGCATCTTTTATTTGAGAAGAAACTTCATCATAATCATGTAGCATAAGGTCTGAAATTTCAATTAGACTTTTAATCAAATCCATATTTTTTTCAGAATAATCAACAATATCATTTAGTCCATTCTGTAACAAATGTGGTTCTGGAAGAAAACTTAAATCGTTAATTGAAACCAAATGATTGTTTAATTCACCCCTTAAATCTATTAATGTTTCATTATAATTTTTGTCATTAGCTAAGTTGTTAGTTTCGTGTGGATCTTCATCAATATTGTAAAGTGCTTCTGGTGCTCTAGCTTTAAAAAATTGACTTTGAACTTCATTTAACTTTCCCTCACTAAAAAGCTTATACCATTCTTTATAAGCCAGCATTTTGTATCTGTAGAAATTATATAATCCATCAACATTAAATGGTTGATAATTTCTCATGTATTTAAATTTGCCTTTTCTTACAGATCGTACTAAATCATATTTTTCATCAAATCTATCTGCATACCCAAAAGTTATATTTTGTTTTTCAAGATTCTGTTTTTTTAAACCCTTTCCCAAAAATGGTTTTCCGTCAACTGACTTTGGAATCTCAACACCTGCTATTGAAAGCACAGTTGGAACTAAATCCACAAATTCAACAAATGTTGATGTTCGTGATCCATTCTTAAATGGAGATAGTTTTTTAAATTTTTCTGGTACTCGGACAACTAAGGGAACATTTAAACCACTTTCGTATATGTAGCCTTTACTTCTTGGCAAGACTCCACCATGGTCCCCATAATAAAAAATGATTGTGTTATCAAGTAAACCCTCATTTTCAAGGTCATCAATGAGCTTTCCAATCTCTTTATCTACATCTTTATGATGATTATGTAAAAGAGATTGTGTATACCTAAATGTAGGAGTATCTGGATGATAGGGGAAAGGTTTTATGCTGTCTAGATCGTTAGTCTTTAATGCACTTTCAAGATGTTCCTTATTAAAATGTAATTGACCTTCATGAGTGTTGTGAAAATTTTGAACATGGAAGAAAGGTTGACCTTCTTTCCTGTTTTTATACGTTGCCTTTCCAGATGATTCATCCCATACCTTTCCATCTTTAATAAAATTGTAATCTTCCTTAGCATTATTTGTGGTATAATAACCAGCCTCTTTTAAATATACGGGCAGGGGTTTAACATCATCTGGTAATTTTACTTTAGACATTTTTCTGTGATACTGGATGCCTATTCTGGGTGCATACACACCTGTAATTAGTGTACTTCTTGCAACAGAACAAACGGGGGCATTCGAAAATGCATTATCAAAAACTACTCCCTCAGATGCTATTGAAGATATGGTTGGCATTTCTGCTCCACCCTCAGTATACAAATTCATATAATGGACTGAATTATCTTCGGAAACTATCCACAAGATATTGGGTTTTGATTGATCATTAACACATGAAAAAGTTATTAATGATAATACTACTAATACTAATGTCCTCATATTGAATATTTATTTTAAATTTAGAAAAACAACCAACATGAAAGATAGTGTTTTAAAATTCTTTTTAATTTTTTCAATTATTTTTTCTAATGCTCAGTATAAGGAGTGGGAGGATTTATCAACTTTTAAAATAAATACCGAAGAACCGCATTCTTTTTATATACCCAAGGATATCAATGGTGATTCAGTTACTAAATCTTTGAATGGAACATGGAGTTTTAAATTGTTCAAAAATGATGAATTAGTTCCCAAAGAGTTTTACAAAATTGATTTCAATAAAAATGATTGGCAAGATATTCCAGTTCCCTCAAATTGGCAATTTCATACAGATGACTTTCCGCTATATACTAACATTGTTTATCCCTATGATATGAATCCACCTTTTATGCCAAAAGAATATAATCCTATTGGTTTGTATCATAGAGAATTCTCAATCGATGAAAATTGGAACAACAAGCAAATATTTCTTCATTTTGGAGCAGTAAAATCCGCATTTTATCTATGGATAAATGGAAATTTTGTTGGATATAGTGAAGGTAGCAAGACTCCAGCGGAGTTTGATGTCACTAAATATTTAAATGGAAGTGTAAATCAAATTACCATGAAAGTAATTAGATGGTCTGATGGTACTTACATTGAAGACCAAGATTTTTGGAGACTTAGTGGAATAGAAAGGGATGTTTTTCTTTATGCACAACCAAAATTAGCTGTCAGAGATTTCTTTTTGAAAAACAGGTTGAATGATGAATTGGACAAAGCCAATATGGATTTTGAAATTGATTTGAAGAATTATAATAATTCGTCAAAAAAATACACTGTAAAAACAAAAATTTTTAATGACGATACAGTAATCTATCAGAATGAATCCCAGGGTAATATTGATAAAAATCAGACAAAAAAAATTACACTTGATGGAATTATTGATTCACCAAAATTATGGTCAGCAGAAATACCAAACCTTTATAATGTACAACTTGAATTAGTTGACTCGGATGGCTCATATCAATTAATCGATTTTAAAACTGGTTTTAGAAAAATTGAATTAATGAATGGTCAATTCTTAATTAATAATAAACCAATATTATTCAAAGGTGTTAATCGTCATGAACATGATGAGTTTACTGGCCATGTTGTTTCTAGAGAGTCGATGTTAAAAGATATTGAAATCATGAAAAATAACAATATCAATTCTGTTAGAACGTCACACTATCCAAATGATCCTTACTGGTACGAGTTGTGTGATGAGTACGGATTATATGTAATTGACGAGGCTAATGTTGAGAGCCATGGATTTGGTTACAAAAAAGAGGATACTCCAGCATTTAAACCTGAGTTTGACGATATGCACATGGATAGATGGGTGCGAATGGTTGAAAGAGATAAAAATTACCCTTCAATTGTAGTTTGGTCATTAGGCAATGAGGCAGGTGATGGGCCAATTTTTGTTGAAGGATACAGATGGTTAAAAAACTTTGATGACACAAGATTAACTTTTTACGAACGTACATCTGAACAACCAAGAATGCAAAGAGGAAAAAAAGAAATGAATGGAATTGACTTAGAACCTCATACTGATTTTTTTGGATGGATGTATTATTATATGAATGATATTAAAAAGGATTATTTAGGAAAGTTTCCTGAAAGACCATTTATATGGGCCGAATATTCACATGCCATGGGAAATAGTAATGGTAACATTAAAGACTTGTGGGATATGGTATATAAAGAAAGACAAATGCAAGGTGGTTTTATATGGGATTTTGTAGATCAGGGTTTAGCGGAATACAAGGATGGTAAAAAATATTGGGCGTACGGCGGTGATTATTCACCTAGTAGCTATCATAATGATACAAACTTTTGTATGAATGGTTTAGTAAACCCAGATCGTACACCTCATCCTGCTTTGGAGGAGGTAAAACATGTTTATCAGGACGCTAAAATTTCAATTTTAGGAAATGGAGATAAAATAAAAATAGAGAACAGGTTTTTCTTTAAAAATTTGAGTGATTTTGATTTTCATTTTGATTTGATAGAAAATGGAAAAGCTGTAAAAAATGAAACAATAATATTTGATATTAAACCTCAAGAATTTTTAATTATTGATAATCCTTTCAGAGATTTTAGTTTTGATCCATTTGCTGAGTATTTTGTGAATGTTTCTGGACTTTCAAAAGGAAATGAACCACTTGTGAATGCTGGTCATTCATTGATTTCTGATCAAATGTTTTATAAACGATCAGAATATACTTTAAGAGCCAGTAACAGAGGAAAAAGATTAAAAATAACAGATGAAAAAAATAAATTAGTGATTTCAAATAACCTTACCACCTTGATTTTTAATTCTGATGATGGCTCACTTTTAAGTTATAATGTTGGCGGCAATGAATTTATTGAATCAAGTCCATATACTAACTTTTGGAGAGCTCCAATTGACAATGATTATGGAAATAATTTACCACTTCGATCTAAAGAATGGAAAACGGCATCCAATAATAGAGAATTTGTTGGCATTAACCACACTAGGATTGATGCAAATTTAATCGAGGTTGTTGTTAATTTCAGTTTAAACAATATAGATTCATCTAATAAATTGACCTACTTGATTAATTCAAAAGGAGTTTTAAAGGTTAAAAATGAATTTACATATAGTGGCACTTTAAAAGATGCTCAAATGCCAAGATTTGGCATGAACTTTACTATGCCAAAAAATTACAAAAATATAGTTTGGTATGGGAGAGGACCACATGAAAATTACATCGACAGAAAATCATCAGCATTTGTTGGTTTATATGAAAATTTGGTTGAGGATTTAGATTTTGAGTATTCTAGGCCACAAGAGAATGGATATCGAACAGATGTACGGTGGTTTAGAGCATTGAATGAAAATAATATTGGATTTGAAATCAAGGGAGAACCTTTAATTTCTTTTAGTGCTCACTACAACACAATTGAAGATTTTGATGATGGATTAAGACCCAATAACCCTGGTGAAAAGGTTGGAACTAGAAAAAGAATCATTAAAAAACAAAGAAAACCAATTGATGTCCCAAAAAGAGATTTTATTAGTCTTAATATAGATTTAAAACAAATGGGTGTTGGAGGTGATAATAGTTGGGGTGCCAGGACGCTTCCAAAATATACAATTAACCCTGGTAATTACAACTATAGCTTTACAATTTCCCCTGTAAACTAGTGATTTGATGATTTATTAAAATTTTTGATATTTCTTTATCAAATTCATAACTAATTATCTCAAGAACTAATTATTCAAAAATTTATGTGATGTTTTATTGAGATATTCTTGGAGGGAATATTTTTTTTATTTATTTTCGATAACTTCAAAACAACAAAAAAACTAAACAACTAATATAAAGTTATTATGAATTCAAAAAATATTTTTAGAAGTCTATTCTTATTAGCTGCTTTTTTATTATCAACTAACCTAATATTCGCTCAGAATATAATTAGTGGAACTGTCGCTGATGGTGAGGGTAATCCCTTGCCTGGTGTTAGTATAGTAGAAAAAGGAACTAGTAATGGTACAGTATCAGATTTTGATGGTAATTTTCAATTGAATGTTGATGATGCCGCTACGATCGTTTTCTCATACATCGGATACATAACACAGGAAGTTGGAGCTTCGGCAACAATGAATGTGGTTATGGAAGAAGATGTTTCTAAATTAGAGGAAGTAGTAGTAGTGGGTTATGGTACTCAACAGAAAAAGACATTAACTGGATCTGTTGCATCAATTTCTGGAGAAGAAATAAATCTTAGACCTGCTCCAAACACTAGTCAATTACTAATGGGACAAGCTGCTGGTCTTTCAGTTAGATCGGGTTCAGGTTTACCTGGAAGTGATTTTGCTACTTTAAGAATAAGAAACTTTGAGGCTCCACTTATTATCGTGGATGGAATCGTTGCTACTTTTGGTCAAGTTGATCCAAATGATATTGAAAACATCTCAATTCTAAAAGATGCTGCTGCTTCTATTTATGGAGCACGAGCTGGAAATGGTGTTATTTTAATCACAACAAAAAGAGGAACTGACAGAGGAAAAGGTGCTAAATTTACTTACAATGGTACATTATCAATGTCTGCTTTGACATATGAGCCAGTAACTATTGGAACAAATGATTATGTTAATTTAGGTTTCAACGAACAAGGTCAAGATTTAGGTGACTTAATGCCTCCATACCTTGACTGGGATAATGAAAGAAAGCAAGTTTATGACATTACAACAGGTGAGGACTTTGCTGGTAATGACTGGCGTGACATTGTATATGAGGATTGGCAATTGCAAACACAGCACAACTTAAGTGCTCGTGGTAGAAGTGAAGATATTGGATACTTTATATCAGTTGGATTCACTGATACAGAAAGCCAGTTAAGAAAAGCTGATTACACGCACGAGCGTTACAATATCAGAACGAATTTGGATATGAAGCTTAATGATAATTTGACTGCTCAAGTTGATATGTCTTATTTTCAAACAACTCTAGATAAGGCAAATTTTGATACTCAAAACTTCTATACTAGATTGAATTCAGGTAAGCCAACTTATTTAGCTGAATTTCCTGATGAGTCGTATGCATCACACACTGGTGCTGCCTCTCCATATTCTCCAATGTATCAAATCAGAAAAGAATTTTCTGGTTCTGTTGTTCAGAGAGATAATAACCTAAGAGGAGCAATAAGTCTTACATATGATGTTCCTTTTATTTCTGGAATGAAAATTACAGGTAGTTTAAATATGGAAACTCAAACGGAGTGGAACAAAAGTATTTCAAAACAATTCCCTATGTATACTTATGATCCATCACTTTCAACATCATCTGATTTATATACATTGTATGGTCTCTTCATGAGAGATGCTATTAATGTTAATTCAGATAGAGATATGGAATTACTACCTAAATTAACTGTGCAATATGACACTGAGTGGGGTGATAATGTTCTAAGTGCATTATTTGTAGCTGAGTCAACAACATTTAAAAGAGATTATTTAATGGGATCTAGAACTGATCCATTATCTTTCGAAGCTCCATATTTGAATTATTCATCAAGAGCTGAATTGGATAATGCTGAGATTTTCTCTGAAAGTGCAAGAAAAAGTTTTGTTGGTAGGGTAAATTACAGCCACAAGGACAAATATTTATTCTCTGCTACAATGAGAGCAGATGCTACTGCAAGATACTCAGTAGAGGGTAGATGGGGATATTTCCCAAGTCTTAGTTTTGGATGGAGAATATCTGAAGAAGATTTTATGAAAGATAACTCTGCTTGGAATAACCTAAAATTCAGAGCTTCTTATGGTATCATGGGTAATGATGCAGTATCAAACTTTGACTTTTTAACTGGTTATAATATTGCAAATGGGTTCTATCTATTTAATGGGGATCCATATCCAATTATTGCATCTGCTGGTTTAGCAAATGCACTTGTTACATGGGAAACAATGAAAATTGCTAACGTTGGTATTGAAGGAACACTTTGGGATGGTGGTTTAGGATTTGAATTCGATGTTTTCTACAGATTAAGAGAAGATATCTTGGCTATTCCAACTGAAGGTGTACCTTTCAACTTCGGAGCTAGTCTTCCAAGAACAAACTTAAATACAAGAGATAACAGAGGATTTGATTTGATGTTGAAGCATCAAGGAAAAATTGGAGCTGTTAGTTATGAAATCAACCCAATGATTTCATGGGCAAGAGGTAAGTACGTTTCTTGGGATGAAAACATTCTTCCAACAGAAGGTGTTGATTCTGCAACTGCAGCTGCAAATGCACTTTACAATGCTAGATATGCAAGAACTGGTCAGTGGGATGATGTACAGTGGGGCTTTAATGCTAATGGATTCTTTACATCTCAAAGTCAAATTGACAACCATCCAGTTGATGCCGATAATGCGGGTAATCAAACTGTAATAGTAGGTGACCTTATTTTTGTTGATCAAAACGGTGATGGCCTAATTGATTGGAAAGATCAAGTCATTATTGGAAAAGGTGGAATGCCTAATTGGAATTATAGTACATGGACTAATGCAAGATGGGGTAACTGGAGTGTTCAGGCATTATGGCAAGGAGCTTCCGGATATACAATTAACTTTGGAGGAACTTCAAGCTGGCAAGGTTTAAATAGCCACCAATCTATTCCAACTCAGGTTGCATATGATAATAGATCAATTAAAGGTGCTAATGGTGATATCGAAGTACTTAGAAGATTCCCACCGGCGAATAACACAGGTGGTGTACCATCAATAAGTGCACGTGGTAGTGATTTTACAAGAGTGGATGCATGGTACTTAAGACTAAAAACATTGAATGTAGCTTACAATATTCCTAAGGCTGCTACCGATAAGTTAGGTTTAGATGGAATTCAACTTTATTTAGCTGGAAACAATGTATTTACTTTGGATAACCTAGGTATTTGGTCTGGCCTTTATGACCCAGAAATTGCTGGTAGTCACAATAACTCATATCCAACGACCAGATCTTGGACGACAGGATTGAAAATTAATTTTTAAAACATTAAATTTGAATAATTATGAATAAATTAAATAAATTTCTATACTTTTTTCTCCCAATGATGATATTTGTTGGTTGTGCAGATTTAGATTTGCAGCCGACTAATATGATTGGAGAGGATGCGGTTAAAAATGATCCAAAATTGGTGGAAGCATTTTTAACTAAAATTTACCACAATACAAGGTGGGAACCTAATGACCATGTAGGTCAAAGAGACGGTGCAAAAATTAACTGGAAACACTGGAGATTCATTGATTTCATTACAGGTGGTGAAGGTACTGCAATGGCACCATGGCAAGAGTCAATTAAATCATCAACCGAAGTTCCAAATGCTTCTGGAGCCCGTACATCACTTAATTATTGGGCATATGGGAACATTAGATCTGCTAACGAAATCATTCAGATTCTAGCTGAAGCAACATTTGATCCTGAAACTGTCAAGATTCAAACTGCAGAAGCTAAGTTCATGAGAGCTTTCATGTATTTAGAAATGGCTAAAAGATATGGTGGAGTTCCATTAGAATTGGTTCCGAAGCAACTTGATGCTACGTATGATGAATTGTATACTCCAAGATCTACTCTACAAGAAACATATGAGCAGATTTTCGCTGATTGTGATGCTGCAATAGCTGACCTTCCTGGTTCTGCTATGAGCGGGAAAGCTACAAAATGGGCTGCTCACGCTCTTAAGAGTAGAGCTGCACTTTATGCTGCAAGAATTGCAAAATATCACCCTCAGTCAGCTGATGGATTAACATCTATCCCTGCTGGTTTGGCTGGTGGATATTACACAATGTCTCATGCATCAGCTAGTGCTATCATTGATAGTGGTAAACACCCACTACACACTGGAGGTGGAACATATCAAAAAACATATTCTGAAGTCCTAACTAAAAAGGGTAACAGTGAGATGATTTTTGTAACTGAGTATGACCTCGGGCTAGGAAAAACTCACATGCATGGTTACTTTAACATGCCTGATGGGTTTAAATCTGGATGGGGATCAAATACTCACATCTACGAGTCTTCTGTAGAAAAATTTGAGTACAAGGATGGTACACCCGGTAATAAAAACAGAGGATTATTCAACAACAAGACCTTCTTTGATATTGAAGAAGTTGTTTATAAAAAAGATCCAAGATATTTAGCCAAAGCATGGACCCCTGAAGAGGTTTATGCAGGAAGAAGTGTTTGGTTCCATGATAATACAATTGGAGCAAGTAATCCGAATGTTAAAGGTAGAGGAGGAGATGTTGCTCCTAGAAGAGCACCTACTAGAAATAGAAACAGAGGTGGTAGACTTGCACAGCACAGAATTCCATTAGATGGAAGCTATGAGTTTATACCTTATAATAATGATGAATCAGACTATGTTGTATTTAGAACTGGTGAAATGTATTTAAATGCTGCTGAAGCTGCATTTGAAATCGGAAAGCCTGTTAGAGCTAAGCAAATGCTGAATGCCATTAGAGCAAGAGTTGGTATGCCTGCTAAACAACAAGCAACATTAGCAAATATTAAAAATGAAAGATTTTGTGAATTATATGGTGAAAACCATCGTATTTGGGATCTAAAAACATGGAGAGATGCTGAGGCGGAACTTCATATGGCACCCAAATGGGGTGTTAAGTGGTTTAGAAGAGCTTCTGATGGATTATATAAAGCTAGAAGATGGAGATGGAATTTCTCCCAGAACACAGCTTTTCTTCCTAAGATGTACTGGTTACCAATTGGAACAGCAAAGATTGCTGATAACCCAAGTTTGGTTGAAAACCCTGGATATTAATCCTAAAACTGATAATTATTCATAATAAAAAGGATCTAAGAAATTAGATCCTTTTTTTTTATATTTAAATCATATGAGAAAGGTTCTATTTGTCTTTTTATTGTTTTCATGCTCTACTATCAAGATTGGAGGAGATAACACTTCAAACCAGGAATATCAAACTGGATATGGATCTGAATCAAAATCAACTTCCACAAATTCTGTTCAAACTGTGGACGGAGAAAAATTGACAATTGGAGCAAGTTCCAATTCTAATGATGCTTTAAAAGGTCAAGTCTCTGGACTTAATGTAAGAAGACCAAACAGTGGGATGCCTGATGATTTTGCAACGTTTGTTATAAGAAATTTTTCTCAGCCACCGTTAATAATTGTAGATGGCATGGAGGCAACAATTGAACAAGTAGACCCTAATGATATTGAGTCCATATCTATACTTAAAGATGCTGCAGCTTCTATTTATGGTTCAAGGGCTGGTAATGGAGTTGTAGTTGTAAAAACAAAAAGAGGAAAATGAATAAAATTTATATTCTTTTAATTTTCTTAATTCTTTCTTGCTCTAAACCAGCAGAAAAACCAAATCTTTTATTCATACTAGTTGATGATCTCGGGTGGACAGATGTATCTTATAATGGATCGGATTTTTACGAAACCCAAAATATAGATAGACTAAGTTTAAACAGTATGCTCTTTTATAATGCCTATGCATCAAGTTCAGTATGTTCACCCACAAGAGCGGCAATTATGACTGGAAAACACCCAGCGAGAGTTAACATAACGGATTGGATTCCAGGTCTGGAAGAGCAGCCTTATTACAATAATAAAAACAAACCTCTTATTGGACCACAAGATTTAAATGAATTACCACTTAGTGAGATTACAATTGCAGAGGTTTTAAAGAAGAATGGATACAAAACATTTTACTCTGGGAAATGGCATTTGGGAAGTGAGGGTCATTACCCTGAAGATCAAGGATTTGATATCAATATAGGAGGCTTTGAAAAAGGTAGTCCTATGGGTGGATATTATACCCCTTATAAAAACCCAAAATTAGAAGATGGACCTGAGGGTGAATACTTAACAGACAGATTAACACAAGAGACAATTGATTTTATAGATTCGCGCGATGAATCTAAGCCCTTTGCAGCATTTTTAGCTTTTTATAATGTTCATACACCTATCCAAGAAAATAAGGAGTTTTATGATTACTATAAAGAAAAATTAAAGGGCTATGATGACGTTGAGCCCATAACAAAAAAAGAGGGAGATGCAATTACATTACTTAATCAAAGAAATGCAAAGTATGCATCTATGGTTCATGCAACTGATAATAATGTTGGAAAAATTATAAATTATCTAAAAGAGAATAATCTTTATGATGATACGCTTATTGTATTTACATCCGACAATGGTGGTCTTTCCACTGTAAAAAGAATCGCACCAACCTCTGTTTATCCACTCAGAGCTGGAAAAGGTTGGCTGTATGAGGGTGGAATAAAAATTCCACAGTTAATGAAACTTCCTAAACAAGCATTTCAAGAAATCATATATGAACCAGTTGTGTCACATGATCTTTTTCCAACTATCTTGAATACACTTGATATTAGCTACAACATAAAGAATATTGATGGTATGGATCTCAATAATATTTTTTTAAAGAAAGAATTCAATCGAGATTATATCTTTTGGCATTTTCCACATTACCATGGAAGTTTATGGAAACCAGGTTCGGCATTAAGAAATAATGAATGGAAACTAGTTCACTTTTATGAGGAAAATACTAAAGAATTATATAACTTAAATGATGATTTTAGTGAGTCAAATAATTTAGCTGATGCTTATCCTGAGATTGTGAATAAACTTTCAAATAAAATGGATGAAATTAAAGTTGAATTAAATGCCAATAAAACAACCCTAAATAAAAATTATAAAAAATGAAAAAAATTTATTTGCTCCTTGTATTAATTTTCCTATCTGCCTGCTCAGATAAAGATGAAAGACCCAATATATTATTCATAATGTCAGATGATCATGCTTATCAAGCAATCAGTGCATACAGTGATAAACTTATTCAAACACCTAACATTGATAGAATAGCAGATGAAGGCATCTTATTTACCAATGCATGTGTAACCAACTCAATATGCGCACCTTCAAGAGCTGTTATATTAACTGGAAAACACAGTCATTTAAATGGAAAAATTGATAACCATGCAAAATTTGATACCACGCAGGTTACATTTCCTCAGCTTTTCAAAAAAGCGGGTTATCAAACAGCTATGTATGGAAAATTACATTTTGGAAACAATCCCAAAGGAGTTGACGACTTTTGGATTCTTCCAGGACAAGGAGATTATATAAACCCCAAATTTTTAGGAGCAAAAAAAGATACTTTGATCACTGGATATGTTACAGATGTCATTACAGATCTTACTCTGGATTGGTTTAAGAATAAAAGAGATAAAAACAAACCTTTTATGATGATGTACCTTCATAAGGCCCCTCATAGAGCATGGTGGCCAAGCCCTGAGAAATTTGCAGAGTTTTATGAAAAGGAATTCCCAGAACCTGAAACACTTTTTGATGATTATTCAAATAGAGGAACAGCAGCAAAATCTGCGGAAATGAATTTATTAACTCACATGCAATACATGCATGATAGTAAAGTAAGACCTTCAACGTTTGAAGAAATGGGTAAGGTCGAGCCTGAAATTGTTTATGTCAGAGGTGATGGAACTTTAATGAGACCAAACGCTGGAGGTTTTAATAGACCTTTTGGACGTGCTAATGAGGAACAAAAAAAGAAATATGATGTAACACTGGATAAAATTAATGCTGATTTTAAAGAAAATTGGCCTAAAATGAATGACAAAGAAAAAATGAAATGGAAATTTCAGAGATACATGCAAGATTACCTAGCTACTATATCATCAGTTGATGACAATGTAGGTAGAGTTCTTGATTATCTAGATGAAACTGGACTTGATGATAACACAATAGTCATTTACACATCAGATCAAGGTTTTTATCTGGGCGAGCATGGATGGTTTGATAAAAGATTTATTTATGATGAGTCGTTTAAAACACCATTAATGATTAAATGGCCAAATAAGATTAAACCTGGTATTACAAATGATGAAATGGTTCAAAATTTAGATTTTGCTCAAACATTTTTAGAAGCTGCAATGATTGATGTACCAGATGATATGCAGGGAGAAAGCTTGATGCCATTACTTATGGGTGAAAATGATAAGTGGACTAGAGAAGAGGTTTATTATCATTACTATGAATATCCGTCTGTTCATATGGTTAAAAGACATTATGGAATTGTAAATAAAGAATATAAACTTGCAAGATTCTATTATGATGTAGATGAGTGGGAATTATATGATAGACTAAACGATCCTAATGAAATGAACAATGTGTATGATGATCCAGCCTATGCAGATGTTGTAGTAGAGCTAAAGGCAAAATTAGCAGATCTTAGAGTCAAGTATAAAGATTCTGAAGAATTGGATCAAAAGTTTATTTATTAAATGAGAATTATATCTCTATTATTACTTTTAGTATCATTTTTTACAAATGGTCAATTAGAACTCAATAACCTGTTTACTGATAACATGGTTCTTCAAAGGAGCTCTAATGTCAATATATGGGGAAAATCTAGTCCAAATCAAGTCATTAAAGTTTATTCTAGTTGGAATAAAACTTCAACAAAAACTAAAGCTGACAATAATGGAGATTGGATTCTCAAAATCAATACTAGCTCAGATCAAAGCCCCCACCAACTAATAATTTCAACTAAAGACGAATCAAAAGTTATAAATAATGTTCTTTTAGGTGAAGTGTGGTTTGGATCAGGTCAGTCAAATATGCAGATGACTTTCAACGGATATGTAAATGAACCAATTAATGGTTCTCAAGATGTTATTGGAAAAGCCAACAATGATAAAATTCGACTACTAACAGTTGAAAGAAAGTTTAGTAGTGAAAAACTAAGAGATTTTAATGGAAAGTGGGAATTATCTAGTCCCAAAACTGTAAGAAATTTTAGTGCAGCTGCTTATTCTTTTGCTACTTATATTAATGAAACATTAAATGTTCCTGTTGGAATTATTGTGACTTCTTGGGGAGGTACACCAGCCGAGGCATGGGCTGAAAAAACTCATCTAGATAAAAATTTTAAACCAGGAGTTTTAAAAAATAATTTTAAGGACAGGTTCGAACACTTCAATCTTGGATATCTCTTTAACGGAATGATTAATCCACTTATTCCATATACAATTAAAGGTGCATTATGGTATCAAGGAGAAAACAACAGGCTAAGGGCAAACAATTACTCAAAGCTAATGCAAGTTATGGTTGAAAGTTGGCGTAATGAGTGGGGGCAAGGTGAATTTCCTTTTTACTTTGTTCAAATAGCTCCTTTTAGGTATGATGGCCCAGACAATCCTAGTTCTGCATTATTAAGAGATTCTCAATTAGATGCAATGTTTAATATTCCTAACTCAGGAATGGTATCAACTGTTGATATAGGTGCTTTAAATTCAATACACCCACCTGAAAAAATTAAAGTTGGAAATAGGTTAGCATATTGGGCATTAAATAAGACCTATGGTTTTGAGTCTATAACACCATCTGGCCCGATAGTAAAATCTGCTAAAAAAGAGGGCTCAGCTGTAAAAATTACGTTCGATTATGCTCAAAATGGCTTTTATAATTTTAATGGTCCATTAAAAGATTTTGAATTAGCAGGAGATGATGACCAATATTATACTGCAACTGCAAAGATTTCTGGAAGATCTATAATAGTTGAGTCAGAGAATGTCCCAGTCCCAACCAAAGTTAGATATGGGTGGAAAAATTATTTTGAAGCTACACTATTTAATTTAGAGGGTTTACCAGCATCATCCTTTTATATTAAGGAATTGATAAAATAGTTATCGAATTTTTATATTTTTCTTAAATAGCAATAAATTAGTCTTCTCTCGTTATTTATTAGAACTATTTATAATTAACTTAAATAAAAAAATGTTATGAAAAATTTTATTACAATAATTTTTTGCATGCTTTTCATCAATTTAAATTCACAACAATGGGTTGATGATTCATGTAATAAAAAAGCTTCTGAAATTGTTAATGAAGCTGTAGAACACTTAGCAAATCTAGAACAATTAATGGCTGTTGGAATGGCAAAAGCGGCTTTAATGTTAGATGACGATTGCGGATGTGCAAATTTGGTAATGGCAGCAGCAGCAGCTAGAACCGGATCAAGAAAAAGCAAACTCGAGGCTATTGATGTTAATGGCTTAACATCTGAAGAAAAGGTTTGGCATAAAATGTTAACTGCTACTCTTACTGGAGACGCTGACACCTATCGTTCCTCAATAAGTGATGGTCTTAAAGAAACACCAGACAGCCCACTTCTTAATTGGTTTAACGCTGGAGGAGATTATAATAACTACGCTAAATTTGCCCAGGATTTTCCAGAGCATGCATCAGCAGCTTATAACATGGTTGCCTACGGTTATGCTAATGGTGAAATTGGTGGAAAAGTAGATTATGATGCAGCTTTCAATGCGATTGATAAGTCAAGAGAGCTTCATGATGGACCAAACGCCTTAGACTCTAAAGCTGAAATAGCAGCTATGTCAGGTGATTTTATGAAAGCTAGACAAAATCAATTTGGAGCATTTGACTACGCTTCTTTCGCTTCACCATATCAACCCAAATTAGTAACATACAATAGAAATGTTAATAAGGATGAGATAGTTAAGAATTTACAGGAAGCACAAAAAACTGTTCAAAAAGCTATTCTTGATCGAAATATTGAAGAATTTAAAAAGTATGTAACTGATGATATGCAACTTGTTTCAGGTGATTCTAATCTACAAGAATTTTATGAGTTCACTGATGCAAGTTTTTCAAGACAATCAAACATAAATTGGAATAGTTTTGATTTAAGAGATATTGAGGTTGATTTTTCACCTGATATGACTATGGCTGTACTAACTTTTTATGCTGATGGTTCTTATACACAAGGTGATTCTGAAGAATCAGTTGCTTATAATACAAGAGCATCTTCTGTATGGATTGCAACAGCAGATGGTTGGAAAACCGTTCATACCAATTGGGCACCATATGGTGGTGGTTCTGGTATTCCAAAAAACTAGAAAGTTTTAAAAAACTACTTATTTAAAAACCCAGGATAAAATCTTGGGTTTTTTTATTTTAAAAACTTTGGTTTACTTATTAAGTAGCCAAGCCCAGGAAGTGTTGAGAAACTTGCTGAAAATGTAAATAATAATCCTACGCTAGCCGATAATTCAGGTGACACATTAATAAATGAGGCAGAAATCAAAAATATATATTCTCTAATTCCAATTCCTCCGATAGAAAAAACTGAAAGAATTGATGAACAAATAAAAACAACAATTATCTCCACAAAATTATTTTCAATTCCTAGGGATAGTATTACAAAGAAAATTGTTAAAAATTGTAAAAATTGATTAATTACTGAAATCCCTAATGATTTGAAATAAATATGTTGGTTATTAAAAAGATATTTCACGATGTAATAACCTAATGCTAATGTCAGCAGTAATGAAATGATCATGTAGATTAAATTTAAATCTAATATGAAGTTTTGAATCATGAAAAACAGTATACAAACCAATGCGCCAAGACCAATTAGTCTATCGAAAACTAATAGTTTAAAAAGTTTTTTAAAATCCCATTCATAATTCTTTTTCATTAAATAAAATTTATAAGCATCACCACCAAATCCACCTGGTATAAAGAAATTATAAAAAACACCTATTAGATATAAAATAAAATTATTA
>CACJQM010000007.1 GCA_902595555.1 uncultured Bacteroidota bacterium | reverse complement strand
AGAAGCTAATAATGAGTACTTTAACTCTAACTATTTTTCGATACAAGTATATAGTGGACCCTTCAAAGAAGCTGATTCAATTCTAAATTTTGTTAAAGATAATTATCAAAAAGATTCGATTTATTTCTTTTTTGAAACTCCAAATTATAAAGTTCAGGTTGGAAAATTTCAATCCAAAATTGATGCACAAAAAAAATTAAGATTAGTAATAAAAGATTTTAGAGCTGCGTTTATTTTAAAGCCAAATACTAAGACTTGATTTTCTTTTTTACCTCCAACTCATTATAGAACTCCAGAACATCGCCAACTTTTATATCGTTATAGTTTTTAAGCTGTATTCCACAGTCATAACCTTTTGAAACCTCTTTTACATCATCTTGAAATCTTTTTAATGATGCTAAAGTTGTTGACGTTATAACAATCCCGTCTCTAATTAGTCTGACGTTAGATTTTCTATAAACTTTTCCATCGGTCATCATGCAACCAGCAATTGTACCTATTTTTGAAATTTTAAAAGTTTCTCTAATTTCTGCATTACCAGAGACTTCCTCTTTTAAATCTGGTGACAACATTCCTTCCATAGCATCTTTTAAATCATTTATTGCATCATATATAATTGAAT
This sequence comes from uncultured Bacteroidota bacterium, assembly GCA_902595555.1. Lineage (GTDB taxonomy): Bacteria > Bacteroidota > Bacteroidia > Flavobacteriales > Flavobacteriaceae > Eutrophosalina. Next base: position 25,622 of record CACJQM010000007.1, on the reverse strand, counting down.
AGTTTCTTATATCTACGTCCTCTTTGTCAGCTATGCTTCGAGCATTACCAGAGGGTCTAACATTAAAACCAATAATTATAGCATCAGATGCTGAAGCTAATAGAACGTCTGATTCTGTAATGGCTCCAACTGCTTTATGAACAATATTAACATGTATTTCATCAGTTGATAATTTTTCAAATGAATCAGATAAAGCTTCAACTGAACCGTCAACATCACCTTTCAAAATGATATTTAATTCTTTAAATTCCCCTAATGCAATTCGTCTCCCTATTTCATCAAGTGTTAAATGTTTTTGAGTTCTGACACTTTGTTCTCTTACAAGTTGTGTTCTTTTAGATGCAATTTGTTTAGCCTCTTTTTCATCTGCAAATACATTAAACTTATCACCAGCTTGAGGAGCTCCATCTAAACCTAACACGGAAACTGGCACAGATGGTCCAGCAGAATTAATTTGATTACCTCTTTCATCATATAATGCCCTTACTTTACCACTATACTGACCTGCTAAAAAATAGTCTCCTACAGAAAGATTTCCATTTTGTACTAGCAATGTTGTGATGTAGCCTTTGCCTTTGTCAAGCCTAGCTTCGATAACCGATCCGTTTGCAGCTTTATCAGGGTTTGCTTTGAGCTCAAGTAATTCTGCTTCAAGCATTATTTTCTCTAGAAGTTCTTCAACACCGGTTCCTTTGAGAGCTGAAATATCGTGAGATTGAACTTTACCTCCCCAATCCTCAACTAGGATATTCATTCCAGAAAGTTTTTCTTTTATTTTATCTGGATTTGCCACATCTCTGTCAATTTTATTGATAGCTATAACCATCGGTACACCAGCTGCTTGGGCATGACTAATTGCTTCTTTTGTTTGTGGCATAATATCGTCATCAGCAGCGATGACTATTACAGCAATATCTGTAAGTTGAGTTCCCCTGGCTCTCATTGCAGTGAATGCCTCATGACCTGGTGTATCTAGAAAAGTAATTTTTGAACCATTTTTTAATTCAACATTATAAGCACCAATATGTTGAGTTATACCACCTGATTCACCAGCAATAACATTTTCATTTCTAATAAAGTCTAGTAATGATGTTTTGCCATGATCAACATGACCCATAACAGTAACGATTGGTGGTCTAGGTTTGAGATTATTTGGGTCGTCGTTATCATCATCTTGTATTGATTCCTCGATTTCTGCAGTTACAAATTCAACTGCGTACCCAAATTCATCAGCAACTAATGTTAAAATTTCAGCATCAAGTCTTTGATTCATTGTTACCATAATTCCAAGAGACATGCACGCTGAAATTATATCATTTCCAGAAACCTCCATCATTGTAGCTATCTCACCCACTGTAATAAATTCTGTGACTTTAATAACTTTCTTTTCAGCCTCTGTTTTTTCTATATCTTCTTCTGTTCTTTTCTTATGAGTATCTCTTTTTTCTTTTCTATATTTTGATGCTTTAGATTTTGAAGAGGTTTGTAATTTTTCGAGTGTTTCCTTGATTTGCTTTTGGACTTCATCATCAGATGGTGCTGACGGACTGATTTTACCTTTATTAAATTTTAAATTTTCTCTTTTATTTGTCGGAACATCTTTGGATACTACATCTTTTGCAATTCTCCTTCTTTTCTTTTTTATTTTTTGATCTGCTTTGTCTGATTCTGATTTCTTAAAATTATCTAAATCAATAGTTTGACCTGTTTGCTTAAGTCCAGAAAGTTTTTCGTACTTAGTATCTATCTTAGTTGTAGATTTTTCAATAAGTTTTTTATCGACATCTTCCTTTACAGGTTCAACTTTTTTTTCTGTTTTTTCTAATTTTTCCTTAACTATATTAGATTTATTTAAATCAATTTCTCCAACCTTCTTAAATTGCTGAATAGATGATTTAGATGTAATAGTTTGTCTTTGTATTTTTAACTCTCTTTCTTTTTCGGCTTGTATTCTTATCTCTTCTTTTTCCTTTTTTTTCTCTTCACTAAGGTCATGAGATTCAACCTTACTAGATCGATCAGAACTAAATTCATTTAATAATAAATCATACTGTATCTGAGATATTTTTGTTGTTGGTCGAGCTTCAATTTCATGTCCATTCGATGACAAAAACTCCACAACTCTCTCAAGAGATATGTTAAATTCTCTTATAACCTTATTTAATCTAATTTTATTTAATTCCGACATCTATTTATTTGCTTTCTTCAAATTCCTCACTTAAAATTTTTCTAACATCAACAATTGTTTCCTCCTCAAGATCTGTTCTTTTTACTAAATCTTCTAAATCTTGCTCAAGAATACTTTTTGCAGTATCTAATCCAACTTTTTTAAATTCATCAATAATCCAAGCTTCAATTTCATCAGAAAACTCTGTTAACTCAACATCTTCTTCAGAACCTTCACGGAATACATCAATCTCGTAACCAGTTAATTGCCCTGCTAGCTTAATATTATAACCCCCACGTCCGATAGCTTTAGAAACTTGATCTGCATCCAAATATACTTGAACAGTTTTGTTTTCATCGTCAATTTTTAGTGATGTTACTTTAGCTGGACTTAATGCTCTGTTAATAAATAGTTGCGTATTATTAGTGTAATTAACTACATCGATATTTTCATTCCCAAGTTCTCTTACAATACCGTGAATTCTAGAACCTTTCATACCAACACAAGCTCCAACAGGGTCAATTCTATCATCATATGAATCAACAGCAACTTTAGCTTTCTCACCAGGAACTCTAACAACTTTCTTAATTGATATCAATCCATCAAATACTTCAGGAATATCTTGCTCAAAAAGTTTTTCTAAAAATTTTGGAGAAGTTCTAGACATAATTATAGCTGGCTTTGTCCCTTTTAGTTCAACAGACTCAATTATTCCTCTTATTGAATCTCCTTTTCTGTAAAAATCAGACGGTATTTGTCTATCTTTTGGCATTATAATTTCATTTCCATCATCATCCAAAAGAATAACTACATTATGACGAACATGATGAACCTCAGCAGTATAAATTTCTCCAACTAAGTCAACAAACTGCTTGTATATTATACCGTTATCATGCTCATGAATTTTAGCAACAAGGTTCTGTCTTAATGAAAGAACAACTCTTCTACCTAAATCAGCCAATTTTACCTCTTCAGATACATCTTCACCTACTTCAAAATCGGGCTCAATTTTTTGAGCATCAGAGAGAGAAATTTGACTATTTTCATCTTCAACCTCTCCATCTTTTACTACAATTCTATTTCTCCAAATTTCCAAATCTCCTTTATCCGGGTTAATAATAACGTCGAAGTTATCATCATCACCAAATTTTCTTTTTAGCGTATTTCTAAAGACCTCCTCAAGTATTGACATTAAAGTTACTCTGTCAATATACTTTTCATCTTTAAACTCAGAAAAAGATTCAATTAACGATAAATTATCCATATCAAATATTTTAAGTATATATAATAAATAAGGGGACAATGTCCCCTCATATTTCAATCTGTGTGCAAATATAACAAAATATATTACACTTAAAAGTTGGCCTACTAGGGGTCGAACCTAGACTCTTCTGGACCAAAACCAGACGTGTTGCCAATTACACCATAGGCCAATTGGGTGTCAAATTTAAAATAAAGTTAGAGGTTGGACAAATTAAATTAAGTAATTCATTATTTACATACTATTGTTTAATTTCGCTATTCATTGATGAAGGAAATTAACTTTTACAAATACAATAGAATTTTTGGTATTATAGCTGGTTTATTTTCATTTTTAATTTTCTCATTAACAGTTGAACCAACAGCCAGCTACTGGGATTGTGCAGAATATATTTCAACCTCTGCAAAACTTCAAATTGGACATCCACCAGGTGCTCCTCTATTTCAAATGCTTGGTGCAATATTTTCAATTTTAGCCTTTGATGTAACTCAAATTGCATATGCTGTTAATATGATGTCCGTGACCTCTAGTGCTTTGACAATTATGTTTCTTTTTTGGTCAATAAGTTTAATTGCAAAAGAAATTTTAAAGGTTAAAGAAATTGTAAAAGTCAGTGAGGCAATTAAAATATTTGGGTCTTCTTTTTTAGGTTCAATAACATTCACATTCACAGATAGTTTCTGGTACAATGCAGTCGAAGCTGAGGTCTATGCTATGGCAACTTTAATTTTAGCTCTACTTTTTTGGCTTGGACTAAAATGGGTAGATGATTTTGGAAAGGTGAGGTCTGATAAATGGTTGATTTTAATTTCATTTGTTGTCGGTCTATCCTTTGGTGTTCACTTTATGGGCTTATTAGCTCTTCCATCAATAGGTTTATTATATTATTTCAAAAAATACAGTGAGTTTAACATAAAAAAATTCGTTTTAGCTAACGTTATTTCAGTTTCAATATTACTATTCATTTTTAAATTACTATTACCATCAACATTATCTTTATTTGGTAATCTTGAAGTTTTCTTTGTCAATGATTTAGGGCTGCCTTTTAACTCAGGAACAATTTTTACAGCAGTCTTATTAGTATCAATTTTTTATTATGGCCTTAGCTACACATCTAAGAAAAAATTATACTGGCTAAATACAACTATATTATGCTTAACATTTGTATTTGTTGGTTTTTCGTCCTGGTTAATGCTTCCAATTCGTTCAAATGCAAATACAGTCATAAATGAAAATGCCCCTACAGATGCTAGATCGTTACTTGCCTATTATAATCTTGAACAATATCCTGATACCTATCTTTTCTATGGACCAATGTTTTCAGATATTTATGCTGGTCAAGATCCCAATGAACCATATAAAGATGATAAGCCTAAATATGAAAGGGATTATTCCATTAACAAGTATGTAATTGTTAATGATTGGAAAAATGGAAAAATTAATTCAAATAAAAATCATGAGGGTTTATTTCCAAGAATGTGGAGCTCAGATAATGCTGTAAATTATATGAATTATTATGGATTTCTTGATTTTGAAATTAAAAGGGAATACAGAAATGAGGAGCAAATTGTTGAATTAGTAAACAATTTCAAAACAAGGGTCGATGAAGATGATGTTGATTCAGAAGATTACCACGAATTCTTATCAAATTTTGGTTCCTATTTAGATATTGAAAAACCATCTTTTATTTCAAACATTAATTACTTTTTGAATTTTCAGTTAAGTAAAATGTATTTCAGATATTTTATGTGGAATTTCAGTGGAAGACAAAATGATAAACAATGGAAATATGATTTAGAAAATGGCAACTGGTTAAGCGGTATAAATTTGATTGATAACCATAGACTGGGTCCTCAAGAAAACTTACCTGATGATGTTATTAATAATAAAGCAAGAAACAAGTATTTTATGATACCTTTTATTCTTGGTTTAATTGGATTTGTATTTCTTTTTAAAGAAAATTTTAAAGTTCTATGGCCAATACTATTATTGTTTTTATTTACTGGGATAGCACTCAAGTTTTATTTGAATGAAAGAATATTTGAGCCAAGAGAAAGAGATTATGCTTTAGTTGGATCCTTTTATGCTTACAGCATTTTTATAGGATTTAGTTTTTTAGCAATATTTCAATTCTTAAATAAATATATTAAAGAGAACTCCTCGATCCTTATTTCATTTCTACTCGTAGTAACTTGCCCAATAATATTATCTTACAACAACTGGGACGATCATAACAGATCTGAAAGATATACAGCTCAGACTTTAGCTAAAGCATACCTAGATTCAATCGATGAGGACAAACAAGCAATGATATTTACCATTGGTGATAATGACACTTTTGCTTTATGGTATGCTCAAGAAATTGAAAATCATAGAACTGATGTTAGAACGATAAACACAAGTCTTTTAGCTACAGACTGGTACATGGATCAAATGAAAAGGAAAGCATATAAAAGTGATCCAATTCTATCCAATTTAACTCATAAACAATATGCATTTGGAAATAGAGACTATATAAAATATGAAAGTTTAATCGATTCAGTTAGATGGGATCTTAAAGATTTTATGAACTGGATATCAAGTGATAATAAGAGAACAAAATATAAATTTCTCTTGGAACAATACGGTTATGAAAAAGAAGATCTTGAAAATGTTCCCTTGTTCACGCAAAATATGATTTATTATCCAACCAATAAATTAAGGTTTTATGTTAATAAAGAGAATGTAATTAAAAGTGGGATAATTAACCCATCTGAAATTGACAAAATTGTTGATTACATTGATATTGATATACCCAAAAGTGGTCTTTATAAAAATCAAATTCTAATGCTTGATATTTTATCTAAAAATGATTGGGAAAGACCAATATACTTTACAGGTGGTAGCTACAAAGATTCTGAATACATTTGGATGAAGGATTATTTACAGCTTGATGGATTGGTTTACAAGCTTGTTCCAATTAAAACACCAATTAATGAGGAAAACCCATATCAGATGGGTAGGATTGAACCTAATAGAATGTATGATATTGTAAAAAAATGGGAATGGGGTAATTCAGAAAGCCCTGAGATTTATCATGATCCAGAAACAAGAAAAAATAGTATTTCTTTTAGAGGAAATTTACACAGACTTGCTGAGGAATTTATTAAAGCTGGTGATTATGAAAAAGCGGCTGAAATGATAGAGCTCAATTTTGAAAAGATGCCACTCGATTATTTTGAATATTACAGTCTAAGTGAACCATATATCTCGAGTTATTATAAAATTGGTGAGGCTGAAAAGGCTCAAAAACTATTTAAAAAATTAGAAAAGAAATACCTTGATCAAATAAGGTATTATTCCATTTCTATGAGAGATTACGATGATATATTTCCATTAAGTAATTTCGCTGAAAATATTTTTACTTACACAGAAAGATATAGAGGTTTGATTGAAAATGAAATACTACTTGGTAACTATATTTTTGCGGCTGAATCAATTGAAAAATTCATCAATTACACAGAAATTTTTAAAAGTATATATGGTGAATATGACTATTATATTTTTCTAACAAACTTTATTGAACCTTTGTACATATCAAGTAAATTAGATCAAGGTAGAAAATTATATAAAAGTATTTCGAGCGAAATAAATTCAAGACTAAACACTTTAATCTCTTCCAAAGAAGATTCAAACTCAACTTATTTAAGTGAACTATTTGATGATGAGGTTAGTTCAGCGAAAAGCCTATTAAATATTATCAAGGATTATGAGAAAGATGAGTTTTATAATTCAGAGGTTGAAGGATTGAATGATATAATCGAAAAATTTATTTCTAAATAAACTCATTCATCAAATTAATTAAAGTATCAGCATCCTGTTCGCCACTTTGACGCCATACCATATCACCTGACTTGTAGATCATTAGTGTTGGTAAACCCTTTATTCTTAAAGCTTGTGCCAATTCATTATTTTTATCAATATTAATTTTGATTATTTTTCCCTTGTCACCAATCGCAGCAGCTACGTCCTTTAAAACTGGATGCATGGATGTTGATGATTCATTCCAATCAGTATAAAAATCTAGAAGAATAGGTGTCTCCGAATCTATTAACTCACCAAATTTTGACATAGCAATTAATACTTAGACATCAAAAATAACATTTTTTGTAAACTACTGATTTATAAGTCTAAGCTTTAATTTTAATTCATTAAAAATATCAGAAAAATAGACTTTAAGTTCGTATTTTAGTTGATATCCTAATGAAAGATAAAAAACTGTTTCTTATTGATGCTTATGCTCTAATCTACAGAGCATATTATGCTTTTATAAAAAATCCAAGAATCAATTCTAAAGGATTTGATACAAGTGCGATTATGGGGTTTTTTAATTCCATTTTTGATATTATTAAAAGAGAAAATCCAGACTATTTTTCAGTTGTCTTTGATAAAGGTGGCTCAACAGACAGGATTGAAATTTTTGAAGATTATAAAGCTAATAGAGATTCTACACCAGAACCAATATTGGATTCAGTTCCAATAATTCATGAAATACTTGATGCATTAGGAATTAAAACTCTACAATTAAGTGGTTATGAAGCTGATGATATAATAGGTACTGTTGCAAAACAAGCTGAAAAAGAGGGCTTAAAAACATACATGGTAACTCCAGATAAAGATTTTGCTCAACTGGTTTCAGAAAACATTTTTTTGTATAAACCAGCAAGATTTGGTAGTGGGATAGAAATTTGGGGAGTGGATGAAGTTAAAAATAAGTTCGAAATTAATGATCCATTACAGGTGATTGATTTTTTGGGTATGATGGGAGACTCAGTAGATAATATACCAGGACTCCCTGGAGTTGGCGAAAAAACTGCAAAAAAATTTCTTAAGGAGTATGGTTCAATTGAGGAACTTTATAAAAATCTTGATGATATAAAAGGTAAGTTAAAAGAGAAAATTTCAGAAAATAAAGAATTAGGTTTATTATCAAAGAAGCTTGCTACAATCATAATAGATGTTCCTATTGATTACAAAATAGAAGAACTTAAAATTGTTGAATCAAATAATGAAAAATTATTATCAATTTTTGAAGATTTAGAATTCAAAAGGCTTAAAGAAAATTATTTTAAAATTTTTAAACAGCAAGAAAATAAACCTCCGCACGATAATGAATTAAATTTTGAAATAGATAAAAAAAATGAAGAAAATTATTTATCTCAAAAACTAGAATCTGTAAAAGGAATAAGAATTTTGATCGATAAAGTATTATCATCAAAATCTGTTTCTATAGATTATTTAATTAGTGAGAGTAATTCATACATTTCCTTTTGCTTAAGCAGCACAATTTCATATTATATAAATTTTAATTTAAAAGATATATCATATACACTTAATCTATTTAAAGAGATATTTGAAAGTAAAATTTTAAAGATTATCTATGATCACAAGCATTTTTTAAAAATTTTAAAAGCAAACAAAATAAATATAGATGATAATTTTTTTGATATTAAAATAGCTAATTATCTTATCGACAGCTCAAGAAGGGATGATTTAGAGTCAATTTTAAAGCTAAATATAAACGCAGAAATAAGTGAAAATCAAATTCACAAAAGAGTTTCGTACATAAAAAAAACTTATAAATTATTATTTGATAGTTTAAAGTCAAATGGGCTAATTGATTTATTTCTTCAAATTGAAATGCCATTGTCTCGAATTCTAATGGAAATGGAATTCGAGGGAGTAAAATTAGATAAATCACTTATAAAAAAATTAAGTATTCAGTTTGATAATAATTTAAATGACACTCAAAATAAAATATTTGATTTCTGTGGTAAAGAGTTCAATTTAGCCTCTCCAAAACAACTGGGTGAAGTTTTATTTGATGACTTGAAAATTGAGTCTAATCCCAAAAAAACTAAAACCGGTCAATATTCAACTTCTGAGGAAACATTATCAAAACTATCCAAAAAGCATACAATTGTTAAAGAAATTTTAGATTGGAGATCATTACAAAAACTTATGACTACATACATCAACGCTCTTCCAAATCAAGTTGATGATAAAACAGATAGAATACATTCTGTATTCAATCAAACCAATACTACAACGGGCAGATTAAGTAGTAATAATCCTAATCTTCAAAATATACCTATTCGTACAAAAAATGGTAGAATGATAAGAAGTGCATTCACAGCTAAAGAGGGAAATGTAATTATTTCTGCGGATTATTCACAAATTGAATTAAGAGTTATTGCATCTATGAGTGGTGATAAAAATATGATTGATGCCTTTAATAATAATGAAGATATCCACGCATCTACTGCTGCTAATGTTTTTGGAATTAATATAAAAGAAGTTACAAAAGAGCAGCGAAGTCATGCTAAAATTGTAAATTTTGGTATTATATATGGTGTTTCAGCTTTTGGATTAAGTAATCAAACAAATTTAACAAGAGCCGAGTCAAAAGTTATAATAGATAATTATTATAATAGCTATCCCTCTTTAAAAGAATTTATGACAAATCAAATAAATTACGCTAGGGAAAATGGTTTTGTTAAAACCTTAGTTGGAAGAAAAAGATTTCTAAATGATATCAATTCTAGAAATGGTATGATTAGATCTTCGGCTGAAAGAAACGCAATAAATACACCAGTTCAAGGAAGCGCCGCCGACATAATAAAACTTTCAATGATAAAAATATTTAATGATTTGAACTCCAAATTCATGAAAACAAAGCTAATTCTACAAGTTCATGATGAATTAGTTTTTGAAGCCCCACAAAATGAAGTTGAACAAGCAAAAAAAATAATTATCGATAATATGGAAAATGCCTATAAACTGGAAGTTCCTCTTACTGTTGATATAGGTGTTGGTGAAAATTGGCTTGAAGCGCACTAACTATCAGTATTTATAGATGAATCATTTGCATTTTTGATTATTTATTGTAGTTTTGCTGGCCAATAAATTAATTGTTTTGGATTCAAACAGTTTTAAAACTTTATCTCTGAGAAAAGAAGATGTTGATAAAAAGTGGCTTCTTGTTGATGCTACTGATCAAAATCTTGGAAGAATGTGCTCTAATATTGCTAAAGTATTAAGAGGAAAGCATAAACCGTCCTTTACTCCTCATGTTGACTGTGGAGATTACATTGTAGTTATAAATGCTAAAAAAGTTAATCTAACAGGAAATAAATGGGAAAACAAAACTTATATAAGTCACTCTGGATATCCAGGTGGACAAAAGATTAAGACTGCTCAGCAAGTTTTTGATAAAAATCCATCAGACTTAATAGAAAAAGCCGTTAAAGGCATGTTACCTAAAAATAAATTAGGGTCTGCCATTTTTAAAAATTTAAGGGTTTATGATGATGAAAATCATAATCAAAGCTCACAGAATCCAGAGTTAATTAATATTAATGAATTTTAGTTGTGGAAATAATACATAAAATAGGAAGAAGAAAAACATCCGTCGCAAGAATTTACTTATCAAAGGGTAAGGATAAAATGACTATCAATGGCAAAGATTACAAAGATTATTTCCCAACGACTTCACTTCAGTATAAAATCCTTCAACCATTTAAATTAACTAATAATATAGGCAAGTTTGACTTATCTGTAAATGTTTATGGTGGTGGAATTACTGGCCAAGTTGAAGCAATAAGGCTTGCGATTTCTAGAGCTCTTTCTGAAATGTCCGATGAAAATAAGTCTGCATTAAAGAAAGAAGGTTTGTTAACCAGGGATCCAAGAATGGTAGAAAGAAAAAAGTTTGGGCAAAAGAAAGCAAGAAAGAAATTTCAGTTTTCTAAGAGATAAAATCCAGATTATATTTAATATCATCGCCTTATTGAAGTTTAGTTTAGCATCTAAACAAATGTAAAAGTTTGTTGCTAAAATTTTAAGAACGTAAACTAAATAAAATGAGTAAAATTGAAATAAAAGAATTAGTAAAAGCAGGAGTTCATTTCGGTCACCTGACAAGAAAGTGGAATCCAAACATGTCGCCATACATTTATTCGGAAAAAAATGGCATTCACATCATTAATTTATACAAAACTGTAAATAAGCTTGAAGAAGCTTGTAATGCATTGGAAAAAATTGCTTCATCAGGACGAAAAATATTATTTGTTGCAACTAAAAAGCAAGCAAAAGATATCATATCAAAATCTGCATCTGAGGTTAATATGCCATATATTACTGAAAGATGGCCTGGTGGCATGTTGACAAATTTTGTTACCATTAGAAAAGCAGTTAAAAAAATGTCAGCTATAGACAGAACTAAGGAAGATGGTACATTCGAAACCCTTTCTAAAAAAGAAAAACTAAGGGTTGATAGAACAAGAGCTAAACTTGAAAAAAACTTAGGATCAATCACATCTATGACTAGATTACCAGGTGCGATTTTTGTTGTTGATATAAGAAGAGAGCATATAGCCGTAAGAGAAGCAAACAAATTAAATATTCCAATTTTTGCATTAGTAGATACTAATACAGATCCTAATCAAGTCAACTTTGGAATACCTGCCAATGATGATGCTACTAAATCTATTGAAGTTATTTTAAAACATGTTACTGAATCAGTAAAAAAAGGACTTTCAATAAGAGAAAATGAAAAAATGGAAAACGAGGCCAAAAAAGAAAAAGGTGATAATCCCTCCGAAGATAATGATTCAAATAAGAAAAATTAAAAATTATATTTATGAGTAATATTACTGCTTCAGAAGTTAATAAACTTAGAAAAGCTACAGGTGCTGGAATGATGGATTGTAAAAATGCACTTGTCGAAGCTAACGGCGATTTTGAACTAGCAATCGAAAATCTTAGAAAAAAAGGTCAAAAAGTAGCCGCTAAAAGAGCTGATAGAGATTCAAGCGAAGGTGCTGTGATTGCCATGGTTAATGATGATCAAACTAAAGGTGTAATTATTTCATTAAATTGTGAAACTGACTTTGTTGCTAAAAATGAAAGCTTTGTTGATCTAGCAAAATCATTTTGTAAAATAGCTCTAAATTGCTCAAGCCTTGAAGAACTATTAAATTCTACACATGAGTCAATGACAGTAAGTGAAAAACTTATAGAACAAACAGGTGTTATTGGTGAAAAATTAGAGATAGGAGCTTTTGAATCTGTTTCATCTGACCATGTAGGCTTTTATATTCATGCAGGGAATAAAATCGCTACTCTTGCAGGATTATCTAATAAATTTGAGAATGTTTCTGATGTTTCGAAGAACGTTGCAATGCAAGTTGCTGCAATGAATCCCATAGCATTAAATGAAGATTCAGTTAGTAAAGAAATAATCGAAAAGGAAATCGAAATTGCTAAAGAACAACTTAGAGCCGAAGGTAAGCCTGAAGCAATGTTAGATAACATAGCAAAAGGCAAATTAAAAAAATTCTTCAAAGACAATACACTAGTCAAACAAGCATATATCAAAGACAATAAATCTAGTGTTGAAAATTACATTCAGTCTGAAAATAACGAATGTGTAATTACTGACTTCAAAAGAGTAGCTTTAGTTTAATAACAAGTATTAACTAATAGCCTTTTTAAATACTATGATTATATTTACATAATCATATTATATGTCATATAATAGAATTTTACTGAAGTTAAGCGGAGAAGCATTGCTTGGAGAAAGAAATCATGGTGTTGATCCTAAAAGAATACTTGCTTACAGTAAAGAAATTAAAGAAATAGTTGATGCTGGTATTGAATTAGCAATTGTTATTGGAGGTGGAAATATTTTTAGAGGAGTTTCAGGTGCAAGTAATGGAATTGATAGAGTTCAAGCTGATTATATGGGGATGTTGGCAACAGTAATAAATGGTCTTGCATTACAAAGTAGTTTGGAAGAACTAAATGTTCAAACTAGACTTCAAACCGCTGTTAAAATTGAAGCAGTTGCTGAACCATATATAAAAAGGAAAGCTGTACGACATCTTGAAAAAAAGAGAGTAGTTATTTTTAGTGCAGGCACAGGTAATCCTTTTTTTACAACAGACTCTGCAGCGGTTCTAAGAGCAATAGAAATTAATGCAGATGCTATATTAAAGGGTACAAGAGTTGATGGAATTTATAATATTGATCCTGAAAAAAATAAAGATGCAGTGAAGTTTAAGAAACTTACATATGATGAGGCAATTAATAAAAAACTTAAAATTATGGACTCCACAGCTTTTACATTAAGCCAAGAAAATAACTTACCAATTATAGTTTTTAATATGAATAAACCTGGAAACCTTAAAAAAATCATTGAAGGAAAAGATATTGGAACAACTGTAAATTAAAATGGAAGAATTAGATTTTATAATAGAAAGTTCAAAAGAAATGATGAATAATTCTATCATTTATTTAGAAAAAGAATTAGTAAATATTCGTGCAGGTAAAGCTAATCCTAATATGCTTTCATCAGTAAAAGTTGAATACTACGGAGTTTTAACTCCTCTCAACCAAATTGCAAATATTAATACTCCAGACTCCCAAACTATTTCTATTCAACCTTGGGAAAAAGATAAACTTCAAGATATTGAAAAATCTATTTTAAACAGCAATTTAGGATTTAACCCAATGAATAATGGTGAATCTATTCTAATTAATATTCCTCCCCTCACTGAAGAAAGAAGAATTGAATTAGTAAAGGTTGCTAAATCAGAAGTGGAAAAAGCTAAAGTAAGTATTAGAAATGCTAGAAAAGATGCAAATAATGAAATTAGAAAATCAGATTTTTCTGAAGACTTAAAAAGTAATTATGAGCAAGATATTCAGGATTTAACTGACAAGTTTATATCTAAGGTTGACAATATTTTAGCAGTCAAAGAAAAGGAAATTTTATCACTCTGATTATGCTGAATCATTCTGAAATAAAAAATATTTTAAAGAATAAGGATATTGGTAAAGAAGTGTCCGTATGTGGCTGGGTAAAAACCTTTAGATCTAATCGTTTTATTAATATAAATGATGGCTCATGTATTGAAGATTTACAGTGTGTCATTGAATTAGATAGTTTTGATAAAAAAACTTTATCTCAGATAAATACTGGAGCTTCCTTAAATTTAATAGGTGAAATTGTAGAAAGTCAGGGCAAGGGCCAAAATGTTGAGATTCATGTAAAAAATATTGAAATACTAGGCATAAGCCATCCAGATAATTATCCAATTCAACCAAAAAAACATTCTTTTGAATTCCTTAGAGAAAATGCACACCTAAGAGCAAGAACAAAAACTATTAGCTCTGTTTTAAGAATAAGATCCGAAGTTTCATATTCAATCCATAAATTTTTCAATGAAAACAATTTCTACTATGTTCATACACCAATTATAACTGGTAGCGATGCGGAAGGTGCTGGTGAAATGTTTAAAGTAACAACGCATAATCTCAAAGAAATACCAAAAGATGAAAATAATGATATAGATTTTTCAAAAGATTTTTTTGGTAAAGAGACTAATCTAACAGTTTCTGGACAATTGGAAGCAGAAGCTTTGGCACTAGGGATGGGAAAGGTTTATACTTTTGGACCAACATTTAGAGCTGAAAACTCAAATACATCAAGACATCTTGCTGAATTTTGGATGATAGAGCCTGAAATGGCATTTTATGAATTAAGTGATAACATAGATTTAGCTGAATCATTCATTAAATACATTATTAAAGATGTATATGAAAAATGTAAAAAAGAAATAAATTTTTTAAGTGAAAGGCTTTTAAAAGAAGAACAAAGTCTTCCAAAGGTTGAAAGAAATGAATTAAGTTTAACTGAAAGGATAAATTTTGTTATTGAAAATAAATTTGTAAGAATAAGTTACACAGAAGCTTTTGACATTCTCAAGAACTGTAAGCCAAACAAGAAGAAGAAATTTAAATTTCCAGTTAATGATTGGGGTATTGATTTCCAAAGTGAACATGAAAGATTTTTAGTAGAAAAACACTTTAAATGTCCTGTTGTAGTTTATGACTATCCTGCAAAAATAAAAGCTTTTTACATGAGACTTAATGACGATAATAAAACAGTAAGAGCTATGGATATTTTATTTCCTGGAATTGGTGAAATTGTTGGTGGTTCTCAGAGGGAGGAAAGATTGGATGTTTTAAAAGACCGAATTAAATCTATGGACATTGATGAGAAAGAACTTTGGTGGTATCTGGATCTTAGAAAATTTGGCTCAGTTAAGCACAGTGGATTTGGACTTGGATTGGAGAGGCTTATTTTATTTATAACCGGAATGGGTAACATAAGAGATGTAATTCCCTTTCCAAGAACACCTAAAAACGCAGATTTTTAAATTTTCTCCCTGTTATTTTGTAATTTTAGATTAATTATCAAAGATGCTAAATCAAAAGTTACAATTAAAACTTTCTCAAAAATTATCTCCACAACAGATTCAATTGATGAAGTTGATTCAATTGTCAACTTTGGAGTTTGAACAAAAACTTTCAAGAGAGATTGAAGAGAATCCAGCACTGGATACTATTAATGAAAATCTTGATAATGAAAAAGATGAATTTGACATAGAGGACAACTCAGAAAATGAGGAATTTAATGATGATGAAATAGATATTTCTGACTATTTATCTGATGATGATATACCAGATTATAACTTAAGAACTAACAACCATAGTGAAGAAAATGAAAATGCAATTCCTTTTGCTTCGGGAACTTCATTCAATCAATTCTTAAAAAACCAATTGCATTCATTCTCTTTTAATTCTGAAGATTTAAAAATAGCTGAATTCATTGTAGGAAGTTTAGATCAATTTGGATATCTAAGAAGAGACTTGATAGATATTTCTGATGATTTAGCTTTCTCTTTAGGAATTGATGCACAAGAAGATAGAATTCAAAAAATTTTAGATAAGGTATACCTTCTAGATCCAGCAGGAGTTGGAGCTAAAAACTTACAAGAATGTCTCATTCTTCAATTAAAGAGAAAAAAAATAACAAAGAACATTTCAAATGCAATTAGAATTACAGAAGACCTATTTGATGAGTTTTCGAAAAGGCACTTTGATAAAATAAAAAATAAACTTAATATTTCTGATGAGGAACTAAAAGATTGTGTAGGAGAGATAGAAAAATTAAACCCTAAACCTGGTGGTGCATATAATGAGAATACAAAAATTAATTCTTCAATTGTACCAGATTTTACTATTGAAATAGTTGATGGTGAAATTAAACTAAAATTAAACTCAAGGAATGCTCCTGATTTATATTTATCTCAAGAATATAAGAATATGCTTTCAGGATATTCAGAATCTAAAGAAAAGACTAAAAGTCAAAAGGATGCGGTTCTATTTATAAAACAAAAACTAGATTCCGCAAAATGGTTTATAGAAGCTATAAAACAAAGAAATCAAACTCTGATCATGACAATGTCCGCCATAGTAAATTTTCAAAAAGAATATTTTTTAAGTGGAGATGAGAAGAAAATTAGACCTATGATTTTAAAAGACATTGCTGAAGAAATTACAATGGATATATCAACTATTTCAAGAGTTGCTAATAGTAAATATGTTGATACACCATATGGAATAAAGTTAATAAAGTCATTTTTTTCTGAGGGGATAAAGAATTCTAAGGGTGAAGATATTTCTACAATTGAGGTTAAAAAAACTTTAGAAAATATTATTGAGAATGAAGACAAGAAAAAGCCACTAACTGATGATCACTTAACAAAATTATTAAACAAAAAAGGTTATCCAATTGCAAGAAGAACCGTTGCAAAATATCGTGAAATGATTGGTGCTCCAGTTGCTAGACTAAGGAAAAAACTATAATGACAACTCTTTCGATTATAATTGTCAATTATAAATCCTGGGAGCATTTAGGCATATGCTTAGAAAGTATTCAAAATCAAAAAAAAATAAATCCAGAAATAATTGTATTAGATAATAATTCTAATGACAGTAAAATTGATAATTATAAATCCCAATATAAATATGTTAAATGGATAGAAAACCCAAAAAATTATGGGTTTTCAAAAGCATGTAATATAGGAGCTTCAAATGCAACAGGTAAATGGCTTTTATTCTTAAACCCAGATACTAAAATTCCAAATGATTGTCTTGATATATTATTGAACAGAGTTAAAAATATTAATAATACTATTTTTAGTATTAAGCAACTTGATCATAAAAATAAAAACACCAATGCATATGGTATATTTCTAAACTTATATTCAATTAATGGAATTATTAGATTTATATACAGGCTTATTTTTGGCATTTCAAAAAATAAAATAAGTCAAAAAACTTCATTTTCGCCTGATTGGATATCTGGCTCTTTTTTATTGTTAAGGCAAAGTGATTATATTAAAATTGGTGGTTGGGATGAAGACTATTGGATGTACTATGAAGATATGGACATTTGCAAAAGAGCTAGAAGTTTTAAAATTCATACATTATTTTTTAATGATCTTTATTGTTATCATTATCATGGCAAATCCTCAAGGAAAGATTTTCAAACCAAAATTAATTCTAAAGCTGAGGTAGTTAAATCTTCTTTAATTTATATCAACAAACACTTTGATGGTTTATACGCCAAACTACTTTGTTTTATTATTTTTAGTTCAAAAATTATTGAACTCATTCCTCTATCTTTTTTCTTAAAAGAGAAACGTAGTTTATTAAAAAAAATATTGAAATTTTAATTATTTATTTCAGTATAAAATAATTCTAATCTAAATCTTTTTTCATTGTTAGCTGGTTCAGGATTTGGGCCATATAATACAGTACCTAAAGGGTTAACAACAGTTGATATTGGGATATACTCTAACTCATTATTGTTTTTTAACTCTGTATTTATTGCATTAGTTATATCAGAAGAGACAACTAAACCTAACTTCTTACTTAGAGAATCATTTCTAATTATATTTTTTACATGCTCTGAAATTCTAATTTTATATTTGATTCCTTTTCTATCCTCATCAATTTCAATTATTCCACCATGTACAGCTTTTTGATCTTTTGGCTTTTGCCCTTGGGATTGATCAATAAAATAATCAATGACTGGTGCCTTACTCTCAATATCATAAAGATAAAGCCTGGATGGCTCAATGATTCCTCCATTGATATCAATAGTTTCTTTGTCTATATACATAGTTAAATTTGCTTCATTGATTAACCATCCGTTTGATTTTATTTGTTCTAATACATCATTTCCATTACTATCTTTGAATAAATCTATTTCCATCATTATGCCCTCACCCCCTTTTAAATATACTCTTTTAAGATCCTCAGAACTACTAGATAAGGCATCTTGAATTTGAGATGAATATGGATCATCTTTAAATATATTTATTTGATTACCAGTAAGATTTAATTTAAATGTTTTTTCATTTCTATCAATTGTATCATCACTTGTATCGTCAGGTGTATCATTTTTATTATACTCGTCATATTCATAAACTATATTAATTGCAGCCTGTGAATAATCCAAAATTAACATAAGAGGTTCAGAAAAATCATAGGCATTTAAAAATATGCCCTTGAAATATAAACTAAAATTATCTTGATTAACAAGGTCAATATTACCTTCCATATCAATAATTTTTGATTGCATATAATCAATATCAATCGGGATTCTTAATCTCGGAGTTAACCTTTCTTTAACTTGAGTAGATTCATCAACATCATCTGTTTCAGGATCGTCTTCTTTATATATAACAACTTCGTTGGTATTTATCTCTACTTCTCCATCATACAAAACTTTACCCTTAAAATTCTCAATAATATTATCATCGGAATAATATTTTAAGAAAGTTTCAAAATTATTTGATGGGTCATAAGTACTTAAATAATAATCTAATTCTTGAACTTTTATTTTAAAAGAAGCATCCTTATTACCAATTAAAGAATCGACGTCATAAACGGTTGCTCCTTCATTTGGATTAATTGTGTCAGTATCAACATTATCTAGGATTCCATCATCATCTGTATCTGGATCCAAAGGATCTGTACCATTAGACCTTTCAAGTACATCAGCTAATCCATCTCCATCACTATCGCTATAAATATCAAACGGATCTACATCATAGGCATCAATAACTCCATCACCATCACTATCAAATGTATTGTTGAAAAAAGGTATATCTAAATATGCATCGATTACTTGTTCATTTTCCTTTATAATTTGAATGTTAGTATCACTTCCTGCCTCCTCTGCCTCCTGGCTTGTAATTCCAAACCTTGGGTCTAATTCTTCTAATCCTAACTGTGTAACGAAAAAAGCATCTTTATTACCAAATACACCATCCTGTATATTACCTAACTGGTAAATTGGGAGAGCTATTGATTTAAATGGTGGAATTAATTTTTGTTTGATCTGCACACCAACATATTCAACCTCTGTTTTAAAGGTATCCGACTTGAGAATATCAGTTCCAATTGTATTGTACTCTTTTACACAAGAAAAGAATATTAAAAAAGATAAAAAAATGATTAAATTATTAGTCTTCATTAACCAAGAATTTATTGTAAAAATCCATATACTGCTCTTCATAATCCGATTTCAAAAAGCATTCCAAAACAGGTACTTTCGTCTTTTTTAAAATTTCATTGAAAGAATTCTTTATATCCGCTGTAAATATTACTCCGTCTGCTAGAGCAAGTGATATTTTATATAGATTTTCATAAGTTGGGTTATCAAGAATTGCAAGATTCTTATCTTCAATTTCATCAAATTTTATCTTATCAACTATTTTTTTGTCAAGCTTCCCTTTAATCTCATTTTCATATAATGATACAACTACCTTTGTGTTTTGAAACATTGGTTCTTCATTGTAATAGTTTTTTAAATATAAAGGAAGAAGAGATGCAATCCATCCATGAACATGAATAAGATCAGGTGCCCAATTCAATTTTTTAATTGTCTCAATAACACCTTTAGCAAAAAAAATTGATCTTTCATCATTATCCTTGTATAGTTTGTCACTCTTATCTGACTCAACTTGTCTCCCCTTGAAATAGTCTTCACTATCTATGAAGTAAACCTGCATTCTTTCTTTTGGAATGGAAGCAACCTTTAAAATAAGTGGCATATCCATGTCATCAATTATTAAATTTATCCCAGAAAGTCTAATAACTTCGTGTAGCTGATGTCTTCTTTCATTGATTATACCATATTTTGGGATAAAGATTCTAGTTTGTCCACCATTTTCATTGACAATTTTAGGCAAACTATAAGTCATTGTTGCTATTTCAGTTTGAGGCATGTAGGGTATAACCTCTGAGGAAATGTATAAAATCTTTTTTCCTTTCATAAATCCTTCTTATAATAAGGTGTACAAAATTACAAAAATTATATAAGATTAAATCTAAAGTGTTATGTTTGCCTGCTGTTAAAATTTTCTTAAATGCAAATAGTCAAGAATATAATTGATTTAAATAATACTCTCAAATCAAGCAAAAAAGAAGAAAAAAAAATAGGACTGGTGCCAACTATGGGTTCATTACATGAAGGTCATCTATCACTAATAAAAACAGCATTAAAATCCTGTGATGAAGTTTGGGTTTCAATTTTTATAAATCCTACTCAATTTAATGATCCTAAGGACTTTGAGTGTTATCCTAAAGATTTTGAAAATGATATTAATACAATTAATTCAATCTCAAGTAAAATTAATTTATTTATACCTGAAAGTGTAAATGAAATATACCCAGATGATATTACTGTAGATGAATTTGAACTTGGGTTTGTAAATAAAGTACTGGAAGCTAAATATAGGCCTGGTCATTTTGATGGTGTGGCAACAATTATTAATAAACTGTTTAATATATTTCTTCCTCAAGTTGTATTTTTTGGAGAGAAAGACTTTCAGCAAACACTGGTGATTAGAAATTTAATTGATAGCTTCTTTCCAAATATTAGTTTAGTTATATGCCCAACTGTAAGAAATGAAAATGGGTTAGCATTAAGCTCTAGGAATAAATTGTTATCAGTAAATTCCTATAAAAATTGTGGAATAATTTTTGGCTGCTTATTATTTGCTAAGGAAAATTATTTAAAAACTGATTATGCAGATTTATTAAATATAATCAAAAGTAAAATTGAAAAAATCAATGAGTTTAATCTTGAATATTTTGAAATTAGAGATGAAATCACTTTAGAGCCTTTTGGTAAGTCTAATAATGAGGGAAGATTTAGAGGATTTATCTGCGTTAAAGTAGAAGGTGTAAGATTAATTGATAATCTTCTTTTAGATTAATATTATGAAAATCGAAGTTTTAAAATCAAAAATACATAACGTTACAGTGACAGAAGCAAATGTAAATTATATAGGTAGCGTAACAATCGATGAAAAACTCATGGAAGCTGTTAATATAGTCGCAGGAGAAAAAGTTCAAGTACTAAATGCTAATAACGGTGAAAGACTTGAAACATACGTAATTAAGGGTAAAAGAAATTCTGGACAAATAGAAATTAATGGGCCAGCTGCTAAGAAGGTAAGCAAGGGTCATACAATAATTATAATTAGCTATGCCACTATGTCTCTCAAAAAAGCCAAAATTTTTAAACCTTCAATTATTTTTCCCAATAAAAAAAATACATTAGTTTAGGGACTAATGGCAAGTACCAAAAAAATTTATTCTTGTAATAATTGTGGGGCAAAATATCCGAAATGGATGGGCCAGTGCAATCAATGTGGGGAATGGAATACATTAGACGAGGAAATAATACAGTCCAAAAAGAAAAGCGAGCCCAACATTATACTAAATAAATCAAAGCTTAAAGAAATAAAAGAAATTGATGCTGAAACAAGTGAAAGAATAAAAATAGGTGATAATGAGCTTAATAGAGTTCTTGGTGGTGGCATAGTACCTGGATCTGTGATTTTAATTTCAGGTGAACCTGGTATTGGAAAATCAACACTAATACTTCAAATATCAATTTCCATCAAAAGAAAAGTTTTATATATCTCTGGTGAAGAAAGTCAACAACAAATTAAATTAAGAGCCAACAGAATTTCTAAGAATCAAAATGAATGCTATATTTTAACTGAAACAAACTTAGAATTAATATTAAAATCTATTGAGGCATTAATGCCTGATTTAATCGTAATTGATTCTATTCAAACAATTCAAACAGACGGTATTGAAAATATACAAGGTAGCACACCACAAATTAAAGAATGTACCTCTACCTTAATTAAAGTCGCAAAACAAACAGCTATTCCAATTATTGTAATTGGACACATTACTAAAGATGGTAATATAGCTGGACCTAAAGTTTTAGAACATATGGTTGATGTCGTATTAAACTTTGAGGGTGATAAAAATAATTTATATCGTATTCTAAGGTCAAAAAAGAACAGATTTGGATCAACTTCAGAAATCGGTATATATGAAATGCTAGATACTGGATTAAACATTGTTAAAAATCCAAGCGAACTTTTCACTTCAAATAGAGAAAATCAATTAAGCGGTAATTCTATTGGAATAACACTAGATGGTAATAGATCTATAATGATTGAAATTCAAGCTCTTGTTAGTTCTGCAGTTTACGGTACTCCGCAAAGAATATCCAATGGTTTTAACTCAAAAAGATTAAATATGTTGTTAGCAGTCTTAGAAAAAAAGGCTGGTTTTAAAATTGGAGTAAAAGATATTTTTATAAATATAACTGGTGGGATAAAGATTGACGATCCAGCTTTAGATCTTGCAGTTATTTTTTCCATACTATCATCAAATACTAACCTAAGTATTGAAAATGGACTTTGTTTTTGTGCTGAAGTTGGACTGTCAGGTGAATTAAGAAATGTAAAAAATATTGATATAAGAATATCTGAAGCAGAAAGATTGGGATACAATAAAATTATAATTTCATCGAATTCAAAAACACAAAATAAAACAAATCAAATTGAAATATTAAAATTTTCCAAGTTAAGTGATGTTGTTAAAGAAGTATTTAAGGAGCAGGATTAGGTATGCTTTCCTGAACTAGGTTAATTTCACTAATTATTTCATCAGATAGTTTAACATTGATGCTTTTAATATTTTCTTTTAATTGATTTAAAGTAGTTGCACCAATTATATTACTTGTAACAAAAGGTCTATCGTTTACGAAAGAGAGAGCTAAATCGGTCAATGATAAACCATATTTATCTGCTATTTTTTGATATGAAAGTGCAGCATCCATCGATCTTTTTCCATTGTATCTTTTAAGTGTTGGAAATAAATCCAATCTGCTGTTCTTAGGAATTTCGTTATTAAAGTATTTTCCAGTTAAAACACCAAAAGCTAGTGGAGAATAAGCAAGTAGTCCTACATTTTCATATTTACAAATTTCAGAACTACCAATTTCAAACAATCTGTTTAATAATGAATATGGATTTTGAATTGTAATCATCTTTGGCAAACCTTTTTTGGAATACTCTATAAACTTCATGATACCCCAAGGATTTTCGTTTGATAAGCCAATATGTCTTATTTTTCCAGATTTAATTATTTGCTCCAACTTTTCTAAAATTTCTATAAAATTATCTTCCCATGAATCTTTTATATATTGAAAACTTCTGTTACCAAAAGTATTTGTAATTCTTTCTGGCCAATGTAACTGATATAAATCTATATAATCTGTCTTTAATCTTTTTAAACTTCCATTAACTGCCTCTTCAATTGAATTTCCTTTAAATCCTGTCTTTCTAATATGTTCCGTATAAGCACCTGGACCTGCAATTTTAGTTGCTAAAATTATTTTATCTCTTTTTTTAAACTCTTTAAACCAATTTCCTATAATTTTTTCAGTTTCAGCATATTTGTCGGGTGTTGCTGGGACTGGGTATAGTTCGGCTGTATCGAAAAAATTCACACCATTTTCAATACTATAATTCATTTGATCAAATGCATCCTTAAAAGTATTTTGCCGACCCCATGTCATTGTACCAAGACATATTTTGCTAACCTTTATTTTTGTTGAGGGTAGATAATTATATTCCATTAAATTTCAATATTTATACCGATTGGACAGTGATCAGAGTGAACTATATCATCCAAAATATATGATCCTATTAAATTATTACGTAATGCTTCTGATACCAACAAATAATCAATCCTCCATCCTTTATTATTATTCCTTGAGTTTGCTCTATAACTCCACCAAGAATATTTGTTTGGTATTTTATTGTAATATCTAAATGAGTCTATAAATCCTAATTTTATAAATTTATCAAGCCAAGCTCTTTCCTTAGGAAGGAATCCTGAAACCTTTTCCATTCTTGGTGAAGAATCATGAATATCAATAGCTTTATGACAAATATTATAATCTCCGCCAATTATTAAATTAGGAATTTCAGATTTTAAAGAGTTGACATATTTTTCAAACTCATACATATACTTAAATTTAAATTCTAATCTATTAATGTTCGTTCCGGATGGAAGATACAAGCTCATTACTGAAAAATTTTTGAAATCTAATCTTAAATTTCTTCCCTCAAAGTCCATAAAGTCAATACCTGTACCAATTTGAACATTTTCAGGTTTAATTTTAGATATTATACCAACTCCACTGTATCCTTTTTTTTGAGCTGAAAACCAATAATTATGATATCCTAGTTTAGTAAAAATTTCAGTATCAAATTGGTCCTCATTGGCTTTTATTTCTTGAAAACAAACTATGTCAGGATTTGATTTTTCAATCCATTTTACTAAATCTTTTTTTATAGCTGCTCTAATTCCGTTAATATTGTATGAGAGTATTTTAATCACTATTTACCTAAGCCAATTAGAAATTTCAAAAGATTTAAATAAAAAATTTTCTAATTCATCCACTTTAATTCTTTTTTGTTTCATTGAGTCCCTATCTCTAATCGTAATGGTTTTATCGTCAAGGGTCTGATGGTCAACTGTTACACAAAAAGGTGTTCCTAAAGCATCTTGCCTCCTATATCTTCTACCTATAGCATCTTTTTCATCATAAATTAACTTAAATTTTACTTTCAGTTGATTTTTTAACTCTTTTGCAAAATCAGCAAGTCCATCTTTCTTTACCAGTGGTAGGATTGCGCATTGATTTGGAGCTAATATTTTTGGGATTTTTAATACAGTTCTTTGAGAACCGTCTTCTAACAATTCGAAAGAAAGGGAATTAGAAAAGACGGCAAGAAACATTCGATCTAAACCAATTGAAGTTTCTACAACATAAGGGATGTATTTAGATTCATCCTCAGGATCAAAATATTTAATTTGTTTTGAGGAAAACTTTTCGTGATTTGCCAAGTC
>CACJQM010000006.1 GCA_902595555.1 uncultured Bacteroidota bacterium | reverse complement strand
TGCAACAGGTAAAGGTTCTACAACAACTTTAAATGAAGTTTCAGCATTGAAGCAATCTGTTTCGTTATTTCTAACTCTAACAAAAATTTCTTGTTCATTTGGGCTGTTTTCATTTGTAAAATTATCGCTATTAGTTATTCCGTCGTCATTTAAATCATTTGCAGATTCTGAAGTTGTATGGAAAGTAATAATTAGTTTATCTAGATTTTGATTTCCGTTAAGGATATCATTTATTTTTTCATCAAAATTCCATCCGGAGATTATTCCATCATCGTAATTACCAAATGAATTGTCATCACAGGCAACAAGATCGTCAATTGAATTTGCAATTGGTAGATTAGCTTCAACAGATAACTTCGTACTATCTTGAGAATATAAGAAACAAGCATATTCATCTGTATTTATTTTAACTCTGAACAGATAACCATTCATGCTTAAACTAGTTGAAGCAATAGTTAATTTACTTGTATCAACACCAGAATATGTGTCATTGTTTTCTAAATCATCCCATGTAGATCCATTATCTGTGCTTAGCTGCCATAAATAAGAAGCAATATCATTAGTTTGAACAGTAACTTCAAAATCGGCAGGTGCACCATCATAGCATGCAATTGATGATGCTGGTTGTAAATTTATTTCTGGTGCAGTGCTGGTTTTCTGAAAATAAAATTGACCACTAGTATCTTTTTTTGGTTCAATATTATAATCATAATCATCATTAACAATTCTTCCTCTGCTATCAACCGTTCCGCTTGTAATGTTTGGTAAGTTAGAATCAGGTGGAGGTTCAGGACCGTATATTCCATCTATATCCTCTAAAAGATAACCAGCTTCAACAACATCCCAACAACCATCATTATCACTATCAGGATCATTGTAATCAAGAATTTGATCCCCATCTGTATCCAACTTATAATCAACTACATAAACACTTGGAATTATGACACTTTCACTGTTGCTGCCAACATTATTTAGCTTATGCACTAGCTCTATACCCTCAACTTGATATGAATAAAATTCATACGTTGGATTAGCTCTAGATTTGAATTTAAACCTTATTTCATTTGAGGTGTATTGTAATGTATTGTCTTCATAAACACCATCAAAATCAGTGTCTACATATAAATTATCATTCGGATCTAACAGAGTAATGTTAGTAGTTCCAGGAATGCTTTTTATAATGAAACTTTCTCCATCAACAATTGCTGCAGCTAGACCAGAATCTTTAAATAGAATATTTAATTTTTCACTAAAATTTAAAGTGTATTTTAATTCTTGATCGCTTCCTGCTTCAACTTGTGATTCAAAACCGTTTGCAGAAACAGTAATTGAGTGTTCATCCTTTGTTTTGACAATTGTTCCTGTAATTACACCTGAAATTGATGTTCCAGATGCTGCACCCTCCTTACTAATGTTTATGATAGGGTTAGTTGGATTAGTGAAATCAATTAGACCACTTCCTGCTGATTCAACTGAATTTAAAACACCATCATTGTCTAAAT
The DNA here is from genome assembly GCA_902595555.1 of uncultured Bacteroidota bacterium. Taxonomy (GTDB): domain Bacteria; phylum Bacteroidota; class Bacteroidia; order Flavobacteriales; family Flavobacteriaceae; genus Eutrophosalina. The sequence goes on along the minus strand of CACJQM010000006.1, from coordinate 38,739 downwards.
CTAAATCTATATTATCAAAAATACCATCATTATCTGAGTCTGTGGCGCAAATACTTATTGGTATTTCATCTGAATTTAATTCAATATCGCATTCAAGATATCCTTTTAGTCTGTAAACACCAGATTCAGTTGGTTTATATGTTGTAGCTGTTGAATTTCCTGGTGCTGGACTGAAGGTTCCATCATTATTTTTTATCTCCCAAAGAAATGATTCAAATGAACCAACAGCAGTAAACTCAATATTGGATGATCCATCTTCATTTATACATGCTCCTTTAGTCTCAAATGTAATGTCTAAATCAAATTTAGGAGGTTTTGTAAATCCAGAATAAAATCCAGCTGTTGATGCAGCTCCGTCTGTATTGTAATAAGAAACATACATTTCTCCATTGCTTTCAATTCTAATATTTCCACTTAAATCTGTTATTACATAGGATTCATAATTATCATTTCCAAGAACATCATTTCTGTTAACATTACCATCAGCTGCAAAAATTTGAGCTCCATTAACTGAAACTACAGATCCTTTAGTTGTTACTAAACTTACTTGAGCATTATCATTGAATGTTTCATCTCCTACTTTATCAATATTCGCAATATTATTAACATTCCCGCTGGTACCACAACTAAGTGGTGGTACAAAGACCATCCCTTGGTTGGCAGCTGGGAATCTACCACCAGAGGCTCCGTAAACATCACCTAAGCCTTGAAAGGCAAAAAGTTTATCATCTTTATTATCAGTACTAACATACATATTGCCGTTAACATATTGATCCCCTTCGATAACTATAAATTCTCCTTCATTTAAAGTAATTTGATTTCCAGCTCCATCGCTGTAAGGTGAGCCGTTGATATTTATTTTAGTATTATTTTGATCAGCAATTATTAAAACGTTTTCCCATGAATCTCTTCCATTACCCTTGACAAATATGTATTCGGACCCAACCAGATCTACACCAACAATTTGATCAACACCAAAATCTTGTCCTCCGGCGCCGGGGACTCCGGGTGAAAAGGATCCAACACCAGAACCTGAATTGACAACTATTGGTTTTGTTGATTCTATAAGACTACCTATGATTCCATTTCTAGTTTCATTATTTCCAATAATATATGATTGCCCCCTGTTAAGAGGCCCAACATTTATTGTACCTGTGGTACCAGCAAGTGATGCTACGCCTGCTGGAAGATTGATTGTTACAAATGTATTATCATCAGTAGCCATCAGGGAAAAGAAACTCATGTGATCACCACCTACTTGTAATGATCCAGTTCTAAATCTATTTCCCAAGGCTGATTCTCCTTTACTAACCAGTGCACCACCATGATTATTGCTTCTCGCAATAAATCTAGCAGAAACATATATCTCTTCATCAGCTTCAATTATAAAACCATGTTGCGTTAGAATTTGCTCTTGACTATTTGGTTGAGCAAAAAGGTATCCAAATTGATCATTTTGATTATCTCCTAAATTGGCTCTGTCAGTCCAGGGAACTGCATTTGATACTGTACCAGTTGCAAAATCACTACCATCTCCTCTTTTAATTGTAAAATTAACAGCATTTTCACTTGGTGTGGATATGTGAAACCATTGTTCATTAGGCGCATTATCTGAGCCAGCATTATTAGCAAATGTAGAACTTAGTGGAGGAATATAGTGGGTTTTACTCAATTGGGAATAACCCAGTTGGAAAGTAAATAAGATTAATAAAAATGATATTATTTTAAAAAGTTTTTTCACTCGAGACGGTAAATATAGATTAAAAAGGTTTAATACATTTTAAATTATTAATCTACATTATTTAAATATTTCAAAAAACAAGCCAAAAAATTTAACTTTAAATGAATACATTTGACTATTCATACTCAAACAGCTAAATCAGAAATATGAGCAATGAAAGAAAAAGAAGAGAGGCATTGGTTTATCATTCCAAGCCTAAGCCTGGAAAAATTAAAGTTATTCCATCTAAAAAATATAGGTCTCAAACTGATTTAGCATTAGCTTATTCACCTGGAGTTGCTCATCCTTGTTTGGAAATTGATAAAAATCCAGATGATGTGTACAAGTATACATCTAAGTCAAACCTAGTTGCTGTTATATCCAATGGTACAGCTGTTTTGGGCCTTGGGGATATTGGTCCATTGGCCTCAAAGCCTGTAATGGAAGGAAAAGGACTACTTTTTAAAATTTTTGCAGATATCGATGTTTTTGATATTGAAATTGACACTAAAAATATTGATGAGTTTATAGATACTGTTAAAAACATTGCCCCAACATTTGGAGGTATAAATCTTGAAGACATTAAGGCTCCTGAAGCATTTGAAATAGAGAGAAGGTTGGTTGATGAATTGAATATTCCTGTCATGCACGATGATCAGCATGGCACTGCAATTATCTCAGGAGCCGCACTGATTAACGCACTAGAATTAGCAAATAAAAAAATTGGAGATATAAAAATGGTGATTTGTGGCGCTGGTGCTGCAGCTATATCATGTGCAAAAATGTATAGGTCTCTTGGTGTAAAAAAGAAGAATATTTTGATGTTTGACAGTAAAGGTTTATTAAATGTCAATAGATCAAATCTTTCGCCTGAGAAAAAATTGTTTTCGTCTAAAAATACTGAAATCAATTCACTGGATGAAGCATTAAAAGGAGCAGATGTATTTATTGGTTTGTCAAAAGCAAATATGATGACCAAAGACATGTTAATTTCAATGAGTAAAAATCCAATTGTTTTTGCCATGGCTAACCCAGACCCTGAAATCAGCTACAAAGTTGCTGTGAAAACAAGAGATGATATTATAATGGCTACTGGAAGAAGTGATCACCCTAATCAAGTCAATAATGTTTTAGGCTTTCCATTTATTTTTAGAGGAGCTTTGGATGTAAGAGCCTCAAAAATTAACGAAGAAATGAAAATGGCAGCTGTTTATGCTCTTGCTAAACTAGCCAAAGAACCAGTCCCTGAGTTTGTAAATATAGTTTACAAAGAGAAGAAATTATCTTTTGGTAAAGATTATATCATTCCAAAACCATTTGACCCTAGATTAATTTCAACTGTACCAGTGGAAGTCGCTAAAGCAGCAATCGACTCTGGAGTGGCTGGAGTCCCGATCGAAAATTGGGAGAAATATGCTAGAGATCTTGATGCCAGAAAAGGAACAGATGATAGGATTATTAGATTAATCAGAGCAAAGGCTAAACTCGACCCAAAAAAAATTATTTATACTGAGGCTGATAGATTAGATGTTTTGAAAGCTGCGCAAATAGTTTATGAAGAAGGCTTAGGTATTCCAATATTAATGGGAAGAGTAGATAGGATTAAAAAACTCATGAAAGAAATCGATTTTGTTCATGATTTGAAGATTATTGACCTCAGTTTAGAAAAAGCTAAAAGTAAAATAAAGAGATTCGGAAAAATTTTACATAAAGAAAGAAAAGATAAAGGTATTACACTTAGTCAAGCTGTGAAATTTATGAGGGCCAGAGATTATTTTGCAGCAATGATGGTTAAAGTTGGTGAGGCTGATGCTTTGATTTCCGGTTATTCTAGAAGTTATCCTGAGGTTGTTAAGCCAATTCTCAAGGTGATTGGAAAAGCAAATGGTGTAAGAAAAATTGCAGCGACTAACCTGATGCTTACAAGTAAAGGACCTATTTTTCTAAGTGATACCTCAATTAACATTAATCCACAATATAATGATCTAGCTTACATAACTTTGATGACATCAAATACAGCAAAGATGTTTGGATATAATCCTGTTATAGCATTGCTATCATTTTCAAATTTTGGATCCTCTGATCACCCCATGGCCAACAAGGTTAAAAGAGCAGTTAAATTTTTGAGAAGAAGTAATCCAGAAATGATTGTTGATGGACCAATTCAATCAGACTTTGCAATCAATAAAATGATGTTAAAAAACAAGTTTGATGATTCAAGGCTTGGAACTCAAAAAGTAAATGTTTTGATTTTCCCCAATCTTGATGCTGCAAATATAACTTACAAGATTATCAAAGAAATAGATGGTGCAAAATCAATCGGACCAATCTTAATGGGTATGGATAAAGCAGTTCATGTTTTGCAGTTAAAAGCTAGTGTTGAGGAAATTGTAAACATGTCAGCTATTTCAGTAATAGATGCTCAATCTAGAAAAGAATAAATTTGTAATTATGATAACACAAATTAAAGGAAGATTAGTTGAAAAGTCACCAACTGAGGTTGTTGTAGATTGTAATGGAATTGGATATTCAATCAATATATCCTTAAATACTTTTTCTAAGATTGGTAATGAAGAAAATATTAAGCTTTATACCCATTTGATAATTAAAGAAGACTCGCACAGTCTTTATGGATTTTTTGAAAAATCAGAGCGTAGTCTTTTTAAGTTATTAATCTCAGTTTCTGGTGTTGGAGCAAGTACGGGGAGAATGATGCTTTCATCATTGACTCCGAATGAGATCGTTTCAGCAATTATGACTGAAAATGTACAAGTAATACAATCAATTAAAGGTATAGGTCTAAAAACCTCCCAAAGAGTAATTTTAGAATTAAAAGACAAAGTATTATCACTAGAGGGCTCTGAACAACAAGAACTTACTTTAAACAATGAGTCTACTGAAGCTGCTTCTGCGTTGGAAGTTTTAGGCTATTCTCAAAAACAAACAAGTAAAATATTAAGTAAAATTATTGCTGAAAATCCTGGTATAAATGTTGAGACTTTAATTAAAAAGGCTTTAAACAAATTATAATTTTTTTGGATTTTTTATTTAAAAATATAGCAGTTCGTTTAGGATTTACCGTAACATTTATTTTTTATTCATTTTTGACCAATGCACAAAGTCAAAACAGGATTAGCTTAGATACGATAAACAACACAGTTTATATCGGTGAATTTAAGCTCAAAACTCCATCATCAATTATTTCTAAGTATGTCTATGATGAAGAACTCGACCTTTATATTTATCAGAATAAGATTGGAGATATAGATTATAAACTTCCACTTACTCTAACTCCGGAAGAGTATAGAAATCTATATAAATCTAATTTCATCAAAGATTACTTTAGCGAGCAATTATCAATTCTTCAGGATCCTAATAAAGAAGAAGAAAAGAAAAACTTACTTCCCAATTTATATATCAATTCAGATTTTTTTGAAACTATTTTTGGGGGAAATGAGATAGAACTGAATCCTCAAGGATCCATTGGAATAGATTTAGGTGCTAGGTATATAAAAAGAGATAATCCATCGATTCCCGTAAGGAATCAAAGCAATGTAAATCTAGATTTTAATCAAGCTATATCACTTAGTTTGAATGGAAAAATTGGCGAAAAATTAAATGTAAATGCTAATTATGATTCCCAATCTACCTTTGATTTTCAAAACCTATTAAAGTTAGATTATACACCTGATGAAGATGATATTATTCAGAATATTGAGCTTGGAAATGTAAGTATGCCAATAAGTGGCTCTTTGATTAGTGGGGCTCAAAGCTTATTTGGATTTAAAACCCAACTTAAATTTGGAGCAACAACCATTGATGCTGTTATTTCTGAACAGAGATCCCAATCATCTACAATAAATGCAACTACTGAGGGAGCATTTAACGAATTTTCACTTTTTCCAATTGATTATGATGGAAATAGGCATTTTTTTTTATCGCACTATTTTAGAAAAAATTTCGATCGTTTTTTAGAAACTTCGCCCTATATAAACTCACCCATTAATATAACAAGGGTTGAGATATGGATTACCAATCAGAGTAATGAAACAGAAAATGTTAGAAGTATTGTTGCATTACAAGACATAGGTGAGAGTGATCCAAAATTTACTAGAGTTGATGATTTTGCAAACAATTTTTTTAATTCATCTAGTTTTGATTCACCACCAAATAACTCACTTAATAATTTTGATCCGCAGTTAATTGGGCAAAATTTTCTTAATAATAATATAAGATCTATTGCGAGTATTAGAAATGGTTTTTCTCAATATGCTGACCTAATTAGTGAAGGTAGAGACTATGTAGTTTTAGAAAATGCGAGGAAGCTTGATGAGAATGAATATACATTAAATGAAAAACTAGGTTTTATTTCATTAAATCAATCTCTAAACAATGATGAAATTATAGCTATTGCTTTTCAATATACTTATCAAGGTAAAGTTTATCAAGTCGGAGAATTTTCTAGCGATGGAAATACATCTGGTACCAACTCAAGTGATTCCAATCTCATACTAAAAATGTTAAAAAGTAATTTAAATGATGTACAACAGCCAGTCTTTAAATTAATGATGAAAAACATTTATGATATAGGCTCTTTTCAAGTCAATTTAGAAGATTTTAAGTTAAATATATTTTATAATGATCCATCATCATTAAACTATATATCGCCAATTGATGTTGATTCTTGGCCACAAAATCTTGATAAAATAAGATTATTAAATCTATTTGATTTGGATAAGCTAGATATTAATCAAAATATTCAGGAAGGAGGCGACGGGTTCTTTGATGCAATTGACGGAGTAACAGTTTTAAAAGATAAAGGGTTATTAATTTTTCCAACTACAGAACCATTTGGAAATTTTATTTTTGAAAAACTCAGAAGTTCAAGTTCAGAGCAGTATGACCAGCCTAACACATATAATGTAAATCAAAAAAAATATGTTTATGATGAGCTCTATTCTAAAGGAAAAACATCTGCAGAAAAATTTATTCAAAAAAATAAATTCAATTTAAAGGGTAGGTACAAGTCATCTCAAAGTGATGGAGCTATTTCAACCGGTGAATTTAATATTCCTCAAGGATCTGTAGTTGTAAGTGCAGGTGGAAGAATGTTACAGGAGGGTATTGACTATATAGTTAATTATCAAACAGGAGATGTTCAAATTTTAAATGAATCATTAAAAAACTCAAATATACCGATTGAAATTTCAACAGAAAGCAACTCACTTTACTCACAACAAAAAAGAAGGTTTTCAGGAATAAATGTTGAACATAAATTCAATGATAAATTTAGAATTGGAGGTTCCTTAATTAATCTGAGTGAAAAGTCAATTAGTAGAAAAGCTAATTATGGCATAGAGCCAGTAAACAATACTATGTTCGGAATTAATGCTAGTTATAATTCGGATGCTCCAGTGCTAACTCGTTTAGTTAATATTTTACCCAATTTGAATACAGACGCAATGTCTAATATCTCATTAAGAACTGAATTTGCATATTTAAAGTCCTCCAAACCAAGAAGCTCAGGATATGATAACAGTGCAAGTGTCTACATTGATGATTTTGAAGGTACCCAAAATAGAATTGATTTAAGAGATATAAATTCCTGGAAATTGGGAAGTATTCCAGTTGGTTATAAAGGTTATGAATTTGGAAATAACGATTTAAATGCTGGATACAATAGAGCAAAATTAGCTTGGTATTCAATTGACCCAATTTTTTATTCATACAAAAGTCCTGGTGAAATTAATGCTGATGAAATTTCGAAAAATTCTACTAGAAGAATTTATATAGACGAAATTTTTCCTGAACTTGACCTATATCAAGGAGAATCAAGAGCACAAACAACTTTTGATATTTCATTTTATCCTACTGAAAAAGGACCATATAATAATAATACAATCAATAATTTTTTAAATAATAAAAAAGAGAACTGGGCTGCAATAACTAAAACAATAAATACAACAAATTTTAAAAAAGCTAATGTTGAATATATTCAGTTTTGGTTACTTGATGATTTTGGCGAATATAATTCCAATGATTTTGAAATTGGCGAGATTGTATTTCATCTAGGGAATATTTCTGAGGATATACTTCCAGATGGAAAAAAACAATATGAAAATGGATTACCCGTTAAATCATCAGATTTATATGAAAATTCAAACTGGGGAAAAACACCAAAAAGTCAATCTCTAGTTTATGCTTTTAATTCAAATCCCGATGAGAGAAAAAACCAAGATTTAGGTTATGATGGTTTAAATGATCTAGAAGAAAAAGAGTATTATTTTAATGGAGATCCAGATGATCCATCAGGTGATAATTATGAGTATTATTTGGAGAGACAGGGTAGCATACTAAACAGATATAAAAATTACAATGGCAGTCAAGGAAATTCACCTGTCAATGTTGATTCTAATAACCGTGGCTCCACAACCTTACCAGATGTTGAAGATGTCAATAATGACAATACGATGAACAGAGTGAATAGTTATTTTGAATATAGGATTCCAATTTTAAAAAACATAACTAAAGAAAATCATCCATTTGTTGCAGATATTAGAGAAAATAGTAATGTAAAACTTGCAAATGGAAACATCACGCAGTCAAGATGGATACAATTCAAAATTCCAATCTTTCCAGAATACTATGAAGGAACTAAATACAGTAATTTTTTTAATGCAGTTAATGGTATTAGTGATTTAAAAACTATAAGATTTGTTAGGATGGCAATCAAGGGTTTTTCAAATCCAGTAACCTTGAGATTTGCAACACTTGATTTGGTAAAAACCGATTGGAAAAGATACAATTTGCCACTTAATAATGATAATATTATTAATCGAGAAACTAATTTTGAAATTGGAAGTGTCAATATTTTAGATAACGAAAATAGATCACCAGTAAATTATGTATTGCCGCCGGGTGTTGAGAGAGAGGAGATTATAAATAACAATTCTATCATTAGACAAAATGAGCAGTCACTTTCTTTAAAAATTCAAGATTTAAAACCAAAAGATTCAAGAGCTGTTTATAAAAATCTAGATTTAGACTTAAGAAATTATAAAAAAATCAAGATGTATTTACATGCGGAATCAATTGAAGGTAGCGAATTACTTCCAGGGGATGGTGTTGAAAATGATTTTGATGAAAGATTAGTTGCTTTCTTAAGGCTTGGTAGTGATATTAATGAAAATTACTATCAAATAGAGGTCCCACTTAAGCCAACTTCATTTTCATCAGGTCAATCTAATAGATTAAGCCCGGATAAAGTTTGGAATCCAAACTCTAATTCGATTGATTTTTATTTAGAAAAATTTTTAAGAATCAAACTGAAATTAATCTCAGAAAAAATCCAATCAAATGAAGTCACATACTTTGATGATGAGTTAAATATAATTGATGAGTTTAGCCCAATTAGTAAACTTCCTGGAGAAAAAAAATATAAATTTTCGATTAAAGGTAATCCATCATTAGGGAGAATAAAAACAATAACTATTGGACTTAAAAATCCATCAGTCTCAGTTGGTAATAACCTTTCTGGTGAAGTCTGGTTTAATGAACTCAGACTTTCTGAAATAAAAGGAAAAGGTGGGTGGTCTGCTGTAGCAAATCTTGACGCTAACTTAGCAGATTTTGCCAGCGTATCATTTAGCGGTAGAGTAGCTACTGATGGTTTTGGATCAGTTGACAAATCCCCAAATGAAACAATTGATGAAAATTATACACAGTATTCTTTGGTAACAAATATTAATGCCGGACAATTGCTTCCTGAAAATTGGGGAATACAAATACCAATTAGTTATACCAGGTCTAAAGAATTATCAAATCCAACATATGATAGCTACTATGATGATTTAGAATTGAATAGTATTCTTGACATCACACAAAATAAAGATTCGGTTACATCTCAATCAAAAATGTTATCCAATTCAAAGAGCTTTAGTATACTGGGTTTATCAAAAAGAAAAACCAATAATAAAAAACCAAGAATATATGATATTGAAAATTTAAATATATCATATAGTTATTCAGAAAATAATTATCAAGATTTCGAGATGGATTATTCTGATAAAAAAATGGTGATGGCCAATATGCAATACTCTTACAGTTTTGAAAACTTGAGCATATATCCATTTGAGAAATTATTGGAAAATAAAGATTCAAAGTATTTGAAATGGTTAAAAGAATTTAATTTTAATCCACTCCCTAGCAGTTTAGTGTTCTCAGGAAATTATAATAGAACTTTATTTAGTCAAAAATTTAGAGAGGTCAATTACTTGGGTGTTGTTTCAAATAATCAGATTCCAGTTCCTGAATTCAGACAATCAAAATTTATGTTTGATTGGCTATTATCAATTTCGCATAATGTAAGTAGATCACTCGTATTAAGCTACAATGGATCAAATTCAAGTTTAATACCCTCATTTAGTAAAGATCTTGATGCCTCTGAAAGAAACAAAATGGAATTATTTGACAACTTCTTTGAGGTAGGAGAATCTAACTTTTTTAATCAAAATTTTTCTGCGAATTATAATTTGCCGATTTCAAATTTCCCATTCTTAGATTTCATTGATGCTAATTATTCTTACAACGGTAATTTCAACTGGCAAAGAGGTTCTGATATTCAAAATAATATTGTTGATGAATTTGGAAAAAAATTAGGTCGGGTAAATACAATTCAAAATTCAAATAATCAGTCTTTTAATGTAAATGTGAATTTGGACAAGCTTTACAGACAAATTGGTTTTTTAAATAAAAATTCCATCTTCGACATACTAAAATCATTAAAAAGAATTAGATCAACTTACAGTGAAAATTCTGGTAAGGTTTTACCTGGTTATATTCCCTCTATTGGATTTTTAGGAACATTAAAACCATCTTTTGGATTTGTATTTGGAGATCAAAAGGATGTTAGGTATGAGATTGCTAAAAATGGTTGGCTTACAAAATTTTCAAATTTTAATCAACAATATCAAAAGATATACAATTCAAAATTTGATTTGAGTGCTGAAATTGAACTATTTAAAAATTTGAGAATTGACTTAAATGCTAATAGGGCATATTCCAATAATTACTCTGAAAATTATTTGATAGTAGATAATGAATATAACTCACTAAATGGAAATTTTTATGGTAATTTTTCTATATCTACTAATATGTTAAGAACATCCTTCAACAATAAGTCAGTTGATATATCTGAAGATTTTGAAAATCTAAAAAAAATCAGATTGGATATAGCGAATAGATTGATTTCTAAAAAAGATTTAGGTAATATTAACTATGATGTTGATGGTTTTCCGATTGGTTATGGAAAAAATAGTCAGTCGGTTTTAATACCTGCATTTATTTCTGCGTACACTGGGATAGATGCCTCAAAAATCTCCCTTAATCCTATTAGTGATAAACCAAAATTAAATTGGACATTGCAGTATTCTGGACTTGAAAAATATTTCGATGATATATTTTCAAGTGTTTCATTACAGCATGGTTATCGATCTAACTTCACCATTAATAATTTCAATTATAATTTAAATTATCAAGAAAATGGGTTTGATATTTCCGGGAATTATTTTAATGAAATAATCTTTTCAAATGTTAATTTAGTTGAACAATTTAACCCTTTAATCAGACTAGACCTAGAATTAAAAAATTCACTAAGAATAATATTTGATGTTGTTAAAGATAGGGCAGTTTCATTAAGTTTAGCAAATAACTTAATAACTGAATCATGGGGAAATGAATACACTTTAGGAATGGGCTACAGAGTTAAAAATTTAAGATTAAGATCAAATTTAGCAAGCAATGGAAATAGTTTTATTGGGGATTTAAATGCTAAAATAGATTTGAATTTAAGAAAGAATATTACGGTTATAAGAAACTTAGAAATAGATGACAATAAGGTATCAGCTGGTCAATCAATATTTTCACTTAAGTTCAGTGCAGATTATGCATTAAGTAGAAATTTTTCAGCTATTTTATTTTATGATCACTTATTTTCAAAGTATGAAATTTCAACTGCTTTCCCGCAAACTAACATAAGATCTGGATTTACATTTAGATACAGTTTTGGAAATTAGATAAAATATTTTTTTTTGTTTGAACTAAGTTATATTTTAGAAATATGGATGTTAAAGAAAATTTAAAATATACTAAAGACCATGAGTGGGTCAGTGTAGAAGGAAATATTGCAACAGTTGGAATAACTGATTTTGCTCAAAGTGAACTTGGAGATATTGTTTATGTTGAAGTTGATACTTTGGATGAAACACTCAACAAGGATGAAGTTTTTGGAACTGTTGAGGCAGTTAAAACTGTATCGGACCTTTTTCTTCCAATGTCAGGTAAAATAGTTGAATTTAATGAAAGTCTTTCTGATGCTCCAGAGTCAATTAACGAATCACCATATGAACAAGGCTGGATAATTAAAGTTGAGGTTTCTAATCCTGATGAAATTAATGAGTTGCTTAACAGTGATGATTACTCTGCTTTAATTGGATAAGAAGTTCATTTCACAAACTGCAGTTTATTACACCTTAATTCTAGTACTACTTTCACTTATACCTGTACCTGATCTTGGTTTACCAAGGTTTAAATTGTTAGAATTGGATAAATTGATACATTTTATTATGTATTTGATATTCGCCCTGATTTGGGGATTAAAAATCGAAAATTTTTCAGAAAGAAAAATCGAAATTTCTACCTATCTAATTCTATTTGGATTAGGATTGGAAATATTACAACATGTACTTCCATTTGGAAGATATTTTGATTTGGGTGATTTTGTAGCTAATTGTATAGGGGTTTTATTTGGAGTATTTATTTTGTACTATTTAAAAAAAAAATTACTTTAGCTGCAGATGAGAACTAAAAAAAATCCACAAGCTGATTTAAATAAAAAAAGTACCTTCTATTTTTCTATAGGTCTTTTCTTAGTTCTATTTATTTCATGGCAAGCTATTGAGTATAAAAATTATGATGACGATGGGTATGGATATATTGCTTTAGATGTTGATGACGATGATGATGAGGAAATCCCAATCACAGAACAATTAAAAACTCCACCACCTCCGCCACCTCCACCTGCTCCTGAAATAATTGAAGTAGTTGAAGATGAAGAAGAAATTGAGGAGACAATAATTGAATCTACTGAAACTGATCAAGAAGAGATCGTAGAGGAAGTCGAAGTAGTTGAAGAAGAGCTTGATATGGATGTTCCATTTGCAATTATTGAGGATGTCCCTTTATATCCTGGATGTGAGAGAGTTCCTAAGTCTCAAAGAAGAAGTTGCTTCCAGGAACAAATCCAAAAACATATTGCTAGAAACTTTAGATACCCTGAAATTGCTCAGGAGATGGGAATTCAAGGTAGAGTTTTTGTTCAGTTTACTATTTCTAAAGATGGTTCTATAACTGCAATTAGAACAAGAGGACCGGATAAAAATCTTGAAAAAGAGGCTTCTAGAATTATTGGCAAACTTCCAAAGATGACACCTGGAAAACAAAGGGGAAGACCTGTTCGAGTTCCTTTCAGTATACCAATTATTTTCAAGTTGCAATAATATTTGCTCAGGTATTATTTCTGCTTTAATTTTACATTCTTTTTAAAACTATTGTGTTATTGACTAGGTCCAAAGTTTTTTTGACATTAACCAAAGCAAGATTGTCTTTTAGCGTTGTTTTTTCTACAATTGCGGGATACGTACTAGCAACTGATAACGTAGATTTTTTTGACATCTTACTTCTTTTATTTGGTGGTTATTGTATGGTAGGTGCATCGAACTCATTTAATCAAATAATTGAAAAAGACAAAGATGCTCTAATGGATAGAACTAAATCTAGGCCTTTACCTACAAAAAAAATATCTACATCAAATGCATTTTGGATAAGTGTTATTTTGACACTTATTGGATTGATTGTTTTGTATACAATTAATTACAAAACAGCATTCTTTGCTGCAGTTTCTGTATTTATATACACATGTATATATACTCCATTAAAACCTATAACTCCATTATCTGTTTTTGTTGGAGCTATCCCCGGAGCCATACCATTTATGCTTGGATGGGTCGCTGCAACAAATCAATTTGGTATTGAACCTGGCACTCTGTTCATGATACAGTTTTTTTGGCAGTTTCCACATTTCTGGGCACTTGGTTGGATGTTAGACGATGATTATAAAAAGGCAGGTTTTAATATGTTACCCACTGGAAAAAAAGACAAGAATACAGCCTTTCAAATTATACTTTATGTGATATGGATGATGATTATTTCGGTTTTTCCTTATACAGGTTTGACTGGAAATCTGTCACTCAGCATTTATGGTGCAATTATTGTTTTAATTCTTGGTTTAATAATGCTAATTTTTGCTTTCAATTTGTATAATAGAATGGATATTAATTCAGCAAGAAAATTATTTTTCTTTACTATATTATATTTGACTTCAATCCAATTAGTATATATATTCGATAAATTTTTATGAGTGATAAAATTATAGATCCTAGTAAAGTAAGAGCTAAAAAGATGATGCTGTTGTTTGGATTACTTAGTATAACAATGACTTTTGCAGGTCTTACCAGTGCTTACATAGTTAGTAAAGGGAGACCTGACTGGTTAGTAGATTTTGAGTTGCCAGTATTATTTTTTTACAGTACTATTTTATTAATTATAAGTAGTATAACCATCCAGTTTGCTAAGTATAATCTTGTTAATAATAAATCAAAAAATAGCGTACTGTCTTGGTTATCATTTACTTTGATGCTAGGAATTACTTTTTGTGTACTTCAATTTTTGTCTTTTAAAAGCTTAATTGAAATGGGTTATTTTTTTGCTGGGGCACAAAGTACTATAACCACATCTTTTATATATGTATTAACTTTCCTACACGCAGTACATTTATTTGCTGGAATTATAGTTTTAATGGTATTAATTTACAATACAAGCAAAAATAAATATCAAATCAATAAATTAGGTTTTAACCTTGGTGTTACTTTTTGGCATTTTCTTGATATTTTATGGCTTTATTTGTTTTTATTTTTCTATTTCTTTGGATAAAAATTACTTAACTTTGAAAAAATTATTTTAGTTAATGAGTTCGACAGTTTCCTCTACTGAAATTCAACCAGAATTAACACAGGAACCACGCCCACTTAATGCTAGCTACGGAAAACTAATGATGTGGTTTTTTATAGTATCTGATGCATTAACTTTTACTGGTTTTTTAATTGCATACGGATTCTCAAGGTTTAAAAATATTGATTCTTGGCCAATAGCCGATGAAGTTTTTACTCACTTTCCCGGATTGCACGGCGTTGATGCTCCGATGTACTATGTTGCTTTAATGACATTTATATTAATTTTCTCATCTGTAACTATGGTATTAGCTGTTGATGCTGGTCATAAGATGCAGAAAGATAAGGTGATCTTTTACATGTTTTTAACTATTATAGGTGGAGCTGTTTTTGTAGGATCACAAGCGTGGGAATGGAAAAACTTTATAAAGGGAGAATATGGAGCATTAGAAACAAGAGGAGGAATGATTATTCAATTTGTTGACAGTAATAATAATAAAAGATTATCAATTGAAGATTTTGCTGTTTATAAACCGCAATACAGGGAACAACATAAAAAGAACAATGGGTTATGGTTTCAAAGTGAACCCGCTCTTGATGAATATTCAGTAGCTGAAGTAACAGAAGGATTTATGGCTGATCCCTCAATTGTTGTTAGAATGGAAAAAATTGATGAAAAAGGCCACAAGATTGTATTAAATCGTCAGCAATCTATCGAAAAAGTTAAACAAGCTGTTTATGTAGTTAGAGGTGCTAATTTAATTCATAATGAATACGGCAATAGGTTATTTGCTGATTTTTTCTTTTTTATAACAGGCTTTCACGGTTTTCATGTTTTCTCTGGTGTCATTATTAATATTATTATTTTCATCAATGTTTTATTAGGAACCTATGAAAAAAGAGGACATTATGAAATGGTTGAAAAAGTTGGTTTATATTGGCACTTTGTTGATCTAGTTTGGGTTTTTGTATTTACATTCTTCTACTTGGTATAATTAACTATGGCACACGAAACAGAACATAAATTAGAAATTTTTAGAGGCTTAATTAAATTTAAATCTAATGTTCAAAAAATATGGGGAGTTTTAATTTTTCTTTCCATTGTAACTGCTATTGAAGTTGTATTAGGTATTGTAAAACCTGAAGCTTTAATGGCTCAATTTCTATCCATGAAATTGATTAACTGGATCTTTGTCATCTTAACTCTTGTAAAAGCATATTATATAACTTGGGATTTTATGCACATGAGAGATGAAAAGTTTGGCCTGCAGGTATCCGTTGTAATAACTCTAATCTTTTTAATTGGTTACGCTGCATTTATTTTCTTAGTCGAAGGAAACTATATCTATGATATAATGTATGAAGGCTTCGTGAGCTGGAATTTTTAAATTATTATTTTGAAAAAAAAATATATAGTACTTACCATACTATTTGTGCTTCCATTGGTTGCATACTTATTTTTTGCGTCTGGTGTAAATAATTTTGCAAAATTACCTGTCCTAAATGAGAACGTACTTTCTATCTCAGATTACTCAAAAGTTGATTTAAATAAGAAGATTTCTATTTTATTTTTTTTAGGAAGTAATATTGAGGATCGACAAGGTGATGCATTAAATATGAATCAAAAAATATATAAAAGGTTTTATGATTTCGAAGATTTTCAATTTGTTGTAATTTGTCCATTGGAATCCGAACAACTTGCTGATGATTTAAAGAATAAATTAGAAATGGGTACCAATACAGATATGAGAAAATGGAACTTTGTTTTTCTTGATCCCAATATTATTGAAGAAGTATTCAATAGTTTAAATACTAATACTAATCTGGATCAATATTCTGGCTCTCCTTATGTTTACATCGTAGATAAGAAGAGATCTTTAAGAGGACGTAATGATGATGATGGTATAAAATTTGGTTATGATTCAAGGTCAGTTGCAGATATAAATAACTTTATGGTTGATGATGTAAAGGTAATCTTGGCTGAGTACAGGTTAGCTCTCAAAAAAAATGGAATAACTAGAAAAGATTTATGAAAAACAAGTCATATATAGGATTAGGGATTATAATACTTGTTTTTGGATATTGGTTTCTTCCAAAAATATTTAATAGAATAAACACTAACCAGACAATTGATTCTAATAGGACCATGTCTATTGATCAATCATCAAAGTTGTCTTTTATTAAACTAAATGGATCGGCTAGAAAAGTACCCGACTTTATTTTTATGAACCAAGATAGTTTGTATATAGGAAATGAGGATTTTTTAGGAAAAGTTTATGTTGCTGAGTTTTTTTTCACATCATGTCCATCAATTTGTATTGAAATGAATCAAAA
Source organism: uncultured Bacteroidota bacterium (assembly GCA_902595555.1). GTDB lineage: Bacteria > Bacteroidota > Bacteroidia > Flavobacteriales > Flavobacteriaceae > Eutrophosalina. The sequence continues at coordinate 21,621 of CACJQM010000006.1, read as the reverse complement.
CATGAAAATATTAGACAATGAATATGGAAATAGAGAGGATTTTGGAATTGCATCATTTACAATTGATCCAATAACTGATACTCCAAAAAGATTAAAAGAGTACTCGGAAAGGTTAGAAATCAAATCAAAAAATTGGCATTTTTTAACTGGGAAAGTTGATAATATTTATGAACTGTCTAATAGTGGTTTTAATATTTTTGCCGGCGTTAATCCAGCTGTTGCAGGTGGGTTTGAGCATCAAGGATTTTTTGCTTTAATTGATAAAAATGGATTTTTAAGATCTAGAAGAGATATCAATGGTAATCCAATTGTTTATTATTTAGGTATTACGTCTGCTGGAAGTGAAATTCAAGGAATTGATATGATAAAAGAAGATATAAAAAAATTATTAGAGAATGGATAAGAATTCTAAGCTATATAACATATTAATATGGATTGTGTCTGTTCTTGTACCAGTTGTAGTTGCACTTTTATTATTTACTAAATGGGAACAAGATAAATTAATCTTTGACATGCGAATTCCTAATAGTGATCCAATCATTCTTCTTGAAAATTTACCAATCGCAGAGCCCTTAACTTTTTTACCTCCCATTTATGCAACAATAAATGGACTTACGGGCATATTATTGGTCGCAGCTGTTTATTATATAAAAAACGGTAAAAGAAAAATTCATGAGAATCTAATTAAGGTTTGTATTGCACTATCATTGTCATTTTTAGTGATGTATATTGCATATCATATTACCTCAGACCCAACGCCATATGGTGGTTCGGGGCCAATTGCTTATGTCTATTTTTTCATTTTGATTACACATATTTTACTCTCTATAGTGGTAATTCCGCTGGTTTTAGTAAGTTACGTAAGAGCATTTCAGTCAAAATTTGTATCACACAGAAAAATTGCTAAAGTTACCTTTCCGGTGTGGCTTTATGTTGCAGTAACTGGTGTAATAGTATATTTAATGATTTCTCCATATTACGTATGATATATTTAATTCAATGCTCAATGTGTAAGGCAGTTCTTGAATCAGGTGCTGATCAACAAACTGCTGAGAGTTTAAATGATGGAATTGCATACTTGGCAGCCATTCCATATATATTGGCTGCAGTGACAATAATAATTTTGTATAAAAAATTTTACAGTAAAAAAAATTTAAATTAGGAGGCTTCTTTTAAACCTGAAAAGTTAAGACCATCAAGCTTACTTTCAATATACTTTTTGTTTATAGATAAACTCTTTTTATTAGAACCCGGCATATTAAACATATCATCAATAAGAATGCTTTCACAAATCGATCTTAGGCCTCTGGCACCTAATTTAAATTCAATTGCTTTACGAACAATATAATCAAGGGCATCATCATCAAAATCAAGTTTTATTCCATCAATTTCAAACAACTTTATATATTGTTTGATAAGAGAGTTTTTTGGTTCTGTTAAAACTTTCTTTAAATCAGCCGAGTCTAATTCAAGCATATATGTTAGAATAGGTAGTCTCCCCAAAATTTCAGGAATTAAACCAAAATCTTTTAAATCATTTGGAATGATATTCTTGATTATATGTTTAGACTCACCAACAGATTTGATTTTGGAGTTTTTGAATCCTACAGCATTCATGTTGAGTCTTTTTGATATAATTTTTTCTATACCGTTAAAAGCACCACCAGCTATAAATAAAATATTTGATGTATTTAGCTTTATAAAGTTTTGATCTGGATGCTTTCTACCACCTTTTGGCGGGACATTTACAACTGCACCTTCCATTAATTTAAGCAGAGCCTGTTGAACACCTTCTCCAGAGACATCTCTTGTTATTGATGGGTTGTCACTTTTTCTAGAAATTTTATCAATTTCATCAATAAAAATGATTCCTCTTTCAGCTTTTTCAACATTGTAATCGGACGCCTGTAAAAGTCTAGTCAAAATATTTTCCACATCTTCTCCAACATATCCAGCTTCAGTAAGGACTGTTGCATCAACAATCGCCAATGGCACATCTAATAGTTTAGAAATTGTTTTTGCAATTAATGTCTTGCCAGTTCCTGTTGGACCAACCATAACTACATTGCTTTTTTCTATTTCAATATTATCCTCATTCTCTTGAGAAATTCTTTTATAATGGTTATATACAGAAACAGAAATAACTTTTTTGGAATATTCTTGACCAACAACATAGTCATCTAGATATTCTTTGATTGCTTTTGGATTTAATGTTTTACTTTCATCAGAGATTGAAACTTCCTTGGACTTATTTTGATGATTTAGAATTGAAAAAGCCTGCTCAATACATTGATCACATATATGTGCATCCTGACCGGCAACTAATATTTTAGTTTGGAGCTTATTAAGACCGCAAAATGAGCAGGATAATCTTTCCTCAGACATTATTGAAATTATTTTTTTGAAAGAACTTCATCTATCATACCATATTTTTTGGCTTCTGGAGCTTTCATCCAATAATCTCTATCTGAATCCTCATAAACTTTATCGTATTTCTGACCAGTATGACTAGCGATTATTTCGTATAATTCTTTTTTTAACTTCCCAATCTCTCTAGCTGTAATTTCAATATCAGATGCTTGACCTTGTGCCCCACCCAATGGTTGATGAATCATTACTCTTGAATGAGTAAGACCTGATCTTTTTCCCTTTTCACCAGCACATAATAATACAGCTGCCATTGATGCAGCTATGCCTGTACAAATTGTTGCAACATTGGGGCCAATAAATTGCATTGTATCATAGATGCCTAAACCGGCATAAACAGATCCTCCAGGAGAGTTGATATATATTTGAATGTCTTTTTCCTTGTCTGTACTCTCAAGAAATAGTAATTGTGCTTGAATAATATTAGCAACAGAATCGTTTATGGCTGTTCCTAAAAAAATAATTCTATCCATCATTAATCTTGAAAAAACATCCATTTGAGCCACATTTAGTTGTCTTTCTTCAATGATGTAAGGTGTCATACTACTAACTATCTTATCATAATACATAGAATTAACACCATGATGTTTTGTAGCATATTTTTTAAATTCTTCAGAATAATTCATATATCAAAGTTAATTATTTTTCTTGTAGGCTATTTCAATATATTCTTCATAAGAAACTTTTTTATCTTTCTTATTTATTTTTTCCTTGTAAATTAACAAAAGTTTTTCACTGATGATTTGATTGCTTATCCTTTTAACTTCCTCCTGATTGGATAATATTCTACTTAAAATTGAATCTAGTTCTTTTTGTTCTGGTTCCTTTTGACCATAAGCAGCCATTTGATTCTTAATCATTTTAGTGGCAAATTCTTTAATTGAATCAGCATTTATTTGAATGTCATTTTCAATTAGCAATTTTTCTTCAATCAATTGATATTTTATTCCATTTTCAGAATTTGAATATTCTTTTTCTAAGTCTTCATTTGAAATTTCCTCCTTAGAATTAAGTTTCATTAATCTCTTGAGAAAATCCTCAGGCAATGAAATTTTAGTTTCTTTTATAAATGAGTCAGTTACATCATTTAAAAATTTTTGATCTGATTGATTAACGAATTGTTTCTCTATATCCTCTTTAATTTTATTTTTAAATTCATTAAGACTTTTAATGGTTTCGTTTGGATATACTTTTTTGAAAAAGTCATTATTTGTTTCAGCTTTTTCATTTTTGTTCAACTCATTTATTTTAAAATCAATTTCATCAACTTCATTGAGTTTCTCCTCTTCTATTCCAGTGATTTTATGAAGTTCACTTTCATCTTTAAATATTTTGGATACATTAAGTTTTAAACTATCACCAACTTTAGCATTTAAAAAGACTTTTTTAAATGTGGCCTTCAATAATAAATCAGAATTAAAATTTGCATCTTTTGTGTGATCTATTTTTTCACATGAAAAGACCCCAATTATATTCGTATTGTCTTCAATATTTTGAACAGAAATCAGTTTACCATATTGATTTTGATAAGCTTCGACTTGGTTGTTAATCATAGACTTATCAGCTGTGATGTTATAATAAACTATGGGTTTTTTCGGTTTGAGATTAATTTTAAAAGTAGGTTTTTTAGCAATATCAAAGCTCAGTTTAATATTTTCATCCTTCCAGTTAATATCATCTCCTTCAGACGGAATTGGACTTCCAATTATTGATAATTTATTTTCAGTAATATATTTACCTAGCTCGTTTTGAACTAATTTATTTATCTCGTCAACTTTAACCGGGAGTTCATATTGTTTTTTTATCATTCCCATCGGCACAAAACCTTTTCTAAAACCAGGAATATTTGCCTTTTTTCTATAGTCATTTAAAATGTTCTGAACCTTTTCCTGATAATCATTTGGAGATATTTCAATTGCAATAACCGATATCTCCTTATTCTTTTTATTTAAATCTATTTTCATGAAAAAAAATTGCGTTCAAAAGTAATCTTTTTTAGATTTTATAGCAATTTTAATTTTATAAATTACTTATGCAAATTGAAAAGAATTCATCAAAATTATCATGATGAAGCCAATGACCAGCATTCTTTACAATTGATAATTTATATTTTGGGAAAAGATTTTGAGTTAATTTAAGATAAGTCTCATCAATGTAGTCTGAATTTTCTCCTTTTACAAAAATAATTTCCTTTTGGTATGTATTGTTATAATTAATTTCATCAGTTATATTATTTATTTCTTTTTGTAAGACTTTAATATTTGACTTGAACGAGAATTTACCATCATTGGATCTTTTTAAATTTTTAGATAAAAAAAGTATAAAAGAATCCTCTTTAAAATATTTTTTTAAATGTAAATTAAAATCATTTCTCGATTTTATTCTGGTAAGATCAACTTTTAATAAAGAATCAAAAATTAAATCATAATCTCTATTGTAACTAATAGGTAAAATATCAACTACGATTAATTTGTTTACAAAATCAGGATAGGTAAGAGAGAATAACATCGCGGTTTTTCCACCCATTGAATGACCCACTATTGAAACATGCTTAATTCTATGATGATCTAAATAGTTTTTTAAATCATTGGACATATGTTTATAGCTAAATTCATCAGAGTGAAAACTTTTTCCATGATTTCTTTGATCAATTAGATGAACTTCATAATCTTTTAGGGATAGTTTTTTACCAAATGTAATCCAGTTATCCAATGACCCTAATAAGCCATGAAGTATTATAATTTTCTTATCGCTAGACCCAATAATTCTACTATTGAGGATCATTTATTTAGCTTATTGATATAAAGATTTATTACATTTTCTAATCCCATGTACAATGACTCGCTTATTAATGCATGACCTATAGAAACTTCATCCAAAAAAGGCATATTTTTAGAGAAAAATTCAATGTTTTCTAGGCTTAAATCATGACCAGCATTAACTTTCATCCCAATCTCATTGGCAAGGATTGAGCAATCTGAATAAAGTTTTACTGTTTTCTCTCTTGAGCTATGGTAGTTATTGGCATAAAGTTCAGTATATAATTCTATCCTGTCACAATTTGTTTTTTCAGCGTATTTAATTGATTCAGTCTTTGGATCTACAAAAATAGAAGTCCTTATCTTCTCTTTGTTAAATACCTCAATAACATCCCTTAAATATTTATATTCTTTTTTCGTATTCCAACCAGCATTTGAAGTTAAAACATCAACAGTATCTGGCACTAGTGTTACCTGTTCAGGTTTAACTTTTAAAACCAATTCAATAAATTTATCTACAGGATTTCCTTCAATATTAAGTTCAGTATGTACAACACCCCTGAGATTAATTGCATCAACATATTTTATATGTCTTTCGTCTGGTCTTGGGTGAATTGTTATTCCATTAGCGCCAAAGCTTTGTATATCGGAAGCTACTTTTAATAGGTCAGGATTATTTCCTCCTCTGGCATTTCTAAGAGTAGCTATTTTGTTAATATTAACACTTAATTTAGTCATAATTAATGTTCAAAAATACAAACTTTAAGAGGTCTTATCTATTATTTTTAGTTAATTTGTAATAGAAATTTTTTTTAATGGTTTTAGCCTTATTCTCTCAGGAAATTAATGAATCAGTAAATGATGTCATTCAATCATTCTTCATTTCAAAGTTTTCTAAAGAATCGAAATTTTATGTTGAAAAAAAATTATACGATCAATTAGCATTTGATGGTGATTTAGAATTAATTCCGTTCAATAAGTCTAAAGATTTAGATTCGTCAATAGATTTATTAGTAAGCATTGGGGGTGATGGAACTTTTTTAAGAACCATCGAATATGTTAGAGACCTAAATATTCCTGTAATGGGTATAAATACAGGTAACTTAGGTTTTTTAGCAACAATTAAAAAAGAAAATTTAGATCAAGCAGTCGAAAAAATTTACAACAAGAAATTTAAAGTAGAAAATCGTTCAGTTATTAAAGTAAATTCAGAAGAAATTGGTTTACCCAAAAACTTATTTCCATACGCGTTGAATGAAATTAGTGTTGTAAGAAAGGATACAACCTCGATGATTAACATAAAAACAAGTCTTGATGGTAATCATTTGAATTCTTATTGGGCTGATGGTTTAATTATTTCAACTCCAACAGGGTCCACTGGATATTCATTGAGTTGTGGAGGTCCAGTAATTTCTCCCTCAAGTGGTTCTCTTGTTCTAACCCCAATTTCACCACACAATTTAAATGCTAGACCGTTGGTAATCTCAGACGAAACAAAGATTGAATTAAGTGTCTCTGGAAGAGAAGAAAAACATCTGCTTTCTATTGATTCAAATATTTTTACAGTTCAAAATCAAACTAAAATAACCATTGAAAAGCCAAACTTTGACTTTAAGATTGCTCATTTTTCAAATAATAATTTTTATAAGACTCTAAAGGAAAAGTTGTTGTGGGGAAAAGACAAAAGAAATTAGTTTGAAAAGAAAATTATACATACTTGTTTTTTCAATTTTTGCATTTAATATTATGAATTCTCAGGACAATGAGATTGGTGTATTTTTTGGAGGAACAAATTATATTGGAGATGTAGGTCCAACAACTTATGTCAATCCTTTTCCAGCAACTCATTCTTTAACGAATGAAAAAAGTTCATTTACAACCGTTTTTGGAATACTTTATCGAAAAAACCTTACTAATAGATTTGGTTTAAGAGTAGGCTTTAATATAGCTGAAATAGAATCTAGTGATTTGTGGAAAGGTAGTTCAACATATCGGGTTGAAAGAGGTAAATCATTTGAAAATAAAATCAATGAATTTCATCTTGGTCTTGACTTTAATTTTTTAGAATTTGAAACTTCATCTGATAATTTTGAATTCACGCCATATATTCATACTGGCTTATCATTTATAAGGTATGATGATCTTCATTATCCAGTTGGCATTGATGTTGCACAGTCATACGGAAAAAAAAATGATATTGCTTTTCCAATTACTGTCGGAATAAAATTAAAACCTCTTAACTCATTTATATTTGGATTTGAGGTTTCTGCAAAGCATAGCTTTACAGAAAATTTAGATGGGAGTTTCCCACAATTTGAAGATGCTAATATATATTCTCAACGACCATTTGGAAGTAATTTGAGTCAAGATTGGTATGTTTATTCAGGAATTACATTAACTTATTTATTTGGAACCTATGAGTGTGACTGTACAAGATAAATTGTTTAAGCAAATTGATAAGACTAAAGTTCCTAACCATGTTGCGGTTATTATGGATGGTAATGGAAGATGGGCAAAAAAAATAGGTAAAGAAAGATTTTTTGGACACAACAGTGGAATTAGCTCTGTTAGGGATACTATAGAAGCTTCAATTGATATTGGTATTAAGAATTTAACATTATATGTGTTTTCAATGGAGAATTGGAAAAGGCCAGAGACTGAAGTTAAAGCTTTAATGCATTTATTATTTAGTTCAATTGATAGTGAACTAGAAAACTTAAATAAGAACAATATTAAACTTGATGTAATTGGAAAAAAAGACTTGCTTCCCAAAACAACAAAAAAAAGACTAGAATCAGCAGTTGAAGAAACTAGTAATAATAATGGATTGAATCTAAACCTGGCTATTAGTTATGGATCAAAACAGGAAATAATTGATGCTGTAAAATCAATATCAGATAAAGTTAAAAAAAACATAATTTCTCTAGAAAATATTGATGAAAAGATAATAAATGACCATCTTTACACTCGAAATTTAGATAATGTCGATTTATTGATAAGAACAGGAGGAGAAATTAGGGTTAGTAATTTTCTATTGTGGCAAATATCATATGCTGAATTGTTTTTCTTAGAATTATTGTGGCCTGATTTTAAAAAAAGTCATTTTTTTGAAGCAATAGTCGAATATCAAAAAAGAGCTAGAAGATTTGGAAAGATTTAAAATTAAAAATATCACATATTGTTTATTTGTGATTTTATTCCTCGTAAATTCAAAGTTTTCGTACTCCCAAGAAAATGATTTTGTAAAAGGAGCTTTTTACACACTTGATGAAATTAAAGTAACAGGATTAAAAACGTTTAATGAACAAACAGTTGTTACTTACACAGGATTATTTGAAGGTCAAAATATAAGAATTCCGGGTGAGGAGATAAGTCAGGTAATTAATAAGTTGTGGAAATTAGAATTATTTAGTGATATAAATTTTTATGTTACTAATATTAATGGTGACAAGGCAAGTATTGAAATAAATATAGTAGAGTTACCATCCTTATCAGAATATAAAATTACAGGACTTAAAAAATCAAAAGCTGAAACTATTGAAAGTGATATTGAAATCAAAAAAGGTCAAAAAATAACAGAAAACTTCATTGAAACAACCAAAAATTATATTATAAACAAGTATCGCAAAAACGGTTTCTTAAATACTAAAGTTAATATTAACACTATTCCAGATACATTAGGTTTAAATAGCGAGAGAATGCTAATCAGTGTTGATTTAGGTGAAAGAGTAAAAATTAATAGTATTAACTTCTCAGGAAATGAACTTTTCAAGAGTAAAAAACTGAAGAAACAAATGAAGAATACAAAATCTAAATTACTTGGGCGTTTTTGGAAAAAATCAAAATATATAGAAAGTGATTACGATGAAGATTTAGATGCAATTATTGATTTTTATAAAGAAAAGGGATACAGAGATGCTAGAATTCTTTTGGATACTGTTAAAATAAATGGAAATCAAATTGACTTAGATATTCAGCTTGCTGAAGGTAATAGATATTACTTTGGAGACATAAAATTTTTAGGAAACAGTGTGTATTCAGATGAACAGCTTGCAAGAGTTTTAGGTTTATTTGAAGGTGATACTTATAATGGGGTTCTTTTAAAAAAGAGAATTCAGGATAATTCAAAACCAGATGGTGAAGATTTAACAAATTTGTATCAAAACAATGGTTACCTATTTTCGAATGTAAATGCTGTAGAAATTGCTGCTGAGAATGATACAATTGACTTCGAAATAAGAATTACGGAAGGAAAACCTGCATTTTTTAATAAAATATCAGTTGTTGGGAATACTGTTACCAATGACAATGTGATATATAGAGAATTAAGAACTAAACCTGGTGAATTGTATAGTAAAGATAAGGTTGTTAGAACAGTGCGTGAGTTAGGTCAACTTGGTTTTTTTGACCCAGAGCAGATTAGCCCCGATTTTAAAAATGTTGATCCTAATAATGGTACAGTTGACATCGAATATGGTTTAGTGCCAAAAGGAGCAAGCCAAGTTGAGTTGCAAGGAGGATATGGTGGAGGAGGATTTATTGGCACTATCGGATTATCATTCAATAACTTTTCATTGAAGGGTATGAAAGATCCTAAAGCTTGGAAACCAGTTCCAAGAGGTGATGGTCAGGCAGTTTCTTTAAGGCTACAGGCCAATAGGTTTTACCGTGTTTACAGTGCCTCATTGTCTGATCCTTGGTTTGGTGGTGTTCAGCCAGTTCAGTTCTCTACATCTTTTTCACACACAAAACAATACAGATATAATTATTTTACTGGAAGAGTTGACAAAAGCCAATCTTTTGAAGTTACCGGCGCAAATATTGGTTTAGCTAAGAGATTAAGAATTCCAGATGATTATTTTACTTTATCTCAATCTTTGGGATATCAGTACTACAATTTGAAAAATTATTACACGGGATTATTTCCATTTGGTGATGGAAACTCTAATAATCTGTCCTACACTGTTGCATTATCTAGGAACAATACATACACTAACCCTATTTTTCCACTTGGTGGTTCGGAATTTGTAATTAGTGCAAGATTTTCATTACCATACTCTCTTTGGAATGGTATTGATTATGCAAATCTTGGAGAGTTAGAAAAATTTCAAGATGACGATGGAAACCCTGATCCAGCTAAAATCGAACAAGAGAAGTTTAGATGGTTAGAGTTCTATAAAGTTAAGTTTAAGGGCTCATGGTATACAAGATTATTTGACAAGTTAGTTTTAAGAACACATACTGAATTTGGATTTCTGGGAGCTTTTAACAACGACAGAGGTGTAATACCTTTTGATAGATTCTTTTTAGGTGGTGATGGTATGTCACAATACGCAATGGACGGAAGAGAAACAATATCATTGAGAGGATATCCTAATCAAAGTTTATCAACTCAAGATGGATCTACAATATATAATCGATTTTCTTTAGAATTACGTTATCCAATTACACTTAAACCTGCTGCTTCAATATTTGGCTTAACATTCCTTGAAACAGGACAAGGTTATAATAGCTTTAGAGAATTTAATCCGTTCAATGGTAAAAGATCTTTAGGTTTGGGTCTCAGAATTTTTATGCCAGCATTTGGTCTTCTAGGCATAGACTTTGGATATGGTCTTGATGCTGTTAATGACTTTGATTTAACACCAAATGGATGGGAGACACATTTTGTCATAGGACAGCAATTTTAGATTTTAATGTTATGTTCTCATTTAAAAGAAAACTCATCATATTCTTTTTATTTCTAATCTCTTTCTCTGTTTTTTCCCAAAAACCTCTTCGTGTTGGTTATATAAATATGGATTATATTTTATCTAATATTGATGATTATAAGATCGCTAATGAGGAGTACAGCACCAGACTTGATATATGGAGAAAAGAAATAGAATCTAAAAAAAATGCGATTGAAAATAATAGAAAAGAGCTGGAGTTTAAGAAACCTTTATTACCAGATGAAATATATCAAAATCTCTCAGATGAAATTGAATTTGACCAAAAAGAACTTGATAAATATATCCAAAAACGATTTGGGCCGGAAGGTGACTGGCTTGTTCAAGAGAAAATCCTTATCCAACCCATTCAGGATGAGGTACTTGCAATTGTTCAAAAAATCTCAGAAAAAAATAAATTTGATTTTATATTTGACAAATCATCAGCCATAATTATGCTATATTCGGAAAAAAAATACGATATTAGCGAGCTAGTTTTAAAAAGCATTTTAAGACAGGAAAAGATAGAGAACTTAGAAATTAATTTTGAAGATGATAGAAAGAAAGCTCTCGAGGAAAAGATTCAAAAAAGAAGAGACTCTATTTTAAGATTAAAAGAATTAAAAAAAATAAAAAGAGACAGTTTATTAAGAACTAAAAGAAATAACTTAAAAAGTAAATAGTATGAATTATTTAAAATTATTATCATGTGTGTTTTTCCTTTCAATTTGTAGCATTGGCTTTTCACAAAGTAATGTTGCACATATTGATTCACAATCTCTAATTAGTCAGATGCCTGAAGTTAAGGAAGCACAAGCTCAAATTGAAAAGCTACAAAAGACTTATCAAACTGAAATTGAAGCTTCAATGAAAGAGTACCAAACAAAGCTTCAAACATATTCAGCTGATGCTCAAAATCAAACTGAAGTTACTAATCAGGCAAGACAGAAGGAATTACAGGGTATGGAACAAAATATTCAACAATATCAACAGACTGCTGCTCAAGATATTCAACAGAAGCAACAGGATCTACTAAGACCATTGATTGAAAAAGCTAGGGCTGCAATTCAAAAGGTTGCTAAAGCTCAGGGATTTGATTATGTTATTGATGCTACACCAGGTGGTGCTTTAATTCTTTTTGATGGTAAAGATTTAATGGCTGAAGTAAAAACTGAATTAGGTTTCTAAATACCTTTTATAAAACTGTAAACTTAAAGAAAACTATCCGTAATTTTATGGGTAGTTTTTTTTATGAGTTCATATCCAATAGGTTTTTTTGATTCAGGAATAGGAGGAATTACCTTATGGAAAAAAATTACCAGTTTATTACCAAATGAAAATACCATCTATATTTCTGATAAAAAGAACTGTCCATATGGTGAAAAGTCTAAGAAAGAAATTGATGAAATATCAATTTATAATTCCCGGTTTTTAATTGATAGAAATTGTAAAATTATAGTTGTCGCATGTAACACTGCAACTACAAATTCCATTTCAAAGCTCAGAAGAAAATTTAAAGTTCCATTTATTGGAATCGAACCTGCTATAAAACCTGCAGCTCTAAATTCAAAAACAAAAAAGGTTGGAGTATTAGCAACGAAAGGTACCTTAACTAGTAATTTATTTTTTAAAACAAGTTCTGATCAAATAGCAGACGTGGAATTGATTAATACCTACGGAGAAGGTTTGATAGAATTAATCGAAAAGGGTGATTGTGAAAATGAACTCAATGTTTTATTAAAAAAATATCTAATTCCAATGATTGATTATGGTATCGATCAGCTTGTACTTGGTTGCACACACTACCCTCTAATAAAAGACTCTATAAAAAATATAGTAGGTGAAGGTATTAATGTCGTTGATTGTAACGATGCAGTTGCAATGCAAACAAAAAGAATTTTAGAATTAAATAATCTTATTCAAAACAACAAATTAGATTCACCAAATCATTGTTTTTTTAATAGTGGCGAAGATGACTTTTCTATTAAAGAAATTCTTCAAAATAAATATGAAATTTTTAAATTTGAATAGTGAAATTTAAATTTGAAATATTAGAAAATGAAGACAAAAATACTTTAGTATTATCTTCAGATAACGAAATATATACAAAAAGAGTTTCATTCACTGATGACTCTGAAGCTGAGCAGTTTCCACTTATAAAGCAACTATTTTTTTTACCATTTATTAAGTCAGTTATTTTAGATAAACACTTAATATTAATTGAAAAACTTGATTTTTTGGAATGGAAAGATGTTCAAGATGAGGTAGTAGAACAAATCGAAAATTTTTTAAATAATGGAGGATTAATTTTTCAGATTAATAATCCAATTACTATTTATGCGGAGAATACTCCAAACCCTGCTGTCATTAAATTTGTTGCGAATAAAAAACTGGTAAATATACCTCACGAATTTAAGGATGCTGAAAGTTCAAGATATTGTAAAATTGCTAATGCATTATTTAACCATGACTTTGTAACTGAAATTTATATTGATTTTAATTTTATTTCTATAACCATTAATAAAAATTATAGTTGGGATGAACATACAATGGAAATAAGAGAATTTATTTTGTCATATATAAGAGACGGGAATGAAATTATTGATCCTAACTTTGATTTAGAAAATAATATCAGTCATTCAATTGATATTGATAAAATGGATGAGACATCAAAGCAAATTGCAAAACTTATTGATGATCAGATAAAGCCTGCAGTTGCTTCAGATGGTGGTAATATTCTTTTTCAATCTTATGATCCAGAATCACATGAGGTTAAAGTAATTTTACAGGGAGCATGCAGTGGGTGTCCATCCTCGACTTATACCCTTAAAAATGGAATAGAATCTATGTTAAAAGATTACTTGCCAGGAAAAATATCAAATGTTGTAGCTATAAATGGATAATAGTTAGTTTGTCCTAAATTCCTTTAAATACTTTGGCTCAAAATATGCTAAATTTTCAAATTCGTCTTGTTTGAGTTTTTCATTTGCAATACTAATCATGTATTTTGATGATGGCTTAAGTATATCAGGATTGTACGTTATATTTTCGTTATTATCAATAAGCTTCTTGCATTTAATTTGACCATCTCCAACAATTAATAACTTATTTTTTAATGCAAGATCTGAGTAGGAATTATTATTTATGACTTCTGGCTTTTCATCACAAATTACGTTTAGTTTATTATCAAATATACAAGAGTAAACCTCATCTCTTCTAGCGTCCATTGTTGAAACAATTAATCCATCAAATTCTGCAGCATTTGCTATGACTTTTAATGAAGAAATAGATATTAATGGAATATCTAACCCAAAACATATTCCTTTAGCTGCCGACAAACCTATTCTCAATCCAGTATAGGATCCTGGTCCTCTGCTAATTGCACACGCCTTTAGTTGATTAAATTTTAATTTGTTTCTCTTCATCAAATCATCAATAAAAACATGTAAATTTTCTGAATGAGAATAATTTGGAGAATCAATCTCTTGACAATCAATTAAGTTATTTTCATGTGATAATGAAACTGAACAATTTGTTGTTGATGTCTCTATATTGAGTATATAAGACATATAAATCTAATCTATAGATATTGGAACACCAAAATAAAACTCTAGTACTTTAATTTTAAAAATCAAATCAAACTTACTAGTAATTAGATCAGATTGAGCTGATTCAAATCTTTGTTTAACTTGAGTAAAGTCAAAAGAACTCATTGCGCCTAATTCAAACTTATCTCTTGCATAATCGTAAGAAAGTTTTCTGGATTCCAAAGATTTTTTTGAGGCAGTAAATGCTTTCATGGCACCTTGGGCATCCTTATGAGCTTGGTTTATAGTATTTTCAAGGTCTAATTTTTTTTGCAACAGTTGATTTTCATTTCTCAAAATGTTAACCTTACTTCTGTCCACATTTGATCTTACAGAGAAGTTATTTAGGATTGGTATTGAAAGGCTAAGTCCAAAATTTTGACCTGCATTTCTGTCAAATTGTTCACTAAATGATTCAGCACCTATAATTCTAGTCTTTTGAACTGGAGTTAGGACTCTTTGATTTGTATTTTCAACAAACCCGATTGGTACATTTTGAAATTCACCCGTTCCTACTAGTCTATCACTGTATGCAATTCTTGTACTGTAAGAATAAAATGCAGATAGTCTTGGTTGAAGGAAGCTTTTATTTAATTCAAGATTTTTTTTAGCTATGTCAAGATTTGTTTCAAAAAGTTTTATTTCATTTTTTGTTGAAACTGCCACTGCAAAAATTTCCTCAGGAGATTTATCAAGAATATTCGAAACTTGAAGTTCATATTCTTTATCAGCTATATCAAAATTTTGATAGTCATCTAATAAAAGAAGCTGTGCAAGTGATATTTTAGAAAGAGCGTAATTATTTTGAGCATCTATTAATGTTTTTTCTACGCCTGCTAAATTTGCTTCAAATTCATAAAGGTCTCCTTTGGGAATGACTCCATTTTCGACTAATTCTTTAGCTCTTTCAACTTCACTCTTCGATAATTCTAGTTGTGATTCCTGAATTTTTATAAACTCTTTGTTAAATAGAATTTGAAGATATGAGTTTGCTACTAGTAATGAGATGTCCTCCTTCATATCAGCCAATTGAAATTGACTAGATAGAATTCTAAGGTTTGCTAGGTGTAATTGTTTAATGTTTTTTAATCCATTGTAAACATCAATACCTAAATTTAAATTCATTGATGAAAACTGAGTTGTAATATTTTCTAATAAACCAGTTGTGATATTTTGATTTAATCCAACATTCCAAGAATGTGAGCTTCCAACGTTAACATTTGGAATAAAATTTCCAATAGCATTTTTTCTGCTAATTTCTGCATCAACATAATCTAACTCAGATTGTTTGATGGATATGTTTTCATCAATGGCTCTTTTTACACACATTTCTAGTGTCCATTTTTCTTGAGAAAATGAAAATGAAGAAATAATTAAAAAAATAAAAAATAAATTCTTTTTCATATATAATTAGTTATCATATTTATATTCTTGTTCTTCTTGATCTCCTCTTTTTAATGGCTCTGTCTTATTCCATATTTTAATGTTGTCCTTTTCAGTGACACCTCCTAAAACTTCAGCGTATACACCATCAGAAATTCCTAATTCAATATCTCTTCTCTCAAATTTTTGACCGGAAATTTGAATCTCAACATATGATTTTTTAGTTGTGTTATCAAATTGTAAAAGGGATTCGTTTATGGATAAAACATCCTGTTTAACATTGGTAATTATAGTTGCATTAGCACTATATCCAGCTCTAACAACATATTCATTATCCAGAAAAACATCACCCTCAATTTTAAATTGAATTGCTCCTGCAACCTCAATGCCTTTGGGGGCAATTAATGTAAGTTTTGCATCATATTCTTTTTCTTCTATTGCACCTAAAGATATTTTAAGGTCCATTCCAATTTTTAGCTTTCCAACTTCTCCTTCATCAACTCTTCCCTCAAAAATCATTTTATTTAAATCAGCAACGGTTGCAATTGTTGTTCCTGGGTTAAATGTATTTGCCTCAATTGCTTGGTCACCCTCCTTAACAGGAACTTGAAGAACAGTTCCAGAAACAGTTGATCTTACATTAGTATTAGTTAATGCTGATCCACCAACTGATCCAAGTCTGATAATTTGTAAATCAGACAATGCGTTTTCTAAGTTTTGTTGATCTTGATTATACCTTAGTTCTACAGAATTAAAGTCTTGTTCAGAGATAACTCCTTTATCAAATAATTTTTTATTTCTTTCAAACTCTTTTGTTGAATTATTCAAAACTATTCTTGATGTTTTTACTCTACCCTCGGCACTGTTAAGAGATTGTTCATTTGGAACCACTTTAATTTTTGCCAATAGATCACCTGCTACTACCTCGTCTCCTTCCTCAACAAAAATTTCATCAATTATCCCACTTATTTGAGGTACAATATTAACTTCGTCTTCAGGGACTACGCTACCAGTTGCAACAATTTTTTCTTCTATAGTTTGTTTAGATAAAGTTGCAGTTTCATAAGTTATAGCAGACCTACTATTAGTTTGAATGTAATAAGCCATGGAAAATAAAAACCCCAGTATTAAAATGCCTATTCCTATATATTTTATATATTTCATATTTATATAATTAAATTATTATTCTTCTCTCAGAGCATCTATTGGTTTAATACTTACAGCTTTTTGTGCTGGTAATGTTCCAATCAATGTCCCTAATATAATCATAAGAGCCAATGCTCCAAAAATAAATTTTAATGGAACTGTTGGGTTTGTATAAGGAAAATCTGAAAGATCTTCAGTAGCAACATTGATGCCGTACAGCACTAATGTCCCTAGTATTATTCCAATTATTCCAGAAAGAATTGTTAAAAAAACAGATTCAGTAATTATTTGATTTCTTATTTGTCTTGGAGTTGCACCCAATGCTCTTCTAATTCCTATTTCTTTTGTCCTCTCCTTCACTGATATTAATAAAATATTTCCAATACCAATAACTCCAGCAAGGATTGTTGCAATTCCTACAACTAACGATAAGAAAGATAAACCATCCACAAAATTAGCCGTATCCTTAAAAACTTTACCTAAGTTAAATCCGCCCAACGCCTCATCATCTTTAGGGTTTATATCTTTTATATCCTTTAATACAGTCTTAACTTCTTTCTCGACTTTTACTACATCAACATTGTCATAAGCAGACATCATAAAAAATCCTACATTTTCACCTGTATTAAATAAATCTTTGAAGGTTACGAAAGGAATATAAATATCACCGTCATCACCAAAACCACCACCTTGTACAAATTTATGAACACCAATTACCTTAAAAGATATATTATTTATTGCTATATATTCTCCAATGGGATCCTCGTCTATATCAAATAACTCTTCAACTGTTCTTTCCCCAATAACACAAACTTTTCTACTTTGATCCATGTCACTTTGATTAATAAATCTCCCACCATCAAAAACCTTTGTTGTAGCAATTTTTATATATTCGGGATATTCACCATATATGGCATAGGTGCCTGATTTTGACCCTCTAATAATATTTCCACCTGCAGATCCAAAAACACCACGTACATTTCTGGGTGCTATAAACTCAATTTCTGGCACTCTCTTTTTTATTATTGCTACGTCGGTTGTTTTTAATTGAATACCTCGTCTCGCTTTGTATCCTGCATAAGGTAGAGATGTATATTGCCCCCAAATAAATAAACTATTTGAAGAGATTGAAGCAAATGCTTTTTCAAAACCATTATCTAGACCCTTAGCTGCTCCAGCTAAAGTTATATATATGAATATTCCCCAAAGAACTCCAATCATAGTAATTATGGTTCTTGTCCTATTTTTTTGAATAGAACCAAAAATTTCTTGCCATGTATCTTTTGAAAATAATTCCTTCATTTATTTATCATTTAAGGCTTCAATGGGTTTAATTTTTGATGCTCTTCTGGCAGGTATGTAACCGGCTATAGCACCAAATATGATTAACATTATTGTTGCTGTAACGGCAGTATTTAGATCTACATATGGATCAGTTATGTAGTAATCTTTTTCTAAGGTATCACCTAAGCTACTTAAGATTCCTACACCTACAAACAATCCAAAGTAGCCTGAAATTGTAGTTATAAAAATAGCTTCTTGTAGTACCATTGCTATAATTGATTTTGGGCTTGCACCAACAGCCTTTCTTATACCAAATTCTTTTGTTCTCTCTTTAACAACAAATACCATAATATTAGAAATCCCAATTACACCTGCAAGTAAGGTTCCAATACCAACAAGTAAAATAATATATGCCAGTGCATCCGAAAAATCTTGATTTTCCTTTAGGTCTTTTGAAGCACTCCTTAATCTAATTCCTCTTGGATCAGATGGGTCAATTTTCTTTTTATTTTTTAAAAAAGCTTTTAATTTCTTTTCTAACTCTAAAGCACCATCATATCCAATTGATTCATTGTAAGAAAGAATTATTTGATCCACTTCATCGGTGTTTTTTAATATTTTTTGCATTGTTGTATATGGCGCGTATATCGTTCGTTCTTCATTATCCCCGGTATCATCTTGAAAGACACCTACAACTTTCCATGATCTTCCACCACCTGTTAAATATTTTCCTATTGCTTTTTCATCACCAAATAGATCTTGTTTGACAAGCCTACCAATAACAATGTTTTTTTCTTTATTCATAATATCCAATTCATTCAAATATCTTCCAAACATCATGATTGTCATCTCATTATATTGGTGATGTGGTCCCACTCCTCTTATTGTGTAGTTATTTGATTTAAGTTTATAGCCAACCTCACTACTTATAGTAACCCGAGGTGTTATTCCTTCAATGAAAAAATCAAATTTTTCAGAAATCTCCT
Organism: uncultured Bacteroidota bacterium; assembly: GCA_902595555.1. Classification (GTDB taxonomy): domain Bacteria; phylum Bacteroidota; class Bacteroidia; order Flavobacteriales; family Flavobacteriaceae; genus Eutrophosalina. Next base: position 2,341 of record CACJQM010000006.1, on the reverse strand, counting down.
GCATATCTTCATTGGTTAGCTCAATTCTTCTGTTAGATTCATATCCTCCGAAAGGCTTTGATGTTCTACCACCACTAATAAAGATTGTATTGAATTTATCATCTTTAAAATATTCTTTTAAAGTATTTTCAAGACCGTTACCAAAACCAAATAAAACAATGAAAATTAGTATTCCTAATGCTACAGTAAAACCTGCTAAAAAGGTTCTTAATTTATTATTTTTTATTGTTTCTAATATTTCAAACCAACGGTCTCTATTAAACATTTTAAAGAGCTTTTTTTTGAGTTATTTTCTTATCCTCAACTATGACACCATCCTTTAATCTTACGATCCTTTTGCACATACGTGCAATATCTTCTTCATGAGTTACTACCAAAATGGTTTTTCCTTTTTCATTTATTTTCTGTATAAGATCCATTACTTCCTTTGAGGTTTTTGAGTCAAGGGCACCTGTTAGCTCATCAGCAAGTAATACTTTAGGCTCAGCAACCATTGCTCTGGCAACAGCAACTCTTTGCTTTTGACCACCAGATAATTCATTTGGCATGTGAGTTGCCCAGTTTTTTAGGCCAACATCATCAAGATATTTTAGTGCTTTAGCTTCTCTAGTTTTTCTGTCAACTCCTTGATAATACAAAGGTAATATGACATTTTCAAGTGCAGTTTTATAATTTATTAAGTTAAAGGATTGAAAAATAAAGCCAAGAAACTTATTTCTATAATTAGCAGCTTTTGTTTCATCCATATTTTTAATTACAACATTGTCCAGTTCATATGAACCTTTGTCATAATTATCTAACATTCCAATAATATTTAGAAGTGTTGATTTACCAGATCCAGAAGATCCCATAATAGCGACAAGTTCTCCTTCCTTTACTTCAAAATCAATTCCCTTGAGAACATGAAGAGAATTACTCCCCATTTGATATGATTTATGTAGTCCTTTTATATTAATCATATAAGTTTTGATAAAATTTTGCATATGTAGTTAACATATATGGGTAAAGAAAGAGTAATCCAATAAAAAAAGTAAAGACAGATAAGATAGCCCAACCAATAAAACTTAGTTGAAGAAGAAATAATTTTTTCTTATTCCCCTTCATTAGACTCCAACTCATTTCTATTGCTCTAAAACCACTTATTGTCTTTTGATCAGCTAGAATGAAGTATACCTGAGACAATAGCAGACTTACAATAGTTATTGGTATAAAAATGATTATCAAGGCTGAAAAAATAATTGTTCCAATTCCTGAATCAAATAATGGTGATGAGTATTCGGTGAGGAATGATGGATCCATGGCATATGGAGTTGTCGTACCATTTTCAATTAGATTAGCTGTTCCACTATTTATAAGACTGGCTATATTTTCAAAATCACCCACAAAGAGGGTAACCCAAAGAATGATACAAACTACAAATACGGGTATAATAATTATAAGTGTGAATAAGTAAGCTATTAAAGAAAAAGAAAATGCTTCTTTAGATTTAAAAGCATGAAATAGATCTTCGATTTCTCCTTTTTCCCCTTTTGAAACTTTTAAAAAGAAAAGAGCTGTTCCAAATGCAAGCGGACCTGCAATAATTATTCCGATTACATCTCCAGCATATGGGATTAAGCTAGCTGCTATGCTTACACAAAATAAAATAAATGTAACTCCAATTGCATTTCCCCAGTCTTTACTAAGTAAATTATATGCTTCAGATTTTAATTCATAATTAGACTTCATATCGAATATTTATATTTTGCGAAAATAGTCATTTCATTTCAATTAAATTTTAAAAAATACCCATAGCAAAAAAGGGTAATTTAAATATATCTTCAACTTTACACTTAAGAATTTTTGCAATTTTTAATGCTAATACAGTAGATGGAATGTATATTCCATTTTCAATTGCATTAATACTTTTTCTAGAAACATTAGCATTATTAGAAAGTTCTTGCTGAGTCATACCAGCAGATTTTCTAAATTCCTCTAGTTTGTTGTTAAGATTTTTGTGATTCCTCCCCAAAATTATTTTTTCTCATACTCATCTACAGCGTCTGTAAGCTCTTTCCCGGTATTGGGGTATAAGTAGCCGGCCATAAAAGTTCCTATTCCAATGAATGCTACTAAGGCACCTACACCCTGAAGAATGTTTCCAATGGCAAAAACTCCCAAGAAATAAAGACCTATACCCACAAAAGTTGTGATAAGTCCATTTCTACGATAATCAATAGGTTCTTTTTTTCTTTCATCAAATATTTTTAAAAGCTCATCTAATTTCTCTTTGTCCTGAAGATTTTTTGATATTTCTAATACTGTTGCTCTTTTATTTTTTGCATCGTGGTAAAGCCAAAGA
>CACJQM010000005.1 GCA_902595555.1 uncultured Bacteroidota bacterium | reverse complement strand
TAAATTTTGTAATGTGATTTTGGTCAATATCAATAATTGAAACTTGATGTTTTTTGAGTAGGTTCATAAAGTCATCTTGTCCTTGATTAAAATCAATTATTCCATCACTATCTGTATCAAATTCCTTTGAAATATCTGAAATATCTTTATTCAATACTTCTACTCTTTCTTTTTCTTTCCGAAATTGTCTTTGTTTTTCTTTTAAAATTCTTTCTTTTTTTATTCTTTCTTGTTCCTCTTGTAATTTTAATCTTTTTTCATCTTCTTTCTTCTTTTTCTTCAATCTTTCTTTGTGGATTGAACGTTGTTTATCAAACTCTTCAGGAAGTTTATTAATGAACTCTTCAAAGACTTGATATTCAAGTTTAGTTATTTCATGTTGTTTTTGTCTTTTACCAAAATAACCATAATATAGTTCACCAAAAATTCCACCATTACTAACAGTAAAAATCTTGTTAAACTCATCAATTGATTCTATTTCATAAATATTAATTCTCTCTACATAATCATCAAGTTTACATTCGATTCCACCTCCACCTAGATAAGAGGGATCTGAGACTAAAATACCAGATTTAAATCCATAATTACCTTCTACAGTAAAATCAATGTTTAAACCATAAAGATTATATGACCAATATTTTTCTTCTAATTCATTACCCCAAATTATTGGTTTTTTAAAACCATTTAATAATCCTCCCTTATTTGATTTACTTTTATCATACTTCTCTATTATTTTTTTCAATAGTGGGTATCCATTAAGTTTGAATTTATTTTTGTCCATTGATGTCACTAAAAATAAACAAAACTTTCTTAAAAAAAATAACTTTCATGTTAGAAAAGTTTGGATACTAATAGTATCCAAAATGGGTGAAAATGTAGTAAAAAATGGATTTTTCTCCTGTGTATACGAAGGAAACAAGGGTAGGTTCAGATTCTGCCACCCCGACAAAAAAACCTCTTCAAATGAAGAGGTTTTTCATTTAGATATATAAATTATTCTGCGACCCACTCAAATACTTTTGCATATTCAGTAGGATCAAATGCATTATAAGTTTCTATAATTTTTCCATCTTTCCACTGGAAATATGCGTGTCCCTTTATGGACAAATTTTCACCTGTATTTTTATTTGTGCCAACCCAAGTGTACCAATAATTGGTATAAATAGACCCATTGTTGTAAAACATTGTATTAATTCTTCTATCAATGTTATTTATGCCATCATAATATTCATGACCTGATGAAAAACCATCAATCATTTCTTGCACTGTCATTGTATCATCATTGACATTGATAACTGCATCATCTGAAAATAAGTATTTTACAGATTCTAGATCATTATTTGCATAAGCATCAATAAATTCATTTAATTTATTATTTCTTTCATCTGTTGGAGAAATTACACCACCCCATTCTGAATCATCAAAATTTGGGGGATTAGTATTACATGCAGCTAATAAAAATACTGCCGTTAGAAGTAAAAATTTTTTCATTTGTTTAGTTTTAAAATTTAATTAATCAAATCTAATAAAATAAGAACAAATCAATATTTTTGAGTTATGAATTGGAAATGTAAAAAAACATGGAAACAGGCAAAGATTAACACACTCTGGTGCTTACTTGGTTGTTCAATTGGAGATTTTGGAACAATATTTTACTTTCAAAATATTGATCATAGTTGGTCAAATTATGAAGTATTAGGATTAGCTATTATTAATGGTTTACTAACATCAATAATTCTTGAAACAATTATTTTATTAAAACAAATGGATTTTTATTCGTCTCTGAAAACAGCATTGGGAATGTCATTTATTTCTATGCTTGGAATGGAAATAGCTATGAATGTCACGGATCTAATTCTTACTGGTGGTGCAATGCTTACTTGGTGGGTTATTCCAATTATGCTTATGGCCGGTTTTTATACACCTCTACCTTACAATTATTGGAGACTAAAAAAATATAATGTTAGCTGTCATTAAGGTATATTTGCATCCTCGGGATGTGGCGCAGCCCGGTTAGCGCACACGGCTGGGGGCCGTGGGGTCGCAGGTTCAAATCCTGTCATCCCGACTTTTTTTAATACTTTTAAATAATGAAAAAATTTATTCTAATTCTAGCATTTTGTATTTCTTGCGCACAAACAGATGACACAATAAATACCCCAAAAACCATTAATTATGATGTTGTAAACATTCATCAAACAGATTATGTTCCATGGAGTATAGAATTCATTAACAACGATACTTTTATTTATACTGAACGTAGAGGGAAAATGTTTTTGGTTAGTAATGGCGTTACAACTGAAATACTAAATGTTCCAGATGTATATTTAAAAAATCAAGGTGGTTTATTAGATATTGAATTACATCCAAATTTTGATCAAAACAAAACTATTTTCTTTTCTTATTCGAAAGGAAATAAAGAAGATGGGGCAAATACTGCTGTAGCAAGTGCAAAACTTATAAATAAATCATTAGAAGAAATTAAAGTTTTATACCATGGTGAGGAACAGACTAATTCATCACTTCACTGGGGATGTAGGTTACAATTTGATAATTATGGTTACTTATTTTTTGCGATTGGAGATCGTGGTAATAGAAACAAAAATCCCCAAGACATTACACTTGATGGTGGGAAAGTTTACAGAATCAATGAAGATGGATCAATACCAATTGATAATCCTTTTATAAATGAAAATGGAGCAAAAACAGCTATTTATTCATATGGCCATAGAAATCCACAGGGTATGTTTAAACACCCAGAAACTGGTAAAATATGGACCAATGAACATGGGCCTAGAGGTGGTGATGAAATTAATGTAGTAGATGCTGGAAAAAATTATGGATGGCCAAAAATCACATATGGGATAAATTATAGTGGAACAACCATAACCAATGATAAAGCATTGCCAAACATGGAACAACCTTTATATTATTGGGTACCCTCAATAGCTCCAAGTGGGTTTGATTACTTGAATTCTGATATATATGCTGATTGGAAAGGTAGCATCCTAGTTGGTTCATTAAAATACATGTATCTGGAAAGGCTAGTTCTTGAAAACAATAAAGTTACTTATAGAGAAAAAGTTGCTGAAAATGTAGGAAGAGTTCGTGATGTTAAAGTCAGTCCTGATGGGTACATATATTTAGCTGTTGATAATAAGGGTATTTTCAAGTTGACTCCAAAATAATGGTAATAGTTGCAATAGCTGGTGGTACAGGATCAGGCAAGACAACTCTATCCAAAAAAATAATTGATAGTTATAAAAATATCAAGGTAAATTATTTGTCACTTGATTCATATTACAAAGACTACAGTAATTTATCATTTTCTGAAAGAGCAAAAATCAATTTTGATCATCCAGACTCCATAGATTTTGATTTATTTTATCAACAGATTCTTGAATACTTAAAAGGCAGCAACATAAAAACCCCTACTTACTCATATAAAAGGCATAAAAGACTTAAAAAAAAAGGTAATCTTAGACAGGGAGATTTATTAATTGTTGATGGTATTTTGATTTTGTTAAAAAAAAGTATTAGAGATTTTTTTGATTTAAGCATATTTTTGAATGTAGATTCTTCAGAAAGGTTAAGAAGAAGGGTTGAAAGAGATACTAATGAGAGAGGACGTTCTGAAATTGAAATAAATGACAGGTTTTATAAAATGATAAAACCCATGCATGAAAAGTATGTTGGGCCATCAGAAAAGTTTGCTGATGTTGTAATAGGTGAAAATTATGATTATGAATTGATAAAGATTAAAATTGATCAACTATTGAATGGAAATCATCAAAAAAATTAGAAAGTCTAAGTTTTTCAAATTATTCAGTAATCTATACATCTTAACATCATTAGTCTTTTTTATTTGGATTTTTTTTATTGATTCAAATTCTATTTTAGTCAACTTGAAGTTAAAGAAGGAAATCAATGAGTTGAATGAAAGGAAATTATTATTAGAAAAACAAATTGAAATTGATAAGAAAATTATTTCAAATCTGAAAAACCCTGATAGCCTAGAAAAATATGCCAGAGAAGAACTGTATATGAAGAAAGATAATGAGGATATATATATAATCGAGTTTAAAGAATAATGGGTAAAGTAATTTCTGTTTCAAATCAAAAGGGCGGTGTTGGAAAAACCACTACATCACTCAGTTTAGCTGCATCACTTGGTGTGCTTGAAAAAAAAGTATTATTAATTGATGCCGATCCACAAGGAAATGCGACATCTGGAATTGGTATTAATAGTGATGATTTTAATAAATCATCTTATGATGTTCTTTTAAACCAATGTGAGATTAATGATTCAATAATCAAAACCAAAAGCCCAAATCTAGATATAATACCAGCCAATATTGATTTAGTTGCTGTAGAAATAGAATTAGTTGACACGAACAAAAGAGAACACATGTTAACTAAAATGATTGATAAAATCAAGAAGGATTATGATTTCATAATAATAGATTGCCCTCCTTCACTAGGTTTAATTACCATGAATGCATTAACAGCGTCTAATTCTGTTATAATTCCAATACAATGTGAATATTATGCATTAGAGGGTCTAGGAAAGCTTTTAAATACAATTAAAGGAATTCAAAAGGTTCACAATGACAATCTTGAAATAGAAGGTATATTATTAACTATGTTTGATTCAAGACTTAGACTCTCAAATCAAGTGAAAGATGATGTAAAAAAGCACTTTGGAGATATGGTTTTTTCTACAATCATCCCTAGAAATGTAAGCTTAGGTGAAGCACCAAGTCATGGTGAAAGTATAATTGTATATAACTCAACAAGCAAAGGGTCTAAAAGTTATATTAAATTTGCTCAAGAAGTAATAAATTTAAATTAGTTTGGCAAAAGCATATAAAAAAAGAGTTTTAGGAAGAGGGTTATCTGCGATTTTGAATGATAACGAACAAAAGGCTAATAATTCATCAGTCAACTTCAATGATATTGACATTAATTTAATAAAATTAAATCCTAATCAGCCAAGAACGAACTTTAATCAAAAAGATATTAGTGATTTAGCATCATCAATTAAAGAATTAGGACTTATACAACCAATAACTGTAAAGGAAGACCATGACAGTTATGAATTAATTTCAGGGGAAAGGAGATTAAGGGCTTTTAAACAATTGAGTATAAAAACAATACCCGCCTACGTCAGAAATGCAAATGACCAAACCTCTCTTGAAATGGCTCTTGTTGAAAATATCCAAAGAAAAGATCTAGATCCAATTGAAATTGCAATTTCATACTCCAGACTAATTGATGAGTTAAATCTTTCTCAAGATGAAATGAGTAAAAGAGTTGGTAAAGACAGATCTACCATTTCCAATTATATAAGACTTTTAAAATTGGATCCAATTATTCAAAGCGGAATAAGAGATAATTTCATTAGTATGGGACATGGTAGGTGTTTAATAAATATTGAGTCAAAGGATCAACAAATTCTTATATATGAAAAGATTTTAAGAAAGAGCTTATCTGTAAGACAAACTGAAAAAATAGTTAAAGAATTATCTGGTAAAAAAATTAAAAAAACTGGATTCACAGATGAAAAGTTGATTAAAAAAATTAAAATTTTAGAGAAAAAATATAGTTTAGGAATTGATCTAAAGCTTAATAAAGACAAAGGTTTATTATCATTTAAATTTAATAATAAGAAAGAATTAGACGAATTAATTAAAAAATTAAATGATTAATAAAATAATTCCAGTTTTATTATTAATTGTTGCTTCTAGTAGTCTTATATTTTCTCAGGATGAAGCACAAAAAGATGAGATTGATATTCTAAGACCTTCTAAAGCTGCATTTTACTCAGCAGTACTTCCTGGTTTGGGTCAAATATATAATAATAAGGCTTGGAAGGTGCCTATTGTTTATGCTGCCATTGGAGTTTCTGCTTATGCATACGATTTCAATAAGAAAAAATTCTGGTCATACAGAGATGCATATAAAAGAAGAAAAGCTGGCTTCACAGACGATGAGTACCAAGGAATTATAATTAACGATGATAGACTTCTAGATGGTCAAGATTTTCATAAAAAATATAAAGATTTATCGATGGTATTTATAGTTGGCTTTTATTTTTTAAATATTTTAGATGCCAATATTGACGCACACTTGTTAGATTTCAATGTTAATGAAGACCTATCATTTAAACCATATTTTGAAAATGATGAGTTGTTTAATCCAAATATTGGATTAAAAATTAAAATTAGCTTATAAAATGAATGTTACGATCATAGGTTATGGTAAAATGGGTAAAGAAATTGAAAATGTTTTGATTTCAAGAGGTCATAATATCAACAAAATAATTGATAAGGATAGTGAAATAAGTTTTGAAAATACCGAGGTTGCTATAATATTTACGTCCCCTGAATCTACTTTTGAACAAATAAAAAATTGTTTAGATGCAAATGTTAGAGTAGTATGTGGATCTACAGGTTGGACACAACAACTAGATGAAATAGAAAATTATTGCAGAAAATCGAATGGTGGTTTTTTATATTCTCCTAATTTTAGTATTGGTGTTAATCTCTTTTATAAACTAAATGATTATCTAAATGAAATAATGACTAATCATAAAAATTACTCAGCAAGCATTCTTGAGAAACATCATTCTGAAAAAGTTGATAAACCTAGTGGCACAGCAATTAAAATTGCTAATGATATAATATCAAAATCTGACTATAATTCTTGGACTTTAAATGAAAATGAAAATAAAGACATGTTAAAAATTAGGTCCGAACGAGAAGGAGATCAAAAAGGTCACCATAGCGTTATTTTTTCCTCTGATGATGATATAATAAGAATAAGCCATACTGCAAAGTCGAGATTTGCTTTTGCACTTGGTGCAGTTATTTCTGCTGAATTTTTAGTAGATAAAAATGGAGTATACGATATGAGCGATGTTATAAATAGTTTAAAAAAATAATATGAGTTGGTTTGAGTGGTCAATTTTTTTTATTGCAATACAGCTAATTCATTCTTTAGCCACATGGAAATTATATCAAAAAGCCGGTTTTAATCCGATTTCTTCAATAATTCCCTTTTACAATAGTTTAGTTTTAATGAAAATAATTAATAGACCATGGTGGTGGGTTATATTATTGTTTATTCCAATTGTAAATCTTTTAATTTTCCCGATAGTTTGGATTGAAACAATTAGAAGTTTTGGTAAAAATAAGACTACTGATACTATTAAAGTAATTTTTTCTTTAGGCTTATATATTTTTCTAGTTAACTACGACAAAAATGCACAATATATCAAGGATAGAGATTTGAACCCAAAAGGTGGATTTGAAGAATGGTTCGGTTCTATAATTTTTGCTGTTATATTAGCCACAGTTGTTCATACATATTTTATACAACCATTCATTATACCAACAGGATCTCTTGAAAGATCCCTACTTGTTGGAGATTTTCTTTTTGTAAGTAAGTATCATTATGGTGCTAGAGTACCTAAAACCGTGATATCCTTTCCAATGGTGCATGATACTATTGTTGGAACTGGTGTTAGGTCCTATCTGAATAAGCCTCAACTACCCTATTTAAGATTGCCTAAAATTCAAAAAATAAAAAGAAATGATATTGTCACCTTTAATTGGCCTGCAGATACGGTCAGACAGTTTTTTGTAAGAGAAAAAGGAGTAAAAAAACCTATTGATAAAAAATCAAATTACGTAAAGAGATGTGTTGGAATTCCAGGTGATACCTTAGAAATTTTCAATGGTGAATTAAGAATCAATGGGGATAAAAGTATTTTACCTTATCGTGCAAAACCATTATTTAAATATATTGCGTACAATTCAAAGGGAATATCTAGCCAAAAACTTAATCAACTGGGCCTCTATGATTTTCAAAGAAAATTTAGAATTAAAAATATTACACAAAAATCATTTGATGATATTAAGACTCATATTTTAAGCCTTAGTGATAACAACATAGAAAACTTCACTATAATAACTAACTCAAAAGGAATACCCACAGAAAAAATTAGGAAAAATAGATTATCAATTGCAGAAATAACCGAAAAAACTAAAAGACTAACTCTTACAGAGTCAGATTATAAAAACATTCTTAGCAGCAATGTAGTCGACAGCATAGTTAGAGATTTCAATAAAACTAAATCTTACAATACTGCGTTTTTCCCCAATAATATAACTTTTGATTGGAATGAGGATAACTTCGGACCAATTGTAATCCCTAAGAAAAATCAAACAACAGAAATCAACTTAACCAACCTTCCGTTGTATAAAAAGATTATAAAGGATTATGAAAAGAATGATCTAAAAATTTTAGATGATAAAATTTTTATTAATGATAAAGAAACAGACAGTTACAAATTTAAAATGGATTATTATTGGATGATGGGAGATAACAGGTACAGCTCTGAAGATAGTCGAATGTGGGGTTTTGTTCCAGAAGATCACATAGTAGGTAGACCAATCTTTATATGGATGAGCATAGATGGTATAAATGATGGAATTAAAAATTGGAATATAAGATGGGATAGAGTTTTTACTACAATACACGAAGATGGAGAACCTAAGTCATATTTAGTTCATTTCATAATTTTTTGTTTCATCTTGTGGCTATTTAACAAATACTTATTGGATAAGCTAATTAAAAATGGTTAGGTTAATAGAACCAACTTATTTTCCTCCTATTTCACATTGGAAATTTATTAAATCTAAAGATTTATTATGGTCTATAAATTCCAGATACAATAAACAAACACTTACAAACAGAACTTACATAGACTCCGCAAATGGGGAATTGATGCTAACAGTACCAATTAAACATTCAGGAAAAAATCAACCAAGAGTTTTATCTGATATAAAACTTGATTTAAGTTCAGATTGGAAAAAAAATCATTTTAAATCAATAAAAATATGTTATCAATCATCTCCATTTTATGAATTCTATGAAGATGACATAATAAGTTTTTTCAATCTTGATTATGAAAATTTATATGATTTAAACTTAAAATCAATAAAAATGGTTTGTAATTGGTTGAAAATTAAAATGCCAGAAGATATTTACAATAAAAAAGATAAATACGATTTTAAAATTCATGATTTGACACACATGTCAAACTGTAAAAGAACTAGTTATTTAAAACAAAAGAAGTATAATCAAACATTTGAAACTAATAATGGGTTTATTAATGATCTAAGTGTTATTGATTTAATTTTCAACTGTGGTCCTAATTCCATAGATTATTTTTAAAAAAGGCAGGCCTATAAGCCGGATTCTGTCGAGCCTTATCATCTATCTTGATGTAATATTACTACTACATTCTAACCGCCTACCCTTCAACATTGGACGAGCAGTCCTAAAAGTTGATATACTTGGCGTTTCACCTTACAGAGTTTACATGATTTCACTACAGCCTAACTGTACATTCTTTCTGTTGCACTTTTCCTACTATAAATAGCGACGGGTGTTACCCGCTGTAATGCTCTATGGTGTCCGGACTTTCCTCTTTAAAAAGCGATAAGGTAGCCTGCCAGAACAAATTTAATATATTTTGAATATTATTTTGAATATTATCCATAAGCTCGATTATATTTGTAAAGATGAATGATTTTGTTGTCTCTTCGCTTAAATATAGACCTAAAAGTTTTGAAACTGTTGTTGGGCAAAATCATGTTACAGGAACTCTAAAAAATTCAATAAAAGAAAATAAAATTCCTTCAGCAATACTGTTTTGCGGTCCTAGAGGGGTTGGAAAAACATCTTGTGCTAGAATTTATGCTAGAGAAATTAATAAATCTTCAATTGAAAATATTGATTCTCATGATTTGTCATTTAATGTTTTTGAATTGGATGCAGCATCAAATAGAGGAATTGAGGAAATGAAAAATCTTATTGATAAGGTAAGAATTCCACCTCAAATCGGAAAATATAAAGTATATATTATTGATGAAGTTCATATGCTAACAACTCAAGCAATGAATGCTTTTTTAAAAACATTAGAGGAGCCACCAAAACATATTGTTTTTGTCCTCGCGACCACTGAAAAAAACAAAATTCTTCCAACTATTCTTTCAAGATGTCAGATTTATGATTTTAATAGAATTAGTGATGTGGAAATAGTGGAAGCTTTAATTAATATTTGTAAACAAGAGGATTTTAAATTTGATGATGAAGCTTTATCAATAATTGCAAGAAAATCAGATGGATCTTTAAGAGATTCGTTAACAATTTTAGACAGGATTGTAAGTTTTACAAATAAAAATATTACAACAGAAAAAACATCTGAATTATTAAATGTTCTTGATAATGAATCTTTTCTAAAACTATCTCAAAATATAATTAACTGTGAATTAATTCCAACATTGATTCAATTCAATGAAATCTGTGACAAAGGATATAATGAAAAAGAGTTTTTAACAGGATTAGCTAACCATTTTAGAAATATTCTTGTAGCTAAATCAATAGAATCTCATGCAATCTTTGATTTTAATAATAACTTATTAAGTTCATTTGTTTCACAAGGTGAGGTAATTGATAAAAACCAAATTGTTGAGATAATTACTGTAATTGAACAATCAATATTTAAATATAATCAGGTTGAGAATAAAAAACTTCTTGTCGAAATCACATTAATGAAAATATGTAAATCCAAAGACAATGAAGGTGTAATTACCACCAAAACACAAAAAAAAAAAATTGATTTAAAAACTCATGATATTGAAAAATCGGAAGATAATTCATTTCATAAAGAATCAGTAAAAAAAGAAAAAGAAACTATAATTGAAGAAATTCCCCAAGTTGAGGAGATTAAAGAATCAGAAAAAAAAGAAATTAGTGCTCTGTCACTGTCCAGTCTTAAACTCAAAAAAGAAGTAATCGATGAAAAAAATAAAGAAAAGGAGCATGCTGAAAAATTGAGTAATGAGTTTAATTCTGAAAAACTAAAACTAAAATGGATTCAATATTCAAAGAATCTCTCTGAAAACGGTAATAATAGCTTATCTAGTCTTTTAGAAATTAATGAACCTAATATATTTCAAAACAATAAAATTATATTTACTGTTCCTTCAAAAAGTAATAAAAAAGAAATTGATAATGATAGAGAAAATCTAATCAAATTTTTGAGATTAGAATTACAAAACGATTTAATAGAATTAGAAGTTATTGTTGATAAGAGTACGAGCAAAGAGTATTATTCCACACCTCAAGAAAAGTTTGAAAAATTAAATAAAATTAATCCTCTATTAGATCAGTTTAAAAAAGATTTAAAACTGGATCTTTAGTTAAATTATTTCATTAACCATACCATCAGCAAGTCCAATTCGAGGAACATATATTTCCTTAATTCCTAAAGTCTTCATCATGAAAAAATAAATTTTTCCAGCTGGAACAATAACATCTATTCTATCTGGATTCAATTTAAGTTTGGTAAGTTTTTTTGTATATGACATATTTTCAAGTCTAACTAAGGTCTTTTTGAATCTTTTTCTTTCAAGTGGCTTTGTATATTTTACACCAGATAATTTATATAATTTATTTATGTTCCCACCAATACCAATAATCTTTAATTTTTTTAATTCTACTGCATGGCTTTTAAGCCAAAGCTCGAATTCTTTCCAAGTTGAATCCTCGACAAGCCCATTTATTAACCTTACCCCTCCAATTTTAAATGATTTAGACTTGTAAAACTCTCCTTTTTTATATATTACAACTTCGGTACTACCACCTCCTACATCAATAAAGCAATAGTTCTTTGTTTTTCCAATGTGTGTACTTATGTCGTTTTTTGCAACTATCTCTGATTCTTTTTTACCTGTTATTATTTCAACCTTAACACCTGTTTCAATTTCCAATGATTTAAGTAGCTTTTCAGCATTACTTATGCCTCGCATTGCTGATGTCGCATATGCCAAATATTTTTTTACATCATTTACATCCATTAAAAATTTAAATGATTTTAGTGTTGATTTTAATTTTTCAAGATTTTTTGGGCTAATTATACCTTTTTTAAAGGAGTCCTCTCCCAATCGAAGCTGAACACGATATAAAGAGTTTTTTGTATGTTGCAATTTTCCATTTACAGAAAAAACATTTGATATCAATAGTCTTATAGCATTGGATCCAATATCAATTGTCGCGACTTTATCTATTTCTAACTTATTTTTCAAGTTTTAATTTGTAGTAATTATAGATCTCAATTTGAGATCTAATAACTTTTTTACTTTTTGGATTAGATTGATATTGATTTGGAATTTCTGTATTTATTCTTCTAGATTTAATATTATCAGACCAATAAATATTAAAAATATTATTTATTTCATCATTTATATTTTTATCTAATATAGGACATGTAACTTCTACCCTATTGTCTAGGTTTCTAGTCATCCAATCTGCTGATGAAATATAAGTTTCATTTTTACCATTATTATTGAATATAAAAAAACGAGTGTGTTCTAAAAATCTATCAACAACGCTGATAACTTCAATATTTTTTTCATTTTCTGGTATTAAACAGCAAATTCCTCTAATAATCATTTTTATTTTAACTCCTTGTTTTGCAGCTTTGTATAGTTCCTCAACCATGGCATAACTAGTAAGACTATTCAACTTAATTTTAATAGATGCTGTAAGGCCTTTTTTTGCATTTTTGATTTCACGTTTAATCATTTTTGTGAAAAATGATTGTGTATCGAATGGCGATAGCTTCAAGTGGTCGTACTTAAAGTTTTTATAATTAGCATTAAAAAACTTGAAAATTTTAGATACATCATTTAAAATCTTCTTATTGTGTGTGAATAATGTGAAATCCGTATATATTTTTGCTGTAGATTCATTGAAGTTACCTGTGCTAATAAAACCATACTTTTCTAAACCTTTTGGTGTTTTTCTTTCTATAACACAGATTTTAGCATGAACCTTTAAATTTTGAATACCAAAAATTAGCTTTACACCTTGCTCTTCTAATAATTTAGCATACTTGATATTAGCTTTTTCATCAAATCTTGCCTGTAATTCAATTTGTACAGTAACTTCCTTACCATTTTTTGCTGCATTGATTAATGCATTTGCAACACTTGATAATTTTGACAACCTGTAGATAGTAATCGAAATTTTTGTTACACTTGGATCAATTGATGCCTCAGTTAAAAATCGTAATATATAAGTGAATTTATGAAAAGGAGTATGTAACAGGTAATCTCTTTCTTTTATTGTATCAAATATATTTTTTGATAAATCAAAATTATATAAGTCAAGTGGTTTAAGTTTCTCATAATTAAGTTTATTTTGATTCATTGAAGGAAAAGACATATAATCTCTTCTATTATGGTACTTACCTCCAGGTATAATACTATCGGTATTATTATCAAAATTTAACTTATCTAAAAGAAAATCTAAGGTTTCTTTTTCAATTTTATCGTCATAAACAAAACGAACAGGTTCTCCTGTTGATCTATTTTTGATACTAAGTGAAATTTTTTCTAAATAACTTTTTGAAATATCATAAGCAAAATCAAGTTCAGCATCTCTACTAATTTTAATCATATTGGCATTTATCTTCTTAGGGGAAAAAATCTCAAAAATTTCATTTAAATGATATCTAATTATATCGTCTATTAGAATGACATATTTACATTTAGTTTCGTTCAAAACTAAAAATCTATCTAACTGTGTAGGTATTTTTATTAGTGCGTATTTATGATCAAATGATTTAGAAACTATTTTAATAGTCAAAAAAGATGATGAGTCAGTTAGATTGGGAAACTTTGACTTTTCATCAAGAACAACTATTTCAAGCTGTGGTTGAATTTTCTCAATAAAATACTCATTTATATAATTTATAAATTTCTTAGGAATTGATTTTTCATCAACAAAAAATATATTTTCAGACTTTAATTTATCAATTATTGTATTTAATGCATTTGTACTCCTATTTTGTAATGAAATTGTTTTTTTTGTTATTTCTTTGAGTAAATCAATAGCATTTAGTCCTTTGTATAATTTTTTTTGTTTTTTAGCTGAAAGAGCTATCCTTTTAACGGTAGCATATCTTACTTTGTAAAACTCATCCAGATTATTTGAAAATATACCTATAAATCTAATTCTTTCTATTAGAGGAACATTCGAATCCTCAGCTTCTTGTAAAACTCTAGCATTAAAATCCAGCCAGCTTATCTCTCTATTTTTGAATGTATACTGTTTCATCTGTAAGATTTAGGAAAATAATGATTTAATTTTCCATCTGTAATTTGACTCCACAAAGATACATCAAAATCAAAAATAATTATTCCGCATGTTGGTACATGTTTATACTCACCACCTAGTTCAGCAGTCAAGAAACTACATGAATTATTGTGGGAAAACAGCACTACACTTGAATAAGCATCATCAATATTTCTAATGAATTCCAAAACATTATATCCACTAAAATCGTACAGTTGATTAGACTTTTGAAACTCAATATTTTTAAATACAGAAGAATATTTAAAAAAATACTCATAAGTTTCAACTGTTCTTTTAGAGGGGCTTGAATAAATAATTTGTGGAAAACAATTTATTGTATCGATTAACTCAGCCATAATTTGAGCATCATTTTTCCCTCTTTTCGAAATGGGTCTATCCATATCAGGAACATCAAAACTCCAGTCTGATTTGGCATGCCTTATAATTGTAAGTTTTTTCACGGACTTAACCTCTTATAAACCCAATTATTTTTTTTATCCTTATCAAATAAAATCCTATCATGTAATCTGTTTTTTCTGCCTTGCCAAAATTCAATGGAGTCACAACTAACTATGATTCCTCCCCAATGTTTTGGCCTAGTTATCTTGGATTTACTTTCATTTAATAATCTAAACTTGTCCTCAATAAACTTTCTATTTGGAATTTCTTTACTTTGATCAGAAGCAACCGCTCCTATCTGACTGTCTTTAGGCCGAGAATAAAAGTATTTATCAGATTCTTTATCAGATAATAATTTACAAGAACCTTTAATTATTACTTGTCTTTCATGTGATGGCCAAAAAAAAGAGATGCAAACATTGGGGTTATTAGCAATACTTTTTCCTTTTCTACTATCATAATTTGTATAAAAAACAAAACCTTTTTCGGAGAATTTTTTTAGAAGTACTACTCTATTAGTTGGTGTGTTTTGACTATCGACAGTACTCAATGTCATAGCATTAGGCTCTTTTACTTGTTTTGAGTCACAAATCTCATCAAACCAGTTTTTAAATAGTGATAGAGGGTCCTCACTAATTGAATTTTCACTTAAATTATATTTTTCATAACTAATTCTAAAGTCAGATAAATCTTTCATCGTTATAAAATTAATATTTAAAAAGTATATATTTTCCCTTCCTCGGCAATAAATGTATTTGAAAACAATGAAGTTGCTTCAATTTTGAATTCATCTAAATTTTTATATCTGGATGAAAAATGTCCTAAGATCAGTTTCTTTACTCTTGCTTTTACAGCTATTTTACCAGCTTCCAGTGCAGTAGAATGTTTTGTTTTATCAGCTAAATCTTGATGTTTTGATAAAAAAGTAGACTCATGATACAAAATATTAACTCCCTCAATAAGACTTGAAATCTGAGGATTATAAGATGTATCTGAGCAATAAGCATATGAAATATCTTGATTTTTTTTTGATTTAAATAAAAAACCTGTGCTAGGAATTCTGTGATTTAATTTTAATGTATGAACTGAAATTTCATCATTATTAATAATTTGGAGGCTCTTATGATCAAGTTCATTAAAAATTAAATTATAACTGGTCCATGATTTCCCATACTTCATCATTAGCGTAATAATTTCTTTTAAGCCTTTTGGAGCATAGATTTTAAGATCCTTAGTTCTTCCTTTTAAATTAAAGTATGATATTAAGCCAGGAAGTCCAAAATAATGATCTCCATGTAGGTGTGAGATAAATATATTATCAATTGAACTTAATTTAGTTTTATATTTTTTTAATAAAAATTGGGTAGCCTCTCCACAATCAATCAAATATGATTTATTATTTAAGATAAGTAATTGTGATGACGGATACCTGTTATAACCACCTGAACCAGAGTAACATCCTAATATTCTTAATGAATTTATCATTAACTAATTAATCTTTCAATTTCCTCTATTTCAATGATATCTAAAGCTTCTTGAAAAGTAGGAACAATTGAAAATAAATAATTTTTATTATTTATTACATTGGATACGATAACTAATGATTTTTTTGATTGTTTTTTGTGATTATTTAAAAACTCTAGGATATTTTTTTTTGGATTATCATTTTTAAATTCAACAATTATATTATTATCGAAATTTTCTGAAAATTGATTCTCACTATCATTTGAAATATAGTTGTCATCAATACAAATTTTTATATAATTTTTGTTCATAATTTAGCAGCAAGCAAATACATGACTGCCATTCTTACCGCAACACCATTTTCAACTTGATCTAATATTACTGTTTTTCCTGAATCAATAACGTCACTATTTAATTCTACTCCTCTGTTTATAGGCCCAGGATGTGTAATAATAATTTCCTTGTCAACTGAATTAAGTCTGTTTAAATCAAGTCCATATTGTACAGCGTATTCTCTTGTTGTAGGGAAGTAACTGTCTTTCATTCTCTCATTTTGAATCCTAAGCATGCTTGCTACATCACACCATTTTAATCCCTTATCAAAATTAGGTTCGTATGTTATGTTTAAATCATTTATGTACTTAGGAATTAAACTTTTAGGTCCGCAAACCTTAACCTCAGCACCTAATTTTTTGTATATAAAAATATTGGATAAAGCAACCCTGGAATGTAGAATATCACCAGTAATTAAAATTTTCTTATTATCTAATGAACCGAACCTTTCCCTTAATGTAAAAGCATCTAATAAGGCTTGAGTAGGATGTTCATGACAACCATCACCGGCATTTATTATGCATGAATTGACATTATTTGAAAGAAAAACACTTGCACCAGGACTTGGATGTCTCATTACAACCATATCTACTTTCATCGAAAGGATGTTATTAACAGTGTCTGCTAAAGTTTCCCCTTTTTTTATAGATGAACCAGATGAACTAAAATTTACAATATCAGCCGAAAGTCTTTTTTGAGCTAATTCAAATGAAATTTTTGTTCTGGTACTATTTTCAAAAAATAGATTAGCTATAGTAATGTCTCTTAGACTAGGAACTTTTTTTATTTTTCTATTAATGACTTCTTTAAAATTATCAGATGTTTCAAAAATTAAATTAATATCTTTTTCTGATAAATATTTAATACCCAATAAGTTAGAAACACTAAGTTTTTTTCCCATCTTTTTTATATATATAAACTGCATCCTCACCATCTAGCTCATCCCATTTAACTGTTAATCTTTGATTATTAATAGAATCTACTTGAATACCACAATAATCAGGTTGAATTGGTAGATGTCTTGAAAACCTCCTGTCAATCAAGCTTAATAACTCAACTTTTTTGGGTCTTCCAAAGGACTGAATAGCTGAAAGTGCTGCTCTTATACTTCTTCCAGTGTATAAAACATCATCTATAAGTATAACGGTTTTATCTTCCACAATGAAATCTATCGCTGTCTTATTAGCACTTAAGATTTTATCTCCTCTTCCAAAATCATCTCTAAAAAAGGTAACATCTAGAAAACCAAGATTTACATTTTTAATTGAATAATTTTTTTCAATAAGTTGTTTTAATTTTTTTGATAAAATTGTTCCTCTTGGCTGTAGGCCAATTAACACAACCTCAGAAAAGTCATTGTGATTTTCAAATAATTGACTAGCTAATCGATTGAGGATTAATGAAAGTTTTGAAGCGTTTAAGATTTTTTTATTGTTCAGCACGCTCATTAAAGTGCAAATGTAAACAAATTTTATAAATTCAAAACTTAGGCAGTTATTCTCTCGGAAATCTTTTTATAATGACCATTTTCCAATTTATCTCTAATTGCAAGGAATGAATCTAAAGTTTCATTTATATCATCCATTGTATGAGCTGCAGTTGGAATTAATCTTAATAATATTAGCCCTTTGGGAATTACAGGATAAACAACTATTGAACAAAAAATATTATGTTTTTCACGAAGATCTTTAACAAGTACCATTGCTTCAGGAACATCGCCTTTTAAAAATACTGGAGTTACACAGCTTTTTGTGGTTCCTATGTCAAAACCGTGTTTAACTAAACCCGATTGAAGTGCTTTAACATTTTTCCAAAGCTTTTCTCTATGTTGTGGTTCTTTTTTGAGGATTTCTAAGCGCTTGATTGCTCCTATCACTAGCTGCATTTGTAACGATTTAGCAAACATTTGGGAGCGCATATTATATTTTAAAAACTTGATTACATTGGATGAACCAGCTACAAAAGCACCTGTCGAGGCCAGTGATTTTGCAAAAGTTGCAAAATAAACATCAATATCATCCTGAACATTCTGTTCATTACCAACACCAGAACCATCGCTTCCTAATGTTCCAAAACCATGTGCATCATCAACTAATAACCTGAAATTGTATTTTTTCTTTAAATCAACAATTTCTTTAATTTTTCCTTGCTCACCTCTCATACCAAAAACACCCTCAGATATAACTAATATACCACCACCTGTCTTTTCAGTAATATTTTGAGCCCTTACTAAATTCTTTTCTAAACTTTCAATGTCATTATGTTGAAATGTAAAACGCTTACCCACATGCAATCGTACACCATCTACAATACATGCATGAGAATCAATATCATAAACAATCACATCATTCTTGTTAACTAGAGTGTCAACAATAGATAAAATACCTTGATATCCGAAGTTTAAGACATAAGCACTTTCTTTATTAACAAAGTCTGCAAGTTCATTTTCAAGCTTTTCATGCATTGAAGTATGGCCAGACATCATTCTAGCACCCATTGGATAAGCTGAACCATAATCTTTGGCAGCTTCTGAGTCAGCTTTTCTTACATCTGGATGATTAGATAAACCTAAATAATCGTTTACGCTCCATGTTATGACCTGTTTGCCATTGAAGGTCATTCTATTGGATATAGGACCCTCTAATTTTGGGAAAACAAAGTAGCCTTCAGCGATTGATGCCCACTTACCAAGCGGACCCATATTATTTTCAAATTTTTTAAATAAATCAGACATTTTATCGAATATGTTCTATTGATGATTCTTGTTCAATACTCTTTGGATCAAAACCTTGTTCGTTCATCCACTTATCACTAAATATTTTACTCATATATCTTGATCCATGATCACAGAAAATTGTAACAACAATACTGTTTTTTTTAAATACTTTTCTTTTATTTAATTGTTTAATTGCTTGTAAACATGCACCAGAGGTATACCCAACAAATACACCCTCTTTTTTTGCAATCTCTCTTGATGAATGAGCACTATCTTCATCATTAACCTTTTCATATAAATCTATAACATCAAAATCAGTTGAAGTTGGTATTAAATTTTTACCTAAACCTTCAATTCTGTAAGGATATATTTCATTTGAATCGAACTCTCCAGTTTCATGAAATTTTTTGAGAACTGATCCGTATGCATCAACCCCGATAATTTGAATATTTGGGTTCTTTTCCTTTAAAAATCTTCCAATACCAGATATAGTACCTCCAGTACCACTACTGGCAACTAAATGTGTGATTGATCCATTTGTTTGTTTCCATATTTCCGGACCTGTAGTCTTGTAGTGGGCATCGATATTTAATTCATTAAAATATTGATTAACATAAAATGAATCTTTAATTTCTTCATTTAGTCTTTTAGCAACCTCATAATATGATCTTTTATCATCTGCTGGAACATTTGCTGGACAAACATAAACCTTGGCTCCCATAGCTTTCAACATATCTATTTTATCAGGTGAAGACTTAGACGAAACAGCTACAATACATTTATAACCTTTTACCATAGATACCATTGATAGACTAAAACCAGTATTTCCAGAGGTTGTTTCAATAATAGTTGTATTCTTATCTATTAGACCTTTTTTTTCCGCTGACTCAATTATGTGTAGAGCAATCCTATCTTTATTAGACTGTCCAGGATTCATAGCCTCATACTTAGCATAGTAATCACCTTCAAAGTTTTTTGTTACTTTATTTAACTTAACTAGCGGGGTGTTGCCAATTAATGAAAGGATATTTTCGTGAGCATTGATTTTATTTTTCATGCACCTTTTTGTATATCACAATGTGCAAAAATACATTAAAAAATCTAATTGATTTTTTTTACACTTTATAGAGAAACATTTTTTAATAAATCTAAAAAATAATCATGATGGTTTTGAGTATAATCCATGTGCGTAACCAATCTGAGCTTATTATCACCCATACCAATTAGTTTTACTCCTTGTTTACTTAGATGATTAATGAAATTTTCGGAACTAAATTTCTCGTGAATTTCAAATATAATTATGTTGGTTTCAACTTCTTCAACCTTGCTAATAAAGTCTAATCCCTTTAGAACTTTCTCAATTTCTTTAGCTCTCTGATGATCATCGGATAGTCTTTTAATATTATTTTCTAAAGCATAAATACCACAAGCAGCTAAGTAACCAGATTGTCTCATACCTCCTCCAAAAACCTTTCTAATCCTTATCGCTTCTTGGAAATCCTTCTCTGAACACAATAAAAGTGATCCGACTGGGCAACCAAGCCCCTTGCTTAAACACACTGAAATTGTATCAAACAAACTCCCATATTCTGAAAGATCTTGATTTTTTTTAACAACTGCATTCCAAATTCTAGCTCCATCTAAATGATATTTTAAATTATTTTCTTCGCATACTTCTTTTATTTTTTTCAACTCACTTAATTCCCAACATGCACCGCCACCTTTGTTCGTTGTATTTTCTACACAGACTAAAGTTGTCTTAGGGCTATGATAAAAATCAGGCGGATTGATTGTCTTAACTACATCAGTTGAAGAAAAAAAACCTCTCTCTTTATCAATCAACTTACAAGAAACACCAGAATTAAAACTAACACCACCTCCTTCATAATTGTATACGTGTGCTGTTTTACTGCATATTAGTTGATCACCTGGGTTGGTGTTTATTTTTATCGCAGTTTGATTTGTCATCGTTCCTGAGGGGAAAAAAAGAGCTTTTTCCATGTTGAACATTTTTGCAACTTTTTCCTCAAGTTCATTAACTGTTGGATCTTCTTTAAAGACATCATCTCCAACTTCACAATTAATCATATAATTAATCATTTCATTTGATGGCTTGGTTACAGTATCACTTATTAGATTAATTTCCATAATAATTAAGAATAAATTTTAAAATAGACCACTTTACAATAAATATAATTTATGTAATATTTTAAAACAATTAAATTATTTAATTTTACAATAATTTTGATTACTTCTGAACAAATAAAAAACTTAATTGAACGCCTAGGTGCTTTAAGGAGGTATCTTTGACCTTGATAAAAAAAATAGTCAAATCTCTGCATTAGAAAAAGACACATTTAAAGAAGATTTTTGGGATAAACCAGCTGAAGCTCAAATCATTTTAAAGAAAATTAAATCATTAAAGGACTGGGTTAATGATTATAGTTCTGCTTCAAGTTTATGCGATGAACTAGAGATAACTTTTGAATATTTCAAAAATAATGAAGTTGAAGAAAATGAATTAATCAAGTGTTTTGAAAAAACATCAAAAAAAATTGAATCAATTGAATTCAAAAATATGCTTTCTGATGAAGGAGATGAAATGTCTGCAGTACTTCAAATCACTGCTGGTGCCGGTGGAACTGAAAGTTGTGACTGGGCTAATATGCTATGTAGGATGTATCTAATGTGGTGTGAAAAGAGAAATTTTAAAACTAAAGAACTAAATATCGTAGAGGGAGATGTAACAGGTATTAAAACAATTAGCATAGAAATTCAGGGTGATTATGCATTTGGCTGGCTCAAAGGAGAAAACGGTGTTCATAGATTAGTCAGAATTTCTCCTTTTGACAGTAATGCAAAAAGACATACATCTTTTGCATCAGTTTATATATATCCACTTGTTGACGAAACTATTAACATAGAGATAAATAATTCTGAAATTGAGTGGGAAACTATGAGATCCAGTGGGGCTGGTGGGCAGAGTGTCAATAAAATTGAAACCGCTGTAAGGCTAAAACATTTACCTAGTGGAATTGTTGTTGAAAATTCTGAGACACGTTCTCAGTTGGATAATAAAAATAAAGCATTACTACTATTAAAATCTCAACTTTATGAGATTGAACTCAATAAAAAACTAGAAACTAGAAAAGAAATAGAAGAAAGTAAAAAGAAAATTGAATGGGGTTCACAAATAAGGAACTATGTTTTGCACCCTTACAAAGTAGTTAAGGATGTTAGAACGTCTACTGAAATATCGGATGCAGGCTCTGTTTTAGATGGAAATATAGATCCTTTCTTAAAATCTTATTTAATGTCTAGAGGGAAAAATTAAATCTATTTGCTTGAATTTTTATTTTTTCTTTCATTTAACCATTCGAAAAAGGATCCAGTGACCCAATATGGTATTATAAATGTCAATAATAAAATCATTAACCAAAACCCCATAGTGACAACTGTCATAAAAAGTAAAAATCCTAAATATTGGTCAAATTCAAACATATAAACAAAGATAAGCATAAGTTTAATTCAAAGGAAATAGTATTATAAATAGTTTATAAACAGGTTTTGAACGCTATTTTGTAACTTTGTTAAATAATTTTTTGTTCTATGAAATTCAGAACAGAGTCTGACACATTAGGAAAGGTTCAAATTCCCAGTGAATCTTTGTGGGGTCCTCAAACTCAAAGATCAATAAATAACTTTAAAATTGGTAACCCTGGATCGATGCCAATCGAGATTGTCTATGCTTATGCAATATTAAAGAAAGCTTGCTCTAAATCTAATCATGAATTAGGTGCTATTGAAAAAGATAAGATGATTCTAATTAATAAAGCTTGTCAAGAAATTATTGATGGTAAATATGATGAGCAGTTTCCTCTGGTTATTTGGCAAACTGGATCAGGTACACAAACAAATATGAATGTAAACGAAGTTATCACTAACATCGCTCACATACTAGAGGGAAAGGATTTAAATTCAAATGATAAGACTCTGAAACCAAATGATGACGTTAACAAATCACAATCATCAAATGATACATTTCCTACTGCTATGCATATAGCTGCTTATAAGTTAATAGTTGAAAAAACAATACCTGCTATTAAAGATTTTCATAAAACACTTAAAATAAAGGAAAAGGAATTTAAAGACGATGTTAAAATTGGAAGAACACATTTAATGGATGCCACACCATTGACTCTAGGTCAAGAGTTTTCAGGTTATGCATCACAAATTGAACATGGTTTAAAAACCCTTAATAATTCATTGGATCATTTATCAGAATTGGCCATCGGAGGAACCGCTGTAGGAACAGGACTTAATACACCAAAAAATTTCGATAAAATAACTGTTGAAAACATCTCTAAAGAATGTAACATAAATTTTAAAGTAGCTGATAATAAATTTGAAGCACTAGCAGCTCATGACGCTATTGTAGAAACACACGCTGCTATTAAACAATTAGCAGTTTCTACATATAAAATTGCTAATGATATAAGATTACTTGGAAGTGGTCCTAGAGCAGGATTTTCTGAATTAATTTTACCTGCTAACGAACCAGGTAGCTCAATAATGCCAGGTAAAATAAATCCAACTCAATGTGAGGCTATATGTATGGTTTGTGCTCAAATAATTGGTAATGATTATACAATTAGTTTTGCAGGCTCTCAAGGACATCTAGAATTAAATGTTTATAAACCTTTAATGGCTGCTAAAATAATCGAATCATTGAAATTATTTTCTGATGCTATAATTAGCTTTAATAAAAACTGTTTAAAAGGATTAGAAGCTAACAAAAAAAAGATTAATGAACACTTGAATAATTCTTTAATGTTAGTTACTGCATTAAATAATAAAATAGGATACTATAAGGCAGCTGAAATTGCAAATAATGCTTATAAAAATGGTACAACTTTAAAAGAAGAAGCTTTAAAATTAAAATATCTCTCTGAGGAAGAGTTTGACAAATGGGTAGATCCAAATAAAATGACAGGAGAATAATTTTATCTATATCCTACCCTTCAAGGCATTAAACGCCCAACCAATTGTAATAAAACCTAAACCTGCTAATGTTAGTTCGACGAGGTATTCAGGATACTTAAATACACCCAACAAAACTAGAGAGGACCCAATTATAAAAAGGATAAAAGATGCCCAGGCAAAAATTGTATTTTTATTCATAGAGACAATCAAATATTTACTTTACCAAATAATTTTTCTTTCCAACCAGACCATTTATACTTTACAGAAAAATGATATATAAGTAATGGAAATATAATTAATGAGGGCAGAATCATAGTAACAACATCTGGATCACCAACATAAGTAAATATAGCATTGGTTTGTAGTGCAGACCAATCTGCTGTAACAAGTGCAGCTGCAATAATATTGTTTGCAAAATGCCAACCTAGTGCTAATTCCAAGCCTTCATCCATCAATGTAATTGCTCCTAAAAAAAACCCCATTAGTATATAAGCTATGATAAATTCATTTCCAAATTTATCAACTTCTGGATTTGCAAAATGTAATAAGCCAAATAAAATTGATGGAATTGTAAAAGCTAATGCACGGCTTTTGGTACAAATACCAATTCCCTGTAAGAGATAACCTCTCATTAAATACTCCTCGAAACTCGTTTGTATTGGCAATAAAGTAAAACAAATGAGCAAAAGAATTAAAAATTGATTTAAGTTAAATGTTAACTCATAATCCTCGGGTGATAAAAAATAACCTATTGTGAATCCAATTACACTAATGGTAATAACTAAAATGAAAGAATAAAAAACTCTTGAAAAATCAATTTTTTCCCTTGATGTTGTGAGAGATATAAATGTCTGCTTGTGTATAAACTTAGTAGTTAAATATAAACCAACAAAACCAAAAACAAACATTAATAAAAAAAGAGATATACCAATATTTTTAGATGGAAAAACAGAGAACATATAAGCCATGTCACTGCTGTTTTCAGCTGTTAATGTATCAAGGTCAGCATTTAAAGCAAAGCCAACACCAAAGGGAATAGCACCAATAATCTGCCAGAACGTGAAAATAATTAATGGACCAACAAGGAAATACCTCCACCAATTATTTTTTATATTTTTTGCTTTTTCAATATACATTACAGAAAAAATAAATTAAATGCTATCACAATAAAAAGTCCATAAAAAATTTGTAGATAGATGGTTTTTAAATTTGAATGAATTAAATCCCTACTGTTGTAATTTTTAAACAAATTAACAAAGGCAAGCATTCCATATAAAAATAATAACGCATTACCAATATAAAATACATTCTTATTGAAGTTTATTAAATTATCAGCTAAAATCTCAGTCAGATAAATTGAAGATCCAAAAGCAGCTAAAAGAATTAATAAATAACCCCATCTTGCATTTTTCTTACCTAATGTCACAATTAAATGATTTTTATTTGTTTTAGCATCACTAACTGTATCTGGGTATTGATTTATGTAAAGAATATTTGTTGTTAAAAATCCGAAAGGAATACCAATATAAATAGCGTTAAAAAACTCTTCTGAATATATTTCAATCGTTGTAGTTGATATAGCAAAAAGTGCCCCAAGTGTAAGTACTGGACCAAAAGCAAGGAAAATTGCAATCTCACCCAGTCCTCTCCTAGCTACTAGCCTTACTGGTCTAGCAGTGTAAAAGTATCCTAATAACCCACCAATACATCCAATAATCAAAGCATTTTGAGCATTGGATATTTCACCTGTAACTAAGTAACTATTATATAGTAAACCAGCTGTAAAAATAATAGCTGCAACAAGCATTTTTCTAGCAAGTGATAAGGTTCCATCTAATGTAATTAAGCCTAATTCAATTGATCTACTACCACCTGAGAGCTGAGCTCCTTCTAGGACTGTTGAATTAAGACCAGCATTAAAATATTCTGTATTAGCTCCATCTGTACCATCTTTAACATCATAATAATCATTAAACAAATTTGATGAAACATGTAAAAAGACAATACCAGCAGCGCAAAGCACAAGTGAAAGAACACTAAATAATCCATCACCAGAACCAGCAAAAAAAGCTGCAATGGCAAAAATTGGAAATAATGATGCGCTCGTAAAACCTCCTCTTGTGATTGCAAAAGCCCATTTGATAAAAATTGTTGAAAATTTAATAGGAACTTTTACTTCCTCATTTATTGGTATTGTTATTCCACAGTATCCAGTTGGGGGATTATTTTTACCATTTTTATATGTTGGTGTTATTTTTATAGCAGCATTCCACTTTGTACCATCTTTTCTGATAAAGTATGTTTTAGTATTATGTTCACCATTTTTTAGAGCGGAAGAAAGCCAAACTCCAACATTTTGGATTACAACCTCACCAGAGGAAAATATAGAAACTCTTTTTTTTCCTACAAGTTCTTCTTTAGTATATCCAAATAACTTTTCACCGTCGGGATTTATCGTTTCGATAAGTCCTTCTAAATCACATGTAATTACGCTTTTCATGAATATTTATTTAAATGGCAAATGTAACATATAAATAAATACAATTACGGGTCAATTTATTTTTTTTGTATGACCATTGTTGTGAGTTTACAATGGGAAATTAATTTATCATTTTCATCTGTGATTTTTATTTCCCAAATATGAGTGGTTTTTCCAATATGCAAAGGATTTGCTCTCGCAAAAACGTACCCATTTTTTACAGATTTTATATGATTTGCTGATATCTCAATTCCTCTTATTGTATGAGTAATTGGGTTAATAAACAAATATGATGCTGCACTACCTACAGATTCGGCAAGTGCAACTGAAGCACCTCCATGCAAAACTTTATCAGGTTGATAAACTTTATGATTGACTGGCATTTTAGCAACCAAATAATCATCTCCTACATCTGTGAATTCAATTTTAAGTGACTCCATCAATGTATTTTTATTAGTCTTGTTTATAGTACTTAATTTTAGTTTTTTACTCATCATTGATTTTATAACAAAAAAAAACGTGCCTAAAAGACACGTTTTTACATATTTAGATACTTTATTTAACTTCTTCAAAATCAACATCCTGGACATCATCGTCAGATCCTTTACCTTTTTTGGATGATTTTTTAGAATCATCTTGATTAGGTTCTGTTGCTTTACCAGACTCTGCTTGAGCCTTATAAAGTTCTTCCGATGCATTTTTCCATGCTTCATTAATTTTTTCAAGCTCAGACTTAATTGAGTCAATATCCTTGGACTCATGAGCTTTTTTCAATGTTTCAAGAGCATCTTCTATGGATTTCTTTTTATCATCAGAAATTTTATCGCCATATTCTTTTAATTGACTTTCAGTTTGAAAAATCATAGCATCAGCACTATTTAAAGTATCAACTTCTTCTTTTAACTTTTTATCAGATTCAGCATTAGCTTCCGCCTCTTTTTTCATTTTTTCAATTTCTTCTTCCGTAAGACCTGATGAAGCCTCAATTCTAATATCTTGAGATTTGTTTGTTGCTTTGTCAAGCGCAGTTACTTGAATGATACCATTAGCATCTATATCAAATGTTACCTCAATTTGAGGAACACCTCTAGGAGCTGGCGGTAAACCATCTAAATGAAACCTTCCGATAGTTTTATTATCCTTGGCCATTGATCTTTCACCCTGAAGAACATGTATTTCTACAGAAGGTTGATTATCTGCAGCTGTTGAGAAAACTTGTGATTTTTTGGAGGGTATAGTTGTATTTGACTCAATTAATTTAGTCATAACACCTC
Source organism: uncultured Bacteroidota bacterium (assembly GCA_902595555.1). Classification (GTDB taxonomy): domain Bacteria; phylum Bacteroidota; class Bacteroidia; order Flavobacteriales; family Flavobacteriaceae; genus Eutrophosalina. The sequence goes on along the minus strand of CACJQM010000005.1, from coordinate 66,339 downwards.
CCATTGTTTCAATTCCTAATGATAAAGGAGTAACATCTAGTAATAATACATCTTTAACATCTCCTGTAAGTACACCACCTTGTATTGCAGCACCAACGGCTACTACCTCATCAGGATTAACTCCTTTTGATGGTTTTTTACCAAAGAATTTTTCAACTTCATCTTGAATTACAGGTATTCTAGTTGAACCTCCAACCAAAATAACTTCATTTATATCGCTTTTACTTAAACCTGCATCTTTCAAAGCTTTTTTAACAGGTTCCATAGATCTTTTTACAAGATCTGAACATAATTGTTCGAACTTTGATCTAGTTAATGACTTAACTAAATGTTTAGGTCCAGCATCCGTAGCAGTTATGTAAGGTAAATTAATTTCAGTCTGGGTAGATGAAGATAATTCAATTTTAGCTTTTTCAGCTGCCTCCTTTAATCTTTGTAAAGCCATTGGATCTTTTCTTAAATCCATGCCTTCTTCCTCTTCATATTCAAATGCCAACCATTGAATAATAGCATCATCAAAATCATCTCCTCCTAGCCTAGTATCACCATTTGTTGATAAAACTTCAAAAACACCATCACCTAATTCTAAAATAGAAATATCAAATGTTCCTCCACCAAGGTCGTAAACTGCAATTTTTTGGTCTTTGTTGGATTTATCTAATCCATAAGCCAAAGCTGCAGCAGTTGGTTCATTGATAATTCTCTGAACTTTAAGTCCAGATATTTCACCAGCCTCCTTTGTTGCTTGTCTTTGAGCATCGTTAAAATATGCAGGAACAGTTACAACAGCTTCAGTAACAGTTGTACCTAAATAATCCTCAGCAGTTTTCTTCATTTTTTGTAGAATCATCGCAGAAAGTTCTTGAGGAGTATACAACCTGCCATCAATATCAACTCTAGCAGTATCATTATCTCCTTTCACAACTTTGTAGGCAGACCTTTTCGCATCATTTTTTGATTCTGAAAATTTACTACCCATAAATCTTTTTATTGATGAAATTGTTTTGGTTGGGTTAGTAACAGCTTGTCTTTTAGCAGGATCACCCACTTTTATCTCTCCACCTTCAACAAAAGCTATAACTGAGGGGGTGGTTCTTTTACCCTCGGCATTCGGTATAACAACCGGTTCATTACCTTCCATAACGGAAACACATGAATTCGTTGTTCCTAAGTCTATTCCAATTATTTTACTCATAACTAATTTTTTCTAGATATAGACAAGAGTTATGCCAATTTAATATGCTGACACTATGTCAGTTTTTATAATTTATTTTTTAATTACATTTGGCACGTGAAAACAAGTCCTTACAAGAGAATTACCACTAAAACACTCCATGAAATGAAAAAAAATGGAGAAAAAATTAGCATGCTAACATCTTATGATTTCACATTTGCTAAAATTTTAGATGAGGCAAACATTGATATCATACTTGTTGGAGATTCTGCATCAAACGTTTTTGCAGGAAATGAAACTACTGTTCCAATTACATTGGATGAAATGATTTATCATGCTAAATCTGTTGTCAAAGGTGTAAAAAGAGCTCTTGTTGTTGTTGATTTACCTTTTGGAACATATCAATCTGATCCTCAAGAGGCACTTAGGTCAGCTATAAGAATTATGAAAGAATCTGGTGCTCATGCGGTAAAATTGGAAGGTGGAATTGAAGTAAGCGAATCAATAACAAGGATTATCAATGCTGGAATACCAGTCATGGGCCATCTGGGTCTTACGCCACAATCTATATATAAGTTTGGAACCTACAATGTTCGAGGTGCTGACAAAGCTGAAGCAGATCAACTAATAAGTGATGCACAAGATTTGGAAAGAATTGGTTGCTTTGCAACCGTATTAGAAAAAATTCCCGCTCAGCTAGCAAAAAATGTTTCAAAAAAAACAAAATTCCCTTTGATAGGTATAGGTGCCGGAAATCATGTTGATGGCCAGGTTTTAGTTTTACATGATTTAATCGGATTAACAAATGAGTTCAATCCCAGGTTTTTAAGAAGATACCTTGATTTAAATAACTCCATCAAGGATGCTGTTTCCAGATATATTGATGATGTTAAGTCAGAATCTTTTCCAAATAAAGATGAAATGTATTAGTTCTCATGAATATTATTTATGAGGATAATCATTTGATAATAATTAATAAGGCTGCTGGAGAACTTTCTCAATCTGACAAAACGAAAGATATTTCTTTAGTGGATCAATTAAAAAATTACCTAAAATTTAAATACAACAAAAAAGGAAATGCCTATTTAGGCTTAGTCAACAGATTGGATAGACCAACAAGTGGTTTATTAATTTTTTCGAAGACAAGTAAATCATTAGCTAGAATGAATGATCTTCAAAAAAACAGGAAAATAAAAAAAACATATTATGCCATAACAGAAAAAAAACCAAACAAAGCTAGCGGCAAACTCACAAATTTTTTAAAGAAAAATCAAATAAAAAATAAGTCATTTGTAGTTGATGAGAGTGATGTTAAATCTAAAAGGGCAGTCTTGAATTATAAGATGATTAAAAAATTAGAAAATTATTTTTTACTAGAAATAATTTTAGAAACAGGAAGGCACCATCAAATTAGATGTCAACTATCACATATTGGATGTCCTATTAAAGGAGATGTTAAATATGGTGCAAAGAGACCTAATAAAGATAGAAGCATTTGTCTACATTCAAATAAAATTGAATTTATTCATCCAGTAACAAAAAAAGAATTAACTATTACTGCACAACCACCAAATAGCAATATTTGGTCATTATAAGAAAGAAATCCCCTCATATTTACTTATATTTTATTACATTTACGAGCTTGTACTCCTTTTGATGAAAGATAAAATCAAAATATTTGATACAACATTAAGGGATGGTGAGCAAGTCCCAGGGTGTAAATTAGAAACAAAAGAAAAGCTAAAAATAGCTGAAAAGCTTGATAGTTTAGGTGTTGATATTATTGAAGCAGGCTTCCCTGTATCAAGTCCTGGAGATTTTAAATCAGTATTAGAAATTTCAAAAGTTGTTAAAAATGCAAGTGTCTGTGGTTTAACTCGTGCTGTAAAAAATGATATTGATGTTGCGGTAGATGCTTTAAAATATGCCAAAAAACCTAGATTACACACGGGAATTGGTACTTCTAGATCTCACATACTTCACAAATTTAATTCAACTCCTGAAAAAATTTTAGAGAGAGCTGTAGAGGCTGTTAAATATTCTAAAAAATTTATTGAAGATGTGGAGTTTTATGCTGAAGATGCAGGAAGAACTGACAATGATTTCTTGGCTTTAATTTGCGAAAAAGTAATTGATGCAGGTGCAACTGTTATTAATATTCCAGATACAACTGGCTATTGTCTACCTTATGAATATGGGGAAAAAATTAGTTTTTTGGTAAATAATGTAAAAAACATAGATAAGGCAATTATTTCCTGTCATTGTCATAATGATTTAGGGCTTGCAACTGCCAATTCCATCCAAGGTGTCATAAGTGGCGCAAGACAAATTGAATGTACAATAAATGGTATTGGAGAAAGAGCAGGAAATACTTCTTTAGAGGAAGTAGTCATGATTCTTAAACAACATGATGAATTAAGTTTAGATACTAATATTAATACAAAACTATTACTTGAAACTAGTCAAATGGTTTCGGAACTCATGGGTATGGTAGTTCAACCCAACAAAGCAATAGTTGGTGCAAATGCTTTTGCTCACAGTTCTGGAATTCATCAAGATGGAGTGATAAAAAAAAGAGAGACATATGAGATAATTGATCCTAATGATGTTGGGGTTAATGAATCTTCTATTGTTTTAACTGCAAGAAGTGGAAGAGCTGCTTTAGCATATAGAGCAAAAAATATTGGTTTTGATTTAACTAAAATTCAGCTTGATAAAGTTTACAGTCAATTTTTGGAATTTGCTGATAAAAATAAAGAGGTTACTGACTCTGACCTACCTAACATAATTCAACTTGCAAAAATTTAAAATGGGAAAAACATTATTTGATAAAGTATGGGACTCTCATGTCGTAAAAAAAATAGATGATGGGCCTGATGTTCTTTTTATTGATAGACATATGGTTCATGAGGTTACTAGCCCAGTTGCTTTTCTTGGATTAAAAAATAGAAATATAAAAGTTCTTTTTCCTGAAAAAACATTTGCTACAGCTGATCACAACACACCCACTCGAAACCAGCATTTACCAGTTAAAGATATTTTATCATCAAAACAACTAAAAGCTCTAGAAATTAATGCTAAATATCATGGTATTTCATACTGGGGTCTTGGTCATGAGAAAAACGGTATTGTTCATGTTATTGGTCCTGAACATGGTATAACACTTCCAGGAGCTACAATTGTCTGTGGTGATTCACATACATCTACTCATGGAGCTTTTGGAGCTATTGCTTTTGGTATAGGAACATCTGAAGTTGAAATGGTTCTTTCAACTCAATGTATTATGCAACCAAAGCCAAAAAAAATGAGGATAACGATTAATGGCAAACTCAATAAAGCCGTTACACCTAAAGATGTAGCCTTATTTATTATATCCCAATTATCAACATCTGGTGCCACAGGCTATTTTGTTGAATACGCCGGAGAAGTCTTTTCAGAAATGACGATGGAAGGTCGAATGACTGTTTGTAATTTGAGTATAGAAATGGGTGCAAGAGGAGGTATGATAGCTCCTGATAAAAAAACATTTAATTACATCAAAGGAAGAGAATTTACACCTAAAAATAATGATTGGAACAATGCAATGAAATACTGGTCAAATTTAAAAACTGATGATGAGGCTATTTTTGATAAGGAAATTTCATTTGATGGATCTAAAATTGAACCAATGATTACATATGGCACAAATCCTGGAATGGGAATGTCAATTGGTGGAGGTATTCCTAATTCTGATCAGCATAAGGGAAATAAAAAAACATTTTTAAAGTCATTAGAATATATGGATTACACGGAAGGCGAAAAAGTATTAGGAAAAAATATTGACTTTGTTTTTCTAGGTAGTTGCACAAATGGAAGAATTGAAGATTTTAGAGCATTTACCGAAGTTGTTAAAGGAAAGAAAAAGTCTCCAAATGTAACAGCATGGTTAGTCCCAGGATCTCACAAGGTTGAAAAAGCGATTAAAGATGAAGGCTTATTATCTATTTTAAATGAATCTGGATTCGAATTAAGGGAACCAGGTTGTTCTGCATGTCTAGCTATGAATGATGACAAAATACCAAGTGGAAAATATGCGGTTAGCACTTCAAATAGAAACTTTGAGGGAAGACAAGGACCAGGCTCACGGACTTTACTTGCAAGCCCAATAGTTGCTGCTGCTGCTGCAATAACAGGAAAAATCACTGATCCTAGAGAATTAATAACTTGATATGGGTTACGAAAAGTTTAAAATATTAAAAAGCAGTGTAGTTCCACTACCAATTGAGAATGTTGATACTGATCAAATAATACCCGCAAGATTTTTAAAGGCAACAGAGCGAGTTGGATTTGGTGATAATTTGTTTCGTGATTGGAGATACCATGCAGATAATACTAAAAAAAAGGATTTTGTATTAAACAACAACAATTACTCCGGTAAAATTTTAGTTGGCGGAAAAAACTTTGGTTCAGGATCATCTAGAGAACATGCCGCGTGGGCTATTTATGATTATGGCTTTAGATGTGTTATTTCAAGTTTCTTTGCTGACATTTTTAAAAACAACTGCTTGAATATTGGTGTTTTGCCAGTTCAAGTATCCCCAAATTTTTTAGATAAGATATTTGAAATCGTATTCAAAAATCCTCAAACCAATTTAGTTATTGATTTGAAAAAACAAACTGTTGAGATTGAAGGAACTTCTCAAATTGAAAATTTTGATATAAACGGATACAAAAAGAATAATCTATTAAATGGATACGATGATATTGATTACCTTCTAAATATAAAAGATTCAATCCAGACATTTTCAACTAAAACTCCATTATAAAGTGAATAAAAAAAAGATTGAAATAATGGATACTACTCTTCGTGATGGAGAACAAACCTCAGGTATGTCATTTTCTGAATATGAAAAGCTTACAATTTCTAAACTTTTGCTAAAGGATCTTATGGTTGATAGAATTGAAGTGGCATCTGCTAGAGTTTCAAGCGGTGAATTTAATGCAGTAAAAAAAATTTTAGATTGGGCCAAAACAGAAAATATTGAAAATAAAGTTGAAATTTTAACATTTATTGATGATGGAATTTCATTGGATTGGATGAACAAAAGTGGTGCAAAGATTCAAAATTTACTTTCAAAAGGTTCTTTGAATCACTTGAAATATCAACTAAAAAAAACTCCCCAACAACATTTTAATGATGTTGAAAAAATAATTGAAATAGCTAATAAAAGTAAAATAGAAACTAACATTTATTTAGAGGATTGGAGTAACGGAATGAAAAACTCGAAAGACTATGTGTTTAGTTTTTTAAACTTCTTAGAAAAAATGCCAGTTAAAAGAGTATTGTTACCTGACACACTTGGTGTTTTAAATCCGGAAGATGCTTATAATTATTTAAATGAAATCATATTAAAATATCCAAATATTCATTTTGATTTTCATGCTCATAATGATTATGACCTTAGTGTAGCTAATACATTAGAAGGATTAAAAGCAGGCTGTCATGGAATACATACAACAATTAATGGAATGGGTGAAAGAGCGGGAAATACACCCATGGCTAGTATTGTTGCTGCAATAAAAGATTTTTTACCAGAATATAAAATTAATATTAATGAGGAAGCACTGTTTAGAGTTAGCAAATTAGTTTCTACATTCAGTGGATTTAGAATACCTCCAAATAAGCCAATTGTAGGTGATTTTGTTTTTACTCAAACTGCTGGGATACATGCTGACGGAGATACAAAAAAGAATCTCTACTTTAATGACTTATTACCTGAAAGGTTTGGTAGAAAAAGGAAATATGCACTAGGTAAAACATCTGGAAAAGCGAATATTAAAAAAAATATTGATGAATTAGGACTGAAGCTATCTGATGAGAATTTGAAAAAAGTCACCCAAAAAATTATTGAACTAGGAGATAAAAAAGAAAGGGTAACCGCAGAAGATCTTCCATACATTATTTCTGATGTACTCAACAGAAGAAGCATTCATGAAAAAATTAAAATAAAATCATATTATTTAAAGCATAAAAAAAATGAAAAGCCATCTGCTGATGTTAAAATTGAAATAGAAGGTAAGACATATTCGGAGAAAGGAACTGGAGATGGACAGTTTGATGCATTTATGAATGCAGTTAAAAAGCTTTATAAAAAAAATGGGTATTCTTTACCCCTATTAACAGATTATTCAGTTACAATTCCACCAGGAAGTCACTCTGATGCTCTCTGTGAAACATTTATAACTTGGAAAAATTCAGAAAAAGAATTTGTTACTAGAGGATTAGATTCAGATCAAACAGTTTCAGCTATTAAAGCAACTGAAAAAATGCTTAATATTATATAGAATATGAACTTAAAAATAGCTTTATTGCCTGGCGATGGTATAGGACCTGAGGTTATCAAAGAAGCTGTTAAAATCTGTAATGCTATCACAAAAAAATTCAATCATTCAATAACTTGGCAAGAAGGTCTTGTTGGTGCTGCAGCAATTGATAAGACTGGAGATCCATATCCAGATACAACCCACGAAATCTGTCTAAATTCAGATGCCGTGCTGTTTGGTGCAGTTGGTGATCCTAAATTTGATAATAATCCAACTCTTTCTGTAAGACCTGAAGAGGGGTTATTAAGAATGAGAAAAAAACTAGGATTATATGCTAATCTTAGACCTACATTCACGTTTGAATCTCTTCTTGAAATGTCACCTATTAAAAGAAGTATAGTTAAGGGAACTGACTTAATTTTTGTAAGAGAATTAACTGGGGGCATTTATTTTGGGAAAAGAGGCAAAAGTCCAGAAAATGATTATGCATTTGATACATGTGAATACAAAAAAGAAGAAGTTGAAAGAATTGCAAAAATTGGTTTTGAGTTAGCTAGAAAAAGATCTAAAAAGTTATGCTGTATTGATAAAGCTAATGTATTAGAAACATCTCGTTTGTGGAGGAAGACGGTTCAATCAATGGAAAGAAATTACAAAGATGTTGAGGTTACTTATGAATTTGTTGATGCTGTCGCAATGAGATTAATTCATTCTCCAAATAAATATGATGTTTTAATTACAAGTAATTTATTTGGGGATATTTTAACTGATGAAGCATCTGTAATTTCAGGATCAATGGGTTTAATGCCTTCAGCCTCAATAGGATCACAAACATCAGTATATGAACCAATACATGGGTCTTTTCCAGAGGCAAAGGGGAAAAATATTGCTAATCCTCTTGCAACAATTTTATCTGCTTCAATGATGTTTGAACGCAGCTTTAATTTAACTAAAGAAGCTGAAATGATTAGAAAAATAGTTTCTGATTCAATAGAAAAAAAGATCGTGACCGAAGATTTAGCTGAAAATAATAAATCATTCTCAACTAGCCAGGTTGGTGATTGGATCAAAGAAAGGATAGAAAAAGAATAAAATTATTTATCCTCTTTCTCATCCATTTTTTTCTTCAAATCAGCAAGAGCCTCAATATCCCCTAAAGTTGACTTATCAATGTTATCTTTTTTTGCAGCTGGCTTAGTTTTTTTCTTCTCTACTGTCTCTTTTTTATAGGTAGCAGAGTGAGACATTACAATTCTTTTAAAATCACTGTTGAACTCAATAACTTTAAACTCAGCCTCCTCTCCCTCTTTAAGTGATGATCCATCCTCTTTAACTGCATGCTTTTTAGGAACAAAAGCACTTATTTCATCATTTAAAAAGATTGAAGCTCCTCTTTCTCCAACCGACTCCAACTTAAATTTATGAGTAGAGTCAACTGGGTACTTCTTTAAATAATCATCCCAAGGATTTTTCTTGGTTTGTTTGTGGCCAAGGCTTAACTTTCTTTCATTAACATCAAGTTCAAGAACAATTACGTCAATTTTATCACCTATTGAAAAAAGTTCAGACGGATGTTTAATTTTCTTTGTCCATGATAAGTCTGAAATATAAATTAAACCATCAATTCCTTCCTCAAGTTCAACAAAAACTCCAAAGTTTGTAAAATTTCTAATTTTTCCACTATGTTTTGATTCAATTGGATACTTATTTGTAATATCAGTCCATGGATCAGAAGTTAACTGCTTTATGCCAAGAGACATTTTTCTTTCTTCTCTGTCTAGTGTTAATATTATAACTTCTACCTCATCACCAACTTTAACAAAATCTTGAGCAGATCTTAAATGAGTTGACCAAGACATTTCTGAAACATGTACTAGCCCCTCAACACCATCAGCAATTTCAATAAAAGCTCCATAATCAGCTAAAACAGATACTTTACCTTTTACTTTATCACCTTCTTTAAGATTACTATCTAGATTTTCCCATGGATGTTTACTTAACTGTTTAACACCAAGTTGAATTCTAGATTTATCATCATCAAAATCTAGAATGACGACATTCAATTTTTGATCTAACTCTAAAATTTCAGTGGGATGATTGATTCTATTCCATGAAAGATCAGTTATGTGAATCAATCCATCTACTCCACCTAAATCAACAAAAACTCCATATGTTGTAATATTTTTTACAATTCCTTCTAGAACTTGTCCTTTTTTAAGTTGAGAAATAATTTCTTTTTTCTGCTCTTCAATATCTGCCTCTATCAAGGCTTTATGAGAAACTACTACATTTTTAAATTCATGATTTATTTTCACTATCCTGAATTCCATGTTTTTATTAACATACTGGTCATAATCTCTGATTGGTTTAACATCTATTTGAGAACCAGGTAAAAATGCTTCTAAGCCAAAAACATCTACAATCATTCCCCCCTTAGTTCTGCATTTAACAAATCCAGTAACAACAGTTTCTTTTTCATGAGCTTCTATAACTCTCTCCCATGCTTTAATTGTTCTTGCTTTTCTGTGTGATAATACTAACTGACCTGTTTTATCTTCTTGAATATCAACAATAACTTCAACACTATCTCCAATTTTTAAATCGGGGTTATATCTAAATTCATTTAATGATATAACACCTTCAGATTTTGCATTAATATCAATAATTGCCTCTCTTTCAGTAATATTTACAACTGTACCAACTATAACACTTTCAGTATATGTATCAACAAAATTTTCATCAATTAATTTATCAAATTCATCAATCTGTTTTTTACTAATAGTTTGAATTCCTTCCTCAAACTCTGTCCAATTAAATCCATCATCAGATATTTCAACAACTTTATTAATTGATTTACTTTCAGTTTTTTTTGTTGAAGTCTTTTTTTCAGATGTTTTTGTAGCTGTCTTCTTTGCAGCAGTCTTTGTAGCTGTTTTCTTTGTAGCTGTTTTCTTTGCAGCAGTCTTTGTAGCTGTCTTCTTTGCAGCAGTCTTTGTAGCTGTCTTCTTTGCAGCAGTCTTTGTAGCTGTCTTCTTTGCAGCAGTCTTTGTAGCTGTTTTCTTTGATTTGGTTAGAGAGGATTTTTTAGTAGTCTCATCCTCTTTTTTGCTTTTAGGCATTATTTCAAAAATTGTATCCTATGCTTAGTTAGGTTTAAGGGAAAGCATAAGAGGTGTTAATAAAAATTAAACCTGTTTAACTCCTAATATCCCATTAAAAGGTAGGCGAATTTAATATCAATTTATCTTTATTACAAGTTTTAATTGGATTATTTAAGTGTGTAAAACTTTGTCAATTATTTTAATCATATTATCTACAACTTGTTCAATTGATAAATTATCCGAGTTAACAGTTATTGAATTTTTTGGTTTGATCAAGGGAGAGAATTCTCTATTCAAATCCTTTAAATCCCTTTTATGAAGATCTTTTTTTACATCATCAAGTGACACTTGTTCGATCTTTTGTAATTCCATCCATCTCCTTTCAGCTCTTTTTTCTAATGAAGCATCAAGATAAAACTTTACGTCAGCGTTGGGAAAAACAACAGAGCCAATATCTCTACCATCCATCACTACAGACTTATTTATGCTTATATCTTTTTGAATTTTTACCACATATTGTCTAATTTCATTTTTTTCAGCAATTAAGCTTACCAAACTTGAAATTTTAAAAGTTCTTATTTTATTTTTAAGTTCAACACCATCTACACTAATAATATTTTGGTTTTTTGAATTAAATGAAAAAGAAATAGATGTTTTTTTTAAAATTTCAATTATAGCTGAAGTATTGACCTTTAAACCATCTATTAAATTGTGTTTTACAGCAATATATGTTATTAATCTATATATTGAACCTGAATCGATATAAGTATAATTAAAATGTTGAGCAATTAATTTGGCAATCGTGCTTTTTCCAGATGATGAGGGACCATCTATAGCTATTATTGTTGTTTTTTTCAAAAAAGAGTTTTATTAAAATTATAATTTTTTAAAATTAGAAACTTTTTTTCTTAGCAAAGCATATTCTACAACCTCTAAAATATTTTCAACATAGAAAAAATTCAAACCTTTAAGGTACTTTTTATCAATTTCATCAACATCTTTTTTATTATCAGCAGGTAATATTATTGAATTTATTTTTGCTCTTTTGGCTGCTAATATTTTTTCCTTTATTCCGCCTACAGGTAAAACTTTACCTCTCAAGGTTATTTCGCCTGTCATTGCCAATTTACTTTTCACTTTTCTTTGGGATAAAAGTGAAACTAAAGATGTAATCATTGTTACACCAGCGCTAGGACCATCTTTAGGTGTGGCTCCCTCAGGAACGTGTAAATGAAAGTTATAATCATTAAATATACTTTCTTTAATGTTCAATAATTTTGCATTAGATTTTATGTATTCCAATGATATAGTTGCAGATTCCTTCATGACTTTACCTAGATTTCCAGTCAAAGACAAATTTCCTTTTCCTTTTGAAATTGTTGATTCAACAAATAGTATCTCACCACCATACTGAGTCCAGGCTAAACCAGTCACAACTCCAGCGTAATCATTATTTTCATAAATTCTTTGTTGATTAGAAACACCTAAAATTTCTTTTATATCTTCGGCTTGAATAATCTCCTTAAACTTTTCATTTTTTACAATTGATTTTGCAATCCATCTACAAACTTTAGCAATGTTTTTATCAAGTTTTCTGACTCCTGATTCTCTTGTATATCCGTTAATAATATTTTTTAGAGCTTTATCTGAAATTTTAAATTTGTGATTATTTAATCCATGATTAGATATCTGTTTATTAATTAGATGTTTTTTTGCTATTTGAACTTTTTCTTCAATACTGTATCCCGAGATATTAATTATCTCCATTCTGTCTAATAAAGCAGGTTGAATTGTTGCCAAGTTATTCGCAGTAGCAATAAATAAAACCTTAGATAAATCAAATCCAAGCTCCAAAAAATTATCATAAAAAGAACTGTTTTGTTCTGGGTCAAGAACTTCAAGCATTGCAGAAGAGGGGTCTCCTTGATTTCCAATTGAAAGTTTATCAATTTCATCCAATACAAATACTGGATTAGATGTTTTTACTCTCTTCAAATTTTGTATAATTCTTCCAGGCATAGCTCCTATGTAGGTTTTTCTATGTCCTCTTATTTCAGCCTCATCTCTTAAACCACCTAATGATATCCTAACATATTCCCTTCCTAATGATTCTGCAATAGATTTACCTAACGAAGTTTTTCCAACTCCAGGCGGCCCATAAAAACAAAGTATTGGTGAATTCATATCACCTCTGAGTTTCATTACAGCAATTTGCTCAATTATTCGTCTTTTGACATCATCCAAACCATAATGATCTTTATTTAAAGTTTTTTGGGCATTATTTAAACTAAAATTATCTTTAGAATATTCGTTCCAAGGCAGATCTAACATCAAATCGAGATAATTTCTTTGAATTGAATACTCAGCAGCTTGAGTATTCATTCTCTGTAATTTAATTAATTCCTTGTTAAAGTGATTTCCAACTTCTTTATTCCATTTTTTTGAGTTTGACTTTAATTTCATTTCATCAATATCTTGATGATTTGATGAACCTCCTAACTCTTCTTGTATTGTTTTTAATTGTTGATTTAAGAAATACTCTCTTTGTTGCTGATCAAGATCATTTCTAACTTTAGATTGTATATCATTTTTCAGAGACAATTTTTGAAATTCAACATCCATAAATTTTAGACACCTGAGAGCTCTTTTTTGAAGGTCATTAATTGATAATATTTTAAATTTTTCTGCAACACTAATATTCATGTTTGAAGAAACAAAGTTTACAAGAAATGAGCTACTATGAATATTTTTAATAGCAAATGAGGCCTCACTAGGAATATTTGGATTTTCTTCAATAATTTTGAGTGCCAAATCTTTAATTGAGTCAGTTATTGCTATAAATTTTTTGTTGTCATTTTTTGGACTTATTTCCGTAAGCTCATTTATAGAACATGTTAAAAATGGTTTTTTTGAAATTACCTTTTCAATAGAAAACCTCTTCTTTCCTTGAATTATAATAGTAAGATTGCCATCTGGCATTTGTAATACCCTTAGAATCTTTGCAACAGTTCCAATTTTATTTATGTCATTTATTGTTGGGTCTGAAACAGCTGAATCTTTTTGAGATACGACACCAATCAATTTGTTTTTAGAATTAGCATATTTGATGAGTTTGACTGATTTATCTCTTGTTGCAGAGATTGGAATGACAACTCCAGGAAACAAGACAGCATTTCTAAGTGGCAAAATTGGTACTGATTCTGGCAAAGATTCTTTAAGTATAGCTTCCTCATCGTCAGAAGTCATTAGAGGAATCAATTCAGATTCTTCCTCTCCAGGACTAAAATCAGCATTAAAATCAAAAAAATTTGCCATTATTATGTCAACTTGTCAGTAATAAATCAATATAACAAGATGTAACTATAAGTTTCAAGATTCATGCCACTTATAGAACGTAGATATTATATGCTTTTCATTTTAATATCTCTTAGTAATATTGCACCTAAAATAAATATAACAGCAAAAACAATGATTGAATTTCTCAGACTTCCTGTTAGTTGATCCACTACACCAGACATGAATGTTCCTAACACCACACTGATAATCATAGACATCTGATAAAATGAAAAATATGAACAGGTATTATCTGTTTTAGGAATTAATTTTGAGTAAGTTGATCTTGATAATGCTTGTGTTCCCCCCATTACCATTCCAACAAAACCTGCAATTAAATAAAACTCAATTGGATACTGAACAAAATATGCAATTAAACACAAAACAAACCATATTAAATTAAGTATTATTAATGTTCTGATATTGCCAATTTTATCTGAGACTCTGGCAGTTAACATTGCACCAAATATGGCAATTAATTGAATAATTAGCATGCTAAGAATTAAACCTAAGTTTTTATCAGTTTCCCCCCATAGTATTTCAGACTCACCAAAATATGTGGCTATAAGAATTATTGTTTGTAAAGCACAACTAAAAGTAAAAAATGCAACTAAAAATTTCTTGACTGAATTATCCATTTTCAGTATTTGCCAAACTTCCTTAAGCTCAAGAAACCCACTAAATATCACAGATTTTTTTAAAGCATCCTTTTTGTTTACATTATTTAAATTTTCGGGTAAGTAATAAAAAGTATATTGACTGAAACCAGCCCACCATAATCCTACAAGTAAAAACGAAATTCTCATTGCCTGAATAGCGCCTTCATTGTTTTCATTTGATAAACCAAATGTTTCGGGAAACATTACCATCGTTAAATTAAATAATAAGAGAATTACACTACCAATATATCCGTATGAGTAACCAAGAGCACTAATTCTATCTTGCTGCTTTGGAAGTGCTATGTCGGGTAAATATGAATTGTAAAAGACTAGACTTGCCCAAAAACTAAAAAGAGCCAAAAAATAAAACCCAAGACCTAAGTAGATGTTTTCTAAATTAAAGAAATATAATCCCATACAAGAAATACTACCTAAGTAACAAAAGAGTTTCATAAAAAACTTTTTATTACCCAAAAAATCTGCAACACCTGAAAGTATTGGGATAAAAAAAGCTAAAAAAAGAAAAACAAGAGATGTAATATGTTGGATTAAAGCTGTGTTTTTGTAATTAATTCCCAAGAATTCTATATAGTCACTCTCAATAAATAAGCTACCATAAAAAATTGGAAAAATTGCAGTTGAAATAACTAAGGGATAAACAGAATTAGCCCAATCGTAAAAAGCCCAAGCTTTAAGAACTTTTTGGTCTCCTTTCTTAAAAATTCTTTTTGTCATGGAACTTAATTAATTGAAAATATGCCTTATTTTTGTAGTTTGTAATATACAAATGAATATTAATAAAGTTTATTATTTAATACTAATTTTTGTTTTTGCTTTTCAATCTACTTTTTCTCAAAATAAGTATGAGGTTACAAAAACTGACAAAGAATGGAGAAGCCAGCTTAATGAATTATCATACCTAGTCCTTAGAAAAGCTTATACCGAACGTCCCTACACTGGTAAATATGATGATTTTTATGAAAAAGGAACTTATCATTGTGCTGGTTGCGATGAACCATTGTATAAATCTGATCACAAGTATAACTCATATTGTGGATGGCCAAGCTTTGATAGAGAAATTAGTGACAAACTAGAGTATGACGTTGATTATAAATTAGGATATCCAAGAACTGAAATAAAATGTAAGAAATGTGGTGGGCACTTAGGGCATGTTTTTAATGATGGTCCTAAAGAAACTACCGGGATTAGACATTGTGTTAATTCTGTTGCTTTAGTTTTTAAAAAAACATGACAAAGAAAGATAATAGTTATTGGTCAAAAAAACTAGATAGGTTTAGTTATAAAATATTAAGAGAAGCTGGGACAGAGATGCCTTTTTCTGGTGAATACAATATGCATTTTGAAGATGGGTCGTATAAGTGTAAAGGATGTGGCAATCTGCTGTTTGAAAGCAACTCTAAATTTGATAGTGGCTGTGGATGGCCAAGTTTTGATAAGGCAGTTAAGGGTTCGGTTATTTATAAAGAAGATAAATCATTAAGCAGAATTAGAACTGAGATATTATGTTCTAAATGTGATGGACACCTTGGTCATGTATTTAATGATGGACCTACTGAAACTGGAATGAGGTATTGTGTAAATTCAGCAAGTTTAAATTTTAAAAAATAAATAATATGGAAAATCATGATGTAGTAATTTTAGGAAGCGGCCCAGGCGGATACGTAACGGCAATCAGAGCATCACAGTTAGGCTTTAATACTGCGATAATCGAAAAAGAAAGTTTAGGGGGTATTTGCTTAAACTGGGGATGTATTCCTACAAAAGCTCTTTTAAAATCTGCAGAGGTATATGATTATCTTAATCACGCTGAAAGTTATGGAATTGAAGTTGAAAATTTCTCCAAGAATTTTGAAAAAGTTATTAAAAGGAGTAGAACTGTGGCTGGAACCATGAGTAAGGGTGTAAATTTTCTAATGAAAAAAAATAAAATAAAAGTTTACAGTGGTTTTGGAAAGCTTAACTCAGATAAAACAATTACTGTCACTAAAGATGAGAAAACAATAAATGTTAGTGCAGAACATATTATAATAGCTACAGGTGCAAGATCGAGAGATATTGATTCTCTTAAAAAAGATGGAGAAAAAATTATTGGTTATAGAAAGGCTATGGTTTTAGATAAACAACCAAAGGAAATGATAATAGTTGGGTCAGGAGCGATAGGTGTTGAATTTGCATATTTTTATAATTCAATGGGTACAAAAGTTACATTAGTTGAATATGAAAAAAATATTGCTCCTAATGAGGATAAAGATATTTCCAAAGAATTAGAAAAAATATTAAAAAAATCAGGTATAAATATTCTTTGCTCAACTAAAGTAATTGGATCAAAAATCGTTGGAGATAAAGTTGATGTCAAAGTTGAAAATAAAAAAGATACATTAACTATTTCTGCTGATGTTGTTTTAAGTGCAGTTGGTATCAAATCAAATATTGAAGACATAGGTCTGGAAGATCTTGGCATAGAGGTTGAAAACGATAAAATTAAAATTGATAATTATTACAGAACAAATATTGATAATATTTATGCAATTGGTGATGTTGTCTCAGGACCAGCTTTAGCTCATGTAGCATCAGCCGAAGGAATAACTTGTATCGAAAATATTAAAGGTCTAAATCCAAATCCAATCGATTACAATAACATACCAGGATGTACATATTGCAAACCAGAAGTTGCTTCTGTGGGTTATACAGAAGAAAAAGCATTAAGCGAGGGATATGATATAAAAGTTGGTAAATTTCCTTTTAGTGCATCTGGAAAAGCGCAAGCTTCAGGTCAATCTGATGGATTTGTCAAAGTAATTTTTGATTCAAAGTATGGAGAGTGGCTTGGATGTCACATGATTGGTTCTAATGTCACAGAAATGATTTCGGAGGCTGTCGTAGGTAGAAAGTTAGAAACTACGGGACATGAAGTTCTAAAAGCCATACACCCTCATCCAACTCTGAGCGAAGCTGTTATGGAAGCGGTTGCAGATGCTTATGACGAGGTTATACATTTATAATTTTAGTTATTTAAAAAACTTAAAATAGCTAATTCATAACTATACAATCCAAAACCTTGAATTACTCCTTTTGCATGTGGACTAATAAATGATTTTTTTCTGAAATCTTCTCTAGATTTAGTGTTTGATATATGAACTTCAATAACAGGTGAAGTAATTCCTCTAATTGCATCTGCTATACCAACAGATGTGTGAGTATATGCTGCAGCATTTAATATTATACCATCAAAATCAAATCCAACATCTTGAATTTTATTAATTAACTCTCCTTCAATGTTAGATTGATAATGAAATAAATCAATATTTTTAAATTTGGTTTTGAGTTTTAGAAAATATTCATCAAATGATAAACTACCATAAATATCTTTTTCTCTAACACCTAGAAGATTTAAATTAGGACCATTAATTATTTGTATTTTCATAACAATAATTGATAAACTTATTTATAAAAGTATTATTTATTGACATGAAATGGAATACATCATCAAAAGAATTTGAAAATTTTTTAAGATTTGAAAGAAACCTTTCAAAAAATACCATTTCAAGTTATCTAGCAGACTTAAAAAAATTAATAGACTATCTACGTCTGAAAAATATTAACTACAATCCAAATCAAATCAGTACAGATTTAATTAGAGAATTCTTGTATTCGCAATCAAAAAAAATAAAATCAAGCACACAAGGAAGATTAATTTCTAGCTTAAACTTGTTTTTTGACTTTATGATTCTTGAAAAAATTATAATTGAAAATCCACTTGAAAAAATTGATTACCCAAAGATTGGCACATCAATACCTACAACTCTTACAACTACGGAGATTGATTCGCTAATTGCTGAGGCAGGATTAAATAAAAATAATGGATTAAGAAATGAAACCATAATTGAGGTTTTATACAGTTGCGGTTTGAGAGTATCAGAATTAATAGATTTAAAAATATCAGATTTATTTCTGGATGAAAATTTGATTAAAGTATTAGGAAAAGGAAACAAAGAAAGATTTGTTCCCGTTAGTAATACTGCAAAAAAACTAATTGTTGAATATATTGAATCAATTAGAAATTTTAAGAAAATAAAAAAAGGTCACGAGGATACTCTTTTTATCAACAACAGAGGGCAAAAACTAACCAGAGTAATGATTTATACGATTTTGAATAACCTTGCTAATCATATTGGACTCAAAAAAAAGATTAGTCCACACGTTCTACGACATTCATTCGCAACTCATTTGATAGAAAATGGAGCGGATATAATAAGTATTCAAAAAATGATGGGTCATGAAAATATTGTCACGACTGAGAAATATCTACATGTGAAAAATAAACACTTAATTGATTCTGTTTTAAAATATCATCCAAGAAGCTAAAATTAAATAGAAAACTTAAACCCTTTTCCATGAATATTTTCAATCTTTATTTTGGGATCCTTGCTCAGATATTTTCGAATCTTAGTTACATATACATCCATACTCCTAGATGTAAAATAGTTGTCATCATTCCAAATTTTTACTAAGGCTTCCTCACGAGTTGTCAAATCATTCATGTTGTCTAACAGAAGTGTTAACAATTTGCCTTCCTTTGGTGATAGTGTGACAGGTTTATCATTTTTAAATTGTAGTTCTCTAAATTTTGAATTATATCTAAATGATGAAAAAATATAATCAACCTTATTATCAGTTGCTTTTTTTAAAGAAATTTTTCTTTTAAAAATTGATTTTATTTTAAATAAAAGTATTTCTGAATCAAAAGGTTTAATTAAGTAATCATCTGCTCCAATTTTAAATCCTTTTATAACATCCTCTTTTAATGATTTTGCTGTTAAAAAAATTAATGGAACTTCGTCATTAATTGCCCTAATATCTGATGCCAATGAAAAACCATCTTTAAAAGGCATCATTACATCAAGAATACAAAGATCATAATTGTGCTTTCTAAATTTTTCTAGACCCTCAATACCATTTTTAGCTAGGGTGGTTTCATACGAATGTAAGGTTAAATAATCTCTAAGAATTGATCCAAAGTTATTATCATCCTCAACTAATAATATTTTTTTCTTTGAAGGCATTATATTTTAAAAATAATTTTAAATTCCGATCCTTTTCCTAATTCACTTGATACAGAAATTGTACCATTGTGTAAATCAATAATTTTTTTAACAAAAGATAAGCCTAGACCATGGCCTTTAACATTGTGAACATCACCCTGGGAAACTCTATAAAACTCATCAAATATTTTTGATTTTACCTTATTTGACATACCCATTCCATTATCACTAATGCAAATTATGATATCACTATTTTCATTTATTGTTTTGACATCAATTTTGGGTTCTGTAGTTGAATATTTTATAGCATTTTCAAATATATTTACAAATACATTTGTTAGGTCCTCAAAAGATAAATCAATTATCGATTTATCAGCATTGTAATTAAAATTAATACTACCATCTTTAGTTTTGAGTAAAAGAGATATTCTTTCAGCAGCCTCATTAATTACTTTATGTAAATCATTTTCTTTTTTTATTAAGGTAATTTTATTTTTATCAAGTTGTGATATTTTTAATACATTCTCAACTTGTTTATTCATCCTTTTATTTTCTTCATTGATCACATTTAAATACTTATTTTTTAGATTCTCATCTTGTTTTACTTTTTCATTTTTTATAGCATTCAATGCCAAATCAATTGTTGCTATGGGAGTTTTAAATTCGTGTGTCATATTATTAAT
This sequence comes from uncultured Bacteroidota bacterium, assembly GCA_902595555.1. GTDB lineage: Bacteria > Bacteroidota > Bacteroidia > Flavobacteriales > Flavobacteriaceae > Eutrophosalina. The sequence continues at coordinate 46,023 of CACJQM010000005.1, read as the reverse complement.
AAAATCTGTTTTCATCTCAGAAATATTCTTTTGTTTAATAGAATTTAACACAGTGAAATAAAAAGATAAAATAATAGTTAGTGTAAATAAGACAGATAAAATAATCAAGTATGAAATAGATGATCTTAAGTAATGTGTTCTATTGGGAAAGCCCACAACGAGTGAGTATTCACTAATACCCTCATCATCATCAAAAAGAGGCATACTATATTTGTCCAAACCCTCCAAGTTTGTGTATCTATCTGAACCAACTTTTGTGGCTAATTCACCATTAAATACCCTGTAGTCAAAATCTAAATCTAAATCTCTATCCTTAAATTCTTTTTGAAGTAGTAATTCAATTTCTACATTGCTAACTCTTTTATGAATGGGTTTCAGAGCTGCTAAGTCACTAAAAATTGATGAATACTTTGCTTGATCAATTAATGACATTTTTTCAACTCTCTGTAATCTTTCAATTGAGCTCATATTTTGCATTTCTCTATCAAAAGCATCGTCAATGATTGTCGTAGTTTTTAGCTTAGTATAGTCAATAATCGATAAAGAATCATCACTAATTGGTTCTATCAAATTAGAGGTAATATTATAATCATCCTCTAAAATACCTTGAGAATATATATATGTCTTATTTGTATTTTGATTCCTATCTACATACTGGAAAACAGAGGTCAATTGAGATTCTTTTGGACTTCCTATACTATCAATCAACTTCTGATATACTGCCAAATAATCACTCATTTCTCTACTTTTTATATCATCAGCAACAGATTTTAATGCTTGATTAACATTCAACGAAAACTGTCTTTCTTTTGTGTCAATGGTAGTTTTTATCCAGAAGCTCTGTACTAAAATAATACCAATTAAGGCTGTCGTCATCAAAAAAATCAATAATGAAAAACTAATTTTCTTCATACTTAGATATAATATCACTCATTAATTTTTTAACTTTTTTTTCAGTTTCTAATTTATTAATATTCTCGATTACAAAATCAGCAAGTTTTATTTTTTTAGAATCGTCCCATTGAGAATTAATTATTTTTAATACATCTTCTTCATTTCTTTTATCTCTCACAATTAGTCTTCGAAGTTTAATTTCTAGAGGAGAAGTAACAAGAATATTAATATTATTTGATAAATACATACCACTCTCGAACAATAAAGCAGATTCAACAATAATTATTTTTTCAGAATATTTTAATTTAAAATCTTCAAAGTCTTTAAAAACTAATGGATGAACAATGCTGTTCAATTTGATGAGTTTATCAGGATTATTAAAAACTATTTTAGAAATAAATTTATTGTTGATTTGATCATCTATGTAAGACTTTTTACCAAAATTTAAGATTATACTTTTTTTAACTAATCTATTTTTTTGAATTATTTCTTTTGCACTATAATCAGAATCAAAAATTTTAATATCAAAATTAGCTTTAAGTATCTCTGCAATAAAAGTTTTTCCAGAGCCAATTCCACCAGTTAGACCAATTGAAAACATTTTAACAAGATGAATTAACTATTCTTTGAAACTATATCAATAACTTCTTGACTTACTCCAACATTACTAAAACCACCATCATGAAATAAATTTTGTAGGGTTACTTTTCTTGTCAGGTCTGAAAAGAGAGTTATAGTATAATCAGCGCATTCATCTGCTGTAGCATTTCCAAGTGGAGACATTTTTTCAGCATAATTTATAAAACCATCAAAGCCTTTAACCCCTTGTCCTGCAGTTGTTGGTGTTGGTGATTGGCTTATAGTATTTACTCGAACTTTTTTTTCTTTACCAAAAAAATAACCAAAGCTTCTTGCAATGGACTCAAGGTATGCTTTATTGTCGGCCATATCATTGTAATCTGGGAAAACTCTTTGAGCCGCCATATATGAAAGAGCTACGATACTTCCCCATTCATTCATAGCATCTTTATTGTAAAGGACTTGCATTAATTTATGAAATGAAACTGCTGAAACATCCCATCCTTTTGTCAACCAATCATGATTAAGGTCTGTGTAGTGTTTTCCTTTTCTAACATTAACTGACATTCCGATTGAGTGTAAAACAAAATCAATTTTCCCATTAAAATGTTCAAGAGTTTTATCAATTAAGTTTTCTAAATCATCATTACGAGTTGCATCAGCCGCAACAACTATAGAGTTTGTTTTTTTAGCTAAATCATTCAATTTGCCCATTCTAAGGGCAACAGGTGCATTAGTAAGGATAAATTCTCCACCCTGAGCTTTTATTTTTTCCGCAGTCTTCCATGCAATAGAATTCTCATCCAATGCACCAAAAATGATTCCTTTTTTATTTCTTAATAAATTATTACTCATTTTTTTTTTAAATATAGTGTTATTTAAGTAACTCTTGTGCTTGATTAATTGCTGATTCTGTAATATTTTCTCCTGAAATCATAGATGCAATTTCTTTAATTCTGCTTGACTTATCTAATTTTTTGATATTTGTACTTATATTTTTTTCTCCTTCTATTTTAAAAACTTTGTAATGATAATCAGCTAATGAAGCAACCTGTGGAAGGTGAGTTATAGCAATAATTTGTATTTTTTTTCCCATAATCTTCATCATCTTACCAATAGCATTTGCAATCTCACCCGAGGTTCCAGAATCAATTTCATCAAAAACTAATGTGGGTAAATCAATTTTTTTAGATAAAATAGATTTTAAAGCAAATAATATTCGTGATTTTTCTCCACCAGAGGCAATTTTTGAAAGCAATTTAGGACTTGACTGTTCACTTGGCTTGTATAAGACCTCGATGTTGTTAATACCATTCTTATTAAATTCATCAGATTCTGTGAGATTAAAATCAATTTTAGAGTTTTTCAATGCAAGATTTTTAAATGCTGATTCTATGCCAACCTGAATCTTAGATTTTGATAATTTTCTTGCTGAACTTATTTTTTTTGAGATATTGTTCATCTGTTTTTTAATAAGTTCAATTTCACTTTCCAGTAATCTTATCTTATCATTATGATAATCAGAATTTTCTAAAAGCTTTTTAATTTCATTTTTTTTATCAATTAACTCTGAAAGTGAAGCTACATTATGTTTTTTTTCAAGTTCATTAATTTTATACAATCTACTCTGAGTATCTTCAAATTCATTTTGATTGAAGGATAAATTTTCAACGTAATTGTTAATTGAAATAAATAAATCATCCATTTCGATATTTAATTTATTGAACCTTTCGCTGTAACTTTTAAACTCATTTGAATAATTACTTATTTTTTTTGCAGTATTTGAAAGTTTTAAAAACCTCTGATTTATAGTTTGATCTTGTATTGATGAAAACATTTTAAATTCATCTAAAAGATTACTTATTTTATCAAAATTTCTCATGTCATTAAATGACTCTTCTAATTTTGTTTTTTCACCTTCAACTAAATTCATTTTATCAATCTCATCAAAAATGAATTTATTGTACTCTAAATTGCCTAAAAAATTATCTCTATCAATCTTAAGTAAATTGAGTTCTTTATTGATTTTATTGTAATCAATTAATAAGTTTTTATAAATTTTTACTTTATCAACCTGATTAGCGTAAATATCCAATAGATTATAAAACATATCATTATTCTCAAGGATATGTGATTGATTTTGGGTATGGATATTTATTAATTTTTCAGAAAAAATTTTTAATATTTCTAATTTTACTGGTGAATCATTTATAAATGCTCTTGATTTGCCATTATTTAATATCTCTCTTCTAACAATTGTTATTTCCTCATAGTCTAAATCATTGGAATCAAAAAAATCAAAGAATAAATCCCTTTTAATTTTAAAATCTCCTTCGACAATACATTTCTTCAATTTAGGACCCACAATTTTATGATCAACTCTTGTACCTGAAAGCAAATTTAAAGCAGCTAATATTACTGATTTTCCGGTTCCTGTTTCACCTGTTAAAACAGAAAACCCATTATTGAATCCAATAGTTAGATTATCTATTAAAACATAATTTTTTATGGATAATTTTAATAACAAAATATTTTATTCTATAGTTTCTCCCATTTATTTGTATAAAAAGGAGCTACATTAATTAATAATTCTTTGAGCTCTTTAATCTCACTTTTATTTTCAAATAATAAAAATAAATTAAATATTTCATCACTTTTAGATTGAAAAAACATTTGTTGTAAGAGTGAGTTTGGTCTAAACCTGTTTATTGATTGGAAATTTTTTAAAGTAGCTATAATGTTTTGTTTTGCTTCGACTTCATCTCCAATAAGTAAATCGAGACCATTCAAGTGGTAATTATAGTTGATTTGTTTAATTGTTTGATAATTTGACGAAGTTAAGTTATCAATTAGCCAAAACTTATTAATTCTTCCACCGCCATGCGATGGTGCCCACATTTGGGAATTTGAAAAGCTAGAACTAAAGTCTAATACTTTTTTTGCATTTAAATAATTTTCCATTCCTGAATTTTTTGAGAATGTATCATTATCATATCCAATTATTATTAAAGAATAAAATGCAAGCAATGATGATAAATCTGATTCAAATTTAGATTCTGAAAATATGATTGATTGGTTTGTGTCAAATTTAAAATCTAGTCCATTATCTCTAAATAAAAAATTATTGGAAGCAAAGGTTGAGTTGAGAACTGGTCGGAATGAATTTATTTCAAAATTTACACGAAATGAACTGTTAGAATAGTCTAAAATTGTAATAAAAAATGAGCAATTAATTTTTTCAAAATCTTTATAGCTTTTATTAGTCCATTTCTTTGAGTTTACAAATTCTTTAATCTTATTTTCAAGTTCTATGAAAATTTTAGATTCTGTCTGATTAACCAGTGAATAATTTACAGTAACATTACAATTTAATTCTTGCGAAAGATTAATTTGACTAAATATAATTGCACTATAAATTAAATATTTCAAGTAAGACATCTTTAGCAACATTTCTTTTATTCTTTAAGGGAAAATCTTTAATTAAGGTTGAAGTTATGAAACTTATTTTATTTGTATCGGAATTAAATCCTGCCCCATTAATATTTAGTGAATTTAATACAATTGCATCAAGATTTTTATTTTTTAATTTAATTTTAGCATTTTTTATTTCATCATCGGTCTCTAACGCAAAGCCAATTAATTTTTGATTTTTATCTTTTATTGAACCTAAAGTTTTAATTATATCCTTATTTTGTTTTAATTCTATTTGTAAAGACTTAGTTGAACTTTTTTTGAGTTTATTTTTATATGATTTTAAGGGTTTATAGTCAGAAACAGCTGCAGACATAATACAAATATCTATTTCAGGAAAAATCTTGATACATTCATCGTACATTTGATCCGCAGATATTATTTTTTTTAAAATAATATTTTCGTCATCCACAATTTCATTTGATGGGCCTGAAATTAAAAATACTTTGGCACCCATTGTACTTGCTTGTTTTGCAATTTCAAAGCCCATTTTTCCGCTTGAAAAATTACCAATAAACCTTACTGGATCAATCATTTCATATGTTGGACCAGCTGTAACTAAAATTGATTTTCCATTAAAAATTAGTTTTTTTTTAACGTGTTTTTTAAGTAGTTCTAAAATTTTTTCTGGTTCTTCAACTCTTCCTTCACCAGATAACCCACTTGCAAGAGGACCTTTACCAGGTTTAATTAAAATATCACCTTTATCTTGAAGTGCTGAAATATTATTTTTAGTTGAAATTGATTTATACATTTCTAGATCCATCGCAGGAGCAAAAAAAACTTGGGATTTACATGATAAATATGTTGCTACAAGAAGATTGTCTGCATTTCCTGAAACCATTTTTGAAATAGTTGATGATGTTGCCGGAACAATTAGGAAATAATCAGACCACTCTGCTAAATCAACATGATTATTCCAAGTTTTGTTATCGTCTTCTTCTTCAAAAAAATTCGTTAAAACATTTCTTTCAGATAAAGTTGAAAAAGTAAGTGATGTAACAAAATCGTGAGCTGAACTAGTAAAAATAACTTGAACGTTAGCTCCATTTTTTTTTAATAACCTAAGTAACGTAATTGATTTATAAGCTGCTATTCCGCCAGAAACACCAAGTAAGATGTTTTTATCCTTAAGAACTGACATATCCTACTTACTTTTCTTCTTCGGGCTTTCTGTGATATATTTTTTCAGATAACCAATTGTCGATAGCTATGGCATGAGCTTTTGGGAGCTTTTCATAAAATTTCGAAACCTCTATTTGTTCTTTATTTTCAAAAATTTCTTCTAGATTTTCACTTGGCGTAGCAAACTCTTCAAGTTTACTTATGAGCTCTTTCTTAATATCCTCATTTATTTGAATTGTTCTTTTTGAAATTATTGAGATTGCTTTGTAGATATTTTCAGATTGAGAATCAATCTTATCCCTATCATAAGTTACTGTTGATGTAGGGGCATTAATTTTTTTAAAATCCATAATTTTATGACTTGTCGGCCGCAAATATAGCAATTTCTTTCTCTATTGCTGTTATCTTCTTTTGAGATTCACTAATAAACTTTGTTTCAGGATAATCTTTAATTAACTCATCATATACTTTTACTGCATTATTTAGTCTTTCTAGTCTCCTTGAAGGTACACTATTAACAGCCAATTGATATGAAGAGTCAAATAGGTAATAAAGTGCATCTTCACGATATGGTGTTCCTGGATAATCAGATATAAAACTATTAAGGACTTTTATGGCTGAGGTATAATCCCTAATTGTATTGTACTGTTTAGCAATCTCAAATTGTTTATACTCCAATTTGATTCTTAATTCCTGTACTAAATCATTAGCCTCTGAAAGTTTTTCAGAATAAGGATAATAATTAATAAAATTTTGCAGTTTCTCAATCGCAGTTCTAGTTTCTTCTTGGTCTAAGCTGTGTCTAGGTGATTGTTTATAATAACAATATGCACCTAAAAATGCTGCCTCTTCAACCTTTTGGCTAATAGGATATGATTTTACGAAACTTTCAAATTGAAAAGCAGCCAAAACATAATTCTTTTTATTTAATAAACTGTTGGCATAAAAAAATGTAATTCTTTCTCCTTGTGGTTTTCCTCTGTATTGAGGTTGAATTTGTTCAAAAAGTGTAGCAGCTCTTCTCCACTCTTCATTTTCATAATACTTTTCTGCCATCTCATACTTTAATTTTACATCCTCATTTCTTAAAAGCTTTTGAAAATCATTACATGAATTCAAAAACAAGAATGAAAAAACTATAAATATTTTATTTAAATTTTTATTCATCAGAACTATTTTTATCAATGAAGCTTGAAATTCTACTTTTTAAATTATCTGAAATTCCAGTCAAAGGTAATCTAACTTTGTCATTACACAAATTTAAACATTGCAAAGCAAATTTTATGCCTGACGGGTTACCCTCCTCAAAAATTAAATTAAAAAAATCATTTAATCGAAAAGTAGATGAGTCTACAGTTCCCAATTCTTTAATGTTATTAGGCACTTTTTTATCATTCTCCCAAATTAAAGATATATAAGTACTATTCATTATTGATGGAAAGGCATTGCCTGCAACAGAAATTATCCCATCGGCACCATTTCTAACTGCATCAATCATGGTGAAATCATCTCCAGAAATAATAAGGAAATTTCTTTTGATCTTTTTACGTAACTCTATTATCCTTTTAACATCTCCAGATGCCTCTTTTATGCCTATTATTTTATCAGAATACTCACTTAATCTTATGATTGTTTCATTAGATATATCACAAGAAGTTCTTCCAGGGACATTGTACAATAATAATGGAATTGGTGAAACATCACATACACTTTTAAAATGTTGATATAAACCCTCTTGAGAGGGTTTGTTATAATAAGGACAAACTGACATTATTGCTTCAAATCCTGTTAAATCAGTTTTTGAAATTTGTTGAGTTAAATAGTTTGTATCATTAGAACTTATACCTAGTATTAAAGGAAGGCGATCTTTAAAAGCATCAATAAAAATGGAATTGACTTCATTTTTTTCATCAGGACTTAGGACTGAGGATTCACCTGTTGTACCTTGAACAACTACATAAGAGACACCATTGTGAAATAAATGGTCACTAATTCTGTAGATGGCCTGCTTATCAATTTTATTATCTTCATCAAATGGAGTAACAACAGCTACACCTATACCAGCAAATGGAGATTCATTTTTTTCAATTATAAATGGGTTGATTTTATAGTCTCCTTTCAAATTATAATCGCTCACTTTATGTAATTTAAATATTTGATTAATTGTTTTTTAAATTTTTCAAAATTATTAAAAATGTCAGTAAAAATTATATCATTAATATTTTGGTTAGTACAGTCAAAACCAACTCTAAATTTTGCATTTGTCTTTGATGACAATAATGTCAGTATTCTATTTTCTCCAAAATAATTAATAAGTATATCATATTTAGATGAGGTGAACTCCTCAGCATCAGCGGATATTATATTACCATAAAAATTGACAGATTTATCAGATATTCTCATTTTACAAAAGGGATCATTATAAATACTATTTGAATAACTAATTATTTTTATGTCCTTTTCTTTCAAACCCATTTCTATTGCTAAATCTAAAATGTCAGAATAATCCAAATCAAGATTAGTATCTACAATACAACCAATTGTCTTAATTGGTTTTTTTGGAGATCTGTGAGAAGATTTTAAAATTGAAATAGACTCATCTATTTTATTTTCTAAAAATCTTGTTCTTAATTTATTTAATAGTTTTTTAAACATTAAATCTCGATTTTATAAAGACTAATAAATTCTTCAAAATTTAAGGGTTTTAATCCAAGCTTATCAGCTTTAGCCATCTTTGATGGTCCTGGTGAATTTCCAGCTATAATTTGAGATTTTGAGGAAACGGCACTTGTAACTTTTCCTCCATTATTTATTATTATATCTTTCAATTTATCTCTACTTATATTTTCAAATGTGCCTGTAACTACAAAAGATAAATTCTTAAGTGAATTGCCAGATTTATCATTTTCATTTTGATAAAAATTCAGTTTATGATTTTTCAACCTTTCAATAAGTCTAATATTTGATGACATACCAAAGTATTCTTTCAAACTCATAGCGATTTTTTCTCCAATTTCATCAACGTTAAGAATATCATCATAATTGGCATCTATTAGTTCATCAATGGATTTAAAATGATTTGCTAGTTTCTTAGATACAGTTTCTCCAACATATCTTATTCCTAGACTAAAAAGAACCTTATTGAATGGTTGTTTTTTAGAATCATTTATGGCATTAATAAGATTTTCAGCTGACTTTTGTGCCATTCTATCTAAATCCACCAATTGACTGAGTTCAATCTTATATATATCATCAAAGTTTTTAATAATATTTTTATCTAATAATCTTTCTATAGTTTCTGAACCAAAACCATCAATATCCATCGCCTTACGTGATATAAAATGCTTAAATCTTCCAACGATTTGAGGGTAACATGTTGAACTATTTAGACAATAATGTTGAGCTTCATCATTATTCTTTTTTAATTTAGTATTACAATAAGGACATTCTTGAATAAACTTTACCTTTTTTTGTAAAATATCTCTGGACTTTTTATCGACAGAAACAATTTTGGGTATAATTTCACCACCCTTTTCAACAAAAACTTTATCATCATAATACAAATCAAGTTTTTCTATCTGCTCTTCATTGTGTAATGAAGCTCTCTTAACAATTGTTCCATTTAATAATGTAGGACTTAAATTAGCTACTGGTGTTATTGCTCCAGTACGACCCACTTGGTATGTTACATCAATTAATTTTGTGCTTACTTGTTCGGTTTGAAATTTAAAAGCAATAGCCCATCGAGGAAATTTTGAAGTAAATCCTAATTCAGTTTGCATTTTTAAATTGTTTACTTTAATTACTATTCCGTCGATTTCAAAATTGAGATTTTTTCTTTCTTTATCCCAAAAATTAATGTAATCAAATACCTCGTCAATATTTTTACAATACTTGTGAGTATTTGAAACGTTAAAACCTAATTCTTTTGCTAAACTTAGTGACTCAGATTGAGATTTAAACGGACTTTCTTCAGAGATAATTTGAAAAAAATAACACTTCAATGGTCTTTTTCTTACCTCTTTACTACTCACTAATTTAATACTTCCAGATGCAGTATTTCTTGGGTTCATATATGCTTCCTCTCCATTTTTTAACCTCAGTTTATTTAACTGTTCAAAATCAGTTTTTTCAATCACAACTTCTCCTCTAATATCAAAATCATAATCAATTTTTTTTAATGTTTTTAATGGTATTGTATTTATGGTTCTTATGTTTTTGGTAACATCATCACCTTTCTGTCCATCTCCCCTTGTTAACCCTCTCACAAGACTGCCATTTTGATAACTCAAAGAAATTGAAACACCATCAAGTTTCAATTCACAAGAAAAGGATATTTTGTCTGTATTTAATATTTTAACTAAACGGTCTTTCCATTTAATTAATTCGTCTTGTGTGTAAGAATTTTCCAATGAGTACATTGGATAATTATGTTGAACACTAATAAAATCGTTATTTAGTGAGCTTCCCACCCTCTGTGTAGGAGAATTTGAATCTTGAAATTCTGGATGCGCTTTTTCAAGTTCTTCAAGATTTTTTAGCATTTGATCATATTCATAGTCAGAGATTTCTGGATTATCCAACATATAATACAGGTGGTTGTGTCTGTGCAATGAATTTCTGAGTTCTAATATTTTATTTTCAACATTCATTTTTGAGCCGAAATCATTCTTTTTTTACCAAACAAATCTTCCTTAATTATAATTCTTTTAAAGTTATTAATCTTTAGCATATTCTCTAAAATATTTATTCTAGATGAATGAGATTCAAAATATAAGAAGCCATTTTTATTTAATAATCTCTCAGATTTTTCTATAATTTTTTTATAAAAAATCATATTATCATCATGATTAACAAAAATTGCATCATGTGGTTCATAATTCTTCACTCTGGAATTAATCTGATTTTTTTCAGAGTAATCAACATAAGGTGGATTTGAAACTATAACATCAAAACTAGATGATGAAATATTATTCTCAAGAATATCTACTTGTTTAAAATCAATCTTAACATTGTTAGTTTGTGCATTTTTTTTGGCTACTTTCAAGGCCTCATTAGAGATATCCCATGCTTCAACTTCACAATCATCAATAAACTTTTTTAAGATTATTGCTATAAAACCAGATCCTGTTCCAATATCTAGTATACGATTATTTTTATTTGTAGATGATATTACCCAATTACATAATTCTTCAGTTTCTGGCCTTGGAATTAATACATTTTTATTTAAATAAAATTTTAATTTTTTATGAACGACTTCTCCAATAACATATTGAATTGGCATATTTTCTTTTAACAATTTTATTTTGCTAAAAATTTTTTTAAGGATTGATTTGTTTAAGAGTTTTTGAGGATTTTGAAGGTATACAATTTTAGATATTTCTAAATAATAATTTATTAAAATAAAAAAAAGAGAATCTAATTCCTCTAAGGAATATAAATCTTTTAGCTCATCATGAAGATATTTTTTGAAAGACTTTAAGTTCATAATTCTAGTGTCATCCAAACAGGACATGAACTGTGACCAGTATCTCCAAGTGGATGGTCAATATAAATGAATCCATTTTTTTGGTATAGTCTCTGTGCATCTTTCATATTATACATAGTTTCTATGTAACAAAGATTATAATCCTTTTTCTTTGCAAAATAAAGACACTTCTTTATGAGTTTTGACCCTAAACCTAGACCCCTAATTTTAGGTAAAAAATACATTTTTTGAAGTTCACAAATATTTTTATTTGTACCCTTTAGCTTAGAAATTCCAGCTCCACCACAAACCATATTATCCGCAGTAACAACATAATAAATAGAATTTTCGGTTTTATATGCATCAGACATACTGTCTAATTCCTCATCTTGAAGCGCAGTACCATGATCTGGAACTCCAAACTCAGTCATGACACTGACCAATACTTGTTTTATTTTGTCATTATCTTTGTCTTTAATTTTTCTAATTTCAATTTTCATTTTATTAAATTAGGATTAGATATAAAATAACTCAAAAACTTATATGAACTATCATAAACTAATGCAAAGATGCATTAATTTAGGAGAAAAAGCGTTGGGAAAAACTTACCCTAATCCCAATGTTGGTTCTTTACTTTTTTATGATGGTAAAATAATATCTGAAAGCTTCACAAGTGAATACGGAAAAAACCACGCTGAAATAAACGTGATAAATAAAATAAATGATAATGATATTTTAAAAAAATCAACATTATTTGTTACACTTGAACCTTGTTCACATTTTGGTAAAACTCCACCATGCTGTAATGCAATTTTCAATAAAAAAATTAAAAACGTTGTTATTGGATGTAAGGATCCGAATGAACTTGTAAATGGAGGAGGTATTAATTTTTTAAAATCCAATGACGTAAATGTGGAATATGGTATTTTGGAAAAAGAGTGTAAAGATTTACATAAAAGATTTTTTACATTTCATCAAAAAAAGAGACCATATATTATTTTAAAATGGGCTGAAACAATTGATGGTTTCATCAGTCCGTCTATAAATAAAAGTGGCAGGCCCTTTTGGATATCAAATAAATTTAGTAGACAACTCTCACACAAGTGGAGAAGTAAAGAACATGCTATTTTAGTTGGAGGGCAAACCTATGAAATTGACAACCCAATACTAAATGCAAGGAATTGGGACAGCAATGACCCTCTGAGATTTATATTAACCAAAAACAAAAAAATTTATAATAATAATTTTGAAATTATATCAAATAAAAAACATTTGACTGTTAATGAAATAAATGATATTCTTTTTAAAAAAAATATTCAATCAATTATTATTGAAGGGGGGAAAAAAACACTTGAAATGTTCATAAATAGTAACTGTTGGGATGAAGCGAGAGTGGTTATTTCGAAAAATAAATTAAACTCTGGAACTAAATCACCTGTCTTAAATTCAAGACTAATCAAGGAGATCATGATAGATGGTGACTCGATACAATTTTATTTCAATTAATAATTGCATCAATTATTTTTTTTGGACATCTAATTGGTTTGTTAGTTTTTTTATTTAGAAAAACCAACTTGGTGTAACCCTCATTTATTAATTCTGATTCCTTGAAAATTTTATATTCAAATTCTATGGAATAAGATGGCACTTTAATTAATGTAGTCTCTAATATCAATTCATCCTCAAAAAATGCTGGTCTTCTGAAAGTAATATTGGTCCTAATAACAGGTAAGATAATGTTTTCTTCTTCCAATTTTTTATAAGAAAATCCAACATTTTTGAACCAAGCTAATCTACCAATTTCAAAATATTTTAGATAGTTACTATGGTGAACATAAGACATAGAGTCGGTCTCTGAATACCTAGCGGTTATAGTAGTTTTAAAGGATTTTAATTGATCTAAATTCACCTATTTTCAGTTAGCTTATAATATCAAAAAAACTTTTTTAAAATTCAATACTAAAATGATTTTTTTTTTTAAAAAAAATGTACATATTTGTTTGACTTATTAACAATTGAATCCTCACTCCGATTTAACTGTTTAGTAACAACAAATTAAAAATTTTATTAAGTATGAGCTTACAACCTGTATGGAATAATTGTCTTGAATTTATAAAAGATAATATACAGGAACAAGCTTATAAAACATGGTTTGAACCAATCCAGCCTGTAAAACTAGATGACAATATCTTAAGTATTCAAGTACCAAGTAAATTTTTCTATGAGTGGTTGGAGGAACACTATGTTAAATTACTTAAAATGGCACTTACCAAAGAGCTAGGAAAAGACGCCAAATTAGTTTATGTAATTAGAATGGAAAATTCATTCGGATCTACTAAATCTTTTACTGAAAAAATACCAAGTGAATATAAACCAAAAATGGAGTCACAAAAAATTGAAAGCTCTTCGGCATATTTTAAAACCGAACTTACCAATCCATTCATAATTCCAGGTATTAAAAATTTAAAAATTGATTCTCAATTGAATCCAAATTACAATTTTAATAATTTTTTAGAAGGTGATTCCAATAGATTGGCCAGATCTGCAGGTTATGCAGTATCAAATCGACCAGGTGGAACCTCATTTAATCCTTTATTAATATTTGGAGGAGTTGGTTTAGGTAAAACCCATCTCGCAAATGCCATTGGTGTTAATATCAAACAAAAATTTCCAGACAAAACAGTTTTATATATTTCTGCAGAAAAATTCACGCAACAGTATATTGAATCAGTGAAAAAAAATAACAGAAATGATTTTATTCATTTTTACCAACTAATTGATGTTTTGATAATTGATGATGTACAGTTTTTCTCTGGTAAGTCTGGAACTCAGGATGTTTTTTTCCATATCTTTAACCACTTACATCAAAATGGTAAACAGCTGGTACTTACTTCTGACAAAGCACCTGTGGATATGCAAGAAATCGAACAAAGATTATTATCTCGATTCAAGTGGGGGTTATCAGCCGAGCTTCAAACTCCTGATTATGAAACCAGAGTATCAATAATCAAAAATAAATTAGATCGTGATGGTGTAGAAATGGATGAAGAAATTATTTTTTATGTTGCCAAGTATATAAAAACTAATGTTAGAGAGTTGGAGGGTGCTATAATTTCATTAATGGCTCAATCATCATTCAATAGAAAAAATATTACAATTGATTTAGCTAAGGTTATTGTTGAAAAATTTGTAAAGAATACAAAAAAGGAAATATCAATAGATCATATTCAAAAAGTTGTATCTGACTATTTTCAAATGGATGTTTCAACTCTTCAATCAAAAACAAGAAAAAGACATATTGTTCAAGCAAGACAACTTGCAATGTTTTTCTCTAAAAAGTTTACCAAAGCTTCATTGGCAAGTATTGGAACTAAAATTGGTCACAGAGACCATGCAACTGTACTACATGCCTGTAAGACTGTTGATAATCTTGCTTTCACTGATAAACAATTTAGAAAGTACGTTGAAGATTTAAATAAGAAATTTTCAGATTAATTTCTTTTTGGCTTTTGGATGGCAGGGATCTTTTCCAAGTCATAATCTTTAAAAATGTTTAAGTAATCGGAAATAGATGTGCCATTTGCATCTCTTTTATCTAAATCAGGGTTGCAATGACTTCTCAAAAATTTTTTTACATTTCCAGGCCCTGATAAATGAGCAGCAGCTATAATTCCAGATTCACTTATGTAGGTGCCGTTTAAATATCTATTTGAATACCAAGAGATTTCTCTTCTTAAAATCCACTTATTTCTCATGACATTCATTAAAAAAACTTTTTCTTGAAGTTCGGGATTAAGCCTATATTCAGATAAATTTCTAACACCATACATTTTTAAAGTTCCTTTACCAAATTGGTATTTACCTAAGTATCCAAATCTATTTACTTTTTTGTAATTAGAACCTGATTCAAAAAACCCTAAAAAGTTTTTAAAACCAACAAAATCTTTGACTGTAAAAGGTACTGGCACATAAATATTTGCATTAATATTTAATTTAACTGAGTAATCAATGTTGTCGAATTTAGGGGCTAGAGACTCTGGACTGCTTATAAAAAAAGCGGTCAAAAAGAAAATAAAACTAAGTTTTAAATTATTAAACATTACTTAAAAAGCAACTAATTTAATTTAGCTTTTTACAGCACAAACATAAGTATTTTTATAATTATCTGATTTTCAGTACTTTATCTTCTTATATTTCTCTCTCTTAACCACTTAGTATATTGTCTTTTTTTCTTGTTGTGCTCAGATAATGTTCTTGAAAACAAATGATAGCCCGGATTTGATACATCAGCAACAAAAAATAAGAAGGAATTTGAAGAATAATTTATAACAGACTCTATTGAAGAAATATCTGGTGTTACAATTGGTCCAGGTGGTAATCCCTTAACATAATATGTATTATATTTAGATTTTATTCTTAAATCCTTATATAAAACTCTTCTAATAACTTTGTCAAACCCTTGTTTTTGTTTTATTGAGTAAACTACAGTAGGATCGGCTTGTAATTTCATATTTTTTCTTAATCTGTTCAGGTAAACCCCAGCTATAGTTGGCCTTTCATCAACTTTTGGTGTTTCTTTTTGAACAATAGATGCTAAAACCATTACTTCAATAGGGTTTAAATTTATTTTTTTAACTTTTTCGACTCTGTTATCATTCCAAAAGTTATCAAACTCTTTCACAACCCTTTCTCTGAATCCAATTGCATCAGTATTCCAAAAAAATTCATAAGTATTAGGAATAAATAAGCTGAAAACCGAGTCCTCGTTGAGATTTAGCTCATTTAGAAATTTAGTTTCACTAAATGCCATGACTATACTGGCACTATCAGCTTCAATTTTTTTAGAAATAGTTCCAGCTAACTTGTTTAAAGTTTCAATATTATTGAAGGTTACTTGTACTGGTATGTTATTAGACCTTAACGAGTTAATAATTTCATTATTGCTATAATCTTTTTTTATTAAAAATCTTCCAGCTTTAATATTTAACAGGTATTCCTTCTTGTTTGCGGCTTTTTCAAATGATCTAAGATCAATTAAATAATTAGATAGAGAATCAAGCAATTGAGATTTTGTAGTATTTGAAGGGATCTTTAAGTAAACGGATTCAGATGAAAAAGAAGTGTTTTTCATGAAATATGTCTTGTATGACTCAAAGACAAAAATTATAGCCCCACAACAAAGTAAAATTAATATTAGGTATTTAATTTTCTTCATAATTTATCTCACC
Source organism: uncultured Bacteroidota bacterium (assembly GCA_902595555.1). Lineage (GTDB taxonomy): Bacteria > Bacteroidota > Bacteroidia > Flavobacteriales > Flavobacteriaceae > Eutrophosalina. The sequence continues at coordinate 29,259 of CACJQM010000005.1, read as the reverse complement.
AGAAAAAACTTTTTTTACTTTTCCAGACAAGTAAATATCATAAAAATTATTATCATGATTCTTAAATTCAACAAATAAATCACCACCGAGTGTTTTAACTGAAACTTTTTTCAAATTAGATTTTGAAACTATACTTAGTGAAAGAGCTGCAGCTACCGCTCCGGTTCCACAAGATAGTGTTTCATTCTCAACTCCTCTTTCATATGTTCTTAATTGAATTGTGTCTTCATTTATTACTGAAACATAATTAACATTAACACCATCTGATTTAAAATCTTCCAATTTTTGAATACTACGAGATATTTCCAAAATATTAATTTTAGAAACATCTTCTATAATTTTCACAAGATGAGGAGAACCCGTATCAATAAAAATATCATCATTAATGAACTTGTATTTATTAACATCTTTCAATGAAATTCTAACAAAGTTACCTGATACATCCGCATCATGTATACCATCACATGCTAAAAATTTAGATTTTTTGGCTGAAATACCATTAAGATATGAATAGTGCATTGCACACCTTCCACCATTGCCACACATTGTACTAATTTTACCATCTGAATTGTAATAAACCATTTCAAAAGGTTGGCTTTTACATTCATTAATTAAAATCAATCCATCTGCACCAATTCCTAAATTTCTATCACAAAGATTTTTTATTGTATCAATAGATGTTTTTGGAAAGGTATTTGATAAATTATTTATAATAATAAAATCATTACCGCAACCATGGTATTTATCAAAATATATATTCATTATCCTAGATGTAAATATAGTTCATCGTGTTAAAAAGAAGTTAAATATTAAAAAAGAAAATTTTAAAAAATTAATTTTATAAAAAAATAATTATGAAGAATATAAAGCTTATATACAATATCACTATACCAGTACTAATGATTGTATTAGCTGTTTTTGTTTTTTCAGAAAGAAATAATGAGTCTGAACCAAATTCTAATGTTTTAAATACAATTTTAAGTTCAGAAACCATTAATAATCAAGCTCCGCAAAGCAGAAATTTTATAGTAAGAAATCCAGATTTTACTGTTGCTGCTGAGAAAACTATTAACAGTGTAGTACATGTCAAAAATACTGCTAAAGCTAAAAATTCTAATAGTCTGTGGGACTTATTTTACGGTAACTCTGATGACCGAACAACGATTGGAACCGGATCTGGTGTAATTGTTTCTAGTGACGGCTACATAATTACAAACAATCATGTTATTGAAAATGCAACTCAAATTGAGGTTACCACAAATGATAATAAATCTTTTGATGCCGAGTTGATTGGAACAGATCAAAATTCTGATATAGCTGTACTGAAAATTAACGGTGAAAGTAGATTTCCCTACATTAGATTTGCTGACTCTGACCAAACTAAAATTGGAGAATGGGTTTTGGCTGTAGGCAATCCATTTAACCTAACATCTACAGTTACAGCTGGTATCATAAGTGCAAAATCAAGAGATCTAAATGATTACGATTCCAAAAACCAATCCTTCATACAAACAGATGCAGCTGTTAATAGTGGTAATAGTGGTGGAGCACTTGTTAATATTAATGGTGATTTAATTGGTATAAATACTGCAATTCAAAGTACAAATGCAGGTTTTATTGGTTATTCATTTGCTGTGCCTAGTAACATAGCTAGAAAAATATATGAGGATATTCTTGAATTTGGAGATGTTCAAAGAGGATTGCTTGGCGTAACAGGACAAAGTTTGAATTCTCAAAATTCTAATGAGTTAGGAATTGATATTACAGAAGGGTTTTACATAAATGACACAGATCCAAATATGGGTGCTCACATCGCTGGAATTCGAAAAGGTGACATAATTCAACAAATTGATAATGTCAAAATAAATAAATTCGCTGATCTCTCAGGATATTTAAATTCTAAGAGACCAGGTGATAAATTAAATGTTAAAATTTTTAGAAATAATAAATCTCTTAATGTTGGTGTGCAGTTAAAAAGAAGCACATACGTTCAATTCTATGGAATGCAACTTAAAGATGCAAGCGAAAGTGAACTAGACGAACTAAATACTGAAAATGGTGTAAAAGTTGTAATCAATAGAAATGGAACACTTTTTAGGATGGGTATCAGATCAGGTTATATTTTGACCGAAATAAATAACACTCAAATTTCTAATACATCTGAATTAAAATCATTCGAAAGAGCCGATATTTTTCAGATAACTTTTGTTGATTTGAATGGAGAAAAGGAGAAACTTATTTTTGATTAATATTAATGAAAATCATTGATATTATAAGTGCGACACCTGAACTTTTAAAAAGTCCATTTTCAGGATCAATAATGAGCAGAGCTATTGAAAAGGGAATTGTTCAAATTAATATTCACGATTTAAAAGATTTTTCGAACAATAATAAAAAACAAATTGATGATTACCAATATGGTGGTGGATCTGGCATGGTCTTGATGATTGAACCAATAGATAACTGTATCTCACATCTTAAGAAGTCTAATGATTATTCTGAAGTTATTTTTATGACACCAGATGCAAAAAAATTAACTCAAAAAATTTCAAATAAATTATCAATCTCTGGAAATCTAATTATCCTATGTGGTCATTATAAAGGTATTGATCAAAGAGTAAGAGACAACTTGGTAACTATGGAACTTTCAATTGGAGATTATGTTCTTTCAGGAGGTGAGCTTCCGGCTGCTGTTTTATGTGATTCGATTATAAGATTGATTCCAGGTGTTTTAAATGATGAAACTTCCGCACTTGAAGATTCTTTTCAAGACGGGTTGATTGCACCACCGGTTTACACCAGACCATCTAAATACAAAAATTTAAAAGTTCCGGAGATACTTCTTTCTGGTGACCCAAAAAAAGTAAAAGAGTGGAGAGAAAAAAAATCTGATGAAAAAACAAAGGTAATTAAGCCTTAATACTTATAAATAATTTTTTTTTAACTATAAAATATGTAAGTTTGCCACCGCTTGATTAACCTCTGGTATCTACGAATGTTGGTCATTTTTAAAATTAAAATAAAATGAAGTCTTTACTAAAATACGTTCAAGACGAATTTATAACTCAAAATGATTATCCAGAGTTTAAATCTGGTGATACCATCACAGTTTACTACGAAATTAAAGAAGGTGAAAAATCAAGAACTCAGTTTTTCAAAGGAGTTGTAATTCAAATAAAAGGAACAGGAAAAACAAAAACATTTACAATAAGAAAAATGTCAGGTACCGTAGGTATTGAAAGAATTTTTCCATTTAATCTTCCTACAATTAAAAAGATTGAGGTTAATAAAAAAGGGAAAGTAAGAAGATCCCGAATTTATTATTTCAAAGAATTAAGAGGTAAAAAAGCTAGAATCAAAGAAGTTAAAAAATAATCTTGATGTCCAAAATTAAAGTCAAAAACCCTGTTGTTGAGCTTGATGGTGATGAAATGACAAGGATAATATGGGATTATATCAAACAAAAACTCATTCTTCCATACATTGATCTTGACATCAAATATTATGATTTAGGTATTAAAAACAGAGATTTTACTGACGATCAGGTTACTGTTGATGCTGCTAATGCTATTAAAAAATATAATGTAGGAATAAAATGTGCTACAATCACACCTGATGAGCAAAGGGTGAAGGAGTACACTTTAAAAAAGATGTGGAAATCTCCTAACGGAACAATACGAAATATTATTGGTGGAACTGTTTTTAGAGAACCTATTATAATGAAAAACATTCCACGATATGTTCAAGGATGGGTTAAACCAATCTGCATAGGAAGACATGCTTTTGGAGATCAATACAGAGCAACTGATTTTGTTACTCATGGAAAAGGTAAACTAACAATGACATTTACACCAGAAAATGGTGATGATGTTAAGACGTGGGAAATATATAATTTTCAAGAGGATGGGATTGCAATGGGTATGTATAACATTGATTCGTCTATTTATGGTTTTGCGAGATCGTGTATGAATAGAGCAGTTTCAAAACAGTGGCCACTATACTTGTCAACCAAAAACACCATTCTAAAAGCATACGATGGAAGATTCAAGGATATTTTTCACGAAGTTTTTGAAAATGAATTTAAAGATAAGTTTGATGAACTTGGAATCACTTATGAACATAGACTTATTGATGACATGGTAGCGGCAGCAATGAAATGGGAAGGTGGTTTCGTTTGGGCATGTAAAAACTATGATGGTGATGTACAATCTGATACTGTAGCGCAAGGTTTTGGGTCTTTAGGCCTTATGACTTCAACTTTACTAACACCAGATGGCAAAACTATGGAAGCTGAGGCTGCTCATGGTACAGTAACAAGACATTACAGGTTACATCAGAAAGGAAAAGAAACCTCAACTAACCCAATTGCTTCAATTTTTGCTTGGACAAGAGGATTAATTCACAGAGCAGAATTGGATTCTAATGATAAACTGCTAATTTTTTGCAATCTATTGGAAAAAGTTTGCATCGAAACAGTAGAATCTGGCAAGATGACAAAAGATTTAGCTCTTCTAATACATGGAAGTAATTTGAAAAGACAGCATTACTTAAACACTCAAGAGTTTTTAAATGCAATCAAGACAAACCTTGATTCAAAAGTATCATAGTATTAGGTACAAAAATATTTCGTTAATTTTTAATTAATTTGCTTAAGTGAAAAAATTCATTTCATTAATCTTTTTTCTAAATCTAGTAGCTATTTATTCACAGGAAGATTACACTATTAATGGCTATGTATTGGATAGTAAGAGTAATGAGCTAATTATTGGAGCAAGTATTATTATTGAAGAACTTCAGGCAGGAACAGTTACTAATAGTTATGGTTTTTATTCAATTACTTTGAAGCAGGGTGAATATAAGTTAAGATTACAAAGCCTTGGATACAAAGATTACAGCGAAACGATAAATCTAAATAAAAACATCTCATTGAATCTTTACATGGAAGAAGAAATTGAATCTCTAGATGCAGTAGTTGTAACAGAGAATAATGAGGAAATAGATATAGAATTACCAGTACTAAGTCTAAACATTTTATCTGGAAAAACTATTCGACAAACTCCGGTTGTTTTTGGAGAGTCTGATATCCTAAAAACAATCCAATTACTTCCAGGTGTTTCAAGTGCAGGTGAGGGAGCCTCAGGTTTTAACGTCAGAGGAGGTGGAGCTGACCAAAATTTAATTTTATTTGATGAGGCTATTATTTATAACTCCTCCCACCTGTTTGGTTTATTTTCTGTTTTTAATTCCGATGCAATAAAAGAAGTTAAATTATTTAAAGGTGGAATTCCATCATCATACGGAGGAAGGTTATCTTCAGTTTTAGATGTTTATCAAAAGGATGGTAATAATCAGAATTTTTCATTTAATGGAGGTATTGGAGCAATATCAAGTAGATTTCTTGCAGAGGGACCAATACAAAAAAATAAGAGCTCATTTCTAGTTGCTTCTAGGGGAACTTATGCTCATTTGTTTCTAAAGCTAACAGATATAGAAAATATTGCTTATTTCTACGATCTTAATACCAAATCAAATTTTGTAATTGATAAAAAAAACAAAATATACCTATCCGGTTATTTTGGTAGAGATCTATTTAAACTTGACGGTACCTTTTCTAACACATATGGAAATAGTACTTTAAATTTACGTTGGAATCATCTAATAAATGAGAAAACATTTACAAATACATCTTTAATTTTCAGTAATTATTATTATGGTCTTCAATTAGATTTTGTTGGTTTTGATTGGAAATCAGGAATAAAAAACTTCAATTTTAAATTTGATTTAAAGAATTATTTTTCAAATAAGTTTCAATTCAATTATGGATTAAACTTTATATACTTTGACTTTAACCCTGGTTCAATTGGACCACTTACTGATGAATCCGGCATCAATTTTTCTCAACTTAATAAAAAGTTTGCGATGGAAAATTCAGCATATTTTGATGTAATTCATAAAATAAGTAATAAACTATCGATTAGATATGGATTTAGAATTAATCAATTTCTAAGACTTAGACAAAGTGGACTCCAAAAATATCTTGATAATAGTCCACTAATTTATGATGAAGTATTGGGTATTTATGATCCTGCAACTCCAATTCAAGATAATTTTGATAATAACTCATCAGTTTTTAAAACCTACAGTAATCTTGAGCCAAGATTAAATATTTCTTATAATTTTCAAAACAAAAGTATTAAGGCTAGTTATAATAGACTTAATCAATACCTGCATTTAATTTCAAATACTAGCTCCCCTACACCACTTGACATTTGGGTACCTAGTGGGCCATATATCAAGCCTCAAAAATTAGATCAATTTGCTCTTGGTTATTATACTAAAGTTAAAGAAGTGAAATTGGAATCAGAGGTTTTCTATAAAAAAATTAAAAATAGACTGGATTATATTGATGGAGCTGATTTAGTTGCAAATGATAATATTGAGACAGTCATATTGCCTGGAATATCAAGAGCATATGGAATGGAGTTGCTACTGAGAAAAAATTCAGGTAGACATAAGTATTGGATTGCTTACACGCTATCAAAATCAGAGCAAAAAACACCAGGTCGAAATAGCAATGAAAATGGAATTAATATGTCAAAGTGGTACAACACACCTTATGACAAAACACATGATTTTAGTATTAACTCAGAGTATAACATAAATAAAAAACTTAAAATTGTAGGTAATTTTATCTTTCAAACTGGTCAACCGACCAACTACCCAAATTCACAATATAATTACATGAACTTAAACGTGCCAAATTATGGTGAAAGAAATTCGCAAAGGCTTCCAAACTACCATCGTTTGGATATAAATCTTACTTTAACACCAAATAGAAATAATAAAAAAATTGAAAGTTCATGGGTGTTTGGTATATATAATATTTACGATAGAGATAACGCATCATCAATTATTTTTAGACGTAATAATGAAACTCTTAAAAATGAGGCAGTACAAATATCAATTTTTGGAATTGTGCCCTCTGTAACATATAATTTTAAATTTTAATGAGAAAAATACTTCTTTTTATATCACTTTTATCAATTACAAGCTGTGAAAAGGTCATTGATATAGATTTGAGCTTTTCAAATGAAAATTATGTTATTGATGCAAAAATAAACAAGCATGTCAACTCAAAATCAGGATTTTCAGAAGTTTTAATTTCAAAATCAAGACCTTATTTTGAAGATAATATAGCATATATCAATGATGCTAAAGTGAAAATTATTGAGTTAATAACCAATAATGAATTTTCACTTAATTTAATAAGTGATGGATTATACAGAACAGAAATCAATGAAGTTAATGAGCAAAGTGAATATAAATTAGTAATTGAGCATCAAAGCAATAAATTTTCTTCAATTGAAACTATGACTAAATCCAGTCTAATTGATAGCGTTATTCAAGGTGAAAGAAGCTCATTAAGCGGAGATGATATTGAAATTGTCACAACTTTCACAGATTTGACTCAAAAAGAAAACTACTTTCTTTTCGAATTTGGTAATAAAGGAAATTTACAAGTTGCAAGAGACTTATATATAAATGGTAATAGTTTTACATTCTCATATTTCATAAATAAAAATGAAATTCCAGAGACAAAAAAATTAAAAGTCAAAATGGAAGGAGTAAATTACAATTACTTCAAATATATGCTTCAAATATTAATACAGACTAATACACAAAATGGTCCATTTTCTACTCCACCAGCTCCGATTAAAGGAAATATAATTAATAACAATAATGAATTGGATAATGTTTTTGGATACTTTAAGGTTTGTGAATATGATGAATATCTTTTAGAAGATATCATAATTGACTAATTTTAAATGAAATGAGTTTCAAAAAAATTACTGAGTCAGATTCGAACTACAACAATCTAGAGCTAAAATCTACTAAAGAATTGGTCAATATTATCAATGATGAAGATATGACTGTCGCATCAGCAGTAAAAAAAACCCTTCCGAACTTGACAATATTAATTGATAAAATTTATTTAAATATGAAAAATGGTGGAAGGTTGTTTTATGTTGGAGCTGGTACAAGTGGAAGATTGGGAATTCTTGATGCATCTGAGTGTCCTCCCACTTTTGGGGTTTCAGATAAATTAGTTATTGGTATAATAGCTGGAGGAGATAAAGCAATAAGAAAATCTCAAGAATTTGCAGAAGATGATTATAATCAGGGTTGGACCGACTTATTAGAGTTTAATATTAGTAAAAATGATAGTGTTATAGGCATTGCAGCATCTGGGACAACACCCTATGTAGTTGGAGCTATAAAAAAGTGTAGTGAGGAAGATGTTTTAACAGGGTGTATTACATGTAATTTAAATTCACCACTTGCCAAAGCTTCTAATTATCCGATTGAAGTAATTGTAGGTCCAGAAGTTGTTACTGGAAGCTCTAGAATGAAAGCGGGAACGGCTCAAAAACTTATTCTAAATACAATATCAACTACCCTTATGATAAAGTTAGGTAGAGTAAAAGATAATAAAATGATCGATATGCAACTTTCAAATAATAAATTGATTAATCGCGCTGAAAGAATTTTAATGAAAGAGCTAAGTATTGATAATGATAAAGCAAAAAGTTTATTAAAGGAGAACAAAAGTGTTCGTAAATCTATAGAGAATAATAAGTAACCTTTTGAAAGAGTTAAACTACTATAAAAGAACTTGGCCAATAAAAGTTGAAAAAGAAATACATGCCAACATTAAGGATTTATGGGAGATTATATCTAGAGATGGCAACTTAAACTATGTTCACCCATTTTGTAAAGATAATTATAGTATTTCTTGGGATGGAATAAATTCTATTGATGTTCTTGAATATCTCAACGGATTAAAATTTATAAGAGAGTTTATGACATGGGAACCTGAAATTGGTTACAGTTTATTAATAGGTACTAAGAATGGAAAAAAATCATATGTTGTTTGGGAAATAATCTCTAAAAATTATAAAAATTATTTAAGTATAACAGTCTATCCTCATTTTATGAGAAAATATCCAAAAATCATTTCCTATATTCCACATAAAATTATAGTAGAACCAAACTTAAAAAAATACCTTAAAAGTGTGATTGGAGGGATAGATTATTACCTTAAAAACAGAAAAACAGTTCCAAGAAATTACTTTGGAAAACATGAATGGTTTTCAGAAAAATAATTACTTATTTTTAAGGGTATCATACATCACTGGAGTTGCAACAAAAACAGAGGAGTAAGTTCCAATCAATACACCTACAATAAGTGCGAACATAAAGCCTCTAATAGACTCACCACCAAAAATAAAAATAGAAATCAGTACAACAAGAGTTGTAAATGAGGTATTTAATGTTCTACTTAAAGTACTATTAAGAGCACTATCAACAACTCTTGGTAATTCCCAAGATGTATTTATATTCCTATATTCTCTAATTCTATCAAAAACAACAACTGTGTCATTCAAAGAATAACCTATAACAGTTAGAACAGCAGCAATAAATGCTTGATTTATTTCCATGTTAAAAGGCATGAATGAATAAGTAAGAGAAAAAATACCTAAAACGACTAAAACATCATGAAAAACTGCTGAAACAGCACCTAGTGAAAACTGCCAGTTTTTAAATCGTAATAAAATGTATAAAAACACTATGATTAAGGAGCCAAAGACTGCATAAAATGAATTTTTCTTGATGTCATCTGCTATAGTCGGACCTACCTTTATTGATGACATAATACCAGCTTGTTTGTTTTCATCCCCATTAACAACAAAATCTTCATAGGCAATATTTTCAGGCATAAATTCAATTAAATCTGTATATAAAATATTATTTATTTCATCATCAATATCAGAGGAATCTGTGTCAACCTTATAGTTAGTTGTTATTTTTAACTGATTATCTGATCCAAAAGTTTTAACCTCAGCATTACCAAGAACCTTGATTAAATTTGATTGAATTTTTTCTTGTGAAACAGGTTGTTCAAATCGGACAACATATGATCTACCACCAACAAAATCAACACCCTGATTCAAACCGTTTATAAATAATGATGACAGACCGATAATAATAAAAGTTCCAGAAACGACATATGAAATTCTTCTTTTGATTAAGAATGAAATACCAATATTGCTAAGCCAGTTTTTTGTTAGTGATGTTGAGAAATTTAAAAGTTTAGATTTAGAAATATGATTTTCTACCAACATTCTAGTAATAAAAATTGCTGTAAATAATGAGGTCATAATACCAATTAAAAGGGTTGTTGCAAAACCTTTTATTGGACCAGTACCAAAAACAAATAATACAAGTGCAGTTACTCCAGTAGTTATATTTGCATCCAAAATTGATGATAATGCATTACTAAAGCCATCAGAAACTGCTTGTTTTAATCCTTTCTCTCTTCTTAACTCCTCCCTAACTCTTTCAAAAATTAGAACGTTGGCATCTACTGACATACCAATAGTTAAAACTATACCAGCTATTCCAGGAAGTGTCAGAACGGCACCTAAACCTGATAAGAAACCAAAAATTAATACCAGAAGTAAGGCAATTAAAAAGGAATTAATTCCTTTTTCAATAGACTCTTTTCCTAAAGATGGGCCAATTATTTCAGACTGAATAATATCTGCAGAGGCAGGTAATTTACCAGCTCTCAAAACGTTTGCTAAATCAATTGCATCATTTAATGAAAAATCCCCAGTAATTTCTGATCTTCCACCTGAAATAGGACCACTTGTAACACCTGGAGCAGAGTATACTGTCTCATCTAAAACAATCGCGATATTGTAATTATTCTTGTAGGCATCTCCAGTCAAATCTTCCCATAATTTAGCTCCCATTCCATTCATTTGCATATTAACAGCTGGGTTTTGAGCCATATCATATCCTTGTGATGCATCAACAACAACACCACCACCCAGAGGCGGAATATTGTTTCTATTAGCTTTTATGATATATAAATCAACAATTTTTGTTTCTGGATCTGGAATACCCCATAGAAACTTTGTAAATCTCTTACTAGCAGGTAATAACTGTCTAACTTTTGGATTATTTAAATATGAATCTACCGTAGCTAAGTCTTTTTCGTAAACTTGTGCTAAGACAGGGCCTCCCTGATATCCGGTACTAATAATCAAATCCAAAAGAGGATTTTTATCCATACTTAAAGAGTCTGCTTTAACTTCAACGTCAGCCAGTAAATCATCAATCTCACTTGTGGTTTTTTCTTTTTCATCAAGCTTTTTTTCCTCATCAACTAAATCTTTGACTACTTTGGATGCCTCATTTAGAAATGGAAAGAATTCTATATTTTTTTCAGTTGTCCAAAACTCAAGCTGAGCAGTGCTTTGTAGCAATTTCTTTACTCTATCAATATCTTTGGCACCAGGGAGTTCAACAAGAATTCTACCTGAATTACCGAGTCTTTGAATATTTGGCTGAGTAACACCAAACTTATCAATTCTTTTTCTTAAAACTTCAAAAGCAGACGTAATTGACTCATCAATTTTAGTTCTTAAAATTGGTTTTACCTGATCATTAGTCATTTGAAAATTAATCTCATCACTTAGAGTTCTATTTGCAAAAATATCAGGTGAAGCGAGGTTATTGGATGGGTTTTCCTCAAATGCTACAAAAAACGATTCAAGATATGTATCATTAGAATTTTTTTGAAGTTCATCAGCCTTATCTAAAGCTTGATTAAAAGATGTGTCATTTGTGTTTTCAGCTAAACCTTTTAAAATATCTTTAACTGAGATTTGTAAAATAACATTGATTCCACCTTTTAAATCCAAGCCTTTGTTTAATTCCTTTTCTTTTGCATCTTTATATGAGGTAATACCAAAAACTCTTATATCAGCTACAGAATCTAGATAAGTTCTTTGAGCTTGATCTCTTTTCATAGAAAAATCCTTTTCATCATCAGATATTAGGTTAACTGAGTAACTCAAAGCATCTTTTTCTATTTTGCTAACTACATATGTATACGAAATTTGAAGTATACTTATAACTGTAAAAAGAATTGCTGTAAACTTAACTAAACCGTTCTTATGCATATTTTATTTTTAGGCAAGCAAATATATGATTTACAACTTCACTAAGCAAGATTATGCTATTTATTGTTAATTAGGTGTGATCTACTAAAGTTGAATTCATTGATCTAACAGCATCTGCAGATTCATTGAACTTGGTAATTTCATCATCATTTAAATCTAGTTGAATTACTTCCTCTAATCCATTTTTTCCAATCACACATGGAACTCCTATACAAATATCACTTTGATCATATTCACCCTCAAGATAAACGGAACATGGAATAATATTCTTACGATCGTTTAATATTGAATCAACTAAATATGCTATTGAAGATCCTGGAGCATACCAAGCAGATGTTCCCAATAACTTAGTTAATGTGGCACCACCAACCATTGTTGATTTTACAACTTTCTCAATTTCATCATTATTTAGTAGTTCATTAAGCAAATTATCATTGTGTTTTGCAAATCTATGTAAGGGAATCATTGTTGTATCACCATGACCACCAATAACCATTGCATCAATATTTTTTTGAGGCTTATTTATTGCAAGAGAAATATAAGTTTTAAATCTTGAGCTATCTAGTGCTCCACCCATACCTATGACTCTTTTTGGATCTAATCCTGTCGATTTAAGAGCGAGATAGGTCATTGTATCCATTGGATTTGAAACCATAACAATGATTGGGTTAGGGGTGTATTCTAAAATATTTTTAGAAACATCCTTAACAATATTTGCATTAATTCCTATTAATTCTTCCCTAGTCATACCTGGTTTTCTGGGTATTCCAGATGTGATTACTACAACATCACTTCCTTCAGTCAAAGAATAATCACCGGTTGTTCCAGTGATAACTGAGTCAAAACCTTTTGTAGAGGCAGTTTGCATCAAATCAAGAGCTTTTCCCTCGGCAAAACCTTCTTTAATATCTAATAAAACAACATTTTCAGCGATCTCTTTGGAAGCGATTACGTCTGCCGCAGTAGCACCAACGTTACCAGCTCCTACAATAGTAACTTTCATAAATTTGTATTAAGCATCAATATTAGCGTAAGTAGCATTTCTTTCAATAAAATCTCTTCTTGGCGGCACTTCATCACCCATTAACATGGTGAAAACTCGATCAGCTTCAACAGGTGTATCAATAGTAACCTTTCTAAAAGTTCTTGAATCAGGATTCATTGTAGTTTCCCATAATTGAATGGCATTCATTTCACCTAAACCCTTATATCGTTGAACAGAGCTGCCGGTTCCAAATTCCTCGATAAGTTTATCCCTTGCTTCATCAGACCAAGCATATTCTTTTTTTGAAGCCTTTTTTACTAAATATAGTGGTGGAGTTGCGATATAAACATGTCCATTTTCAATTAATTCCTTCATGTATCTGAAGAAAAATGTAAGAATTAGTGTTGAAATGTGGCTTCCATCAACATCAGCATCACACATGATGACAATCTTGTGGTATCTTAACTTTTCAAGGTTAAGAGCTTTACTGTCTTCTTCCGTTCCTACAGTTACACCTAATGCGGTATAAATATTAATAATTTCCTGGTTTTCGAAAACCTTGTGTTGCATTGCTTTTTCAACATTTAAAATTTTTCCTCTAAGAGGTAAAATTGCTTGAAAATTTCTATCTCTTCCTTGCTTTGCTGTTCCACCTGCAGAATCACCCTCAACTAAGAAAATTTCACACAGTGAGGGGTCTTGCTCAGAACAATCAGAAAGTTTTCCAGGTAGACCACCACCACCCATCACAGTTTTTCTTTGCACCATTTCACGAGCTTTTCTAGCAGCATGTCTGGCTTGGGCAGCTAAAACAACTTTATCTACGATAATTTTAGCCTCATTAGGATGCTCTTCCAAATAATTTTGTAGCATTTCGGAAACTGCTTGCGAAACTGCTGAGGAAACCTCTTTGTTTCCTAACTTAGTTTTTGTTTGACCCTCAAACTGAGGTTCAGCAACCTTAACTGAAATTATCGCAGTTAATCCCTCTCTAAAATCGTCACCTGAAATCTCAAATTTTATCTTGTCTAGCAAACCTGATGAATCAGCATATTTCTTCAATGTAGATGTTAAACCTCTTCTAAAACCAGATAAGTGTGTTCCACCTTCATGTGTATTGATATTGTTTACATAGGAATGAATATTTTCATTAAATGAAGAATTGTAAACCATTGCAATCTCAACTGGAACATTATTTTTTTCACCCTCGATTGAAATGACTTCAGGTATTAACGGTTCTCTATTTTCATCTAAAAATGTGATAAATTCCTTAAGACCGTGTTCTGAGTGAAAGCTTTCTGTCACAAACTCCCCATCTACCTTTTTTCGCTTATCAGTAAGAGAAATATTTATCCCCTTATTTAGGTAGGATAATTCTCTCATTCTATTGGCTAATGTTTCATAATTATACTTCTCAACGTCTTTGAAAATTGAAAGATCTGGTTTGAAAGTTACTAGAGTTCCTGTTTTATCAGTTTTTCCAGTTTCTTTTACTGGATATAGTGTTTTCCCTCTTTCATATTCTTGCTGCCATATCTTACCATCTCTATACACGACTGCTGTTAGATGATCAGATAAGGCATTTACTACTGAAACACCTACACCATGTAATCCACCAGAAACTTTATAAGAATCCTTATCAAATTTACCACCAGCACCAATTTTGGTCATTACTACTTCTAATGCGGAAACACCTTCTTTTTGGTGAATCCCAACAGGAATCCCTCTACCATCATCTTCAACTGATATTGAGTCATCCTCGTTAATTATAACTCCAATTTTATTACAATGACCAGCCATAGCCTCATCGATTGAGTTATCTACAACTTCGTAAACTAAATGATGTAATCCTCTAACGCCTACATCACCTATATACATTGATGGTCTTTTTCTAACATGTTCCATGCCTTCTAAGGCCTGAATACTATCTGCAGAATAATTTTGATTTTTATCTGTTGTCATGGTGTTTTTGGGGTAGTTTTTTGTTCACTCACAAATATACTCCAAAATGGGCTTAAAATGACTTTTTTACAGGTATGGATATGGGGAAGTTATTAACAATTTTTTAAAAAAAGTTAATATGAATCATTGTGAACATTTTGAATTGATCTTCCTGATGGATCATTAAGGTTTTTAAATGAATTATCCCACTCTATTGCAATTGGACTGCTACACGCTACAGATGGTACAGAAGGAACCGTTTCTGATGCAGTTTTTGATGGGAAATGTTCCTCAAAAATAGATCTATAATAATATTCTTCTTTATTCATTGGAGTTTGAAAAGGGAATCTTTTATCAGCATTTTTAAATTCATCATCGCTAACTTCACTATTAACTAATTCCTTTAAACTATCAATCCAACTGTAACCAACACCATCACTGAATTGTTCCTTTTGTCTCCAAGCAACCTCATTAGGTAAATATGATTCAAAAGCTTTTCGCAAAACCCACTTCTCCATTCTATCATTTGTTATCATTTTATCCTTTGGATTAATTCTCATTGCAACATCAATAAATTCTTTATCAAGAAATGGAACTCTACCTTCTATTCCCCACGCTGCAAGCGATTTATTAGCTCTAAGGCAATCATATTGATATAGCTTATCTATTTTTCTTACAGTTTCTTTGTGAAACTCCTTAGGGTTTGGCGCTTTATGAAAGTATAAATAACCACCAAAAATTTCATCAGCACCTTCACCTGAAAGTACCATTTTGATACCCATGGATTTAATTACTCTTGCCATCAAATACATAGGGGTTGATGCTCTTACCGTGGTTACATCATATGTTTCTATGTGGTATATAACATCCTTTATGGCATCCAAGCCTTCTTGAATAGTAAAATTAATTTCATGATGAATTGACCCAATTTTATCAGCGACTAATTTAGCAGCAATTAGATCAGGTGATCCCTTCAAACCAACAGAAAATGAATGCAATTGAGGATACCAAGCATCCTCAGTATTTTTACTCTCAATTCTCTTTTTTGAAAACTTTTTAGCCAAAGCAGAAGTTATTGAAGAATCCAAACCACCGGATAGGAGAACACCATAAGGGACATCACTCATCAATTGTCTATATACAGAATTCTCAAGAGATTTTTTTAAAGTTTCAATGTTTGTTTCATTATTCTGAACACTATCATAATTCATCCAATCTCTTACATACCATTTTTTCAACTTACAATCCTTACTAGTCATAAAATGACCTGGAGGAAAAATCTCAATTTTATCACATCTACCCTCTAAGGCTTTTAGTTCTGATGAAATAAATAATGTGTCTTCTGAATCCCAGCCCATGTAAAGAGGAATTATGCCAATATGGTCTCTTGCGACAAGAAATTCCTTTTCAACTTTATCATAAATTACAAATCCGAAAATCCCATTTAAATCATCAATAAAGTTTTCCCTTTTTTCATTGTAAAGAGCAATAATTACTTCACAATCAGACTTAGTTAAAAAATTATAATTTTTTTCTAAGCCTTCTCTTAATTCATTGTGGTTGTAAATCTCGCCATTGGCAGCAAGAATATATCTTCCATCATGGCTAAAAAGCGGTTGTTTTCCAGATTTTGGATCAACAATTGCGAGGCGTTCGTGAGCCAAAATAACATCCTCATCAGAATATATACCATTCCAATCTGGACCTCTGTGTCTTAATTTTTTAGACATTTCTAACACTTCGGATCTAAGCTTTGGAGAAGTTTTTTTAACGTTTAGTGCACAAACAATACCGCACATAATTTTTTTTGGCAAATATGGATAATTAATTTGATTTTGACTTACTTTATTTTTACTTATCACATTATTTTTAACATTTGTTAAAAAAGTGAAAAAAATTAAAATGAATTAATAACTTTAGATTGATTTGATGATGAAATCTGAAATAATTGTATTTAATGAAGTTTCATTAAAAATTAGTGAAACAAACATAATCGAGAATTTAAACTTTTCAATTTCTTCAGGTGATTTTACATATTTAATTGGAAAAACTGGAAGCGGAAAAAGCAGTATTATTAGATCGATTTATTGTGATATACCAATTCAGTCTGGCAATTGTGTGATTGACGGAATTGAGATTGATAAAATCAAAAAAAATCAAATTCCTTTTTTAAGAAGAAAAATCGGTATAATATTTCAAGATTTTAAATTACTGTCGGACAGATCAGTTCATAAAAACTTAGAATTTGTTTTAAAAGCTACAGAATGGAAAGATAAGTTAAAGATTGATGAAAGGATTAATGAGGTTTTAAATCAGGTGGGTATGGTCGATATAAAAGACAGATTCCCCCATCAGCTTTCTGGTGGAGAACAACAAAGAGTCTCAATTGCTAGGGCTATATTAAATAAACCTGATTTAATTTTAGCAGATGAGCCTACAGGGAACCTAGATCCGGCTACAAGTAAAGAAATAATGAATCTGTTAATTGATATAAATAATCAAGGTAGCACTGTATTGATGGCTACACACGATTATGACATGATATCGAATTTTCCAAAAAAGACATTGAGACTTGAAGATGGTAAGTTATTTGAACTTTCTAAAAAAACATAATATTTACATACATTTACGCCATGATTCAGTTCAAAGAGCTATTTGATAAAAAGAATTCATTTTTACTTATTGCAGGTCCATGTGCGATTGAAAGTGAAGAAATAGCATTTGAAATTGCTGAAAAAATTCATAAAATCTCACAAAAACTAAATATCAACTTTGTTTTTAAGGGAAGTTTTAAAAAAGCAAATAGGAGTAAAATAGATAGTTTTACAGGTATTGGTGATGAAAAGGCGTTAGAGATCATAAAAAAAGTTGGAAACAGTTTTTCAATACTAACAACTACTGACATTCATGAAGTTAAAGATGCTGATATAGCTGCAAAGCATGTAGATATTCTTCAAATACCTGCTTTTTTAGCTAGACAAACAGATTTAATTGTTTCAGCAGCAAAAACCTCAAAAATAGTCAACATAAAAAAAGGACAGTTTATGAACCCTACTTCCATGAAATTTGCAGTTGATAAGGTCAAAGATTCTGGTAATGATAAAGTGTTAATAACAGAGAGGGGAAACATGTTTGGTTATCAGGATTTAGTTGTTGATTTTAGAGGAATTCCTAAAATGAAAGAATATGCTCCAGTTATTTTAGATGTAACGCATTCACTTCAGCAACCAAACCAACCATCAGGAGTTACCGGTGGTCATCCTGAACTAATTGAAACAATTGCTAAAGCTGGTATCGCATCTGGTGTAGATGGACTTTTTATTGAAACTCATCCGTCTCCGAAGAATGCTAAAAGTGATGGTAAAAATATGCTTCCATTGGATCAATTAGAGATTCTATTAGTTAAACTACTTAAGATTAAATCTGCTATTTAATAGTATTTATTATTTTTGCCATCCGTTTGTTCATTGAAATTTTGGGGTCGACTGGATTTGACAGCGATTTAGTAGTATTGGTAAGCAAATCGAGCGATTAGTTATAGCTCGTTAATATCAACTAAAAACTTTAAATGGCGAAAATAAATACGCTCTTGCTGCTTAAGACTGAATTATAGTAGGTTTTTGCCACGTCCTACAAGGTAGGAAAGCGAGATGTCTCAAAGTTATTTTTGTTGACAATAATTTTATATGAGACACCATAACGTTAACATAGAATAACTAATGCTTCGATAGTTATTTGAAATTTTGAAGCTAAGTAATGTTTGTGTAGTTTTCAGCTAGAACATTATCGAAAACTAAGTGAAAACTAAATTTGTAGAAAGCTAGTATTTCAGTCGTTTGGACGAGGGTTCGAATCCCTCCGACTCCACCAATCAAAACCTCACTTTTAAAGTGGGGTTTTTTATTTTAATATGAAATTGTCATTGAAGAATAAGCAGCTAAACCTTTATTTATGGATTTTACACATTTTTGGTAACAGTTTATTTTTTATAAACTCCACTTTTTAGTTCTAACTCACCGCTTTTAAGGTGTCCAAGAACATTGACAAGTTTTTGCTTGGTAGTTTCACCCATAAGAGCATTTAATCCTATTTTCGGAGGCCCAAATTCTTTCATATTTGCAAAGGCTCCATTCAAAAAATCAATACCATAAGTGGTCTGATCATTAGATTGCTTTTTTATCAAACCAAATTTCGTTAAAAAATTATCCATTTCTGTTTCCTTGAAAAGGAAACTTATTTCTGATGTACTCGCCCATGGCACAGGGTAATTAACTTCTCCATCTCCTTTCTTTAATATCTCATAATAAAGAAAATGTCCTCCAGATTTAAGAACTCGACTTATTTCGGAATAGAACTTTTCCTTGTTTGGAATATTCATTTGAACATGCTGCGTCCATATTACATCAAACGTATTATCGTCAAATGGAAGACTTGTAGCATCTCCTTGTATAAATGATGTCTTACTATCTAACTTTACAAGTTTAGAAAGTTCCTTAGCGGTCCTTATATATTCGTTACTAAGGTCTAGTCCTGTGACTTGACAATTATACTCATCAGCAAGCATTCGACATGGACCTCCAAGACCACAACCGACATCCAAAACTGTTGCTCCTTGTAGGTTTATACTTTCAGCAAGTTCCTTTGATACAGCCGCACCTCTTACGTGAAACTCATCAACACCTGCAATGTCAGATCTTTTTACCTTATTAAGATCAATACCTTGATCATTGAGACGATTAAGAATCTCTTCATAAAGTTCTTCCTTTAGGTAGTGATTTTCTATATTTTGATTTAGGTTTTCCATTTTGAAGCTTTTAATCTAGATAATTAGGTGTTGTACTTTTATCTTTAAGAGCTTTTTTTAATTCATCAACTGCCTTTTTAGGGTTTAAATTAGAGTCATAAATATATTTAAATTCATGGTCTGAGATTTCATTTTTATCATAAACTCCCCATGTATTAAAGGTTACAACTCCATTATTTCTTTTTGAAATCAATGTTTTTACGATATTAGCATAACCATGGGCTTGTCTGTTTAATTGAGTACTAGTTGGTGATGTCCCTACTAATCTGTAATCAATTTCGGTCACATGAAAATCTAAATCATTTTGATGCGCCCAATCAATCAATGATGATAAGTAATTTAATTTTTCCTGATTTAAAGCTAAAACAACATTATCTCTTAAGTGACCTTGCCATCCAAGACCATCAATCCTAAGACCTTTATTTTTAAGGTATAAAATTGTTTCTTTTACTTTATCCCACATCTGTGGTTGCATACCAGCATGTTGATTAAAAACTAAACTAACATTTGGTGCATATTCATTAGCAATTTCAAATGCCCTAATAATATAAAGTGGAATTCCGTCACTATTCTCTCCAATTTGAGTCCATGGATTTTCCCATAAATTGGTTCCATTCTTTCTATCTGTCCAATCACCGTTAGATCCTATTGTTTCATTAACAACATCCATCCATTTAACATTACTTTCATTATTAATTTTTTTGCAAAGTTCAATCATAAACTCCTCATAGAGTTGAGTTAGCTCTTCTACTGTTCTATTATCTTCTTTTGCCCATTTTGATGATTGCGGGCCAATTGGCCCATGAGCACGCACTTCAATATTTTTGCTGTTTGCAAAATCCAAAAATGCATCCACCCTATCCCAATTCCAAACACCTGGTTCAGGATGCACTATTGTTTGTTTAAAAGAATTTTCAGGAGTTGTGTATGTAAATTCTTTTAAAAAAAGTTCTTCTACGTTTGTATTAAGTTGATAATAATTTAAAGTTGCTCCAAATTTAAAAGAGTTGGAACTATAATTATCAGAAACAATTTTTTTAAATGCTTCAACAGTTGGTTCAGGGTCTGGATCAGGGTTTGGAACTACAACCTCAGATTCATCAGTTCCTCCCGAGCAGGAAACAAAAATTAGTATTATATAGAAAGTAAATTTTTTCATAACTAGCATTTAATTCGATTATTTGATTAATTCATAACCTTGATTAATACCTTTTTCAATTGCAGGTACTCCCCTATCCATCCAAACTGGTTTTGCTTCACCTTTAAGATAGTAATCAAAAAATTGTTGCATTCTAATATTAAAATCTTTTCTGTTTTGCATTTTTAAAGGCCAATGTCTTGCACCATTGTAGTTTAATAACCATGATGGTTTTCCTAACCGCCTGAGACTAACAAAGAACTCGATACCCTGATACCAAGGTACATGACCATCTTTATCATTATGCATTATTAACAATGGAGTATTTATTTTATCAATATTATATATTGGTGAATTTTCAAAATATCTTTGAGGAAATTCCCAGGGTGTACCACCAATTCTACTTTGAGTATGCTCATATTGAAATTGTCTGCTCAATCCAGTGTCCCATCTTATTCCACCATAGGCGCTTATCATGTTAACAACTGGTGCACCTGATTCAGCAGCCTTAAAAATATCTGTTTTTGTTACTAAATAAGCTATTTGGTAACCACCCCAGCTATGTCCTTGAACTCCAATATTATCTTCATCAATAAAACCTTTATCAATTAGTGCTGTTACACCTGGAATAACACAATTGAAAGCACTTTCACCTGGATATCCAACTCTGTAGTGAACATCTGGATTGAAAATAACATATCCGCGGCTGGTGTAAAAACTATAGTTTATTGATGATCTTCCAGGATTAGGAGCTCTGTGAGAATGCAAACTATTTGAACTTTTTTCATAGAAATTAACTAATAGTGGGTATTTCTTAGTTGGATCGAAATTTTCTGGTTTTATTAACATACCGGTTAATGGTATTCCATCTAAAGAATACCAATGCATTAGTTCAGCAGTTCCCCAATTATAATCTGACTGCTGTGGGTTTACATCACTTATTACAACCTCCGAAGTAAAACTTAAATCTGAAATCCTGATATCAGGAAACTCCTCAAAAGATTGTCTAGTAAACATTAAATCATCTGATAGTCTAGCCTTTTTTGGACTTGAATAACGAAATGGTCCTTTTAACAACTGATTTCCTTTACTTGTCTTGACATCAAATTCATAATAACCTGATTCTTTCGTTGACTCATTAAATGTATTTAACAGTATTTTTTTATTTACAGGAATATATTTGACTTCTGAATCTAATTTTACATATCTGTAGGATATTTGTTTTTCACGACCTTTTGTTAAACGTTTATTTAATCCAGTCTCTGGATTAAATTCCCAAATGTCATAACGATCATAAATCAGAATCGATTTGTCATTTTTAGTCCACCCTGCTGCACCATATGATCTAGGATGATTTGGATAATCACTAAGCTCATTGTAAAACATTTTTCCCTTAGTTAATTCTATATATTTTGATGTTTTTATATTGTAAGTGTACCATGTACTATCAACCTGATTATAACCATAAGCATATTCACCATTGGGACTAAGTGATGCAGGGCTAGGGTTACCTTTTATTGCCAATTTTGATAGACCATTGTTAACATTGACTATGGCTAAATCATTCTTGGAAAATTGTCCTGTCCATTGTGAACTTAATTGATATGGTTCTGTGCTGTAGACCAAAGCATAATCGTCATTAGCATCATCAGTTAATATTGAATTGGGATATTCCTTAGATCCTATTTGAATTAACTTTTGATCTTTAAAATGAAAAACTGTTTTGAACGATTTTTTCTTGTCATTATTTAGTTGCATTTCTTGGATAGTGTAAAGTCTTGGTTCATCATAGGTCCATACCTCCACGTTTACAATTTCCTCATCTAACAATAAAGTATCTTGAACAATTTCAGGAAGAGCCAATCCAAAATAAAGTTTAGTTTCATCTCCAGAGAATTTTAGATTTCCATCAGATGAAACACGATAACCCCTAGGTGAATTTGATTTGTTTACTACTAGCTTTGCTTTGTCATTTTTAAAATTCCAAGAATACAACTCATATGGTCGATTATAAGATTTTGTAGAATCAGCATCAACAACAAATGCTAAATTTTTTCCCGAATCACTAAGTGACAGTTTATAATATTTTGCCTTGTCATGTGAACTATAAACATGTTTAATGGAGTTTGACTTTAAATTCTTTATATAAACTCCAGCTTGAATTGAATCTTTAATTCCCGTTGTTGTATATGCTAAAAACTTGGATTTCTTTGAAAAAGTATAATTAGTGACATAAGGGATTGTGTCTTCAATTGAACTATCAAGGTTGCGAATTACTAACGGATAACCGTTTTTTGAGCTAGGTTTTTTTAATTTTTTAGAAGATTTATTTTTGACACTAACTTCAGAATCTTGATTCTTTTTTTCTTTTTGTCCACTTAAAATTTCATATGTATATGCAATAAATCCTGACCACTTTTCTGGCATTTTATAAGATTTTATGTTGCTGATTTTTTGCAAAGTAAGTTTATCTATGTTGAAGATTCCTAAGGAATCTAATGGCATTTTATCCTTTTTTACTTTACGTCTTTTCATTTCAGTTATACTATCCTTCCATGCTTTTATTTTAAAAACAGTAAATTTTGAGTCATATGTAAATACACCATTCTCAGATCGATCATGGTTAAAGATTAAATTACCTTGCTTATCCTTAATAATCAATTTACTGTCTTTCTCGCCAGTCTGGATTGAATAAAGAAGATTATTGCCATCAGCAGCAATTTGTGGGCTTTGAATTCTATTCCAAATATCGAAATCAGAGTGATCTAAAATCTTTTTTTGAGTAAATGAATTAAAACATGTGAATATAAAAATTAGAGTAAATAAATTCTTCATTAAAATATAATACTTATAGATTTTTTTGTTCTATTCAAAATACATAAAATTGTAACATGAAACAAAACGCTGTACGCATAGTATTATCTATTTTAGTCTTTGGTATTTCATTTTTTGTAGCTACTCTAACAAAATTAGAAATAGTTGAAAATGCAATACTACTTGCATTTTTAATTCACTGGTTGTTTTTTATTCCTGCTTACCTCCTAAAAACTGAGAAGTTTTTTGACTTAACCGGAAGTTTAACTTACATATCGATTATGGTTTATGTAGTTTACACAAAAAATAATCTTCAAGAACAATTGGGGAGTATCATTTTAGCATCTCTAGTAATTTTATGGGCTGTAAGACTAGGTAGTTTTTTATTTTTAAGAATAAAAAAAGCAGGTGAGGATAAAAGGTTTAGAGAAATAAAAACATCTTTTGCAAGGTTTTTTCTACTATGGACCATTTCAGGTATGTGGGTTTCATTTTGTTCAATGTGTGCATTAACAGCTATAGCAAGTAATGATGGTGTCATTGTAAATAACATATTCTACATTGGTTTAGTGACATTTATAATTGGATTATCAATTGAGATAATTGCAGATAGTCAAAAAACTAAATTTAGAAAGGATCCAAAAAACAAAGACAAATTTATTAATGAAGGTTTGTGGGCAAAGTCAAGGCATCCTAACTATGTTGGTGAAATTACATTGTGGGCAGGTGTTGCGATAATGTCATTTTCATCTCTTGAAGGTTCGCAATATATCAGCTTAATTTCTCCAATTTTTACTTATTTACTATTAGTTTATGTTAGTGGTGTACCACAACTTACGGCAAGTGGTCAAAAAAAATGGGGACACCTTGAAAGCTATCAAGACTATATCAAAAACACGCCAACATTAATTTTTTAATGAAAACTTTTTTATTTATAGTACTAATAATATGGGGAATTCCTAGTACATTTTTTAGAAGCAAGTTTCGAAAAATTGTTTACGAAACTAATGATTGGAAAATTAATATTAAACCTTTATTCAAAAAAGAGATTATAGGCCTTATTTACAACCTCTATCCTGAAAATAAAGACTATATAAAAACTCGAAATAATTATAGGATTTATCTTTTTATTTACCTGCTTATATTTTTGTGTTATTATTTTTACAAATAAATCTTAATTTTTGGTTATTTGATTTTGAATTATAAATTTATTTTTTGTGGTATAAATAATTAATTTTGTTTGAGATATGACTGCGCAAGTTTGGTTGTTTATTTTTATAGGGTTAATCATTTTAAATTTTGCATTTTCAAGTATCCTTGAATATATCAATGACAAAAATTGGAAAAATGAAATTCCGACTGAGCTTAAAGATTTTTACAATAAAAAAAAATATTTAAAAGCTAAAGATTATAAAAAATCTAGAGGAAAAGTCTCACTAGTATCATCTGTTTTAAGCACTACTTTGACATTATTTATTTTATCAACAGGGATCTATGGATACGTCAGTGATTTTATATATGAAATTAATAATTCCACATTCATACATTCTGCAACCTTTTTCTTATTCTTTTATATTATAAATATGATTATTAGTATTCCCATAAGCTACTACTCTACATTTGTGATTGAAGAAAGATTTGGTTTTAATAAGACAACTTTAAAAACGTTTTGCATTGATCTTGTTAAAGGAACTTTAATGTCACTAATAATTGGTGGTCTATTACTTGGTGCTGCACTATTTATTTACGATTATTTTATTGAAGGTTTTTGGATTTGGTTATGGTTAGGTTTATCATTATTTATAATTTTTATGAGTATGTTTTATACCACATTAATTGTTCCAATTTTCAATAAATTAAGTCCATTAGAAAATGGTACTCTCAGAGATAAGATTCAGTCTTATTCTAAAGAAATTGGATATTCACTTAAAAATATATTCATAATCGATGGATCAAAAAGGTCATCAAAAGCAAATGCATATTTTTCAGGCCTAGGACCAAAAAAAACAGTTGCTCTGTTTGATACACTAGTTGAAAAACATTCAGAGGAAGAATTGGTTGCAGTTCTGGCTCATGAAGTTGGACATTATAAAAAAAATCACATTAAACAAGGTATGTTTATCTCAATTGTTCAAATTGGATTAATGTGTTACTTGTTTGAGCTATGCACCAAACTACCTGAGATTACTACAGCTCTTGGTGCAGAATATGGTGCTTTCCATTTAGGTCTAATTGGATTTAGTCTTCTTTTTAGCCCAATTGGATTAATTCTTGGAATATTCGGCAATATAATTAGTAGAAAAAATGAGTTTGAAGCAGATGATTATGCTAAAAAAACTTACGATGGTGAAAGTTTAAAGTTGGCTTTAAAAAAGCTTTCTGTTGATAGTCTGACTAATCTGTACCCCCACCCACTTTATGTATTTATACATTACTCTCATCCACCACTTTTGGAACGTTTAAAAGCATTAGATTAAAGGCTATATAGGATTTTTTATCTCCCAACCATTCTCATAATCACGTGACCAAAATTTCATTGCTTTTTTATTTTTAATTCTTGTTGAGTTACTGTCTACATATAAAGATTGATTAGATCTGTATGAAATATTTGCATAATGAACCAGGCTTTGACTAATAACAGCATCTGAAATCGGAGAAGTTAACTTTTCTCCGGATCTAATACATTCAAAAAAGTTTTTCATATGACGCTGAGTCATATTACCTATATTTCCACCCGATGAATAGCGATTAATATTCTCCTCCGATAAGCTGTCAAAAATTAATTCATCTTTTAAATTATAAAGTTGATAACCAGCCCTATTTACAAATGCAGAACCCTTAGATCCCCATATTTTTGTACCTCTACCTCCTTCTTTTGATTTTTCAAATGCATTTCTACTTTGACCATCCCATGTAATTGTTTTTCCATTATCAAACTTAAATTTTGCTTCCATTGTATCATACATAGTCCAGCCATCATCAATAAAATGGTATTTGCCTGCATAAACATCTACATGACTAGGATAATCTACATTTAATGCCCATCGGGCAATATCTAACTCATGAGTGGCATTATTACCAGCCTCGCCTGTACCATAATCCCAACCATACCATCTCCAATTATAATCCCAAGTATTAAAAGTATATTCTCTTCTAACAGCAGGACCCTGAAATAAATCCCAATCTAATCCCTTAGGAACTGGAGCTAAAACTTGATTTGGTACCCTAGGTCTATTGCTGTGATAGAATGCAGTTGCCTTATAAGTTTTTCCTAGAGCACCTTGATTTATTTTATCCATAAGTTCAATAGTATGTGGTGAGGATCTTTGCTGGTTACCCATTTGAACCACCTTGTCAAAATATTTTTGATAAGAAACAAGCAATTCACTCTCTCTCATATTGTGACTGCATGGTTTTTCTAGATAAACGTGTTTTCCACTCTCCATAGCTTTACAAGCTCCATACGCATGCCAATGATCCGGTGTAGCCATAATAACTGCATCAACATCTTTATCATCAAATATCTTGTGAATATTTTTCTCAGATTTAACATTATTCCCAGTCAAATCAAAAAATCTTTTTGATGCTTTTGCAATTTGATTATCCATAACATCACACAAGTGAGTAACTTCAATATTTTTTTGAGAAATTGCTCCACTTAGGAGTCCGGGTATTCTTCTTCCTAATCCTTGAAAAGCAATTTTAATTCTTTCGTTAGAACCAATAATTTTTCTGTAAGATTTTGCTGAAAGTGAATTGACAAAAGTTAAACCTGTAACCGCCAAAGCAGATTTTTTTAGAAAATTTCGTCTATTTTTCATCCTTATATTCTCTTATTTTTATGTTTTTGAATGACACCTCATCACCATGATCTTGCAATAAAATATGACCTGATTTTTGTTGAGCAAAGTTTTCCCATTTGGAATATTTACTATACTCTACTAAAGCTCTAAAAACTTGAGAAAAACGATTATATTCCAAGACTTTCTCATTATCAAGCCAATGTTCAACATTACCATTATTTGAAACAATTTTAGCTCTATGCCACGCACCTGGGCTGACATCTTTCCAGTTTAATTTCTTAGCCTCAATAAGGTCATATAAACTTGCAACTCCTCTATTTTTTTTAACATCCTCTTTTTTTATATTCCATTTTTCTCCCTCAAGTTCCATAACCCTGAACTTTTTTGATGCATCTGAATGAAATTTATTGTCCAATATCTGATATTCTAATCCGATTGCTGAACCTTCACCTTTATTTAAATCCAGGTCTACAAAATATTTAATTCCACTATTTGCTCCTTTGGTGATTTTAAAATCTAACTCTAATTCAAAATTTTCATATTTGTCTGTTGTTACTATATCACCTCCATTCGCAGATTCTGCTCCATTTGATGATAAGACAGTTAATAAACCGTTATTTATCACCCATCCCTTGGCAGGAAAGGAATCAATTTTTGCTCCCACCCATCCGTTTGATGTATTTCCATCAAAAATAAATTTCCAACCATCCTCTTTTTGTTTGTCAGTTAGATAATTATCTACATTATTGATTTCCGGTGAATAATCTTCAACTGGGTATCTTATTTTATCTAGTTGATCAGTAATAACACGAATATTCTTCCATTTAACCTGTTTTCCTTCCAATGATTTTTCATTAATACTGTGAACTTGTAATGCAATGAAACCATCTGTTGAAGTGTCATCAATTAAATTTGAACATTGAATTCCATTTACCCAGGTCCTTACAGTATTTCCAATTGCTTCTATTCTAATAAAATTCCATTCATCTGGAACAAAAGCAGTTCTAGCAATTGGATTTACAGAGAGTGGATACAAAAATATACTTCTTCTAGATTGATCGTAAATTCCACCTGTCCAAAATCTATTTCTTTCAGGATTATTTGCCTCCAATTCTAATTGATATCCGTATACAAATTTTCTAGAATCACGGGATTGTAGTGATCTAAATTGAACACCAGAGTTTAGACCTGAACTAACATTAACTTCGAACTCTAAAATAAAATCTTTATAAAATTTTTTGGTGCCTAAATAGGTGCTTGCTGACTTAAGCTGAGAAGTCCCTACAATGGTTCCTTCAACAAGTTTAAAGTCAGCCTGACCCTGTTTTATTTCCCAGTTGCTAAGATCATCACCAATTAGGTACGTCCAATTTTCTTGAGAAATTGATAAAGAATTAATAAAGAGAAATAAGAGGATTAAAATATATTTCATATATCTAAGATGTATGGTCGCTGACTATATACCAATTACCCTTTATTTTTTTAAAAACAAGTGTAAAATAGCCTGATAAGTTTTCATTGTCCCTTTTAATATTAAATTTTCCAAGAAGAAGAGCGACTTTTTTAGAGATTAAAAACAGATCATTAATTTCAAAATCTAAATAGCCCATTAATTCATTTGACGAATAGGTGTTTAAGTATCGGTCCTTCACAAAATTCCAACCATAAATAGGTCCATTAGATCCCGAAAAAACTAACTTGTCAGATTTGAGGTAACCTTGCATAAATTCATCAATATCAAA
>CACJQM010000004.1 GCA_902595555.1 uncultured Bacteroidota bacterium | reverse complement strand
ATGAAATTAGAATTAATAAAAACATTAAAAATTTAATTCTATTGAACATTTAACTCTATCAACTAATTTTATATTCACCTGGGACTGGAATTTTATACTTTCCATTTTCATCAGGCATTGATGGCGGATTTGAATTCCAATTTGGATTTTCAGGAATCATGTTATCTTCAGCATTAATTGCTTCATCCCAAGAAACTAATTTCCCAGAATAAGTTGCCATTCTACCAAGAATTGCTGACATAGTAGCTTTTGCTCCATATTCTGCATCATTTAAATGGCCTCCGTCACGAATAGATTTGAAAAGACGATTGTGTTCAATTTGATATGGACTTTCATCCTTTCTTCCATCATATGTATGTACAATATTTCCATCGTGATCCTCAATATCAATAACACCTTTATTAGTTATATTAACCTTACCCTTTGTCCCAACTATTAATTCATTTACTTGTCTGTGAGTTCCAGGCTGATGTCTGCATTGGCTAGAAATTGTTGCTCCACTAGCATACTTAAATTCAACAAAATGGTGATCAAATATTTCACCATGATCAATACCTTTTCTTACCTCTCTTCCCCCCATACCTTGGGCACTTATTGGATATTCATTTAAAAACCAATTCGCAACATCAATATTGTGAATATGTTGCTCAACAATATGGTCTCCGCACAGCCAATTAAAATAATACCAGTTTCTCATTTGGTATTCCATCTCAGTTTGATTTGGTTTACGTCCTCTTACCCAAACACCAGCTCCATTCCATCTTACTTGTCCAGATGTAATTTTTCCTATAACACCTCTCCTTACTTGTTTCAGAATATTGAGATAGCTGTATTGGTATCGTCTTTGAAGTCCAACAACAACATTTAATTTTTTTTGATTTGCAATTTTAGCAGTTTCTAAAACTTGTCTTACGCCATGAGCATCTGTGGCAACTGGTTTTTCCATAAAGACATGCTTATCATTATCTATAGCATATTTAAAATGTATTGGCCTGAATCCAGGTGGAGTAGCTAAGATTACAACATCTGCCAAATCAATTGCTTTTTTATAGCCATTAAATCCAGTGAATTGATTTTTTTCTTTAACATCAATAGTTTTTTCTCCATCCATTTCTTGTTTTATAGCATTTAAACTATTTTCCAATCTATCTTTAAATGCATCTGCCATAGCAACTAACTCAACATTATCATCTGCTCTAAGTGCTTGAACTGCAGCTCCAGTTCCACGGCCTCCGCAGCCAACTACTGAAACTTTAAGTTTTTTATTATTAGAACTATTGGCCATTCTATTTATGTTAAATGAAGGTAAAACAAGACCTCCAGCAACTAAAGATGAACTTTTGATAAAAAATCTCCTTTTTATGTTTTTCATTTTATTAAATTTTAAAAATTATCAACTTTTTTATAGGCTTCTATAACAGCAATTTCACCATCTCGCCCCTTTTTGCTATTTCCATGTTCCATTCCCAATATTCCCTCAAATCCTCTATTATAAATGTATTTAAAAATATTTTTGTAATTGATTTCTCCTGTACTTGGTTCTTTTCTTCCAGGATTATCACCTATTTGAAAATAGGCAATTTCATTCCAACATTTTTCAATATTAGGAAGTAAGTTTCCTTCTTGAATTTGTTGATGATATATATCAAAAAGAATTTTACATGAGGGTGAGTCAACTGATTTACATATTTCGTAAGCCTGTGGACTTTCGGTTAGAAATAATCCAGGATGATTCAAAAAATTTAGAGGTTCCAAAACCATAATTAAACCATGGGGCTCAAGGATTTCACAAGCATATTTCAATGAATCTACAACATTTACAGTTTGGTAAGATAAATCAAGACGTAAGTCTTTATACCCAGGTACAACAGTCATCCATTTCGCATTTATTCTTTTTGCAACTTCAACAGATTCTTTTATTTCTTTTAGAAATTGCTCTCTTTTACTATTATCTCCACTTGCTAAATTAGGTTCCTTCCAGTGTATTGTATGTGCAACAAAAACCCCCATTTCAATACCTCTTTTTTGCATTGTTTTAGACATTTTGTTTTGAGTATCAATAGTTCTTTTTTTCAAATTATTATCCTCAAAAGCGGTAAATCCTTGATCTGCGATATAATTCAATTGATCAATCAAATTATCCCCAGCTGAGTTTTTAAACATCCCAAAGTGTGGTGCATATTTTAAATTAAATTTATATGAACTTTGATTAGGGGATATAAATTCTTTAGCTAAATTCGGTATCATTAAAGATGATGTACCAAGGCTAAAATTATTTAGAAAATGTCTTCTTAACACATTATTAAATTAAGAATAATTTATTTAATCCAGTATTTTTTTTGTTCCTCTAATGATGGTGTTTTATACGGTCTTAAAACTCTAAAACCTAAAAATTGAGCATCTGTATGCCACCATATGCTTCTTGGTATTTGAGGATCTTGTTTTTTCCATTTTTTATTTGATGCTAATCTAGCAGAGCTTCGAAGTCTATATGACCTATCCATAAATGACCCTCCTCTAGCAACTCTTGGATATAATTTAGTAGCAATTTCTATTGGATTTGAAATAAGAGTGTCAGACCTTACATATGCTGTTGGTTTATATTGATCAAGAGTCCATTCAGATACATTACCGTGCATATCGTGAAGGCCCCATGGATTTGGTTTTTTTTGACCCACTTTATGATATTTCCCATCACTATTTTCATCATACCAAGCATATTCTGAGATTTGATTTTCATCATTAAAACTAAAAGGAGTATCAGATCCTGCTCTGCATGCATATTCCCACTCTGCTTCTGTTGGTAACCTGTAATAATTTCCTGTCATTGCAGAAAGCCATTCACAAAATTTCGATGCAGCAAGTTGTGTCATTGAAATAGCTGGGTAACCATCTGTTCCCATGCCAAAACTCATTTCAACATATGGTGTAGTAGCGGCACTTACTGCATCAACTTCAATATTGATTTCATTTTTTTCGTCAACTAAAACATGATTTTCATCAATCTCTCTACTCATGAAAAGATGGTATAAATCCCAAGTAATTTCAAATTTACCAATCCAAAAAGAATCAACTTTAACATTATTTACTGGTCCTTCATCAGCCATTCTGTTGGTTTCATAATTTGGACTACCCATTTTAAAAACACCTCCATTTATGGAAATCATTTCTAAACCATAATCGTCTCCAGCTATTTTCTGATTGTAATTTTCAAAATCTTTTTCTTGCGAAAAAACAGTAATATTAAATAGTAAAAAAACTGTAATTGTAAAATTTATCTTCATCATGTCCCTAAAACTCTTCTTATGCTAAAAGATCATGTTTAATATCACCATGAACATCAGTTAATCTAAATCTCCTTCCTTGATATTTATATGTCATTTTCTCATGATTAATTCCAAATAGATGTAAAATAGTAGCTTGAAGGTCATGTACGTGAACAGGATCTTTAACTATGTTATAACCTAAATCATCAGTTTCACCATATGTAAACCCTGGTTTAACACCACCACCAGCCATAAATATTGTAAAGCATCTTGGATGATGATCTCTTCCATAAGTATTATTTTTTAATGCAGCTTGAGAGCCTTGACTGTATGAGGTTCGCCCAAATTCACCTCCCCAAACAACTAAAGTATCTTCAAGTAATCCCCTTTGTTTTAAGTCCATTATTAATGCTGCAGTTGGTTGGTCAATGTCACTTGCTTGACCTTTAATTTGTGTTGGCAAGTTTTCATGTTGATCCCAACCCATATGATAGAGCTGGACAAACCTAACATCTTTTTCAATCAATTTTCTGGCTAGTATACAATTTGCTGCATATGTACCAGGTTTTTTTGAATTTGGACCATACATCTTAAGAATATTATCTGGTTCATCTGAAATATCCATAGTTTCTGGTACTGATGTTTGCATTCTATAGGCCATTTCATACTGTGAAATTCTACTTTCAATTTCTTTATCACCAAACATACTTAATTGTTCTTCATTAAGCTCAGACAAGTAATCCAACATTTTTCTTCTTTCTTGCCTGGAAAGATTTTCAGGATCCTTCAAAAATAATACAGGATCTTTAGCCGACCTAAATTGAACTCCTTGATGTAAAGAACTTAAAAAGCCGTTACCCCACAATCTTGAATACAAAGGCTGACCTTTTGGTCTACCAGTTCCCCTAGAAAGTAATACAACAAATGATGGTAAGTTTTTATTTAGACTACCAAGTCCATAGCTAAGCCAAGATCCCATACTAGGTCTTCCAGGTTGTTGAGAACCAGTTTGGAAAAATGTTACTGCAGGATCATGATTTATAGCTTCAGTATTCATTGATTTAATAAAACACAATTCATCTACAACTTTACTGAGATAGGGCAGAAGGTCACTAACCCATGCTCTAGATTCGCCATATTGTTTAAATTTAGTTACCCCTCCAACAAGTGAAAACTTATCTTGCCCAGACGTCATTCCAGTAAGTCTTTGTCCCATTCTGACTGACTCGGGTAAATCAATTCCTCTCATGTCAGTTAGCTTTGGCTTATAATCGAAAAGATCTTGCTGTGCTGGTCCACCACTTTGAAATAGATAAATAATCCTTTTTGCTTTGGGTGCAAAATGTGGAAGATTTAATTGATTTTTAATAATCGAGAAAGGATCTTCATTTGAACTTTCAAAAGGATTAACAATTGAACCTAATGCTAATCCACCAATGCATAGCCCTGTTTTTTTTAAAAAATTACGTCTATTATTATTTATAAAATGTTTATGTAATTCTTGCATTAGCTTTTTTGACTGGTTTCATCTAAGTTATAAATTAACATACAAAGTTTATCAAATGCCACAGATTCTTCATTTAACAAATTTTGATCATCAAAATATTCCTCTAGCATTGTAATTTCTTTTTTATTTGGCTTCCTACCTGTAATGGTCCTATACACAATATTTATTTTTTCTTTTAAGGATATTTTATTATCAAAAATATTCGATGAAAGATGAAGAGCAGCTTTTTGAAACTCTGGATTGTTCATTAATGTTAATGATTGTAATGGTGTACTAGTGTTCTGTCTTTTAACTTCGCAGTTATCTCTAGATGCAGCATCAAAAATCATCATCGTAGGAGGTGGAACTGTCCTTTTCCAAAATGTATATAAACTTCTTCTATATAAATTTTCCCCACTACTCATTACGTATTTAGCAAGGCTTCCACCACCACCTCCAGTAACTTCATCCCACAGGCCATCAGGCTGTAATGGCTTTACACTTGGACCACCTAATTTATTAACCAATAAACCACTTGTTTTTAAGAAATTATCTCTTATCATTTCAGCAGATAATTTTTGTCTTGGGTATCGAGATAAGTAAACATTTTCTGGATCAATTTTATAATTTAAGTCAGTGGTTACGCTTGACTGTCTGTATGTTGATGACATAACTATTCTCTTGATGAATTTTTTAGTATCCCATTTATCTTCGTTTTGATAAGTCACAGCTAACCAGTCAAGCAATTCAGGGTTTATAGGTCTATTACCTTGACTTCCAAAATCATCAGGGGTAGCAACAATACCAACTCCAAAAAATTGTTGCCATATTCTGTTTACAACCACTCTTGAGGTTAAAGGGTTTTCGTCCGAAAAAAACCATTTTGCCAAATCTAATCGATTACTATTTTCCTTTTCCAATGGAAGTACTGCAGATGGAGTCATATTTTTGACTTCATTCATTTGTAAATTATAAAGCCCTCTATTTAAAACATATGTCTTTCTAAGGTTTTCCGTTTCTTTCATAACCATGAAAGTAACTTTATCTAGGCTGTCAGGAAGTTTTATAAAATCTAGTCCTTCATTTAATTCATTTTTAGATACTGTTATTTTTGGTTCAGGTGCAAAGTCGCCATATGCGATAAGACCTTTTTCATTTATGTTATTAAAAAAACCATAAAAGCCATAAAATTCGTCATGAGTAATATTATCATATTTATGACTGTGGCATCTGGCACATTCCATAGTAAGACCCATCATTAATTTTGAAGTTGTGATTGCTCTATCAGCAACATACTCAACTCGATATTCCTCTGGGATTACACCACCCTCTTGAGTTATTTTATGATTTCTATTAAATCCAGTTGCAATTATTTGTTCTTTTGTAGCGTTTGGAATTAAATCTCCAGCTAGTTGCCAAGTAATAAATTCATCATATGGAAGGTTTTTATTGTATGCATGAATTACCCAATCTCGCCATGGCCACATGGTTCTTTCAGTATCGTCCTGATAACCATGGCTATCTCCATATCTTGCAATATCCATCCATATTGAAGCCATCCTTTCACCATAGTTTTCAGAATCAAGAAGTTTATCAACAACTTTTTCGTAAGCATTTTCTGATTTATCGTTTAAAAACTGATCAATGTCGTCTATTGACGGAGGTAGTCCTACAATATCAAAATACAATCTCCTCAATAGAATTTCTTTAGATTCTATTTTTGAAAATTCTAAATTTTGTATTTCAATATTTTTTGCGATGAAAATATCAATTTCATTTTTTACCCACTGATTGTTTTGAATTTGTGGTATTTCTGGTTTTTCAGGTTTTATGAATGACCAATGTTTTTTCCATTCTGCACCTTGAAGTATCCATTTTTTTAAAATATTTTTTTCATATTCGGATAAACTCAAGTTTGATTCAGGAGGTGGCATTAAAACAGATTTATTTTCATGAAAAATTCTCCTAATCATTTCGCTTTCTTCTAAATTATCTAAATCTATAACCCTTTTTATAAGGTCTTCTGTCATTTGATAAAGTCCTTCTTTAGTGTCAAGCCTCAAATTAGCTTTTCTCTGCTTATCATCAGGACCATGACAAGCAAAACATTTATCAGAAAGAATTGGATTAACATGAAAATTAAAATCGATGGTTTCTGGAACATTTGAGACATTTATAATCTCATAGTCAGCGTTAGAATTATCAATATAATTGTCACTGAATTTATCAGAGCTGAAATATTTTAATAGGATTATTAAAATAAATGGAACTACAAAAAAAGCCGCATTTTTTTTCATATTACACCATATCTAATTTAAAAAAAATTAGTTATTAGTGTCTAAAAAAATCGAGATCACCTCTTCCATAACCTTGTAACCTTCCTTATTTGGATGAACTAAATCATCTTCAGTCGTATGTTCGGGTACCTTTAGACCCCCATTTCCATCATTCATTTCTGAATGGTAATCAACATATTGGATTTTGTTATCTAAACAGTATTTTTCCAAAATAGAATTTAGTGTTATAACCTTATCGGCAACATTTTTTATGGATGGTGACCATGGAAATGCTTTAGCAGGTAAAACAGAACAAATAAATACTTCAATATTATTTGATTTAGCTATTTCACTCATTGAAAATATATTTTCTGCAATATTCTCAATTTTCATAGGACCTGTATTCCCAGCAATATCATTGATTCCTGCTAATATTACTACTGACTTTGGTTTAAGATTTACTACATCTGGTTTGAATCTAATTAACATTTGGGGTGTGGTTTGACCACTTATCCCTCTATTAACATAAGGATTATCAATAAAGAAATCAGGATCAAAATTTGACCAACCCTCGGTGATTGAGTTGCCCATAAAAACAACCCTATTTTCATCAATTTCACTCATCAATATTTTATTGGATTCTTTGTATTTTGAAAGATTTGCCCAATCATCAAGTGTACCACCACCCTGAATATAAACAGAGTTAGTTTTATCTTTGTTATCGCATGATGATAGACTTAAGATCATTATTGATAGTATTAAATATTTATTCATTTGTTTTTAGTTTTTGAATGTATCCATTTTAAAAAATCTTTTTCTGCAAAAGCTGTATCCCAACTATTGTGTCCAACATTTTCATAAATGGTAATTTTGGGATTACCCCCAGCATTTAAAATTGCATTAGCCATTTTTAATGATTGTTGTGGTAAAACAACCTTATCAGCTGATCCATGGAAAATCCAAATAGCAACTT
This sequence comes from uncultured Bacteroidota bacterium, assembly GCA_902595555.1. Lineage (GTDB taxonomy): Bacteria > Bacteroidota > Bacteroidia > Flavobacteriales > Flavobacteriaceae > Eutrophosalina. The sequence continues at coordinate 126,603 of CACJQM010000004.1, read as the reverse complement.
TCTTTGCAAAATTTTCAACTGATCTAGGGTCTCCATCTCCACAAATTGGGGTTGCTGCTGCAAACATTTCAGGCCTTGCATTCAAAATTGAAAAAGTACCAAGCCCCCCCATTGAAAGACCACTTACATAAATTTTGTTTGTATCAACATCTTCTCTTTCAATAAAAATATCCATTAGCTTTATCACAAGTTCAAGAGATTTAGACCTTTTTACATCATAATCGTATTTATATGGATCGTAATACCCTCCCCACCAATCATTTTTTGGAGATTGTGGAAAAACAACCCACGATTTATATTTTTTTCTATTATTGTTGTTTAAGAACAGATTTGATCCATGAAATAACTGTAATTCATTATCATTTCCTCTTTCACCTGCACCATGTAAAAAAAGATGTACTGGATATTTTTCATTTGCATCATAATCTAAAGGCGCTAAAATTCTGTATCTAAGAGTATCATTCTCTACTATGAAATTTTTTTTCTCAAAAAGTTCTGTTTGAGAAAACAATAAGAACGGAAAAAAAATTAAAATAAATTTTTTATAATTCTTCATCATCACTTGGGAGTCTTATGTTTTCAACAAGCTTTATAATTTTCTCAGGTGGAGAGGCTGTAAAATTTGCAACTGTTATAGAAACAATTAAATTGATAAGCATTGCTATTGTTCCAAACCCTTCAGGTGATATACCAAACCACCAATCTTCTGAGCTTCCACCACCAAACCAGCCAAATTTAAATTTAGTCATGTAAAAAAGCATGGATAAAATTCCAATCAACATACCAGAAATAGCACCTTCTTTATTCATTTTTTTATAAAAAATTCCCAATACAATTGCAGGAAAAAATGATGCCGCTGCCAAACCAAAAGCCAATGCAACTGTAGCAGCAACAAAGTCAGGTGGATTTATTCCAAAATATCCAGCCAGCATAACTGCAAAAAAAGCAGATACTCTAGCAGCAATTAATTCTCCTTTATCGCTGATTTCTGGATTAATTATTCTTTTAATTAAATCATGTGAAATTGAAGATGAAATAACAAGTAAAAGTCCTGCAGCAGTAGATAGTGCAGCTGCAATTGCACCAGCAGCTAAAAGTGCGATAACCCAATTAGGAAGTTGGGCAATTTCAGGGTTGGCTAAAACCATGATGTCTTTATCTATCGTTAATTCATTTAATTGTTCATCACCCAGATATTGAATTATATTGTCATTATTTTTATCATCATATTTTAATAGACCAGTCTCTTCCCATTTTTTAAACCAGTAAGGCATTGTTGAGTAATCTTTTTCTGAAACTGTCTCAATTAAATTTGTTCTAGCAAAAACAGCAATAGCAGGTGCAGTTGTGTAAAGTATCGCTATAAATAGAAGTGCCCATCCTGCAGATTTTCTTGCATCGCTGACTTTTTTTACAGTAAAAAATCTAACTATAACATGAGGAAGTCCAGCAGTTCCAATCATAAGGGCAGCAGTTATAAGAAAAACATCTAAAGTAGATTTAGATCCAGATGTATATTCACTAAAACCCAATTCTTGATGAAGCCCGTTTAATTTGTCAAGTAAGTATACTCCATCAGTTGATTCAGATCCAAAACCAAGCTGTGGTATTGGATTTCCTGTCATCTGAATAGAGATAAAAATTGCAGGTACCATGAATGCAAAAATTAAAACACAATATTGAGCAACCTGTGTGTAAGTTATTCCTTTCATACCACCAAGAATAGCATAAAAAAGAACTATGCCCATTCCAATAAATACACCTGAATTTATATCAACTTCTAAATATCTAGAAAAAACAATTCCAACTCCTCTCATCTGACCAGCTATATAGGTAAATGAAACGATTAATGCGCAAAAAACCGCTACAGTTCTAGCAACATTAGAGTAGTACCGATCCCCAATAAAATCGGGTACAGTAAATTTTCCAAACTTTCTTAAATATGGTGCAAGTAATAAAGCGAGCAAAACGTATCCACCAGTCCAACCCATCAAATATACTGATCCATCGTATCCAATAAAAGATATAATTCCTGCCATGGAAATGAAGGATGCAGCACTCATCCAATCAGCTGCTGTGGCCATGCCATTTGCAATAGGATTAACTCCTTTTCCAGCTATGTAGAATTCATTTGTAGACCCTGCTTTTGACCATATGGCTATACCTATGTACAGAGCAAAAGTTAAACCTACAATTATCCAAATCCAAATTTGTAAAGACATTATGATTTATTTTTTAGACCTATAAAATTTATCAAGTCTATTCATCAAAAAAATGTAAACAAAAATTAAAATAACAAAGGTGTATATAGAACCTTGCTGAGCAAACCAAAATCCAAGCTTGAAACCAAAGAATTGAATTTCATTTAATTGATCAGCTAAAAGTATTCCGAAACCAAAAGAAACTAAAAACCAAATTGATAAAAGTATGGTTAAGTATCTAAGATTTTTTTTCCAGTAAATTTCAGCTTTATTGTTTTTCATACTTGATGTATGTAATTTAGTAATAATTTATTTCAATAAAAAGTGAATAAAATCAATAATATATTTCAATTCTTTTTAGTTTTTACTTCATTGCTTTTATTAGGTTGTAATTCCAATAAAAAATCACAAAACGCTAATCCAGTGGTTAAGGATGGTATGGTTTTTATTGAAGGAGGAAAATTTTTGATGGGAGGTGATAATGAAGAAGCAAGGAGTGATGAATTTCCAAAACACAGTGTTGAAGTAAGTTCATTTTGGATGGATCAAACTGAAGTTACAAATGCTCAGTTTAAAAAATTTGTTGATGAAACTGGATACATTACAACTGCAGAAAGAAAAATTAATTGGGATGAAATTAAATCTGCATTGCCACCAGGCACACCAAAACCAGATGATAGTTTACTTGAACCTGCTTCATTAGTATTTAGCGAAGTTCAGACTGAAAACTTGAATGATTACTCAAAATGGTGGTCACTGGTTAGAAACGCGAATTGGAGACAACCATTTGGACCCGATAGTGATATTATTGGTAAAGATGATTATCCCGTAGTTCATGTAAGTTGGGAAGATGCTATAGCATATTGTAATTGGTCTGGAAAAAGATTACCAACCGAGGCGGAATTTGAATATGCATCAAGAGGAGGTAAATCAAATAAAATTTACAGTTGGGGAAATGAAAAAATTGATGAAAATGATTATAAGGCAAACAGCTGGAATGGTAGCTTCCCTAACACCAATACTGTCTTAGATAAATTTTATTATTCATCTCCTGTTAAATCATTTTCACCTAATGGATATGGACTTTATGATATTGGTGGTAATGTTTGGGAATGGTGTTTTGATTGGTATCACTCTGAATATTATTCAATGTTACCAAAGAGAGGTATAGTTAATCCTCAGGGTCCGGAAAGCAGTTATGATCCCGTTGAACCCTACAGTCAAAAGAAGGTAATTAGAGGAGGTAGTTTTTTATGTAACGATTCTTATTGTAGTGGATATCGTAATGCAGCAAGAATGAAAACAACACCAGACTCAAGCTCATTACACACAGGTTTTAGAACAGTTTACTCAGATTAAAAAGTAAATGCCCAAACCTTTTGAGATGATTTGGGCATTTAAAACAACAACTAACCAAAAAATATTATGTATTCTACTTTTTATAAAACATTAACCATGCCAAAGTTTACATTTAAGCATTTTTTAACATGTCTTTGAAAGAAAAAATCGTTTTATAACCTTTTTCTTCAAAATATTTTTTGGTATCACTTGGACCTGCAGCTAAGATAAAATCACCTCCCCAGGCTCCTAAGCTTTTAATTTCTCCTGGGTAATCTGAAAAATAAATTTCCTTTACCATCCTCTTTTTCAATTGAGTTGATAAAATTTTTTCATGTTCTAAAATCAAACTTTTAAAATTTTCAAAATTTTCAGAATCTATCAATTTTTGAGAAATTGAAGATATAGTATCAACTATATTTTTATCATTTTTAATATTATCATTGAAATAACTAATCTCCTTATCAGTTTGTTGTTTTTTGTTCATATATACAAAGAATAATTGTTCATGAAACTTTGGTTTAAAATCAACAAGTTCATATACAGGTTTTTTATTTACAAGTCTATATAAGAGTGGACCTTTTGATTGACCAGATGCAATATCGTAACCACTACCTTTGCTTATAGACCAAAGTAAATCATAGGGATTAATTTTTGCCCAGCTAGAAATATTATTAATTAATGTTGATGATGATCCAAGCCCCCAATTTTTATCAAAATTCATTTTTGATTCAATTCTGAATCCGTGATTCGATTTAAGAAAACTTCGATTTAATTTTTTTGCATTTGAGAGTAGATTTTGTAAAAAAATAGTCTCTTTATTTTTAGATTTTAAAATTTCTAAGTCAGGAATGCTAAATTTTGTATCAATCCAAATTTCGTTGTTGTGATCAAAACTCTTCCAAACTAAATTTTTTTCCTTTGAATCTTTAATTTTTAATGTCTGAAAAAATTTGGTAGGAATACAAAGTGATTGAGCACCCTTTAATACAAAATACTCTCCCGTTATTAAAAGTTTTCCATGACTCTTAAATATTAAGCTCATTTCCTCTCAATTTAGTTAGAGCATTTTCAGCTTTACGAAAACTAACTTTATGTTTTTTAAAATATTCAACTAATATTTTCTTTTCACTATTATCAGCATCTAATGAGTTCAAGATATTAATTAAATGCATTTTCATATGCCCAAGTTGAATTCCAGATGTGATTAAAGATCTTAAGGCAGCAAAATTTTGAGCAAGGCCGGCAACCACAATAATTCTCATAAGATCTGATGCCGATGGGTTTTTTAATAATTTTAAAGACCATTTTACTAAAGGATGTAGATTTGTAATACCACCTACAGTTCCAACCGCTAGAGGAATTTCCATCCAAAAAACAAACTCATCTTTTTGAACTCTAGCATGAGATAGACTTGAATAATTACCATTTTTTGAAGCATATGCATGCGCACAGGCTTCAACTGCTCTAAAATCATTTCCAGTTGCAATAACTACAGAGTCTATTCCGTTCATTATTCCTTTGTTGTGGGTTACAGCTCTGCCAATATCATTCTTTGCAATTTTAATTGCGTCAACGAATTTTTGAGCAAATATCTTTGGATCATGAATGTCTTTATTTTTTAGCTCATCAACCTTACATCTAACTTCAGCTCTAACTAAACATTGAGGCACATAGTTAGAAAGTATACTCATTATAATTTCTAGCTTTTCATCTTTTTCAAAAAACTTTGAATTTAAGAATTCAGTCTCAAATGTTTTTGCGTATTGCTCCAGGCATGAATTTATGAAATTTGCCCCCATTGAATCTACTGTATTAAATTGAGAACTTATTTTATAATAATTTTCTATATCATTTGTTTTATCAATCAACTCAATATCCAAAATTCCTCCCCCTCTCTCCTTCATATTTTTTGTAATTTCTGAACAATCAGATATTAATCTTTTTTTTATTTGTTTAAAAAATTTAAAGATTTTTTCTTTGGAACCATCATATTTAAAATGCACCTGACCAGTTTTAATTAAATCAATAATTTCTGTTTTAAATCCGCCTCTTTTTGCCCAGAACTTGGCAGACTTACAAGCTGCTGCAACAACAGAACTTTCCTCTGTTGCCATAGGAATAGTATAGTTTTTTTTATCTATAATAAAATTAGGAGCAATACCAAGAGGAAGAAAAAAATTTGAAATTGTATTTTCAGAAAATTCATCATGAATTTTTTGAAGCTCAATGTCATTAGACCAATATTTTTTAAGAAGTTCGGAATCGCTTTCAGAGGAATTAAAAAAATTATTGATCACCCAATCAATTTTTTCGTTTTTATCAAGCTTTGAAAATCCCTCTTTCATAGATTTAGCTAAGATAGTTATTGTTATATTCTTTTAATAGACATATATTTAAAACTCCTTAAATTATACATCATGAATAAAAAATTAAAATCAACTATTTTTTTATTTTCAATTTTAATAACAGGTTATGTTATAATCGTATTTAGCTCCAAATCTTCAAATGATGAATCTAGTCCAAATATTATATATATTTTGGCTGATGATCTTGGTTATGGTGAATTGGGAGTATATGGGCAAAAGATTATTGAAACTCCTAACATAGATGCTCTTGCAAAAAATGGTTTATTATTTACTGATCATTATACCGGATCCCCAGTTTGTGCACCAGCAAGAAGTGTACTTATGACAGGTCAACATTCAGGTCATACTCATATTAGAAATAATGGAGAATGGTCTGAAAGAGGTAATGTTTGGAGTTTTGAAGCTATGTTTAATGATCCTTCGCTTGAGGGTCAAAGGCCTCTACCTGACTCAACTATTACTGTAGCAAAAGTTTTCAAAGATAATGGGTATAAAACTGGAATGGTGGGTAAATGGGGGTTAGGCGCTCCACATACTAATAGTATTCCAAATTTGATGGGTTTTGATTTTTTTTATGGATATAATTGTCAAAGACAAGCTCATACGTTTTATCCTACACATTTATGGAAAAATACCGAAAAGGATATTTTGAATAATTATATAGTAACAAAACAAGAAGGTCTTGATTCTGGTGCAGATATAAATTCTGAAGAAAGCTATAATAAATATAATCAAGCTGATTATTCAGCAACATTGATGCATAATGAAGCTTTAAATTTTATTGATGAGAATAAAAATTCAAATTTTTTTCTTTATTATGCTTCACCAATTCCACATTTACCTTTACAAGCTCCTAAAGAATGGGTCAATTATTACAGAGAAAAAATAGGACCTGAAAAACCATACGTTGGTAGATCTTATTATCCCAATCAGTATCCAAAAGCTACATATGCTGCAATGATCTCTTACTTAGATCAACAAGTTGGAGAAATCGTTGAGAAGCTTAAAGAGATTGGAAAATATGAAAATACTTTGATAATTTTTACAAGTGACAATGGCCCAACACATGTAAATCATGTTGATATCGATTATTTTAATAGTGCAGGCATCTTAAATGGTGATAGAAAAAGAGTAAAGGGCAGAGTTTATGAAGGAGGAATTAGAGTGCCTATGATTGCACATTGGCCTGACCAAATTAAAACTCAAAGAGTAACTAATCATATTTCTGCTTTTCAAGATTTTTATGCAACTGTCGTAGATATTTTAAAAATAAATAAACCTAGTTATATTGACGGACTTAGTTTTTTACCTCTTTTAACTAATAAAAATCAAGAAGAACATGAATACTTGTACTGGGAATTTTCAACTCAAAGTGGTCAACAAGCTGTAAGGTATGGAAAATGGAAAGGTGTTAAAACCAATCTTCAAAATGGTCCACAACCATTGCAATTATATAATCTTGAAGATGATATTAAAGAATTAAATAACATTTCAAATGATAATCCTAATATTGTTAAAAAAATTGAATCCATTATTTTGAATGCTAGAACGACACCAGCACTTGAAAAATTTAAAATTAAAGCTTTAGATAATTAAATATGACAACAACAATTGTAGTGTTAGCAGCTGGAATGTCTTCCAGAATGAAAAAATCTGTTGACTCAAATATAGATGACAGTAAAGCAAACGAGGCTAACAATAAAAGTAAATCCTTAATTACATTTGGTAACAAGCCATTTATATATTTTCTTCTTAAAAACATATTAGATGCAGGTTTTGAAACTGTGATTATGGTTGTTGGAAAAGATTTTCAATATTTTAAAAATCAAATTGACGAATTAAAATTACCTTCAAAAATTGAAGTTAAATATGCAATTCAGAAAATCCCAATTGATAGAGTAAAACCTTTTGGAACCGCAGATGCTGTTTCGCAAACAATGGAACAATTACCTGAATTACAAAAAACTAGTTTTTGTGTATGCAATAGTGATAATTTATATTCAACTTCATCATTTAAATTAATAAGAGAAAATAGCTTTGAAAATGCAGTTTTAGCGTACGATAGAGATTCTTTAGATTTTCCTAAAGAGAGAGTTTCCTCATTCTCAATCTTGATGATGGATGCTGAATTTAATTTGGTAAATTTTATTGAAAAACCAACACCAGAACAAGTCTCTGAGAATCTTGATGAAAATGGGAAAATTAGGGTAAGTATGAATATCTTTAAATTCAATGGGAATCAGTGTTTTGATTTCATCAAAAATTGTCCTATTAATCCTTTAAGAAATGAAAAAGAGTTGCCATCAGCTTTAGTTAATATGATAAGTGAAGATGGTTTGTATATGAGGGGCATTCCTATTGCTGAGCATGTACCAGATTTGACATCAAAAGCTGATATCAATACTATTCAAAAATTAATTGATTCTAATTGATATAAGGTGAAATTATTTTCTAAATTTAAAGGGTGATAGAATTAAGCTTAATAGATAAAAGTATTATAATTTTCTTTTTTGTTTTAGTACTTGCTATTGGTTTTGCTGTTTCAAAAAAATCATCTAAAAGTACTTCAGAATATTTTCTTTCAGGTCGAACTTTACCCTGGTGGCTGCTAGGTTTATCAATGGTTGCAACTACTTTTTCAACTGATACGCCAAATTTAGTAACAGACATTGTTAGAACCAATGGGGTTTCAGGAAACTGGGTCTGGTGGGTTTTTCTTTTGACTGGTCTACTTACAGTTTTTGTTTATGCAAAATTATGGAGAAGGTCAGACGTCTCTACTGACATGGAGTTTTATGAATTAAGATACAGTGGAAAGGCTGGGAGATTTTTAAGAGGTTTTAGATCAATATATCTTGGAATTATTTTTAATGTTTTGGCAATGGCCGGTGTTACTTTAGCTGCAATAAAAATTGGAGCTATAATGCTTGATTTATCAGCTATTGAGACAGTACTTTATGCAGGTGGTGTTACTCTTATTTTTAGTACTGCAGGAGGTTTTAGAGGAGTGGTTTACACTGATTTTATTTTATTTTTTACAGCAATGGCAGGATCAATTGGAGCAGCAGTTTATCTGGTAAATTTACCTGAAGTTGGAGGTATTGATTCTGTAATTAATAATGAAAGTATTGCTGACAAAATTTCAATGTTTCCTGACTTAACGGACAAGGAAACTTTATGGACCTTATTAATAATTCCTTTTGCTGTTCAATGGTGGAGTTCATGGTATCCTGGGGCTGAACCTGGTGGAGGAGGATATATAGCTCAGAGAATGCTTGCAGCAAAAAATGAAAATCATGCCTTAGGTGCAACTCTTTTTTTCAACATAATGCATTATGCACTAAGACCGTGGCCATGGATAATTGTTGCCCTAGCTTCATTAGTTGTTTTTCCTGATATAGCATCTTTGAGTGAAGCATTTCCAAACATCTCTGAGGACAAGTTAGGACAAGATTTAGCATATCCAGCAATGTTAACTTTACTTCCAACTGGACTTCTTGGCCTTGTACTCGCCTCATTAATATCAGCTTATATGTCAACAATTTCAACGCATCTCAATTGGGGTTCCTCTTACGTAGTTAATGATTTCTATTTACAACTAATTAATAAAAATGCTACTCAAAAGGAATTGGTTAATGTTGGTAGGTTATCAGTTGTTATATTGATGATTGTTAGTTCGATTATTGCTATATCTCTTACAAATGCATATCAACTTTTTGATATAATTCTAATGTTTGGAGCTGGAACAGGATCAATTTTCATACTTAGATGGTTTTGGTGGAGGATAAATGCATGGAGCGAAATTGCTGCAATGTTAAGCTCTGGGATAATTTCTATTGCATTGACAAATGAATCAATATTCAATGTGCTTTTCAATGATAATATGTTACCGGCTTATATGAAGTTCCCATTTATAGTATTGGTAACTACTTCAATTTGGCTTATAGTTACATTTATTACACCCTCAGACGATACTGACACTCTTGTAAAGTTTTATAACAAAACTAAACCTGGTGGACCTGGATGGAATATTATCAAAAATAATTCTGGTATTAGCAATGAAAAGGAGGGTTGGATTGTACCTCGAGGAATAATATGTATGATTATTGGATGTATATCAATATATAGTGCATTGTTTTCAACAGGTTACTTTATATATGGTGAAATTAATTCAGGTTTAATATTTTTATTAATCACAATAATTTCAGGATATCTTTTATTTAAATATTCTAAAAAAATTATGCTTTAAGATTTATGAATCCTAGTTCAGTAAAATATAAAAATCCAGGTTCTTCATCAACTACTCGTTTTGAAAGAATTCACACTGTAATTTTTGATAGTAAAGAAAATGCCGAAGTTTTAATTGCGAAGGAAATAATAAAGTGTATTAAAAAAAATAATAAAAAAAATAAAAAAACAGTTCTAGGATTAGCAACAGGGTCCTCACCTAAAGGTGTCTATAACAAGCTGATTGAAATTCACAAAAAAGAAAAAGTTAGTTTTAAAAAAGTAGTAACATTTAATCTTGATGAGTATTGCAGTATTTCAAAAGATCACAAACAAAGTTATCATCAATTTATGGATGAAAACCTATTTAATCATATAGACATTGATAGAGATAATATTCACATACCAGATGGTGATTTGGATAAGAAAATGGTAGATAAGTTTTGTAAAGAATATGAAAAAAAGATTAAATATTTTGGTGGGATTGATATTCAAATTTTAGGAATTGGTGCTAATGGGCACATTGGATTTAATGAGCCAGGCTCAAATTTAAATTCAATAACAAGGTTAGTTAAACTAGATTACCAAACCCGACATGATGCAAGGCTAAATTTTAATGGAATTAAGAATGTTCCATCATCTGCAATAACAATGGGCATCAAAACAATTTTAGCCTCCAAGAGGATTATTTTAATGGCATGGGGAAAAAGTAAATCGAATGCTATAAAAAATGCAGTTGAAATAAGACAAAATGTAAAAGTACCCGCAAGCTTAATTCAGTCTCATGGTAACGCAACTATCATCCTGGACAATGATTCCTCATCATTACTAACCCGAATTTCCCAGCCTTGGCAAGTTGGAGAACAACCTTTAGATGATGAAATGAAAAATAGAGCTATTCACTGGCTTTCAAGCAAAACTGAAAAACCAATATTGAGACTTACTGAAAAAGATTACAACCAAAATAATCTTTCAGATTTATTAGTTCAAAAATCTCATTACGACATTAATTTGGAGGCCTTCAACAAATTACAAAGAACAATTACTGGATGGCCAGGTGGAAAGCCTAATGCAGATGATACTCACAGACCTGAAAGAAAAAATCCAGCTCAAAAGAGAGTTATAATTTTCAGCCCACACCCTGACGATGATGTTGTTTCAATGGGTGGTACATTTGATAGGCTTGTAAGTCAAGGTCATGATGTCCATGTTGCCTATCAAACCTCAGGTAATATAGCAGTCTCTAATGAAGAGGTGTTAAAGTTTGTCGAGCTTTATGAAGATTTTTTTGATAGATCTTCAAATTTAATTAGTGAATTAAAGAATTTATTATCTGATGAAAAGAAAATAATAAAAGACCGAAGTGTAAGAAAACTGGCGTCACTAATTAGAGAAAAAGAATCATTGGCAGCCACAAGATTTATAGGATTAAATGATTCTAATGTTCACTTTTTAAAGTTACCTTTTTATGAGACTGGTAAAATTAAAAAGAATAAACCCACATCAAAAGATTTAAAAATTATGTGTGATTTAATTAAATCAATTAAACCACATCAAATATTTGCTGCTGGTGATTTAGCTGACCCACACGGGACTCATAAGGTTTGTATTGAGTTATTATTTGAATCTCTTAAGCATTTAAAGAAACTTAATTTTATGAAAGACTGTTGGGTTTGGTTATATAGAGGTGCATGGCATGAGTGGGATTCACATGAAATTGATATGGCAGTTCCTTTAAGTCCAGAGCAAGTTTTACGAAAAAGAAGAGCTATTTTTTATCATCAATCTCAAAACAATAGCGTTATGTTTCAAGGTGATGACGAAAGAGAGTTTTGGCAGAGGGTTGAAGAAAGGAATAGAGAAATAGCCATAACCTATAATGACCTTGGTATGGCCGATTACCAAGCAATGGAAACATTTAGACGATATCATTTCTAAAATTTTAATGGACATAATAAAAGAAGTTTGTGTTGATAACATTACGGACGCAATAAATGCTGTTAAATTAGGAGCAGACCGAATTGAGTTTTGTTCAAAACTGGACGAGGATGGATTAACTCCTAGGACTGAAGATTTAATCTCAATAAAAAAAATTGTTCAATGTCCAATTCGAGTTATGGTTAGACCTCATTCAAGGTCATTTGTATACAATGAACAAGATTTAGATGAAATGAAAAAAACAATTAATCTGTGCAAGGAATATAATTTTGATGGAGTTGTTTTTGGATGTTTGGATGAAAACATGGAGCTAGACATAAAAAAAATCAAATATTTAACTGATCTATCAAACCCTTTAAAAGTAATTATTCATAAAGCAATTGACCTAACGCCATCTACTTTAAATTCTCTAAAACAATTAATTGAAATTAAACAAATTAATGGAGTTCTTTCATCGGGAGGAAAAGATACTGCCGAACATGGAATAAATAACTTAAAAAAAATGATTGCAATTTCTCCACCCCAATTTGAAATTATTTCAGCCGGAAAAATTACGAACAAAAATCTTGATTATTTGCATGAAAAAATTCAGGGAAAGTTTTATCATGGAAAAAAAATCGTTGGTAAATTATAATTAAATAGATACATTTAAAAAAAAAAATATGATTGGAGCACAATTTAATGGATCAGAACTAAATCAAAAAACAATTTTTGATCACCCAACTGGATTATTTGTATTGTTCTTTACTGAAATGTGGGAACGATTTAGCTATTATGGAATGAGAGCAATTCTTGTTCTTTTTCTTACATCATCAATTATGAATGAGGGTTGGGGATGGGAAAGAGAAGATGCCCTGATTTTATATGGTTGGTATACTGGGCTTGTTTATTTTACTCCACTTATTGGTGGAATTCTAGCTGATAAATTTTTGGGCTACAGAAATGCGACCGTAATGGGTGCTTTTATTATGGCCTTGGGTCATGGTTCAATGGCTCTTGAATATTTTGCTGATACTTTTTTCTTTCTTGGTATTGCATTATTGATAATCGGAAATGGTTTGTTTAAACCAAATATTTCTTCAATTGTTGGTCAGCTCTATAAAGATGATGATATTAGAAAAGATGGTGCATATACCATATTTTATATGGGTATTAATGCAGGAGCGTTCTTGGGTATTCTATTGTGTGGATATTTAGGTGAGAAAGTTGGATGGCATTGGGGATTCGGACTTGCTGGAATTTTCATGTTTTTTGGAATGCTTCAATTTTATTTTGCTCAAGAAATTTTTGGATCTATTGGCCTTAAGCCTGAGAAAAAAGTTAATAATTCTGAGGAAAAAGTTAAGACACCAATTACAAGTGTCGAATGGGATAGAATTTTGGTCATACTAGTTTTTTCGGCTGCTACCATATTTTTTTGGTGGGCTTTTGAACAAGCGGGTGGATCAATGACAATTTTTGCTAATGACTACACCGAAAGAAATTTAACAGGTGATTCAGCAGCAATTTTTAAAACTGTAAATACTATCATTACTATTGTTCCAATGGCTGTGATAACCTATGTTTTATATAAATTATTCCAAAATATTTTTCAAAAGTATTTTCTATCAAATTTATTTCTAGGTACAAGTTTTGTTATAATTTGGGGAATTGTTATTTGGATGATCAATAATGAGTTCAGTCAAGAAGCAACCGAAATTCCAGCATCCTGGTTTTCTGTCCTAAATTCATTGTTTATTATACTTTTTGCACCAGTTTTTTCTAAAATTTGGGCTTCAAAGTATAATCCTTCAGGGCCAGTAAAATTTTCAATTGGATTAATTCTTCTTGGTCTTGGATTCGGCTTCTTAGCTTATGGATCAATGTCAATACCTTATGGTGCTCAAACAGCTAGTGTTAGTATATTTTGGTTAGTTTTTGCTTATTTATTTCACACCCTCGGCGAGTTATGTGTATCCCCAGTTGGATTATCATATGTCAGTAAACTTGCTCCAGTTAGATTGGTAGGTTTAATGTTTGGATTTTGGTTATTATCTAGTTTTTTTGCAAACCTAATCGGTGGTTTTACTGGTAGTTATATTAATGTAATTTCAGAGCAAGCTGGTCTGTCTGGATTCTTTTTAATTTTTACATTAATTCCAATTGGCGCTGGAGTTGTGATGTTTTTATTGAATGGATTCTTAAAGAAAAAAATGCATGGCTTTAATTAGAAATAGTTTAATCCTTTTATTCTTTCTTTTTCAATTTTCTCATGCTCAACAAGTTAATTGGATGAGCATTGAAAAAGCTCAAGAATTACAAAAAACCAATCCAAAGAATATTATAATGGATATATACACAGATTGGTGTGGTCCATGTAAATTGATGGATAAAAATACTTTTCAAAATCAAGAAGTAGCTAAATTTCTAAATGATAACTTTTATGCGGTTAAGTTTAATGCGGAAGGAAATTCAGTTGTTAATTACAAGGGGAAGGTTTATAAAAACCCTGGATATAAAGAAACCAAATCAGCCAGAAATTCGTCTCATAATTTTACCAGATATCTAGGTGTATATGGTTATCCTACAATCGTATTTTTTGATAAAAACACCAATCCAATTGCTCCAATAACTGGATATTTGACTCCACAACAAATTGAGATTTATTTGAATTTATTTAGAGATGAAAAATACTTACAAATAAAATCACAAGATGATTTCAAGGAGTTTTTAAATAATTTCGAAAGTAAGTTTAAAAGCTAATTATTTTTTATTAGCTTTTTCAATATATAGATACAAAGCCCTAGACATTGATGGTATTTTATTTAAAGGCGCTTCAATGTCAATTCTCAATCCAGCATTTTTGGCTGCATTAACCGTGTTTTTGCCAAAAACTGCGATTCTAGTTTCATTTTGTTTAAAATCAGGAAAATTTGAGAATAAGGATTCAATTCCTGATGGGCTGAAAAAAACTAAAACATCATAGTATACATTTTTAAGATCAGATAGATCACTAATAACAGTTTTGTAAAAAATACCCTTCGTCCATTTTACTTCTAAATCATTTAATTTATTTTCTATCCTAGGCGATAAAACATCAGAGCCTGGTAAAAGATAATTCTCCTCATTATACTTAGAAATAATTTCTGATAATTCATCAAAAGTCCTGCCTCCAACATAGATTTTTCTTTTTCTGTAAACAACATATTTTTGTAAATAGAACGCAACAGCCTCTGATAGGCAAAAGTATTTTAAAGCATTAGGTATTGGATATCTCATTTCTTCAGCAATCCTAAAAAAATGATCAACAGAATTCCTACTAGTTAAAATAATAGCTGAAAATTTAGATAAATCTATTTTTTGTTGTCTAATTTCCCTGCTTGTTTTTCCTTCAATATGGATAAAAGGACGAAAATCAATTTTTAATTTAAACTTTTTTATAAGCTCAACATATGGGGAATTTTTAATTTCCGGTTTAGGTTGTGAAATTAGAATTGATTTAACTTTCATATCCAAAAAAAAAAGATTTGGGTCTGCAAAAATACAAATTCATTTAAAACCGAACTCATTAAACTTCAATTCATTTGCTTATCTAATAAAAATTAAGTCTTAATTTTGCTATGTGTTAGAAAAAAAATCAATTGTAATTATCCCAACATTTAATGAGTCAGATAACATTATACAGATAATAGATGAAATATTTCGACTCGAAGACAACTTTAATATATTAGTAGTTGATGATAGTTCACCTGATAAAACAGCAAGCTTAGTTAAAGAAAAATCTCCTTTTTACAAAGACCGACTTTTTTTGATTGAAAGAGAAAAAAAACTAGGCATTGGTCCTGCCTATATTGACGGTTTTAAATGGGCAATTAATAATGGTTATGAAAATATCTACGAAATGGATGCAGATTTTTCGCATAATCCCTTGGATTTATCACGAATGCAAGTTTTTTTAACTCAAAATGGTTTTGATGTTGTAATTGGGTCTAGGTATAAAACTGGAGTTAATGTTGTTAATTGGCCTATTCAAAGAGTTTTAATTTCATATTTTGCTTCATGGTATGCTCGAATTATTACAGGAACACCTATTATGGATTTAACTTCTGGTTTTGTTGGTTATAAATCTAATGTTATTAGAGATATATTAGATAAAGGAATAAAGTTTAAGGGTTATGCTTTTCAAATTGAAATGAAGTTTAAGGCATACAACTTAAACTACAAGTTATATGAAATTCCAATTATTTTTACTGATAGAATTCGAGGAGAGTCTAAACTTAATTTATCAATTATATCTGAGGCAATTTTTGGTTTAATTTTCATGAAATTAAAATATATTCTCTCAAAATTTTTTAAATGAAAACAATTATTAAAAACGCAATTATTGTAAACGAGGGAAAAATCATTGAAAGCGATTTATTAATATCTAATAATATAATTCAAGAGATCTCGAATAAAATTATACCTAGCGGAGAAGAAAATATTATAGATATAAAAGGTTCTTATTTAATTCCTGGACTAATTGATGATCAAGTTCATTTTAGAGAACCTGGATTGACACACAAGGGAACAATTTATTCTGAGTCAAAAGCTGCAGTAGCAGGTGGAATAACTTCTTTTTTTGAAATGCCAAATACTAACCCTCAAACAATTACAATTCAGGAATTAAAGAATAAGTTTGATTTAGCAAGTAAAAACTCCTTTTCGAACTATTCATTCATGTTTGGAGGAACAAACAAAAATTTGGATGAGATAAAAAAATTAGATTTCTCAGAAATCCCAGCAATAAAATTATTTTTAGGCTCCTCGACAGGAAATATGTTAATTGATGATTACAAGATTATTGAAGAAATATTTAATTGTTCTAAGGTTCCAGTGGTTGTTCATAGTGAAGACGAACAGATTATACAAAATAATTTAGAAAAATATAAAAATGAATTTGAGGATCAAATTCCATTTGATTATCATTCAAAGATTAGGTCTGAAGAATCTTGCTTGAAATCCACTAAACGCATTATAAAATTAGCTGAGAAGACAAATTCAAGACTTCATGTGTTTCATTTATCAACTAAGTCCGAATCGGAACTTTTTTCAAATAATGAACCTTTGGAAAATAAAAAAATTACATGTGAAGTATGTATTCACCATTTATCATTTAATGATGATGATTATAAAACTAAAAAAGGATTTATTAAATGGAATCCATCAGTTAAAAGAAAACAGGATCAACTTGGACTGTGGAAATCTTTAAATGATGATAGAATTGATGTAGTTGCAACTGACCATGCCCCTCACACATTAGAAGAAAAAAATAATAATTATTTAAATTGTCCCTCTGGTGGACCTATGGTTCAACATTCATTAAACGCTATGTTTGAACATTACTTGAATAAAAGGATATCATTAGAGAAAATTGTAGAAAAAATGTGTCATAACCCAGCAATTTTATTTAGAATTAAAAACCGGGGATATATAAGAAAAAACTATTTTGCTGATTTAGTTGTCTTAAACCCAAATAAAAGTTATACAGTAGATAAAAGTAATATTTTGTATAAGTGTGGTTGGTCACCCTTTGAGGGGACAAAATTTAATTCAGTTGTTTCACATACTTTTGTTAATGGGAATTTGGTTTATAATGATGGTGAATTTGATGAATCATTTAGAGGGAGTAAAATTTTATTTAAATAGATGAGAAATTTATACATAGTAGTATTAATTTGCCTTTCATGTGGAAGTAATGAACAAGCACCTGAAGATATAATGACACAGGATCAAATGATTGAATTTTTATTTGATGTAAATCTTATAAACTCTAGTAGAGGATTTATTAGCAAATCAGATAATAATTATTTCATGGTAAGAGACACAATGCTATTTAGAAAACATGCTATTGATTGTTTGAAATTTGTAAGAAGTAATAATTTTTACACTAAGAACCCCAAGCTTTACATGGAAATATATGAGGGAATTGATAAAAAAATCAAGTTCATTAAAGATTCTTTAAATAATGTTAAGAAGTAATTAAATATCTTTGTAAAAATGCCAAATAATTTTAAAAATGAACTTGAGTGGAGAGGTTTAATCCAAGATGTAACCAATGGATTTGATGATGAGATTAATAAAAACTGTGTTTCAGCATATATTGGATTCGACCCAACTTCTGACTCTCTTCACATAGGAAGTCTTGTACAACTTGTTATACTGAGGCATTTTCAAATTTGTGGACATAAACCGATAGTTTTGATTGGAGGAGCAACCGGTATGATTGGTGATCCCTCTGGTAAATCAAAGGAGAGAAACCTACTTAGTGCTGATGTAATTGAGAAAAATATTTCAGCCTTAAAGATCCAATTCTCAAAGTTTTTAGATTTTGATGAGAAAAATCCTAATGCAGCTATAATTGTAAACAATTATGAATGGAATAGTAAACTAAATATAATAGAGTTTTTTAGAGATTTTGGAAAGCTTTTAACAGTAAATTATATGATGTCTAAGGATTCCGTAAAAAAAAGAATCTCAAACTCAGATTTAAGTGAAGGCATGTCATTTACAGAGTTTACATACCAATTGTTTCAGGCTTACGATTTTTATTATTTAATTGAGAATTATAATTGCACCATTCAAATGGGTGGTAGTGACCAATGGGGTAACATAACCTCAGGTGTGGAACTAATAAGAAAGAAGAATGGTAAAAAAGCTTACGCACTTACATGCCCCTTAATTACAAAATCTGATGGTTCAAAATTTGGAAAAACAGAAGAAGGTAATGTTTGGTTGGACAGAAGAAAAACATCACCATATAAGTTTTATCAGTATTGGCTGAACTCATCTGATGAAGACTCTTACAAGTATGTAAAAATCTTCACATTTGCCAAAAAAGAATTTATTGAAAAATTAATAAAAGATCACAATGACGAACCTCATTTAAGGAAACTGCAAAAGTTTATTGCTGAGGAGATTACAACAATGGTTCATTCAAAAGAAGACTTGAAAAATGTAAAAAATGCCTCTTCTATCTTATTTGGAAAAAATACTGAAGAAGATTTATCACTAATTGATGAAGAAACGTTTTTAGATGTTTTTAGTGGTGTTCCCCATAAAGAATTAACAAAATCTGAGTTAACAGATTGTAAATTGGCTGAGAATTTATTAGAAAAGTCAGGTTTTTTTAGCTCTAAATCTGAAATTAGACGATTA
The DNA here is from genome assembly GCA_902595555.1 of uncultured Bacteroidota bacterium. Lineage (GTDB taxonomy): Bacteria > Bacteroidota > Bacteroidia > Flavobacteriales > Flavobacteriaceae > Eutrophosalina. The sequence continues at coordinate 107,354 of CACJQM010000004.1, read as the reverse complement.
ATTGATCAAAATTCAATATCTATAAACAAGGCCAAGATAAATTTAGAATTTAAAATTTCAGATTTGAATCTAATTAATAACAAATACATACTTCTTCAAAAGGGAAAGAAGAATTATTTTTTAATTATTTTGATCACCTAGCATTAAATTACATCCCCTCAAATCTGCATCAGACCCTCTTCCAAATAATTTAAAGTTTCCATTTTCGTATACTTCTCCAACATCTTCAGTAGAAATAAAAGGACATGAGTATTTGTTGGCAAGGTCAATAATGTTTAGAAAACCTCTTCCGTTTCTTTTTACTTTTAACGGGTCATTAAAGTCCTTAATTAAAACTTTTTTCCAAGCAGGTGTCATAAACACCTGTTTTTCTGATGAATAGCTTTGGGATAATAGCTCCGTCATTGCATATTCTGAATGTACATTATTTGTATTAAAACCATCTGAAATGATTTTGTGTAGTTCATCTTTTTCAATTTCATCTCTTAAACCTTTCATGCCTCCAGTTTCAATAAATATTGATTCTTTAAGATTGTAATCTTTACCGTCTAATAAATCTAATAATGCATGAGATAATCCATAAACAATATATTTTTTATTCTCCCTTTCAAGTTTTTTAGTTAAAGAGTAGAAAATATCAGAATTCATCAAAAATTGGCTTTCTTTTTTATTCGATTTTTTTATTAATTGATTGATCATGTAGATTAGAGAGGAATTATTTTTTGATTCTACACTAGGAGTTACACCAATAATTATATAATCTGATATTTCACCATAAAAATTCTTAAAACATAACTCTATACTTTTATTATAAAGCTCAAGGTCTTTAATAAAGTGTTTACTTTTTAATCCACCGGTTCCACTGCTTTCAAAAATAATTTCATGATTAATATTTTTAATTGATATTTTTTTATTTTTAAAAAGAACGATTGGTAGAAATGGAATTTTTTCTATGCAATTAATTTTTGATAAATCAACATTTATATTATCACAGAAATTTCTATAATTTTCATTCTCCCTATGGTGAAAATTAAATAACTCCAATGACAGTTTCTCAAATGATTTTTCGGAATCAATTTTTAAAAAATCCATTTTTTAATTAATATATTTTTAATATTCATAACAACCTTAATTTGTAAAATAAAATTGAAAAATCAAAATGGTTATTTTTGTTTAAAAATATCATTTGGGAAGTAAAAATAAACTTAAAAGATTCAAGGAAAATTTAAATTTCACAAATTTGTTCCAACCAAATAGAGATGATCTAATTGAAAAAAATTTTGAACTAAGAGGAAAATGGAATTATTTTTTTAAAAACGATAACCCAATTGTATTGGAATTAGGATGCGGAAAAGGTGAATATACTACAGAGTTAGCAAAATTAAACCCAAATAAAAATTACATTGGAATAGACATAAAAGGTGCAAGGATATGGAAAGGTGCAAAAGAATCAATTCAAAATAATCTTAACAACGTATGTTTTATTAGAACACAAATAGAATTGATTGACAAAATATTTTGTAATCAAGAGATATCAGAAATATGGATTACTTTCCCAGATCCTCAACAAAAGATTCAAAGAAAAAAACATAGATTAACAAATTTTGTATTCATGTCCATGTATAAAAAAATATTAAAAAAGGGTGGTGAGGTAAATTTAAAAACTGATAGTGAGTTTCTACATGGTTATACATTAGGATTAATTGAGGGTATGGGTATTGATCCAATTTTTTCAAACCATGATATATACTCTAATAACAATGCTCCCAAAGAAGCATTAGAAATAAAAACCTTTTATGAAAAAAAATTTATTGATTCAAAAAAAATAACTTTTTTGAAATTTAAATTTGATTAGTATGTCAGAAAAATTCTTTAACCAAGTTTATGATGTAGTAAAAAAAATACCCTATGGAAAAGTTACAACCTATGGTGCTATTGCTCACTACCTTGGATCTACTAAAAGTGCTAGGACAGTTGGTTGGGCAATGAATAATTCTCATAAATACAACAATATACCTGCACATAGAGTCGTTAATAGAAATGGTGTTTTAACTGGTAAACATCATTTTGCAGGTTCAAATTTGATGAAACAATTATTAGAAAATGAAGGAATTATAATCAAAAATGATAAAATTGTTGATTTTGATATTTGTTTTTGGGACCCTGGAAAAAATAAAAAATAACTTACATAATCCTATATTTGTATTCTAAATAAAATGGTTAATTCAGATTTCAATAAGGAAAAAGTTATAAATGTTCTAAAAAACATTTTACATGAAGATCAAATAGTAAATATTAATAATTTCTCTAATGAGATTTTAATTGATGTAATACCATCAAATCCCACACATAAAGCAAAAACAGATTTATCAAATAAAATTATAGATTTTTTAAAATCAGAGTACAACCCGGATTTAAATTACAAAGTTGAATTTAAGCCTATTCCAAAAAGTGTTGAATCAGAACCAACTGAACATCTTTCAAATGTAAAAAATATCATAGCTATCTCATCAGCAAAGGGTGGCGTAGGTAAATCAACTATAACTGCAAATATTGCCGTAACATTAAGTAATATGGGCTTTAAAGTTGGGATTTTAGATGCAGATATCTATGGTCCATCTATGCACATTATGTTTGATTTAGTTGGCAGAAAACCTTTAGCAGTCGATATCGATGGAAAATCCAAGATGCAACCCATAGAAAGTTTTGGTATTAAAGTATTATCAATCGGTTTTTTTACCAAAATGGATCAAGCTGTAATTTGGAGAGGTCCTATGGCTACTAAGGCACTTAATCAATTGATATTTGACGCAGACTGGGGAGATTTAGATTTTATGCTTGTAGATTTACCTCCCGGAACTGGTGATATTCACCTAAGTATAATGCAAAAAATTTCAGTTAATGGAGCAGTAGTAGTTAGTACCCCACAAATTGTTGCTTTAGCTGATGCACGTAAGGGTGTATCCATGTATCGCCAAGAAAATATCAATATTCCAATATTAGGAATAGTTGAAAATATGTCATATTATATTCCTGATTCGAAAACTCAAGAAAAACATTATATATTTGGTAAAGATGGAGCCAAAAATATGGCTTTAGATTTTGACATACCATTTCTTGGTGAGGTGCCTATTATACAAGGTATTAGAGAAGCTGGTGACATAGGGAGGCCAGGTGCATTACAGGATGACTCTAATGTTAGAGAAATTTTTTCTGAAATGACCAAAAAAATGGTTCAGTTATTGTTGGAAAGGAATAAAAATCTGCCACCAACTGAAATTCTAAAAATAAAAACAATGGCAGGTTGCTCTTAATTATGGAAACTAAAATTATAAATAATATAGAAAAAGCATTAGATGAGATTAGACCATTTTTACAATCTGATGGTGGAAATATTGAGTTAGTTGACTTTGATGATGATATTGTTAAGGTTAGGCTTTTAGGTAATTGCGTTGATTGTAGTGTAAATCAAATGACTCTGAAAAATGGTGTAGAAATGACTATAAAAAAACATGTTCCATCAATTAAAAAAGTAGTTAGCGTAGAATGATTGACACAGATATTGTTGTAATTGGTGCAGGACCTACTGGACTATTTACTGTTTTTGAAGCAGGACTTCTAGGAATGAGGTGTCATCTTGTTGATTCACTGACAAAACCCGGTGGACAATGCGCAGAAATATATCCAAACAAACCGATTTATGATATACCAGCTTATCCAGAAATTATGGCTGGTGAATTGATTGATAAATTACTTGAACAAATTAAACCCTTCAGCCCTGGTTATACTTTGGGTGAAACAGCTGAAAAACTTTCTAAATCAGAAGGTAAATTTTTAATAACTACTGATAAAAACACTCAAATATCAGCTAAAGTTATTGCCATTGCTGGAGGACTTGGAAATTTTGAACCTAGAAAACCAGTCATTGATGATTTAAATAAATTTGAAGACAATGGAGTTCAATATAGTATTGTAGATCCAAAAAAATTCCAAGGAAAAAATGTTGTTATATCAGGCGGTGGCGATTCAGCGCTAGATTGGACGATTGTTCTGTCAGAAATCGCTAATAAAGTAACTTTAATACATAGGAGAAACCAGTTCAGAGGAGCTGTAGACTCAGTTAATAAGATCCAGAAATTGAAGGATAAAAATAAACTTGATATAATAACTCCTGCAATCCTAAAAAAGTTAAATGGAAAAAACAAACTTGAGAGTATTGATGTAGCAATTGATAATGAAATCATAAATATTCCAACTGATTACTTAATCCCATTGTATGGATTAGTTCCTAAAATGGATGTTTTTAAAAGCTGGGGTTTAGAAATTGAAAAAAACGCTATTAAAGTCAATAATTCTTTAGATTATCAAACAAACAAAGAAGGTATTTATGCTATTGGAGACATAAATTACTATCCTGGAAAACTTAAGTTGATATTATCTGGTTTCCATGAAGCGGCAATAATGTGTCATAGTGCATACCAAATAATTAATCCTGGCAAGAAAAATATTTTGAAATACACTACTGTTTCAGGAATTTCTGGATTTGATGGAACTAAAAAAGAGCCCAAGAAAACACAAATAAATTCTTTTAAATAATAATGTTTGAGCCAATATCAAAAATAATTTTTGAAAAAAGTAAATTGTCTGGCTCAACAAATTGGCTGTCACCATCAAATATCGCTCTAATTAAGTACTGGGGAAAAAAAGATTTGCAGATACCAATTAATCCATCTCTTAGTTTTACATTGAAACAATGTCACAGTGAAACTAGTGTTTCATACAAACCATCCAAAAACGGATTTAAGTATGATTTTTTATTTGAGGGTAAATCAAAACCTCATTTTAAAAAAAAATTAGATAAATATTTTGAAAGGATTATTCCATACTTACCATTTTTAAATCAATTATCAATTAAAATAGACTCAAAAAACACATTTCCGCACAGTAGCGGAATTGCATCATCTGCGTCTGCATTTAGTGCTTTATCATTATGTCTAATTGATATTGAGAAGTCAATTCTAGATTCAACAGACTTTTACATTAAGTCATCATTTATTTCCAGATTAGGATCTGGAAGCGCTTGCAGAAGTGTTTTTGGTCCAGCATCTGTTTGGGGAAAATCAAGCTTAATTAATGAAAGTAATGATGATTATGCTGTTGCTTTTGATTTGCCAGAATTCTTCAAAAACTATAATGATACTGTTCTAATTGTGGATGAAAAATCAAAAAAAGTATCAAGTACGGTTGGACACGATTTAGTAACAAATCATCAATTTAAATCCAGTAGAATAAAACAAGCCAACAAAAATTTAGACAGTTTGATAAACTCTTTTATAAATAGAGATGTTGATGAGTTTATTAGAGTTGTTGAAAATGAGGCTCTAACTTTGCATGCAATGATGTTATCTTCAAATCCCTCCTTTATTTTGTTAAAACCAAATACTATAAACATCATAAATAAGATTTGGAGTTTTAGAAAGGAAAATAAAAATAACACATTATGTTTTACATTGGATGCTGGAGCAAATATTCATCTTTTATATCACAATGATGATTATAAAATTGTTCAAGATTTTATAAAAAATGAACTTTTAAATTATTGTTCTAATGGTTTATTTATTAATGATAAAGTAGGTAAAGGCCCAATCAAAAAATAATTTTGATAGATGAACTCTCAAACTTTTTTATCTAAAATATTATTATTTGGAGAATACGGTATTTTAAAAAATTCAAAGGCAATATCAATCCCCCTTAATAAATATCAAGGAAATCTTGAGTTTGGTGATCTAGCTGATAATGATGTAAAAAAATCAAATAAATCAATTAGTGAGTTTCTCAACTTTTTAAAAAAATCAAATCAAAAAAATAATTTTAATATTATTCAATTTGAAATAGATATAAAAAAAGGTTTATTCTTTAAAAGCTCAATTCCAATTGGTTATGGTTTAGGTAGTAGTGGGGCTTTGGTAGCTGCAGTTTACCATAAATACTCTTTTAACAAAATTCAAATTTCTAAAGATTTATCCTCAGATAAACTTGTTAAATTGAAAGAAATATTTTCACAAATAGAGTCATATTTTCATAAAAAATCATCTGGTATTGATCCACTAAATAGTTATGTTGGATATCCACTTTTTATAGAATCAAATGATAGAATTAATATTATTAAATTGCCAGGACAGTCCACTGAAAGTAAAAGAGGACTCTTTATTATTGACACCGGAAAGCCAGCAAAAACAGGAAATTTGATAAAAATATTTTTAAATTCATTTGAAGACAACTCTTTCTCTGATCATTTTAATAAAAAATTTATTTTACCCACTAATTATTGTGTTGATTCAATAATTAAATCTGAATTTAATTTATTCTCTAAAAACTTTATGGATTTATCTCAATTTGTAATTGAAAAATTAAATCCAATGATACCAAGGGGTTTTAATGATATTTGGAGAAAAGGATTAGAAACGGGAGGTTATTACTTAAAACTATGTGGATCTGGAGGAGGAGGATATTTAATAGGGTTTTCTGATAATTTAGACAAAGCAGAAAAAGAATTAATAGATTATAAATTCCAAGAAATTATTAAATTTTAGCCTACCTTACTGCCCAGATAAAACCCCTTGTTAACAACTCCCAACCATCTTTATAAACCATAAATTCATCGGGGTCATGTCCAATGGAAATAAAGAAGACTTTCCCTTTTCCATACATTTTTTTCCAAGCTACTGGCATAATTACATCTTTTATCCAAGGGTAAACCTCTCCACCAAATTTTGTCTCAGCTATAATTTTAACACTTGGATCATAGTGCATGTAGTATTGTTCACTTAAAATATCAAAATCACTTAAACCAATAGTTAATTCATCATCTAATATTTTAACTTTATGCTTAATCATACCACCGGGGTGTGCAACAAACTGTCCACCTATCATAAATTGATAATTGGTGTTTTTTCTAAAGGAATCTACAAGACCACCATGAGCACCAGCAATTCCAACACCGTTTAGTACGGCTTTCACCAAATTTTCCTCTTGCTCTTTACTGATTTCATCCATTGTGACTGACTGAATAATTAAATCATATTTAATTAATTCATCATAATTATCGTAGGCATCTAACCCATTAATAATTTTATAATCAGCTTTTTCTTTAATAAGCCAGTTTTCAACATGATTAGCAAATAATTCAGGTTTATGTCCATCCCAACCACCCCAAACTACAAGAACTTTTTTGTCAGCTAAACTCTGGGATATTAAAGTGTTAGAAAATATGGTAAGGAGCAGAAAATAAATTTTATATTTTTTCATTATTATTTTTTAAATTTATGAAATCAGAATTTAATCTCAGAATTAGCTATGAAAAATAAAAGAAGAAGTTTTCTAAAAAAATCAGCAATTGCTGGTACAGGTTTTTTTATTGTACCAAGAAATGTTTTAGGTGGTAATGGATTCATTTCACCAAGTGATCAATTAAATATAGCTGCTATTGGTGCAGGTGGAAAAGGAAATGACATTACACATGACTGGGCAAGCGGAGAGAGAGTCATAGCACTTTGTGATGTTCACCCCGATGGTTCACATGGCGTAACTGATTCTAGGAAGACATATCCTAATGCTAACTTTTATGTTGATTTTAGAGAAATGTTAGATAATGAAAAGGATTTGGATGCTGTTACAATTAGCACTCCAGATCACACTCACGGTGTAATTGCTAGTAATGCAATGAACAGAGGATTACATGTATATGTCCAAAAACCATTAACTCACAACATTGAGGAGGCTAGAGCTTTAACTGAAATTGCTGCTAAAAACAAGGTGGTAACTCAAATGGGTAATCAAGGTGGATCAAGCACTGGAGTTGTAAAGATTCAAGAATGGGTTGATAAAAAGATGATAGGAAAAATTCACAAAATTTATGCTTGGACAAATAGACCTGTTTGGCCTCAAGGCTTTGATATGGAAAATATGGAGGAAGAAAAACCTGCAAATTTAAATTGGGATCTATGGTTAGGTCCTGCTGCTTCAGCTAAATATACATCACAGCTACATCCATTCAACTGGAGAGGTTGGTGGGATTATGGAACCGGTGCCTTAGGGGATATGGGTTGTCATATTTTAGATGCTCCGTATAAAACTTTAGGCTTACATTATCCAACAGATGTTGAGTGTAGTGTTGGACAGGTTTTTCAGCAAGCATGGAGCCAGAATTTTATACCTGCAGGTTGTCCAGCATCTTCAATAGTTACATTAAATTTTGATAAGACTGCTAAAAATGATTCTAAAATTGAATTAGTATGGATGGATGGAGGCTTAAGACCTAGTCATCCTGAATTTATTCCTGCAGATGATTTTCTTGGTGAAAAGAATAGTACAAATGGTGTTTTAATGATAGGAGAAACTGGAGTTATATCTTGTGGAGTATACGGCTTAGGTCCTAAATTGTATAGAAAAGGTCATGAAACAATTGAATTTTCTACTGACGACTATTGGAAGTCTCTAGATCACGTGCATCATATGGAATGGATAAATGGAATTAAGGCAGGATATGGTAGTGATGAATATAAAAAAATAACTGCACCTTTTGAGTATGCTGGACCATTTACAGAAACAGTTTTAATGGGAAATCTAGCTATTAGATCTTACATGAGTATGGGTAAAGATAAACCTAAATATTCACCGAATAGATATCACACATCTGAGTACAGCAAATTTGTTGGGAGAAAGAAATTATTATGGGATGGAGACAATATGAAAATAACGAACTTTGATGAAGCAAATAAATACGTAGGACGAACCAGAAGACCAGGATGGAATCTTTAATTTATGAACAAGTTTAGTTTACTATTCATTATCCCTTTTCTTTTTTTTTCTTGTAAACAAGATAAGGATTGGACTGTTTTGTTAAGTGATAATAGCTTGGATGGATGGCATTACTATAATGATAATGGTAATAAGTTTGGTTGGTCTGTTTCTGGTGGGGTTTTATCCTTTGATCCAACCCTTGGTAAGTATCAACGTGATTCATTAGGTAATATTCTTAAGCACGGAAATGGAAGTTTAAAAAAGGAGAATAATGATTTAGTATCAGATATTGATTATACAAGTTTTAAACTGTATTTTGAATGGAAAGTTGACACATTAACTAATAGTGGATTCATGTGGGGTGTTAAAGAGGGTAAAAATTATGAATTTCCATTCGTAACTGGTCCTGAAATTCAAATAATGGATAACAATTATCCTGACCCTGTTAAAGCTGGTAGTTTATATGGAATGGTTTCCCCGACAGTTGATATGACTAAACCTGTTGGAGAATGGAATACATATTTGATTACAATTGATCATAAAACTAACTTTGGAAATGTAATTTTTAATGGTGTTGAAGTTGTTAATTTTCCTTTAAGCGGAGAAGAATGGGATTCAATGGTTGCTGGCACAAAATTTGCTAATTGTGATGAGAAGCCCTGGGATAATTGTGAGTTTGGAAAATTCAAAACTGGAAAAATTTGTTTTCAAGACCATGGTGCAAGAGTTTATTTCAGAAATATAAAAATTAGAGAACTAGAACTTTAGATTTATGCAAATAAAAAATACAGCGAAAGAATACGACGTGATAATTGTCGGTTCAGGAGCTGGAGGTGGTATGGCCACCAAAGTACTTTCTGAGGCTGGATTGTCAGTAGCTGTTGTTGAAGCTGGACCTTTTTTTGATCCTGCGGACCCCAAAACAATGACACAATTAAAACCAGCATTCCATTCACCAAGAAGAGGTGGAAGTACTACTAGACACTTCGGTGATTATGATCAAGCATATGGTGGCTGGGAAATTGAAGGCGAACCTTATGGACAAATTGGCGATACTGATTTTAAATGGTTCAGATCCCGAATGCTGGGAGGCAGAACAAATCATTGGGGAAGAATATCACTTAGATTTGGCCCAAATGATTTTAAAAGAAAAAGTATTGACGGATTAGGAGAAAATTGGCCCATCTCATATGATGATATCAAGCCATATTATGATAAAGTTGACAAACTAATTGGAGTTTTTGGAACCAAAGAGAATATATATAATGAGCCAGATGGTTTTTTTCTTCCCCCTCCAAAACCAAGACTTCATGAGCTATTCTACATAAAAGGCGCTCGCAAAAGTAATGTTAAGGTAATTCCATCAAGACTGTCGGTTTTGACTAAGAGAATCAATAATGATAGAGGTATATGCTTTTACTGTGCTGGTTGTGCAAAAAGTTGTAATGTATATGGAGATTTTTCTTCAGGATCTTGCTTAATCTTTCCAGCACAAAAATCAGGTGGTCAAATTGATTTATACGTTAATTCTATGGTGAGAACTGTCACTACCAATGATGAGGGCAAAGCAACAGGTGTCTCTTTTATAGATAAAGATGAAAATAAAGAATATAAATTAAAGGGTAAAGTTGTTGTCTTAGCTGCTTCAGCGTGTAGTTCTGCTAGAATCTTATTAAACTCAAAATCTAAACAGCATCCTAATGGCCTTGGAAATAGCAGTGATCTAATGGGAAAATATCTACATGATTCAACAGGTGGTGATATGATGGCTTTTCTTCCTGAACTGATTGATAGAAAAACCTATAACGAAGATGGAGTTGGAGGAATGCACGTTTATTCTCCATGGTGGTTGGATAATAAGAAATTAGATTTTGCTCGTGGATATCACATTGAAGTTTGGGGCGGAATGGGTGCGCCAACGTATGGAACAGGTTTTAATGTTAACAGTTTTAATAAATTTTTTGGAATTAATAAGGCGGGCGGATATGGAGATGTTTTGAGAGCTGATATGAAAAAGTACTATGGATCTACCATAGGAATATCCGGCAGAGGCGAATCCGTTGCACAAAAAACAAATTATTGTGAAATTGATCCAAATAAAGTTGACAAGTATGGCGTCCCTGTTCTAAGGTTTAATTATCAATGGACAGATAACGAAATCAAACAAGCCAAACATATGCAAGACACATTTGAGGAAATTATTCACAACATGGGCGGTATTCCACTTTGGGGAAAACCAGGAAAAGATGCTAATTATGGATTAAATAAGCCAGGATGGATAATTCATGAAGTTGGAACCACAAGAATGGGTGATGATCCAAAAAAATCAGTAACCAATCAATTTGAAAGACTTCATGATGTTTCCAATGTTTATGTGGTTGATGCTGGTCCATTCGTATCACAAGCAGATAAAAACCCAACATGGACTATTCTTGCCCTTGCAATGCGTTCATCGGAACATATTGTTGAAGAATTTAAAAAACAAAATTTTTAAAAATGAAAAGAAGAGATTCAATTAAAACTATAGCTTTAGCATCATTTGGAGCAAGTCTTTTCTTAGAATCATGTTATGGTGTTAGTAGGGAAAAAATTACACGCTCTTTAACTCGTTATGAATATGGTAGAACACCCGAAGAAACTCTTTATGATGATAAACTATTTGCTCAAAAGTTTTTTACAAATGATGAATTATTAACTCTCGATAAGCTTTGTAATTTAATTCTTCCACCTAATGAATTTGGATCTATTAGAGATGCTGAGGTCGTTCAACTAATTGAATTCATGGCTAAAGATATTCCTTCTTATCAAGAACCCTTGAGAAATGGCTTAGCGTGGATTGATAATGAAAGTCAAACCAGGTTCGACAATATCTTCATTGATTTAGATGAGACAAGTCAAAAAGAGATTCTTGATGAAATAGCATATTACGATCCTAACCATAATATGAATGATTTACCTGAACCAGTACAATGGTTTAATTTAGTTAGAAATCTGACTATGACTGGATATTTTACTGCTGAAGTTGGGATAAAGGAGTTGGGCTACAAAGGAAATTTCCCGAATGTTTGGGATGGTGTTCCACAGGATGTATTAGATCAATATGGGTTAGAATATGATAAAGAATGGTTAGATAAATTTGTTGATCAATCTAAAAGGAATATCACTGCAGAATGGGATGATGATGGTAATCTATTAACATAAAAAAAGCCGCTGTAAGCGGCTTTTTATTAATTATTTACAATTTTATTTTTTTGCTTGGTAATCGTAATAACCTTCTACAGGAATCATTAAATGATCATACCCTGTCCCTTTGAACATAACATATGGTCCACCAGAATTAAAATCAGTAGTAAATCCATCTAAGCTCGCAGGGTCTTTTGGAAATAACATGATGTGTGCTCCAGATTCTATCCACTGTCCTTCAGCAGCATCTTCTTTATTTAAAACAAAATGTTTTGTATTATCCTCACCCATATCGCCGTGAAGCATGTAAGAGTATCCATCGTGATCTAATTCAGGTGTTTGACCAGACATATAGGCCATAGCCCATTTCATAGATTGAGCATCGCCAACCATTGGCATTGCTTCATGAGGGTCTGCCCAGCCGTTTTCAGGATCAGCAGGACCTCTTGGATTTGCAGCCATAGCTGTCCAACCATTAGTACCTTCTCTTAGGACTGTTCCATCTACGTCAACAACTGTACAATCATCTGCAATAAATGAAGGAGCTGCAGTACTGTATGCCCAAATTTTCCATTCAGCTGAAGTATGAGGGCCCTCAGGTTCACCATTATTATCAACTTTTTCAACCACTGCTGTTTGGCATGAGATCAAAAAAATTGTGACAAAAAATAATATAACTTTTTTCATATTGATTAATTTTTTATAAATATATAAAAAAACCTCCTGAGTTAGGAGGTTTTGTGGTACCTCGCAGAATCGAACTGCGGACACAAGGATTTTCAGTCCTTTGCTCTACCAACTGAGCTAAGGTACCTTTGAAAATTTCAAGAGCAAATATAAACGTTTTAACCATAAATTTAAAGTTTGAAAAAAACTTGTTTACTTTTACAGCTTAAATGATGAATCTACTCATAGATATTGGAAACAGTTCTGCTAAAGTAGCTATTTCTGAAAATAAAAAAATCATTGAGGATTTTAGATTTATTGAATTAGATACCGATAAAATTTTAGATATTATTAATGAATATAAAATTCAAAACTCTGCATTGTCTAACGTCTCAGCGAATAATGAAAAGCTTAAAAAAATTTTAACTGAAAATACATCTTTTTATTCTTTTTCAAATGAAATAAGAATACCTTTTAATTGCTCCTATAAACTAACAGATGTTGGAGATGATAGACTCGCACTGATGGCTGCAGCACATTATGATTTTCCAACAGAGAATGTTTTGGTTATAGACATGGGTACTTGTATTACATATGACATCAAAACCAGTAATAATAATTATAAAGCTGGGGGAATATCACCAGGCTTAAGGATGAGAATCAAATCAATTTCAGATGGAGCGTTTAAATTAAATGAAATTACACCTGCATATCCAGAAAGTTTAATTGCCAGTGACACAAAATCTTCTATTGATATTGGTATTGTAATGGGTATTAAATCTGAGATCGAGGGTTTTATATCTCAATACAATTCTCAATTTACAGATTTGAAAGTGATAATTACAGGAGGAGACTCAAAAATTTTGTCAGGAAAAATAAAAAACACCATCTTTACAAACTCAAATTATATTTTTAAAGGACTAGATTTTCTAATAGAATACAACAAGCAGGATGCGTAAACTTTCAATTTTATTCATATTAATATCTTTTTTTGGATATTCACAAAGAACTAGTTACTCCCCATATTCATATTTTGGTGTTGGAGAAACAAATTTTAGTGCTACAGTAGAGAATCAGATGATGGGTGGAAATACTGCATATTATGATAGCGTTCATCAAAATATGAATAATGCAGCATCACTCTCTAAGCTTAAGTTTGTAAATTATTCTGTTGGGGTAGATTTAAAGAATACAAGTTATATATCAGCTTCAACCAACGAAAAGTCAACTGCTGCTGCTATTAATTACATTTCAGTAGCAATTCCAACAAAACTATTATCATTCTCTTTTGGAATTAAACCTAAAACATCCGTGGGTTACTTGTTAGAAAATGATGATAAATCAAAAACTCCCCCTGAGCTTAACAGATTCACGGGAAGTGGAGGTGTTAGTAATGCTTTTGTATCAATTGGGTTTGAATTATTCAAAAACTGGGGATTTGGGTTTTCTAGCTCTTATGCTTTTGGAAATTTAAATCATTATCACACAAAAATTTTAGAAAATATTGAGCTTTACACAAGGGTATCAAGTGAATCATCTGTTAGCGGTCTTGATTATAATTTCTCTACTGTATATCAAAAAACTTTTAACGAAAAAATAACTTTATATTCAAGCATTATTTACCAGCCTGAAGCAAATTATAAATCTAGGAATAATCAGATTATAAGTACAATTGATCCAAACAGTAGCTTTGGAGGGGATTTTGAAGAAATTGATTTATCAGCAGTAGGTCTTAAAAATACAAACATAAAGATTCCAAATAGTTTAAGTTTTGGTTTAGGTCTTGGACAGGATAAAAAGTGGTTTCTTGGTTTTAACTACATGAAAAATGATGAAGGTGGTTATAAAAATGAATTAATGGGATTAGATAATGTAGAATTTAAATCCTCTCAAACATATTCAATTGGAGGTTTTCTACTACCTGAATACAATTCTTTTACAAACTATTTTAAGACTTTAACCTACAGATTTGGTTTAAGATATAAGAGCGGTGGATTATATGTAAATAACCAACAAATCAATGAAATTGGTGTAAATTTTGGATTTGGCATACCTCTTGCTGGTATATCTAGTGCAAACTTAGGTTTTGAGTTTGGTCAAAGAGGTACAACAAAGGCCAGTCTCATTAAGGAAAAGTTTTTTAGTATTAGATTGGGTGTATCCTTAAACGACCTATGGTTTATAAGAAGTATGTATAATTAAATTTAATTTATGAAGAAGCTTTTAGTAATCATATTCATTTTATCATCAGCTAATATCTTTTCTCAAACTGCTGAAGACTGTCTATCAAACTTATCAATTTTTGCTGAATATTATAAGGTAAAGAACTATGATTCAGCTTATGAGCCTTGGATGCAAGTAAGAAAGGAGTGCCCAAAAATGAATGTAGCAATTTACACTTATGGCAAAAGAATGTTAGAAAGCTTCATAAAAGATAGCAAAAGTAAAGGTGCAGATGGTGAGGACGATGCTAAAAAGTATCAAAATGATCTATTACAACTATACGATGAGTGGTTAATTAATTTTCCAACCTACAAGGGGAGAACAATTATTGGAGAAATAATATCTAATAAAGCCCAGGTAATGGTTGATTATAAATTGGCTTCTAACCTAGAGATTTACAATGTATTTAATAAAGCATACTCTGAGGATAGAGCTAGTTTTGATGATCCAAAACCTTTGTACAATTACTTCAAAGTTTATTTTCAATTGTATAAAGATGGAGAAGTTTCTATGGAAAATATTTTTGATAAATATGAGGAAATTTCCGAAAGATTTGAAGAGGTTATCGATGGTTATTCAAAACAATTAGATAAAATAATCAAAAAAGAGGAGGCAGGTGAGTCACTAAGTTCAAGGGAAAAGTCAAACAAAAGAGCATTTGGAATAAATTCAACTGCTTCATCTACGTATTTAAAGAATTTAAATGCTATTATAGCAAAAGAGTCAACATGTGAAAACTTAATACCGCTCTACAGAAAAAACCTTGAAGAAAATAAAACAAACCCGGTTTGGCTGAATAGGGCTGCCAGTAGAATGGACAGTAAAGATTGTTCCGATGATCCTCTTTTTGTTGAATTAGTTGAACTTCTACATAATTTAAACCCATCTGCAAACTCTGCATACTATTTAGGTTTGTTAAATGATAAAAAAGGAAATAATCAAGAAGCATTAAGCTTTTATAATGAATCAATTGAATTAGAAACAGATAATATTAAGAAAGCTAGAATTTCTTACAAAATTGCATCCAAATTTAAAACTGCGAGGCAATATTCTAAGTCTAGAGAATATGCTAGGTCTGCTCTTAATTACCAACCATCTATGGGTAGAGCTTATCTGTTAATTTCTAACCTTTATGCAGCAAGTGCTAATAATTGCGGTACAAGTCAGTTTGACAAAAGAGCTGTTTATTGGTTAGCTGCAAAAGAAGCAAGAAAGGCTGCATCTGTTGATCCAACAATTAAAAGAACTGCAATAAAAACTGCTGAAAGTTATGAAGGTAGAGCTCCAACAAAAACTGATATATTTACAGAGGGTAATGCAGGTAAGGTTATTTCCTTCAAATGTTGGATTGGACTTTCTGTAACCGTACCATCTTTGTAACAGTTTGAAAAATTTTTTAAAAATCTTATTTGTTTTTGCATTAACTATTTCATGTGAAAGTAACTTTGAAGAAATAAAGCAGATTAATAAAAAGTCAAAAATCCCTGTTGGTATAACTGACAATTTCGTTTTAAAGTATACTGATTCAGCAAATATTAAAGCTGTCCTTGAATCACCAAAAAATATAGATTATACAAATCAGCTTTTCCCTTATTCTGAATTCCCTAATGGTTTAAAAATAGAATTTTTTGACGCTAATGAGGGTTCAACAGTAGTAAGCTCAGATTATGGTATAGTTTACTACGAGACTAAAATTGTTAGTCTTGAAGGCAATGTAAAAATTTTATCACCAGATGGTTCCTCTATCTTTTCTTCCCAGATTTATTGGGATCCAGATGAGGAATGGTTATTCACTGAAAAAAACATTGTATTTTCAGGAGAGGATTACAATATCAAAGCAAGCAAGCTAGATGCTGATAGGTCATTTAAGCTATTGAAAACAGGACAGTTAAATGGAAATTTTTTATTTGAGGATAATTAACAATGAAATATTATAAAATATCAGAATACTTATACTTAGTTATTGGAGTGGTAACATTAACTGATTTACTATTTTTCGAAGAATCAATTTTTGATAATCCATTACTTGTTCTTTTTTGTGCTCTTTCTTTTGGTATGTATTTTTTTAGAAGATATTACAGGACTAAATTCAATAAAAGGAATAAAGATTAATAATGTTTAGTTGTGGATTCTTTGACTAATATTTGTATTTTCGTTAACCAATTTTTTTATTATGGCTATTTTAGGAAATCTTAGAAAAAATTCTTTTGTTCTAATCGCTGTTATTGGAATGGCGTTATTTGCATTTGTTATCGCTGGTGTTTTTGATGGAAGTGGATTTCAATCTCCAGATCCCATTGGAAAAGTTAATGGAGAAGAATTATCTATTACTGATTTTAGAAATCAAATGGATGTTCTAAAAAAGTCATATAATTTCAATGATCTTCAAGCTTTGACAACTGCTTGGGATGAATCAATTAGAGGCAAGCTAATTGAACAGGAAATTAATAATTTAGGTATTGGCTCCTCTGTTGATCACCTTGAGTATTTTTTATCTCAAAGCCCTAGTTTTAGCTCAGATCAACGTTTTTTAAATGATGCTGGAATATTTGATGTAAATAAGTTTTCTAATTTTATTGCAGAACTTAAAGAACTAAATCCTCAATCATATATCCAATGGAGTAATCAAGAAAATCAATTTAATCAACAAATTAAGACCAATACATATCTAAACCTTGTTGCTAGTGGCTTGAACTCAACATTTTTCGAAGGCAAAACACAATTTGCGAATACAAATGCTACTGCAGACATATCCTTTGTAAAAATTCCATATTCTACAATTAGTGATTCTTTAATTTCTGTTAAGAATTCTGAGATTTCAAAATATATAAAAGAAAATCCAGATGAATATGAACAAAAATCTACAAGGGCAATCAGTTATGTTCTTTTTAGTGAATTCCCTTCAAAACAAGATGAATTAGATCTGCGCAGCAAAATGAACAGCTTACTTAACGAACGAGAAGAATACAACCAAGTCTCTAAATTAAATGAAAAACTACCAGGTTTTTTATCAACTAGTGATCTGGAATTTTTCCTAAGCGAGAATTCAGATATAGCTTATGATTCAATCTACCGACCTAAGGGTTATTTTAGTTCTGAACATGCTCAAATGATTTTCAATTTGGATAACAATAACACTTATGGGCCCTATATTGACGGAGAATTTTTAAAAATTTCCAAAATGTTAAATAAAAAGAATAATGGAAATGTTAGAGCTAGTCATATTTTAATTTCATATAATGGCGCACAAGGAGCTTCTCCGCAAATTACCAGAACAAAAAATGAGGCTCGAACAGAGGCTAATAGAATTTTAAGATTAGCACGATCAAATCCTGATAACTTTTCATCATTTGCTCTCGATTTTTCAGATGGACCTTCAAAATCAAATGGTGGAGATTTAGGTTTTTTTCAAGAGGGAGCTATGGTAAAACCATTCAATGATTATGTTTTTTCTAATAGAGTAGGTAGGATAGGCCTAGTAGAAACAGATTTTGGTTTTCATGTAATTAAAGTTGTTGCAAAAGAAGATGTTGTGTTAGTTGGAACCCTGGGTCTTAAGAATATCCCATCCGAAAGAACAAGTGATTCCATTTTCAATGTTGCTTCAAAGTTTGAGATTGATTTAGCAAATTCAAATGATATAAGCCAGACTGCAACTAATCTAGATTTTGATGTTAAATCATTGAGCAGTATTGGAGAGCTTGATCATGATTTACCAAACATGGAAAATCAAAGAAGATTGGTTCAATGGTTATTTAATGAAGACACAAACGTTAATGATTTTAAAAGATTTGATTTATCAAGAGGAGGATATGTAATCGTTCAACTAACAGAAAAGAATGAAGAAGGTTTAATGTCTCCCGGCCTTGCATCATTATCAGTCCTTCCTATTTTAAAGAATAAAAAGAAAGCAAAAATAATTATTGATAATAATAAAAAATATGATAGCCTTGAAGAATTAGCTTCAAACAATAATCTTGAGATTCAAAATGTTTCTGCTCTTAATCAATCAACTCCAATTGTAGCTCAAGCTGGATTTGAACCAAAAGTCATTGGTACAGCGTTTGGATTAGAAGTTGAGGGTGTTTCAAGTTTATTTGAGGGTGAAACTGGCGTCTATATGATAAGGTTAAATAACTTAAAAAATGCTGATGAAATTGAATCATATTCAGCTTTTGAAAATCAATTGACTAATAAGCGAAGAACTAATCTTGATTTTAATATTGTTCAAAGCCTAAAAAAGTCAGCTGAAATTTCTGATAATAGGAGCGAATATTATTAGAAAAAATTTTCTTTATAAGTCCAAAAAATATTTAGAAAAAAGAATAGATATATTAGGGACAAGCAAAACTTTATACCCGATCCAATCAATATGCCTACAAGTGAACCTAAAGCAGGTTTCAATGAATCGGTGAAGTTTTTTTTATTAATCATTTCTCCAGCAATTGCACCAATGAATGATCCAAGAAATATTCCTATTGGTCCCATAATAATTAAACCTGTAATTAAACCAATTGAGGCACCTATTAATCCACCTTTTGAGCCTCCTAGTTTTTTGACTCCAATTATAGGAATTATATAGTCCATAGCTGAAATTACAATTGCAATAATCAATGTTATCGCCAGGAATTGTAGATTAAAATTAACAGCATCAGTAAAATTTAGCACTAGAAGTCCAAACCATGAAGTCATTGGACCCGGTATTATAGGGACAAAACTTCCTACTATACCAATTAGACATAAAATAACTCCAATTATAAGTAGTAATAAATCAAACATTTATTTTACACTATTTTTGTAATTTCATAATCAGTGAATATGACAAAAATAATATTAATAACCTTAATAGTCGTTAGTTCTTGTGAAAGCAATTTAAATAAAAAACAAGTAACTAATAATAACGAAAAAATCACTTGGAGCAGCTATGATGAATACCCCTCAGTAAAATCCTGCAATGAGTTAATCGAATCAAATTTAATTAAGGAATGTTTTAAGAACTTTTTATCAAAAGAAATTCTAAAAAATCTAAAATTATCTAATATTATAATTAATCAGCCTATTAATGATACAGTGAATATTACACTTTTAGTTAATAATATAGGAGCTATCTCAATATCAAATAAAATTATTCCAAAAAATATAATTGATATTATACCAGAATTTGATAAGTTATTACACGAAGCAGTTGATTCACTACCTGTTGTTCTTCCAGCTAACAAAACAAGTTTAGGTGTTACTGTTAATTCAAAGTTTCAATTGCCAATAATTTTAAAATCAAATTAGTCTTGAATAAGTCTTCTAAAATAATATTAGGTATAGATCCAGGGACTACAATAATGGGATTTGGAATAATAGAGGTCAATAATAAGAAAATGAAGTTAACAGAACTTAACGAACTTAAGTTAACAAAGATTAAAGATCATTATTTAAGACTGAAGTTGATTTTTGAAAGGACAATTGAATTAATTGAAAAATTCAACCCAGATGAAATTGCAATTGAAGCACCATTTTTTGGTAAAAATGTTCAATCAATGTTGAAATTAGGAAGAGCTCAAGGAGTTGCCATGGCAGCAGGTTTATCTAGGCAAATTCCTGTTACTGAGTATTCACCTAAAAAAATTAAAATGGCAATTACTGGAAATGGAAATGCTTCTAAAGAACAAGTTGCAAAAATGCTACAAACATTATTGCTTATTAAAGAGCTTCCTAAAAATTTAGATTCTACTGATGGATTAGCTGCTGCGGTTTGTCATTTTTACAATTCTGACAAATTGATTTCTGATAAAAAATATTCTAGTTGGAATTCATATATAAAAAATAATCCTGATAAAATTGATTAGATTTTGGCTGGAATTTACATACATATACCATTTTGTAAGCAATCCTGTCACTATTGCAATTTTCATTTCTCGACATCAACGAAGAATAAGGATGAGGTTTTAGAAGCAATAGAAAAAGAAATAAAGCAAAAAGGACAAACTACAAACGAAGCTATTTCTACAATTTATTTTGGTGGTGGAACCCCATCAATTTTAGATGTTAGTGAAATAAACTCAATAATTAAAAGAATCTACAAAGAATTTAATGTTGAAAGTGAAGCAGAAATTACAATTGAAGCAAATCCAGATGATTTAAATAAAGAAAAAATCATCAATTTATCTCTTACAGAAATTAATAGGTTAAGTATTGGAGTTCAATCTTTCATTGATAAAGAATTAAAAATAATGAACAGAGCTCATGACTCTAAAAAAGCACTAAATTCAATAGAGATTTCAAAGAAATATTTCAATAATATTTCAATTGATTTGATGTACGGAGTCCCTGAATCAACACTAGAGTCTTGGACTCACAACTTAGACACTGTATCACAATTTGACATCAACCATATTTCATCATATGCTTTGACGTTAGAACCAAAGACAGCCTTAGAATCATTTGTAAGAAAATTAATAGTAGATATGCCCGAAGAAGGTTTGGTTTATGATCAGTATAATTTAATAAATAAAAAACTAGAGCCTTTGGGATTTATAAACTATGAGGTTTGCAGCTTTGCAAAAGAAAATTTTTTCTCTAAGAATAATTCTGCATATTGGCTAAGAAAAAAATATATTGGTATAGGCCCTTCTGCCCATAGTTTTGATGGAAAAAGTAGAAGTTGGAATATATCAAACAATAAAAAATATATTGATCAAATCAAAAAAGGGAAAAGTTTTTATAAAAAAGAGAAACTATCTAAAGTTGATCAATATAATGAGTATGTTATGACAGGCTTTAGAACTATATGGGGAGTATCTGCCAATTTCATAGAAAATAATTTTAATTCAAAATTCAAAAACTACTTCACAGATAGAATTCAAAAACACATTGACCAAAAAAATATAATTGTAAAAGATGATATTTATACTACAACTAACGAAGGAAGATTTTTAGCTGATGGAATATCCTCAGATCTTTTTTTAGTCAATTTGAAATAAGACTTTATTTGATGTAAAATTTATAAAAATTAGTAATGGTTTCAATACCATTATAAAAATTCGATAATCCAAAATGTTCATTTGGAGAATGTATTGCATCGCTGTCCAGCCCAAAACCCATTAAAATTGTTTTGACTCCTAATTCTTTTTCAAATTGTGCAATTATTGGGATTGAACCACCATCTTTAACAGCAAAGGGCTCTTTTTTAAATACCTCAAAGTATGCTTGACTAGCTGCTGAGTATGCTTTTGAATCAGTTGAAGTTAGGTAAGGTTGACCACCGTGATGCTCATTAATTTTTATTTGCATTCCTTTTGGTGTAATTTTTTTCATGTGCTCGGTAAAAAGATAACTTATTGTTTTCCAATTTTGATTACTTACAAGACGCATTGAAATTTTAGCATAAGCTCTGCTAGGAATCACTGTCTTTGAACCTTCTTCGATATACCCACCCCAAATACCGTTAACATCAAGACAAGGTCTTATAGATCTTCTCTCTACTGTACTATAATCTTTTTCTCCTAATACATCTGTAATTTCGAGGGAGTCCTTAAATTCTGACAAATCAAAAGGAATCCGACTATCTTTTTTCCTATCATCATCACTATAGTTGATTACATCATCATAAAATCCTGGTATTGTAACTTTATGATTTTCATCATGTAGAGAGGAAATCATTTTGGAAAGACTATTTATTGGGTTAGCGACACTACCACCATAATGACCAGAATGTAAATCTCTATTTGGTCCAGTTAATTCAACTTCTAAATATGCCAATCCCCTAAGACCAACAGTTATTGACGGAGTGGTTTTATTGATCATACCAGTATCAGAAACTAGAATAATATCACAATTCAACTTTTCTTTATTCTCTTTCACAAAAGTTTCTAAATTATCGCTTCCAATCTCTTCTTCACCTTCAATCATAAATTTTACGTTACACGTCAAACCACCATTATTCTTTAAAACTTCAATTGCTTTTAAATGCATAAACATTTGACCTTTATCATCACAGGAACCGCGAGCAAATATGGCACCTTCAGGATGAATTTTGGTTTTTTTGATTGTAGGTTCAAATGGTTCGGTATCCCATAATTCAATTGGATCTACAGGTTGTACATCATAATGTCCATAAATTAAAACTGTTGGTAGTTTTTTATCAATAATTTTTTCCGCATAAACTATTGGATGACCTTCAGTTTCACAAATTTCACAATTATCCATACCAAGGTTTTGAAATTGATTAAATAAGAATTTTGCTGCATTTCTAGTATCATTATCATGTTCTGAAACTGCACTAACTGACGGGATTTTTATAAGGTCAAATAATTCATCTAAAAACCTTTCTTTATTGTTCTGGATATATTCTTTATAGCTCATAATATTGTAATTGTAAATTTAGTTAAATTCAATTTTTATACATAAATAAAACATGCCTTTATTTTAATAATCTTGCTTATATTTGAAACCTTTTGCGGGTGTGGTGAAATTGGTAGACACGCTAGACTTAGGATCTAGTGCTTAACGGCATGGGGGTTCGAGTCCCTTCACCCGCACTTTTAAACCCCAACATTTGTTGGGGTTTATTATTTCCTTTTTACCCAAATTTCATGCATTGGATCACCTTTACTACTAAATCCAATATGATTCCATTCTTCATTTTTTAGTTTATAGTCGAATTTTAATGTTGCCCCAACTCTAGAGTCATCCCTCGAAAAATATTCAATATTTTCAGTATATGTACCTTCTTTAGTTGAATATTTTCCACCACCACTTCCAGAGAACTGAAATGTTTCTGTGTTAAAAGCAATCCATTGAAAATATCCATTAATTAAAAACTTCATTGTTTTTCTTGGTCTTTCAAGATTCCTTCTTTGTTCTTTCCCATTTCTAACTCTACCAACCATTAACCATTTTCCTTGTAGATCATTTTCTTTTAAAGAAATTTTCTTCCATTCCGAGTTTTTATTTATTTCAACTTTTGATAAACTATCTTTTTTAAAATCTGAGTTGAATTCCAATTCTACATTATATTTTTTTCCTTTTTTTTCATAGAACCCACCAATTGTTTTTACAAACTCATTTGAATTAACCTTATAGCTTGTCATTACAAAGTAATTTTCATCTATTATTATTCTATTTATAACATCTTTTTCAATATATGAATAGACCTCATCTTGTGAATAAATTGATAGAGTGGAAGTAACCAATATTAGTATTAGAATTATTTTTTTCATAATTATAGTTGTTTTTGAATAACAGATAAAGCTCCTGTTTTAGTTTTTATATAATTAGAAATAATATTCGCTTTATCCATTATGTTTTTTTTATCATAAATTAATTTTTCAATTTCTAATTTGAATTCGTTATAATCTTTTACAGATGCAACACCTCCTGATTCAACTAACTGTTCTGCTTCAATAAATCCAGCATAATTTTTACCAATAATTACAGGTTTATTATAAATACATGCCTCTAAAATATTGTGTAATCCAGAAGATCCCATCCCCCCTCCTATATAGCTTATGTCCGAGTATCTGTATACACTTTTTAAATCTCCAATTGTGTTTAAAATAAGTATATTACCATGTACATTATTCTTTGATATATTAGAGTAAATAGAATAATCTGAAGTTAAAACACTTTGTAGTCTTTCAATATTTTTTTTTGAAATGTCATGTGGTGCTATAATCCACTTTATTTTTTCTTTTTTTGATTCTTCTATATATTTAAAAATAATCTTTTCATCTTCTTTCCACGTACTACCGCATACAACGCATAAGTCATCTCCTTTAAAACTTTTAATTATATTATTATTGTAATTCTCATCTAAGTAATCCTTAACCCTTTCTATTTTTAAGCTACCTGAAACAACAACATTATTTATTTTTACTCTATTCAGTGCCTTTTTTGATTCTTCATCTACAGAAAAAATTTTATCAAATATTTTTAGTTTTCTTAGATAAAAAACACTTTGAATACCTCTCAAGTATCTGC
Source organism: uncultured Bacteroidota bacterium (assembly GCA_902595555.1). GTDB lineage: Bacteria > Bacteroidota > Bacteroidia > Flavobacteriales > Flavobacteriaceae > Eutrophosalina. Next base: position 82,508 of record CACJQM010000004.1, on the reverse strand, counting down.
TATTTTGATTAAACCTTGATTCTACTAAATAACTTTTTATATTTCTTTTTTTTATTTCATTTAGATAATTTGGCCATATCTCAGATCTTACAAAAATTACTATTTCAGGATTTATTATATCTAAAAACTTTTTTGCATTAGATTTAGTATCCAATGGAAGATAGTATGTGTAATTTATTTCCTTAATTCTATTTTTTAGTTTGAAACCAGATTCAGAAAAAAAAGTAAGTATTATTTTACTTTTATATTTTTCTTTAATTAATCTAATAAGTGGTACTGCTATTTCATACTCACCTAGTGATGCAACGTGAAACCATATAATATTATTTTTATCAGAAACTTCATTTTTTATTTTTTCTATTAGTGATAATCTATTTGTTCTAAAACGCTTAATCTTAGGGTTAAATAATCCCAATATTGGAAGTATTAATTTGTCAATAAGTTTAATAAATATGTTATATAAATGATTCACAATTACTAAAGTAATACATTTAGAAATAGTATTTTTACATCAAATTTTATTTAATGAATAAAATCCAAATGGTTGACTTGAAAAGTCAATACTCTGATATAAAATCCGAGATTGATAATGCTGTCATTGATGTAATAGAAAGCGGTCAATATATCAATGGACCAGCTGTTCAAAATTTTACATCAAACTTAGCTCAATATCTTTCCGTTAATCATGTAATACCATGCGCAAATGGTACAGATGCTCTGCAAGTCGCTTTAATGGCATTAGATTTAAAGCAAGGTGACGAAGTTATAACTACAGATTTTACTTTTGCCTCAAGTGTAGAGGTCATTGCATTACTGGGATTAAAACCTGTATTGGTTGATGTTGAAATGGATACTTTTAATATTGATGTAGATAAAATATCAAGTGCAATCACATCAAATACTAAAGCAATTATACCCGTCCATCTGTTTGGACAAACTGCTGAGATGGATAAAATTATGAATTTAGCAGAAGAAAATAATTTATATGTTATTGAAGACAATGCTCAAGCAATAGGTTCTGTTTACACAAATTCAAATAATGAAGAAATAAAGGCAGGAACTATTGGTCATATTGGGACAACTTCTTTTTTCCCATCAAAGAATTTGGGTTGCTATGGAGATGGTGGTGCAATTTTTACAAATGATGATCATTTAGCGCAAAAAATGAGAGGATTGGTAAATCATGGTATGTATAAAAGATATTACCATGATCTAGTTGGTATAAATTCAAGATTAGATTCAGTTCAGGCAGCTATACTTAACATTAAGTTAAAAAATCTTGATAAGTACAATCAATCACGAAGAAATTCAGCAATGATTTATAATAAGCTAATAAATTCTTCAGAAATAATTAAACCAATAATTAAATACAATGAAAATTCTCATGTATTTCATCAGTACACTTTAAGATTGACTAATGGTAAAAGAGATGAGATGGTTAAGTTTTTAAACGAAAATGATGTGCCGTGTGGTGTATATTATCCTATTCCCTTACATAGTCAAAATGCTTATAAAAGAGATGAATATAAAGAGTCTAATTTTGAAATAACTAATCAGATTAGCAATGAAGTATTTTCACTACCAATGCACTCTGAATTAGATGAAGAGCAACAAAAATATATTGCAGATTTGGTAAATCAGTTTGTTTTAAAAAGCTGATTGTACATTAACTTCCCTATCGACTTTTTTGACTAGTCCACATAATACTTTACCTGGTCCAAATTCTGTGAAATTATTTGCCCCATCATTTATCATATTCTTTACTGATTGGGTCCATTTTACAGGGGATGTTAACTGATTAATTAAATTAATTTTAATTTTTTCTAATTCAATTTCAGGACTTCCATTAACATTTTGATATATAGGGCATATTGGATTTTGAAAACCTACATTATTAATTGCCTCACTAAGTTCAGCTTTGGCATCATTCATAAGTTCGGAGTGAAATGCTCCACTAACAGGCAATAATAAACTTCTTCTCGCTCCAAGTTCAGTGAATTTCTCACAAATTAATTTTACATCATCAAAACTTCCTGAAATAACGACTTGTCCAGGACAGTTAAAATTTGCAGCAATAACATATCCGTTAAAATTTTCACAAGTTTTTTCTATTGTTTCATCATCTAAACCTAAAATGGCAGCCATTCCACCTTTATTATTTTCACATGCTTTTTGCATAGCCTTAGCTCTAATTGAAACAATTTTTAATCCGTCGGCAAAAGACATAGTTTGATTTGCTACTAACGCAGAAAATTCACCTAAAGAATGACCTGCAACAAAATCGGGTGTTGATTCATTGTTTTTTAAATATAATTCTGCAATCGAGTGTAAAAAAATTGCAGGCTGTGTTACTTTCGTTTGTTTCAACTCATCTTCAGTTCCCTCAAACATTACTTTTGACAACTTAAAACCAAGTATTTCATCAGCTTCATTAAATAATGATTTAATTTTATCAGAACTTTTATATGCCTCTAGTCCCATTCCTGGAAATTGTGCTCCTTGACCTGGAAATATAAATACATTCATCTCTTAATTTTATTATAGGTGATAAAAGTGAAATCATAATTATGATTTTCATCTTTTTTCTTTTCAATTCTATTTGATTCAATCCATTTTTCTTCATCAATTTCTGGGAAAACTGTATCTCCTTCAAAATTATCATGAACTCTAGTTAATTCAATTCTGTCACAGTAATCAAGCGCAATTTTATAAATTTCTCCTCCCCCAATTATAAAAGGCTGTGGGTCATCAGATGCAATTGATAGAGCATCTTCAAGTGAGTTTGTAACAATAGCATCATCAGCTATATAATCTTTTTTTCTAGTAATAATAACATTAGTCCTGTTAGGTAAAGCTCTAGGCATTGATTCAAATGTTTTTCTTCCCATTATTACATGATGCCCTTTAGTTAAATTTTTAAATCTTTTTAAATCATCGCTTAAATGCCATATTAGCTTATTATCATTACCAATAATATTATTTTCAGAGGCGGCTACTATAATTGTAATCAATTGTGGTTTCTTATTAAACACTTCAGATTCAGCTTTAATTTTTGATTCAATATTAATTTTCTGCTTAATACTTTCAATCTCTGCCTTTTGAACTTTAATGAGTTTATTTTTTTGATTTTTCACCCAAGATTTATTTATAAATCTATCATTTACATATACTTTGAATAAATGAAAAAGAAGTAAAAAAAACCAAATAAAAACAACCCAAAAAGACCAGGAATATTCTAAGAATATGATATCTGATGAAACATTAAAAACATGATCTAAAGAAAGGCTTATGGCACTTATGAATAAAAATAATACAAAATGATAGTAGAGAAATTTCTTTTGTTTAATTCTTTTTTGAGCATATTCAAGAAGCTCTATTTGCTCGTGATTAATATCTGAGTTACTTTTACTTTGCATAAAGTGCAAAATTAAAAGAATTAATTGGTTAATCTATTTGATTTCGATGAGATTTTATAAAGATCCAAACAAAATATATTTAGATTCTGCAAAGGCCTGTCCTTTATATTTTGAGTTACTAAAATGGCGTAATAATTATGAAAAAAAATCTTTAGTTGACAAAAGCGAAATCAGAAAGGACCATGAAACTGTTGTTGAAAATATAAGAGTTGAAGTATCTAGTTTTTTTAATGTAAAAAATGGAGATGTATTCTTTAATACCTCTTTTTCTCAAAGTTTCCATTCTTTAATTAATGAAATAAAACTTAACCCAACTTTTATTGTTTTAGAGGATGATTATCCAGCAATTTCCGATTCAATAAAAAAAATTAATCATAAAATTATTTATGTTAAAAATGATGAAAATATTGAGAAAAACTTAGTAAATGCAGTTAAGATACATAACCCTGATTTTCTAGCAATATCAATTGTCCAATGGATTGATGGAATTAAATTGGATTTAGATTTTCTTAAATCATTGAAATTAATAAATAAAAATCTTACAATAATTGGAGATGGAACACAGTTTTGCGGAACAAGTAAATTTAATTTTGACAAGTCTCCTTTTGATGTATTAATATCTAGTGGATACAAATGGATGTTCTCCGGTTATGGAATTGCTTTTATTTTGATTAAACAAAGTTTTTATAAAAATAAATTTATTGCTTTGAACAAATCACAAATGAAAGAATGTTTTGAAATGGGCCACTATGATATGTTGGCCATTGGAAGTTTATCTTTTTCATTAAAAAGACTAGAGAAATCTATTAACTCTATAGAAAAAAAATTAAATGAATATTCACAAATATTGATGTCTGAATTGACAGAATTAGGTTTAATAAATAAAAAGATTAAAAACAGACAAAAACATTCTACAATTTTTAATATTAATGATCCAAATGGAAAGCTGTTCAAGTTTTTATCGAAAAATAATTTTATATGCTCTCAAAGGGGCAGCGGGGTAAGACTAAGTCTTAATTTTTTTAATACTAAATCTGAAATTAAAACCCTAATACAGGTTTTAAAAAAATTTAATTAGCCACCTTGAACTTAGATACTCCTGAATCAGAATTACTACCTGAATTATCTTTTGTGATTATTTTCCAGTAGTAAGTTCCAGCATTATTAATTGGATGATTAATAGAGCTGGACGTATGATTTGCTTTTATCCTATTTGTAGGAGGATTTGATGTATCCACATATATGTCATAAGTTAGGGTATCTCCAGAATCGGCATCACTTCCTGACCATTCAAATTTTATTGAGCCCGCACTTACAGTAGCTTCAGATTTTGGACTGATTAAGTCTGCAGGGAAAGGTGAATAGTTTGCAACAGGGTCACCTTTCAAATAAAATTTCCATTTTTCACTTTCAGCTGTGTCTGTCGTGGTATTTGATTTTGATATAATATACCATGAATAAGGTTGCCCTTTAGTTAATTTTATAGTCACTGTTGTTGAAGTTGTAGTCTGAGTAACTAGAGATTGAGTAAGCAAGTTTTTTATTACTATTTCATAACTGTTAGTGTTTTCAGATGCCGCCCATTTGAATTCAACATTTTCACCATCAAGACATTCTGAATTCTTTGCTGGAGCGCTAAGTGTAGCAGCTTTTGGTGATGGTACAGGTGGGGGAGGATCAACACCACCATCTCCGCCTCCGCCTTCTTTTCCTTTACATGACACTAAAATTACTAGTGAAATAAATAATATGTATTTTAACTTTTTCATTCTTTTATAAGTTTTGCAGTTTGTTTAACGGTTTCAGATTCTACTTTTACATAGTAAAGACCTGGTCTTAAATTAGAAACCTGTATATCGATTGATCTTGAGCTTGGGACATTGTTTTGATTTGTCCAAAGCAGTCTTCCAGCATTGTCAAACATGCTGACATTTACATTTCTGTCATCTCCACCAATCCATAATTTGGATGATGTTCTTGCTGGGTTAGGGCTTAATAAGATATCTTCAGAGTTAAATATTGTTTCCTCATACACTCCTTGACATTCTTTTTCAGCATATATTTTTATAATGTTCAGTCCTTTTTTAAGTTCTAGACCATATTTAGAGTTGGTGGTTTTGATTGGTCTATTATTGTGCATAATAGTATAGCTCTTACTTCCACTCATTGTCAAGTCTAATATATCAGAACCATTTGCTCTAGATGATAATACAGAAAGATCTTGAGGCTCTGTTATGATAACATTAAAGCACTGTTCAAAGTTTGCCATGTATTCTGATGTTATACAAACAGTATAGGTAGCAGCCTGAAGATTTTCTTTCTTCCAAGTATCTGAGCTTAGCTGTTCTGGTGTATGGCTAAATCCTGATGGTCCACCAGTTACTGCGACAGTAAATTTAAAGTCTGTATCATTTGGTAATCCATCACTTTTAACATCCAATTGCATCTTACCATCATTGGAACTTCTACATGTTTCATTTGAGGATTGAAGACTAAAGGTATCTTTTGGTAGTGGATTTGGATCACAAACATCTCCAATACCATCACCATCAATGTCTGATTGATTTGGATTGGCAGTTTCTGGACAGTTATCAACATCATTTTTAACTCCATCTTTATCGTTATCATCAGAAATTACTCTAAGCGTAAGTTCCAATTCTCTCGATTTGCTTGTGGAAACAGCCTTAAGTTTTAAATCATATGTTCCAAGCTCAGTTTCTTCATCTATTTCTAATTCAATTGTTAGTTTCCCATCACTATTAACTACGAATTTTTTCGCGGGGCTGTAGTTAACTACTGTGTTACTTGGCACACCTTCAAGAGTAAATATAATTTCTTCATTAAAATCGTTATAAACTCTATAATCTACATCGAAACTTTTTTTATCACCAACTAAGATTTCAATGTTATCAATTGAAGAATTGATTGTAAATGTTGGTTCGGAGTTTCTAAATTCACCGGAGAAAATTCCTAAGCCATATGTAGAAATAAAAACTGTATTATCTCCTTTTCTTAAATCCATATCAGTAACCCTAAGATCTTTCATTCCAGCGTTCGCTTGGGACCAGCTAGGATTATCTGAGCTAAAGTTATTAGTAAACCAAACACCAAGCTCAGTTCCAATAATTACTTCATCTGAATCTAGGGGACTTTGCAGAATGCAGTATACGGGTAAATCTGGAAGATTACCTTCTTTTTTCACCCAATTTTGACCGCCATCGCTGGTATAGAATATACTTTCCACACCATAATTATAGAAAGTTACAAAAATGTGATTTTCATCAGTGCCGAATTCAATATCAGAGATACTTCCAGCAAAATCATTACCATTTATTTCTTGTTTAGTTTGGTTGTTTGGGTTTTGTGCATTTGTTATTTTCCATAATTGTCCAGCTTCATTACCGGCATACAGAGTGGAAGTCTGTGTTTCAAATGGAGATGCTGTTAAAGCAGTAATATTTGATCCGAGATTTTCGATCAGGTATGTATCTTTATTAGATCCCTGTGATCCAGGGGCAAAGTTATCCCAGTTATGATATGCTCTAATTTTACCTGTACCAGCATTCTGATATATTATTCCTTGATTTGAATCAAGAGCACCTTTATTTATAAAATCTCCTTCATCATCATCATTTGATGAGATTCTCCACCAATAGCTTCTGTCATTTGATGGATTATTCATATTGAGAACCCTAACATTATTGTTGTAAACATAATTGTAGACTACATATCTATTGTTTGGATCTTGTGAAAACATTGTAGCTGCACCATCGCCGGATCCAAAGTCGTTACCTAATGAAAAGCCATTATCATTATCTGCTTGAATCGAAGTACCATTGTCTTGCATTCCACCGGCAAATACATCTTTATGGCCGTCAATAGTAGTTATCATATTAGTCGCATTACCACCATCACCATTATTAGCTGAGTGATCCCATGATCCTTTAGTTTTATCATAACCATAAACTTTAGTTGCATAATTATCAAACATTCCAAGTGGAGCAACTGCAACAGTATAATATTGCGCTGTATGAAACATATTATTTCGAGCTTCTAAAGTTCCACCATCAGTGGAGTAACCAATACCACCATCATTACCAACTAGAAGCAGTTGATCATTATTACTATTAAATATAACTGAGTGTTGATCAGCATGTATGTATTGCGCGTACCTTCCTCTTGAATGTGTCAATTGACCCCAATCTTCACCAGCTTGATTAGAATTAAAAAGATTAATACCACCTGCATAGACTTTGTCTTTGTTAGTAGGGTGAGCAGCTAAAGAAACACTATAGTAGCCTTGTCCTCTGGCAAAATCATAATCTTCTATACCTGTATCATTATCTTTAGGTTTTGGTAATTCAACATGTTTATTTTGGATCCAATCTTCAATAGTACCTTTATATAGTCTAGGAACAACTCTACAATATCCATCACCGGTAGCTTCAACTGCAATAGACATGACAATCAATTTATTATCAGCCGTAAAAGTCATTTCTGTTCTATTACCTGTGTATTCAGTACTTCCACAATTTGTTACAATAGTTCTTACCAATGTGGCTGCATTTCCATCTTCATTTAGTCTGTATATTTTTCCACCACCTTTTGGAGGATTATCACCCCACTGACCTCCTGTCATGCTGTAATCAGCACTGATAGTTGAGGATGCCCAAAGCCTGTTATTTTTATCAAGCTCTAAGTCCATAGGAACTACAGTATAATTATGCTTATCATTAAAGGAATCCACTGGGTGAAATAACTCAATTTTTGTCCATGTAGTTCCACCATCAATTGATTTATAAACAGCGTCATGGCCTGAACCTAAAATTGTATTTTGGTCACCGCTTCTTGTTCTCCAATTTCTTGATCCGGTAGCAGCATATATTTCAGATACCCCATCATTATCACGAACAACTACATCATTAACAAAAAACATACCTGGGACAATTTTAGTTCCAGACGTAGAGATATTACTTTGTTTAACGAGCTTAACCGTTGTTTTCTCACTTTCAATTAATTCTTTTACCTTTTTACCATCAGCAGCTTTTATAAAAATTGAAGGGATTTTGATAGCTGTTACATCACCACCTGAGGGTGTCATAACTTTTAAATCATCAGTCCAATTGGATTCGCCTGTGTCTTTTCCATATACAATAACTGCAATTGCTCCTGCTGATTGAGCTTCAGTAACTTTTTTGTAATAATTACAGCTAGAGCCAGCTGTTAAAGACCCATCTTCAATAAGAACAATTTTACCATTTACAGCTGCAGAGTTGGATAAACTTGAGCAAGCGTCCAGTGGATTAGCAATTACTACATCATTCTGTAGGTAATCCATCGGTAAGCCAGGTAAGTTGGGGCCAAACGATGCCTGTAAGAAATTGATAGGATTCACATCAGTATTCGTTAAAATTTCAATTTGGTTTATTTCATCTTTGAAAACTTGTTCTGAGTCTGAACGTCCTCCAAATATATTTTCCCAGGTGTAGCCTCCATCACTAGATTTCCAAAGTCCATTTCCCAAAGCGTCACCACTAGTGTAAGATTCGCCAGTTCCAGCATAAAAGATCTTTGGATCATTAGGGTCATATGTCAAAACAGAAACAGGTAAGTTTCTAGGTACTCCTTGTACCATTTTCCACTCTGAATCAATATCGTCTATGTTATCATTGACAAAAATTCCTCCACTAACTCCACCTGCAAAGACCTTTTTATTTGTTGCATCATTAGGGTCAAACATAATACCGTTTGTTCTACCAGCTATATTGGTTGGTCCTCTTGGAATCCAAGCCATATCTGGATTTTCACCTGGCACACCAGGGATTTCATTAATCGACTTTTGGTACAACTCGTCTTGAATCTGATAAATATTCTCACTTCTAGGCCTACCTAAAACTGGATCCATTGTTAACTCCCAAAGTCTTTCATTATATGGATTTGGAGGAAGTTGTAAACCTTTTCTTTCAGATTTCGAAAGTTTTTTAGTGTTTTTAAATGGACTTTTTTCAAGATTCTCCTTATGCAGTCTTCTTATTTCATTATAATCTATCTCATCATTATCATAATTATAGTCTATATATATGGCGCACAGCACCATAAAAATTAACAATAATTTTGACCTGCTTTCTCTCATTTAAAAAATTATTCTTTTATAAGTTTTGCAGTTTGTTTAACGGTTTCAGATTCTACTTTTACATAGTAAAGACCTGGTCTTAAATTAGAAACCTGTATATCGATTGATCTTGAGCTTGGGACATTGTTTTGATTTGTCCAAAGCAGTCTTCCAGCATTGTCAAACATGCTGACATTTACATTTCTGTCATCTCCACCAATCCATAATTTGGATGATGTTCTTGCTGGGTTAGGGCTTAATAAGATATCTTCAGAGTTAAATATTGTTTCCTCATACACTCCTTGACATTCTTTTTCAGCATATATTTTTATAATGTTCAGTCCTTTTTTAAGTTCTAGACCATATTTAGAGTTGGTGGTTTTGATTGGTCTATTATTGTGCATAATAGTATAGCTCTTACTTCCACTCATTGTCAAGTCTAATATATCAGAACCATTTGCTCTAGATGATAATACAGAAAGATCTTGAGGCTCTGTTATGATAACATTAAAGCACTGTTCAAAGTTTGCCATGTATTCTGATGTTATACAAACAGTATAGGTAGCAGCCTGAAGATTTTCTTTCTTCCAAGTATCTGAGCTTAGCTGTTCTGGTGTATGGCTAAATCCTGATGGTCCACCAGTTACTGCGACAGTAAATTTAAAGTCTGTATCATTTGGTAATCCATCACTTTTAACATCCAATTGCATCTTACCATCATTGGAACTTCTACAAGTCTCACCAGTATTTTTGAAGACTAAAGGTATCTTTTGGTAGTGGATTTGGATCACAAACATCTCCAATACCATCACCATCAATGTCTGATTGATTTGGATTGGCAGTTTCTGGACAGTTATCAACATCATTTTTAACTCCATCATTATCAACATCATCAGATGTCACTTCAAGCAATATACCTGCAGTTTTGGATTGAGTATTTGAGTTTGCATTTATTGTAAGTGGATAGGATTTAGTGTCAGTACTTTCATCAATATTGAGAGTTATTTTCAATACTCCATCCTGATTAATACTAAATTTATCACTTGGGTCATAATCAACAGTTGCATTTTGAGGAAGACCATCAATTGTAAATTGAACTTCTTCATTAAAGTCATTTAAAGCTTTATAATTGACATTGAATGAGCCGCTTTCTCCTTTAAATATTGTTATGTTATCAACATCAGTCGAAATCCTTATTGCTGGGTCACCACCTGTAGCTGTGAAAATTGATGAATATACACCAAGTCCATATGTAGCAGCAAATACTTTATAGTCGTCGCGCATGTCAAGATCAGTAATTCTTACATCTTTCATTCCAGCATTGGCTTGAGACCAGCTAGGATTATCTGTATCAAAGTTTTTAGTAAACCAAACACCTAATTCTGTACCAACAATTACCTCATTTTCTAAAAGGGGATTTTGTAGGATAGCTCTGACAGGGATATCAGGCAGGTCTCCTTCTTTTTCCTGCCAAGTCTGACCTCCATCATTTGAATAAAAAATATTTTCAACTCCATAGTTGTGAAATGTAACAAAAATGTGATTTTCATCTTTTCCTAATTCAATGTCAGAAATACTTCCCACAAACTTTTGATCTGTAAGGCTTGTGAATTTTGCATTTGACTGTCCTGATGCGTTAGGGACAGAGTTTGCATTTTCAACTTTTACAACTTGTCCAGCTTCAGTTCCAAAATATAAAGTAGATGAACTGGAAGTATGCGGCGATACAGTGAGAGCAGAAATATTCGAAGTTAAAAAAGTAGAATCTTCTAAAATAAAGCTTGGAGCATCACTATTTCTATCTTCTTCTTTAAAATCATCCCAATCGTACATCACAATAATTCTATTCGATCCATAATTGGAATAAACTATACCTAAATTAGAGTCTAGTGCTTGAACAGTAATAAAGTCGCCGTTGGAACCACCTTCATTAAGTAAAGTAAAAACTCTAGAGTTATCGCCATTTAGGTTAACAGCACGAACATTCTGATTGTAAACATAGTTTTGAATAAAGTATCTGTTATTTGGATCTTGAGAAAACATCGTTGCAGCACCATCACCACCACCAGATCTTGTAGCTACTGAACTTCCATTACTTTTATCAATTGAAAATTGAGTACCATTATCTTGAAGGCCTCCGGCAAAAACATCTTGATCAGCTCCAGCTCTAGAAACGAATTTAGATGAACCTGTTGAATACCTTGAATCGGTTCCTGAAACTCTTACCTGATGATCTGTAAACATAGTTGATGGAGCAACTCCTACAGTGTAATATTGAGAAGTATGGTAGTTATCATTTCTTGATGAAAGATTTTCTCCACCATCATTTGAGAAGAAAACTCCTCCATCGTTAACAAATAAAACTTTATTTGGATCTGACTCTAAAATTGCAGCACCATGTTGATCTGCATGCACGTATTGATAAGATACTTGGCTGAATGTTCCACCATACCATTGACTTATTTGAGTCCATGGATTCGTTGTACCAGATGCTCCTCCATTAGTTGTTCTGTGAAGATTTATTCCTCCAACATACACAGTATTTGGATTTACAGGGTCGGAAATCAACATTTGATCATACCAATGTTGGGATCTTGTAAACTCATCATAATTTTCAACTGTTTCAGGCAGGGTAATTGCACTAGGAGCTCCATTTAGTCCATTATTCCCTTTGAATAATTTTACTGGGTTTGAGTCTCTTGTTGAAGAAAATATCCATACAGTATTATTTGAAGTGACTTCGATTTCGGTTCTTCCAGGATCAAATTCTGTATCTACTTGATATTTTTTTGTAAAGTTATCACCAGCATCATCCGATTGCCAAATTCCTCCGCCTCCATTTCCTGAGAAATCTCGAGTTGAAGAAACCCAAACTTTATTATCAACAGCGCTAATTTCTAGATCGATAGGTTGAATCGGATTGGTGGTGCCCTCGATGTATACTTCAAGTTTTTTCCAATTATTTCCTCCATCTGTTGATTTATAGAGCCCATAATCCTCACCAAAAAATGTTCGTGAAGCATCTCGGTAGCCAGAAAGACCAACAGCTACATAAACTTCTGAAACTCCTCCATTGTCTCTGACTACGACATCATTTATGTAGAAAGTTCCAGGTACTACAGTATAACCAGCAGCAACTTTTACGGTCTTTAGTACATGAAGTTTAACGGTTCCATTATTTGTTCTTGCTTTTAAATGATTACCATCAGAGCTGCTAATCATAATAGTAGGTATATTAATTGAATTTAGATCCACAGACCCATCAGTTGGAGCTGCCATCGTTATAATTTCACTTGGATTATCCGTATTATTATTTACAATGATTAAAAGTTTTGCGCCTGCAGCAGCAGCATTAGCAGCTTTTTGAGCAAAATAACAGGCACCTCTATATACAACAGCAATCTTACCATTCAAAGCAGATGCATTGGTAAATGTAGAACACCCATCACCAGTTGTTCCGTTACCATCAGTCCCGTCATTGGCAGCATCAACACCCCATACGGCATTTTCAATAATTGGATTTTCTGAAGGCACACTAGGTCCAAAATTTGCTTCACTAAATCTGAAAGTTTTAGTTATTGCAGGCTCAACATATTCTACCACATTGTATCCACTTTCATAACTGGCACTTGTATCTCCACCCATAACTTTATTCCAAGAATCACCTCCGTCAATAGATTTCCACAACCCATTTCCCAAAGCATCTCCTCCTGTGTAGGATTCACCAGTTCCTACATAAAATGTTTTAGTATCGTTTGGGTCATATGTAATTGATGAAACAGCTAAATTTTGGGGCAGAGTTTCGTCGACAAGAACCCACGGTGAATTTTGATTTGAGATACTTGTATTTTTAAATATACCTCCAGAGATACCACCAGCGAACACAGTTTCATTAGTTGGATCATTCGGATCCCACATAATTCCTTTTGTACGTCCCCCAACATTGTAAGGTCCTCTATGAACCCATTTAGTTTCATCATTATTTGGTTCACCAGGAACACCAGCAATTCTGTTTTGAGGGTCATTTTTCTCCCTCAACTCTTTCTGTAAGTAAAAAAGCTTCTCAGGCTCGGTTCTTCCTGTGTAGGGATTCATTGATAACTCCCACATTCTTTCAGCATAGGCATTTGGTGGTAGTTGAAGTTTTTTTCTTTGGTCTCTTTGGAGTGATTTGGTTTCTTTGTAAGGACTATTTTGAAGAAATTCTGAATGCTTTTTTCTTATCTCATCATAATCAACGTTATTATTCTCATTGTAAGTATAGAAAGTTGCAACAAAAATTATAAAAGCAAAAAAGTAATTTAATTTGTTCTTTTTCAAGGTGTTCAAATTTAAGTATTATTAATTAGATTTTAATGGTTAAAAAAACTTTTCAATAATCATACCAAAACTAGATTGAAACGACCCCTTTTATGTGTGGGTGGGGATCATAATCTAAAATCTCAAAATCTTCAAATTGAAAATCGAAAATATCGCTTACTTTTCTGTTTATAAGAAGCTTTGGTAGTTTTTTAGGTTTTCGACTCAATTGTAGGTCGACTTGTTCGAAGTGATTAGTGTAAATATGTGCATCTCCAAAAGTGTGAATAAATTCACCGACTTCAAGATTACAAACATGAGCAATCATATGTGTAAATAATGAATACGACGCAATATTAAATGGTACTCCTAAGAAAATGTCAGCACTTCTTTGATATAGCTGACATGATAATTTATTTTCAGCAACATAAAATTGAAAAAATGCATGACATGGTGGTAAAGCTGCTTTACCATTTTTAACATTTTCACTAAAAGTTTTAGATGTATCAGGTAATACGCTTGGATTCCAAGCTGAAACAATCATTCTTCTACTTTTCGGATTATTATTAATTGTATCAATAAGATCAGAAATTTGATCAATATTATCGCCGTTCCAATTTCTCCATTGTGAACCATAAACAGGACCTAAATCTCCATTTTCATTCGCCCATCCATCCCAAATCTTGACTCCTTTTTCCTTCAAATAATTAATATTAGTATCACCCTTTAGGAACCATAATAGCTCATATATTATTGATTTTAGATGTAATTTTTTGGTTGTGACTAATGGAAAACCATCATTTAAATCAAACCTCATTTGATATCCAAAAACACTTTTGGTTCCAGTTCCTGTTCTATCCTGTTTCAAGACACCATTTTCCATTACATGGCTTACCAATTCTAAGTACTGCTTCATATCAAATAAATGTATAAATATTGGTATTTTAAATAAAGTATTTTCTTAAAAAAAAATTAAAAGATATCAACCAATTAGCATACCTGCAATTGCAGCTGAAAGCAGTGATGCTAAGGCACCTCCAATTAAAGCCTTAATTCCAAAGTTGGCTAAATTTTTTCGCTGGTTTGGGGCTAGCGAACCTATACCTCCAATTTGAATTCCAATTGATGAAAAGTTTGCAAATCCACACAGCATGTAAGTCGCCATTATTACGGACTTTTCATAGGTTAATTTTATTGGACTCAAAGGATCTTCTAATTCTGCTAATTGCATGTATGCTATAAATTCATTTATAGACAACTTAATTCCAAGTAGTTGTCCCATTGGCATTATGTCTGTTGTAGCAACTCCAATTAACCACATTAAAGGGGCAAAAATTACACCCATTAAAGCTTCTAATGAAAGACTATCATATATAGTGTTGATTTCTATTAATGAATTAACTCCAGTTATGTCACCAAATTGAAACAATACATAATTAAACATAGCAACAAAAGCTATAAATACTAAAACCATGGCTCCAATATTAACAGCTAATTTGATTCCCTCGATTGTTCCATTTGAAATGGCATCTAAAATATTTGACCCAGCATTATAGTCAGAAATATTAATATCACTATCAATTTTTTCATCTTGTGGAAATAATATTTTAGAAATCAAAATTGCACCAGGTGCTGCCATAACAGAAGCTGTTAAAAGATGTTTTGCAAATTCAATTTTCTTGATGGGATCATCTCCACCAAGAAAAGCAATATAAGCTGCTAAAACACCACCTGCAACAGTTGCCATACCACCAATCATCACAAGCAATATCTCAGATTTATTCATTTTGGGCAGATAGGCCTTTATGAGCAATGGTGCCTCGGTTTGCCCAAGGAAAATATTACCAATTACAGATAAGCTTTCTGAACCTGAAATATTTAAAATCTTGGTGTAAAGTTTTGCAAAAAAACCAACTACTTTTTGTATAACTCCAAAGTAAAAAAGTAATGAAGTAATTGAAGAAAAGAATATTACCGTTGGCAATATCTCAAATGCCCATATGTAACTATTTGTTTTTGGTGTTAATAGATCTCCAAACACAAATATTGTGCCTTCTCTGGTGAAATCTATAAGCTTTACAAACATAGCTCCAGCTTTCTCAAAAACAAGTTGAAAAAATGGAACTTTTAAAATTAAAATACCAATTAAGAGTTGACTAAAAAGTGCTAGCAATATAGTCTTCCATGCAATTTTCTTTTTGTTAGAGCTGTATAGGTATGCTATTAAAATTATAGAAAATATACCAATACTACCTCTGATAAAACCTTGAAAAGTAAGACCTGTACTTGGTATTAATTCGGATGCAAAGTTTATTATATTGAACATATTCTACTTTCTTTGATTAATCTCGTCTCTTAGTTGAGCTGCAAGTTCATAATTTTCATCTTCAATAGCTTTTGCAATTTTTTTATTTAATTCCTTTATACTAAAACCTTTAAAGCTTTCATCAAACTTTTTTTCTTTATTCTTATTGGAGATTTCTTTTTTCAGTATAATACCAGCATTATCTAAAATTTTATCATAGGTATAAATAGGTGATTCAAACCTTAGAGCTAATGCAATTGCATCTGATGTTCGAGCATCAAAAATTTCTTCTTCATTATCTCGTTCGCATATTATACTAGAGAAAAATATACCATCCACAAGCTTATGAATTATTACCTGTTTTATCTTGATTTCATAATTATTGGCTAGATTTTTAAATAAATCATGGGTTAGAGGTCTTGGAGGTTGAATTTCCTTGTCTAATGCTATTGCAATTGATTGAGCTTCAAATCCTCCAATTACAATTGGAAGTTTTCTTTCACCATCAATCTCCTCCAAAATAAGTGCATATGCACCGTTTTGAGATTGACTATATGAAATTCTGTTAACGCTTAATTCTACAAGACTCATTTAAATAACTTATTTCAAAAATAGAAAATTAGTTATTTTCAGCCTTGAATGCTTTAAGTTTTTCGTTTAATTTGGGAACTACTTCGAATGCATCTCCAACAATCCCATAGTCTGCTGCTTTAAAAAATGGTGCTTCAGGGTCAGTGTTGATTACAACCTTAACTTTTGAAGAGCTAACACCAGCTAGGTGTTGAATAGCGCCGGAAATACCAATTGCTATATATAGGTTAGTTGAGACTGGCTTACCTGTTTGACCGACGTGCTCGCTATGAGGTCTCCAGCCTAAATCTGAAACAGGCTTTGAACAGGCTGTTGCAGCACCTAGAGTATCAGCGAGCTCTTCAATTATTCCCCAATTTTCAGGACCTTTAAGTCCTCTTCCAGCTGATACCACAACATCAGCATCTGCAATTGTAATTTGATCTTTTGCTGAATCAAGAGACTCTTGCTTAAGACCACTTTCAATTACATTAGGTTTGAAGTCTATTATTTCAGGTGTTGATGGATTTTCTAATGACCCAAAAGAGTTATTAGATATGCTAATAATTTTTTTATCAGAAACTATTGAAGCATCACAAAATGATTTATTTGAGAAAGATGTTCTTCTTACAGTAAAGGGTTCAAGTTTTGAAGGTAGGTCAATCACATTAGAAACATATCCAGCTTGAAACTTAACAGCAAGCATTGGAGCTAAGTATTTTGAGTCAACACCTCCATTTAGAATTACGTGCGAAATAGAAAATTTATTTGCTGCTTGAAAGATAATATCAGCAAATTTTTTTGCATCAAAAATATTTAATGAGTTATCAGAAATTTTTAAAATTTTATCTGGACCATATTTATTTAACTCAGTTGATTCATCTATATTTATAGTAAGAACTGTTAATTCACAAGAAAGTTTATTTGCCAATTCCTTTCCGTATGATATAACCTCTGCAGAATTTTTTTTCGGCTTGTTATTTTTAGATTCTATGTAAACTAGTACTGACATTACTATATAACTTTAGCTTCATTGTGTAGAAGATCGATGAGCCTATCTAAGTCATCTGAATTTATCATTGTAATTTCTTTTTTTTCTTCAGGTCTGTAAAACTTATTAGTTGTTGTTTTAATTTTAATTTCAGAAGGTTCGATTACTGTTAAAGGTTTTTGTCTTGCTTGCATAATTCCTCTCATGTTTGGGATTTTTAAATCACTCTCTTCAACCAGACCTTTTTGACCTCCTATAATTAATGGTAGCTTGCATTTTAGGGTTTCTTTACCACCTTCAATTTCTCTTTCTGCTGTAGCAGTTCCATTTTCAATCTCCAAACCTACACAGTTTGTAACAAAACTTATATCTAACATTTCAGAAATCATACCGGGGACCATAGATCCATTATAGTCAATTGACTCTCTGCCTGCAATTATCAAGTCATAAGAATTTTCCTTTGCATAATTTGCAATATAACTTGCAACTTGAAAACTATCAGTTGCTTTTGAGTTAATACGTAAAGCCTTATCCGCACCAATGGCTAAAGATTTTCTTAAAACAGAATCATTAGTTTGTTCTCCAACGTTGATAACATCTACAGCTGCACCATCTTTTTCTTTAAACCACATAGCGCGAGTGAGTCCAAATTCATCATTAGGATTAATAACAAATTGAACACCATTTGTGTCAAATTCTGTATCGTTATTTGTAAAATTTATCTTGGATGTTGTGTCTGGAACGCAACTAATACAAACTAAAATTTTCATCAAATCAAATATAATATAATTTATTATGCGCGCATAGTATTTTTAAAATTTAATTTCTAATTAAATATTCATATTTTTGCACAGACAATCAATGAGAGAAATTCAATTTAGAGAAGCTATTTGTGAGGCTATGTCTGAAGAAATGAGATTAGATGAAACTATTTATCTCATGGGCGAGGAAGTTGCTGAATATAATGGAGCCTATAAAGCTTCCAAAGGGATGCTTGATGAGTTTGGTGAAAAACGTGTACTTGACACTCCAATATCTGAACTTGGTTTTGCTGGAATAGGAGTTGGATCGACAATGACTGGAAACAGGCCTATAATTGAATTTATGACTTTTAATTTCGCATTAGTTGGTATTGATCAAATAATAAATAATGCAGCAAAAATTCGTCAAATGTCAGGAGGTCAATTTCCTTGCCCCATTGTTTTTAGAGGACCCACAGCTTCTGCAGGTCAGTTAGCTGCAACCCATTCACAAGCTTTTGAAAGTTGGTATGCAAATTGCCCCGGTCTCAAAGTCATTGTACCATCAAACCCATACGATGCAAAAGGGCTTTTAAAATCTGCAATCAGGGACGACGATCCAGTTATTTTTATGGAATCTGAACAAATGTATGGTGATAAAGGTCAGGTTCCTGAAGAAGAATATCTTATTCCAATTGGGGAGGCTGAAGTTAAGAAAGAAGGAAGTGATGTTACTGTTGTTTCTTTTGGAAAAATTTTAAAGGAGGTATTTAAGGCCTCAGAAAAATTGGCTGAGGATAATATCAACATAGAAATAATTGATTTGAGAACTGTTAGACCTCTTGATATAGATACCATAATTAATTCAGTAAAAAAAACAAATAGACTTGTGATTTTAGAAGAAGCATGGCCACTTGGTAATGTTTCAACTGAAATAACATATCAAGTACAAAATAAAGCACTTGATTATTTGGATGCTCCAATTATAAAAATTAATACAGCTGATACTCCAACCCCTTACTCTCCTGTTCTACTAAAGGAGTGGTTACCCAATTATAACGATGTAATTAAAGCTGTTAATAAAGTACTATATAAATAATAATTTATATTTTTGACCCCTAAAAAATTAAGACCATGAATTTCAATCCAATTTTTATACCTATTGTATTATCATTACTAGGACTCGTATATATGTATTTTAAGGCCCAGTGGGTAAAGAAACAAGATCCAGGAAATGAAAAGATGGTATCAATAAGTTCTGCCATCAAAAAAGGTGCTTTAGCTTTTTTAAACGCCGAGTATAGATTATTATTCTTTTTTGTCATTGTAGCATCTGCTGCACTTTTTGGAATATCATTAGTGGTAGAAACTACAAGTTGGCTAATAATCCCCGCTTTTATTGTGGGTGCAATTTTCTCTGGACTTGCTGGAAACATAGGTATGAGAATAGCAACTGATGCAAATAGCAGAACAACTCAAGCTGCAAGGACAAGTCTTCCAAAAGCTCTCAATGTAGCTTTTGGTGGAGGAACAGTAATGGGTCTTGGTGTTGCTGGTCTAGCTGTATTGGGATTGAGTTTATTTTTTATGTTTTTTATTAATCAGTTCATGACAAATGATGGTGATTTTTATACAAATATGACAATAGTCCTAGAAGCTCTTGCTGGCTTCTCATTAGGTGCAGAATCAATTGCATTATTTGCAAGAGTCGGAGGTGGTATATATACCAAGGCTGCTGACGTAGGGGCTGATTTGGTTGGTAAGGTTGAGGCTGGTATCCCAGAAGATGATCCTCGAAATCCTGCAACAATTGCTGATAATGTTGGTGATAATGTTGGTGATGTAGCTGGAATGGGTGCAGATCTATTCGGGAGTTATGTTGCAACTGTATTAGCATCAATGGTATTAGGTAATTATATAATTAAAGATATGAGTGATAATGCTTTGGAGCAGTTTTCAGATCCCTTTGGTGGTATGGGACCTATTTTATTACCATTATTTATTGCAGGTATTGGTATTGTAGCATCTATCGTTGGTACATTATTCATCAAGATTAAGAATAATGAAGCTAAAGAAGCGCAAGTTCAAGCTTCATTGAACACTGGTAACTTGATATCTATTTTGATTACCCTTGGTTCTTGTTGGTTTTTGATTGATTATTTATTACCAGATACAATCAATGGTATGAAATTCTTTGGTGAGGGAACCAGAGATATTCCAAGTCAAAATATTTTTTATTCCACAATTGTTGGTTTAGCTGTAGGTTACTTAATCTCTGCATTTACAGAATATTATACCGCACTTGGTAAAAAACCCGTTTTAAACATAGTACAAAACTCATCTACCGGAGCTGCCACTAATATTATTGCTGGTTTAGCGACGGGGATGAAATCTACGTTCTCATCTGTTATTTTATTTGCACTTGCTATATGGGGTGCATATGAGCTAGGTGGTTTTTATGGTGTAGCAATTTCTGCATCTGCAATGATGGCTACAACAGCTATGCAATTAGCTATTGATGCATTTGGTCCAATTTCAGATAATGCTGGTGGTGTTGCAGAAATGAGTGAGTTACCAAAAGAAGTGAGAGAAAGAACAGACATCTTAGATTCAGTAGGAAATACAACTGCTGCAACTGGAAAGGGATTTGCAATTGCATCTGCTGCACTAACAGCACTTGCTCTATTTGCTGCATATGTAACCTTTACTGGAATTGATGGTATAAATATTTTTAAGGCCGATGTACTTGCTGCTCTATTTATTGGAGGCATGATCCCTGTGATTTTTTCAGCACTAGCTATGGAGTCAGTTGGAAAAGCTGCTATGAAAATGGTCCAAGAAGTTCGAAGACAGTTTAAAGAGATCCCTGGAATCCTTGAAGGCAAAGCAAAGCCAGATTATGAGAAATGTGTAGAGATTTCTACTAACGCAGCATTAAAAGAAATGTTATTGCCTGGAATAATAACAATTGTAACACCAGTGGTCATTGGTTTCACAATGGGAGCCGAGGCTTTAGGTAGTTATATGGCAGGTGTTGCTGTATCTGGTGTGTTATGGGCAATTTTCCAAAATAATGCAGGAGGTGCTTGGGATAATGCAAAAAAATCATTTGAAGCAGGAGTTGAAATTAACGGTAAGATTGAAAAGAAGGGGTCAGATGCACACAAAGCTGCAGTTACTGGTGATACTGTTGGTGATCCTTTTAAAGACACATCTGGTCCATCTATGAATATTCTAATAAAATTGACATGCCTAGTTGGATTAGTAATTGCTCCAATTCTAGGTAATCATGGAGAAGATGTTTCAGCTATAGATAAGAATATTGAGAAAAACATTATTCTGGCTGTGAATGATGAGAATCCTGAAAAGAGTTCATTAACAATAACAACTAAATCAGAGATTAATGGTGTGGTTACTGAAAAAACTGAAAAGTGTTATGGATCAAGAGCTGAACTTCTAGTGAAGGCAGCAGAAATTTCAGGAGAATCAGAAATTGCGGATGCTTATGGATCTTTAAATATTAAGGTAAGTAATTAATCAGATATTCTTAATTGCTACAGTTTATTGATTTTTGCATCAATTTGTGCAACTATTGATTTAAAATCTTCTTTGTTTTCGACGAAGTCGATATCATCAACATCAATTATTAACAGATTGCTTTTATCATAGCTTTGAATCCAAGCTTCGTATCTTTCATTTAATCTGCTTAAATATTCAATACTGATAGAGTTTTCATAATCTCTTCCTCTTTTGTGAATTTGATCAACAAGGTTTGGAATATTACTTCTCAGGTAAATTAAAAGATCAGGATCTTTAACAAAGGATTTTAATGTTTTAAAAATAGATTCATAGTTTTTAAAATCTCTATTAGTCATTAATCCCATTGAAAGTAAATTTGGAGCAAATATGTAAGCATCTTCATATATAGTTCTATCTTGGATAGTGTCTTTATTCTTGTTTGAGCAATCAATCATTTGATTAAATCGACTGTTCAAAAAATAAATTTGAAGATTAAATGACCACCTTTCCATTCTTTCGTAAAAGTCATCTAAATAGGGATTTTTAAGAACATCCTCAAAGTGCGGTTCCCAACTGTAATGTTTAGCTAACATCCCTGTTAATGTTGTTTTACCTGCGCCAATATTTCCTGCTATAGCTACGTGCATTTTGAGTAAAATCTAAATTTAAACATATATTTGAAAAAATTTTAAAAAGACTGTAGTTTTTTTAAAAAAAAAGTGTGGCCTAGTTTTTGCATCACATCATTGAACAACAAACTGAAAAAACATGAAAAAATTTACATTCATACTTTTACTCTCAGCATGTTTCTCCTTCTCACAAAATTTCCAAGGAAAAGCATATTACATGTCTAAGATATCTGTGGATAAATCTTTTATGGATAATCCAAGAACTGCACAGTACAGAGGGTATATGGAAAAAATGTTAAAGCAGAACACTGAGAAGAATTATATTTTAGAATTTAATTCAACAGAATCAATGTATAAAGAGCAAGCTAAGCTAGATGTGGATGATGGTAGAAGCGGTTATAATTGGATGGCACAATATGTAGGGGATAATATTGGAAAACTATATAAAAATGTTAGTGATAAGGTTACTGTCAATGAAACTGAATTCATGGGTAGATTTTTTCTTTTAACTGATTCTATCTCTGACCAGAAGTGGAAAATGACTGGAGAAACCAAAAAAATTGGAAAGTATACTTGTTATAAAGCAACATATGAAAAAGAGGTAAAAGAACAAGTTTTCAGCTTTGGTTCATGGAATAATGAAGGTAATCAAAACAAAAATGTTGGAAAAACAAGAAAAGTAGAAGTAGTTGCGTGGTTCACACCCGAAATACCAATTGCAACAGGGCCTTCATGGTATGGTGGTCTACCAGGTTTGATATTGGAAATTAGTGATGATAATACAAGTGTATTATGTACTAAAATAGTGATGAATCCAACTGAAAAATCCAAGATAAAAAGACCGAAAAAAGGGAAGGTCATAGCTACATCAGACTTTTTAGTATTACAAGATGAAAAACGTGTTGAGGCGAGAGAAATGTGGAATAAATCGAGGAGAGGATCTTCATCTAGACTTAGGTAATATGAGATATATTTTACTTTTACTTTTTCTTCCAGTCTATTTATTTTCACAATCAAGTTTAAGCGGTTCAATAAAAGATCAATCAGGATACCCCATAATGGGAGCTAATGTAATCGCTGTAAACAATGAAACCAGTGTGCTTGACGGATTTGGTATCTCAAATGAAAATGGATATTTCAGTATCAATCTTAAAAATGGAACTGAGTTTAATATTAAAATAACTTTCATTGGTTTTAAGCCAATTGAGTTTAATACCACTCTATCAGATGATACTGTAAAAGATTTTGTTTTGGAAGAACAATCTGAGGCACTTGATGCAGTTGAAATTGTATATGAAATGCCAGTTGAGATAAGAGGTGATACGATAGTTTACAGTGCTGATGCATTCAACACTGGTACTGAAAAGAAGTTAGCAGATGTACTAAAGAATCTTCCAGGCGTTGAAGTTAATGAAGATGGTAGGATTGAGGTGGAAGGACAAGAAGTTAGAAAAATTCAAATTGAAGGTAAAGACTTTTTTGATGGTGATACGAAATTGGCATCCCAAAATTTGCCTGCAAAGGCAGTTGGAAAGATTGAAGTTTTAAGAAACTTTACAGAAGTTGGTCAGTTAAGTGGTGTTCAAAATAACGAAGACAGTTTTGCAATAAATATTAGGTTAAGAGAGGGTAAGGATAAATTTTGGTTTGGAGAAATTTTAGCTGGTACTGGCCCTGATGATATTCATTTAGTTGCACCAAAAATATTTTATTACGCACCAAATTTTAATTTCAGTGTTATTGCTAACTCAAATGACATTGGACAACCACCCTTATCAAGGAGAGATTTTTACAGGTTTTCTGGAGGATTTGGTAATTTGAATGGAAGAACAGGTACATCAATTAATATTGGTTCTGACCTTGCTGGATTGGGAAGTTTAAGTAATAACAGAGCAAAATCAATCGACTCTAAACTGACCGCAACCAACTTTACAGTCAGTAATGATAAAGGTTTGGAAATTTCTGGATTTACTGTTCACTCATCAACTACAAATGAACTTGAAGAACAAATCGACAGAACATATATAGCTACAAATGCTGTAGAAAATACAAGTGAATTTTCTCTCCAAGAAAATGAATTGGAGTTGTATAAGTTTAGTGTAGAGTATGAGCCTAGTGAAGTATTCCAATTAGAATATAATATACTTTTAAATCAATCTGATCAGTATGAGAATAATGATTTAACATCAATGTATGGTAGAGAAAATAATAGATTACAGGAAACTTTGGATATAACAAGATCACAAAAACCTCAATCATTAAATCAAGAATTTAAAATGTATTTCACATTAAATGAAGATCATATATTTTCATTTGAAGCTCAACACTTGGACCAAGAAGAAAATCCTTTTAATAGAGCAATTAGAGATAGAAATCCTTTTACCAGACTTATTCCTTTTAATTCCACTCAAAATAAATATGATATAACTCAGGAAAGACTAGTTAATACTGCTAAACTCGAAGCAAAACTCGATTATTATTACTTATTAAATGATACATCAAATATTAATTTAAGTTTAGGTGTTACTGATGTAAGTCAGGATTTTGATTCTAGTTTTTTTCAGATACTTGATAATGGCTCACAACTTAACTTTAACGATGCATTATTTAATAATGAGGTTAATTTTGATTTTAGTGACGCTTATGTAGCATTAAACTACAGGTTGAGAACAGGAATCTTTACTTTTGACCCCGGCTTAACCTTACATTTTTACAAAACAGGTACAACTCAGTTAGGTTCAACATCTGAAACAAATATTAGTGATATAAGACCAAATCTGAGGATTAATTTCCAATTTAAAAAGACTGAAAGCTTGAGATTGACTTACAGAAAAAATACTCAATTTACTGACGTTAACAATTTAGCAGAGGGATATGTTTTTAATAATTATAATAGCATATTTAAAGGTAACAGAGAATTAGAATCAGCTGTTGTAAATACTTATAACATGAACTACAGAAGTATTAATCAATTTACATTTACCAATATTTTTGCAAATGCAAGTTATTCAAAGAGAAGTAACTCAATTCAGTCCAGAGCAAGTATTGATGGAATTAATGCTGTAAGGACTTCAACCAATTCCATATTCCCAAGAGAAACATACTCCGTTAGTGGAAGAATTGATAAGAGATTTAAGAATTTCAAATTAAATGCCAGTACAAGATTTAATTACAGTGATTTTACAAATGTTATTAATGATCAATCAATTAATTCTAACAGTTTGAATCAAAATTATTCATTAAGTATAGAAACAAACTTTAGAGATAAGCCCAATTTTGAATTTGGCTATAAATACAATATTAACGAATATGATAATGGAGGCTTAGAGAATAAATTTATCACAGAATCTCCATTTGCTCGTTTAGATGCTTATTTTGGTAAAGGTTTTGTATTGACAGCCGAATACAGCTATAATTCATATAAAAACGAAACTCAAACATTAAACAAATTCAGATTTCTAGATGCTGATCTTTCATACAATAAGGAGGGATCCAAGTGGGAATTTGGTGTAGGAGTGACTAATTTATTAAATGATCAATCAATCAACAGGGACTCTTTCAATCAGTTTTTCTCACAGACTAGAATGTATGTAATTCAACCTAGATATATTCTGTTTAAGCTAAAATACGACCTGACCCTTTTCGGTGGAAAGGATAAAGAAGATGCTAATCAGAGTAAAGCACCATCTAACCCTAGACCTAGAGGCAACAGAGGTGGAGGTAGATTGAGATAACCTTTTTTGGTAAAATTATTTTGCAGATATAAAATACTGTACTATTTTTAGGCAAATGTTAAACAAATATTATAGCAACAGATTCTATTTTTTCTTTTACTTTTTCAGTAAGAACAGGATTTTTTGTTAATAATTAAAGAAAAAATTAATATAAAAGTCCTGATTTTCAGGACTTTTTTTTTGTTATGAAAGTTGCAATTCAAGGTATAAGAGGGTCATATCACCATAAGGTGGCATTAGAACTTTTTGATGATCAAATTGATATAATTGAATGCCTTTCTTTTGATGAGTTGGTTGATTCAACCTCACAGGGATTGAGTGATTATGGGATAATGGCGATTGAAAACTCTATAGCTGGATCTATTATTCCCAACTATTCGTTAATTGATGATAATGGTTTGTTTATAATAGGTGAATATTATATTAACATACATCATAATTTAATGGTATATCCTGGCGTTTCATTTAATGAAATTACTAATATTGCATCTCATCCAATGGCACTTCTTCAATGTAAAGATTTTTTAAAAAAAACAGATAAAATTATAGTAGAGGATAAAGATACTGCACAGGTAGCAAAAAGAATTATGGATGAAAAAGTTTTTAATACTGCTGCAATTGCCGGGACAGAAGCCGCTGAGATGTATGGACTAGAAATCATCGAAACAAATATCCAAACAATCAAAGACAATGAAACACGATTCGTAGTTGTTTCTAAAACAGTTGATAATGCAATTACAAAAGAATTTAATAAAGCCTCTTTAAAATTTGTACTTAGTCATAAAAATGGAAGTCTTGCTAATATTTTAAATATTTTAGCTAATTATGGATTAAATCTCACTAAGATTCAATCTATTCCAATTATTCAAACACCATGGAAATATTCATTTTTTATAGACACTACATTTTCAGATTTTAATAAATATAAAAAAGCTATTGATGAGGTGTCATTAGAATCTGAATTAGTAAAAGAATTTGGTGTATACAGTAACTATAAATCTCAATGAAGACAGCAAAAAGATTAGGACACATACAAGAATATTATTTCTCTCGAAAATTAAAAGAGGTTGGGGATTTAATTATAAAGGGAAATCCTATTATTAATTTAGGCATTGGCAGTCCAGACATTATGCCACCAAAATCAACTACTGATAGTTTAATACAAGCATTAGAATCACCAATAGCCCACAAATACCAAAGTTATAAAGGTATAGAATCACTCAGGTTAGCGATAAAGAGTTTTTATTTAAATAATTACAATGTTGAACTAAATCATAATGAGGAAATACTACCCTTGATTGGGTCCAAGGAGGGAATAATGCACATATCTTTGGCTTTTCTTGA
Organism: uncultured Bacteroidota bacterium; assembly: GCA_902595555.1. Classification (GTDB taxonomy): domain Bacteria; phylum Bacteroidota; class Bacteroidia; order Flavobacteriales; family Flavobacteriaceae; genus Eutrophosalina. The sequence goes on along the minus strand of CACJQM010000004.1, from coordinate 54,849 downwards.
CACGGGTGATGAAGTTCTTATACCAAATCCTGGATATCCCACCTATACCTCAGTTTCTAAGATAGTTGGAGCTAAACCTAAATATTATGAATTGAGTGAATCAAATTCATGGCTTCCAAATCTCGAGAAGCTTAAAAAAATGGATTTATCAAAAGTCAAAATTATGTGGGTAAATTATCCAAATATGCCAACTGGTTCAAATTGTTCATTATCCTTTTTTAATGATTTGATTTCATTTTGTGAGGAAAAAAATATCTTACTTATAAATGATAATCCATATAGTTTTATTCTTAATGAAAATCCGGTTAGTTTACTAATGGCAAAAAAAAGCAAGAATTGCTTAGAACTAAATTCTTTGAGTAAATCACATAATATGGCTGGTTGGAGATTAGGAATGGTGGTTGGTTCAAAAGAAAACATCGACAATATTTTAAAGATTAAGTCAAATATGGATTCAGGAATGTTTTTACCAATACAACTTGGAGCTGTTGATGCTTTGAATCAAGATAAGAGCTGGTATAAAGATTTAAATAATATTTATAAAGACAGAAAAAAAATTGTAGTTAAAATCTGTAAAAAACTAAACTTAAAGTTTGATGATAAAGGATCAGGTCTTTTTGTTTGGGGAAAAATCTCTGATGAATTTAAAACTTCTGAAGATTTTGTTGATGAATTGCTATATCAAAAAAATATTTTCATTGCACCTGGCTCCATATTTGGTTCAAATGGAGAGGGTTACGTTAGAATATCTTTGTGTTGTGATGAAAAAAAATTAAATGAGGCTTTAAAAAGGTTATAGATGAATATAGGAATAATTGGTTTGGGACTGATGGGAGGTTCTTTCGCTCTAGATGTAAAAGAAAGGTTTAAAGAATTTGTTATTTATGGTTTTGATAAATCGGACGAACATTTAAAGATGTCATTTGATTTAAAACTAATTGATTTTAAACTTGACGATGATAATATTTCTAATATAGATTTATTACTAATCTCTGTACCAGTTGATGAAACCATTAATATTTTGCCGAATATACTTGATAAAGTAGGAGAAAACACAATAGTTGTTGATGTTGGCTCCACAAAATTAAAAATATGTGAAGGAGTTTCCAATCATAAAAATAGAAAGCAATTTTTAGCAATGCATCCAATTGCAGGAACGGAAAACAGTGGTCCAAATGCATCTGTTAGTGGTCTATATCATGGAATTACAAATATTTTATGTGAAGTTGATAAAACTGATTCTAATTTGCTGAAAAAGGTGATGAAAATATTAAATAATTTTGAAATGAAAATTATATATATGGATCCAAGTTCTCATGATGAGCATATTTCATATGTTTCTCATTTATCTCATGTAACTTCTTTTATTTTGGCTAAAACAGTTATTGAAAAAGAAAAAAATGAAAAAAATATTTTTGATTTAGCTGGTAGTGGATTTGAATCAACTGTAAGACTTGCAAAGAGCTCACCATTTATGTGGACACCAATTTTTTTACAAAACAAGTCTAATTTAGTAGAGGCATTAGAAGGGTATATTAATAATTTAAATGACTTAAAAGTTAAAATTCAGAATGATGATAAAGAATCCATAATTGATGATTTAAACAATATTAATAGAGTAAAAAAAATTTTAGGGGGAATAAATAATAAAAATGAAAAATAATAAGAAACTCAGAACATGGCTTGATGATTTTAATTTGAATCACCCATTAGTTATTGCTGGTCCCTGTAGTGCTGAAACTGAAAAGCAAGTTCTATCTATTGCTCACAATTTGAAGGACTCAGATGTTTCAATCTTTAGGGCTGGAATTTGGAAACCTCGAACAAGACCTGGAATGTTCGAAGGAGTTGGTGCAATAGGATTAAAGTGGTTAAAAAAAGTTAAGGAAGAAACAGGACTATTAACAACAACAGAAGTTGCTAATTCAAATCATGTAAAACTAGCTTTAGAAAATGATATCGATGTACTTTGGATCGGTGCAAGATCTACAGTTAGTCCATTTATAGTACAAGAGATTGCTGATGCACTCAAAGGTACTGATAAGATAGTCTTATTAAAAAATCCTGTAAACCCTGATTTATCCTTATGGTATGGTGGAATTGAAAGATTATATTCAGCTAATATCAAAAAGATAGGTGTAATTCACAGAGGTTTTTCTTCATACACTAAATCAAAGTATAGGAATAATCCTGAATGGCAAATAGCTATTGAACTCCAAAATAGATTTCCAGATTTACCATTGATTTGTGATCCATCTCACATATGTGGAAGGAGAGATTTAATACATGACATTTCTCAGAAGGCATTGGATTTAAATTTTGATGGATTAATGATTGAATCACATATAGATCCAGACAATGCTTGGAGTGATGCAGCTCAACAAATTACACCTGCTGAACTAATTCAGTTAATGAAAGAACTTAAATTAAGAAAGCAGAGTGTTAACCAAGAAGATTATTTAAAAAATTTAGAAAAATTGAGAACTAAAATTGATTCTGCTGATAATGATATATTAAATATTTTAGGAAAAAGAATGAAAATTTCTGATGATATTGGTAAGCTAAAGAAAAAAGAAAATGTTGCTATTCTACAATCTAAAAGATGGAATGAAATTCTGGGAAAAATGATTTTAGAGGGTAAGGAAAGAGGACTAAGTGAAGAATTTGTATTAAAAATTTTTAAAGCCATCCATCAAGAGTCAATTAATCACCAGGAAAAAATTTTAAAAGGTTGATGTTAGGAATAGTTTATAAATCTACAGGTAGTTGGTATAAAGTCAAGTTAGAAAATGGAGAATTTGTAGATTGTAAATTGTTTGGAAAATTTAGAACAAAAAATTTAAAATCAACCAATCCTGTATGCGTAGGAGATAACGTAGTTGTTAAAATAACTGAAAACCAAACTCCACAAATTGAACAAATTAATGATAGACATAACTATTTAATCAGAAAATCTGTCAAACTTTCAAAGCAATACCACATAATAGCATCCAATATTGATTTATGTTTTTTAATAATTACTATTAAAAACCCAGAGACATCAACAATGTTCATAGACAGGTTTTTAGCCTCAACGTTCTCATATAATATTGAAACTGTTTTATTATTTAATAAAATTGATCAAATTGAGAAGGAAGAAAAAAAAGAACTAAATAATTTCATCTCAATTTATAAGAAGGCTGGTTATGATTGTATTGAGATCTCTGGAAAAAAAAATATTAACATTGATAAACTTAAAAAAATCATGATTAATAAATCATGTGTTTTTTCGGGTCATAGTGGAGTAGGTAAATCTACTTTAATTAACAAACTAGATTCTAGTATTAATATTAAAACTTCTCCTATTTCCGAATCAAATTTATCAGGCCAACATACTACTACTTTTTCTGAGATGTATGACCTTAATTTCAGCTCTAGAATAATTGATACACCAGGTATTAAAGGTTTTGGACTTTATGATGTTAAGAATAGTGAATTAAGGGATTTCTTTAAAGAGTTCACCTTACTTAGAAGCTGTAAATTTAATAATTGTTTACACTTAGAAGAGCCTGGATGTGAAGTCAAGGATAGAGTTAGTAAAGGAGATATTTCAAAATCTAGATATGATAATTACGTTGAACTTTTATCCGAAATCAATAATAATTATCGACATTAAAGTATGAAAGCGGTTATTCAAAGAGTCAATTTTGCAAAGTTAAGAATTGATCAACAGGTATTTAGTAAAATTAAAACTGGCTTGGTAGTTCTAGTGGGAATAACTCATAACGATGATATTGATGATATTAAGTGGTTGGTAAGAAAAATATTGAATCTTAGGGTTTTTAATGATGATAAATCAGTTATGAATAAATCAATAATTGATATAAGGGGAGAGTTATTGGTGGTAAGCCAGTTTACATTACACGCCCAAACCAAAAAAGGTAATAGACCATCATATATTAATGCTGCCAAGGGTGATAAAGCAGAAGAGATTTACAATAATTTTCTATTAGAATTTAAAAATCAGCATGGAGTAACTCCAAAAACTGGTAAATTTGGATCGGATATGAAAGTCGAACTTGAAAATGATGGTCCAGTAACAATTTTAATAGATACAAAAAATAAATTATGAAATTAAACAGCTTACAAAAGAAAGTAGATGATTGGATTAAGAAATATGGAGTTAGGTATTTTGATGAATTAACAAATATGGCCCAACTAACTGAAGAGGTTGGTGAGGTAGCTAGAATAATATCTAGAAAATATGGTGAGCAAACCTCAAAAAAGGGAGAAAAAGTTGAAGATTTAGGTGAAGAATTAGCGGATGTGCTATTTGTTTTGCTGTGTCTTGCTAATCAAACTGGAGTTGACTTAGAGAAATCATTCAGTGAAAAAATGAAAAAAAAATCTAAAAGAGATAAGACTAGACACATCAATAATAAAAAACTAAAATGAAAAAGGTTCTGCTCAATGGATCTCATATAAAATCTTTAGACGAAATTATCATAAGTGGATCAAAAAGTGAATCTAACAGAGTATTAATTCTTAAATCGATATTCCAAAATATATCTATAATAAATTTGTCCTCATCTGACGATACTAAAATTTTAGAAAAAAATTTAAATAGTACAGATTTTAATTTAAATGTTGGTCATGCAGGAACTGCTATGAGATTTTTAACAGCATATCTAGCAACCCTAGAAAATAAAATGTTTCATTTAAGTGGTTCAAAAAGAATGAATGAAAGACCAATTGGTATTTTGGTTAAGGCTTTAAATGATTTAGGTTTTAATATTAACTATATTGGAAATGAAGGTTTTCCACCAATTGAAATAATCGGCTGTAAAAATCTAAAAAATAAAGTAAAATTAAAGCCTAATGTAAGTAGCCAATATATAAGTGCACTTATGCTTATTGCTCCTAGTTTAGATAATGGTTTAGTTATTGAACTAGATGGAAATATTACATCAAGACCATATATTGACATGACACTTTCCATTCTAAATAAGCTTGGTATATATGCAAAATTCAATGATAATACAATTATTATTAAACCTAAAAAAGATGAGATAATTAATACTGAATATAAAGTAGAGGCAGACTGGTCCTCAGCATCTTATTTTTTTTCAATAGTTGCCCTTTCTAAAAATATTGAACTATCATTTTTAAATTTTAGAAAAGATAGTTTTCAAGGTGATATTAATGTTTGTAAGTATTATGAATTATTTGGTGTTAAAACTACATTTCAAAATGGTAAACTAATTATAAAAAAGAGAACTGATTTTAACTATCCTGAAAAAATTATAATTGACCTAAAAGATAATCCAGACTTGGCACAGACTATAATTGTTACTGCTTATGGACTCAATATTCCAACAAAACTAACAGGACTATCAACTTTAAAAGTAAAAGAAACAGATCGAATTGAAGCTCTAAGGAATGAGCTTACTAATCTTGGTGCTAGTTGCATTATTGATGATGAATCAATAGAGTTTTTTAAATCAAATAAATTAAATAAAAATTACATTATAAACACATATGATGACCATAGAATGGCCCTTGCATTTGCCCCTCTTTCTGTGATCTTTCCAATCGAGATAAAAGATCCAAAAGTTGTTTCAAAATCATTTCCAGAATTTTGGAATATCTTAGAAAAACTCAATTTTTCCATCGATTTTGTATAATTATTTGTCATTTTACTTGACATCGCCTATTTGTCAACAGTATATTTGCCTTTTTTAAATTATGAAACTATCAAATTTTACCTACGAATTACCAAAAGATTTATTAGCCGAATATCCATCTGATCAAAGGGATGAATCAAGGCTAATGGTGTTACACAGAGACACTCAGAAAATTGAACACAAACTATTTAAAGATATAATTGATTATTTTGATGATGGTGATTCATTTATTTTAAATAACACAAAAGTATTTCCTGCTAGATTAATGGGTAATAAAGAAAAAACTGGAGCTAATATTGAAGTTTTTCTGCTTAGAGAACTTAGCCAAGACCAGCGACTTTGGGATGTTCTAGTAGACCCGGCAAGAAAAATTAGAATTGGCAATAAGTTATATTTTGGAGATGATGATAGCTTAGTAGCTGAGGTTATTGACAATACTACGTCTAGAGGACGAACTTTGCGTTTTTTATATGATGGGTCATATGATGAATTTAGAGAAAAGTTACTCGAGCTCGGACAGACTCCTCTTCCAAAATATATAAAGAGATCTGAAGAAGATTTTGATAAGGAAAGATATCAAACCATTTATGCTAAAACTGAAGGTGCAGTTGCTGCCCCTACAGCTGGTTTACATTTTTCAAAACACCTGTTAAAGAGACTTCAAATAAAAGGAGTTAATCTTGGTGAGTTAACATTACATGTTGGTTTGGGCACATTCAACCCTGTTGAAGTTGAAGACTTATCAAAACATAAGATGGATTCAGAAGAATTATTTATTGATGATAAACTTGTTGAAATGGTTAACAATACAAAATCTAATAAAAAAAAGGTATGTGCTATTGGTACAACTGTTATGAGAGGTTTAGAATCATCTGTTTCTTCAATGGGTACTTTAAATCCTTATCAAGGATGGACACATAAATTTATTTTTCCGCCATATAATTTTAGTATTGCAGATTCATTAGTTACTAATTTTCATATGCCAAAGTCAACATTACTAATGATGGTTTCTGCGTTCTGTGGCCATGATTTCATGATGGAGGCTTATCAAGTAGCAGTTAAAGAAAAGTATAGGTTTTATTCATATGGTGACGCAATGCTAATATTATAAAATGCAAGCTAATCGAACAGATATTAGATCCTTAAGTATTGAAAATTTATGTTCAACTTTATCGAAAAGTAACTTTCCAGCATACAGGTCAAAACAGATAAAAAACTGGGCTAGAAAGATCGATGTTAAATCATTTGAGCAAATGTCAAATTTGCCAAAAGATTTGGTTTCATACCTCGAAACCAATTTTTCATTAAATAAATCCAAAATTATTTCACATCAAAAAAGTAGTGACAATACTGTTAAATATGCAATTCAGTTATATGATGGTTTGGTTATTGAATCTGTATTAATTCCCTCGAATGATAGACTTACAGCATGCGTTTCAAGTCAAGTAGGGTGTAGTTTAGATTGTAGTTTTTGCGCTACATCATTATTGAAAAGAATGAGAAATTTAGAGTATTATGAAATCTTTGATCAAATAATGCTGCTGAATAAAGAGGCAAATAAAATTTTTGATTCCTCAATCACAAATATTGTTTTTATGGGTATGGGTGAACCACTGTTAAATTATAAAAATGTTATTGAGTCAATTAATCAAATTACTAGTAATATAGGTATTGGAATTTCTAACAGAAAAATTACTTTATCTACATCAGGTATTTCTAAAATGATAAAAAAAATGGCTGATGATAATGTCAAGTTTAATTTAGCTGTCTCACTTCATTCTGCCCTAGAGAAAACAAGAAATAATATTATGCCATTTTCAAAATCTTTTCCATTAAAAGATTTGATAGAAAGTTTAGATTATTGGTATAAAAAAACTAAACGAAAAATTACATTTGAATATTTAATTTGGAAAGAGATCAATGATGATTTTGACCACATAAATGCCTTGGTCAAGATTTGTAAAAGAATACCGTCTAAAGTAAATTTGATTGAATACAATTCAACAGATAATCCAAAATTTGAATCAGCTAATGCTAAATGGTTGAATAATTATCTTAATGTTTTGAAGGATAATAAAATCCCTGTTTCTGTAAGAAAGTCGAGAGGAAAAGACATTGATGCAGCATGTGGCCAATTGGCAAATAAACACTAATTTAAATATTTAATATAGTGAGTAAAGTATACGAAATAAGTAAGCCCATTTCAAAAGAAATGGAGGTATTTGAAGAAAAGTTCTCAAATCTGATGTTATCCAATGTTCCTTTGTTAAACAGAATTACTCATTATATCATCAAAAGAAAAGGTAAGCAAATGAGGCCCATGTTGATCTTTTTGTGTTCAAAGCTTTTAAATTCTGGAAAGGTAAATGATAAAGTTTACAGAGGCGCTTCGGTTATTGAGCTAATTCATACAGCTACTCTTATTCATGATGATGTTGTTGATGAAAGTAATAAAAGAAGAGGTTTTTTCTCAATTAATGCAATTTGGAAAAATAAAATTGCAGTACTGGTTGGTGACTTCTTGCTTTCTAAAGGTATGCTGCTGTGCATTGATAATAAAGATTATGATATATTGGATGTCATCTCAGAGTCTGTTAAACAAATGAGTGAGGGAGAATTATTACAAATTGAAAAAACAAAAAAATTGGATATTGATGAAGAAACTTATTTTGAAATTATTGAAAAAAAGACAGCATCTTTAATAAGTTCTTGTTGTAAAATTGCAGCTATCTCTGTTGGAAGTAAAAAATTTGAAATTGAAAAAATTGCACGACTAGGCTTAAATATTGGGATAGCATTCCAAATAAAGGATGACCTTTTTGACTATGGAAAAAGAAGAATCGGAAAACCAAGGGGAATAGATATTAAACAAAAAAAACTGACGCTACCTTTAATTTATGCGATTAATAATGTAGAAAAGAAAGAAAAAAAATGGTTGATTAGCTCATTAAAAAAGACTAAAAAAAACAAAGCATTAATCAATCAAATTATTAGCTTAGTTAAAGAAAAGGGAGGTCTTGATTATGCGATTGATACTATGAATAAGTTTCATAAACTCGCTATTGATGAATTGGAAACATTTGAAGACAGTTTATATAAAGACTCCTTAAAAAAAATGATAAATTACGTTATTCAAAGAAATTATTAAATTTTGATATCAAAAAATACTATAGAAAAAGTTTTTGAAATCTCAAGAGTTGAAGAGGTAATAGGTGATTTTATTCAGCTTAGAAAATCTGGCTCAAATTATAAAGGTTTAAGCCCTTTTACAAATGAAAAAACACCTAGTTTTATGATTTCTCCTGCAAAACAAATTTGGAAAGATTTTAGTAGTGGTAAAGGAGGGAATGTTGTCGCATTTTTGATGGAACATGAACAGCTTTCATATCCTCAAGCAATCAAGTTTTTAGCAAATAAGTATAATATTGAAGTTGAAGAAACTGCTATTTCATCTGATCAAAAAGAAAAGCTTGATCAAAAAGAAAAACTTATGGTAATTTGTGAATTCGCTAAAAAGTTTTTTAAAAACCAAATTCATGAGACAGATTATGGTAAAAATATTGCACGTAATTATCTAATTGAAAGAGGATTTGATAAACAAATAATAGATGATTTTGAAATTGGTTGCCTTACTAACAAAAGAGATTCATTTAAGAACTACGCAATTGATAATGGCTATAATTTAGATGATCTAATTTCCTTAGGATTAATATCTTCTAAAAATAAAAATGATATTTACAGTTCTAGAATAATTTTCCCTATAAAAACAATTTCCGGAAGAACTGTTGGATTTGGCGCAAGAGTTTTACAAAATTCAGTAAAATCTGCGAAATATATTAATAGCCCAGATTCAGTAATTTACAACAAGAGTAAAATTTTATATGGTTTATACAACTCAAAAACTCAGATAGTTAAAAATGATAATTGTTATATAGTAGAGGGTTATACGGATGTTATTAGATTTCATCAAAAAGGAATTCATAATGTTGTTTCATCATCTGGAACAGCACTGACGATTGGTCAAATTAATATTATAAGAAGATTGACTAAAAACATAACTATGCTTTTTGATTCAGATAATGCAGGATTAAATGCAACTATAAGGTCAATCGATATGATTCTTAGTGAAGGCATGAATGTCAGTATTTGCTTATTTCCGGATGGAGAAGATCCAGATAGCTATGCAAAGAATAAAAATACTGTAGAGATTGAAGATTATTTAAATCAAAACTCTATTGATTTTATTGAGTTTAAAGCCAAAAAACTAAATGATTCAAAAAGAAATTCTGCGATCGAAAAAGCTCAAGTTGTAAATGACATTGTTTCAAGTATTTCAAAAATTCCAGATAAAATCAAACAAGAAATTTATCTTAAACAATGTTCTCAGATGCTAGATATTACTGAGAATACATTATTTAATGCATTAGCCCAACTTAATCAGATTTCTGTTGTTAACAAAAGGAGTTATGAAAAAGAAAGAGATACCCCCAAAAATGTTGAGAAAACTAATCAAATTTTTAAGCTAGAAAAGAAAATAATTGAAATTTTAATTTTATATGGGAATGAAGAGGTTAGTTTTGATGAAATAAAAATGGTAAAAGACGAAAATGGGGATATAACTTATAGTCCAACTGTAGTTAAGTCATTTGTTCATGAAAAAATCTTCCTTGATTTACACTCAGATGAAGTAGAATTTGCAAATGAAGAATTTAAAGTCTTGTATAAAAAATTAATTGATGAATTTCAAAAAAAACAAAGTTTTGACCCTAAGGTTTTTATGAACTCCTTACCACAAAATCTTTCAGAACTGGTTACATCCGTAATTATTGAGGATGAAATTTATCAATTACATGATTGGAGATCAAAAAATGTAATTGTAAAAGGTAAGGATCGCTCAATTTCACAGTTAGTTACAGAAACTATACTTACTCTCAGAACTCTTTTAATAAATAAAAAAGTCCAGGAATTGAGTAAGCAAACTAATGATGATGATAAAAACTTCAATAAAGATACCCTTGAGGAGATTGTTAATTACTACCAATTAAAATCACTACTTTCTAAGAAGCTTAATAGAGTGATTTAAACTTTTTGATCATTTGTTATTTTACAAATTGGTATAGGAATCATCTTATGATTATTTGCAGTGTTGAATTTTTTCAAAATTTCAAAAACTTCTTTTTCTCTTCCAGAGAAATTAGATACATTTTTTCCTTTATTCAGTTCATGCATAGCCCATTCTAACTCACTATAACTTGCTCCAATTTGGTCCTCATCTGATCTTGTATCATCCCATAATCCATCTGTAGGCTTAGCAACAATTATCTCATTAATTATACCCATCTCTTTTCCAATACTACGAACTTCACTTTTCATTAGGTCAGCAATGGGTGAAAGATCAACGCCTCCATCTCCATACTTTGTGTAAAAACCAACACCAAAATCTTCAACTTTGTTGCCCGTTCCAACAACTAGACAGTTATTAATTGATGCATAATAATAAAGAGTAGCCATTCTCAATCTTGATCTGGTATTTGCGAGAGCTAAATAGTTATTTGGATTATTAGAATCTGAGATAGTTTTTTCTAATTCAGAAAATGAATTAGTTAGATCAATATGTAAACTTTCAACATTATTGAAATTAGATTTTAACCAGGAAATATGATTTTTTGACCTCTCAAGTTCTTCTTCGGATTGAAAAATGGGCATTTCTATACAAATTGTTTTGAGGCCTGTTTTTGAACACAAAGTAGATGTAACGGCAGAATCAATTCCACCTGAAATTCCAATTACAAAACCTTTTGTTTTAGAATTTTTTGAATAGGAATTCAACCAATTAACAATGTGTTTGATTACCTTTGGATTATTCATAGTCAATGAGCAAATTAAAAAAATATATAAGTCAAACTCAATGCCAAATTAAATCTTTTAAGATTCAAATTAAAATCTTTGTAATAATTATTTCTGTTTTGCTTTTATCATGTGATTATAATAAAAATAAAGAGAGCAAAAATGGTATAAACTATATTGATGTTAAATTTGAACGATTTGAAAAGAAGTTTTTTAATTCAAGTTTAGACTCATTGTCGAACTTAATTGATGAATATCCATTTCTTTTTTCAAAAAGATTTTCTTTAGATGAATGGAAAGCGATAAAAACCGATTCAACCAGAAAAGAGATTTTTAATAAAACAGACTCTGCTTTTAAAAACTTTAAATCTGTTGAAAATGGTGTAAAAAAAATATTCACTAACACAAAAAACTTCTTTCCAAATTTCAAGTCACCAAAATTAATAACTCTGAATAATGGAATTGATTATAAATATAAAATCATTGATTCTGACAGTATAATTCTGATTTCACTCGACTGTTATTTGGGTGAAAATATCTTTTATAAAAATATTCCAGCTCACATATCAAAGCTGATGGTGCCTGAATTTGTTACAATAGATATAAGTGAATTGATTTCATCTCGTTATGTTGAAATTCCATTAGATCGAAAATTTATTTCCAAAATTATTTACCATGGTAAACTACTCTTTTTAATGAAAGAAGTTTCAGGAATTGATCCTTTAAAAGCATTAGGTTTTAATAAAAATAATAAAGATTGGATGATAGAAAATGAAAATAATGTTTGGAAATACTTTGTAGAAAATGATTTACTGTTTTCAACTCAATCATCACTTGATTATAGATTTTTGGCTAATGCTCCATTCTCAAAATTTGGTTTAAGTATAGATTTTGAGTCACCCCCCATGGTTGGAAGATGGATAGGATATCAAATTGTAAAATCTTATTTGAAAAAAAATAAATCAAATCTAAATGATTTATTAAATCAAGATAATTATGAATTATATTTAAAATCAAATTATAAACCCAATAAATAATAATGAAAAAAACGGATATAGTAATAACTGTTTGTTTAGACAAGAACAGAGTTCCTGAAAAAATGAGTTGGTCGGCTAAAGATGGTGGAGTTTCTAATCAAGAAACAAAAGCTTTTTTATTTTCCTCATGGGATGATGTTAATCAGGAAACTATGAAAATAGATTTATGGACCAAGGATATGCCTGTAGATCAAATGAATGTTTTCTTTCATCAAACTCTAGTAAGTTTATCACAATCTTACATGAAGGCTACGAATAATGAAAAAATGACCGATGCATTTAATCAATTTTGTGATTATTTTGCTGAAAAACTAGAATTAAAAAAGAAATAAATTTAGTGGCTAACCTTACTTATATATTCAAGAATATCCTCTCTACCATATCTTGTTTTTGAAGAGCTAACAAAATATTCTTCTTTTTGATAAATATTTTCTATTGATTTTAAAAAATCTTTACAATAATTGGTAATAACTGTCTCTTTTATTTTATCCTTTTTTGTGAAGATTATTGTAAAATCTCTGTCTATTGATTTTAAAAAACTCATAAATTCTAAATCGATAATTTGAAGTTTATGGCGGATGTCAATTAGAAGAAATATTTGTTTTAACTGATTTCTGTTTTTAAAATAGGTTTGATTTATTTTGCTTATTTCAATTTTGTTTTTTTTTGACAATTTAGCATATCCATATCCGGGCAGATCAACAAAGTAAAGATTGTCATTAACCAAAAAATAATTAATTAGTTTAGTTTTACCTGGTGTTTTAGAAACTTTTGCAACCCCTTTTTTATTTAACAACATATTTAAGATACTCGATTTTCCTACGTTAGATCTCCCAATAAATGCAATTTCAAATAATTTTGTTTTTGGGCAACTATCAATATCAGAGCTGCTTTTTTCAAAAAAAACTTTCTTAATTTTCACTTTATAAGCTCTTTCTTTTTAACCAGTCCTTTAAAATGGAATTAAATTTTACTGGGTGTTCCATCATCGGAGCATGGCCACATTTTTTGATCCAAAAAAGTTCAGATTTAGGCAGAAGTTTATTAAAGTCATCAGCAACTTCAGGTGGAGTCACAGTGTCATTAGATCCCCAAATTATAGCAGTTTCTACATCGATTTTTGGTAAATCTTTTGACATGTTGTGTCTGATAGCACTCTTAGCCATAGCTAATATTTTAATTAATTTTTTTCTATCATTTACGGTTTCATAAACTTCATCGACAATTTTCTTTGTTGCCACTTTTGGGCTGTAGAAAACTGCTTCTGTTCTTTCTTTGATGTAATTGTAATCTTCTCTTTTGGGATATGAATCTCCCATAGAATTTTCGTAGAGCCCTGAACTTCCTGTTAAAACAAGACCCTTAATGAGCTTTGGATATAGTTTGGAAAAAATTAAACCTACATGACCACCTAGTGAATTACCCAGAATTATAACATCCTTAAGTTTTTTAAATTTCATAAAACCATGGACAAATTTTGCAAAAAATTTAACATTTGTATCAAGAATATTTGAGCTGTAAATTGGAAGCTCGGGCGCTATTACACGATAACCGTGTTTTGGAAAGTATTCAAAAACTCCATCAAAATTACTTAATCCTCCCATTAATCCATGTAAAATAAGTATTGGTCTACCCGAACCAATAGATAAATATTTATAGCCATTCTTAGAAATGGATTCACTCATTTATTAGAAAATAATTTAGTTCCTCAGACAAATATATACAATTCATTTTGATGAAAACCTTTTTTTTAGTAATCATTATATATTCTCTTCCAACTTATAAAAACCTGATAATCAATGAAATAAGTGATATAAAAAAAGTGTAATCAAAAATTATTAACAATGTGGTAAAATGTGGTAAAATGTGGTAAAATTTCAATATATTTGATAGTGACGCTAATCAGATATGATTAATTTAATTGGAACATACGAGTGTACTGTTGATAACAAGGGTAGAATTATGATACCTGCTCAGTTAAAAAAGCAGTTGGATGGATTCACTAAAGAACCATTTATTTTAAAAAGATCAGTTTTTCAAAATTGTTTGGAACTATTTCCCTATAGCGAATGGAAGCTGATGATGGATAAGGTGAATAAATTAAATCGATTTGTTAAAAAAAATAATGATTTCATTCGTATGTATACAGCAGGTGTAAAGTCCATAGATTTAGATTCAACTGGAAGACTTTTGGTTCCAAAAGATCTAATAGCTATTTCGAAACTTACAAAAAATGTTGTTTTATCCTCTTCGATCAATATTATTGAAATTTGGGATAAAGATGAGTATGAGAAAAGTATAAACGATCCTGAGGTTGATTTTGCAAAATTAACAGAGGAAGTAATGGGTAATGATCAGGACAATGTATCATAGCCCTGTTTTATTAGATGAATCAATTGAAAGTTTAGAAATTAATGAAAATGGAGTATATGTTGACCTGACTTTTGGAGGAGGTGGACATTCGAAAGAGATTTTAAAAAGATTAAGTAAGGAGGGAAAATTAATTGCATTTGATAGTGATAAGGATGCGGAGGTTAATCGAATAGATGATCCTCGATTTACATTTTTAAGACAAAATTTTATCTACTTGATGCAAAATTTAAACTTTCTTAAAATCAGTGGTGTGGATGGTATACTTGCCGATCTTGGTGTTTCATCCCATCAATTTGATCATAAAGAAAGAGGTTTCTCCTATGAAGGGAAGTATGTTTTGGATATGAGAATGGATAGAAACCAAGAAAAAGATGCAGTCAAAATCTTAAATAGTTTTTCGGAAAAAGAGTTAGCAGATTTATTTTATAATAATGGTGATCTTACCAATTCAAGAACTATTTCAAGACTGATATGTAATTACAGAAAAAATAATAAGATTATTAATTCCTATCATTTGAATGAATCTTTGAAGCCATTACTTAACGAAGGATACGAAAATAAATTTTTAGCAAGAATTTATCAGTCATTAAGAATTGAAGTCAATAATGAAATCAGTTATTTAAAAAAACTATTAATCCAGATTCCATCTGTATTAAAGAAAAATGGCATCGCATCAATTATTACATATCATTCAATTGAGGACAGGTTGGTAAAAAGATTTTTTAAAAATGGATGCTTCAAAAATGAGCCAATAAAAGATGATTTTGGTAATCAAAAAAAAATCTTTGAAACCAAAAAGTTTATAACACCAACACAATCTGAATTAAAGGATAATTCAAGATCTAGAAGTGCAAAATTAAGAGTGGGAAAATTAATATGAGAAATAAAATCATTGATATAGTTGCAGGTAAATTTATTCTAGAAAGAACCAACATCAAAACAGTTAGGTTTGTTCTTTTTGTTTTTTTTCTAGCAATTATCATGATTTACTCGTCCCACAGTGTTGATAGAAAAATATATGATATCAATAAAATAAATAATGAGTTGAGTGGAGTTGAAAACAGCTACCTAAAAGTTAGGAAAGAATTAATGAATTCAAAAATGGAGTCAACAATTAGGAAAAAACTAGTAGATAAAAAAATTAAACCCTCTTTAGACCCACCCATAAAAATTTTGATTACAAATGGAAAATAATAATTTTTTATGGAGGCTTTATTTGGTATCAACTGTTATGTTGATGTTCGGACTAGGAATAGGTTATAAATTATTTCATTTACAATTCATCGATGGTGATAAATACAGAAAAATTGCTGAGGAAAAGACATTAAAAAGTTTTGTTGTTAATTCATCCAGAGGAAATATTTTTTCAGAGGATGGAAGTTTACTAGCAACCTCAACAACCAAGTTTGATGTTTTTTTTGATTCTAAGACTGTTCCAAACCACATTTTCAACTCTGAAATTCAATCCCTTTCAATTGAATTATCAAAAATTCTAGGGGATGATGATGTAAAGTGGCTTAATAATTTCAGAGAAGCAAAAAATAGCAACAACAGATATCTCCCAATTATTAAAAACATTGATTTAGATAAGGTAAATGAGTTTAAAAAACTTCCAATTTTTAAATATGGATCGATTAAGGGCGGTTTAATAATAGAGAAAAAAATTAAAAGAGAGTATCCACTAGGAAAGGTAGCTGAAAGAACAATAGGTTATGAGAAAATAGATAAAGATGGTGATTATTGGGGTGTTGGACTTGAACATGCTTACGGGTCATTTCTGAGAGGAAAAAATGGAAAGATGACAAAAAGAAAAATTTCCAATGGTCAATGGAAAGTTTTAGAAAGCAATTTAAATAAAGATCCAATTGATGGATTAGATATCAATACAACTTTAAATACCTATATGCAGGATGTAGTTCATGATTACTTATTAGAGCAAACCGAAAAATATGAAGCCGACCATTCAACTGCAGTTTTAATGGAAGTCGCAACCGGAAAAATTAGAGCTATATCAAACTTTGGGAGAACGGATCAAGGAAAATATTATGAGAAGCTTAATTATGCAGTCGGTGAATCTATTGAACCAGGATCAACTTTCAAATTAATGACAATTATTGCTGCCTTGGAAGATCAGGTTATAGATACTTTGCAGATGATTGATACTGAAAATGGGGAAATAGATTTTTATGGTTTTAAGGTCAAAGATTCCAGAAAAGGGGGATACGGTCAAATTAATGCAATGGATATTTTTAGACTCTCATCTAATACTGGTATTGTCAAAATAATAAGTGAAGCCTACAAAAATCAATCAGAAAAGTTTGTTGATAGGCTTTTCAATATGGGTATAAATAACTCTTTAGGTATAGAGATTAAGGGTGAGCCAAGACCAAAAATCCCACACCCTTTGGACTCTGATTGGAATGGGCTATCTCTTCCTTGGATGTCATATGGATATGGTGTTTCATTGACCCCGTTACAAATTTTATCATTTTATAATGCTGTTGCCAATGATGGTATAATGGTAAAACCTACATTTTTAGAAAGTAGCAATAAGTTAGGTGCCTTAAAGAAAAATACTTTCAAAAAACAAATTCTTAACCCATCAATTTGTTCAAAAGAAACTTTATCAATTGTAAAAAAAATGCTTTATGATGTAGTACATCATAAAAATGGTACTGCAAAAAATATAAAATCAAATAATATTAAGATTGCTGGAAAAACTGGTACTGCTCAAGTTGGTTATGGAACTGATAAAGTAGATTATATCTCCAGTTTTGTAGGATATTTTCCAGCTGAAAACCCAAAGTATTCATGCATAGTTGTAATTAATAAGCCAAATAAGAATAAGGGTTATTATGGTTCTGATGTTGCTGCTCCAGTGTTCAAGAGAATTGCTGAAAAAATTTCGTCAAGAAACCCAGTCATTGAAAATTATATCTATTCTGAAATGATAAAAAATATTGAAATATCACAAAAGGAATATATCACTAACTCTAATAATATAGATTCATAATGCTTCTTAAAGAATTAATAAAGGAAATTGAAAATTTAGATATTAGGGGAAGTACCAATATTAAAGTTAATAATGTCACAAAAAACTCTAATGAAATTAAGCCCGGAGATTTATTTGTTGCAATAAAAGGTTCTAAATCTGATGGTCATGATTTTATAAATGATGCTATAATTAAAGGAGCTAAATGTATATTGTCTGAAAAAATTATTGATGTTGAAGATGATAACTTAACCTTTGTTATTACAAAATGCTCTAAAGAAACCTACTCTAGGGTCTGCTCCAAATTTTTTGATAATCCAAGTAATAAACTAAAACTAATTGGTATAACTGGAACTAATGGAAAGACAACTTCCTCAAACCTTTTATACCAAATGTTTACTATCAACAATATTAAGTCTGGTTTAATATCAACAAATGAAATAATTATTGGTTCAGATAAATTTGAAACTAGTTTAACCACACCGGATTCTTATGATTTAAATTTTTATTTAAATAAAATGGTCAGTAATGGAATTCGCTTTTGCTTTATGGAAGTTTCTTCTCACGCAATTGATCAACGAAGAATTTCAGGATTAAATTTTGACTTGGCTATTTTTACGAACATTACTCATGATCATTTAAATTATCATAAGACATTTAAGAATTACTTAAATGTTAAAAAAAGATTTTTTGATGATTTAGTCAAAGATTCTATTTCATTAATAAATGTTGATGATAAGAACGCAAATTATATTGTTCAGAACACTATCTCAAAAGTTTATAGACTCTCTCTCCTTAAGGACGCTGATTATAAACTAAAAATTATTGAAAATAGTTTTACAGGTTTGATGATAAAAGTTGATAATGAATTGATAAACACTCAGCTTATAGGAAAGTTTAATGCTTATAATTTACTAACTGTTCTATCAGCTTCTAAACTATTGAATCTTGAAAGCAAAAAAATATTAGTTGGCTTAAGTATGCTGAAAAATCCAGATGGAAGATTTGATGTTGTTCAAATGAATAAAATAATAGGGATAGTTGATTATGCTCACACGCCAGATGCCTTACTCAATGTTTTAGAAACAATATCTGACATTAAAAACAATGAGAACTCAATTATTACTGTGGTTGGTTGTGGTGGAGGAAGAGATAAGGAAAAGAGATTTAAAATGGGAAGAATAGCTTCTAAATATAGTAATAAAGTAATTTTTACATCTGACAATCCAAGAGACGAAGACCCAAAATTGATTATTGATGATATGATCTCAGGTGTTGATGATGAGGATAAAAAGAAGGTTATAAATATTGTAGATAGAAAAAAAGCAATAGAAAGGGCATCAAAGATTGTAAAGCCTAATGATATTTTACTAATTGCTGGTAAAGGACATGAAAATTATCAAATCATTAAGTCAAAAAAAATAGAATTTAACGATAAAAATATTTTGAAAGAAACTTTAAAAATGGCAGTGTAATGTTTTATTATTTATTTGAATATTTAGAAAAAAATTATCAACTAACTGGTGCAAGTCTATTCCAATATTTATCCTTTAGATCAGCAATCACATTTATACTTGCTATAATTATATCTACAATTTTTGGAAAAAAAATTATTCAATTTTTAAAGTCAAAACAAATTGATGAAAACATAAGAAAGTTAGATTTACCTGGCGAAAATGAAAAAGAAGGAACTCCAACAATGGGTGGAATTATAATCATTTTGTCAACTTTAATTCCAATTTTCTTATTTGCAGATTTTAAAAACATTTACATTTTAATTTTAATAATAACAACAATTTGGTTAGGTGCTTTTGGGTTTGCTGATGATTATATAAAAGTATTTAAAAAAAACAAAAAAGGTCTTAAGGGAAGAATTAAAATATTCGCTCAAGTAATGTTAGGACTTTTTATTGGCTTAACAGTCTACTTCCACCCTGAGATAACAACAAGGGATAGTAACCTAATATCAGAAAATAAAACTCAAATCAATGTCGAAACAAAAAATGATAAAAATTTAAAAACCACAGTACCTTTTTTTAAAGATAATGAGCTTGATTATGTTGAGGTTTTTAGAATGAACTCAAATAATTACAATTGGATTTTTTATGTAATTATAATAACATTTATAATTGTATCACTATCAAATGGAACAAACCTAACAGATGGACTTGATGGTTTAGCAGCTGGATCATCATCTATTATAGTATTTACCTTAGGTATCTTTTCATGGATCTCTGGTAATATAATTTTTTCTGATTATTTAAACATAATGTATTTACCTGGAATCGGAGAAATTGTTGTTTTTGTAGCAGCTCTTCTAGGGGGTTTAATTGGATTCTTGTGGTATAATACTTATCCAGCTCAAATATTTATGGGTGATACTGGAAGTTTAACAGTCGGGGGAATAATTGCTGTGATAGCTATCCTAGTTAGAAAGGAACTTATATTACCTATTCTTTGTGGAGTTTTCTTAATAGAAACATTATCTGTAATTATTCAGGTTAGTTATTTCAAGTATACTAAGAAAAAGTTAGGTTTTGGTAAAAGAATTTTTCTTATGACTCCAATTCATCATCATTTTCAAAAAAAGGGTTACAGTGAAAGTAAGATTGTTACCAGATTTTGGATTATCTCAATTATGCTAGCAATTCTATCTCTAATAACATTAAAAATCAGATGATAAAAACTAAAGACATAACAATATTAGGATCAGGAATAAGCGGATTAGGTTCTGCAAAATTGGCCAAGAAATTTGGAATAAATGTATTTGTGTCTGATAAAAATTCAATAAAAGAAAAGGTAAAAAAGCACTTAAATAATAACAAAATTAGTTTTAAAGAAAATGGACATGATGTTGAACGATTATTAAAAAGTGATGAAGTGATTATTAGCCCAGGAATTTCATTTAGTAATTTAAAAAAGTCATTCCCAAATATTAAAGAAGAAAAATTTATTTCTGAGCTTGAGTTTGCCAGCAGATATACAGATGCTTATTTAATTGCTGTTACTGGTTCTAATGGAAAGACAACCACAGCAAGTTTAATTTATCATTTGTTAAAAAATAATGGATTCAATGTGGGATTGGCAGGGAATATTGGAGTTAGTTTTGCTGAGTCTGTATGCGACTTTTCCTATGATTACTATGTTCTTGAAGTAAGCAGCTTTCAGCTAGATCACATATTAAATTTTAAGCCCAACATTGCAATAATTACAAATATTTCACCAGATCATCTGGACAGGTATGATTACAAATTCCAAAATTATACCAATTCCAAATACAGAATTGTAAAAAATCAAAAAATTGAAGATCACTTTATCTATAACTATAATTGTGAAGTCACAAAAAATATTTTTAAAAAAACTAAAATAAATTCAAAAATATATTCGTTTTCGTTAACGAAAAATCAGGTTAAAAACCCACAAGTTTTTCTTGATAAAAATCATATTAACTCATTATTAAATAAAAAGAACTTTATGTTAAGTATAAATAAAATTCCTATTCAAGGAAAACACAATTTGCAAAACTCTATGGCTGCAATAAGTGTAGCTCAGATTTTGAAAATATCTAATCAAAAAATAAAGGAAAGTTTAAAAACTTTTAAGAGTATTCCTCACAGATTAGAACATTTTCTAACAATTCAAAAAGTAAAATATATCAATGACTCCAAAGCTACAAATGTAAATTCTGCTTTTTATGCTCTAGATTCATTCGATGGACCTATTATATGGATAGCAGGAGGAGTAGACAAGGGGAATAATTATGATGATTTAATTCCAATGGTTAGCAGTAAGGTTAAAGCAATTATATGTCTAGGAAAAGACAACAACAAATTAATTGATGTATTCTCATCTCACACTGATGTTATAGTTAGCACAGATAAAATTTCTGATGCCGTATCGAGTGCATACAAGATTTCAAAGCCTGGAGACGTTGTTTTATTATCTCCTGCATGTGCAAGTTTTGATTTATTTAAAAGTTTTGAAGAGAGAGGTGATCAATTCAAAGAAGAGGTAAGAAAACTATGAGTTTAATTGGCAGTTTAAAAGGAGATAAAATTATATGGATAGTAGTGTTATCATTATCTATATTCTCTTTTCTACCTGTTTATAGTGCTAGCTCAAACTTTGGGGTTAACCTTATTTTTTCAAGTGTGTTTAAGCACGTTGCAATAATCTTTATTGGCATTATAATAATGTATGCTACCCATCTTATTGACTATAAGTATCTCAGAGGATTATCCTTGGTAATTTTACCTCTTGCAATACTTTTATTATTTATAACAGCCTTACAAGGTAATGAGATCGATGGTGCAAATGCTAGTAGATGGATTAGTATACCATTAATTAACATCTCATTTCAGCCTTCTTCAATAGCCTCAATCTTTTTATTAATATATATATCAAATTATATATCTAAAAATCGAGAAAAAAAATTAAATTTTAGTAACTCTTTTGTCAAACTATGGCTTCCAATATTGTTGGTTGTAATGTTAGTATTACCCTCAAACTTTTCAACTGCTTTTATGATTTTTAGTTTATGCTTAATACTTATATTCATTGGACAATACCCTATTAAGAACATACTTTTAATAGTATTATCAATAGTTATTTTGGCAACCTCATTTGTAGGCCTGTCAAAAAAGTATCCAGAAATGCTTCCAAATCGTGTAGATACTTGGTCCAATAGAATTGAAAATTTCATAAATCCATCAATTGATAATGATGCAAATTACCAAATAAATAGAGCCAAGGCTGCCATAGCAACGGGTTCACTATTTGGAGTAGGTGCGGGTAAGAGTTCCATGAAATATATTTTACCTCAAAGTACTTCAGACTTTATTTTTTCAATTATAACTGAAGAATATGGACTTTTCGTTTCAATTATAATTTTACTATTGTACATAATTCTTCTATTTAGAATTGTTATAATTGCATATAAGGCTAAAAACTCATTTGGTCAATTAGTTTCTTTAGCTGTTGGATTACCAATAGTTTTTCAGGCATTAATAAATATGGGTGTTGCTGTTCAGTTATTCCCTGTTACTGGTCAACCCTTACCTTTAATTAGTACTGGTGGAACCTCAATATGGACCACTTTTTTTGCTTTTGGCATTTTATTAAGTGTAAGCAGAAATAATCAATTAGAATTTTCAGAGTTAAACCTAAATGAATTAAATAATGAGTAATAATTTGATCATATCTGGTGGAGGAACAGGTGGACATATTTATCCAGCAATAAGCATAGCAAATCAACTTTCAAAAAAAATATCACATTGTAATATTTTGTTTGTAGGTGCAAAAAATAAAATGGAAATGAAAAAAGTACCTCAAAATGGGTACAAAATAATTGGACTTTGGATTTCTGGATTTCAAAGAAAATTTAATTTGTTCTCAAACATATCATTACCATTTAAAATCATATTTAGTCTTATACATTCATTATTAATCATTTTAAAACATAAACCAAAAATAGTTGTTGGCACTGGCGGATATGCAAGTGGTCCTGTAATGTATATTGCTTCAATTTTAGGAATACCAGTCTTTATACAAGAACAAAATTCATATCCAGGATTAACCAACAGAATATTATCAAAATATGCTACAAAAATCTTTGTAGCGTATGATGGAATGGACAAATATTTTAATAGTTCAAAAATTATTGTTTCAGGAAATCCTATTAGAAAATCAATTAAGAATATTAGTGTAAAGAATAAAAGTGATTATTTAAGTTCTATTGATTTAAAATCAGATCTTCAGACTATTCTAGTTCTTGGAGGAAGTTTAGGTGCATATCAACTAAATGAATTTGTTAGTAAGAATTTAGATTTCTTTAAAAAAAATAATTTACAAGTAATACTTCAATGTGGTTCAAGATACTCAGATAAATACAAATTTTTAAATAATACTCAAATCAAAGTTTTACCATTTATTGAAGAAATGGATAAAGCTTTTTCGGCAGCTGACATAATAATTTCAAGATCAGGTGCTAGTATTATTTCAGAACTGTGCTTTGTGGGTAAACCTGTAATTTTTATTCCATCTCCGAATGTTGCAGAAGATCATCAAGCTAAAAATGCCAAAAAATTGTATGATTTAGGAGCTGCAGAATATGTAGAGGAAGATGAAATTGACTATAAATTGACATCAATTATTAATAAAATTTTAGTAAGTGAAATTTACAGAGACTCACTTTCTGAGAAAATTAGTTCTCTATCAAAACCTGATGCATCCAAAATAATTGTTAATGAAATTAAAATGTATTTGAAATGAATTGTTTAGAATATACAAATTATTATTTTATTGGTATTGGAGGAATTGGAATGTCTTCATTAGCAGAATATATGTTACATCTAAATAAAAAAGTTGAGGGTTATGATCGTGAAAAATCTTTTCAATCAAATAGGTTGAATAAATTGGGAATAAGAATAATATTTTCTGAAAATGAACAAATAATTAATTCAAATTTTAAGAATTCAAAAAATACTCTTATAGTTTTTACACCTGCAATTGATAAAAAAAATAAAATATTAAATTACTTTAAATCAAATAACTTCAAAATTGTTAAAAGGGCTGATCTACTTGCTGATATAGTTAATTCAAGTTTTTGTATAGCAATTGCTGGAACTCATGGCAAAACAACCACAACTTCAATTTTATCTCACATTCTTTATAATTCGGAGTTGAAATTTACTTCATTTATAGGTGGAGTTTTAAATAAATACGAGTCAAATATTATGATTAAAGGGAGTAAGATTTTCATTGTTGAAGCCGATGAGTATGATAAAACATTTTTAAAAATTAAGCCAAATATTGCATCAATATTAAATATTGATGGAGATCATTATGATATATATAATGACATTGATGACATTAGAAATTCTTTCAAAAAGTTTGCTAATAATCTAAAGAAAAATGGAATATTATTTCATAATTCAACTTTAAATTATAATGGAATTTCATTTGGTGAGGATTCTTTTGCAGACGCTAAAATAATTAATAAGAAAAATTATAATGATAAGCTAATTTTTGATATTCAATATCAAAATAATGTTTATAAAAATATTGTCTTAAATATGTTAGGTGATCATAATGCCTCCAATGCAATGGCAGCTTTCATAATTGCAATTTCCTTAGACATTGAATCTGAAATTATAATAAAAGCATTAAAAACTTTTCCTGGAATAAAGAGACGATTCTCAGTTGAGTTAAAAAATCCTAAGATTTTTATTGATGACTATGCTCATCATCCAAGTGAAATAGAGTCAATATATAATTCAGTAAAATCTTTATACCCTAACAAAAAGAAACTAGTAATTTTCCAACCACATCTTTTTTCAAGGACTAGGGATTTTTTAAGAGAATTTGCAGAAGCACTTGAAAAGTTTGACAAAATAGCTTTATTAGATATTTATCCTGCTAGAGAGAAGCCTATAAATGGTGTATCATCTAAATCAATTTTTGATAAAATAAATAATAAAAATAAAGTACTCATTGAAAAAAGTGGAATTCCAGAATTATTATTTGAAGATGAACATGAATTGGTTATATCAATGGGTGCAGGTGACATTGGAGATTTAGTTGATACAATAAAAAAAACAATAATTGATCAAAATGAAAATTAAAATTTTTACCATATCAATTCTTTTAATTATGATTATTGCATCAATTGTTTATTCTAACTCTTTATATAATCATCGTCTTAAATATGTAAATGTCGATAATGTTATAAATGACTCTTTAATAATGATTTCAAAAGATTCAATAATTAATTATTTAAAAACCTTTAATCTGCTTAAAGATTCAACCAAGATCTATAAAATCGAATTAAATAAAATTGAGGAAAGTTTGGACAAAATAAAGTATGTAAAAAAATCAAATGTACACTTTGGGATTAACTCAAAATTAAAAATTGAGATTGATGAAAGAGACCCAGTTATAGAAATTAATTATTTAGATAAATATTTAGATGATGAGGGCAGACTAGTCCCAAAATCAAGTTTTAATGAAATAAAAGTCATTAAATTTTTTGGAAAAATAGATTCTCTCAAATACTATAAACTTGCAAATCTTGGTTCAACAATAATGAGAGATGATTTTTACAAAGATCATTTCAACTATATTTTTTCTGACTCATCAGAATTATTCATTAAAACGAAAAAATATGCTTATACAATTGAGCTAGGAGACTATACGATGTTAAATAAAAAATTAAGGAATTACAAATTTTTTTATGCTTCAAAATCAAACGAAAATGATTTAGAAAAAGCTAAAGCAATTAATTTAAAATTTGATAATCAGGTAATTGTTGAAAAAAAATAATATGGAAAAAAACGAATTATATATAGGACTTGATATTGGAACAACAAAAATTGTAGCAATGATTGGAATTGTTAATGAGTATCAAAAACTAAAAATAATTGGAGTTGGAAAATCTAAAAGTCTTGGTGTTCATAGAGGGGTTGTAAACAATATTAGTCAAACCATTCAATCGATTCAAGGTGCAATACATGAAGCTGAAAATCACTCTAATGAAAAAATTGACAAGGTTGTAGTTGGTATAGCAGGTCAACATATTAGAAGTCTTCAACATAGTGACTATATAACTAGAGATAATTCTAATGAAGTTATTGCTGAATCTGATATCGATAAGGTAATTAATCAAGTTTATAAACTAGTAATGATGCCTGGAGAAGAAATAATTCATGTTCTCCCTCAAGAATTTAGAATTGATGGTCAAAGTGAAATAAAAGAACCTATTGGTATGTTCGGAGGAAGATTAGAAGCTAATTTTCATGTTGTTGTTGGGCAGGTGAGCTCAATTAAAAATATTGCAAGATGTGTTAAGAGCTCAGGAATTGATTTTGATGGTATTACTCTTGAACCACTTGCATCTGCAGATGCTGTACTTAGTAGAGAGGAAAAAGAAGCCGGAGTTGCCTTGATTGATATTGGTGG
The DNA here is from genome assembly GCA_902595555.1 of uncultured Bacteroidota bacterium. GTDB lineage: Bacteria > Bacteroidota > Bacteroidia > Flavobacteriales > Flavobacteriaceae > Eutrophosalina. The sequence goes on along the minus strand of CACJQM010000004.1, from coordinate 27,982 downwards.
AGGAACTACCGATTTAGCTATTTTCAAAGATAATATTATAAGACACACATCTGTTATCCCCTTTGGAGGTAATATAATTACAGAAGATATCAAAGAAGGTTGCTCAATTATTGAAAAACAAGCTGAGTTACTAAAAATAAAATTTGGTTCGGCATGGCCAGGTGAGAATAAAGACAATGAAATTGTTTCAATTCCAGGCCTTAGGGGTAGAGATCCAAAAGAAATTTCAATTAAAAATCTTTCAAAAATTATACACGCAAGAGTTGTTGAAATAATTGAACAGGTGTATATGGAAATAAAAAATTATGGACATGAAGAACAAAAGAAAAAGTTAATTGCTGGTATTGTTTTAACAGGCGGCGGTAGTCAACTAAAACATTTGAAACAACTAGTTGAATATGTTACTGGAATGGATACGAGGATTGGACTTCCAAACGAGCATTTAGCTGGCAACAACTCTGTTGAAATTTCTAATCCAACATTCGCAACAGCTGTTGGATTGGTAATGAACTCAATGGAAAAAAGAAAAAATATTTCAGTAAATAAAAATCAAAGTGAAGATGAAGATGATTTAGAAAATGATGATAAAGATTCCAATTCAATTGAATCAAAAGCTTCACAATCAATTTTTGAAAAATTTACAGAAAAAATAAAAACATTTTTAGAAAACGCAGAATAGTAAAATTATGAATACAGAAAATCAATTTGATAATATAGAATTTATACTTCCTAAAAACCAAAGCAATGTAATTAAAGTTATTGGTATTGGAGGTGGCGGGAGTAATGCTATTAATTATATGTATAACAAAGGAATAAAAGGAGTCGATTATGTAGTATGCAATACAGACTCACAAGCTTTAGAAAATAGTCCGGTTCCTAACAAAGTTCAGTTGGGTATTAAAGAAACAGAGGGTTTGGGTGCAGGAGCTGATCCAGTTATTGGTGAAAAGGCAGCAATTGAAAGTCTTAATGAAATGAGAAGATTATTAGAAAAAAATACAAAAATGATTTTTATTACTGCTGGAATGGGTGGAGGAACTGGAACAGGTGCTGCTCCAATTATTTCAAAATTGGCTATGGAGATGGATATATTAACAGTTGGTATAGTTACAATGCCTTTTGTTTTTGAAGGTAAAATAAGAATGAGCCACGCCAACAAAGGTTTAGAAAAGTTAAGAAGCAATGTAGATTCATTAATTGTTGTAAACAATAATAAACTTAGAGATATATATGGGAACTTAGGAGTTAAAGAAGGATTTTCAAAAGCTGATGAAGTTTTGGCAACTGCAGCCAAAGGAATTGCAGAAGTTATAACTCATCACTATACACAAAATATAGACCTTAAAGACGCTAAGACAGTTCTGTCAAAAAGTGGTAATGCAATAATGGGTTCTTATAGTGCTTCAGGTGAAAAAAGAGCATTAAAAGCTGTTTCAAATGCTTTAGATTCACCTTTACTTAATGATAATAGAATTGATGGTGCTCAGAATGTTCTATTATTAATTGTATCAGGCTCAACTGAAGTCACTATTGATGAAATAGGGATAATTAATGACTACATACAGGAGAAAGCAGGAAATAATGCAAATATAATTATGGGGATTGGTGATGATCCAAACCTTATTGATGATATTACTGTAACTGTCATTGCTACTGGTTTTGATATGAAACAACAGGATGAAATATTACATATAGAACCAAAAAAAACTATATTTAATTTAGATGATGAATCTGAAATTACTGAAGAATTTAACGATAAAAAAACTGAGCTACAATATGAGTTTTCATCGGAGGAAATTGATTTTAAAAATATAGATTTTAATATTGATGATATTAATCATGAATCAGAGGATAATATTATAAAAACTACAGATGAAATTAAGAATATAGATATTGAATTTGAATCAGTTAATATCATTGATGAATTAATTGAAGAAAAAATAGATACAAGAAACATTAATGAAATAAATGTTATTGATGAAGAAATAGTTGAGTTTGATAATGAATTGAAGTTTGATTTTCCAATATCTAATAACAGCAATATTGATGATAAAGTAGTTCATATTTTGGAGGAGGATGTAAATGAAATTGAGGTCATTGATCCTGTTCAAATAATTCCATACACTGTTGTTGATGATAATAACTCAACTACAGACGCAGTTGAAAGTTTGGGGACGGATTCTAAAAAAAATGAAGTTAACCCGATTAATAGTCCAATTGTTGATGGTTTAGCAAAGAGAACTGAAGAAAGAAAAATAAAATTAAAAGAATTTAATTATAAATTTGTTAAGTCTAGAAAAGTTGAAGATATGGAGAAAGAGCCTGCCTATAAAAGAGCTGGAATTGAATTAAATGATGATGTTGAAAGTTCTTTGTCGTCATCAAGTCTAGAATTAGATGATGAAGGAAATTTGAATTTAAACTCAAAAAATTCATTTCTTCATGATAATGTTGATTAAAATGAAATTATCTGAAAAAATAGACATACAAATAAAAGAAGCAATGAAAAATAAAGATTCCGTTGCATTGGAATCTTTGAGGGCAATAAAATCTTCAATACTACTTTTTAATACTCAAAAGGGTAATACATCAGAAATATCGGAGGCAGATGAAATAAAGATTTTAAGTAAGCTGGTTAAACAACGTAAAGAAAGTGCTGATATTTATATTTCACAGAATAGGTCAGATTTAGCAAAAACAGAAACTGATCAAGCTGAAATAATTAAGAAATTTTTACCTAAACAGCTAAATGAAGAAGAAATAGAAAGTGTAGTGATTGAAATAATAAAGAAAACAAATTCATCTGGGATGCAAGATATGGGAAAAGTTATGGGTATGGTAACTAAACAACTTTCAGGAAAAGCAGATGGGAAGACAATTTCACAAATAGTCCGGAAAAATTTAATTTAAAATTATTGGCCAAGTAGTTCAACTGGATAGAACATCAGATTTCGGCTCTGAGGGTTGAGGGTTCGAATCCTTCCTTGGTCACTTTTTTTTAATTTCCAAATTACATTTATTAAAAAACCTGGCAGATAATAATAATGATGCCATCATAAGACCAACTAAAAATCCTATCCATACACCTGTTGCTTTTAAATCAGTGTAAAGTCCCAAATAAATCATTATTGGAATTCCAAAAACAACATAGCATAAGAAGCAAATTAGTGAAGGTACTTTCACATCTTGTATCCCTCTAAGCGCACCTTGGGCAACTATTTGTATTCCATCAAATATTTGAAAAAGAGCAACAATTATTAATAGTTTTGATGCTATGCTAACTGTTTCTAATACATCAAAACTACCATTATTGTCAAGATAAAGCCATGGTAATAAATTGGAACTCATAATAAAAATGATTGCAAATAAGATCTCAATAATAATAGTTATTAGAAATATTGAAATAGCTATTCTTTTGAGATTTATAAAATCATTTAATCCCTTTTGATTTCCAACACGAATGGTGGCTGTAACACTAAAACCAACTGCAACCATAAAAGTTATTGTTGACAGATTTAATGCAATTTGGTTTGCTGCTTGATAGTTTGTTCCAATTATTCCACAAACCCATATACCAGAAATAAAGAATCCAACTTCAAACATCATTTGTAAAGCTGATGGATAACCTAAATCAAATATTTTTTTTGTGATAAATGGTGAATACTTCAATTTCAATAAATCATCTATGTATTTATTAATTTTTTTGTTTGACTTTATTAGGATTACAATTATTAAAACCATACATATTCTAGAAATTAATGTTCCAATCCCTGCACCAATTAACTCTAATCTTGGAAAACCAAATTTTCCATAAATGAGAACGTAGTTAATTATCACATTTATAATATTAGCTATAACAGTTGAAATCATTGCAATTTTAGTAAACGATAATCCATCTGAAAATTGTTTAAATGATTGAAAAAGTATCAGTGGGAATAATGAAATTGCTACCCAAGTAATATATGGGAAAGCCAGTTTTACTACTTCTATAGGTTGTCCCATTTGAAACACTATTGGTTTTGCAATTAAAACAAGAAGTGAAAGTATAATTCCTAAAATTGTACATGTTATAATTCCATTACTAAGAATATTTTTAGTTTCATTTATATTTTTTTTTACATCACTTTCAGCAACAAGAGGAGTTATCGCTGTTGAGAAACCTATTCCAAATGACATTGCTATAAAAACAAAGCTATTTCCTAGAGATATTGCAGCTAGTTCCGAAGTGCCTAGTTGTCCTACCATAGCATTGTCAACAAAACCAACTAGGGTGTGACCAACCATACCGATTATCACTGGATATGCTAGCTTTAGATTATACGAAAATTCTTTTGTGTAAGTACTTAAAAAACTCAATACTACATTTTATTTGATAAGTAAATCGCATTCATGAGAAGTCTATTAGTCCCATACCAAAATGCTCTAAAATTAGTATTATCAGTGAACAAGAATATTTTTCCAGATGAATACCTTTTTACTTTAAAAGGAACACTATTTTTTAATAATTCTAAATTTTCATTTGAAATATATCCACTTATTAGTGGGTTATTTGAATATTCAATGGGATTATTATAACTGTTTTTTTCTGCCTTCATGAAAATTGTATTATTTCTAAATGTCGATAGACTTTTCCCTTTAATTCCAAAATTGATTGGGTGACTTTTGTCAATTTTTGTTTCGAAGATAGCACCACCTACGACTTGTGAACCTGAGAATTTTCCCCTATCCTCAAATGATACATTTTTAGCATACCTTTCATTTTTGAGAAAATTCACACTAATTATTTTGTTTTTTTCCAACCAGTTGATAGAACTTCTGTATGCAATTAAATTTCCACCATTACTCAAATAGTCTTGAATTTTTTTATTGGTTAAATTACTTCCTGAATAGCTTGGTAAAATGATATGAGAGTATTCATTCAAATTTATTCTGGTTATATTTCTAAGATCAATTTTGGTTATTGGAATCTTATATCTTGTATCAAAAAGATGCCATATTTCTCCAGCATCATATGCTCTTACACCTGACCCAACAATCAAACCTACTTTAGGTTTTTTTATTGTTGTAAAAGAACCTGAACCAAAACCTACATTATCTTCATATCCACCACTAAGGCCATAGATATCAATTCCAGTTTTATCAGAAATTGCACTTAAGGTTTCAAATATTTTATCTGGGCTTACTGATTGACTCACAACTGGGACAAGTAAACTTCCATAATCAAAATGATCATTATTTATTTTAAACTGTTTACTACTAGATTTAACTCTAATTCCATTTTCTTGAAGATTATTAATTAATGTTGGAATATTATAATCATGTGGTTTTATTAGATAACCATAATTAGAATAATTACTTACTTTTCCTTTCGGTGGGCTTATGGAACTATTTGTTTTTGATTCTTCCTTAACAAATTCATAATTTAAATTGAACGCATGCGGAAAAGTCCAAGCTGAAACATCATAAAAAAGGCTATCTTCAAATTTTGTGTTTGTATCAAAAATTGCTTTTATTAATTTTGATTTCTTTTGTTTTATAGGAACGTAATATTTAAACTTTTTTCCTTTAGTTTCAAAAACATCAATTTTATGAGTTTTTAGAATTTTAGCAAGCTGGTAACTGCTAGTTTTATCGTGTTCATTTCCGAACCCAATTCCATTAAATTTAGATTTATTATTCAGATTGAAATTATTAACGTAAAAATCATTCATATAAGTAAGCAGCTCTTTTCTAAGAGAACTTGCTGCTTTTAATGTTGATAATGTAGTAGTTAATTGATTTTTAATAGTAAAAGGAAAAGTTAATACACCATTTTGACTTTGTTGAACATGTCCCCTTGAACTTGCTTGCTCAAATAGAATTCCAATACTCCCATTTACATCAGGGTAGGTGGAACCTTTTCCAAAATAAAAATCATCATAGTTTTCTTTACTGTAATATAAACTGCCAATTTTATCTAAAAATTCTGCGTGATACTTTGCAATTTTTTCAGTTAAATCTTGATTCAAATTAGGAATTAATGGATTAACTCTAGAAGGAACTCCAGGCTGAAAAAAGAAAGTTGAGTTTGTTCCCATTTCATGATGATCTGTTACTATGTTTGGCAACCAATCAGTATATGTTTTAATTCGGGCTTTTGATTCAGGAAGCTGAACTGGAAGCCAGTCACGATTTAGGTCAAACCAGTAATGATTTGTTCTGCCACCTGGCCATATTTCACTAAATTCTCTTTCATTATTATCAGGGTTAGGAACTAAATTCTTGTTCGAGTTTGCCCAATATGCAAATCTTTGAAGTCCATCAGGATTCAAACATGGATCAAATAAAATCACAGTATTATTTAATATTTCTATTGTTTCGGGATTATTAGATGCTGCAAGAAAATAAATTCCTAATAAAGCTGCATTAGATGCACTAGCTTCATTTCCATGAACCGAGTACCCTTGATAAACAATTGCAGGCATGTTTTGAAAATCACTCTTTTTTAAACCATTACTTATTTCCAAATGTTTTTTTCTAATAGATTCTAAATTTTTAATATTTTCCTGCGATGAAATTTTTAAAATTAATAATGGCCTATTCTCATAAGTTTTGCCTGTTTCTTCAATAATAATCCTATCTGATGAATTTGCAAGAGCGTACATATATTGAACCAATTTATCGTGAGTAACATGCCATTCTCCAACTTCATGACCGATTACTTCACTCGGTTTTGGAATAGTTTTGTCAAATTTTTCAGAGTTTTCAAAATAATAACTTAAATGAGTCTGACAGTTAATATTAATTGAAAATAAAAAGATGATAATTAATGTTATTTTTTTCATTTTACAGAGATGTTTTTTAAGATTGATAAATTAGTTTTTGGAGCTATGACATAATTCAAAATTTCAAAAGGCAGTTCTACAGTATCTAAAACTTTTAGGGTTTTTAAATATACTTCAATTTTTGATTTTGGCTTAATTTCAAAAAAATTGAATTCAGTATGAAAATTGTATTCACCAACATATTTAATTTTTAAAGGTGCTACAGAATGATTAATCAGTTCAAGTTTTAATATTTGTTTACTATTATAGCGGTCAAAATCATATCCATGACTTTTAATTGAAAAATTTTCATTTACAACCATTTTTAAATTTTCTTCTTTACCAATTATCAAATCATGAAACCAAACAAAAGTTTTTTGATTAAATAGAGCATCTCTAGTGGATTTAATTGTTCTGTTTTCTGAAATAATAAATGTTAAAGGTCTATGAAAACTTTCTCTTTCATTATTGAAATCCCAATCAATTAGAACATGTACATCACTTGTGCCCATAATTGTTAGATTATTATCCAAAGCAATTTGCATTGCTTCCTCAGAAAATGTAGACATATTAACAACTTCAATTCCATGAAGATATTTTTTACTAATTATTTTATCATGAATAGGATCCAATCTAGCTATACCGTCTCTTCTTTGAGATTCCCAATGAGGATGATTCCAAAATACAAAAGCCCCTTGATTATTAGCTTCTTTTATGGCTTTTTCAAAATCTAGTGGTTTTTTATCGTTATCAAAAAACTTGTTAGCATCATTAATGAAAATTGCATTAAAATGTCCTGGTGGCATTCCTTTAGTTATTTCAGTTCCATGAACAACTGCAAGTGGTTGTTTTTTAACATATCCAGCTGCAATTTGAAAAGATCTATTTCTGTCTGGGTTTGGAATATCAGCCCTCCATGGTTGATATTCCAGATGTTCAGTGAGTGAAATTAAATCAATACTATCTCTTAAAGCTTCTTCAACTCTTATTGTTGGCCAAACACTACCATCTGAAAATACAGTGTGAATATGGAGATCTGCTGATACAAAAAATTTACCCTCAGGACTCTTAAAAAATGTTTTAACACCTTGAGAATGAATTGTGTTCAATAGGAAAAATATAGATAAAAAATATAGTAGTTTTTTCACGTGCTAGTTGTTTTGAGTATTCTTTTTTTTATTCTGTAGTATTTTTTAATATTTAAGGAATATGTTTGATAATCTGTAAAAACTTTGCTCACCAATTTTTTGTGTTTTTTTGGATTTTTTCTTTTTAATATTTCTAAAATCTCAAAATCTTCACTTCCAATTCTGTGAGATTCAAACCTTAAAGATGATAGAGGCCCATTGACTCCTGGATAAATTATATGAGTATCACCAGCAGGTAAATAATTATTTGCTGAAGCTGCAGGTGATGGGTGTTTTACAACACTTTGATCAAATGGATTAGCCTTGTACTGATTTAATCCCCAATGTAAATAACCTAAAGTATTATATTTCGATCCACCCCATCCAAAATATACTTGTCTTATTTTCTCCATATCCAGGGTCCTGTTTAACCATTTACCACCTGGGACTAAACATGTGTATACCAAAATTTGTTCTCCTAATTTTTCTCTAGATCTAAAAAAATGTTCATTTTCTTGAAAATCATTTATTATTGGACACCAAATATCAATTGAATTTCCTAGGGCTTCTCTTGTATTTGTTGCTTCCATAATTTTAATTTCAGGAAAAATGTTTTTAATCTGTTTTGCAACATCTGAATAGCATTTAGCATTAACTGATGTTGGTTCATCGGCTATATGCTGTAGCCACATATCAGTTAAGTTATATTTCTTTGTGAATGATTTAATTTTTAATACCACATCTTTGATTTCTTTATTTCCAACTTCACTGTAATAACCTTTTCCTCTTAGATTTGTTACTAGTTCAGGATTTCCCCAATCATCGTTTTTACCTCTACCTAACAGATGAGGTGATTCAAAATATTTAAATCCATACTTTAGAAAAATATTTATAAATGAAATCATTTTTTCTTCATCTAGATATACTTTATTATCCTTCAAATAAATTAATTCGCGTGGTATTTTTACACAGTTTTGTCTGCCAGATGCCATTAGCTTAGCGTATTTATTTAACATTGAATACCAATCAGTACTCCACCTATCTAAATCATGGTATTCTTCCATTTTTGACAGGTTAAACCAGTTTGTATAGAAAAAATTACTTTGATTTAGATCTGGCACTGTAACATCGTAAATATTAACCTTAAGTCTTAAACTAAACTTCTTATTATTTATTTTAAATTTAAAGTCAATCTGATTTTTTTCGCTACTAATTTTATCTGTGATGGGAATTTTAACATTAATTAATGAGAATGTATTCTTACTTATTAATTTGTTAGTATTTAGAGGATTAATGATTTCATAAATTTTAAATGGTGCTCTTCTAATTACGTAAGGATTTATTTTACCCTTAAATTGTTCGGTTCTACTATCTAAACCAGTATTTTGCTCAACTGGAACATCAATTACTTCACTAAAAATTAAATTATTTAATGTTTTACTTTCACTTATAAACTCGATATTAGAATTCAATCTTGAAGATATTACTATATTAATATCAACTGTTGAGTTCCTGGCAGTATTAATAGTATGAGTTTTTTTGAAATTCAACTCATTTTTATCTGGATAAACAGGATTCAATATATCAGAAAACCCTACATCTTGGGATAATAATAAAGTAGAAAAAAAAATTAGTATAAGATTAAAATTATTTTTCATTCAAATTTTCTTTAATTTAAGAAAAAATTAAAACAGCTAATAATGAACAAATATTATTTAATAATAGTCGTAATATTTATGGCTATTTCTTGTGGTGAAACAAAAAAATCAGAAATAATTTCTCTTTTTAATGGTGAAAACCTAGATGGATGGATAATTTACGGAACCGAAAAATGGTATGTTGAAGATAATGAACTTGTATGTGAGAGTGGCCCTGATAAACAATATGGATATTTAGGAACCGAAAAAAACTTTGATGATTTTATTCTTAGTTTACAGTTTAAGCAAGAAAATAATGGTAATAGTGGTGTGTTTTTTAGGACAACTGTCGATGGAACAAAAGTAGAGGGATGGCAAGTAGAAGTTGCTCCTCCAGGTTTACACTCTGGCGGCATATATGAATCTTATGGAAGAGGATGGTTGATCAAACCTGATTCATCAAAGGATTCAATTGTAAAAATGGGTGAGTGGAATGATATGAAAATTAAAGTAATTGGCAATGATGTAACAACATGGATTAATAATACTGAAATGATAAAAATCAAGGACTCAATAATTGGTAAAGGTATTGGTGGTGTTGCCCTTCAAATCCATGATGGTGGAGGTATTAAAGTGCGTTGGAAAAATTTAAAAATTCAAAAACTTTAACCAAAAACATCTCCGCTTGAGTGATCTCTTGTGGCACCTGTTACACTTTTTAAGCAATTTATTTCATTATTCAATCTTAGATGACCCAATAATGCAAAGATTAAGGATTCCTTATAATTGATTATAATGTTATTAGGGCGGGAAATATTAATACCATAATTTGTTAAAGATTTTATTAATGTTTTATTAAAACTTCCACCACCTGATATAAGTACCTTTTCATTATCTAAAATATTTTTTGATATCTGATAAGCAGCGTGTTTGATATAAGTTGCCAATATGTCAATCTCACTTAATTTATATTTATCTATAATTGGGAAAATCTCCTCAAGAACAAATTCAATACCTAATGACTTAGGATGTTTTTCAAAATAGAAGCTCAACTCATTTAACTCATTAAATAGATTGTTATTAATAATTCCTGTTTTCGAAAAATTTCCATCATAATCATATTCATGACCAATTTTTTTAGAATAAAAGTTAAGTACGGTGTTCAATGGGCAAATGTCATATGCAAATATTTTATTGCTTTTTTTTACCGAGATATTTACAAAACCACCAAGATTTAAACAATACTTATATTTTTTAAACAAAAGTTTATCTCCAATAGGAACTAATGGGGCACCCTGACCACCAAGTTTTACATCTTGCTCTCTAAAATTATTTACAGTTTTTATACCTGTAATTTTATTTATAGTCCTCCCATCACCTATTTGTAAAGTTTTTGAAATATTAGGTTTATGAAAAACTGTGTGACCATGAGATGATATTAAATCCGGCAAGTCTAATTTATTTTCCTTCAAAAATTTATTGATGCTTAGACCTATAAATTCACCAAATTTTAAATCAATCTCCTTAATTTTTCTTTGATCGTAATTAATTATATTATTAAGTTGATTTTTTAAATCAGTTGGATAATCAACTGTTGTACAATTTAAAATTTCATATTCCTCTATTTTATTTTTTGGAAAAGAAACATAACATACATCCAAACCATCCACAGATGTTCCACTCATTAATCCTATGATATTGATCGAGTCAGTCATTTAGTTAATTTAATTAAATAAATGGAAAATGTTAATTAATTGCTGAATGTAATTTTTCTATCGTTTCTTTTGGACTATCAGATTTAAAAACAAAGCTTCCAGCAACTAGGACATCAGCACCTAGGGATATTAATTCCTGAGCATTGTTAAGGCTAACTCCACCATCGATTTGAATTAATGTATTGGTATTTTTTTCATTAATCATTCTCTTTAGTTCCTTTAGTCTTGGGAAGGTTTCTGGAATAAATTTTTGACCGGAAAAACCAGGAAATACACTCATAAGACATACTAAATCAATTTCTTCTAATAAATGATCAAGTAGTGAAACATCTGTATTAGGATTAATTGCCACCCCAGCCTTAACCCCAAGTTTTTTAATATCTCCAATTATTTTTTCTAAATCATCACAAGCTTCATAATGTACAGTAATTGTATCTGCACCAAGGCCTGCAAATTTCTCGATATATTTTTCTGGATTGATAATCATTAAGTGCATATCTAAATGTTTTTTACCTAATGAATTGAAGATCTCTAAAATTGGTGTTCCAAATGTAATATTTGGAACAAATACACCATCCATTATGTCCAAATGAAACCAACCTGCTTTACTTTTGTTGACCATTTCTATTTCATCTCCTAACTCACTAAAGTTACAAGACAACATAGACGGTGCAACAATTTTCATCGATTATCCTAAATAGGTTTTTAAAATTTTGCTTCTGGAGGTATGTTTAAGTCTTCTGATAGCTTTCTCTTTAATTTGCCTAACTCTCTCTCGTGTAAGGTCAAATGTTTCACCAATTTCCTCAAGGGTCATAGCATGTTGTTCACCTAAACCAAAGTATAATTTAACAACATCAGCCTCTCTTGGTGTTAAAGTTTCAAGTGATCTATTAATTTCAGTTTTTAAAGACTCATGTAGTAATTTTTTATCAGGATTGGGAGATTCACCACTCTTTAATACGTCGTAAAGATTGGAGTCTTCACCTTCAACTAAAGGAGCATCCATCGAAACATGCCTACCAGAGTTTTTCATTGATTCTTTAACATCTGAAACAGTCATGTCTAATTCTTTTGCAATCTCTTCTGCAGATGGAACCCTTTCATTGGCCTGCTCTAAGAAAGCATACATCTTGTTGATTTTGTTTATTGAACCAATTTTATTCAATGGTAGCCTAACAATTCTAGATTGTTCAGCTAATGCTTGAAGGATTGATTGTCTTATCCACCAAACAGCATAAGAAATAAATTTAAAACCTCTAGTTTCATCAAATCTTCTAGCAGCCTTGATAAGGCCTAAATTACCCTCATTAATCAAGTCTGGCAGTGTTAAACCTTGATTTTGATATTGTTTAGCAACAGAAACTACAAATCTTAAATTCGCTTTTGTTAATTTTTCTAAAGCTACTTCATCACCAGCTTTAATTCGCTGCGCTAATTCTACTTCTTCTTCAGCTGTTATTAAATCAACTTTTCCAATCTCTTGAAGGTATTTGTCCAGAGATGCAGTTTCTCTGTTTGTTACCTGTTTGGTAATTTTTAATTGTCTCATCTAGTACCCTTTATTAACTTATACGATAAAAAAGGAAAAAGGTTTCAATTTATTTATCTTTTTTTGGTGGTCTTTCCAACAATAATCTCCTAGAAACTTTTTGTTTTTTAGTTCTAGGGTCAAATCCAACATATTTTACGTCGATTAAATCACCAATTTTAAGATATTCCTCCACTTTTTCTACTCTTTCCCATGCAATTTCAGATACATGTAATAAAACCTCTTTGCCAGGTCTAAACTCTACAACAGCACCAAAATCTAAGATTTTTACAACCTTAACATTATAAGTTTCTCCAACTTTAGGTTTAAAAGTTATATCTTCTATTTTTTGAATAACTGAATCAATCATATTTTGATCTGTTCCCAAAATTTCAACTATACCTTTTTCATCTTCTTCCTCAATAACTATTGTAGTTCCTGTTTCTTTTTGCATTTCCTGAATTACTTTTCCACCTGGACCTATAACTGCTCCAATAAAGTCACCGTCAATAACAACTTTGACCATCTTTGGAGCGTGTGGTTTAACAGATTCAGCAGGATTTTGAATTGTATTTGTCATTTCATTAAGGATTTCTAATCTACCTGTCTTTGCTTGTTCAAGTGCTTTTTCAAGTATTTCATATGACAACCCTTTGATTTTGATATCCATCTGACATGCAGTTATTCCATCTTTTGTACCAGTTACTTTGAAATCCATATCTCCAAGATGATCTTCATCACCTAAAATATCAGAAAGAACAGAGTATCTTTTTCCATCAGAAATCAATCCCATAGCAATCCCGGAAACAGGCTTAGTTATTTTTACACCTGCATCCATCAAAGCCATTGTACCAGAACAAACAGTTGCCATAGAAGATGAACCATTCGATTCCAATACTTCTGAAACAACTCTGACAGTGTATGGACAGTCATTTGGGAAAACTTTGCTTAAAGCTCTTTGAGCTAAATTACCATGACCAATTTCTCTTCTAGATGTTCCTCTTAAAGGACGGGCTTCTCCTGTTGAAAATGGAGGAAAATTATAGTGTAAATAAAAATTTTCTTCACCTTGGTTTGTGGGTGAGTCAATAATATTTGCATCTCTAGATGTTCCCAACGTAACAGTAGCTAATGCTTGAGTTTCTCCTCTAGTAAAAATTGCTGATCCATGAGTTGAAGGTAAATATGCAACTTCACACCAAATAGGTCTAATATTAGTTGTTTTTCTACCATCTAGCCTTATTCCTTCACTTAAAACTAATTCTCTGATGGCTTCTTTTTCGACCTTGGAAAAATATTTTTTAATGAGATTTTCATTTTCTTCTAAGTCTTCTTCACTAAATGATTCAAGTAGTTGTTCTTTAACTTCCGAAAATTGTTCAGATCTCTCTTTTTTGGATAATCCTTTTTTAGCAATTTCATAACATTTGGAATAACAATCATTATTAACTTTTTTTAATAAATCTTCATTTTCAACAGCTTTTTCGTATTCTCTGGTTTCTTTTTTGCCAACTTCATTTACAAGATCATTTTGAGCATCTATTTGTGCTTTTATTGCATCATGTCCAAATTTTATAGCATTGGTCATTTCTTGTTCTGAAATTTCATCAAACTCCCCCTCAACCATAGATACAGATTCGTAGCTGGCTCCAACCATAATGTCAATATCAGAATCATTAAGTTGTTCACGACTAGGGTTAACTATGAATTCTCCATCTATTCTAGCAACACGAACCTCAGAAATTGGATATTCGAAGGGAATATCAGATAGTTGAATAACGGTTGAGGCTGCTAATCCAGCAAGTGAATCAGGCATTACATTTTCATCGTGAGACATAAGTTGAATCATAACTTGTGTTTCATAATGATAATCTTTGGGAAATAGAGGTCTTAATACTCTATCAACCAATCTCATAGTTAATATTTCATCATTAGAAGGTCTAGCTTCTCTCTTAAAAAATCCACCTGGGAATTTTCCAGATGCAGCAAATTTTTCTCTATAATCAACGGTTAGGGGTAAAAAATCTACTGGACTTGGTGTTCTGGATGAAACTACTGTAGCAAGAAGCATGGTATTTCCCATTTGAATAACAGCTGATCCATCTGCTTGTTTTGCTAATTTTCCAGTTTCGATTGATATAATTCTACCATCAGGTAGTTTAATTTCTTTTTTATAAACTTTTGTATTCATATGTTTTCATTAATTAATTTTGTTGTGTGGGTAGCAACCAATGAAAACCAGACTATTTTCTAATAGACAACTTCTTTATAATAGATCTGTATCTCTCAATATCCTTAGCTTTTAAATAACTTAAAAGACTTTTTCTCTTACCTACCATTTTTACAAGTGCTCTCTCAGTATTAAAATCTTTTTTATTTTCTTTTAAATGATTTGTAAGGTGATTGATTCTTGCAGTAAATAGAGCAATCTGCCCCTCGGCAGATCCAGAATCTTTTTCAGACTTACCGTGTTCTTTAAACAGCTCTTCCTTTTTATTCTTTGTTAGATACATTTATTTAATAATTTGACGGCAAATATAGTATAATTTTTTTAAGATTTAATTGTAAGCTCTCAGAGGGGTATTTAATATCAAATCAATATATAAATTGATGTTCTTTTTTAAATCATTTCTATGGCTAATAAAATCTATAAAACCATTGTCCAATAAAAACTCTGATCTTTGAAAACCTTGAGGCAGGTCTTGTCCTGTAGTATCTTTGACCACCCTTGGTCCAGCAAAACCAATTAATGCGCCTGGCTCAGATATTATAATATCACCAAGCATGGCAAATGATGCGGTTGTTCCACCTGTTGTTGGGTCGGTACATAAAGAAATATATGGTAGCTTATTTTTTGACAACTGCGTTAACTTAGCAGATGTTTTTGCCATTTGCATTAAAGAAATTGCACCCTCCATCATTCTTGCACCACCTGATTTTGAAATTATTACCAGCGGAGTTTTCTCTTTAATTGCATGATCAATAGCCCTTGATATTTTTTCTCCAACAACTGAGCCCATTGATCCACCAATATAAGTAAAGTCCATTGATGCAATGGTAAGTTTTTTTCCAAATGATTCTCCATATGCTACTTTAATAGCTTCATTTAGACCAGTTTTCTTTTGAGCATCTTTAATACGTTTTGGGTATGATTTAGTATCAACAAATTTTAATGGATCTGCACTAATTAAATTATCAAACAAAACTTCATATTCATTGTTATCAAAAAGAATTTTGAAATATTCAAGTGATCCAATTCTTAAGTGAAAATTATCTTCAGGTGAAACAAAATTATTACCGATTAATTCGTCATTATCAACAATTTTTCCTGATGGTGTTTTATGCCAAAGACCCTCAGGAGTATCTTTTTTGTCTTGTGTATCAGTTTGAATCCCTTTTTTTTGTCGTCTAAACCAGGCCATTTTTATTATTCTAAATTAAACTTACAATAAAAATCTATAAAGTATTAACGTTGTTTAGATCTTCAAAAGATTTTACCAATCTTTTAACAAAATTTTCCTCAGATTTTCTGAGCCATACTCTGGGATCATAGAACTTTTTATTTGGATTTCCTGGTCCGTCAGGATTACCGATTTGTGTTTTTAAATAATCTATGTTTTCTGTGAAATAATCACGAGATGCTTCCATAAATGCATACTGCATATCAGTATCTATATTCATTTTTATTGCACCATAATCAATAGCTTCTCGGATTTCAGACACTGAAGATCCAGACCCACCATGAAATACAAAGTTTATTGGGTTATTTCCTAATTTAAATTTCTCTGATATTAGATCCTGTGAGTTTTTTAATATAATTGGTTTTAATTTAACATTTCCAGGTTTGTAAACACCGTGAACATTACCAAAAGCTGCGGCAACTGTGAATTTATCACTTATTTCCATTAACTTTTTGTAAGCATAATGAACTTCTTCAGGTTGTGTATACAGTTTTGATTCATCAATACCAGTATTATCAACACCATCTTCTTCACCACCGGTTACTCCAAGTTCTATTTCAAGTGTCATTCCAATTTTTGACATTCTTTTTAGATATTCACAGCATGTTTCAATGTTGTCTTCAATCTTTTCCTCGGAAAGGTCGATCATATGAGAACTAAAAAGGGGTTCACCTGTTAATTTGAAGTTTTTTTCACTTTCATCGATTAAACCATCAATCCATGGCAATAATTTTCTGGAAGCATGATCCGTATGTAAGATTACGGTTGCTCCATACAAATCACTTAATTCACGAACATGTTTGGCACCAGAAACAGCACCTTTTATTGCAGCAATTTGGTTTTCGTTTTTTAAACTTTTACCAGCATTAAAAATAGCACCTCCATTTGAAAATTGAATTATGACAGGTGAATTTAGTTTAGCAGCAGTTTCCAATGTAGCGTTAATTGAGTTTGATCCAATTACATTTACTGCGGGTATTGCAAACTTGTTTGCTTTTGCTTTGTCGAAAAGTTCTTGAACTTTATTTCCTGTTAAAACCATTTAAACGATATTAAGCCCCAAAATTAATAAGAATAAAACTAGTTAGAAAGGATAATTTAAACCAATATTAAAAACAGCCTTTTTTAAGCTAAAATCTTTAAACCATCTTCTTTTCTTTGTCAGTGCTGGATTATAAGTTTTCAATCCCATATCAAGCCTAAAGACAAAAAGCCCTGAATCGTACCTCAATCCAAATCCAGAACCAACTGCCAACTCACTCAAATCTTTTAAACCATCAAATTTCCTAGCAGAATCATTTGTGTCATCAAGAAGATTCCAAATATTACCTACATCAGTAAATAAAGCACCATTAAATCTTCCAAACATTTTAAATCTATATTCAAAATTTAAAGCTATTTTAAAATTACCTTCATTAAATTCGTCTGTTGCACCACTGCTTCCTGGACCTAATCTATATACTTCCCATGCTCTATTATCATTTGAACCACCACCAAAAAATGATTCTGAAAAAGGTATGTTTTCAGAGTTTCCGTAGGGGATAGCAAATCCCAGGAAATATCTTGTTGCAAAGTTTGAGTTTTCTCCAACATTCCAATGTTTGATGTAACTAAGCTCCGATTTGAAAAATTGTGAGAATGGTAATTCAGATATTGTTTTAAAACCATCAGAGTTCAACCTACTATTTCCCATCAATACATTTGTAATAAGCCCCGCACTTTGAAATTTTATTCTCCATTGATTGAAGTTTGTTTTATCATAGCGATTGTCATAATTATTTGAAATTGAGAAAGAAGATCCAATTATCAAATTGTTTGTGGTTAACCTTTTTTTTCTGTTATTTATATAATCGATTGTATTTAAATCATTATTACTTAATGTTGTATTGAATACTGTTAAGGCATCATTAATAAATAGATTAATACCCGATGGTATACTTAAATTTCCGTTAATGTAGTATTTACTATCATTAGTGTAATCTTTTGCTATTTCATTTATTAAATCATATGAATTTGAATATATATTAAAATAATTTTCAATGTTTTTGTTTTTAATTAACTCAATTTCAGCGATCGAAAAATTAAAAAAATTATTTTTTTTATTCCATGAATAATTAAAGTCAAACTTTAAACTATTTCTGTCTAGACCTATATTTCTTTGGTTTGAAGCTCCAAAATTTACAAAAGATCTAGGATTAAATAATTTTGGTGAATTATTGATTTTTTTGCTAAGAAAAAGGAATTTTGGGAATTTTAGACTCAAATCATAATTTAATTGCGATATAGTTACATCACCAGATTTTCCAATTGATCCAGTTGCAGATAACTCCAAGTTTTCACCATTTTTAAAAACATTCCTTGTTTTAAATCTATTTTCAAAAGAAATTCCGATATCTTCAATATTTGATTGTTTAATATCGAACCCAAAACCAATAGCATATTTCTTCTTTGAATTAAGTATTATAGCAGCCTCTAATGAGTTGTTTTTATTTTCAATATACTTATAGCTTACAGATGGAAAGCTAAATAAATCAAGTTTATTAAAGTTTTGTAATGTAAGTGTTCGTAAGGAATCATTAAACTTTTCTCCAATCTTGAATTTAATTTGATTGTTAATGAAATCATTATTAAAATCAAAATTTCCATTTTCTTTAAAGTTTGATACAGTTATTTTATCAATTGTATGAATTTTATAATCAGGACCTGTTATAAGTATTTTGACAGGTAAGTTAAAGATGTTGTTTGTAGAATCAATTTCGACATCATACAAAATAGAATTTATTTGAAAATCGTAAATACCAGAATTTTTAAATAATTTATTTAGTCTTTCTCTTTCTAAAGCAAAATTTTTTGTTTTGAATGACTCATTTTTTTTGATAAATGATTTACTGGTATTTTGTTTATAAATGGAATCAATCACAGTGGATTCAATTAATGAGCTTACGTCGCCAATGTAATATTGTGGACCTGTATTAACCTTATAGTTAACATCTGCGTATTTTTGATTATCAGGATTTGTCTTAATTTCTGTTACTATTTTATTTTCCAGAAACCCAATATTTTGGAAATAAGAGTTGAGGTTTTTTACGGTTGCAATAGTTTTTGATGAGTCAATAATTTCTATTTTCTCACCATTGTTTTTTTTCCATTCATTAAATCTTCTATAATATTCCTTTAATTGATTTACTTGTTTATTAGAGAATATTGTATTTAGTTTTGAACTTTTGTTTTTTTGGCTTACCCAGTCATCAAAAATGCTGTCAGTATTATCTTTAGATGCGGAGTAGATTAGCGCACCAATCGGAATACCAACAAAAGTTGAGTTTTTTTTCTGTAAAAAAAGGCTATTGAGAGTGTCTTTAGGTGTTAGCTCATCATTAACGTATAAATTATTATTTCTTATTATTTTTTGATTCTCTGTTAATTCTTTAGATATTGAACAGCTAGATAATAAAATTGCCGAAAATACAAATAATGTTATTTTTACCTTATTGATTTTAACGAGATTCACAATTCAAAAATACATTTAATATATGGTTGGTAAAAATCAGATAAGATTCTTAAAATCATTAGGCCTTAAAAAAAATAGAGTTAAATATAATAAGATCATAGTTGAGGGAACTAAGACAATCAAGGAATTTATAGATTCTAAATATAAGCTAGACCAATTATATTCATTAGATTCTAAAAAAATAAATAATTTTCAACCTGAGATAATTTCAAAAAGTCAACTTAAATCAATTAGTAGTCAAAAAACACCATATGGCACACTGGCTGTTTTTAATATTGCAGATCAATCAATTCAGGATAGTAGCTTTTATGTCGTTTTAGATAATATCTCAGATCCCGGTAATTTAGGCACTATCATTAGAACTTGCGAATGGTTTGGAATTAATCAAATTATTTGCTCAAATAGCTCTGTTGATTGTTATAATCCAAAGGTAATACAATCATCAATGGGTTCTCTTTCAAGAGTAAATGTAATTTACACTGAAATTTTTGAGTTTTTAAAATCTAAAAATTTACCTATTTATGCTGCAGACCTAAAAGGGGAGCAACTTGAGAAAAGTAAAATTAGTGATAAATGCATTTGGGTTTTTGGCTCTGAATCACACGGAATCTCAGAGAAAATCAAAAAATTAGTAGATAATTCATTTACAATCCCAAAGTTTAATGAAGATGTAAAGACAGAGAGTTTAAATCTATCTACTTCCTTGGCAATTATTTTAAGTTTCTCCAGGATTTAATAAAAACTGAAATTTATAAAAATAGCTCTTGTCAAAAATTTATCAATATTTCTAGTCCAAGGATTGTCGGGAGTATTATTAGGAATTTCGTTTTTTAAAGAAAAAACCCCTCTTATAGATGGTGAGAATTTAAAATATCTCAAATAAAAATCAACTCCAAAGGCCAACTCATAGTAAAAATTAAATTTTTCAAACTTAAAATTTTCTAAACCATTATTTGAAAGTGTCCCCTCAATTTCGTTAAGATTAATTGATGTTGATAAACCAGCTTTTAAATAGGGTCTAAAGTTATCTAGTCTTTTGGCGCTATATTTAAGTAAAAGTGGAATATGAATGTTATTTGATTTAACAACCCATAATGTGTCACCATAATTAGTAAATTCTTCTCTTTCGTTGAATATTATATTTTTTTTATTGGCATGTAATCCAGGTTCAAGGCTTAGGAAAAGATTTTTATTAAGTTTTAATTCTCCAATCAACCCAACATTAAAACCTTCAGCTCTATCAATAGAAATAGGATATGGAGTGTTGTTTTTATATATAACCTTGTTGTCATATTGGTTGATTCCAATATAATAACCAAACCTCAGGTCCCTTTCATCAAAATTTTGAAGATTTTTAAATTGTGAATAACTTATATGACTACAAATCAGTAAAAAAAATAAAATCTTATTCAACACAATTTCAAATCTAATAAACTAAACAATAAAAAATTAAAATTTTATTCAAATTTCGAAAATCAAGTATATTTGTTTAGTTAAATTTCTCAATAATGAAAATTGTTATTGCAGGAGCTGGTGAAGTTGGATTACATTTATCGAAAATGCTTTCATATGAGGCTCATGATATCACTTTGATTGATAATAATGAGGTTAACCTCAAGGATGGGGAAAATTATTTGGATATTAAAGTAGTAAATGGTGATTCTTCATCTCCATCAACTTTAGACAAAGCTAACGTATCAAATGCTGACCTAGTGATTGGGGTTACTGCAAGTGAATCAATTAATTTTTTTACATGCATACTTTCAAAAAAATTAGGTGCAAAAAGAACTATTGCTAGATTAACAAATACAGAGTTTTTAGAAAATGGTAACAAATTTGATTTTTCTACAATTGGAATAGACGAGGTTATATCTCCTGAAAATTTAGCTGCTGATGAAGTTAAGTTACTTGTTAATAACTCTGGTTTTACCAACAGTCATGATTTTGAAAATGGTGCATTAAAGATGATGGCTGCAAAAATTCAAAATGATGCTCCTTTTGTTGGTAAAACAGTCATGGAAGCTGCCTCAGTTTTTCCAGGTATAAAATTTATGCCAATAGCTATTGAACGAAGTGGTAGTCATAATGCAACAATTCCTAGAGGAAATACAGTTTTTAAAAAGGATGATCATGTATATTTTATCACATGTCGTGATGGTATTGATGAACTTTATAATTTGATGGGAACAAAAAAAGATAAAATTGAAAAAATAATGATTCTAGGGGGAGGAAGAGTAGGTTTTAAAGTTGCAAAAGAGTTGAGTAACGATGGTTACAGTGTAAAACTCGTCGAAATTAATCCTGATAAGGCTGAGCATATAGCAAATTCATTGTCAAATGTCCTGGTCCTTAATATTGATGGAACTAGGGTAGATCTTCTAAGTGAAGAAAGTTTAGAAG
Source organism: uncultured Bacteroidota bacterium (assembly GCA_902595555.1). Lineage (GTDB taxonomy): Bacteria > Bacteroidota > Bacteroidia > Flavobacteriales > Flavobacteriaceae > Eutrophosalina. Next base: position 5,797 of record CACJQM010000004.1, on the reverse strand, counting down.
AAATGGATGCTTTTATTGCAACAACAGGTGATTCTCAAAAAAATATAATGTCTTGTTTGATGGCAAAATCTAAAAATATTGGTCGCACAATTGCCATTGTAGACAATACCGATTATTTTGAATTATCTGAGTCTATTGGGGTTGATACGCTGATTAATAAAAAACTTCTTGCTGCCAATCAAATTTTTAGATTTATACGTAAGGGTAACATTTTAGAGTTAAACAAACTAAATAATATGAATGTTGAAGTTCTTGAGTTTTTAATCAGCAAAGAATCTAAGGTTAAAGGAAAGAAAATAAAAGATATAGACTTTCCTAGATCTGCAATTATTGGCGGGGTAATTCGTGATGGAGTTGGTAAAATTGCATTAGGTGATTTTGTGATAAAAAAAGGAGATAGAATACTAGTTTGCTCTCTTTACAATGCAATAAATAAAGTTGAAAAACTCTTTCTTTAATTATGTCAAAGTTTAACTACAGACTTATATCATACATAATTGGTTTATTACTCTTATTTAATTCAGCTGCAATACTAATAACCAGTTTTGTAAGTTTATTGTTAAAGGACGGTTTTTTCAATAATATAATTTATGCGTCATTGTGTTGTTTGGTTATTGGGTCAATCATAATGTTTTTTTCCAGGAACCCAACAAAGGTTATTAATAGACGTGATGGCTATCTAATTGTTATTTTTGGTTGGCTTACTATGGTTTTTTCAGGATCACTACCTTACGTTTTTACTGAAACAATTAATAATATTCCAGATTTAATTTTTGAAACAATGTCAGGATATACTACGACAGGATCTAGTATCATCAGTGATATTGAGTCCCTCCCACAAAGTATTATTTTTTGGAGAAGTATGACTCACTGGTTAGGAGGGATGGGAATCATTGTTTTAGCTATAGCCATACTACCATTACTTGGAATTGGTGGAATGCAATTATTTTCAGCTGAAGCACCTGGAAGTGGAATTAGTGGAGACAAAATCCACCCTAGAATTAGTAATACAGCCAAGAGATTGTGGTTTATTTATATTGGTTTGACACTAGCTGAAACATTATTACTAAATTTTGCCGGTATGAGTTTGTTTGATGCAATAAATCATTCAATGAGCAATATTGCAACAGGTGGATTCTCAACAAAAAATGATAGTTTATCCCATTGGAATTCTATTCCGCTAATACAATATATAATTGTATTTTTTATGATTTTAGCTGGAACAAATTTTCTTTTGATATATCTGTCAATTATTGGAAAATTTAAGAAACTTATATATAATACAGAATTTATATGGTTCATAGTTTTAATCTCTTTTTTTGTTATAATCACAACAATTATTTTAAATACAAATATTGATCTTAATTCAACAAATTTTGATCATCCACAAGTTTATGGGAAATTAGAAGCTAGCTTTAGACATGCACTTTTTCAGGTTGTTGCGGTTATGACAACAACTGGATTTGTGACTGGTGATTTTGCAGGTTGGTCCCCATTTTTAACAATGCTGTTTTTTGGCTTGATGTTTTTTGGAGCATCTTCTGGATCAACATCTGGTGGTATTAAAATTTCAAGACATCTAATATTAATAAAAAATGGTTTTTTAGAATTTAAAAGATCGTTACATCCTAATGCAATCTTACCATTAAGATACAATCACTCTGTTGTCAAGAAAGAGGTGGTTGTAAATATTTTGGCTTTTTTTATGCTCTACTTGATTTTATTTATCATTGGAGCTGCAGTATTAAGCACTCAAGGGCTTGACTTTATTTCATCAATTGGTGGCTCTGCTGCATCCATTGGTAATGTAGGTCCAGCATTAGGTTCGATTGGTCCAGCATTTAATTATGAACAGATCACAGGCTTTGCTAAAATCTGGTGTTCATTTTTGATGCTTGTAGGAAGATTGGAGCTATTTACAATACTAATAATATTCACTCCATATTTCTGGAAAAATCTTTAGTTCAAAAGATTCTTTATTCTATTTACCGCTTCTTTAATATTTTCCTGAGATGCTGCATAACTTATTCTTATGTTTTTTGGACATCCAAATGCATCACCCGTGACTGTAGCAACGTGAGCCTTTTCAAGAATAATCATCGCAAAATCAGATGCAGAGTTAATAATTTTTCCAGCTATTTCTTTACCGAAATAATAAGAAATATCAGGAAAAACATAGAATGCGCCATCAGGATTATTTAATTTAAAACCTTTAATTTCACTCAGTAACTTTATAATCATATTTTTTCTTTCTTTAAATTCTTGAATCATATAATTAATTTTTTTTGGTGATTCAGTAAGCGCTTTAATAGTAGCTTTTTGTGCTATACAATTTGCTCCACTTGTTACTTGCCCTTGTAATTTAGTACATGCTTTTGCAATCCATTCAGGTGCTCCGAGGTAACCAATTCTCCAACCAGTCATTGCAAATGCTTTTGCTATTCCATTTACGGTTATTGTTCTTTCATACATTCCAGCAATGCTTGCAAAACTTACATGTTTAACTCCGTAATTTATATGTTCATAAATTTCATCTGATAGAACAAAAATTTGTGGGTATTTTATTAATACAGATGCTATTTTATTTAATTCTTCAAATTTAAAAATACTGCCGCTTGGATTGTTTGGAGAATTAATAATTATCATTTTAGTTTTATCACTTATTGCCTTTTCAATTTCTTCAGCATCCACCTTGAAATCAGAACTAATATCACTTTTAATTATTTTGGGAATACCTTCTGCCATTAATACGATTGCAGAGTAACTGACCCAGAATGGTGCAAGAAGAATAACTTCCTCTCCAGGTTTAACTAGTGCTTGAACAGCATTAGCAATTGACTGCTTTGCACCGGTTGATACCACAATTTGATTAGTATTATAATTTAAATTATTATCTCTTTTGAATTTATTGGATATTGATTGTTTCAGGTCTAGGTAACCATCGACTGGTGTATAAGAGTTATAATTATCATTAATAGCATCTATTGCGGCATCTTTTATGAACTCAGGAATGTTGAAATCAGGTTCTCCTAAACTAAGACCAATGATATCAACCCCTTCATTTTTCATTTCTCTAGCTTTTGCAGCCATAGTTAGTGTAGCAGATGCAGGTAAATCATTAATTTTATTACTCAAATATTGTTTCATTAGAAATAAATTATAGTTTTCAAATATATTTAAATTACATTAGTATATATCTTAAAAATGCAGCTGATAAAAAAATATTTTCCACAATTAAATGATATTCAGCTTAAGAAATTACTACACTTTGAAAAGCTTATTAAGGAATGGAATAAAAAAATAAATTTGGTTTCAAGAAAAGATGTTGAAAACTTTCAGATAAATCACTTAATTCATTCACTAAGCATCTCAAAATTAATTTTGTTTGAACCAAAAACTAAAGTTTTAGATATAGGAACTGGTGGAGGTTTGCCTGGGATACCACTAGCTATTTTTTTTCCTAAAACAATATTTCATTTAGTTGACAGAAAACAAAAAAAAATAGATGTTTTAAATAATATTATCATTGAACTTGATCTTAAAAATGTAATTGTTGAAAGAATTGATGCTCAAGATATCTCAAATGAATATGATTTTATTTTGAATAGGGCAGTTAGTTCTACAGAAAACATATTGAGTATATCCAGAAATAAAATAAAAACAAACAGTTTTAACAAAATTCAAAATGGAATAATATGTTTGAAAGGTGGCAATTTAGAAAATGAGATTGTAAAGTTGAAAATTTTTGAAATCTTGAACTTAAACAAGATTTTTTCTGAACCCTTTTTTGAAACTAAAAAAATACTTTATATACCTAATCCATATACTCATATGGATAATCAGTAGGAGGATTATGTGTTCGACTAACCAGTCTAGGACTAACCCATCTTAGTAAGTTAAGTTTTGATCCTGCCTTATCATCAGTTCCAGATGCTCTACAACCTCCAAAGGGTTGTTGACCAACTACTGCACCCGATGGCTTATCATTAACATAGAAATTTCCAGCACTGTATTTCAATTTTTTTAATGCATAATCTATACTTGCCTCATCTTTTGATATAAAGGCACCTGTTAGAGCGTAGTCTGAAGTATTATCAACTATATCAAGCATGTTTTTCCAATCATTATCATCATAAACATATAATGTTACAACTGGTCCAAAAATTTCTTCTTGCATAGTTTTAAAATGATGATTTGTGGTAAGAATTATTGTTGGTTCGACAAAATATCCAACAGTATCATCATAATTACCACCATGTAATATTTTACATTCATCACTATTTTTTGCATAATCTATGTAACTTGATATTCTTTTGAAAGCATCTTTATGTATTACAGCAGTCATAAAGTTATTAAAATCAATAGGTGAACCCATCTTTATGGTTTTTGTTTCTTCCACAACCTTATTTATTAGATTATCTGAAATGGATTCAGGGATGTAAATTCTTGAAGCTGCAGAACATTTTTGACCTTGAAATTCAAATGCACCTCGAATAATTGCTGTTGCTGAAGCATCAATATCAGCTGTTGGATGGCAAAAGATAAAATCCTTACCACCAGTTTCTCCAACTATTCTTGGATAGTCTCTGTATAATGAAATATTATTTCCAATTTTTTTCCATAAATCTCTAAAAACTGATGTAGATCCAGTAAAATGTAATCCTGAAAATTCCGGATGTTTCAATGCTATATCACTAATCATCTCAGGGTCTCCAGTGACTAAATTAATAACCCCATCTGGAAGACCAGCTTCTTTGAAAATATCCATAGTTATTTTAGCTGTAAAAATTTGATTATCACTAGGTTTCCATAAAACTACATTTCCCATTAAAGCCGCACTAGCACACAGGTTTCCACCAATAGCTGTGAAATTAAAAGGGGTAACAGCATAAACAAATCCTTCTAAAGCTCTATATTCAAGATGATTGGATTTTCCAGGTCCATCTATAGGTTGTTCATTATAAATTTCTGTCAAATATGACACATTAAATCTTAAAAAATCTATAAACTCACAAGCTGCATCAATTTCAGCTTGAAAGATATTCTTAGATTGACCAATCATCGTTCCAGCAGTTATTTTAGCCCTATATTTATCAGCTAATAGGTCAGCAGCTTTTAAAAAAATATCACATCTTTTTTCCCAAGGTGTATTTGACCACGAGCTTTTGTTTTGTATTAAATTTTCAATTGCATCATTTACATGTTTTTCACTTGCTTGAGAAAATGTCCCAACAATATTTTTATGGTCATGAGGTGGTAAGATATCTTTTCGGCTTTCAGTAAAAATCTCTTCACTTCCAATGTAGAGCGGAACATCTACTTTAGAATTAAACATTTGATTATATGTTTTTTCAACATCTAATCTCTCCTTTGAACCTTTGTGGTATCCTAGAACAGGTTCGTTTTCTGCTTTGTAAATTTTTATTTTATTCATTAATTTAAAATTTCAGGGTGTGAAAGTTTTGTTTGCGGAATGTATGCTTTAAATGTTGTCGAATTATTAAGACTAATAATTGAAAAATAACCCATTAGAGTCGCAATTTTTGATCTAGTAAAACAATTCAGATTTAAAGTAATTTTTTTTCCTGGTTGTATAACTGGTTTTTCTTTCAAAATTGAATTTAGTTTTTTAACACCAAATAATTCAAAAATTTTATTATGCTTTGATATTATTTGAATTGTGTTTTTACTTTTATTGGTGATTGTAATAACATTCTTGTATAAGTATTTAATATTTTTTCTTAAGTATACTTTTCTAATAAAAAAAGCGTTGGTAGAAATTCTTATTCCCTTTAAA
>CACJQM010000003.1 GCA_902595555.1 uncultured Bacteroidota bacterium | reverse complement strand
TTATGTAGGCTATTATCTATTTTTTTGAAAGCCAATCATTAACTAAATCAGATGGGAGAATCTTTTCTTGAAAAATATATGCTCCAGTTTTAGGACTTTTAACCATTTTAATTGCTTTGCTAAGCTTCTTAGATCCTGTTTGCAATGTTGCTACTGTCTTCTTTGCCATTACTTAATTTCTTTATGAATTGTATATTTTTTTAGAATGGGATTAAATTTTTTTAACTCTAATCTATCAGGTGAATTCTTTTTATTCTTAGTGGAAATATACCTTGATGTACCTGGTTTCCCAGAATCTTTATGTTCTGTACACTCTAAAATCACCTGAACTCTGTTACCTTTCTTTGCCATGTTTATAATTTAATACCCTTGGATTTAGCATCTTTTAAAACAGCGGAGATACCTTTTTTATTTATTGTCTTTAAAACTGTTGTTGAAACTTTTAGTTTAATCCATCTGTCTTCCTCTGGAATGTAAAACCTCTTAGTTATAATGTTAGCATTAAACCTCCTTTTGGTTTTATTGATTGCCTTGGAAACATTGTTTCCAAACTGAACTTTTTTTCCAGAAATTTGACAAACTTTTGACATAATTATCTCTTAGGCTTGCAAATAAACAACTTTTTTGCAGTTTTGACAAATTTATTACCTCAGATTTTTAGAAAGTAAACTTAAAGCAAAATCTACTGTATTTTCAATATTTTTTGATCTGTTGTTAGACAATTTAAACTCCTGGGTAATTGCCTTTTCGGGAGTTATGACAGTCACATAAACTTGTCCAGTTTGTGAAATTTCATCATAATTATTAGGACCGGCATTTCCAGTAGCTGAAATGCAGTAATCTGAATTAAAAATTTTTTTTGCCGATAGGGCCATTTCATGAGATATCTCTTTACTTACAGCAGACAATTTTCTAATTTTATTTATATCAATACCTAAAATTTTACTTTTAACATCATCATTATAAACTACAATTGAACCCTTAAAAAATCTTGAAGAACCAGACTCTGTTATTAGCCTGGAGGAAATTGCACCTGCTGTGATACTCTCACAGGTTGAGATAGTTTTTTTATTATCAATTAAAAATTTGTGGATATCGCTAATCATATTTATTTCACTCTAACGCTGAAAACCTTTTTATCATCAATGTAACCCTCAAGAAGATCATTTTCTACTACCTTACCAACACCCTCCGGAGTACCAGTAAACATAATATCACCAATCTTAATAGTAAAAAAGGTTGATGCTTTAGATATTAACTGATCGATTTTCCAAATCATATTAGATGAATTACTCTTTTGAACTATTTCACCATTTTTCTCTAATCTAAAATTAATGTTATCTATATCATCAAATAAATCTACACTTAACCAATCTCCTATCATAGCAGAATTATCAAAACCCTTAGCAATATCCCATGGCAAACCATTTTCTTTAAATTTTCTTTGCAAATCTCTTGCGGTAAAGTCAATTCCTAGGCTTATCTTATCAAAATATTTTTTTGAAAATTTGGGCTCAATATGTTTGCCAACTCGGTTAAATTTTAAAATAATCTCAACCTCATAGTGTATATCACTAGAAAATTCAGGTATAAAAAAGGGCTGTTTTTTTTGTATTACTGAGGTATCGGGTTTCAAAAATATTACCGGGTCATCCTCTTTTTTTGAATTTAATTCATGAATGTGCTTCAAGTAATTTTTTCCAATACAAATTAGTTTCATTGTAATTTATTATTCAATTTATTTAATCTAAGTTGACTAAGGATTTTCTTTGTGTAATTAGGAAAGTCTGATTTCATAATCCAACTAAAATAACCTGGATCATTTTCTAAAACATCATCAATTTCTTGATTTTTATATTTTCCAAATGAAAATACAGCTTTTCTATTATCATTTTCATAAATAAAACCAGCTAAATCAATCGACTTTCTCATTGTTGAAAAATTAGATAAATAGTCAATGTTATTTTCTAGCTCCTCATATTTTTCTAATTGGGCTAAAAAAACTTCATATGTAACTCTCGTATCACTCATTGATGAATGGGCATCTTCGTGATCTTTACCACAATAGAATTTATAAGCGGCTGAAAGAGTTCTTTTTTCCATTTTGTGGAAAATATTCTGTACATCAACAGTTTTAATTTTAGATAAATCAAAATCAATTTCTGAACGTAATAACTCTTCTGCAAGTAGTGGAATATCAAACTTATTTGAGTTGAAGCCAGCAAGGTCACAATCCTTTATGAATTGGAATATTTCTAACGCATAATCCTTGAAGGTTGGCTCATCTTTTACCATATCATCATCAATACCATGAATTGCACTAACAACTTTTGGAATTGGTATTCCAGGGTTAATTAGCCATGTTTTTGAATCTCAGAATTATCAGTATTTATTTTAATTATAGAAATTTCAACAATCCTGTCTTTTACCACATTTACACCGGTTGTCTCAAGATCAAAAAAAAACAAATTGGACGATTTAAATTAATTTTCATAATAGAATTAAACTTCTTGGTTGATATCCCATTCTTGAATTAAATTTTTAATTCTTTTAAAAATAAGCCACCAGTTGCTCCGTTAATTATTCTATGATCAAAACTTAAAGAAATCATTATAACTTTTCTAATACCTATAAAATCACCTTTATTGGTTTCAATTACCCTAGGCATTTTTCTAACTGATCCAAAAGCTATTATACCTAATTGTGGTTGATTAAGTATTGCAGTTCCGGTTAAACTTTCAAAAATTCCAATATTGGTCATTGTAAATGTTCCATCTAAAACATCATCAGGACTTAGTTCATTATCTCTGGCTTTCACAATTAGGTTATTGGCTGATTTACAGATTCCTAATAAACTAAGTTGATCAGCATTCTTTACAACTGGTACAATTAAATTTCCATTTCCTAAAGCTGTTGCTACACCTATATTTACATCTTTCTTAAGTATTAAGTTATTATCAGATAAAGTAGCGTTCAATATTGGAAATTCTCTTAGAGCTTGCGACAAAATCTTTATTAGTGGATATGTTATGGTTAATTTGAACTTTTCATTTCCAAAGAATTCATCTTTTAAGTTTTCTCTCCAATCAAATAAATTTGTTATATCAGCCTCTATAAACATTTGAGCATGAACAGAGGTGTTCTTACTGGATATCATATGATCAGATGTCATTTTTTCAAATCTGGTAAGCTCTCTAATAGTATCTGATTCGCTAATTGTTAATTTAGGTTTATATTCAAAATCAGGATCAGTTTTTGTTGCAGTTTCTTGAGTTTTTTTATTACCTAAAAATTCCAATAAATCTTTTTTAGTTAGTCTTCCCTTTTTACCTGATCCCTCAATCTTATTTAAATCATCATTCGTTATTCCTTCTTTTTCAATTATACTTCTAACTAGGGGAGATAGGAAAGAATGCTTTGATTTTTCATCTTGATTGGCATTAACCTCAATAATTTCTTCTTTATTTTCCTCGGAATCCAATAATTCAAGATTTGGAATAGCTTCGATTATTTTTTCTTGATTTTCTTTTGAGGTTTCAATTACACAAAGTGTCTCGCCGACTTTCACAACATCATTTATTTCAAAACATTTTTCAACCAATACTCCTTCGACATCACTGGGAACTTCAGAATCAACCTTATCAGTTGCTACTTCAACTACAAAATCATCAGCTTTAATTTTATCACCAACATTTTTAAGCCAATTAACAATAGTAGCTTCTTCGACGCTCTCGCCCATTTTTGGTAATGTTAAATTATACTTGGTCATAAAATAAATTGGTTACAAAAATACCAAAATTAAACCTATGTTGAGGATTGCTCAAAAGGAATCCTTTTAATAATACTCCTTCCTAAAGTTATCTCATCTGTGTATTCAAGATTATCACCTACGGAGACTCCCCTTGCAATTGTGCTAAATTTAATTCCTTCTTTTTTTATTTTTCTGTAAATGTAATAGTTAGTTGTATCACCTTCCATTGTTGCGCTCAATGCAAATATTATCTCCTTAATATCCTCATTAATCACTCTATCTAGTAAGGAATTAATATTTAGTTGATTTGGTCCAATACCGTCAACAGGTGAAATTTTTCCACCTAATACATGGTATAAACCTTGAAACTGACCTGTGTTTTCAATTGCCATCACATCTCTGATGTCTTCAACTACACATAAAATTTTAGGGTTTCTATTTGAACTTGCGCAAATGTTACATATTTTATTATCAGAAAGACTATTACATCTTTCACAAAATAATACACTTTCTTTAAGTTGTTTAATTGATTTTAATAAATTATCTATGTCTCCCTCCTCTTTGTTAACTAAATGTAAGGCTAATCTAAGTGCTGTACTCTTTCCAATTCCTGGAAGCTTCGATATTTCATCCACAGCGTTTGATAATAATTTTGAGGAAAGATCCATTGTGTAAATATAAGATATTAAGAGATGTAGAATTAACTATATTTATGGTTATATAAATAACATGTCTGAATCTTTAATCGTTATTGTTGTATTATCGTACTTTTCATTGCTATTCGTTGTTTCTAGTTTAACAAAAGGCAACAGTGATAATAAAACATTTTTCTCTGGAAATAAGGAGTCTCCATGGTACATAGTTGCATTTGGAATGGTTGGAGCATCCTTATCTGGTATTACGTTCATTTCAGTACCAGGTGATGTTGGGTCAACAAGTTTAACTTACTTTCAGGTTGTACTTGGATATTTATTTGGATATTTTGTAGTAGCTTATGTTTTACTTCCCATCTATTACAAACAAAATTTAACCTCAATTTATGAATACCTTGGAGATAGATTTGGTAGAAAATCCCATATGACTGGAGCATTTTTTTTCTTTGTATCAAGAGTTTTAGGAGCAGCTTTTAGACTATTTTTAGTTGCAATTGTCTTACAGGAGTTTGTATTTAATTCCTGGGGAATACCATTTGAATTTACTGTTACTATCTCAATATTATTAATTTGGATATACACTTTTAGGGGTGGAATAAAAACAGTAGTCTGGACTGATACTCTTCAAACATTTTTAATGATTCTTTCAGTTTTTCTCTCTATATATTACATAACAACAAGTCTAGATATTGGATTTATTGAGTTTTTAAATTCTGATGATTTTAATACAAAAAGTGAAATTTTTGTGACTGATAGTATTTTGGAAAAAAATCATTTCTTAAAATCATTCATAGGTGGAATATTTATCACTATTTGTATGACAGGTTTGGATCAAGATATGATGCAAAAAAATCTTACATGTAAGTCATTGCGTGATGCTCAAAAAAACATGATTGTTTTCAGTCTCATTTTAGTTGCTGTAACCTTAGTTTTTTTAATATTAGGAACACTATTGTTCACTTTTGCTGAAAAAAATGATGTGTTAATCCCAATTCTTAATGGAAGAGAAAGCACAGATCTTCTTTTTCCACAAATTGCATTAAATAGTGATTTAAATATAATATTATCGATTACATTTTTATTGGGGCTCATAGCTGCTGCTTACAGTAGTGCTGACAGTGCTTTGACCTCATTAACAACATCATTCTGTATAGATTTCCTAGATATTGAAAAGAAAGATGAAAAAAACCAAAAAAAATTAAGATTTTATACTCATATTTTAATGAGTATTTTTTTAATAGTTGTAATCTTGATTTACGAAAATTATTTAAGTACAAGTGTAATTGATAGCTTATTAATTATTGCCGGATTTACATATGGTCCACTATTAGGTTTATTTGCTTTTGGTATTTTTACTAAACACAATATCAATGATAATTTATCATTTTTTGTTTGTATAATTTCAGTAATAATAGTTACAATTATTTTCTATCTACCGGATGGATATTTGGGTGGATACAAGATTGGTTATGAACTTCTGCCAATTAATGGTCTAATAACATTTTTTGGGCTTTATATTATTAGGAAATCTACCACTTAATTAATGCACTACCCCAGGTAAAACCACTTCCAAAAGCTGCAAGAACTATTATATCTCCTTTTTTTATTAGATTAGATTGATATGCCTCAGACAAAGCTATTGGAATTGAAGCAGCAGTAGTATTACCATATTTCATGATATTATTAAATACCTGGGAGTCTGAAAGATTTAATCTTTTTTGAATATATTGACTGATTCGAAGGTTTGCTTGATGAGTAATTAGCAATGATATGTCCTCTTTTTTTAGATTTGAGTGATTTAATGCTTCAAAAATTACTTGCTCAAATCTGACAACTGCATTTTTAAAAACAAAATTACCATTCATATAAGGAGAGTAACCAGATCCATCTTCATTATCATCATTTTTTATTTTATCAATCCAGAATGTTGTAGCAGGCTTTATTACTGCTAATTCTTCGGCAAATTTACCTTCAGAATGAAGATGGGTTGATAATATTCCACTATCATCATTACTTGCAGAAATTACTGCTGCTCCTGCGCCATCTCCAAATATAACTGACACTGAACGACCTCTTGAGGTTTTATCTAATGCTCCAGAATGAATTTCACTTCCAACAACTAAAATATTTTTATACATACCAGATTTTATGTATTGGTCTGCAATTGATAAAGCATAAACAAATCCTGAACATTGATTTCTAACATCTAATGCTCCTACCTCCTTAATTTCTAAGTTTCTTTGTAATAATACACCTGATCCAGGAAAATAATAGTCAGGACTTAAAGTGGCAAAAATTATGAAATCTATATCATTTTTGTCAATATTAGCGTTCTTAATTGCCTTTTCAGCAGCGAATGTTCCCATTAAAGAAGTAGATAACTTATTATCATTTACCCATCTTCTTTCTTCTATTCCTGTCCTTTCTCTAATCCATTCATCAGATGTATCCATCATTTTTGTCAAGTCTTCATTTGTTACCACGTTTTCAGGGACATAATACCCTAACCCTTTAATAATAGATTTTTGCATAGAATAAGTTTATCGCAATTTAAATAAAAATGTCATTTTGTCATCATATTTTGTTTGGTATATGATTTGAAAATATATTTGCAAAAAATAAAGACATGGCCAAAGGTAAAATAAATGTTTCAGTAGAAAATATATTTCCATTAATTAAGAAATTTTTATATAGTGATCAAGAAATTTTTCTTCGAGAATTGATTTCTAATGCCACTGACGCTACATTGAAACTCAAACATATGTCCAATATCGGTGAATTCAAACAAGATTTTGGAAGTCCAATAATTGAAGTAAAGATTGACAAAAAAAATTCTAAAATTCATATAATCGACCAGGGCGTTGGTATGACGGAAAATGAAGTTAAAAAATATATAAATGAAGTTGCTTTCTCTGGTGCAGAAGAATTTATTGAGAAATACAAAGATACAGCAAAAGATAGTGGAATAATTGGTCATTTTGGACTTGGTTTTTATTCAGCTTTTATGGTTTCTGACTCGGTAGAGATTATCAGTAAATCATTTAAAAAATCACCCGCTGTTCATTGGTCATGTGATGGTTCGCCTGAATTTACCTTAGTCAAATCTGATAAAAAAGATAGAGGAACAGAAATAATTCTAAATATTTCAAAAGATTCAAAAAGTTTTCTAGATGATAATACAATTACAGAGTTACTAAAAAAGTATAATAGATTCATGCCAATTCCAATCAAATTTGGAACTAAAGAAATAACTAAAAAAACAGGTGAAGGTGAAAAAGAAAAAGAGGTTAAGGAAACTGTAGATAACATTATAAATATTACTGAACCTGCTTGGACCAAAAAACCTAAAGATCTGAAAGAGGATGACTACAAAACATTCTACAAAGATCTATATCCAATGAATTTTGAAGACCCATTATTCAATATTCATTTAAATGTTGATTATCCATTTAATTTAACTGGTATTTTATATTTTCCTAAAATTACAAATGACATCAATTTACAAAAGGATAAAATTCAGCTTTATCAAAATCAAGTTTTTGTCACAGATAATGTTGAAGGAATCGTTCCTGAATTTTTGACACTTCTTAGAGGTGTAATAGATTCACCTGATATTCCACTTAATGTATCAAGAAGCTATCTTCAAGTTGATTCAGCAGTCAAAAAAATTTCAAATTATATTACTAGAAAAGTTGCAGACAAGCTAAATTCATTATTTAAAGAAGATAGAAAAAAGTTCGAGGAAAAGTGGAATGACATCAAGGTAATTATTGAATATGGTATGTTGAGTGAAGATAAGTTTTATGAAAAATCTGATGCTTTTGCTTTATATCCTTCAACTGACAATAAATTTTTTACATACGATGAATTATTAAAAAAAATCAAGAAAAATCAAACAGATAAAGATGGGAAGACAATAATTTTATACGCTTCAAATATAGAGGAACAAGACTCTTACATAAAAGAAGCAAATAAAAAAGGTTACTCTGTTCTTTTGCTTGATTCTCCAATTGTAAGTCATTTAATTCAGAAATTAGAAACCTCTAAAGAAAAAATTTCATTCGCAAGAGTTGATTCAGATGCAATTGATAATCTTATTAAAAAAGATGAAAAAAGTGTTTCTAAATTGAGTGAAAAAGAACAACAAAAATTAAAAGAACAAATCGAAGAGGTTGTTCCAAAAGATAAATATTCTATTCAGCTAGAGGCCATGGATAGTGATTCATTGCCATTTATGATAACACAGCCTGAATTTATGAGAAGGATGAAAGATATGCAAAATACTGGAGGTAACTCAATGTTTGGTAATATGCCTGAAATGTATAATCTCGTAGTCAATACCAACAATAAACTTATTAGTGAAATATTTAAGACTAAGACAAAAAACAAAAGAGATAGGCTAATTAAACAATCATTAGATTTAGCTAGGCTTTCTCAGAATTTACTTAAGGGAAATGACTTAACTGAATTTATTAAAAGAAGTTTTGATCTAATTAAATAAATTATTTTTATTATATGAACCTAAGATTTTTATTAATATTATTTTTCTTATTTGGTTGCCAATCAAATAAAAATAAATTTGATTTAAATTTTCAAGTCAAAGGCTTAAAAAAAGGGAAGATTACTCTAAAAAAATTGAATGATTCATCTTATTTCAAAATCGATTCCTTCACTGTAAAAGGGAATGAAATTATTAATTTTACTTACGGTTTAAAAGAACCTGAAATGCTCTTTTTAGATCTTGATTTTGCTGATGGATCTGAAACTAAAAGTTTAAGTTTTTTTGCAGAAAATAATAAAATGGATGTAATTACATCACTTGATAACTATGGATATAATGTATTAGTTAAAGGATCAATAAATGATTCTATTTTAAGAGATTACATATCAATCAATAAAAAATTTAACGATGAAAAATTAGATCTTTTTGAAAGATCTTTTGCAAATTCAAAAACAAATAATACTGACAGTTTAAAAATTATTGAAAATTCAATTATCAATATAAATACTAGACAATTTCTACACAACGCAAACTATGCTGTTAGGAACGCTAATTATGAGATAGCACCATACATAGCAGTGACAGATTTATTTGAATCTAAAAAAATACTTGATACTGTATACAAGTCGTTAAAAGCTGATATTAAAAATTCAAAGTATGCTTTACAACTTAAAAGCTTAATTGATTAACCAGAATATTCAACAAAATTTCGAGGAGTTTCGTAAAGCACAACGGATAAATCGCAATTTATTTTAATAGCATCTCTTAATTTATTCCATATGAATATTGCTAAGTTCTCTGTTGAAGGTATTAAGTTTTTAAAATAAGGAATATCTAGATTTAAATTTTTATGATCTAAAACATCCTCAACTTCAGTTTTAATAATTTTCTTTAATATAGATAGATCCATCAACATTCCTGTCTCAGGATCAATTTCACCTGTTAACTTTACAATAAGTTCATAGTTATGACCATGATAATTATCATATGAGCATTTACCAAAAACTTTTAGATTTTTTTCTTTTGTCCAACTAAGATTAGCTAATCTGTGGGCAGAATTAAAATGAGCCTTTCTACAAACTGTTATTTTCATAATTTTTGAAGTATTTAAAATAATCATTAAACATAATTCTTAACCAAATAGTAAATTTTTCAGGGTTATTATCAATTTCATTTTTTAATTGATAAATTGAAATCCATCTAAAATCAACTGCTTCATCAGGATTTAAAATAGGTATTCCATTAAATTTTCCAAATAAAACATGATCATACTCATATTCATGCAATCCGTTTTCAAATTCAGTTTCATATACAAAAGAAAAAATCTTTTTTAGTTTAGCCTCAATACCCATTTCCACAACAAGTCTACTTTGAGCTGATTCTTCGAGTGAAAGGTTTTTTACAGGATGACTACAACAAGTATTAGTCCATAAATTACCAGAGTGATACTTGTTAGGTGCTCTCTTTTGGAGTAAAATTTCTAAATTATCATTAAAAAGAAAGATTGAAAAAGCTCTATGGAGTAATTTTTTTTGATGTGCTAAAATCTTTTCCTCGGTACCGATTTCATTATCATTTTTATCGACTAAAATAACATGATCAGCCATATAATTGAAATTAGGCTTCTCCCTTGGGAGCACCAAAATTTAATGGTAAAATATCTCTTTGTAAGCTTTTAATTTCTCCAAATGAAGATTCATACTTACTTAAATTATCTTCAAGAGCACTTAGAAATCTTTTAGCATGTTGTGGAGTCAGTATTATTCTAGATCTAACTTTAGCCTTTGGTGAACCTGGCATAACATTTATAAAATCTAAAACGAACTCAGTTGGTGAGTGATTAACAATAACAAGGTTAGAATAGGAACCTTGAGCAGTGTTTTCATCAAGCTCAATATTAATATTATTCTTATCAGGTGTCTTATCCTTCTTCATTAAATCTAATTCTTTTACTCTCCAGCAATTCTTCATATTCGTCAACGTAACCAACTATTATATCATCATATTCTCGATTTCCAGTACCGGCTGGAATTTTATGCCCAACAATAACATTCTCTTTCAGTCCTTCAAGATGATCAACTCTACCGTTAACCGCAGCTTCATTCAACACTTTTGTTGTTTCTTGGAATGAGGCAGCTGAAATAAAGGATTTTGTTTGTAATGATGCTCTGGTGATACCTTGTAAAATTGGGAATCCCGTAGCATTAACAGCATCTCTAGCAACTACTAATTCTTTATCTTCTCTTTTAAGCAGAGAATTTTCATCTCTAAGTTCTCTAGCAGTAATAATTTGCCCAACTTTAAGATTTTCAGAATTTCCTTCAGACTCAATTACTTTCTTTCCAAATAGATTATCATTTTCACTTATAAACTCATTCTTGTGAACTATCTGATTTTCTAAGAAAATTGTATCTCCAGAATCTTGAATTTGAACTTTCTGCATCATTTGTCTAATTAGAACCTCAAAATGTTTATCATTTATTTTTACTCCTTGTAATCTATAAACTTCTTGAACTTCATTAACTAAATACTGTTGAACAGCTGATGGACCTTTAATATTAAGAATATCATTAGGTGTAATTGAACCATCTGAAAGAGGCATACCAGCTTTCACAAAATCATTTTCTTGTACGAGTATTTGATTTGATAATTTAACTAAATATTTCTTTATCTCTCCAGTTTTTGATTCAACAATTATCTCTCTGTTACCTCTTTTAATTTTGCCAAAACTGATAACACCATCGATCTCACTTACAACAGCTGGATTTGATGGATTTCTAGCTTCAAACAATTCAGTAACTCTTGGCAGACCACCAGTGATATCACCTGATTTTGCAGATTTTCTTGGAATCTTAACAAGGATTTTACCAGTATCTACTTTCTCACCATCATCTACCATCAGGTGAGCTCCCACAGGTAAATTATAAGTTCTGAGATTATTGCCTTTTTTATCATTAATAAGCAAAGTAGGAATCAGTTTTTTATTTCTACTTTCAGAAATAACTTTTTCTTTGAATCCTGTCTGCTCATCAATTTCAACTTGGTATGTTATTCCTTGTTCAATATTTTCATATTGAACAACACCACCAAATTCAGAAATAATAACACCATTGTAAGGATCCCACTTACATACAACATCATCTTTTTTAATTTTCTTACCATTTTTAATGAAAATTGAAGAACCATAAGGTATGATATTAGAGCTCAATACAATGCCTGATTTTTCATCGAGAATTTTTATTTCACAAGTCCTTGAAATAACTAAATCAATGGCTTTACCATCACTATCCTTAGATTTAACAATTTTTAAATCTTCAATTTCAGCAATTCCATCGAACTTTGCGCTAAGTTCATTCTCCTCAGAAATATTACCAGCAATACCACCAACATGGAATGTTCTTAGAGTCAGCTGAGTACCTGGTTCTCCAATTGATTGCGCTGCAACTACTCCTACAGCTTCACCAATTTGTACCATCTTACCTGTAGCTAGGTTTCTACCATAACACTTAACACATAATCCTCTTTTTGCTTCACATGTTAACGGAGATCGAACGTCGATCTTCTCTATTGGTAATTTTTCAACGATTTCAACAAGCTCTTCATTTATTTCTTCTCCTGCATTAATAATAATTTCGTTGTTTAGAGGGTTATAAACATCGTGTAATGATACTCTTCCTAAAATTCTTTCACCTAGTGTTTCAACAACCTCTTCATTTTTCTTCAAAGCTTCAACTGTTATTCCTCTCAAGGTGCCGCAATCTTCTTCATTAATAATTACATCTTGGGCTACATCTACAAGTCTTCTTGTTAAATAACCAGCATCGGCTGTTTTTAAAGCTGTATCGGCAAGACCTTTTCTTGCTCCGTGAGTAGAAATAAAATATTCCAAAATTGATAGACCTTCTTTAAAGTTTGAAAGAATTGGATTTTCAATGATTTCTCCACCTCCTGCGCTAGCTTTTTTAGGTTTTGCCATTAAACCTCTCATTCCTGTTAGCTGTCTAATTTGTTCCTTCGAACCTCTTGCGCCTGAATCAAGCATCATATATACAGAATTAAAGCCTTGTTGATCTTCACTTATCCTTTTCATTGCAAGCTCTGTTAGAGATGCATTAGACGATGTCCAAACATCGATAACCTGATTATATCTTTCATTATTGGTAATTAATCCCATATTGTAGTTCGACATAATTGAATCAACTTCTTGATTTGCTGAATCAATCATTTTATGCTTTTCATCTGGGATAATAATATCACCTAGACTGAACGATAATCCTCCTTTAAATGCAAAAGTGAATCCCATTTCCTTTATTTTATCAAGAAAATCAGCCGTTTCAGGAACACTAGTCATCTTTAAGATTCTTCCAATTATATCCCTTAATGATTTTTTTGTAAGAACTTGGTTAATATATCCTGCACTTTCAGGAACAACTTCATTAAATAAAACTCTACCTACAGTAGTCTCGATTAATTTACTTTCTAACTCATCATTCTCATTTAAATCATTCGCCCTTACCTTAATCGAAGCATTCAAATCAGCTTTTCCTTCATTGTGAGCAATTTTTACCTCTTCGAAAGAATAAAAAGTTAAGCCTTCTCCTTTTACTACTTCATCTTTTGTAGACTTTTTTTCTTTAGTCATGTAATACAGTCCAAGAACCATATCTTGAGATGGAACAGTGATAGGTGAACCATTAGCAGGATTTAAAATATTGTGAGATGCTAACATCAATAATTGAGATTCTAGAATAGCCTCAGGTCCTAAAGGTAAATGGACAGCCATTTGATCTCCATCAAAATCCGCATTAAATGCAGTACAAACTAAAGGATGTACCTGTATTGCTTTACCTTCAATAAGTATGGGTTGAAAAGCTTGAATACCAAGTCTGTGTAGAGTCGGTGCTCTGTTTAACAGAACTGGGTGACCTTTCAAAACATTTTCGAGAATATCCCAAACAAGTGGTTCTCTTTTATCAATAATTTTTTTTGCAGACTTTACAGTTTTTACAATTCCTCTTTCTATTAACTTCTTTACTATAAAAGGTTTGTATAGCTCAGCTGCCATATCTTTAGGCAAACCACACTCGTAAAGTTTAAGAGTGGGGCCACCAACAATTACTGACCTAGCAGAATAATCTACACGTTTACCAAGCAGATTTTGTCTGAACCTACCTTGCTTGCCTTTAAGCGAATCTGAAAGAGATTTCAAGGGTCTATTAGCTTCAGTTTTAACAGCTGATGATTTTCTTGTGTTATCAAATAATGAATCAACTGATTCTTGAAGCATCCTTTTTTCATTTCTTAAAATAACTTCCGGTGCTTTAATTTCAACAAGTCTTTTTAATCTGTTATTTCTTATAATTACTCTTCTGTACAAATCATTTAAATCAGATGTAGCAAACCTACCACCATCAAGTGGAACAAGCGGTCTTAATTCAGGGGGAATCACAGGAATAGCTTTTAAAATCATCCATTCAGGCTTATTTTCTTTATTAATATTTGCCTCTCTTAATGATTCTACAACTTGTAATCTTTTTAATGATTCAGTTTTTCTTTGTTTGGAAGTTTCATTATTAGCTTTGTGTCTGAGCTCATATGAAAGCTCATCCAAATCAATCCTGGATAATAGCTCGATTAAGCATTCAGCTCCCATTTTAGCAATAAATTTTTCAGGATCGCTATCCTCAAGAAACTGATTCTCAGGTGGAAGTTTTTCTAAAACATTTAAATACTCTTCTTCCGTAAGAAAGTCCATTTTGTTATATGTATTTCCTTCAGCATCCAAAGCAGCACCTGGTTGAACAACTACATATCTTTCATAATATATAATCATATCAAGTTTTTTTGTTGGTAAACCTAATAAGTATCCGATCTTGTTTGGAAGTGATCTGAAATACCAAATATGAGCAACAGGTACAACCAAATTAATATGACCAACTCTATCTCTTCTAACTTTCTTTTCAGTAACCTCAACCCCACATCTATCACAAACAATACCCTTATATCTTATTCTTTTATATTTACCACATGCACATTCGTAATCCTTAACAGGTCCGAATATTCTTTCACAAAACAAACCATCTCTTTCAGGTTTATGAGTTCTGTAGTTGATAGTTTCAGGCTTAAGGACTTCACCTCTAGATGAAGCAAGGATTGTTTCTGGTGAAGCTAATCCTATTGATATTTTATTAAATTTTTTAGTTTTATTTAACTCCATAATTAATTTTATTTATTCTTCTAATCTAATATCTAAGCCTAAACCTTTAAGTTCATGCATTAATACATTGAATGATTCTGGTAAACCAGCATCTGGCATTTTTTCACCTTTAACTATTGACTCGTAAGCTTTAGCTCTTCCAATTACATCATCAGATTTAATTGTCAATATCTCTTGTAAAGTACTTGATGCTCCGTATGCTTCAAGAGCCCATACTTCCATTTCTCCAAATCTCTGACCACCAAATTGAGCTTTACCACCCAATGGTTGTTGAGTAATTAATGAGTATGGTCCGATTGATCTAGAGTGCATTTTATCCTCAACCATGTGTCCAAGTTTAAGCATGTAGATTACACCAACAGTTGCAGGCTGATCAAATTTTTCACCAGTTCCACCGTCGTATAAGTATGTGTTGCCATATTTAGGGACACCAGCTTCATCGGTAAAAGAGTTTATTTCATCAATTGTTGCACCGTCGAATATAGGAGTAGAAAACTTCTTGCCTAAATTCATTCCAGCCCAGCCAAGAACAGTTTCGTAAATTTGTCCAATATTCATCCTTGATGGTACACCAAGTGGATTTAAAACTATATCTACCGGCGTTCCATCCTCAAGAAACGGCATATCTTCTTGTCTTACAATTCTAGCTACAATTCCCTTGTTTCCATGTCTTCCGGCCATTTTATCACCGACCTTTAACTTTCTTTTTTTAGCTACATAAACTTTAGCTAATTTCATTATTCCAGCTGGTAATTCATCACCGACAGAAATGGTAAATTTTTCTCTACGAAGCATCCCTTGAAGATCATTTTCTTTTATTTTATAATTATGCAAAAGAGTTGATGCTAAAGAATTAACTTTTTTATCTACACTCCATGAAGAATCCATAAGGTGAGTATAATCATCAATTTCATTCAATAATTTTAAAGTATATTTTTTTCCTTTTGGAATCAATTCTTCACCTAAGTCATTGAAAATACCTTGACAAGTTTTTCCACTTACAATTGAATAAAGTTTTTCAATCATTTTTGACTTAAGATTTTTAAATAAAAGGTCGTATTCGACTTCAAGTTTTTTTAATGCGTCTTTATCCTCGGCTCTTTTTCTCTTATCTTTTATAGTTCTAGTAAATAATTTTTTATCTATAACTATACCATTTAAAGATGGGGGTGCTTTAAGGGAAGCATCCTTTACATCTCCGGCTTTATCACCAAAAATGGCTCTTAATAGTTTCTCTTCAGGGGTAGGATCAGACTCACCTTTTGGTGTTATTTTACCAATTAAAATATCTCCTGACTTTACTTCGGCTCCAATTCTAATCATACCATTTTCATCAAGCTCACTTGTTGCTTCTTCGCTAATATTAGGGATATCACTTGTCAACTCTTCCATTCCTAATTTAGTATCTCTTACTTCAAGAGAATATTCATCAATGTGGACTGAAGTGAAGTAATCATCTCTGACAACTTTTTCTGAAATTACAATTGCATCCTCAAAGTTATATCCCTTCCAAGGCATAAATGCAACTTTTAAATTCCTTCCCAAGGCCAACTCACCTTCTTTTGTAGCATATCCTTCACAAAGAACTTGCCCTTTGAAAACCTTATCCCCTTTTTTTACAATTGGTTTTAGGTTTATACAAGTCCCTTGATTAGTTTTTCTAAATTTGATGAGAGAATATGTTTTTTCATCAGAATCAAAACTTGTAAGTTTTTCCTCCTTTGTCATCTCATATTTTATAGTGATTTTTTGAGAATCTACATATGTTACTTTTCCATCCATATCTGCATTTAAAAGCACTCTAGAATCTGAAGCAACTTGTTTTTCAAGTCCAGTTCCTACAATAGGAGACTCTGGTCTCATTAATGGAACAGATTGTCTCATCATATTTGAGCCCATAAGTGCTCTGTTAGCATCATCATGCTCTAAAAAAGGAATTAATGAAGCAGAAATTGAAGCAATTTGGTTCGGCGCAACATCAATATAGTTAACATCATTAGGATCAACTACAGGATAATCAGCTTCCAACCTTGCAATTACTTTTTTATCTAAGATTTTACCATTCTTGTCTCTGTTAATATTGGCTTGGGTAATAAATTTACCTTCTTCTTCCTCAGCAGATAAATACTTAACATTATTAAGATCTATTTTACCTTTATTAACCTCTCTGTAGGGTGTCTCAATAAAACCAAGGTTATTTACTTTAGCAAATACACTTAAAGATGATATTAAACCAATATTAGGTCCTTCAGGTGTTTCAATAGGGCACAATCTTCCATAGTGAGTGTAATGAACATCTCTAACCTCAAATCCTGCTCTTTCTCTAGATAATCCACCTGGACCGAGAGCTGATAGTCTTCTTTTGTGAGTAAGTTCAGCCAATGGATTGGTTTGATCCATAAATTGAGATAACTGGTTTGTACCAAAGAATGTATTAATAACAGATGATAAAGTTTTAGCATTTATCAAATCAATTGGTGTGAATACTTCATTATCTCTAACATTCATTCTTTCTCTAATTGTTCTTGCCATTCTTGATAATCCTACACCAAATTGTCCTGACAATTGCTCTCCAACAGTTCTTACTCTTCTATTTGAAAGGTGATCAATATCATCAATTTCAGATTTTGAGTTGATTAGCTCAATTAAAAACTTAATTATTGTAATGATATCTTGCTTTGTTAGGACTAAGTTTTCCATGTCAATATCTAGTCCAAGTTTCTTATTCATTCTATATCGGCCTACTTCACCTAGATTATATCTTTGTTCAGAAAAGAATAATTTGTCTATGATACCCCTAGCAGTTTCCTCATCAGGTGGTTCAGCATTTCTTAATTGACGGTATACATGTTCAACAGCCTCTTTCTCTGAATTTGTTGGATCCTTTTGTAAAGTGTTATGAATAATAGCATATTCAGACTTATCATCAACTTCTTTATTAATTAATACAGATTTTGTGTTGGATTCTAAAATAAGTTCAATATTTTCTTTATCTATTGTGGTATCACGATCAAGAATAACCTCATTTCTTTCAATTGAAATAACCTCACCTGTATCTTCATCAACAAAATCCTCATACCATGAATTTAAAACTCTGGCAGCAAGTTTTCTTCCAATAATTTTTTTGAGCGCTGCTTTTGAGACTTTAACTTCCTCTGCTAAATCAAATATTTCTAAGATATCTTTATCTCTCTCATAACCAATTGTTCTCAAAAGAGTTGTTACAGGTAATTTTTTCTTTCTATCAATATAGGCATACATTACACCATTAATATCAGAGGAGAACTCAATCCATGATCCTTTAAAAGGGATAACTCTGGCAGAATATAGTTTAGTCCCGTTAGCATGGAATGATTGTCCAAAAAACACACCAGGTGATCTGTGAAGTTGTGAAACAACAACTCTTTCAGCACCATTAATAATAAAAGTTCCACTCTTTGTCATGTAAGGAATTACCCCTAAGTATACATCCTGAACAATTGTTTCAAAATCTTCATGTTCAGGGTCAGTACAATAAAGCTTCAACCTTGCTTTTAGTGGGACACTGTAAGTTAATCCTCTCTCAATACATTCCTGTGTAGAATATCTTGGGGGATCAACAAAATAGTCAAGAAACTCTAAAACAAATTGATTTCTTGCATCTGAAATTGGAAAATTTTCCAAAAAAGTTTTGTACAAGCCTTCATCACTTCTCTCGTTAGATTTTGTTTCTAATTGAAAAAAATCTTTAAATGATTTAACTTGAATATCCAGAAAATCCGGATAATTTGGAATATCAGCCGATGTGGCAAAATTTACTCTATTAGATAAACTCATAAAAATATATTTAGTTAAAGAACAATTAAATTCTAAACACCATGTTTAGAATGAGGTTATGGAATTATTTTAATTCAACCTCAGCACCAGCTTCTTCCAAAGAAGCTTTAAAGCCCTCGGCTTCATCTTTAGCAACATCTTCTTTAATATTGCTAGGCGCATTATCTACAAGTTCCTTTGCCTCTTTAAGACCAAGACCTGTAAGTTCTTTAACTAATTTGACAACAGCTAGTTTTGAACCACCTGCTGCTTTTAAAACTACAGTAAATTCAGTTTTTTCATCAGCAGCATCACCTCCAGCTGCAGCTGCAGCACCTGCTACAGCAACTGGTGCTGAAGCAGCAGGTTCGATACCATACTCTTCTTTAAGAATATCAGCTAATTCACTAACTTCTTTTACTGTTAAGTTTACTAATTTTTCTGCAAAATCTTTTAAATCTGCCATTTTATAAAATTTAAATTATGTTAATTATCATCATTTTTTTCAGAAAGTGTTTTTAAAACACCACTGATTTTACTTCCACTTGATTTTAAAGCGGATATTAAGTTTTTAGCGGGTGACTGAAGAAGTGTTACAATTTCACCAATCAATTCCTCTTTAGATTTTATTTCTACTAGAGAATCTAACATATCATCTCCCAAGTAAATTGATTCTTCAATGAAAGCACCTTTAAGGATTGGTTTTTCAGATTTTTTTCTGAAATTTTTAATAACCTTGGCAGGAGCATTACCAACTTCTGAATACATTAATGCTGTATTTCCTTTTAATACCGACTTAAGATCACCGAAATCTTTCTCCACTTCATCCATTGCTTTTTCAAGCAAAGTATTTTTAACAACTGACATTTTAATATTAGACTTAAAGCATGCCCTTCTAAGTTTTGAGGTAGAGTCTGCATTCAAGCCTGAACAGTCAGTTAGGTATATGTTAGAATTACTATCAAGTTCGGACTTGATAGAATTAATCATATTTATTTTTTCTTCTCTGGTCATAATATTAAATATTAGTATCCACTTTAATACCAGGGCTCATCGTACTTGACATAGAGATGCTCTGTAGATAATTTCCTTTAGATGAGGATGGCTTAATTTTTATAATATGCTGAATAACTTCCTTTGCATTCTCATATATTTTGTCAGAATCAAACGAAACCTTACCAATAGAAACATGAACTATTCCATTTTTATCAACCTTAAAATCAATTTTTCCAGCTTTTACTTCTTCAACAGCTTTACCTACATTCATAGTAACAGTGCCAGTCTTTGGATTTGGCATAAGTCCTCTAGGACCTAAAACCTTTCCTAATGGACCTAACTTCCCCATAACACTCGGCATTGTAATAATAACATCTATGTCAGTCCATCCTCCTTTTATTTTAGCAATGTAATCATCAAGACCTACCAGATCAGCTCCAGCTTTTTTTGCTTCATCTTCCTTGTCTGGTGTAACTAATGCTAAAACCTTAACATCTTTTCCTGTTCCATTCGGGAGGCTTACAACTCCTCTTACATTTTGATCGGCTTTCTTTGGATCAACACTTAGATTAATTGCCAAATCGATAGATGAATCAAATTTTAATTTTGAAAAACCTTTGATTAAGTCAGAAGCTTCCTTTAATGAATAAAGCTTTTCTCTGTCATATTTCTCTAATGACCCTTTCCTGTTCTTAGTTAATTTAGCCATAATTATATTAAAATGGTGATGGACCTTTAACATTAAGCCCCATTGATCTTGCTGTACCAGCAACCATTTTCATAGCAGATTCAACAGTAAAAGCATTTAAATCTACCATTTTATCCTCCGCAATCTTTCTTATTTGATCCCATGAGACAGAAGCAACTTTCATTCTATTTGGTTCACCAGAGCCTTTTTTAACTTTAGCTGCCTCAAGTAATTGAGCAGCTGCTGGTGGAGTTTTAATAACAAATTCAAATGATTTATCTGCAAAAACAGAAATTACAACTGGAACAACTTTTCCAGGTTTATCTTGAGTTCTTGCATTAAATTGTTTACAGAACTCCATAATATTAACTCCTGCTGCACCAAGTGCTGGACCGACAGGTGGAGATGGATTAGCAGCTCCGCCTCTGATCTGCAGTTTTAAAACTTTTTGTACTTCTTTTGCCATCAGTATAAATTTAATTCTTAAGTGTGGAAGCCACCTAAAAATGATTTACTCGTAACAATTATATTTTCTCAACTTGCATATATGATAACTCTAAAGGAGTTTTACGTCCAAATATTTTTACCATAACCTCTAATTTTCTTTTATCCTCATTAACTTTTTCAATGTTCCCATTAAATCCATTAAATGGACCATCAATAACTTTTATACTTTCACCAACAGTGAAAGGTATAGCAATATTTTCGCCTTCCATTGACAATTCGTCAACCTTTCCTAGCATTCTACTTACTTCATTATTCCTAAGTGGGATTGGATCACCACCTTTAGTTTCACCAAGGAATCCTAATATATTAGGAAATGATCTTATGGTGTGAGGAATTTCACCTGTAAGATTAGCTTTTATCATGATATAGCCTGGGAAATAAACTTTCTCTTTACTAACTTTTTTGCCATTTCTAATTTGAATAACTTTTTGAGTAGGAACAACTATGTCCTCAACAAAAGAATCAATCTTAAGTCTTTTGATTTCTCCTTCAATATAGGTCTTAATCTTATTCTCTTGGCCACTTATGGCGCGAATAACATACCATTTTTTTTCTTGTACTTCAGTCATCACTACAACAAATCAAAATATAATTCAAAGACTTCTGATAAAATAGTATCAGCTAGCCAAATAATTAAAGCAAAAATTACAGAGAAAACAAAAACTACAACGGTCATTCTTTGAAGCTCCATTAAAGGTGTCCACGATACATGGTCCCTTAATTCGTCAAAAGAATCTTTAATGTAGTTAATAATTTCACCCATATCTTTTTCTAGCACGGGTTGAGAGACTCGAACTCCCGACACCTGGTTTTGGAGACCAGTGCTCTACCAACTGAGCTAAACCCGTTTGTGTTGAGAGTCTTATCAATCAAACCCAATTAAAAATCAAGGCTTAAAGTAGCCTTCATTTTTAATAAAATTTAATCTAAAATTTCAGTTACCTGACCAGCACCTACTGTTCTACCACCTTCTCTTATCGCAAATCTTAATCCAACGCTACACGCGATAGGTTGAATTAAATCAACAGTTATTGTTAGGTTATCACCAGGCATTACCATTTCAACTCCGCTTGGAAGCTCAATATTTCCAGTAACATCAGTAGTTCTTACATAAAACTGTGGTCTATAGTTATTGTGGAAAGGAGTGTGTCTACCACCCTCTTCCTTCTTCAAAATATATACCTCAGCTTTGAACTTTTTATGAGGTTTAACTGAACCAGGCTTACATATTACCATTCCTCTACTGATATCTGTTTTTTCGATACCTCTTAAAAGAATTCCAACATTATCACCTGCTTCTCCTCTATCTAATATTTTTCTAAACATTTCAACACCAGTTACAGTGGAGGCTAGCTTTTCAGCACCCATACCAATGATATCAACAGCATCACCAGTATTTGCAACACCAGTTTCAATTCTACCAGTTGCTACAGTTCCTCTACCTGTAATTGAAAAAACATCTTCAATTGGCATTAAGAAATCCTTATCTACTTCTCTTGTTGGAAGCTCAATCCATGAATCAACTGATTCCATCAATTTAGAAACAGTTTCAACCCATTTAGCTTCACCATTTAAAGCACCAAGTGCAGAACCAAGAACAACAGGTGTATTATCACCGTCATACTTGTAGAAGTTTAATAAATCTCTTACTTCCATCTCAACTAATTCTAATAACTCAGCATCATCAACTTGATCTGCTTTGTTTAAGAAAACAACAATTCTTGGAATACCAACCTGTCTTCCTAATAAAATGTGCTCTCTTGTTTGTGGCATTGGGCCATCAGTTGCAGCAACAACTAGAATAGCACCATCCATTTGAGCAGCACCAGTTACCATGTTTTTAACATAGTCAGCGTGTCCTGGACAATCTACGTGGGCGTAGTGTCTAGATGCTGTTTGGTATTCTACGTGAGATGTGTTAATTGTTATACCTCTTTCTTTTTCCTCAGGAGCGTTGTCAATTTGATCAAAACTCTTAAGCTCAGAAAGCCCTTGTTCAGCTAATACTTTAGTGATAGCTGCTGTTAGGGTAGTTTTACCGTGATCAACGTGTCCAATTGTACCAATATTTAGGTGCGGTTTGGAACGATCAAAAGTTTCCTTAGCCATAATTTTAGATTTTTTTTGTTTATAAATGCGCGCAAATATAATGATTTTATGCTAATAAACTCATTTTATTTGGATTTTTTTTACAGAGTATCTTTTGGGAAAACTAATTGGCCTTTTTCTTGACAATGAACAAGCCAGAATTAATATCACTAATAATTATATTTTCACTATTAAAATATGGATATACACTCCAAGCACCATTGAATGCTTCAATTTCTTGACCTTTTTTTCCTGTATGATCACCTGGATCTCCATATGGTGGGGAACTTTCATCTACATTATTGTGATGATGATCATCATCAATGTGTGTGTCAAAAAATCCAACTTCGGTAAAACTTTTTTGTTCAATATTAATTATATCAATAACCCTCATCCCTGATGTATAACTTGCTAAGTAAAATTTACTACCAACTACATATCCATTATGATCAATTGCTTCTGTATCAGACAAGTAATTAAAATGTAAAATAGGATTATCGAGGTCTGAAATATCAATTACTATTGTTCTGGTTTCTACATTATCCTTTAGAGTCCATGGTTGGGTTGATTGATCTAGCTCATCTAACTCATCACCTAAAAGAGCATACCTGTGATCTTCGGTTAACCATGATTGGTGAGTGTACTCATCATCATAATAAAACTGACTAATTAACTGAGGATTATTTTTATCAGTAACATCAACAATAACAACTTTTGTTTCATTACTTCCAATGTAAATTTCCTTACCAAAATGATCACTATCAGGACCTTTGTAATTAACAATTTGAGCATCATGGGTGTATCCATAATCAGGTAATTGTAATTCAAGAACTGGGGATGTTGGATCAGCTATATTCAAAGCATGAATTCCAAAACCAGGTCTGCCATTGCCTGCAACACCAGCCCCTGCAGTGTAGGCATATCCAGTTTCAGTATTTATTGCAATGTTGTGGGCTTGACCATATCCGCTGTAGGTATAGTCTGCAGTGAAATTTTGTTTTGAGTCTAAGCCTCTTAACTGGCTAAGATCGAAAACTTGCATTCCATGACCCGCCGCCTCACTAACTATAAAAACATGATCATTATACACTTTTAAATCTCGCCATGAGCTTGGTTCAGTTGCTGTTGGTAATTTACCTAGATAGAGTGGTGAAGTAGGTATACTTATATCTATAAAAGCAGTACCATTGTCAAGACCCATTAGTGCGTATTCTTTACCCGTGGCAGAATCTGTCCATCCCCAACAATCATTACCAGACTCAGCATTCATTTCATCAAGTGAAACATATCCCATTAGGTCATAACCATCACACTCATATTCATATTCCTTACCATCCAAAGTAAATTTAGCATGTCCGTCTATACATTCAGCTAAAGGACTTAAACTAGCGGCTGGCTCATATTTTTCATATTTACATGAAAATAAACCAAGAAGAATTATTAAATAGAGTAATCGCATATCTGTAAAACTACAAAAATTAGGCCAGGGAGTTCCTATCGACTACATTAATGTAGTCAAATAAATAAAATATTATATGTGCAAGTAGATTTAAGCTAGGGTAACGTTGATAGCGGCTTTTCCTTTTCTACCTTCACCTTCCTCGAAATTTACTTTATCACCGTCTTTGATTGTTACTCCTTCTAAAGCTGTAGCATGAACAAAAATATCCTCGCCAGTTTCGTCGTTAGTAATAAAACCAAAACCTTTGGATACGTTGAAAAATTTTACTGTTCCTGTCATTTTGAATTAATTTTCAGCAAATCTATACTTTAATTTTATTTATTTCTAATTTTTTTAATTAAAATAATAAATGAAAAAACAATAACTAAAAGAATTATTAATTCAGAACAGTTACCAAAAACATTTCTAAATAATTCTTCTAATGGATTCAATTGAAAAAATTTTGTGAGCCAATGCCGAGATTTGAACTCGGGACCTCTTCCTTACCAAGGAAACGCTCTACCCCTGAGCTACATCGGCTTAAAGGTTGAGCGGGAGACCGGGTTCGAACCGGCGACATTCAGCTTGGAAGGCTGACGCTCTACCAACTGAGCTACTCCCGCAATTGGTTTAGTGGGGAGAGCAGGATTCGAACCTGCGAAGGTAAAACCAACAGATTTACAGTCTGTCCTCGTTGGCCGCTTGAGTATCTCCCCAAAACTGAGCCGATGGAGGGACTCGAACCCACGACCTGCTGATTACAAATCAGCTGCTCTAGCCAGCTGAGCTACATCGGCGATTTCAGCGTTGGCAAATGTATTTAAATATTTTTTTTAAATCAATAATATTGGATTTTTATTTTAATCAATTTCTCTTGGATGGCTTTTATTGTAATCACTCACAATTTTTGGTAGTTTTATTTTTGTATAGATCTGAGTTGATGATAATGAAGCATGACCTAATATTTCTTTAATTGTATTAATGTCTGCACCATTATTTAGCATGTGAGTTGCAAATGTATGTCTTAGAACGTGTGGGCTAATCTTTACTTTGGATGATACACTCCTAAAGTATTTATTAATTACCCTGTAGATTGTTGATGTACTCAATTTTTTTGACTTTTTAGATTCAAAAAGATAAATTTTGGGGTCACTATTATTAATATAATCATTGATATTAGATGACAAATTTGGTAACATTGGAATCATCCTTTGCTTATTTCTCTTGCCTGTAACTTTAATTACTCTACTATCAAATAATATATCAACTAACTTAATGTTGATTAACTCATCACGTCTAATGCCAGTCGAATAAAAAATTTCAATCATAAGTTTATCACGATTATTCATGTCAGAAGATTCAAAGTTTTCGAAGACCTGATCGATTTCTTTTTCTGAAAATGGTATCACAATTTTTGATGAACTCTTTAAATTTTTGTGACCTTTCAATGGGGATGAATTAATTATTTCAATGTTAACTAAGTAGTCAAAATATGATTTTAAAGAAGCTATTTTTCTGTTTATTGAAATCATTGAATATTTTTTTTCAGATAAAACAACAATCCACTGTCTTATAAAAGAATAATTAATTTCTTTTGAAATTTTTGTTCCATTATCGTTTAAGAATTTTTGAAAATCATTAATATCTCTTAGATATGCAGCAATTGTATTAGCAGCAAATTTTTTTTCAAAACTCAGGTAATCTTTGAACTTATTAAACAGCATAATTGGTGTTTAACACAAAAATAATGTAAAAAATTATGGATTAAAGATTTGCTTCTTTGTCTCTTAATTTCTGAATGTAAGAGGCTTTAATTATTTTGTTTCTATGTTTTACAGACGGCTTAGTAAAAGCTTGTCTTTCTCTAAGAGACTTTAACTTACCAGTTTTATCAAACTTTCTTTTGAATCTTTTGATAGCCTTATCAATACTTTCTCCTTCTTTTACTGGAATTATTAACATATAAATTATTTAAGCGGAGCAAATATAATATTTAAATGGAAAAAAGAATTTATTTTGATAAAATTTTTCTTGAAATCACAAGTTTTTGAATTTCACTTGTACCCTCTCCTATTGTACAAAGTTTTGAATCTCTGTAGAATTTTTCTACAGGAAAATCTTTAATGTATCCATACCCGCCAAAAATTTGAACTGCTTCACTTGATACTTTGACACATACTTCAGATGCATACAACTTACACATAGCACTAATCTCAGTCACAGGTTTAGAATTATTTATCATATGTGAAGCTTTATGAATCAACAACTCTGAAGCTTCAATTTCGGTAGCAATCTCTGCAAGTTTAAATGATATAGCTTGAAATGAACTGATAGGCTTGCCAAACTGTACTCTTTCATTTGAATACTTGAGTGCAGCTTCATAAGCACCTTTCGCAATTCCTAATGATAAAGCTGCAATTGAAATTCTACCACCATCTAATATCTTCATTGATTGCTTGAAACCATCTCCAACTTCTCCAATTCTATTTGAATCATCAACGATACATTCATCAAAAATCATTTCGGCTGTTTCAGAAGCTCGCATTCCGAGTTTATTCTCTTTTTTTCCCGCTGAAAGTCCTCTAGTACCCTTCTCAATCATAAATGCAGTTGCATTATTTTTTTCTCCAACCGGACCTGTTCTAAATATTACAATAGCTAAATCACCAGATTTTCCATGTGTTATGAAGTTCTTTGTGCCATTAAGGATCCATTTATTTCCTTTTTTACAAGCAGTTGAAGCCATTTTACTAGCATCAGATCCTGTGTTTGGTTCGGTTAAACCCCATGCTCCTACTAGTTTTCCAGATGCAAGTCCAGGCAACCACTTTTTAATTTGATCTTTATTACCAAATTTCAAAAGGTGGTTAGTACACAATGAGTTATGTGCAGCTAATGATAATCCAATAGATGGATCAATTTTAGATATTTCTTCTATTACAGCTACATATTCGTGATAGCCTAAACCAGATCCACCATATTCTTCAGGAACAATCATCCCCATAAAACCAAATTCTCCAGCTTTATTCAAAACTTCCTTTGGAAAATGTTGATTCTCATCCCAATCTAGGACATAAGGCTTGATGTATTGAAGGGCAAAATCTCTTGCACTCTCACGAATAATCTTTAGAGAATCTTTAACGTCAAATATATTTTCTATTTCACTTTTAATCTTCATATATAATTTATTTTATTGCATCTAAATATTTTGTTAATTGTTCTTTAACCACAGGGAATAATATATATAATCCTACCATGTTTGGAAATACCATTGCAAAAATCATAGCATCCGAAAATGCCCATATTGAGTTCATGCTTGCTGCAGAACCAATAATAACAAAAGACAAAAATAATAACTTGTAAGTTAAATCTGACTTTTCTCCTCGACCAAATAAAAATTTCCATGATTGTAAACCATAATATGACCATGAAATCATTGTTGATACTGCAAATAAAACTACTGCAACAGTTAAAAACACATCTGAATAAGGGATGTATTCTGCAAATGCTTTTGATGTAATTCCTGCACCCTCATACATTACACCATCAATCATTACCCCACCTTCTCCACCATATGCAAATACTCCAGATGAATTAAAAGTTATTATAACTAATGCGGTTAATGTACAAATAACTACAGTATCAATAAAAGGTTCTAGTAGTGCCACAAGACCTTCAGAAGCAGCATATTTTGTTTTTACAGCTGAGTGAGCTATTGATGCTGAACCAACACCAGCTTCGTTTGAAAAAGCTGCTCTTCTGAAACCAACCATCAAAACACCAATAATTCCACCTACGCCAATGGCAGTTGGATTAAATGCTTCTTTCACAATTAAGGCAATTGCATCATCTAAAAAACTAAAGTTTACAAGAAGTATATATAAGCAAGCAACGATGTAAAGTAAGGCCATAAATGGGACGATTTTTTCTGTCACGGAGGCAATCCTTTTGATACCACCAATAATTATAACTCCTACAACCATAGCTAAAATTATACCAATAACCGCTCCTGCAAAGGTAGATTCAAAACCTAGCAAATCTTTTAAAACTAATGCAGCTTGATTTGCCTGAGCTGCATTCCCTCCACCAAAGGATCCACCAATACAAAAAATTGCAAAGAAAACTGCAGAAATTTTTCCAAGTGTTGCAAAGCCCTTTTCTTTTAATCCCTTAGTTAAATAATACATAGGTCCACCATAAACCACACCATTTTCATCAACATCTCTGTAGTGTACACCTAATGTACATTCAACAAATTTCAATGACATACCCATCAAGCCACATACTATCATCCAAAAAGTTGCACCAGGACCGCCAAGTGCAATTGCTAAAGCAACCCCAGCAATGTTACCATTTCCAACTGTTCCAGACACAGCAGTTGTTAAAGCCTGAAAATGTGATACTTCACCATCTTTTGATGAAGATTCATCTTTTTCAACTTCATCATATTTACCACTAACTACTCTTATTGAGGTCATGAAGTATTTAATATTTGGAAATCCAAAGTATAAGGTGAAAAATATGGCGCTACCAACCAATAGATATATCACGAAGGGATTTTCTCCAACAGAGAAGAAAATTACATTATTAAAAAAATCAGACACTGGCTGAAACGCTTCATCTATTTTTTGATCTAAACCTTTTTCTTGTGATGAAATTGGTAAAGTAAATAGGGTAAAAAAAGTTAAAAGGAATATTTTTTTCATAAAAGTTATTTGAATTATTTGTATTTCAAAATTTTTAAAGATCAAAAACAGAAGATCTTTTCGAATATACTATATCTTTAATTTTCATCCAAAAAGCTAGTACAAGATATACGAGGAATCCAAAACCAAGACTAAAAAAACTGCTGTAAATAAAGAATAACCTCACGTGTTTAGATCTAATACCCAAAAAATCAGCAAGTCTTGAGCAAACCTTAAAGCCATATTTTTCGAAAAAATATCTTACTTTATCTAACCGTTTCATAATTACATTCAACCCAATTCAAGTATCCAGATTCTAAATTGTATAAATTTGTAAATCCTAATTCTTTCATGATTTCACAAGCAGAATAACTCCTTTTTCCAGATCTGCAATAGACATAATATGATTTTTTTTTATCTAACTCATTAAGAAAGCTAACAAATTTTGCAGCATCGTAAAAGTCAACATTTATTGATGATTTAATATGCCCATTATTAAATTCTTCGGTTGTTCTAACATCAATACACACAGAGCTGGAATCAGCATCTTTCTTTTTTTTCCAATCGGTAGAATTAAGATTCATTTTTGAATTTAAAATGCAAATTAAAAAACAATATCAAAAAAATATCATTAATATGATTTTTATTGAAAAAAAATTATATTTGGGACATGAAATTAAAAAATCAAAATCTTTGTTGGTGGATCAATTCTAATAAATTGTTACATTGATTTTGTTTTAAATGAATTTAATTAAGGCTTGTCAATGTGACAAGCCTTTTTTTTTTAGTATGTACAAATATAAATCAATACATAAAAAAATTATTGTTGATACAATGACACCAGTAAGTATTTATTTGAAATTGAGAGATCAATTTTCAAACACAATATTACTGGAAAGTAGTGATTACATAGCAAAGGATAATAGCTATGCATACATATGCTGCAATCCAATTTCAAAGTTTTACATTAAAAAAAATACTCTTTACACTGAATTTCCAGATAAAAGCCATTATGAAAAAAAATTGAATGCAAATTCTAATGTTTTTTCAGAGCTTACAAGTTTCATGGAGAAGTTTGTCATAACTGAAAAAGAAGAAAAAAATAAAAAATTCATGACAAAAGGTTTGTTTGGATACATGACATATGACTCTGTAAAATTTTTTGAAAAAATTGAAATTGAAAATAAATCATTTGGAGATGATATACCTGACATATTTTATTCACTATACAGTGAAATTATTGTCATTAATACATTTAACAATGAAGCTACTCTTATAAGTCAAACAGGAGACTTAAATCAATTGGATAATATTGAAAAAATAATTAAAAGGAAAAGTATAAATGAGTATGGTATTAAGCTTGAGGGGAAGTTAAAATCAAATTTAAATGATAACAAATTTATTGATGTTGTTAAAAAAGGAATCAAACATTGTTACAGAGGCGATGTGTTTCAAATTGTATTATCAAGAAAGTTTTCTCAAAAATTTTCTGGAGATGAATTTTGTGTATATAGACAATTAAGATCAATAAACCCCTCACCTTATTTATTCTATTTTGACTATGGAAACTTTAAAATATTTGGAAGTTCACCAGAAGCTCAGTTAGTAATTAATAATCAAAAAGCTGAAATTCATCCTATAGCCGGTACATTCAAAAGGACAGGAGATGATCTATTGGATTCAAAAAAGGCCCTTAAGCTTTTTAAAGATGATAAGGAAAATAGCGAACACATGATGCTTGTAGATTTGGCTAGAAATGATTTGAGCAGGGCTTGCTCAGACGTAAAAGTTGAAAAAGATCGTGAAATTCAATTTTATTCACATGTAATTCATCTTGTTTCAAAGGTAACTGGTAAACTAAAGTCACATTCAAAGGATATAATTGGCAGTACATTTCCAGCCGGCACATTATCTGGAGCCCCTAAACATATGGCAATGAAACTCATTGAAAAGTATGAACAACACAATAGATCATTTTATGGTGGTGCAATAGGTTTTATTGATTTTGAAAATAATTTTAATCATGCAATTCTTATAAGATCCTTTTTAAGTAAAAATCAAAATCTGTTTTTTCAGGCAGGGGCTGGCATAGTTTCAAAATCCAATCCTAATGATGAATTAAATGAAGTTTATAATAAAGTTGGTGCTCTTTTAAAAGCACTTGAAAAAGCTGAAGAAATATGAAAATAATAGTTATAGATAATTATGATTCATTCACATATAATTTAGTCCACTATCTTGAGGACTTAGACTGCGAGGTTACTGTGAGAAGAAATGATAACCTATCATTTGAATTTGTAGAAAAATTTGACAAGATTCTTATATCTCCTGGCCCAGGAATTCCAAATGAGGCTGGTATGACAAAAGAAATTATTGAAAGATTTTATAATAAGAAAAGTATTTTGGGTGTTTGCCTTGGACATCAAGCTATAGGTGAAGTTTTTGGTGCAAAATTATTTAATTTAAAAGATGTATTTCATGGTGTTTCAACTGAAATTCAAGTTATTTCTGATGATCAATTATTTAAAAAAATTCCAATGAAATTTAAAGTTGGGCGATATCACTCTTGGATAGTAAAAGACTTAACTAATTCTTTGATTCCGCTAGCGTTTGATAAAAATAAAAACGTTATGGCATTAAAACATAAAAAGTATAAAGTTTGGGGGTTACAATTTCATCCGGAATCCATATTAACAGAATATGGGAAAGAAATTTTAAAAAACTGGATAGACGCAAAATGAAAGATATTTTAGAATATTTATTTGAGTACAATAAACTTGATTATGATCAGGCAAAAAAAATACTTATTGAGATTAACTCCGATAAGTATTCAAATTCAGAAATTTCATCATTCATTACAGTTTTTAAAATGAGAAATCCATCAATTGAGGAAATGGAAGGATTTAGAGATGCTCTTTTAGAACTTTGTGTAAAAATTAATTTTGATCAATTTAACACTGTAGATCTTTGTGGTACTGGAGGGGATGGTAAGGATACTTTCAATATATCAACAATTTCATCTTTTGTAGTAGCTGGCGCAGGATTCAAGGTTACAAAGCATGGAAATTATGGTGTGTCGTCTAATTGTGGATCTAGTAATGTTTTGGAATATTTAGGTGTAAAATTCACTAATAATGAATCTCATTTAAAAAAATGTTTAGACAAATTCAATATATGTTATTTACATGCTCCATTATTCCATCCTTCAATGAAAAATGTTGCACCCATAAGAAGAGAGCTAGGATTCAAGACATTTTTTAATCTTTTAGGTCCATTGGTAAATCCTTCACGCCCAAATAATCAGCTAACAGGTGTTTATAATTTAGAAATAGCAAGGATTTATGGTTACATTTTTAAAAATACTCAAATTAATTTTTCAATTGTATATGCCCTTGATGGTTATGATGAAATCTCTTTAACTAATGATTTTAAATTAATAACGAATAATCATGAGATCATTTCAGACTCAAAATTCTTCAATTTTCAAAGAACATCAAGTGAAGAAATCTCTGGTGGCAAAACAATCAAAGAATCCGCAAATATTTTTAAGAATATCTTATCTGGAAAGGGAACTAAAAGTCAACAAAATGTAGTTGTTGCTAATTCTTCTCTAGCAATACAAACAATTACTGGCAAAAAAATCGATGAGTGTATCTCAATTGCTAATGAATCAATTGAGAGCGGAAAGGCATATAAATCATTAATAAACTTAATTGATGCTTAAATGGATATTTTATCTAAAATTATTAAGAAAAAAAAGGAGGAATTAGAATACTTAAAAAAGAATGTTTCAATTTCTAAATTAGAAAAATCCATTTACTTCAATACCAAGACCAATTCTTTGGTGAACAGTATAAATAATAGGGATATATCAATCATTGCTGAACATAAAAGAAAATCTCCTTCAAAATCCAATATTAACCATCTGACCTCCACTAAAGATATAGTTCATGGATATGAATATGGTGGAGCAGTAGGAATTTCATTTTTAACAGAAAAAAACTTTTTTGATGGATCGGTCGAGGATTTCAAAGAGGCAAGAAAAATAACAAAATTACCCCTTCTTAGGAAAGATTTTATTATTGATGAATACCAAATAATAGAATCAAAATCTATTGGTGCCGATGCTATTTTACTTATTGCAGCATGTCTAAATGATACTGATATTTTAAAGCTATCAAATCTTGCAAAAAGTATTGGACTCGAAGTATTAATTGAGATTCATGAAATTGAAGAGTTAAAAAAGTCTTCAATTTCAACCATAGATATAATTGGTATTAATAACAGAGATTTAAAAACTTTTGATGTAAACATAGAGACAAGTTTAAATTTAATCAATAAAATACCATCAAGTTTTACAAAAATATCAGAAAGTGGTCTGAATAGCTCAGTTGAAATAAATAAATTAAAAAATCATGGATTTGATGGGTTTCTTATTGGTGAAAGGTTTATGAAAAGTCAATATCCGGGCAAGGAATTATCAAATTTTATATCAAAAATTAAAGATGAAAGTTAAAGTTTGTGGTTTAAATAATCAGTCAGATATAGAACTTTTAAATAAAATAGGAATTGATTTTATGGGATTTATTTTTTATCAAAAATCACCCCGATATCAAAATAAAAGTCTGATTTTATCAAATATTTCAAAATACAAGGTTGGAGTATTTGTCAATGAAGATTTTGGATCGATAAGGGATAAGATTTTAAAACAAAATCTTACTCACGTTCAGCTTCACGGGGATGAAAGTCCCTCCTTGTGTAAGAAATTGATGACGTTAGTTAGAGTTATAAAAGCTTTCAGAATTTCACAATATTTTGATATAGATAAAACACATGAATATTTGGAAAGTTGTGATTATTTTTTGTTTGATACTGATTCAGATAGTTATGGAGGATCTGGAAAAAAATTTAATTGGGACATAATTAAAAATTTTACAAAAAAGAAGTTTTTTCTAAGTGGTGGTATTGATTTGGAAAGCGTTGATAAAATTCAAAAAATTAAAAAAGAAAATGAATACTTATTTGCTGTTGACATTAATAGTAAATTTGAATTTAGTCCCGGAATTAAAGACATAAAAAAAATTAAAAGATTTTTAAAAAAGTTAAATGATGGAAAATTTTAATATTAATAAAGATGGGTTTTATGGTGATTTTGGTGGTGCATTTATTCCAGAAATGCTACAACCCAATATTGATGAATTACAAAAAAACTATTTAAAAATCACTGAGTCAACTGATTTTAAAAAGGAATTTAATAAACTACTAACTGATTATGTCGGTAGACCAACCCCTCTTTATTTTGCTAAGAGACTCTCCAACAAATACAAAACAAAAATTTATTTAAAAAGAGAAGATCTATGCCATACAGGAGCTCACAAAATAAATAATACAATTGGTCAAATTATACTGGCAAAAAAGCTAGGTAAAAAAAGAATTATTGCTGAAACTGGTGCAGGACAACATGGCGTTGCTACTGCTACAGTTTGTGCTTTGATGGGAATTGAGTGTGTTGTTTATATGGGTGAAATTGATATTTCTAGGCAAGCTCCAAATGTAGCACGAATGAAAATGCTTGGTGCCAAAGTCAGATCTGCAACATCTGGAAGCAGAACTTTAAAAGATGCAACAAATGAAGCAATAAGAGACTGGATTGCAAATCCAATCGATACACACTATATCATTGGATCAGTAGTTGGTCCGCATCCCTACCCTGACATGGTGGCAAGATTTCAATCCGTCATTGGATATGAAACTAAAAAACAATTACTTGAAATGGAACAAACGGACAAACCTACTCATGTTATTGCTTGTGTTGGAGGAGGAAGTAATGCAGCAGGTTTATTCTATCCGTTTTTGAATGATTTAGATGTTGAAATTGTATGTGTAGAAGCTGCTGGAAAAGGAGTTAATAGCGGAGAAAGTGCAGCAACATCAATTCTTGGTACAGAAGGAATTATTCATGGTTCAAAAACACTTCTAATGCAAACCCAAGATGGTCAAATTACTGAACCTTATTCAATTTCAGCAGGTCTTGATTATCCTGGAATCGGACCAATGCATGCAAATTTATTTAAATCAAATAGAGGAAAATTTATTTCTATTGATGATGATGATGCCATGAAATGGGGGCTTATGCTTTCACAAATTGAAGGGATAATACCAGCAATTGAGACTTCACATGCATTTGCTGTTTTAGAGAAAATGGATTTTAATAGAGATGATATTATTATATTTAATTGCTCAGGAAGAGGTGATAAAGACTTAGATACTTACATTAATTATTTTAAATTATGAGAAAACTTATTATTATTTACACTGCTATTTTTTGTATCAATCTTATCTCATGTAATAGTGAGAATTATGATGGTGCAGACTCTGATAAAAAAAACGTCTTATTTATCATGACTGACGATTTAAATTGTGATTTAGGTTCTTACAACCATAATCTGGTAATAAGTCCCAATATTGACAATCTTGCTAGCAATGGTTCTCTATTTTCAAATGCTCATGTTCAATGGCCTCAATGTGGACAATCTAGAGCTTCATTTATGACTGGAATGTACTCTGATCAAACGAAACACACAAAGTTGAATGTTGATATTCGAACTACAATACCAGATGTAGTGACGCTTGGCCAAAGATTTAGACAAAGGGGTTATAAATCAGTTCGGATTGGAAAAATATATCATTATGACAATCCGGGGTCAATTGGAACATCTAGCGCTGACGACATACACACCTGGGATTATACTATAAATCCATATGGAAGAGATAAGGAAGAAGAATACAAAGTGAAGACACTTAAGACTAGAGCATATGGTGGAACTTTAAGTTGGTTAGAAGCAGATGGTACAGACGAAGAACAAACTGATGGAATTGTAGCTACTGAAGCAATTGAACAACTTGAAAAATTTTCTAAATCAGATCAAAACTTTTTTTTAGCTGTTGGTTTTTTTAAACCTCATACACCGTATGTTGCTCCAAAAAAATATTTTGATATGTATGACATTAGCGAAATTGATATCCCACAAATGAATAATGAATTTTTGAACACAATACCCGAGCCTGCTGCTGTTTCATTACGGCACAAAGCAGATGGAAAAGGAAATCAGTATGATCTAAAGAAAACTGAAGCTCAAGAAATCAAAAGAGCATACTACGCAACTATTACTTTTTTAGATGCCCAAGTTGGAAGAATTATTAAAAAACTTAAAAAAACAGGGCTAGACAAAAATACTATAATTGTATTTTCAAGTGACCATGGTTATCATTTAGGGGAACAAGGACACTGGCAAAAACAAACTTTATACGAAAAAACAACTCGAGTGCCTCTAATTTTTTCTGGTCCAGGAATAAAAAAGGGAACAAGAAGTAATTCCCCTGTTGAACTTATTGATATGTACCCAACTCTCATGGAACTAACAGGCATAAAAGCTCCTGATCATGTTGTAGGAAAAAGCCTAGTTCCTATTTTCAATGATAGTAGCTATAAAATTAGGAATAGTGCACTTACAAGGTGGATTGCTACTAGGTTTAATAATGTTGAGGGTTATTCAATTAAAACCGAAAGATATCGTTTTGTTAAATGGGGAGAGAAAGGAGAATATGGCTATGAATTATATGATCATAAGTATGATAAAAAAGAAAATAAAAATTTAGCTAAGGATGAAAGTTATAAATCGATAATTGATTCTATGAAGATTGAAATTGATTTTAGAATTTCTGAAGCTAGAAAAAAACCCAAAGGCCTTGGTAGACAACTTGAAGAAAAACCTTACAAGCGTTTTACATATACACCTGGGGATTTATATGATGTTAATAGTAAACGAGTCTATTTAAAACCTGCTGATGAATAGAATTAATCAAGTATTTAAAAACTCAAAAGATATTCTGTCTATATATTTCACATCCGGTTTTCCGAAATTAGATGATACCCTTGAAATAATTAAAGAACTTGATAATTCCAATGTTCAAATGATTGAGATTGGTTTGCCTTTTAGTGATCCTCTTGCTGATGGACCAACGATTCAAAAAAGCTCTGAAATAGCTCTTAAAAATGGTATGACTACTGATTTACTTTTTAAACAATTAAATGGTCTTCGTGCAATAACCGATATTCCAGTTGTTATTATGGGTTACTTCAACCCAATTCTACAATATGGGTTTGAAAAGTTTTGTAGAAGATGTAAAAATGTTGGTATAGATGGACTAATTGTTCCTGACCTTCCTGTTGAAATATACCAAAAAGATTACATTAAAATCACTGAAAAATTTGGCTTAAATATGATGTTTTTAATCACTCCACAAACATCAAATGAAAGAATTTATAAAATTGATAAATTTTCTAATGGATTTATTTACATGGTAAGCAGTTACAGTGTAACTGGTGCCAAAAACTCCTTTGATGAATATCAAATTGATTATTTCAAGAGAATAAATAAAATGAAATTATCTAACCCACTTTTAATAGGTTTTGGTATTGGAAATAACAATACTTACAAGACTGCATGTAAATATAGCAGTGGGGCGATAATCGGTTCTGCATTTATAAAACATATTAAGAGAAATGGTGTCAAAAGCACTAAAGATTTTATAAGCGAAATAACTGAATGATTATCTTGTAAAAACTGGTGAGTTGATATCAACAGTTTCTGACTCGTTAAAAGAATAACTTCCTAAATTGAATCCAAGTAAATTATCATAATCTTTAACATTATTGTCAACTATATATCTAACCATTAAACCTCTGGCTTTTTTTGCATAGAAAGATATAATTTTAAGTTTTCCATTTTTAAAATCCTTAAAAACAGGTGAGATAATCCTACCATAAAACTTTTTCTTGTCAAAAGCATTAAAATATTCATTACTGGCAAGATTAATTAACAGTTCGTCCGATGACATTTCTTCAATAATTGATTTGGTTATCTTTTCTGACCAAAACTTATATAAATTTTCAGAGCCATTGACAGGTAATTTAGTTCCCATCTCCAGTCTATAAGGTTGAATTA
Source organism: uncultured Bacteroidota bacterium (assembly GCA_902595555.1). Lineage (GTDB taxonomy): Bacteria > Bacteroidota > Bacteroidia > Flavobacteriales > Flavobacteriaceae > Eutrophosalina. The sequence goes on along the minus strand of CACJQM010000003.1, from coordinate 248,248 downwards.
AATCTAATGGTTTTAATACACCGTAATATCCTGATAAAATTCTTAATGATTTTTGAAGATCATAAATCTTATCCTTTGATAATGTTTTAATATCAATACCGCTGTAGACATCACCATTAAAGGCAAAGATAGCAGGTCGAGAATTTGAATCATTATGATTCTCATTAAAGTCATTATTTCTTTTCCAATTTAAATCAGAAAGCTTTTGAGAAATTCCTTGTAGCTTCATTAGATCACTTGGTGTTTTCTGTTTTAAAACTGAATTTATCTCTGAAGTGTTATTCAAAAAAACAGGCTTAGTGTAATTGAGACTATCTATTTTAGATTCAAAATCTAGAGATTTAGCAGGTGAAATAAGAATTTTCATACTGTAAAATTAAATATTTTTTGAATATTTTTTCCACTTTTCCAAACACGAATTAAAGTCATCAGGAACTTCAATTTCGAATACCATTTTTTTATTTTTTATTGGATGTACAAAACCTAATGTTTTAGCATGTAATGCTTGCCTAGGTAATACTTTAAAACAATTTTCAACAAATTGCTTGTACTTATTAAAAATTGTTCCTTTTAATATTTTATCACCGCCATATCTTATGTCATTAAAAATAGGGTGACCAATATATTTCATATGTGCTCTTATTTGGTGTGTTCTTCCTGTTTCTAATTGACATTCAATAAGAGAAACATATCCATAATCCTCAACAACTTTGTAATGAGTTACAGCTCTTTTTCCAATTTTATCTTCATCAGGCACTGACATAATCATTCTGTTTTTTTTATCCCTCGACAAATTTTTATTAATTGTGTCTTTTGAGGGGTTTGGAACACCCCAAACAATTGCCAAATATTTTCTTTCAATTTTTTTATGAAAAAATTGCTCTGCTAATTTTGTTAACGCTATCTCTGATTTTGCAACAACTAATAATCCGCTTGTGTCTTTATCTATTCTGTGAACAAGCCCTGGTCTTCCATCACTGTTTTCAGGAAGATTTTCGTTATGATAAATTAATCCGTTTAAGAGTGTTCCTGAATAATTCCCATGGCCTGGATGAACAACTTGGTTTGGTGGTTTATTAACTACCATTAAATCACTATCCTCATAAACTATATCAATATCCATCTTCTCACCAACAATCAAATGTTCATGAGGAGGATGGTGAAACATGACTTTTACATTATCACCTGGTTTAACCCTGTAGTTTTGTTTGATTGGAATATTGTTTGAAAAAATATAACCACTTTTTGCGGCTTTTTGAATTTTATTTCTGGTAGCATTTTCTATTCTATTCATTAAGAACTTATCTACTCTGATAGGTTCCTGGCCTTTATCAGCCGAGAATGAAAAATGCTCAAAAAGCTCTTCATTATTTTCATCAATTTCCAAGACTATTCTTTTTTACCGTTACCTAAAATTAAATCTATTTTGGATTTTTTGGGGATTATTGAACCAGGCGGAATCGATTCCCCATCAAATTGGGCATCTAATACCATATCCTTTCCAATATTATTCTCATAAATAAATTCACCTATCTCAAGATCTAATGCCATAAGTGTTGTAACGGCATTTCTCTTTGTCAATTGTATTATTTCTGGTAAGATTACATCACCGTATGAGGATGGATTAGTTGTTAGATAAATTTTTCTATTTTTTTTAACCTCTTTATTTGCAATTGGAATTTGTTCGATTACAGTATTTTTATCAAATTCCTCATTGTAAAAAGAGGAATCAATTATTTCGTATCTCAGATTACTTTCGATTATTAATTCATCAATTTCATTAATACTTACACCCACTAAGTCAGGGACCACAACCCTGCTTGTTTGATTAGTATAAAAAAATAAAAAAACTATTGAGGCTAATACTATTAATGAGAAAATAATAGTAGCTAAAAAAAGTTGCTTTATAAATACTTTACTGTAAAAAAACTTCATTCAAAACTTTAAAAACAAATATATATAAATAAGTATCTTTAAAATGTTTAATAAAACATATTTTTTGATGAAAAAAAATATCGCTGTTATAATGGGTGGATACTCAAGTGAGCATGATATATCAGTAAAGAGTGGAACTACTGTATTTAATCATATTGACTCAAATCTTTATAATCCATACAAGGTAATTATTGATAAAGACAATTGGAATTTGGCAACCTCAGATGGTGTAAATTATCCAATCGATAGGGAACATTTCAATTGTACTGTTAATGATGTTGAAATAAACTTTGAACTTGTTTTTGTCATGATACATGGAACCCCTGGTGAAGATGGAGTAATTCAAAAATATTTTGATAATCTTAATATACCATATACTGGTCCTTCATCAGATGTTGCTCTATTGACTTTTAATAAAAAAAGTTGTGTTGAGTTTGCAAGAAAAAATAATATCAGAACTGCAAATTCTATTTTGATAAAAGAGAACACAGACTTTTCATATGAAAAAATTGGAGAAGAATTAAAATTTCCACTTTTTGTAAAGGCAAATAATTCAGGAAGCAGCTATGGTATTTCAAAAGTTTATAATGTTAAAGAACTTGAAATTGCAATTGAAAATTCCTTTGAATTTGATAGTGAGGTTTTAGTTGAACAATTTCTTGATGGTAAAGAAGTTTCAGTTGGGGTTATGAATTATGAGAATGAAATTAAAGTATTTGGAATTACAGAAATAGCTACAACCAATGATTTTTTTGATTATGAGGCGAAATATGAGGGAAAGCATGAAGAGATCAGTCCTGCAAGAATAAATGAAATTCAAAAAGAAAATGTTGAAAAAGCTGCAAAAGAAATTTATGTAAAGTTGAATATGAGAGGGTTTTCAAGGTCAGACTTTATATTTATAGGAGATACTCCATTCCTATTAGAAGTTAATTCAATTCCCGGAATGACTGAACAAAGTATCTTCCCAAAACAAGTTAAGATGAATAATATATCTTTGAGAAAACTTTTTACATACATGATTGAGGATACTTTAAAAAATTTTAAAAAATGAGAAAGGCTATTTTTCCAGGGACTTTTGATCCCTTTACCCTTGGACATCTTGATATTCTGAACAGGAGCAAATTAATTTTTGATGAGGTCATTATTGGAATTGGCAAAAACAGTGATAAAAAATCTATGTTCAGTGTTGAGGATAGAATAAGCTTTATCCAAAGCGTAGTTGGAGAATCAGATAATGTAAAAGTTATGAGTTATGAGGGTCTAACAATTGATTTTTGTAAAAATGTTAATGCAAATTTTATTGTTAGGGGTGTACGTAATAACGGTGATTTTGAATTTGAGAAAGCTATAGCAAGAACAAATAGACTTTTATCAAAAATTGAAACTGTTTTCCTTCTGACATCTGCTCAAACCTCATTCATAAGTAGCTCTATTGTAAGAGAATTAATTGAAAACAAAGGTGATTATAAAGAACTCATCCCTAAAAACATTTCTAAAATTCTTTTAAATAGGTAGTTAAAATTACCGAAATATTTCTGAAGGTTTTTTTCTTTATTTCTTTAGCCTCCTTAATTTTTTTCCATCTAACACTTCTGATTCCCTCACTTTTTTGAGGTTTGAGTTTACCCTTATAATTTGATTTCATTTTATACCAATGAGTCTCTTTCAAAAAGTACTGTTTCTGAGTTTTAATTATATGGTATGTTGTATCAAAAAATCTATCTATTTTTATTTTCTTAACCCCAGTTTCCTCAATAACTTCCCTCAATGCCCCATCATCAATTTTTTCATTCTTTTCAATTTTTCCTTTTGGAAGATCCCATTTTCCTTTCCTAAAAATGAATAGGATTTGGTTTTCATCATTCTTTACTATTCCACCTGCTGCTACAATTGTTTTTAATTTTTTTTTGAACTCTTTTAATAGCTTTTTTTTATTAGGATGATATAAAAAAATTTCATCATTCAGTTTTAGTTTTTTTATAATTTCTTTAATAGTGATACTTGATAATAAAAAAGCTCTAGGATGATCTAGATAATTTTTATCTGATGTGAGAACAATTGATAATCTATTGACAAAAACTTTATACATTTGTGTGATGGTCAAAGACGAATTTATCGCCAAGGAAACCTCTAAACTTCTCTTACAAATTAATGCAATTAAATTGAATCCCAAAAATCCATTTACATGGGCTTCTGGATGGAAATCTCCTATCTATTGCGATAATAGAACAATTCTGTCTTATCCAAAAGTTAGAGATTTAATATGTGAATACTTATCTTCTCAAATTGAGGAGAATTTTTCCAATTTTGATGTAATTGCTGGAGTTGCGACTGGTGCAATTGGCATTGGAATGTTGGTAGCTAACAAGTTAAATAAACCTTTCATATATGTAAGATCGGGTAGAAAAAAACATGGTCGAAAAAATAGTGTCGAAGGTTATTTTCAAAAAAATCAAAGAGTGATAGTTATTGAGGATCTGATTAGTACTGGAAAAAGTAGCTTAGAAGCATGCGATTCACTAATTGAAGAAAACTTAAATGTTCAAGGTTTAGTGAGTATTTTTAATTATAATTTTGACATATCAAAAGCTAATTTTGAATCTAAAAGAATAAATTATTATTCCCTTTGCTCATATAATTTTTTAATTGAATATGCAGCTCAGCAAAATTATATTTCTAGTAAGGAAATTGATGAATTAAAAAAATGGAGGTCTGACCCTGAAAATTGGAATAAATAATGGAAATAATTCGAGAAACAAAACCTTTATTGTATTCTAGTAATGAGATTTATGACTTCGTAATTAAAATTGATAATTATGAAGCAATTCTTGGTAATGAAATTAGAAATTTTGAAAAGCTTAACGAAAATCAATTCAAAATTAAAATTGGTAGTATGCCTAACATTTATCTAGAATTAGTTGAAGATAATATTAATTCCTGTGTAAAATTAATTTCAAATGATAGTAATCTAAATTTTAAAATTTTAATATCAATAAATTCAATTGATGAAAATTCCTCAGTAGTAAATGTCAAATTTGATGGAAAATTTTCGTCTATGATTGAAATGATGATAAAAAATCCTTTGGAGAAATTTATAGACTCGCTAAGAAATAAAATTGAAGATTTAAAATTTTAAAAAATCAGTTTTAAATCTCCACTACTAAAAACTATTTCCTTATCATTTACAAGTAATTTTATCTTATTTTCAGAAATTACATCTATGATTTTACCATGCAACTGTTTTTGATCATTGGCAAATTTCATAACAGAATTATTTCCATAAAGATTATTAACATACTCAGATTTGATGTCATCAATTGAATTCTGATTAAAGCGATTATCTAGGTCTTCAAAAAAATTTATTAATCTAATTGTCAAATGATTTAAATCATAATCGATTCCAGTGATATTTTTAATTGAGCTTGCATTATTGATATTGTCAAAATTATTTTGATTAATATTTAGCCCTATTCCTATTATATAATCATTACTATTATTTGACCTTAGTGCGGTTTCAATTAAAATTCCTGAAATTTTTTTTCCATCTGACAAAATGTCGTTCGGCCATTTGACCTTAAGTTTAGGTATTTTTAATTCTTCAAAAAATTCTAAAATAATCAAACTTACTAGCATATTTAATTTAAAACTAGTATAGTTCGGTTCGCAAGTTAAAGGTTTATAACAGAGTGAAATACATATATTTTTGTTGGGTTCAGATTCCCAAATATTACCTCTTTGTCCCTTACCGTTTGTCTGACTGTAAGTATATACACAAAAAAATTTATCAGATACATTTGATTTAATTTTTTTAATATATTCATTAGTGGAATCAATGGCATTAAGTTTGATTAATTTCATCTGAACTGATTATTAATGCAAATTAAGGATAAAACGTTAACTAATATTGTAAAAGGAATCGAAAATGTCAAAGGTGAAAATATTAGTATTATCGACTTTACGGAAATAGAAAACACGATATGTAAATATTTTGTTATTTGCGATTGTCAATCAAATACACAAGTAAATGCAATTTCTAGTTCAATAAAAAGAGTCGTGAGCAAAAACATCAAAGAAAAACCTTTAAATATTGAAGGTTTAGAAAATAAAAATTGGGTTCTACTAGATTATGTTGATATAGTTGTTCACATTTTTAAGAAAGAATTTAGAGAAATTTATGATTTAGAAGAGTTGTGGGGAGAAGCAAAAATAATTAGATTAGACAAGAATTTATGAACAAAAAGAAAAACAATTTAAATCAACAAAAAAATTCTACATACTGGATATATGGATTAATAATCTCTGTATTTATAATTTTTTCATACCTAGGGAATAGCAGTAATTTCTCTGGAACAAAAAAAATAAATATTTCAACGTTCGAAAAGTATTTAAACACAGGTGAGGTTTCAAAAATTACAATAATAAATAAAACTCTAGCCGAAGTAACTCTAACTGAAAATGCACTGATGAATGACATCCATCGTGATGTTGCTAAAGACAACTTTCTTGGTCAAAGAAATCTAGTCGGTCCACACTATAACTTTGAGGTTGGAGACCTTGAATTATTTCAAAGAAAATTGGAAAATGCTGAAAACAACGGCATTGTTTTTAATTATGAATTTAGAACAATTGAAAATAAATGGTTTGATGTACTTATTGGTTTTCTTCCACTTATTATTTTAATAGGGCTTTGGATCTTTTTTATGAGAAGAATGTCTGGTGGAGCTGGTGCTGGCGGATCTCAAATTTTTAGTATTGGTAAATCAAAAGCCAAACTCTTTGATGGAAGTAAGGATACAAAAGTAACTTTTAAAGATGTTGCTGGTTTAGAAGGAGCAAAGGAAGAGGTCAAAGAAATAGTTGATTTCTTGAAAAGTCCTTCTAAGTATACAAAATTAGGTGGAAAAATTCCAAAAGGAGCTTTGCTAGTTGGTTTACCAGGAACAGGAAAAACATTATTGGCTAAAGCAGTGGCTGGTGAAGCTAAAGTTCCCTTCTTTTCTCTTTCAGGTTCTGATTTCGTCGAAATGTTTGTTGGTGTGGGTGCATCTAGAGTACGTGACTTGTTTAAACAAGCTAAAGAAAAATCTCCTTCAATCATTTTTATTGATGAAATTGATGCCATAGGAAGAGCAAGAGGTAAAAACAGTATAACTGGTTCTAATGATGAAAGAGAAAACACTTTGAATCAGCTATTGACTGAAATGGATGGATTTGGAACGAATACAAATGTCATAGTTATGGCAGCTACTAACCGTGCTGATGTATTAGATAAAGCACTAATGAGAGCTGGTAGATTTGATAGACAAATTTATGTTGACCTCCCTGATGTTAGAGAAAGAAAAGAAATTTTTGAAGTGCATTTAAAGCCACTGAAAAAATCAAAAGACTTAGATGTAGATTTTTTATCTAAACAAACACCTGGATTTTCTGGAGCTGATATAGCTAATGTTTGTAATGAAGCTGCATTAATAGCTGCAAGAAAGTCCAAAAAATCTGTTGGTAAACAAGATTTCTTAGATGCGGTTGATAGAATTGTTGGAGGACTTGAAAAGAAAAATAAAATAATTTCACCAAAAGAAAAGAAAACCATAGCATACCATGAGGCAGGTCACGCAACAGTAAGCTGGATGTTGGAGCATGCTGCTCCATTAGTAAAAGTAACAATTGTTCCAAGGGGAAGATCTCTTGGAGCTGCTTGGTACCTCCCTGAAGAAAGACAAATTGTTAGCACTGAACAAATTCTCGATGAAATGTGTGCCGCATTGGGTGGAAGAGCTGCGGAGAAAGTTATTTTTAATAAAATTTCGACAGGAGCATTAAGCGATCTTGAAAAAGTAACAAAACAAGCTAGGTCTATGGTAACAGTTTATGGACTTAATGATAAAATTGGAAATTTAACTTATTATGATTCATCTGGTCAAAATGATTATGGATTTACAAAACCATATAGCGATACAACTGCTCAAATCATAGATAAAGAAATTTCTAACATAATTGAAACCCAATTTAAAAGAGCAATTAGTTTATTGAAAAAACATAAAAAGAAACTTGAAGAGTTGGCTAATTATCTCTTGGAAAAAGAAGTTATTTTCAAAGAGGACTTAGTGAGAATTTTTGGAGATCGGCCTTTTGAAGATAAAAAGCTCGCAGAAAAAAAATAACTTTTTTCAATAACTTTCTTTAATTACTATCTTTATAGTAAATAACACAATTGAAGAAAATTTTTCAATCATTTTTTGGTTCCAAAAAATCTAATCAAGAAAAGGATTTAAGTGAAGATGAATACAAGTACCTCCCAAAGAAAGATGAGTTAGTAGAGGATAAATTCACATTAAATTTTAGCTCAAATGGAGGCAAATTTTTGTATGCTACGGATTCATCTGAATGTGAAGACTATTTTAACAAAATTATTGAGGAAAACGATTGGGCCGAAAAAAGTATTTTGTGTTTCAACGATGGCTTTACAAATAATTTTATACCCAATAATCAACTAAAATTTAACAAATCTAACCTGAACTCTAATTTGTTCATTACTGATTGTGAATTTCTTGTTGCGAAGGATGGTAGTATACTAGTTAGTGCGAAACAAATTCAGTCATATAAGTCAAATGATTTACCAAACAATATAATTGTTATGGCTAGAACAAGTCAATTATCAGAAACTTTAAGTAAAGGACTTGAGGGTATAAGAATAAAATACTCAAATAACTTACCCTCAAACATAACATCCATCAAAAACTTTAATAAAGGAGATGGTGAGGATCTAAATTTTCTAACCTATGGATCTAGTGCTAAAAATTTATATTTGATTCTACTGGAAGATTTGTAATGAAAGACTTATTTCCCAGAATTATTTCATCAATTTTTTATGTATTGGCCATTCTTGGATCGATTTACTATGGTTTCAAATCGTTTATCATACTATTGATATTATTCTGTGTTATTATAATTATTGAATATGGAAAAGTTTTAAGAAAAGATGAGGGGCATTTCGAGTTTATTAAATATGGTTCTAGATATGGGCTTGCTCCGGGACTTTTTATGAATACAGAATTTCTTCCATTATTTTTAAGCATTACTTTTGGATTATTACCAATTATGAGTAGTGAAATATCAATTGAAGATATTGGACCCTTAATCTTTCTTTTTCTTTTTGTAACTATATTATTATCTATTATTCATCTTTATTGTCTATTTCTTAATAAAAAACTCTTTAAGTACAAGAAAATAAGTAAAGCATGGCCATTATTTGGAGTTATTTTTTCATTCCTGGTAATAATTTATTCGATTATGTCTTTCGATTTTATTGATATTAAAAAAGTAATTTTAGCATATTTATTTTTGATATGGGGAATAGATAGCGTAGGATATTTAATTGGTGTTAATTATGGAAAAACAAAACTATTTGAATCCCTATCTCCAAAAAAAACTGTTGAAGGCGCAGTAGCTTCAATGATTTTTTCAATTTTATATGGATTTTTAATTTCATCATACATAAGCGATTTTGGTACAATATTGATAGTAATACTTTGTATTTTAACATGTTTTTTTGCAATTCTGGGGGATTTAGTACAATCCAAAATCAAACGTGAATTAAAAATCAAAGATTTTGGAAAATTACTTCCTGGTCATGGAGGTATATATGATAGATTAGATAGTATAATTTTTTCATTTCCAATTCTATATTTTATCTTCCAGTTTTTATAGCAAATGTTTCACAAAGAAGGTCATACTATAATTTTAATTTTTTTATTTGCTGTTATAGCTGATATATTACTTCTTGAGTATATCCTTGATGATGGCTTAATTAAATTAATACTTCAATCAGTCTCAATATTAATTCTTCTATTAATCCTACAGTTTTTTAGAAACCCTGTTCGCAATACAATTATTAATGAGAAACATATAATTTCTCCCGTAGATGGAAAAGTGGTTAATATTGAAAAAGTTTATGAAAAGGAATACTTTAAGGATGAGAGACTCCAAGTTTCTATTTTTATGTCACCATTTAATGTTCATGTTACTAGATATCCAATATCAGGTAAAGTCAAATTTAGTAAATATCACCCAGGAGAATATTTGGTAGCATGGCATCCAAAATCATCAGAAAAAAATGAAAGAACAACAATTGTATTAGAGAATAAAGTTGTTGGAAAAATTCTTTACAGACAAATAGCAGGTGCATTGGCTAGACGTATTGTAAACTATGCCGAAGTTGGTGAAAATGTTACACAAGGTAAAGATGCGGGTTTCATTAAGTTTGGTTCGCGAGTAGACCTATTCCTACCTGTTGATTCAATTTTGAATATTGAAATCAATCAGCATGTTAGAGGTGGCGAGGATATAATTTCCGAATTTTAATTACTTAAACTATTTAGTTTGTTTTCCAAGCTAGATATCTTGGAGTTTATATCATCAAGTTTTTTCTTTTCATTTTCTATAACTTGATTGGGTGCATTATCTACAAATTTTTTATTTGACAATTTTTTTTCTAAAATATTTTTAAATCCAATATTATAATCTAAATCTTCTTTAACTTTTAAAATATCAGCTTCACTTAGCTTTTTGTCTGATTCTATAAAATAATTATGTTTTCCTACCAATATAGAATTCATTTTTGAGGATTCATTTTTTTTGGATTGAATTAATTCACAATTAGTTAGTTTTTCCAAAACACTTTTTAGTTGACCATCTAAAATTTTATTTTGATAATATATCTTGATAGAGTCTTTAAAGCCTATACTATTAGTTTTCTTAAAATTTCTAACCTTAGTTATCAATTCATTAACGTGTTCAAAGTTTCCAATGATTTTATTATCAGCATTACGACTTTTTGGCCACTCTAAATTTTGATCTTTATGAATAAACTTACTTTGAATCTCAGATGATATAAAAGGCATAAATGGATGTAAAATGGATAAAATTTTATTAAATAATAAGTTAATTTCCGTGATTGTTTTTTGAGATATTTTTTCTCCAAACTTTGGTTTTACTATTTCCAAAAAAGTTGAACAAAAGTCATCCCAGACCAATTTGTAAGTAATCATCAGGGCCTCTGAAATTTTAAACTTATCAAAGGCATTATTTATGGCATTAATTTTTAAATTTAGCTCCTCGTTAAACCATTTTATTGCTGCTATTTCATGTAATTCCTGGTCTTTTTCATTAGAAGTTTCAAAACCATTAATTAACCTAAATGCATTCCATATTTTGTTTGAAAAATTTTTCCCTTGTTCACACAGTTTTGTATCAAACAATAAGTCATTTCCTGCAGGTGCAGAAAATAATAAACCAATTCTTACACCATCAGCACCATAATTTTCAATAAGTTCAATTGGATCAGGTGAATTACCCAACTGCTTTGACATTTTTCTTCCTTTTTCATCCCTAACAAGACCTGTAAAATATACATTGTTAAATGGTTTTTTACCTCTAAAATAATATCCACTAATTATCATTCTAGCTATCCAAAAGAATAAAATATCAGGGCCAGTAACTATGTCAGATGTTGGATAGTAATAATTAATATCTTCATTTTCAGGTTCTCTAACACCATCAAAAACGCTTATGGGCCATAGCCATGATGAAAACCATGTATCTAAAACGTCATCATCTTGAATAAGATCTTTTATAGTGATATCATGGTTGTCAAATTTTGATTTAAACTTTTTTAATGCTTCTTTAATATTTTTAGCTACAACAAATTTTGAGTTATCTGTCTTTAGATAAAAAACAGGTATTCTGTGTCCCCAATAAAGCTGCCTTGAAATATTCCAATCCCTTATATTTTCCATCCAATTGCGATAAACATTAATATATTTTTTTGGATGAAATTTAACTTCACCAGACAATACTGCATCAAGTGCAGGTTTAGCTAATTCTTTCATCTTAACAAACCATTGTAATGATAACTTTGGCTCTACAACACAACTAGTTCTTTCGGAAAGAGCTATATTATGATTATAATTCTCGATTTTAGATATTAAACCTTCATCATTTAATTTCTCAATAATTTCCTTTTTAACTTTAAATCTGTCTTTACCTGCGAAGTCCATGGCATGTTCATTTAAGCTAGCATCATCATTAAAAACATCAATTATTTCTAGATTGTGTTTTTTTCCAATTAAAAAATCCTTTTCACTATGGGCCGGTGTAACTTTTAAACATCCTGTTCCAAAATCAATTTCAACTGAATCATCAAAAACAATTGGAATTTCACGATTTACTATCGGAACTATTAGTTTCTTATTTTTTAACTTTTTATATCTTTTATCATTCGGATTTACAGCTACAGCTGTATCCCCAAAAATAGTCTCAGGCCTAGTTGTTGCAATTGACAAATAATCATTTGAACCTACTATTTTGTATTTTAAATAATAAAGTTCAGTCTCTTCCTCCTTGTAAATTACCTCTTCATTTGATAGAGTTGTTTTTGCCTCTGGATCCCAGTTAACAATTTTTTTGTCACGATAAAGATATCCCTCATCAAATAGTCTAATAAATGTATCAATGACAGAATCTGATAAGTCTTCGTCTAAAGTAAATTTAGTTCTAGTCCAATCACAGGAGCACCCAATTCTTTTCAACTGATTTAGTATTAAGCCTCCGTGTTTATTTGTCCATTCCCAAGCATGATCTAAAAATTTTTCTCTGCTTATATCACTCTTAGTAATTCCTTGATCTCTTAGCATTTTTACAACTTTTGCTTCTGTGGCAATTGATGCATGATCTGTGCCTGGCACCCAACAAACATTAAAATCCCTTAGTCTTGCCCTTCTTATAAGAATATCTTGAATCGTATTGTTGAGCATGTGACCCATGTGTAAAATTCCTGTGACATTTGGTGGAGGAATAACTATTGTGTAAGGTGTTCTGTGATCAGGAACCGACTTGAACAAGTCTTTTTCGCCCCATCTTTCCAACCATTCAGCCTCTACTTGTCTAGCATTGTAAACTTTTTCAATTCCCATTTCATTAATTTATACAAAAGTAACCAACTAGTTAAAGATTTAAAAGGGAAAATAATTTTTGTAAAAGGATTTAAAAGAATTATTTTTAAATAAATTATTAAAAATGAAAAATTCAGCTCTCACATTTATAACATTATTCATCTCTTTTTTTATTTTTTCTCAAGAAAAACAAGCAGAAATTAAGTTTGAAGTTACAACTATAGATTATGGTGAGGTTGAATTTGAATCTGATGGTAAAAGAGTTTTTAAATTTAAAAATGTTGGAACTGCTCCACTTATATTTAAAAGAATTTCATCCTCATGTGGTTGTACCATACCTAAAAAACCTGAAAAACCAATCGAACCTGGTGATTCTGGCGAAATTGAAGTTGAATACGACACCAAAAGAGTTGGTATTTTTATGAAAGCAATCTCTGTTGTTTCAAATTCTAAAAACTCATCAATTGTACTTAGGATAAAAGGTGAGGTCCTTGAGGAAGAAGACGAGGAAGAGGACGAAGAAAAAAATAATATTTAAATTCTGCAATAACGCATTTGAAAAAAATCTCCTTAAGGCCGTACAACTCATTTGGCGTAGATGCTTATGCTAAAGATTTTGTAAGTGTTGAATCTGAAAAGGAGATTGTAGAATTTCTTGAAAAAAATAAAAGTAAAAGTTTATTAATTCTTGGTGGAGGTACCAATATATTATTTAAAAAAGATGTTGATTACCCTGTACTTAAAATTGATATCAAGGGAATTGAAATAATAAATGAGGATGATAATGAGGTTTTAATTTCAGTTGGTGCCGGAGAAAACTGGAATGAACTTGTATGGTGGTGTATTGAAAATGATTTTGGTGGTATAGAAAATTTGGTATCAATTCCAGGTAATGTTGGAAGTGCTCCAATTCAAAATATTGGAGCCTATGGTAAAGAAATCAGTGAAGTAATAGAAAATTGTAGAGGTGTTTTCAGAGACAATTGTTCATTAAAAATATTTAAAAATGAAGAATGCAATTTTTCATACCGGAGTTCAATTTTCAAAGAAGATTTAAAAAATAAATTTATTATTACTAATGTTACACTTAGGCTAACGAAAAAAAACCACAAAATAAACTCCGAATATTATTCCTTAAAAAATGATTTAGAGGAAAACGGAATAAAAAATCCAACAATAAAGAGGATAGCTCAATCTGTTAGCAATATTAGAAAAGAAAAACTTCCTGATTATGAAAAAATCGGCAATGCAGGTAGTTTTTTTAAGAATCCAATAATTGATAAATTCAAATTAAAAAAAATTAAATCTTTATATCCAGACATCATTAGCTATAATATTGGAAAATCAAATTATAAAATACCTGCTGGGTGGTTGATTGAAAAATGTGGTTTTAAGGATATAAAACAGAAAAAAGTTTCAGTTTATGAAAAACAGGCATTAGTTATTATAAATTTAGGAGATGCAAAAGGAATTGATATATATGCTTTTTCTCAAAAAATTAAAGAAACTGTTAGAGAAAAATTTGATATCTTGCTTGAAGAAGAGGTGAATATTATTTGATATGGAAATCTATATAATAACTATATTGTTACTAGCCCTAGCATTTGCTGGAATATCTGTTAAAATAATCTTTAAAAAAGATGGTAAATTTTCTGGTACTTGTGCAAGTAACAATCCTTTTCTTAATAAGGATAGTGATAAACCATGTGGAATTTGTGGAAAACTTCCCGAAGAAAATGACTGCAAAAAGCCAACAATGAATTTCAATTAATTGAATTTTATTTATTAATGTCAAAAAAAGAATTGCCATCATTTGACAATTTATTAAATTCCAATTGGGATTATGTTTATAATTATCTTCTAAAGAAAACTTCCAACAAATACATTTCAGAGGAAATTACTATTAAGTCATTTTCTAAAGCATTTGAAAAAATCAAAATGTATGATCCAAAATATAATTTTAAAACATGGCTAATTTCAATAGCTAAAAACAATTATTCCGACTACTTAAAAAAAAAGAAGCTGTTGTTTAAGGAAGTTAATTCACAAAAAATAGAAAATATAGTTTATGAATTAAATCCTGAACAAGATCTAATTAATAAACAGAGTTATGAAAATCTAAATGTGAAGATTGATGAGCTTAAACCGATGTATAGAGATATAATAAAATTTAGATATTTGGAAGATTTATCCATTCAAGAAATTTCAGAAAAATTAAATCAACCAGTTAATACAATAAAAATTAAAATTTTTAGAGCAAAAAAACTTTTAAGTGAAAAATTAAAATCAGAATGATAGAATATTTAAAAAAATTAGGACCAGGTCTTTTATTTGCAGGAGCAGCCATAGGTGTTTCGCATCTTGTACAATCTACAAAAGCTGGTGCAGAATTTGGATTTGGTCTTATTTGGGCTCTTCTTCTTTGTAATTTTTTTAAATACCCATTTTTCCTATTTGGAACAAAATATGCTCATGCTACGGGTGAAACATTACTTGACGGATATAAAAGAATTGGAAATTATGTTTTAATTATATATTTGGCTTTATCTATCGTAACAATTTTTACTATACAAGCAGCAGTCACAATTGTAACTGCAGGCCTTGCAATAGAACTATTTGGAATAACCTCTAACATTACATTATGGTCAGGTATTATAATTGTTTTTTGCTTGTTAATTTTAATCATAGGAAAATATCGTTTGCTAGATAATTTAATTAAGGTAATTATTCTAATCCTCGGTATTTCAACTGTTATAGCAGTATTCTATGCTAACCTAAATTCGAATGCAACTGTGGAGATCAAACAAATTATGCCATCTAATTTTGAAGGAATAATTTTTCTTGCAGCTTTTATGGGCTGGATGCCAGCACCATTAGATGTTTCCATATGGCAATCAATATGGACAAAAGAGAAAATATCACTAGATAAAACCATGAACTATAAAACTGCTCTATTTGATTTCAATATTGGTTACCTAACCACTGTAGTTTTAGGTATTTGCTTTATTGGTCTTGGTGCTTTTGTTATGTACAATTCTGGTGAAAGTTTTTCGAATAATGGTGGTGAATTTGCAGGTCAACTTATTAATTTATATACATCCAGTTTAGGTGAAAATATGTTTTTACTTATAGCAATTGCTGCATTCACAACTATGTTTAGTACAACACTTACCTGTCTTGATGCTTCACCAAGAGCTATGGGTAAATCACTAAGCTTATTAGGTTACAAAAAATTGGGAGGATACACCCTCTGGTTAATATTACTATCTGTTGGCACTTTTTTGATTTTTGTTTTTTTAATGTCTGAAATGGGAAGTTTAGTTAGAGTCGCAACTATTTTATCCTTTGTTACGGCTCCAATATATGCTATCTTAAATTATACTCTAGTAACTAGTAAGTATATGCCTAAGGAAAATAGACTAAATTTTGCAATGAAAATTTATTCAATTATGGGTATAATTTTTCTAACATTTTTTTCAATATGGTATTTAACATTGATTTAAAATTCATTTATATTTGTATGTCAATAAATTGCGTTGGAAACTAAATTAATTGAACATAAAAAAAGTAAGTCAAATAACTGGGTTAAACTAGATATTAGAAACAGAAATTCTGAATCAAAAATTTCCACAAAAAATAATTTTGGGTTTAAGAAAAAACCTGAGTGGATAAGGGTAAAACTACCTACAGGAAAAAAATATTCAAATTTAAGAGGTCTAGTAGATAAGTATAAATTAAATACAATCTGCTCATCAGGAAGCTGTCCTAATATGGGTGAATGTTGGGGAGAAGGCACTGCTACTTTCATGATCTTAGGTAACATATGTACAAGATCATGTGGATTTTGTGGTGTTAAAACCGGTAGACCACTTTCAGTAGATTGGGAAGAACCTGAAAAGGTTGCAAAATCCATTTCTGTAATGGGTATTAAGCATGCTGTAATTACGTCTGTAGACAGGGACGATCTGACTGATATGGGTTCAATTATTTGGGCTGAAACTGTAAAAAGTATAAGAAGGCTAAACCCAGGTATAACTTTAGAAACATTAATTCCAGATTTCCAAGGTATTCATAAACACCTTGATAGAATTGTTGAAGTGATGCCTGAAGTAATTTCTCACAATATCGAAACCGTAAAAAGACTGACAAGAGAGGTTAGAATTCAAGCTAGATACGAAAGAAGTTTAGAAGTTTTAAGTTATTTAAAATCAAAGGGCGTAAAAAGAACTAAGTCTGGTATTATGCTTGGTTTTGGTGAAAAAAAAGAAGAAGTTGTTCAAACTATAAAAGACCTAAGAAAAGCTAAGGTTGATGTTGTAACCATTGGTCAATATTTACAGCCTTCAAAGAAACATCTTCCGGTTAAGAACTTTGTTGACCCAACAGAATTTAAATTCTATAAAAAATTTGCTGAAGATTTAGGATTTGTTCATGTTGAGAGTGGACCACTTGTTAGATCATCTTATAAAGCCCAAAAACACATTACTTAAAGGTATTTAAAATCTCAGATTTAAAATTATTTTCATCATTTAAAAATTTAACTTTTATATCGATGTAATAAATATTATCAAGAGATTGATTATTTATTATTTTATAATAGTCTTTTTTTGTAGTAATTATCTTATTATCAAGTGATTTCGATTTTATTGTGTTGATATCAAAGTCAGAGTATTTGTGATGGTCATTAAACTTAAGGTGATCAAAACTTATTCTGTTCTTTTTTAAAAATTTTTCTAATTCTGAACTATCAGCAATTCCAGTTACCAAAAGAATATGTGAATCAACTAAGTCTTTAATTTTTATTTGATCTTTACCTTTTAGAGAATGATTATAATCAATTGTTGTGAAAAATACTTTTTGATGTGAGAGGGGAGCAATTTTTTTAATTATTTCTTGTCTCTTATTAATTTCTAATTCTGGTGGACACTTTGAAATTATAATTATTTGAGCTCTTTTAATTCCTGATTTTGGTTCTCTTAAATTTCCAGTGGGTAGTACAAAATCATTGTAGTATGGGTTGCTAAATTTTGATAAAACTATGTTTAAACTACATTTTAAATTTCTGTGCTGAAATGCATCATCGAGAACAAACATTTGTATATTGTCTACCCTCTCTATGGTGTTTTTTATACCAATTACTCTTTTTTCAGCAACAGCTACTGTTACACCCTTATGATTTCTTTTAATTAAGTAAGGTTCATCACCAATTTCAATCACATCACTTCTTTCATTTGCTAAAATGTAACCAGAAGAATCTCTTCCATATCCCCTACTTAAAAACCCAATTTTATAATCATTTTTTAAAATTGAAATAATATAATTTACAAGTGGAGTCTTTCCAGTACCACCAACAGATAAATTACCTACTGAAATTATTGGAATATCAAACTCATAATATTTTATCAATTTAAGATCATATAATTTATTTCTTATAAATTGATACAAAAAGTATAATAATGATATAGGGAAAAGTAATATTCTCAATAGAGACATTAGACGAAAATATAAATTTTATATTTGATATAAAATTTCAATGAAATTAATTGATATCCAATATGTTTTGGAGGATTGGTCTCCTATTTCTAATGCTGAAGACTTTGATAATGTTGGTCTCTTAGTAGGTGATCCAAGTGCAACAATTGAAAAAGCTCTAATTACATTAGATACCACTCAAAATATTTTAGATGAAGCTATCAATCAAAATTGCAATTTAATTATAACATTTCATCCTTTTTTATATAAAGGTGATGAAAGTTTAAAAAGTGAAGAATATGTTGATGAAATTATTATTAAAGCGCTAAAGCATAATATTAATATATATGCCATACACACAAATCTTGATAATAATCCCAAGGGAGTAAGTTTTCAAATTGCAAAAAGATTAGGTTTAAAAAATCTTGAAATTATGATTAAAAAGGATGAAAAAGAAAATATTGGAATGGGTATGATTGGTGATTTAGAGATCGAAAAAACAGAGACAGATTTTTTAAATTTCTTAAAAGATAAAATGGAGATATCTAATCTTCGTCATAGTAATCTATTGGGAAATAACATTAAAAGAATTGGTGTTTTAGGGGGTTCTGGAAGCTTCGCTATTGAAGAAGCATTAAACAAAAATATTGATTGCTATGTAACAGCAGATTTGAAATATCACGATTTTTTTAAATCAAATAATAAAATGTTGCTGGTAGATATTGGTCACTACGAAAGTGAAAAATATACAAAGGAGTTGATTTTGAATTATCTTAATAAAAAAATTCCTAAGTTTGCATGCGTTATTGCAAAAAGTAGGACAAATCCTGTAAATTATTATTAATATGGCAAAAAAAGTTGAATACTCAGTTGAAGAAAGGCTAAGAGCTCTTTATGATCTACAATTAATTGACTCAAGAATTGATAAATTAAGAAGTGTAAGAGGTGAACTACCTCTTGAAGTTGAAGATTTAGAAGATGAGGTTGCTGGTCTTGAGGTTAGAGTTGACAAAGTTAATGCTGAAATTGAAGAATTAGAAAATTTAATTAAAGAAAAACTTAATAAGATTCAAGAATCAAAAGCGATGATCAAAAAATATAACGATCAACAAAAAAATGTTAGAAATAACAGAGCTTTTGAGTCTCTTAGTAAAGAAATTGAATATCAGGAATTAGAAATTGAGTACAGTGAAAAACAAATCAATGAAGTAAAAGCTCAAATAGAACAAAAAACTGAAAAATTAGATGAGACTAATCAGCTCAAGGATGATAGGAATACTCATTTAAAACATAAAAAAGGAGAGCTTGATGCAATAATGAAAGAAACTGAAAAGGAAGAAAATGGCTTGATTAAAAAATCAAGTGAATTTGAATCAAAAATTGACGAATCTCTTTTGAACTCATACAAAAAAATTAGATCTAGTGTAAAAAATGGTCTCGCTGTAGTTCCAGTTGAAAGAGGTGCTTCTGCAGGTTCTTTTTTTGTTATACCTCCTCAAGTTCAGTTAGATATAGCTTCAAGAAAAAAGCTTATAACTGATGAGCATAGTGGTAGAATTCTAGTTGATAAAGACCTAGCTGAGGAGGAAGAAAAGAAAATGGAATCAATTTTTAGTTCTATCTAACTACAAAGGATTTACTTAAAGTTTGTCCACCCGAAATACCAATTCGATAAAAGTATTGTCCTGAAGAAATTTTTCCTCCTTGATTGTGGCTTAGTGGGAATGAATGTTCTCCATTAGTTAATTCTCCTTCAAAGACAGTATTTATGTGTCTACCCAAAATATCATATATTCTTATATTGACTTTATGAGTTTGTTTTATCCTTAAGTTTAAATTAACAGTGTTTGCAGAGTTAGTGTAAATCGGGTGATGATAGTTGAATAAATCATTATAATCTACAATATCCAGATCATCGCATCCAAAACCAAGTCCCAGCGCATCATATTCGTTTCCTAACATTGCCTTGTCTATATATTCAGAATCACCACATAACCAATCTTTTAAAATTGCTTGGTATATAGATCTGAAATCTATACTATTATACATATTACCTCTTCGATTTAAGTTGTCAAGACTTGGCCAATCTCCAATTATTCCACTCCCCCTAAGAGCTGGGCCAAAAAGTAAGGTTGGTGCCGCTGATCCATGATCTGTTCCTTGAGATCCATTTTCCTTAACTCTTCTTCCAAATTCTGAGAATGTCATTGAAAGCACTTTTGAATCTAGTCCTTCATAATTCAAATCATCATAAAATTTCTTGATTGCATCTGCAACATATGTAAGTAAAACTTCATGTGTTAATGATTGATTCCCGTGAGTATCAAAACCACCTATAGAAACCATGTATATTTTAGATCCAAGTCCGCCTTTTATTAATCTAGCTACTAATCTCAGCTGCTTTTCTAACCCAATCTCATTATCATATGTGTCAGCGTCTGATGAATTTTTAAAAGCTTCATTTATGACTTTAGCATAATCATAAGTTGTATTAGTAACTCGTCTCAAATACTCTAATTGATCTCCATGAGTACAATCAGGTAAATTTTCCAAACCAAAAAATTCTCCTCTTTCAGCGACCCTTTCAAGTCTTGATTCATTAGCAACAGCAAATGCATATGACCTTTGGGCACCGCTAAAAATTAAATTTGCATTACTTCCAATTTGAACTGCAATTGGTTTTTCGGGGGGGTTCATGTTGAAATCAAAATGTTTTTCGTCATAATATCTTCCTAACCATCCAGTTGAAATCATTTCACTTTTATTAGTAGATCCAGTTGCCCAATAATCAGATGAAGTAAAATGAGATAAATTTTGACTTTCATATCCAACTCCGTTAACTACCTTCATCTTTCCATCATTCCAAAAGGGCATCAGATTAGACATATAATCAGGTATCCCATGATTATCATCTAGTTTAATTATTTTATTATTTGGGATGTGAAGGGTAGGCCTTTTTGATACGTAGGTATCATATTGTGATAATGGTATAATTGTATTCAATCCATCATTACCACCCTTAAGTCTAACTAAAACAAGAACTCTATCTGATAATGAATCCGATAGCGCATTCGTTATAAAATTTGAATTTAAGACAGAAAGATTTGTGCTGCCTAAGGATATAGATCCAGCTCCAGCTAATCCTAGTACTTTCATAAAACCCCTTCTATCCCATTTAGAATGTTCTTTATGATGCTTTTCAGAATTTAAATATTTCTTGCTCATTTTAATTGAAATTCAGGAAGTGTTACAAAAAATCTTAGCAAATCATAAAATTGCTTTGGGACAGTACTGTCATCAATTGTCCAGCCACCACCATCAAAATAATTATCAGGAATATCTCCTTTAAATATTGAAACAGCATCATTTAATTCATCTTCTAAAATTTCATAATTACAAAACATATATTCTTTAACAGTTCTTACAATAGTTTCAGGATTATCTTGCTTATCTCCAATCATATCCTTTAATAAAGTTCTAAATTGATCCTTATTACCAGCGTAATATCTATTTAATAGATAATCTCCAAATTCCCATCTCATTGGAAGGGTACCTGTTGATATCCAATCATGATTTTCTTGCCAACCAGCTACATCAATGGGATTAAGAATTTGCTGACCCATATCCATAGTCCTGGCTCTCAGATAATTTGTAAGACTTGCAGTAAAATTATTTGGTTTTATAAAGTCAAATTCTTTCTCAATAAAAACCATTAAATCTATCGGGCTTTTAATGATTACATTACTTGCATCAGAATTAAAAAAGTGTTCGCTTTTAAATAACTTTTTAAATATTGGCAGTAATTCAAAATTATTTTGAATAAAATCAGATGAAAGCTCAGATATTATTTGATCATTGACATTAGGGCTTACAAAATGCTTATAAATCTTTGTACAGATAAAATTTGATATCAAATCACTTTTTTCTTCAAATAGTATATCAATCACATCATCATAATCCCAATTACCTGTTCTACCAAAAATTGTCTTATCATTATCATCAAATCTATTAGGATTAAAAGTGATTGGACCACCGTTTTGTCTAGAATTGTATCCAGTTAATGCTCTAGCAGTTTCAGTTATATCATCTTGGGAATAACCATTTCCCTCACCCAAAGTAAATAATTCATAAAGCTCCCTTGAGTAATTTTCATTTGGAGCATTATTTTTGTTTTCATATCCATTTAAATACATTAGCATCGCATCATCCAAACCAATTATTCTGACAAACTCTTTGAAGTTGCCTAGTGCATTTTTTTGTAGATTATTATAATATCTGAATGTGTATGCAGGGTGATTATACATGTAATACTCCGTTACAAAATGATTACTCCAAAAAAGAGTTAATCTTTCTCTGAGGCCATTATTTAAAAAATCTTCAAAAACTATTTTCTGATGATCTCTAAAAAAAGCTCCTCTGTTTTTTCCAGATGCTGTGAAGTCTGCATTGTCAAAATTTGCCCAGCCTGGATCAGGTGATACAGGCATGTTTAGAGCTTCCTCAAATATTTGATCAATTAAGTCACTTGGATTAAAGTTTAAATAATTTTTAACTTCTTTAAACTTAATACTAAATCCAATTCTTCTAAATAGGAATAAAATTTTTGAAATATCCCATGGATTATATTGATCTGGTATATAGACACTTAAAGTACCTTCATTACAGTTCACAGCCATGTATCAAATATCGGAATTCTCTCTCATATTACAAATTTTACTTATTTTCGAAAATCATTTATGGCAAAAAAAATTATTATCACAGTTTTTTCTTTATTGTTTTTAGTGTATTTGGTTTTCTATGCAGATACTTTCAATTTAAATTTTAATGATCAACAACTTGAAACATTAATATTTTTATTCAAAGTTTACATTGGAGCCTCATTATTAGCTTTTGTTGTAAGTGAGATCTTCCAGAATTACAGTCAAGTAGATAAATTGTGGAGTACAATACCTATATTCTACGTTTGGTATTTTACAGCCGAATCAGGATATGATCCTAGAATGATTTTAATGTCTATTGTCGCCACAATTTGGGGGCTTAGATTGAGTTATAACTTCGGAAGGAGAGGTGGTTACAGTATTTATTTTTGGGTTGGAGAAGAAGATTATAGGTGGAAAGAATTAAAAAGAATAGCACCATTTTTAAGACCAAGATTAAATTGGGCTGTATTTAATTTATTTTTCATTTGTTTATACCAAATGGGACTAGTTTTTCTTACAACTTTACCAATTTTGGCTGCTTGGCAGGGAACAAATGATATAAATATTTATGATTATATAATAGCATTATTAATGTTGGTTTTTATTATTACAGAAACTATTTCTGACCAGCAGCAATATAATTTTCAAACTAAAAAATATGCGAAAATAGACTTAGGTGAAAAGCTTACTGGAGATTACAAAAGAGGATTTGTTTCTACTGGATTATGGTCAATATCAAGACATCCAAACTTTACATCTGAACAACTTATTTGGATTGTTTTCTACCTTTTTAGTATTTCTGCTACCGGTAATGTTTTCAACTGGTCAATAATTGGTTGTATTCTTCTAGTCATTTTATTTTATAATAGTGCTCAATTTAGTGAAGGAATAAGCTCGGCAAAATATCCTGATTATAAAATTTATCAAAAAAGTGTTCCTATGTTTTTAGGATTTTGGAATTCAGATTGGAAAAAATAATTTAATTGAGCTGTTCTATTATAAACTCAACCATTCCAGTGTTTGATGGGTCTATAATACCTATTCCCGTGGCATAAACAACATTCTTTATTTTTAATTCATCTCCTTTCTGTTTTAAAACCTTTGCATGCATTGGATTATGATGAAAATCTGCGATATTTTTGGGTTTCCTATTTTTACCAAAATTAACTATAAAAAAAGGTGGATCTCCTGAATCCATTTTTTCAAAAAAATCAATTTTGCTTAGGTATTCTTCCTCAAATGTTTTCTCCTCCCATCTATCTACATCCAAACCTGCACCCTTTGTATATTTTCTAGTAATTTCATCAAAATAATTTTGATCTAAGTCAATCATATCTCTCCATCTTCTTAAATCCATAGAGTGAGCAGCAGCAATACCAACTAGGCAAGTTACAGTTGTATTTTCTCTATCAATTGGATCATCACTGTTGTTATCCGACATATCATCATTAAATCCAATCCATAAGGAAGATGTTGCGCCTGCTGACGAACCCATTAAACCAATTTTCGTTTTGTCAATATTAAATTTTTCGTGATTGTATTTTATATACTGTAATGCTCTTTTTGCATCATTCAGTGAGGATAAAATTCCATCCTCATTATTCATAAATCTGTAATTTATTGTAGCAAATGAAATATTATTGTTTAGAAGCTTTTTTAATCTATTAAAATTGTTTTTTCTATATGCGTGATCTTTATTCCCACCTACAAAACCTCCACCATGAATATAAATTAATAAAGGGGTCTTTTCTTTAGAGTCAGCTAGCCAAATATCTAAACTATTTCTTTTATAATCTCCATACTTGACATCTTTAAATACTTGAAATTCACTAATGTTAATTAATGAATCAACATTGACATTTTTATTTTGTGCTAATAAAAATAATGAGTTAAGAAATATAATTATACAAGATAGTTTTAAACGCATACTTAAATTTAATTAGATAATGTTAAAAAATAAATAATGGTTGGGAAAAAAATTACAGAACTTATAATATCAAATTTATAAGATGTTTCTTCTTTTGCATGCCAATAAGCTAAAATTATTAAGGGTGCTTGAAAAAATAATCGAATAAATGCACCTGACTTAGATATATTTAAAATTTCTTGTGCTTCAGCTGATTGGTACAAATAAATATTGGCTGGAAAAACTGCAATTAATAAAAATAATAAACCTATCCCCCCGAAATATCTAGTCTTTTTAAAAATAATCATCAATCCAAATAGCATCTCAAAAAATCCTGATAAATAAACAAACAGATTGTGGTAAGGGATATATGGTGGCATTATAACATTAAAGAATTCCGGATTAGTGAAGTGAGCTATACCTACATTAATGTAAAATAGACTTAAAATAATTATTGTAATAAATTTTAATTTTTTCAGATAAATAAAAATAATAAATTTGAGCAAGAATCAACATTCAAAGTGTAACTAGGAAATCAATTTAAATACTCTAAATAATTTTAATAACAAAGACATGAAAAAAACATATAATAAGCTTTTATATATTTTAATTCTAATTTTCACTTTGAATTCTTGTTCTACGGGCGAAGAAGAAGTTCCAGGTGACACAACATCATCAACTATTTGGAAAGGTAGCAATAAAACATTTTCTAAAGCAGATGGAGCTGATCATACACAAGCTAGTAATCAAGATAGGCTAACATCAAATGTATGGATAACCAGAGCAAATGATGGTGGTCAAATTTTTAATATAGCAAAAGAAAGTGCAGCCAATAAGAGCTCAAGCCCCGCTGGAACAGCCTGGTCTATAGGTAGTATAAATAATATTAATAGTTTGACATTCACTAATTTTAGATCAGCAGTTGGCAAACCAAAAGATGTTGTTGGTAAGAACTTGGTAATGCATTTGATTGATGATGATATATACTTAAGTGTAAAATTCACATCTTGGTCAGAGGGTCAAAAGGGTGGCTTTGCATATGAAAGGAGTACACCATAAAAAAATCCTCCGATTACTGTTTACTATTAAATAGCTTTTTGCTTCACCAGAGGATTATGAAATGTGGGCGCTGAGGGATTCGAACCCCCGACCCCTTGGGTGTAAACCAAGTGCTCTGAACCAACTGAGCTAAGCGCCCAAAGTACTGATAGTTAATTACTTAACTATACTTTGTAAACTGCAAAAATAATTGAGGGTCATTGTTTGGGTCATTACTTGGCCTCTATTATTACAATTTGGAAAAGCAAATATAACATTCTTCTATATTCTTGTTTATTTTTTTTTAAATTTAAATAAACAATAACTAGTTGGGTTATTTGATTGATTACAAATACTATAAGTGGGTAGCAATAGTCCCAGGATGGATTCTTGGTGATTTTATTGGTGCTATTTCTGCATTCTTATTAGTCAGAGAACTAATGATGAATAAACAGGGTCAAGTCACTTATGAGCTTGCTTTACTTAAAATTTGTTCTCAGCTTATAAAGGCAGATGGTCAGGTCACTGAAAATGAAATTAAATTTGTTAGAAAGTTTTTTAAAGAAACGTTTGGCTCAAGAAAAGCAGATTCTCTTTTTAAGGAGCTAAAATCTAATACTCAACTACCGTCTGATGTTAATTCACTATTAAGGATTATAAAAGAACAAATTAACCCTACAAAATTGTATGCAATTATTCAGTTCCTATATGCTATTGGAGCCTCTGATGGAAAAATTACGAATCAAGAAAATGAATATATATATAATATTGGTTTTCAGTTAGGCTTTAGCCCAGAAAGGTTAGAGGCTATAAAAAATCAATTTATAAAAACTAAGTCTAGATCTAAAAAATATGATCAAAAAACAATAGATTGCTTAAATGTCTTAGGACTTAAAGCTGGTGCTTCAGATGAGGAGGTAAAAGCTGCGTACAGAAGTTTGGCAAAAGAATTTCATCCAGATAAACTTTCTGGAATGAGTGAGGGAATTAAAAATCTAGCTAAAGAAAAGTTTCAGATGATACAAGATTCTTATGAATATCTAAATAAAAACTATGTCTAGAGAAGCTAAAATATTAATATTTGGACTGGTTTTGATTTTTTCTATTTATCAAAAGCAAACATCGAAGCCTTTTAATTTTTTGAAAGAAAATAACTCAATTGTAGAAAAAAAAGATCCTGAAAGTGATTCTAATAATAGTTTATCATCTAGCGATGAGTTACAAGATATTATACGCAGAAATCAAAAAATCATTGATGAGATTGAAAATATGGAACCTATTGAGATACCATCTGAATTATTAGATCCTAATTTAGAGATCAAGACTTATCACCCTACTCCTAGTAACGGTTTTTCACCTTATGATAAATATTTTGGCAATGGTATTTACAACAATTCATCCGGGAATAGATTTGTTATTAAAAACTCAAATAATACACACGCCGTAGTTTTACTAGTGAATGCATCCTCTGGTAAAAAAATTAGAAACGAATTTATAAGAAAAGGATCAAACTTTGAAATGACAGGTGTGCCCAATGGTACTTATTATCTTGAATGGTTTTCTGGAAATGATTGGTCGCCAAATCATCGAATTGGTAATTACATAGGAGGTTTTCAAACGGATGCTAGCTTTACTAAAACTCGAGACTCAAGTGACTGGATGAAAGTAAATGGAGGTGGAGGTTGGGAAGTTACCCTATATAGCGTAGTTGGCGGAGATGTTGAGTCTGAATCAATTAATGCTGATGAATTCTTTAATTAAAATAATGCTTAAATAAAACGAGATGAAAATAGAAATTATTTTACTTATTGCAATAGCTTCAGTTTTTCTTGTTGATTATTTTGTAAGAAAAAGAAAAAAAGCATCTACAAACGAAATAGTTATATCTAAAAATATTGGAGATTTTAATAAAAAAAAATACATATTAATTGGATTAATTTTAATTTTTATATCCGCTACAGCCTATACAACTTTAATCTTACCAGACGAAATAGAAAAAAAAATTGAAGGGTTTATCAAAGAAAAAAACTTTGATGATGCTATTTCACAGATTGATAAAGTGAGTATCCTACCTTTTAAGAAAATACAAATTTTAAGAAAAAATTTATATTGGAATTACTTAAAGTATTTAAATAGCAGAGAAACTCAAGCAACCAAAAAATCATCAACTCAAACTTTATTAGCCTTAGAATTAAATCAGAAGATTATAGATGAAAACTTGTTCATAAACTCAAGCGAAGAGATAAAATTAAGATTGTCTTTAGCCTACAATACCTTTATTCTTAATTTTCAGAAATACCAAAATTTGAGTGTTGACGGATGGGGTACCTTTGCAAACGATTCATTACAGAAAATATTTCAAAAACAAATTGATAAAATTCTTAGTATTGATGATGATCACATATATACAAATTATTTGGCTGGATATGCCCTAGGTAATTTAGACTATTGGAATAAGATTTTAGACACAAAACCATCTTTATCAGAAAAATATGATAGAATTATTGGAAGAGAAAATAAAGATATTTTAGATCCTTTTATTAAACATGATACAGGAATATTAATTGTAAATGCATACTTATATGAAAAAAGTGAGTCTATATATGAAAGTATGGTTACTAATTTGCTTAATTCAAGAAATTTTTACACTCGGTCAAACGTGTTAACCAATATCAAATCAGAAAGAGATAATTCTAAATATTTGAATTTTGCAAATAGAATTAAAGATGAAATTAATTATGATTTAGCAATTAATCTTGTGACAGCTAATTATAAACACGGAGAAGGTTTTTACCCTGAAAGTTATTTTTCGTTTGATTTTTTAAAATCAGGTTCAAATAGGAATCAGAATACTACCAACAATCTTCCTGTTGGTTTAAGTCAAGAACATCCAATCCAAAAATTATTTTATAAATGGAATGATATTGATGAAAATATAAATGGCTTGTTATATGTAAACTATTATTGGATAAAGTATTTGATATATAGTGACACCTTTTCATATAAAAATGGAAAATACGTCAATAATGCTAGAAATGGAGTTTTTGGTGGAGCCAAGGATAAAAACACTGCATTAAAATGTTTAAATAAAATCATAAATTATGATTTTAAAAAGTATAAAAATTTACAAAATATAATTTTATCAAGAGCCTATTACGAAAGAGCTGACTTTAAGCGTCATCATTTTAGTGATTATCGAGGTGCAATTGAAGATTTAGACCTAGCAATTAAATATTCAGGTTATGAACAATATGGAAAAGATAAATTTGAGTTTAATTTTGAAGTAGATGGGCTTAAAGAATATGTTAGATATAGTTGCTTAATTGATTATAGTATATTATTGTCAGATCGTGGTTTTTACAAAATGAATATGAGACCATATGGTGATAAGTTTGGAGCTTGTGATGATAATAAAAAAGCAGGAGAATTAAATGGAGATTTTTATCAATATTATGTTGAAGAATGTAATTAAAAAACAGAGATGACACCACAATTCATATCATTACTTGTAATAATAGCAGTTCTTGTAATTGACTTTGTAGTCAATGGCAGAAAAAAAACTGTAGATGAAACTCAAAAAAGAATTGAGGGGAATGAAGGCCTAAAGAAATTTAATTTTACTGAATATCTTCTTTTAAGAAAGAAAAATGTAGTCATATTTATTTTATTTGTTTTCCTTTCAAAGCCCATATTACATACTTCATTCTTCCCAGATACTAAAGAAGCTGTGAATTATGATAAAAAGGTGAATGAAAATATTCGTTCAGAAAACTATTATATAATGAATTCCAATAAAAAATTGGTTCTTGCGCGCGATTTCTACGATGGGTTATGGACACCACTTTATAATTTACTTTATCATCTTAAATTTAATTCTGAGTATGAAGCTTTTACAAAAAAAGGAGAAAAATATATTCTAGAAGGAAGTAACAATAATGCGATAGTTTATTATTACCCTTTAGAAACTATGCCTTTAAGCTTTAATGAGCATTTAGAATTAATGTTTAAATCTAAGCTATGGATTTTTTTAGTTTCATTAGGAACTATGGCTATCATAATATTTCTGTTTAATGATAAAATTAAGGCTAGATGATGATCGAGATTATTTTAATTATCGCTTTAATCTCAGTTTTTCTTATAGACTATGTTGTAAGAAAAAAAAGAAAAGCTTCAACTAAAGAAATTGAAAAATTTAACAATAAAAGATTCAAGATTGAAGATTTAAAGCCAGTTATTTTTTCATCTTTCTTTTTGTTTATTATAACCATAATTCTTAATCAAATTTTATTTAATGGCTTTTTTTTTAACAGTAATATTTCCAAAAGTGATTTCTTAAATTATAAGATGTATCACTCAGATGAGATATCACATATTGCAAAAATTATTGATTCCATTTCACAAGACCTAAAAACAGATATATATACTCTAAATGACAATAGAGAACTTGTAACAGGCATAATTTACAATGACAAAAGAGTTCAAGGTGTCGTAATTAATGGCTTAAAAAATGGTGAGTTTATTTATAAAACAAATGAAAATTATAAACAAGTACTTTATTCTGGGGAGTATAGTATGGGTAAAAGAATTGGATTACATAAAGGATGGTATGTTGACAGTTTGGAGAATAAAAAATTAAAGGTAGATGCTTATTTTCTTGGTAATGGATCACTTGAATCTGTGAGTATATGGACACCCAATTCAAAAAAAATATTTGAATTTTTAGCAAGATATCAAGAATATGAATTCGATGGCTATGATTTAACAATGTGGGGAAATAATAATAACGATGATCCATATTTTGTAATTAATTGTAACTCAAATTATGAAAATGATGAAAAGTATTATGATATATCTTACAGGCAATATGATTTTAAAGGTAAAGGGGTTTTTTTTCAAAACAATTATTTTCAATATGAAGAATTGAATAGTAATAACTTTTTTGGATTTCTTTTGGATTATAGAATGAGTGAAACTAAAATTAATTTTAGTGGTGGTTTATTAAATAAATATTTTTACGAAAGGAATTTTAAAACCAGTGAAATTAATGATTTTGGCTCTTGGGATAACAATAAAGTTTTCCAATCCGAAGAAAAATTATGGAGGGATAAAAATAGAGAAAAATTAAAAGAAGAAATTCATTTTAATATTGATCCACCAAACACCTTTTGGGTTAAAAGTTATAATCTTAGAGATGAAATATATCAGCACTTTATTATTGATGATTTAAATTCCTTTAAAGAAAAAAGTCAGTTTTATAAATATCCCACCTGGCAATTAAAAAATGATAAAAGTCTCGTAAAGTACATTATTAAAAATGGTAAAAAACAACTTTAATTATTTTCTAGATTAATTTCAGAAAAAAGGTAATTTGATCCAGTAACTATAATAGTATCATCTTTAGAAGAGTCTTTGGAAGCTTTTTGAAAGGCAGAGTTAGTAGAGTCAAAAGATTGATAATCCATTTTAAGTTGATTGGCATATTTTTCTAATTTATACAGCTGCATTGCTCTTTTTGACTTTGGTGAGCATAAATAATATTTATAATTTTTGGGGAAGACTTTTAAACATTCTAGCTGATCAATTTTATCTAGTGTCCCAAAAACAACTCTAATTAATCCCTTAATTTTTTTTAACTCACCAAAAATTATCTCAAGAGAATTTATATTATGTGCAACATCAAAAATAATTGTTGGATATTCTTTTACTATTTCCCATCTGCCAATCAATTTAGTATTTCGATTAATATTTTTAATTCCTCTTTGGGTTTTATTTTCATCTAAATCGATTGATTTTATTTTTTTTAGAGCCAAAATCGCTGTATTTATATTTTTATTTTGATATGACCCTTTCAAATCAGTATCGTGTTGATAACCATCTTGATTGACATAAAAAATACTCGTTTTAATTTTTTTACAATAATTATTAAAAACTTTACTAGTTATATTACAAGATTCGCCGATTACAACTGGAATAGAGGTTTTGATTATACCTGCTTTTTCCTTGGCAATTTCTTCTAAACTATTTCCAAGAAACTTTTTATGATCATATCCAATATTTGTTATGACAGAAACTAGTGGATTTATTACATTAGTCGAATCAAGTCTTCCACCAAGACCCACTTCAATTACTGCATATTCGACTTTTTTGAAGTTGAAAAATTCTAATGATAGTGCAAAACTTATTTCAAAGAATGAAAGATTGTTTTCTAAAATATATTTCTTATTGAGTTTGACAAACTGTATAATATAGCTCTCATCAATTAAATTTGAATTTATTTTAATCCTTTCCTTGAAATCATAAATGTGTGGTGAGGAAAATAATCCAACAGTATAATTATGTTCTTGTAAAATTGAAGAAATTATATGACATGTGGAACCTTTACCATTTGTGCCTCCAACATGAATAATCTCTAAATTATCTTGGGGATTTCCTAAAAAATCCAGAAAAGATTTAATCGAGTTTAATTTTAATTCGTAGTTATTATAATTTGAATCAAACGAAGTTGGTATATTTTCTAGCCA
Organism: uncultured Bacteroidota bacterium; assembly: GCA_902595555.1. Lineage (GTDB taxonomy): Bacteria > Bacteroidota > Bacteroidia > Flavobacteriales > Flavobacteriaceae > Eutrophosalina. Next base: position 215,724 of record CACJQM010000003.1, on the reverse strand, counting down.
ATCAATCGTTTCTCTATAATTCATTAAACAAGAACAAAATCACGAAGTAAAATGAAGGTTAAAAAACCTGCTATGTAACCGATAAAAGCTAGGAAAGCGATTTTCTTAAGGTACCACAAGAAATCAATCTTTTCCATACCCATTGCAACAACTCCAGCAGCTGAACCAATAATAATCATACTTCCTCCCGTTCCTGCAGCATAAGCAATACCATGCCACAATGGATCATCAATAGCTTCACCAAACATTCCCATGGATGCAGCAACTAATGGAACATTATCAATAGCAGCAGATAAAAAACCGAGAACAAAAACTACAATATCTAATCCCCCAAAAATTACCCAATCAACATTTTCAAAAGTTGAAACCATCCACTGGCCAACACCAAAAACAATTCCTAAAGCTTCAAGTGCACCTACAGCCATCAAGATTCCTAAGAAAAATAAAATACTTGGCATTTCAATTTTTGTTAGTGCATGATGAACAGGACTATGATGAACAATATTGGAATTGGATTCTGCAGATATTAATTTATAATTGAAAAATTCTGCAATAGTAGCAACAACAGCTAAAGATAACATCATGCCCACATAGGGTGGTAAACCAGTAAATATTTTAAATGCAGGGACAAATACTATTGAAATAAGTCCAATTTTTAAAATTAATGAACCATAAGGATTTTCTTTTTCTGAGCTCTTTGGTGGGACTATCTCACCTTGAAAAATTTTATACTTTGAAGCAACATATGTGGGGATAATCATACAAACTAATGAAGGAATTATTAAATATTTTATTAAAGCCACAATAGAAACCTTTTCTCCAATCCATAGCATGGTTGTGGTTATATCTCCAATAGGTGACCAAGCACCACCAGCATTGGCTGCTACAATGATCATACCTGCATACCACAGCTTAAGTGTTCTATCTTGAACAAGTTTTTGTAGTATGGTAATTAAGACTATTGTTGCGGTTAGATTATCAATAATTGCTGAAAGAATAAATGCTAAAAAACATATGATCCAAAGAATTCTAACCTTACTTTTTGTTTTGATTAGTTTTTTAATTGTAGAAAAACCATTGAAGAAGTCTATGGTCTCAACTATCGTCATAGCTCCAATTAAAAAAATTAAAATCTCAGCTGTATGTCCTAAAAAGTAGTTCATAACTGATTTTAATTTGTACGGAATTAGCTCTTTATTTTTAGTATCAATTTCAAATACGGTCATATCGAAATATGAGATAATTCCCCACATCACAGCCATCATTATTAGAGCTGGAATAAGTTTGTCAATTTTTAGTGAATGTTCAAATGCGATTCCTAAGTAACCTAGAACAAATACTATTATAATGATTGTTTCTAACATGTTTTTTAATTTTTCAAATTCTCAATTATCGAGCCAAAATATATAAAAAAATTAAAAAAATAGCTTCGATATTGAAAAGTTCATATTAATAGTAATAAAATGACAAATAATGATTGAAGGGCACGAAATTTGAATATTTATTAAATAATTTAACAAATTCCACTAAGAATTTTGATGAAAAAACAAGGCTTATATGATCCTCTTTTTGAACATGAAAATTGTGGGGCAGGTTTTATTTGCAGTTTAAAAGGCGTAAAAACAAATAAAATAATCCACAGAGCTCTAAATATTCTGACTTGCTTGGAGCACAGAGGTGCTGTTAGTTCTGATGGAAGAACAGGTGACGGAGCTGGTATTTTAATTGAAATTCCACACCAATTTTTTTCACAAGAATGTGAATTTGATTTACCTAACCCTGGTGAATATGCTGTTGGAATGTTATTTCTCCCACAAAAAACAAATCAAGCAGATTATTGTATAAAAACTTTTGAGGATGAAATAATTCATCAAAAATTAAAGATAATTGGTTGGAGAGATGTTCCAGTAAACTCTAAAGTAGTTGGGTCAATTGCATCAAAATCACAACCCATCATTAAACAAGTCTTTATTACCAAAGAAAATGATAACCAAAATGAAAAGGAATTTAATTTAAAACTTTATCTAGCAAGAAAAGTAGCTGAAAATAAAATTTATAGTTCGCCTTTATCACAAAAGAACTTCTTTTATTTTTCAAGTTTACACAATAGGACAATAATTTACAAAGGATTATTGATCCCTGAGGATATCGAAAGGTTTTACATCGATCTGTCTAATCCAGAACTTGTAACTAGTCTGGCTCTAGTTCATCAAAGATTTTCGACAAACACATTTCCAACTTGGGATTTGGCACAGCCATTCAGATACATGTGTCATAATGGCGAAATCAATACTCTTAGAGGTAATGTAAGTAGAATGGTCTCAAGAGAAGAGCTAATAAAATCTGACCTTATTGATGATGATCTAATTGATAAAATTTTTCCAATAATTCTTCCTGGTAAGTCTGACTCAGCATCTATGGATATGGTTTTGGAATTATTATTAATGACAGGAAGATCTTTACCAGAAATCATGATGATGTTAGTTCCAGAAGCATGGGAGAAACATCAGTCTATGAGTGATGAAAAAAAGGCTTTTTATGAATTTAATGGTTGTATGATGGAACCATGGGATGGCCCGGCATCAATACCTTTCACAGACGGAAAATATATAGGTGCTCTCCTCGATCGTAACGGGTTAAGGCCCTCAAGGTATACAGTAACTAAAGATGGATATGTTGTAATGTCATCTGAGACTGGAGTAATAGAAATTAAGCCAGAAAATATTGAGAGACATGGGAGACTAGAGCCTGGAAAAATGTTTTTAGTGGATATGAAAGCAGGAAGGATTATTGAAGATGAAGAGATTAAAAATGATGTTGTTTCCAAACATCCTTACAGAAAATGGGTTGATGAAAATATTTTACCGTTAAGTAAAATACCCTATACAGGAAACAGAACACCCGAAGAAAAAACATCTTTTGAAACAAGATTAAAAATATTTGGTTATACCAAAGAAGATTTTAAAACAATCATAATACCGATGTGTGTCAAAGGGAAGGAAGCGATTGGTTCAATGGGGACAGATACTCCATTAGCTGTTTTATCAAAAAGACCACAACTTCTATACAATTATTTTAAACAGCTATTTGCTCAAGTAACTAACCCACCTCTTGATGGAATTAGGGAGGAAATCGTAACAGATACTAGTCTCTCAATTGGAAGTGATTATAATATTTTTGATATTATTCCAGACCACGCAAAAAAATTAAAAATTAAGAATCCAATAATTTCAAATGAAGACCTAGACAAAATAAAATATATAAGGCACCCTAATTTTAAAGCTTCTTCTGTTAAAGCTATCTACAAATTATCTAAAGGACATAATGGACTGGAGCAAGCATTGGAAAACATGGTTAATGATGTAGAAAAGAAAGTAGATGACGGTCACAACATTATAATTATAAGTGATAGAAATATCAATAAAAAATATGCTCCTATTCCAATCTTGTTAGCATGTTCGTGTGTCCACCATTCAATGATTAAAAGAAAAAAGAGATCTAAATTTGGTATTGTTATTGAATCTGCCGAACCTAGGGAACCTCACCACTTTTCAATGTTATTTGGATATGGAGCTAGTGCTATAAATCCATATTTGGTAAATGAAATAATTACATATCACCATAATATTGGTTTACTTGAAAATTACACACTTGATGAAGCAATTATAAACTACAATAATGCAGTAGCAAAGGGAATTCTAAAGGTCATGAATAAGATTGGTATTTCCACCTTACATTCTTACCGTGGTGCTCAAATTTTTGAAGCCTTGGGATTAAGAAAAAAGTTCGTAAATAAATATTTTAATAACACACCTTCTAGAATTGAAGGAGTTGGACTTTACGTTATTGAGAAAGAAATTTCGACTAGACTTAAAAATGCTTACGAATCGGAAGATGGATTTGTTAGTATGGAGATTGGCGGTCAATACAAATGGAGAAGGAATGGTGAAGCTCACATGTTAAATCCTCTAACAATTTCAAAACTACAACAGTCTGTTCGTGAAGAAAGTTATGAAACATATAAGGTTTACTCAGATGCTATAAACAAGCAAAATGAACAATTTATGACTCTCCGAGGGCTTTTAAAATTTTCAGAATTCGATCCAATTCCAATTGAGGAAGTTGAGCCATGGACTGAAATAGTTAAAAGGTTTAAAACTGGTGCAATGTCTTACGGATCTCTAAGTAAAGAAGCTCATGAAAATCTTGCTATTGCAATGAATAGAATTGGAGGTAAAAGTAATTCAGGAGAAGGTGGTGAAGATCCAAAAAGGTTTAAACCCCAAAACAATGGCGATTCAAGGAACAGTTCAATAAAACAAGTAGCATCAGGTAGGTTTGGAGTAAGTTCTCACTACTTAACAAATGCAAATGAAATTCAAATTAAAATGGCACAAGGTGCCAAGCCTGGTGAAGGTGGTCAATTACCAGGTCCAAAGGTTAACCCAATGATAGCGAAAGTTAGAAACTCTACGCCCTATGTCGGATTAATTTCTCCCCCACCTCATCACGATATATATTCAATTGAAGACTTAGCACAACTTATTTATGATTTAAAAAATGCAAATAGAGATGCAAGAATAAATGTCAAACTAGTTTCTGAAGTTGGTGTTGGTACAATTGCAGCTGGAGTTGCTAAAGCTAAGGCAGATGTTATATTAATATCTGGCTTTGATGGAGGAACTGGTGCTTCGCCACTTACCTCACTTAAACATGCAGGGTTACCATGGGAACTTGGAATTGCTGAAGCTCAACAAACATTAGTTTTAAATGATTTGAGAAGCAGGGTAGTTATTGAATGTGATGGACAATTAAAAACAGGCAGGGATGTTGCAATTGCTTGCTTACTAGGAGCTGAAGAGTTTGGTTTTTCAACAGCTCCTCTTGTTGCATCTGGATGCATTATGATGAGAGCATGTCATTTAAATACATGTCCTGTTGGAATAGCAACAACAGATCCAGAACTAAGAAAGAATTTTAAAGGTAAACCTGAGCATGTAATTAACTACATGTATTTTGTTGCTCAAGAATTAAGAGAAATTATGGCAAATTTAGGTTTTAGAACTGTTGACGAAATGATAGGTAAAAGTGAAAAACTAGACACTAAAGATGCACTAGATTTTTATAAAATAAAGGGAATAGATCTTTCAAAAATTCTTTACAAACCTAATTTAGCCGAGAATACAATATTAAAAAATACAGAGAAACAAAACCATAATCTTAATAATGTAATTGATTTTAAAATATTAAAACAAGCTAAGTTGGCAATTGATAAGAAGATTGAAATGACACTTGAATATAAAATTAAGAATACAGATAGAACGGTTGGAGCAATCCTAAGCAACGAAATATCAAAAAAATATGGTGCTAAAGGTTTACCTAAAAATACCTTGAAACTAAATTTTGAAGGTTCAGCTGGTCAAAGCTTTGGGGCATTTTCAACAAAAGGTTTAAAAATGGTAATAGATGGAAACACAAATGATTACTTTGGAAAGGGTTTATCTGGCGCGACAATAATTGTTAGAAAACCTAAAAAAGCAACTTTTAAATCTCATGAAAATATTATTACTGGAAATGTAGCTTTGTATGGTGCCACATCCGGTGAAGCTTACATCAATGGAATTGCAGGTGAAAGATTCTGTGTCAGAAATTCAGGTGCATATGCAGTTGTTGAAGGTATTGGTGACCATGGTTGTGAATACATGACAGGTGGTGTCGCTTTAATATTAGGTGGAATAGGACGAAATTTTGCAGCTGGTATGAGCGGAGGAATTGCATACATATACAACAATCAAAATGAATATGACTCAAAAAACTTCAATATGGAATCCATTGAGCTTGAAAAGCCTGAGCTACAGGATTTAGATATTATCTATGAATTGGTTCAAAATCATTTTACACACACAAATAGTGAAATTGCAAAACAAATTTTATCAAATTGGGAATTGAGTAAAAGAAAATTTATTAAAGTAATGCCAATTGAATACAAACGTGCGTTAGAGAAACTTGCTGAAGAAAAAATTAATCAAATTATAAATTAAGTTGTGGGTAAATTAAGAGGATTTATAGAATTTGATAGAATTAAAGAGGAAAATATTCCTGTTCACAGTAGAGTTAAAAATTATAAAGAATTTACTTTAAAACCATCAGATAAAGAATTAGAAAAACAGGGCTCAAGATGTATGGATTGTGGTGTCCCATTTTGCCACAGTGGATGTCCACTAGGAAATATGATTCCTGATTTTAATGACGCAGTACACAGAAGAAGTTGGAGGGAAGCTCTAGATATTTTACACTCAACAAATAATTTTCCTGAATTCACAGGTAGATTATGCCCTGCACCGTGCGAGTCAGCCTGTGTTCTTGGGCTTATTAGTCCACCAGTATCTATTGAGTTAATTGAGAAATATATTGTTGAAAGAGGTTTTAGTGAGGGCTGGATAAAAGCAAAAGTTCCGATTGGGAGAACCGGTAAAAAAATTGCTGTTGTTGGATCTGGACCTGCTGGACTAGCTGCGGCCCAACAACTAAATTATGCTGGACATTCAGTCCAAGTTTATGAAAGAGATAAAAAAGTTGGAGGACTTTTAAGGTATGGAATTCCAGATTTTAAATTAGAAAAATCAATAATTGATAGGAGAATTGACCTAATGATCGAGGAGGGAATAAAATTTATTACATCAACTGAAGTAGGTAAAGATATTGATATAGAAGAATTATATGCGAAAAATGATGTTGTCCTTCTTTGTGGTGGAGCTACAATTAAAAGAGGACTACCTATTCCAGGAGCTGACTCAAAAGGAATTATTCAAGCAATGGATTTTCTTAAAAATCAAAATCAAATAATTGATGAAAAAATTGACATGCATTCAAGTTTAAATGCTAAAAACAAGAATGTTATTGTTATTGGTGGTGGAGATACTGGATCTGACTGTATAGGGACATCAAACCGTCAAGGTGCAAAGTCAGTTGTGAATTTTGAAATCCTACCGAAACCACCTAAACAGAGATCAAATGAGAATCCATGGCCATACTGGCCTTTCACTTTGAAAAGTAGCTCATCCCATGAGGAAGGCAGCAAAAGGAAATGGTCAATATTAACTAAGGAATTTATATCAGATAAAAGTGGAAAATTGACAGGGCTCAAAACGATTGAAGTTGAATGGAAAAAAATTGATGGTCAAAAATCAAGATTAATTGAAATTGATGGTACTGAAAAAATATGGCCTTGTGACATGGTACTGCTTGCACTTGGTTTTACTGGACCTGAAAAAAATATTTATAGCGGGCTCAACCTAAAAACAGATGAGTTTAACAAACCTTTAACTAAAAACTACATGACTTCAAACAAAAAAGTTTTTGCTGCTGGTGACTTAAGAAGAGGGCAGTCTCTAATTGTTTGGGCTATCTCTGAGGGAAGAGAAGCTGCTTACAGAATTGATGAACATTTAATGGGTTACTCTAATTTACCTTCAAAAATAAAAGGTGACTTACCCTTAGTTAAATAAATTCCATCTTAATCCAAATCTTATATTACTATCTCTATATGGGCTTGTTGGTGAGGACAAGAACTTTCCTGCTGAAAAAGATGAATTAATATGCTCTGCAATAAAGAAGATTCTTGTTTGTCTGATTTTTGCATTTAGAAAAAAATCTAAAATTGGATATCCTCCAATTTTATTTGATGTTTGTATGTGAAAAGTAGATAAAAGTGGATTATATTCATTAGAATAAAATTTTGAAAATGTTTTAAGGCTAATTCCAGTCTGAAGATCAAGTACGTTTTTAAAAACCTTTTCTGAAATATACAATGTGTTTCTGATCAAAAGTTTTGGCAAATTAATTATTTGCTCATTTTGTTTGACATTTTGAAAAATTATGGAATTATCTAAACTAAATATCCCAAATTTAAACTCTTTATTATATCTGATTTTTAGATAATTAATATTTCCATCATATTGATTAATAAATGGTTTGAGCTTATTTTGCTGTGAACTATCGACTGTTAAATAAAAATGATTTGTAATATTTGAGTAACCAATATTTAGATTACCAAACTTTTCATAATATAATTTAAGATCTAAACTTTTGATATCAGATAATTTATGATTGTTATTAAAACTGATATTATCATAATCACTTTGATAAATATCATAAATCAAACCTGGATGGGACTGTATGCTATTAAAATTTAATTTATAGTTGAATTTATTTGAAGCCAACGATTCAAAACTTAAGTCAAAATTATTACCAACTCTTTTACCATTTAACTTTTGATTAATATTGAATTGGATTTTTGATTTTTCAAATTTCTTTAGAAATTTTCCGTGAACCAAGCTTGTATTTTCTCCCGATATTTTTTCTAATGATTCTCCAACTTCAAAGAAGTTATAATTGAAATTTATATAACCAAATGTTAATTCATCAAAAAACTTAGTTTTTGTATGTATTGAAAATTTATTTTTTAATGATCTAAATTTATAATGATCATTAATCCCACTCTTATTTGGATCGATAGATCCATATAAATAACTTGCCTGATCCTGTTGATATTTGTTATTTGTTGTTTCATAGTCCAAATTATAACTTAAAAAGACTAAGTTTTTATTTTTGTTAATTATTAAAAGTTTATTATTAAAAAATAGATTTCTTGTTTGAAAAATATTTTCAGCATCTTCAAAATTTACATTTAGCTTAGATCTTTCTTTAAATTCTTCATCACCTGAGATAAAATTGATCAATGATGCATCATTCAATCCGCCATTTTCTTTCTTTTCAAGCTTCTGGCTTATAAAAAACAACTTAGAATCAAGATTTTCATTTACAAATGAAAATCCGAATCTGAAATGTTTTGATCCTGAAAGGCTATTTTGATATTTACCTAAACTTCTCAAGGCTTTAAATGCCAATAAAAAATTTGTATTTCTATTAATATTAGAGGTAAATAAAGCATCTGTTAGCTGACCTTGGGAAAAAACTGATTTAAAAAACAGTTCAGTTACAGGATATGCAACATCATAAAATTTGTAATCATTTTTACCTATCAGTAAAGGATGATTTGCTGTATAACCTATTGTTGAGAAATTATTTTTTTTAGGGTTAAAACTCAAATTATTATAAACCTGACCAACATTATTGAATTTTAAGAGCTCTAAATTGTCTTTTTTTCTGTAATTAAATTTATAATATTTTTTTATTGTTAATGATGTGTCTAAAAGAACTGTATCATTACTTATTCCAAAATATTTTAATTTATTAATATCAAACTTGAAGTTATCAATTGACATACTATCTTTTACTTTATTAAAAAAGCCACCAGTTGGATTGTTATTTCTAATCGGATTGTCTTGAGATAAATTAGTGTAACAATTTAAAAAGCAGAATAATAAAATTAAATATCTCATTATTATTAATAAAGTTATAGATTTAAAATAATTAATCTATTAATTTGGGTCTTTATGTTAAAAGTCTTTGATAACAAAATTTTTGTTTGTGGGATTGATGAGGCTGGTAGAGGTTGTTTGGCTGGTCCAGTCACTGCAGCTGCTGTTGTGCTTCCAAAAAAATATAAAAATTCATTTATAAAAGATTCAAAAAAGTTAAATAAAAGTGATAGGCTTGATTTGTTTAATGAAATTATTGAATGCTCATTAGATTATGCAATAATTGATATATCTCCTAAAATAATTGATTCTATTAACATTCTAGAATCTACATTCTTAGCAATGAATAATGCAATATCCAAAATCCATAATAAAATTGATTATACCATTATTGATGGAAATAAGTTTAAAACTGAAAAAAAAATAAAATATAAGTGTATAGTGAAGGGTGATAATATTTATCAAAGTATTGCAGCAGCATCTATACTAGCAAAAGTACACAGGGATAAAATTATGGAAGATCTACATTTAAATTTTCCAAAATATGACTGGATTAACAATAAAGGTTATGGAACTTCAAAGCACAGACTAGCCATAAGAAATTATGGAATAACTAAACACCACAGAAAAAGTTTTAATCTAGTTGAAAAACAATTAAAAATTAAAATTTGATTTTTTATTTTTGTATTTAAAGATTTGAAAAGGCTTGCAATTTTATTGTTTATTTTTTTTTCATGCAGTAATGTTAATGAACAATCCTTAATCATCGATAAAATTCCTGATAACCCTTTATTGGTTTTAAGCATTGACAATGTCAATGATATTGACTATGAGACAATCAACTTTATATCAAATTCTATTGACCTAGATTTAGACGATATTAATTTATTGAATCCATCTGATGAACTAACTTATAGCTTTCATAAAAGTGGAAAAAACAAAATCAACGGAATTATTATTCAAAAATCACAAGATTTAAATATTGACAAAAAATTTATTGTCGACACTATAAATTACAGTGGGTTAAAAATATTTAAACAGAAAGATTTTTACATTTCTAAAATAGATCAGTATTTATTGATCTCTAATGATAAACTACTCATTGAAAATGTATTGAGAGGGGCTACGTTCAATAAAAATCAGAATTTCATAGAGTTTAAAAAACTTCATTTGTCAAAGACGAAAAACATATCACTAAATGTTTCAGAAAACTATAAAAAAGTAAAATTTAATAGAAATGATGAAAATATATCCAAGTATTCTAATTGGATACAGTACGAATTTGATTTAGAAAATGATGATATAAATATTTTAGGTATATCAGAGAGAGACAAAGAAAATAGAAAAATCAATATTCTTCAAAGTTTAAATAAATCAAAATCTGATATTTTAAATATAATTCCCAACAATTTTACTTTTTTTAAAAGAATGAGTTTTAACAAAAATGTAATTGACAATAACTATAATACCTTTATCAACAACGAAAATTTCCAAGAAAAAAAATTGGATTCAGTTTTTTTGGAGGTTAAAGAAATTGGAGAGGTGAATATTAATGGTGAGTCTATTCTAATTTTTGATTATGAGAATTTTAACATAGAAGATTACCTAAAATCATTTACTCAACTAACAAAATATAGAGGTCAAACAATATATAGTGGAAGTAATTTAAATCTTTCGGAGTTTGATGTCCTTGATTTTAAAATCTCTGAAAGTTTTGATTATGTAACTAAGATTAATAACTTTTTAATACTTTCAAATGATCTAAATGTAATACAAAATCTAATTTTAAATTATAATAACAGATCTCTAATATCACAGGATGAAAATTTTATAAAATTTTTAGAATTTATTCCTAACAAAACAACATATTTTGAAATAGTCAATAATACCGATAATGAAGACAATAAAGTTTTTCCTTTCTGGTTTTCCAATTACGAACTTAAAGGTAATAGCAACTTTAAATCTCTTTATACAACTCCAAGTTTTGATTTAAAGAAAAATAAAAATTTGAATTTAAAATTTTCAAAAAAATTAAAAAATGAAATTATTGTAAATCCAACATTTATAAACAATTATAAATCAGGTGAAAAAAACATTATCTTCCAAGATTCAAATTTAAATTTGATACTTCTAGGCTTAGATCAGGAAATAGTTTTTGAAAAGAAATTGGATTCTAAAGTAATTAGTGAAATATATCAGGTTGATATATATAAAAACAATAGATTGCAATTTGTATTTCTCACAGAAAAAGAATTTATAGTATTGGATATTAAAGGAAATTATGTTAAAAAAATTACTTTAAAAAAATCTCAGTCGAACAAGTACTTATCTGTTTTTGACTATGATAAAAATCGTAATTATAGGTTCGTAATTCAGAATGGTAATACTATCAAAATGTTAGACTCAAATTTCAATAATGTAAGAGGTTTTAAAAGAACAAAATTAAAATCCGAAATTGAACAAAAAATTAAACATATAAGAATATCAAACAAGGATTATTTAGTATTAGTTGGAAAAGATGGAGTTCCTTTAATTTTGGATAGAAGAGGAAATATTAGAATTAAACTGCCAAAAAATTTAATTATTGGCCAGAATAATTTCTATGCTAATTCAAATTCATTTGTGACAATAAATAATTTAAATCAACTAATAAGAGTTGAGTTAAACGGAAAAGTTTCATCTAAACAGTTGCCGGACGAAAAACATCTAATTTATGCTGATGAGAACAATCTGTTCATTCATTCTAATGGAAGAATATTAATAAATAACAACGAATTTAAAATTCCATATGGTGACTTTGTAGGTTTAAATATTCTTGGCAAAAAAGATAAAACTTATTTCCATTTAAGAGATAAAGATAATAGTCAATCTTATCTTTTTAATAAAATTGGAAAATTACCAAGCTTTCCCATTTTTTCAGCATCTGATCTTGATGTTGCTGTGGGAGTTAATCAAGATTTTATAACAACTAAGGGAGATGAAGATGAAGTACTACTTTATACAATTAATTAGAATCTATAGTTGCATTAAATTGTTTTAAAAAATTTTTAATAAAAACTTTTTGAACAAGTTCAATATCAATTTTTTTATTTAGCTCATTTGAAATTGATGTTACTCCTTTATTAATAATTCCGCAAGGAATTATTCCATCGAAATATGATAGGTCAGTATTAACATTTAAAGCTAAGCCATGCATTGTAACCCATCTACTTACCTTAATTCCCATTGCACAGATTTTTCTTTCTTTAATATTTCCTACATCTAGCCATACACCTGTTTCCTCTGAGTTAACAGATGCGTTAATTCCAAAAAAACTGAGTGTATTAATTATTATATCCTCCAAATCTCTAAGATATTTATGAATATCGGTGTAAAAATTTTCCATATCTAATATTGGGTAACAAACCATCTGGCCAGGACCGTGATATGTAATATCGCCTCCTCTATTTGTTTTGTGAAAGTCAATTCCTTTTTTTTCAAGCATTGTCTTATCAAAAAGCAGATTACTATTATCACCACTATTTCCCAAAGTATATACATGGTTGTGTTCAACAAATAATAAATAATTTGGAGTTTTTTGTTTGATTTTATTATTCCTATTATTCAATTTTATTTGAATAATTTCATTTTGAATTTTTTTTTGATATTCAAAACAATCGGTGTAATTAATGAAACCGAGATTTTTTACTATTATATTTTTTGTTTTGGACAACGAATCAAATTTTTTATAAAATTAAAAAACATAAACGTTAAATAAGTCTTATATTATTATATTTGATAAAAATGTCAAACCTTTCTGAACAAGAGCTAATTAGAAGAGAAAAGCTCAAAAAAATTAGAGAGCTGGGTATAGAGCCCTATCCTGCTGACTTATTCAAAATTTCTAGTAATTCAAAAACAATTAAGTCCAACTTTAAAGAAGGTAGTAAAGTAATAGTAGCTGGTAGATTAATGTCTAGAAGAATTCAAGGTAATGCTAGCTTTGCTGAATTGCAAGATAGTTCAGGAAGAATTCAAGTATACTTTAATAGGGATGAAATCTGTACAAGTGAAGATAAATCTAAATACAATGAATTATATAAAAGACTATTAGATATTGGAGATATAATTGGAATAGAGGGTGAATTATTCAAAACTAAGGTTGGGGAAAAAACAATAATGGTTAAAGATTTTAAATTGCTATCTAAATCTTTAAAACCACTTCCTCTCCCAAAGACTGATGCTGAAGGCAATGTATATGATGAATTTACTTCACCAGAACTTAGATATAGACAGAGATACGTGGACTTAATAGTTAATAAAAATGTCAAGGATACATTTATAAAAAGGTCTAAAATTATTTCATCTATAAGAAATTCTCTTGAAAATGAGGAATTTATTGAAGTTGAGACACCAATTCTTCAACCAATTCCAGGAGGAGCTGCAGCAAAACCATTTATCACTCACCACAACTCTTTAAATATTCAACTATACATGAGAATCGCGAATGAGTTATATTTAAAAAGACTTATTGTTGGTGGTTTTAATGGGGTTTTTGAGTTTGCAAAAGATTTTAGAAATGAAGGAATGGATAGAACACATAATCCTGAATTTACCAATCTTGAATTCTATGTAGCTTATAAAGATTACAACTGGATGATGAGTTTCACAGAAAAACTATTAGAAAATGTTGCAATTGATTGTAATGGAAAATCTATTGTTGATTATGGAGATAAACAAATTGAATTTAAAGGTCCTTATAAAAAAATAGGGATAATTGATGCAATAAAAGAAGAAACAGGAATAGATGCGTTATCACTAAATGAGATTGAATTAAGAGAAGCTGCACAAAAAATTGGTATTGAAATAGATGATACTATGGGTAAAGGAAAAATAATTGATGAAATTTTTGGTGAAAAATGTGAATCAAAGTTCATACAACCGACTTTTATTATTGATTATCCAAAGGAAATGAGCCCACTAACCAAACAACATAGGGATAATCCCCTATTAACAGAAAGATTTGAACTTCTAATAAATGGTAGTGAGATTGCAAATGCTTATTCTGAATTAAATGATCCAATTGATCAACTTGAAAGATTTGAGGACCAACTAAAGCTCTCAGAAAAGGGAGATGAAGAAGCAATGTTTATTGATTATGACTTTGTAAGATCTCTTGAATATGGCATGCCTCCAACATCGGGAATAGGAATTGGAATTGATAGATTAGTTATGCTTCTAACTAACCATAAATCCATTCAGGAAGTTATATTTTTTCCTCAAATGAAACCCGAGAATGAATTAAAAGTAGATTTAAATGAAGATGAGAAATTAATCTACAACAAAGTAAAAGAATTAAAGAAAACTGATCTACCTTCCTTGAAGGAATCTTCTGGTTTAAGTAATAAAAAATGGGACAAAAGCATAAAACTACTCACAAAAAACAACTTAGTTAAAGTCTCAAAAGACGATCAGGGTATATTCGTAGAGATCGTTTAAACGATTTATTATTTTTTTTGTAATTTAAAATTTCACTTTTCAACTAATATTATGAAGACTACTAAATATATTCTTACACTAGTTTTAGCTCTAATTTTATTTAGCCCTAATACGTATTCACAAAAAAAACCAGAAAAATCTGATAAGGAAAAAAAAGAAAAAACTTATTCTGATATAATTACTGATAAAGCCATAACTGATGAAGGTTTATTTTATGTTCATAAGGTTGATGAAAAATACTATTATGAAATACACGATAGCTTGCTTGATAGAGACATGTTGATGGTAACTAGAATCGCTAAAATGGCAAAAGAGATTCCACTGGGAGCACACAAATTAAGCGAACAAGTATTGAGTTGGCAGAAATTTGATAAAAATTTACTACTCAAAGAGCTTTCATTTTCAAATTATGCTTCAGATTCACTTCCAATAAAGGAGGCGGTATCTAATTCTAACTTTGAACCGATTATAGCTAGTTTTAAAATTGAAGTTGAAAATAAAGATAGGAACACGTATGTGATTGATGTTACAAATTTATACAAGAGTGATGTAAAATCATTTGGATATCCACAGTCTTACAGAAAAAGAAATAAGATTTCTAGTCTTGATACAAAATTATCATTTATCGAATCAATAAGAAGTTTTCCACTTAATATTGAGGCTAAACATATAAAAACCTACAAATCATCTGATGCAAAGAACGGTCAAATTTCAATGTTGCTTAATAACTCCATGATATTGCTACCAAAAAAACCAATGAAAAGGAGATATTTTGATGAAAGAGTTGGATGGTTTACAACAAGTCAAACTGATTATGGAATCGATAATCAAGAAGCCGAAACTGTTACTTACCTTGACAGATGGAGATTAGAAGTTAAAGATGAGGATATTGAAAAGTTTAAAAATGGTGAATTAGTTGAACCCAAAAAACCAATAGTATATTACATTGATAGAGCTACTCCAAAAAAATGGAGAAAATATCTCAAACAGGGAATTGAAGATTGGAACGCAGCTTTTGAGGAGGCTGGTTTTAAAAATGCTGTGATATGTAAAGACCCTCCAACCAAAGAAGAGGATCCAGATTGGAGTCCAGAAGATGTCAGGTACTCTACTGTAAGATATCTTGCATCATCAACATTAAATGCTAATGGTCCTCATGTTAGTGATCCTAGGTCTGGTGAGATAATAGAATCTGATATTAACTGGTATCATAATGTAATGAAATTATTAAGAAATTGGTATTTTGTTCAAACATCGGCAGTTGATCCCGAAGCTAGAGGAGTTGAATTTAGAAATGAAGTTATGGGTGAATTAATAAGATTTGTTTCATCTCATGAATTTGGACATACAATTGGACTTCCTCATAATATGGGTAGTAGTAGTGCCTATCCAGTTGATTCATTAAGGTCTGCAACATTTACAAAAAAATACGGTACTTCTCCATCAATAATGGATTATGCTAGGTTTAATTATGTTGCTCAACCTGAAGATAAAGGGGTTGCTTTGATGCCGTCTGATTGGGAAACTCCAAATGTTGGAATTTATGATAGATACTCAGTTATGTGGGGCTACAAACCTATTCTTGGTGTTTCCGAGGAAGAAGAAAAGGAAATATTAAGAGGTTGGATTAGAGAAAAGGAAGATGATTTGACATATAGATTTGGACCAAGCGGAAGTATAGATCCAAGTTCCCAAACTGAGGATTTAGGTGATGATGCAATAAAGGCTAGCGAATATGGTATTAAAAATTTAAAAAGAATTCTACCTAAGCTTATAGAGTGGACAACTGAGGATGGTGAAACTTATGATGAAATGGAATATATCTATGGTCAGGTACTAGGACAATTTAGAAGATATATGGGGCACGTTGCCACAAATATTGGTGGGGTTTACCAGTTTTATAAAACATCAGATCAAGATGGTGCTGTTTATACACATGTGGATAAAAATCATCAAAAAGCATGTGTAAACTTTTTAAATAAACACCTATTTGAAACTCCTTATTGGATGATTGATAAAAATATATTGAATAAAATAGAATATGCTGGAACAACAAATCGAATCAGATCTACACAATCTAGCTATTTAAGTAGAGTTCTTGATTTTGGAAGAATGGCAAGAATGATTGAAAATGAAGCATTGAATGGAAATAACGCATATTCATTAAATGAAATGATGATTGATCTAAAAGATGGTATTTGGTCTGAATTGAAAAATAATAGATCAATTGATGTTTACAGAAGAAACCTGCAAAAAAGTTTTATTTCAAGGTTAGGATATATAATGAAAAATGAGCAGCCACCTACAAGGCCTGGATGGGGTTCATATATCACCACTATAAAAGTTGATGTTTCTGACATAAGATCAATAACTATGGGTACTCTTCTGGATTTAAAGAAAGATTTAAATAAAGCAGTAAAAAGATACTCAGACAAGGTTTTAAAAAGTCATTTAAATTATTGTATTGCAATGATTGATGATGCGATTAAAACAGGTTAGATCTTTAATTTTTGACCTATTGACAATTGATTATTTTTGAGATTATTATTTTTTTTAATCTCATCTATTGAAATATTGTATTTTTTTGAAAGAGAGTACAATGTATCTCCTTTTTTAACAGTATAATTTGCGTCATCTTTAACCTTTTTCTTTTTCTCCTTTTTGTTTTTAGATGATTGTTTTTTTGATCCGTCATACCTCCACAAGCTATAACGTTCAATTACACTAATTAACTTTTCTGGGTATTTAGGGTCAGTTGCGTAACCAGCTTTTGATAAACCCTTTGACCAACCAACATAATCTTTAATTGGCAATCTAAACAAAAATGAATATCTACCTCTTGTTGTAAGAAATTCGGAGTGGTCTTTATAGCTTTCTATAGGATTCTTATATTTTCTGAAACATTCATTTTTTTTGTCATCATCATGGTAAACCTTTTTACCTCTCCACTCCTGATGACATTTTATTCCAAAATGATTATTGGATTTTAGAGCTAAATTACTAGCACCTGCTCCAGACTCAACAAGTCCCTGAGCTAAAATTATACTTGCAGGAATTTTATATTTTCTCATTTGTTCAGTTGCAATACTAGAATAAGTTTTTATATACCATTTCTTACGCTCTTCACTTGACATATTTTTCAAAAATCTTTCAAGTTGAACAGATTTGTTTTTTTTGATAGCAGATGATTTACTTACTTTTTTTACTGCCTTAAATGGAAATTTAATTATGCTGCAACTAGAAAAGGTTAACAAGAATATTAATGAAATAACTAGCTTATTTTTTAAAACGAGTTTCATTTAGATATATTAAAAATATTAATTACTTTCAAATAAATTAATGTTTAGGCACAGTTATTGTAATTTATAAGATATGAAAAGCTTTTTATCATTATTGTTTTTTTCTCTAACTATTGTTTCATGTTCTTCAGTAAAAGTTATTACAGATTTTGACTCATCTGCGAATTTTTCCAATTATACATCTTTTGCTTTTTCAAATTCTCAGATTAAAAAATTAGAAATCTCTGATTTAGATAAAAAAAGAATCTTAAGCTCTATTGAAAATCTTATGCAAAATAAAGGATATGTCAGTTCTAGCAATCCAGATTTAATAATCAATATTGATACAAAATCAAGAGAAGACGTTTATATTAATCGATATAATGATTTTCCTTACTATGGATGGTATGGTCCAACAATATCAACAACTTACAAACCAAGCTCCAGGATTGTTGGTTTATTATATATTGATGTCATTGATGCAAAAACAGGTTCTTTGTTATGGCAGGGAAATGGATCTGGTTCTCTTAGTTCTAATAAATTAAGTAGAGATGAACTAATCAATAATTTTGTTACCAAGCTTTTAGAATCTTATCCTTCCAAAAACTTATAATATTTCTTTTAAAATATTTTTAATTGTTTCTTCAATATCACTTTTGAAAGGAGCAGATCCACTAGCATAGTGTTTTTGACCTCCTCCAGCGCCACCTACAGCTGAGCATAGAGAGGAAATTATTTTAGCTGCATCAATTTTAATATTGTCATTCAATGTTTTTGAAACATTACAAATAATATTCAAGTTGTTAGAGTCCTTTGAATAAAAAATAATTATTGAATCTCTAATCTTATTAATTAAATCAAAGGATAAGGATCTCATTAGATCATTATCCATTTCAACTTTTTCAATCAATAGATTAGTTGCTTCAACTTTTTTAAACTTTTGTAAAAAGTGTTCAGAGTAAAACTGAGTCAATTTTTTTTGACTTTTCTTTAGTGTTTTAGATAATTCAGAATTCTCATTTTTCAAATTTCTTACGGAATCTACAGTTCCTTTGTTAGAAGATAGAATTGATTTAAGCTGATTAATTTCATTATTTCTGTCAGATAAATAATTTATAGATTTTTTTCCAGAAATTGCCTCAATACGTCTAATACCTGAGGCGATTGAGCTTTCAGAAATAATTAAAAAATTTCTGATATACATCGTATTTCTAACATGTGTTCCTCCACATAATTCATAGGATTTTCCGAACTTGATGGTCCTAACTGTTTTTCCGTATTTTTCGCCGAATAATCCAATTGCACCATTATCAATAGCAGTATTATAATTCTCATTTCTATTCTCTTCAAGTTCAATTGAGTCATCAATTCTATTGTTTACATAAGTTTCGATTTCTTTTATTTGATCATCGTCTATCTTTTTGAAGTGTGAAAAATCAAATCTCAATCCTTCAGACGTAACAGATGAACCTTTTTGTTCAACATGATTTCCTAAAACATTTCTGAGTGCTTGATGAAGTAAGTGTGTAGATGAATGGTTTGATGAGCATTCATTTCTTACAAATGAATTAACGGAGGCTTTAACATTACATGAAATATCAAAATCAGGTTTTTTTGAAAAGTGTAAAATCTTTCCATTTTCCTTCTTAGTATCAGTAATTAATAATTCATTATTATTTTCAAAAACTAACTTTCCTTTATCGCCAGACTGACCACCTCCCTCAGGATAAAATGGTGTATTTTCTAAAACTAATTGACATATTTCTTGATCTTTAACCTTAACATATCTATACTGATTTACCCGTGTTTTTAAAGTTAAATTATCATATCCTGAAAAAGTATCAGATTGATTATCGTTTAAAATTATCCAATCAGATGTTACGGTTTGTGAGGATTTTTTTGACCTTGAACGTTGTTTCTCTAGTTCAGCTTCAAATTCATTTAAATTAAATGACATTTTATTTTCTTTCAAAATCAATGACGTCAGGTCAGCCGGAAATCCATATGTATCAAATAATTCAAAGACATCTTTTCCAGAAAGTTTTTTTGACTTAGAATTTTTAGTCATAACGTCCAATCTCTCAATTCCTGATTGAAGAGTTCTTAAAAATGATTTCTCCTCTTCCAATATGATTGACTCTATAAGTTCTTGTTGATTTTTAATCTCATTAAAATGATTGGCAAATTGCTTTGATAGAACTTTTACAAGTCTATAAATAAAGGGTTGAGACTGATTTAAAAATGTGTATCCATATCTGATAGCTCTCCTCAATATTCTCCTAATTACATATGATGATCCACTATTACCAGGTATTTGCCCATCTGCTATGCAAAAAGAAACAGCCCTAACATGGTCAGCAATTACTCTAAATGCAATATCATCTTTAGAATCATTTCCATATTTAATTCCTGTAATTTTAGATATTTCTTCAATCAATGGAAAGAAAATATCTGTATCGTAATTTGAATCTTTATTTTGAACAATTCTTGCTAATCTTTCAAACCCCATACCTGTATCTATGTGTTTGTCAGGTAATTCTTCTAGTTTGCCATTAGCCTTTCTATTATATTGAATAAATACCAAATTCCATAATTCAATAACCTCTGGGTGGTCTTTATTTACAAGGTCTTTGCCTGGTATTTTATTTTTATCATCAGAAGATCTTAAATCAATATGTATTTCTGAACATGGACCACATGGACCTGTATCGCCCATTTCCCAAAAGTTATCTTTTTTATCTCCAAGAACAATTTTTTCCTTATCAATTATTTCAGACCAAAAATTATATGCTTCTACATCTTTATCTAATTGATCTTCTTTATTACCTTCAAAAACTGTTACATATAAATCGTCTTTATTTAGTTTATAAACTTTAGTCAAAATTTCTAAACTCCAATTGATAATCTCTTTTTTAAAATAATCGCCAAAACTCCAATTACCCAGCATTTCAAACATGGTATGATGGTAATGATCAGCACCGACTTCCTCTAAATCGTTATGTTTTCCTGAAACTCTTAAACATTTCTGAGAGTTAGCGACACGTTTTACTTTACTTGACTCATTACCTAAAAAGATGTTTTTGAACTGATTCATACCTGCATTGGTAAACATTAATGATGGATCATTCTTTGCAACTATAGATGAAGATTGGATAAAGGAGTGACCTTTTTCCTCAAAAAACTTAATGAAATTAGATCTTATAAGGTTAGAATTCATTAAAATTTATCTTATAAATAGAATTTTTATATTTACAAAGTAAAAAATAAATAGTGACAACTTAAACAAAAGTCATTTTTTTATGAGTAAATCAAAATTTTATTATGATAAAAAATCTCTTTCATATAAAGAGATAAAATTATCTTCAAAAGAAAGGTTTTTAAATTTTTTATCATTTGTTTTAGCCTCCTCATTTTTTGGTTCAATTTGTCTACTTGTGCTATTGTATTCCCCATTAATTAATACACCTACAGAGTTAAGCCAAGCTAGGGAACTTAAAAATTATGAATTACAATTTGATTTACTAACCAAAAAACTTTCACAACTTGAAAATGTTTTAGAAAATATTGAAGAAAGAGATAATAACATCTACAGAGTTCTATTTGAAGCCAATCCAATTGATGAAGATATAAGAAAAGCTGGTTTTGGCGGAATAAATAGATATGCTGATTTGGAGGGTTTTGAAAATTCTGATCTTGTAATTGAAACAACGAAAAAAATTGATGTTTTAACCAAACAGTTAGTAATTCAATCTAAATCACTAGATGATATTGAAAAATTAGTTAAAGACAAAGAGAAAATGTTAGCTGCCATCCCTTCGATTCAACCTATTAAAAATAATGATTTAACCAGGATTGCATCTGGTTTTGGGATAAGAACAGATCCTTTTGATAAGTCTAGAAAGATGCATAAGGGAATGGATTTTTCTGCACCAAGAAACACACCAGTATATGCGGCTAGTAATGGTATAATAGTTAGAGCAGATAGTCGCTCTACTGGATACGGAAAGCATATAAGAATTGATCATGGATATGGTTTCGTTACTCTTTACGCCCACCTAAACTCATATAACGTAAAAAGAGGCCAAACCGTCAAAAAAGGTGATATTATTGGTTTTGTCGGAAATACAGGAAGATCCAAAGGCCTTCATTTACATTACGAAGTAATAAAGGATGGTAGGAGTGTAAATCCTGTAAATTATTTCTATGGAAATTTAACTCCTGAAGAATTTGATGAAGTTTTAAGAATTTCGGTACAAGAAAATCAATCTTTAGATTAAATATGGAAATTAATCTTCCAGAGAAGTTGTATTATAATATAGGAGAGATTTCAAAGGCTTTTAATATTAAACCATCTCTTTTAAGATTTTGGGAGAAAGAATTTGAAATTTTAAATCCAAAAAAAAGCTCTAAGGGTACACGAAAATATAGCTCTGTTGATTTAAAAAACATCAATTTAATTTACGATTTAGTTAAAATTAAAGGTTTTAAAATTGAGGGTGCCAAGAAAAAACTTGAATCAGGTAAAGATGTTGTTCAAGTCGTAAAAAAGTTGGAGAAAATAAAGCAGAAGTTAATCAGTATCGAGAAAGAGCTTTAATTATTTTTTTCTACTGTAAATATTAATAGGACTGCCTGTAAAGTTGTACAAATCTCTGATTTTATTTTCCAAAAATCTCTTATAGGGTTCCTTCATATATTGTGGAAGGCTGGAGGTAAAAACAAATTGTGGATAGTGTGAAGGAATTTGACTACAATATTTAATTTTTACAAATTTTCCTTTGTTTGAAGGTGGAGGATTTCTCTCAATTATTGGTAATAAATCACTATTTAGTTTACTTGTTTTTACTTTTCTTCTTCGATTGTTATATGTCTCAATGGCAAATTTTAAAGATTTTAAGATTCTTTGTTTTTTTATGCATGAAATAAAAACAATATGAATATCTGTAAATGGTTTAATTTCTTCTCTTATCTTTTTTTCAAATTCAATTGTAGACTTATTTTCTCCACTAATTAAATCCCATTTATTAACCAATATCACAATTCCTTTATTTCTTCGGTGAGCTAACCAGAAAATATTTTTTATTTGAGTATCAAAGCTTCTTGTGGCATCCATTATTAATAAACAAACATCACTATTTTCAATAGCCTTAATTGATCTAACTACAGAATAAAATTCTAGATCATTATTAATTTTTGATTTCTTTCTGATTCCAGCTGTATCAATCAATTTGAATTCTAAATCAAACTTGTTATAATAAGTATCAATACTATCTCTTGTTGTGCCAGGTTCATCTTTTACAATATTTCTATCTTCACCTATCAAGGTATTTATGAAAGTTGATTTACCAGCATTAGGTCTCCCGACAACTGCAAATGATGGTATCTCCTCTTTTTCTTTTTCTTTTTCAATTTCAAAATCATGCACCAATTCATCCAATAAATCACCTGTTCCACTTCCGTTTATTGCAGAAATACCAAAAACCTTTTCAAAACCAAGTTTAAAAAATTCTAGTGAGTCATTGATCATTGTTGTTTTGTCTACCTTATTAACTGCTATTATTACAGTTTTATCCGTTTTATGTAATAGTTTACTTATGTCTTTGTCTAATGAGGTAATTCCATCATTAACGTCTACTACAAAAATTACTTTGTCACATTCATCAAGAGCAATCATGACTTGATTATCAATTTCTTTCTCATAACTATCATCTCCACCAATCACATAGCCACCAGTATCTATTAAAGTAAAAACCTTTCCATTCCAGTCTGACAAAGAATAGTGTCTATCTCTAGTAACACCACTTTCCGAATCGACAATAGCATCGTTACTTTTTATAAGCCTATTGAAAAGTGTCGATTTTCCAACATTTGGTCTTCCTACTATGGCGACAATTTTATTCATTTAATTATATCCTAACTTTTTTAGTTGATTACTATTTTTCCTCCAGTCCTTAATGACTTTTACATTTAATTCTAGAAAAATTTTTTTATTGAAAAATATCTCAAGATCTTTTCTTGATTCGGTGCCAACTTTTTTTATTGATTGACCTCTGTTACCAATGATAATTCCTTTCTGAGAATCCCTTTCAACAATAATCAATGAAGAAATTTTAAGAACCTTATTTTTTATTTTAAAACTTTCAGTTATAACCTCTGTGGCATAAGGAATTTCTTGACTGTAGATTTTAAATATTTTTTCTCTGATAATTTCATTTACAAAAAACCTTTCGCTTTTATCGGTCCAAGTCTCATCTGGAAAGTATTTGGGACCAGCTGGTAATAGATCGATTAACCTTTCTTTTAAATTTTTGATATTAAAATTTTCTTTAGCAGAAATTAGCCAAATCTCAATATCATTTAATTCAGTTTTCCAAAATTGACTTTCTTCCTCAATAGTACTCTGATCTACTTTATCAACTTTATTTAAAATCAATAATACAGGGACTTTGGAGTCTTTTATTTTTTCAACAAGTTTATTCTTTCTATTATTTTTTAATCCTAACTCAATAACGAGTAAAATTATATCTGCATCTTTAAAAGAATCGATGATTTTTTTATTCATGTATTCATGAATTTTGTTTTTTGGCAGTGTAAATCCAGGTGTGTCAGAGATAATTGCTTGAAAATTATCTCCATTAATTATACCAAAGGCTCTATGTCTTGTAGTTTGAGCCTTTGATGTTACAATAGAAAGATTTTCACCTAATAACCTATTTATTATAGATGATTTACCTGCATTTGGTAATCCAATGATATTTATAAAACCAGATTTATACACGCCACAAATTTAAGTTCTTAAGGGTAATACCCAATAATTTTTGTTATAAAATCAAAAAATTGTAAATTCGGTCTCCATTTCGCGGGATAGAGCAGTAGGTAGCTCGTCGGGCTCATAACCCGAAGGTCGCAGGTTCGAGTCCTGCTCCCGCTACTAAAATAACCCCCTTAATTGGGGGTTTTTTATTAGTTTTGCAATAGATATAGATTTATGATTTTTGATTTAGAGATGATAAAAAAGGTTTACAGTTCTATCAAACAAAAAGTTGATAGTGCAAGGAAAGTCTGTAATCATCCTCTTACACTTTCTGAAAAAATTCTTTATTCACATCTATGGGATGGAAATCCAAAAAAACCTTTTTCAAGAGGAAAAGATTATGTTGATTTTGCACCAGATAGGATTGCATGTCAAGATGCTACAGCTCAAATGGCTTTGTTACAATTTATGCAGGCTGGTAAGAAAAAGGTCGCAGTACCAACTACTGTTCATTGTGATCATTTAATTCAAGCTAGAATTGGAGCCGATGAAGATTTACAAAATGCTATAAATACTAGTAATGAAGTTTTTAATTTTTTAGAGTCTGTTTCAAATAAATATGGAATTGGATTTTGGAAACCCGGTGCTGGAATTATACATCAAGTAGTTTTAGAAAACTATGCTTTCCCCGGTGGTATGATGATTGGGACGGATTCTCATACCGTTAATGCTGGAGGTTTAGGTATGGTAGCCATTGGAGTTGGAGGAGCTGATGCTGTTGATGTAATGGCAGGTATGGCATGGGAACTTAAATTTCCTAAACTTATAGGAGTTAAACTTACAGGTAAACTTTCAGGATGGACCGCACCAAAAGATGTAATATTAAAAGTTGCTGGAATTCTAACTGTAAAGGGAGGAACGGGAGCTATCATTGAATATTTTGGACCAGGTGCCGAAGAGCTTTCATGTACTGGTAAAGGAACAATTTGTAATATGGGTGCTGAGGTTGGGGCAACTACATCTACATTTGGTTATGATGAATCAATGGAAAAATACCTTAGGGTTACAGGAAGAGATTTAGTTGCAGATGAAGCTAACAAGATTAAAGAATATCTTACTGGAGATCCAGAAGTGTATGAAAATCCTGAGAAATATTTTGATGAATTAATTGAAATAAATCTTTCTGAACTCGAACCTCATATTAATGGTCCATTTTCACCAGATATTGCAACACCTGTTAGTAAAATGGCAGATACACTTGTTGAAAATGACTGGCCAAGAAAAATTGAGTGGGGTTTAATTGGCTCCTGCACAAATTCATCATATGAGGATTTATCTAGAGCATCATCTATTGCTAATCAGGCACTTGAAAAAAATCTATCCACAAAAGCAGATTTTGGTATAAATCCTGGTTCTGAACAAGTTAGGTTTACAGCAGAAAGAGATGGGCTTTTAAATATTTTTGAAAAACTAGATGCAAAAATATTTACTAATGCATGTGGTCCGTGCATTGGACAATGGGCAAGAAAAGATGCAGATAAAGAAGAAAAAAACTCAATAATTCATTCATTCAACAGAAATTTTGCTAAAAGAGCTGATGGTAATCCTAATACTCATGCTTTTGTTGCATCACCTGAAATGGTTGCTGCAATTGCAATATCTGGAGACTTAGCTTTTAATCCAATGAAAGATAAACTTCTTAACAATGAAGGTGTTGAAGTTAGTCTAGAGGAACCAAAAGGCTGGGAATTACCCCCAAATGGATTCGATGTTGAAGATAATGGATATATAGATCCCGTTGAAGATGGTTCAAATATTGAGGTTATTATTAATCCTGAATCCAAAAGACTTGAAAGGCTTGAACCCTTTAAAGCTTGGGACGGAAAAAATATTATGGGTGCTAAATTATTGATAAAAGCATTTGGAAAATGTACTACGGATCATATTTCTATGGCAGGACCATGGTTGAGGTTCAGAGGTCATTTAGATAATATTTCCAATAACTGTTTGATTGGGGCTGTAAATGCCTTCAACAAAAAAACAAATTTTGTAAAAAATCAATTGACAGGTAAATATGGTGGTGTACCCGATGTTCAAAGAAATTATAAAGAGAATAATATTTCTACTGTTGTTGTTGGAGATCACAACTATGGTGAAGGTTCATCAAGAGAGCATGCTGCGATGGAACCGCGGCACTTAGGTGTTAAAGTAGTTTTAGTGAAATCCTTTGCAAGAATTCATGAAACTAACTTAAAAAAACAAGGTATGCTAGGCGTTACCTTTGACAATGAGAATGATTACGATTTAATTCAAGAAGATGATACTTTTAATTTTATTGATTTAGAATCCTTTGCTCCTAATAAACAATTAACAATCGATATAATCCACTCTGATGGATCAACTGATAAAATAAAAGCTAACCATACTTATAATTCTCAACAAATTGAATGGTATAAAGAAGGTTCTGCTCTCAACCTAATAAAAAAAGGGGCATAAACCCCTTTTTTATCTAAGCAATTTAACTTGAATCTAATTACTCAACAGCTGCCGCAGCTTGTGCTGCCTCAATTGCTGCCATCATTTCACCAGTGTCATAGTGATGATATTCCTGAGATATTTTACCATCTTCATTCCACAAAAAAGAAATGTGAGCAGGTAAATTGATAGTTTCACCTGTAAGCTTACTTGTTGCATTCCAAGTAAACCATGTTTGTGTAACAGTGACAGCATCATTTGCAGGACCATCGGGATAATTAGTAGTTTCAACCCACTGCCCTAAATCCTCATCACCATTTCCCCAAGACATTGTAATTGGGTCAAAAGTAGCATGTTGTGCTTGTAATAAAACGACCAATTCATCAAGTGTTACTGGTTCTGTACTGTTTGCAAAAACTTGTAAATCAGACGACCACAATGACTTTAAACCATCCATATCATTATTCAAATAATTTTGAAAATGAGCTCGAATTGCGTTTGATTTTTCATCATCAAACGTAACTTGAACACCTGTTGGTGCACATCCAATCATTAAGAATATTGTAAATATTAGTATTATTTTTTTCATAATTTTTAGTTTTAATTGTTATTAATAAAATTTTCTATTTGTACAGCCATTCCATTAACATCCATCCAATCACTAAATCCTGTTATTTTTCCATCATCACCAAAGTTTATTAGACCATACCATTTATTTCCACCTTCAGCACCTGTTTCTGAATGTTTCCATTTCCAAACTCCATAAACTCTTAATCCATCAGGATTATCAGTTGGAGTTGCACTTGAGTATAACGATCCAGACCAATATGCTGAATTTTCATTTGGATCCGCATCAGGGTTCATGTTAGGACCTTCTCCTTCAACAAATACAATGTCTTCAAAGTCATCAAAATAGCCTTGTACAGCGCTTTTAAATCCATCATATCCAACAAGTTCACCACCATTATAATAAGGTGGGCTCCACTGGACAGATTCTGATACTACACTTAAAGTTAAATCCATATCTTCTGCATTAAAACCTTTTGTAAAAGTTCTAAAAGATTCTACATGCTGTTCAAATTTTGCTTGATTTTCAGATGAAACTGAAGTAGAATTGTTAACATCTGCACATGATACTATTAAAAATAGACCACATAATAATAATATATTTTTCATTGTTTAAAAAAGTTAGCCAATGAATTTAGTAAAAATGTTTGAAAAGATAAAGTTGAAAATTAATTTAAATGGTAATTTTAATATCCCCACATATCAACATCAAAATCAAGAATTTCTTTTTTAATTCTTTCGGACTCCATAATTAATCTCAGTTGATATTGTCTATTTGATTCGCCATTTCTCTGTCTTATATAATCTCTAATAGTTCTATCACCATATACATTATCATATTTATAAATGTAAGAGCTGAATCTTCTATTTACAAGAAGATCATCAAACGAGATTCTATTGTTGTTGTTTTTATCGTTAAAAACCATATGGTTACTTAAAACATCTCTAATAGACGGGTACCAAATCCAAAAGTATCCTTGTTCTTTACCAGACTCTTTTAAATTTCTACCAACTGGCTGAATACCTAGTAGTCGATATTTCATTTCGGAATGTTTTTTATCAAAGAACCAAACACCCTTAATTTTATAACCAGTGATATCGGATGAGGTTGCATAGGTTTGGGGCCTTGAGTCACCAGGTGTGAATTTACTTCCATAAAAATCTTTAATCTTTTCAGTTCCAGTAATCCTATTGGAATTTAAAAAATTATCATTCCTTACATCAAATACCTCATCTATGGTACCATTTTCAACATTTTCTCTAATAATTTTCCATAGAGATTTTCTAGTGGATGTATATTGTTCATCATTGACAGGAAAAAGAAGTTGGAAATTCAGTTTTTCATTTAAATCAATAAATTCATATACAACCTTAGACCATAATACATCAGTATCGTCAACCTCAGGATATTGAATTGATTTCTTGTCTGCTTTAATTAATTCAGTACCAATTTCAGATGGTTTTTTTGCATTAAGTAAATTAGATTGACCATAAGAACTTATGCAAAAAATTAATGACATTATTAAAATTACAAGACTCTTCATAATATTATTTTATAGTAACTACAAAAGGTTCTACATTGGTAGGTGATTTTAAATCTCCATCAATCTTTACGGCTTTTAAGACTGTTACAGTTACACTGGAACCTCGGTTAGCGCCATTAATGTCTCTTACTGCTTCATTACTGTTTTGGATTTTATTTCCTTGAACAGTTCTTGTTGGTAAATTACCAACAGTTATTTGAAACGATTCAACATTAATATCATAGTCATATAAAAACCCAGGCGGCTTTTCTCCTCTAATTAAGCCATATAAAAGAGATTCCTTAGATACTTTATCACTATTTACAAAATTGTAATCTTGACCTCCTACTCTCTCATATACTGATCCACGTCCAGGTGGTGCATCTTCAACTCTGAAATTAACTAAGCTAGTTATAACTTCGTCATTGGCTTTACCCGAAACAACCACATCCATACTTTCGACACCAGAATTTGGTGCAGCAAAATATCTAGAACCAGTTTTCAAAATTGTACCATTTTTACCATCTACTCTTATAGATGTTAAATCAGCAATTCCAGGGAAGGCAACAGCAATTTCATTTCTTAAGCCGATATAAAAAACCTGCATATTTACGGGTGATACTATCGCCTCATTTGGTTTTGGTATAACATAAAATTGAGTATCTACTAAAAGACTATCTGTATTTCCATTGTTATCGAAAAACAAATAACCATAGATTTTTTTTATTCCCGGTGATGAAAATCTTTTGTTTAGCTTAATTTTACCATCAACAACTTCAAATTCTGACTCTTTTAATTTAATGTTATCAACCTTAAGATCAACTCTATCTGGCTTAAAACTAGAATCAGTATTACCAACAACTACTTTGGCATCAACTGTACTATTTGTATAATAAGCTTGTTTGTCTGTTTCAAGCAGTGTACTTTTTGAATCAAAACTCAACTGACGATCCTTTGTTTTACTAACAAGGGAATTGAGAATTTCATATTCAACAGATCTTATGTCAGATTGTATTTTAGTGAATTTTGAAAGAGACGCAACAAGCGGGAATTTTTCATAATTGTAATAAATCCAATCCTCTTTAATACCATCTCTGTTAACAACTTGATCATCTTCAGGATAATTAAATCTTAATGAGAGATTAGATAATGCAGTAGAAAATCCGTAATTGGACTGAACTGTTCTTGAGTCTCTCTCTTTAATTGAGTCTAAAACTGATTCCACTTTTCCAGTAAAGTCTTTGAAGTAATCAATAAATTTTTGACCCTTAGCAGTCACACCATCATTAATAAAAAAGACCTCGTCTAGATAATTACTTTTATCCATAACTTGATAATCTCTTCTCTGACTAATTTTTTCATTTCCATTTTCATCAATATATTCAACATCAATCATATAATTATTCTCATCTATTCCTATTAAAGAATCTTTTAAATCTTGAATAAAATTGAAGTAATCGTCTGTTATCTCTTTTAGCTTAGGAAGTTCTTCAGAGGGAATTTTGTAATAATCTTGATTACTATTTTGATCAATAATATTATAGGCACTATCAATGGAAGTTTTAAGCTCAGAGGTAGATTTTTCCATGTCTTCACTTAAAACCCCTAATGTTGCCAAAACCTCTTTACTGATCTGTAGAGCTAGCATAGCAATAAACACGAGGTACATCATGTTTATCATATTTTGTCGAAGTTTTTGACTTCTAGTTTGTTTTCCTGAGGATCCAGCCATATTACTTGTTCATTGCACCAAGCATAGCTTCATACTTAGCATTTAATTCTTTAACAGTATTTTTCATTTTTTCAAGCTCATCACCAAGTCCCTCAGGCATATTTACAGTCTCAAATTTAGCAACAGTTTCTTTTAAATTATGAAGAACTTTAGCAACTTCTTGGATATTGGATGAAGCAGAGGATAAACCTTTATTGAAATCATCAGTATTTTTTTCCATGTCAGTAGGAACTTTTATAGATGCTGTTGCTTTTGAAGCATCTGAAATATTGGAATTTAGTTCAGAAAGACCTCTAACTGTTCCATCAACCGCTTTTTGTAATGCAGCTGTCTCTACAGCAATAGTACTAACAACATCATCTTCTTCATCTTTTTTACCTAGTAAAAACCCTTGAATACCTGATAATACAAAAATTCCAGCTTCAACTGAAAGACCTACAATAAGCCAGGTGTTAGCTGAAAATATTAATGAACCATTTATAATTTTTAGTAGGGCACCAATAATAACAACACCTGCACCAACACCAAATAATAACTCAAATACGTTATCTGGTAATAATTGTTTTTTCATAATTCTTGATTTTTAGTTTATAATTTTTAATTAAAATATTTTATTTGGATTCTCCTGAAAACCTACATCCTCTCCTAGATAACTTTGAACAGTTCTAAATCCTATATATGATCTTTTTATATCTTTTTTCTCATAGTCTCTTGTTGAAACTTTCAAAAAATGGGCAACATCTTTCCATGATCCACCTCTAACAACTTTAAATTTATTGTCCTCTGATCCCTCTATATTAGGATTTAAGCCTGCTACAAAGTCATTTGCACCTTTCTCAAAATTAGAATCAGTCCACTCTGAAACATTTCCTGACATATTATAAAGACCATAATCATTAGGCCAATAAGATTCTGCTTCTGCCGTGTATAAAATTTGATCAGCAATGTAATCACCTCTTTCAGGCTTAAAATTAGCAAGGAAACAACCCTTGTCATCATATGTGTAAGGCCCTCCCCATGGATACTCAGCTCTTTCAAGTCCACCTCTCGCAGCATATTCCCACTCAGTTTCAGTAGGTAATCTGTAATCGCTAACTAACTGAATATTTTTTCTGGCTTTTCTTTGATGCTGATTTTTATAGAAAGTTCTCCAATGTGCGAAGGCTTTAGCTTGTTCCCAGGATACACCAACAACTGGGTATTCGGAATATGCATCATGCCAAAAATAATCATTATGCATAGGTTCATTGTAACTGTAAGAGAAATCCTTGTACCAAACTGTAGTATCAGGATAAATTTCAATTTCCTCATATTCACTCCACCTGTTATTTTTTGAGTCGAACTGCCTGTAATTATATTTTATTCTTTTTGTTTTAAAAGCTCTTAAAGCATTAGGTGTAGAATCAGCAGGTATAAAAAACCCCTCATAATCTTCTAACAAATCAGGTCCAATACCACCTTCAATAACAGCAGCATAATTGGCATCTAGGTAGTCTGATCTCTCCCAAGGAATTTTAACATCCCAGTTTAATCTATAAGTAGATTTATTTTCAATATCAAGAATTCCCAAACCATTTTCTTCTAAATATTCCTGATAAGCAGTTTTTTCTTCACCGTCACCTGCTCTGTTATAAACCGGCATAAATTCCCACATTGGATCATCTTCTTTAGTTTCTTCACCTATTTTATAATATGCAGCAACAGCTAGCTCGTTTCGTACTACTGAATCTCTAACCCAATTAACAAATTGTCTGTACTCACTGTTTGTTATTTCAGTCTCATCCATATAAAATGCTTTTACAGAAACTGTTTTAAGGGTTGGATTTTGATCAAGAACAACACTTGGGTTTGAAGGACCCATTGTAAATGATCCTGATGGAATCAAAACCATACCATGAGGTTTATCTGAAAAAAACTTGTTGGATTTAACACCAATTAATTCTCCTCTATCATTCTTCGAGCAAGAAATAAATAAACCTAGAAGTAGTACTATAAATAAGTTTTTTTTCATAGTTGTTAACTAAGTCTAATCAAAATTTGTGCCCTAAAATAACAATTTTGGATTAAACTCAGGTTATTTTATTTTTTAATCTTGTTAAAATCCTTTCCGAAATGATTGAATTTTTACATTTATAATAATCATTTGCAGTACAAGAAATTATATCTTTTTCGACTGATATTAACTCATCATTAATAAATTCAACCCACCACTTTCCAGTCATTAAGCTTTTATAAAACTTAAATTTATAACTATCTACTTCAATGTGATAATAAACAAAATTATCATTATTGTCTTCAGGGTTTTCTTCAAATCTCGAATTAAAGCCATCAATAACATACCAAACAGCCTCAGCAAGTAAAGAATTCATGATTGAAAAATCCCAGTTTTCAAAAAAAGAAACAACTTTTGATTTTGAGCCAGATCCTGAAAATCTTGATAATGAGCAAAACTCATATGTTGTAAATCCATTGGGATACTGATGAGCATTATTAATATCACCTGATTTAACGGATCTAATATCGAATGATGTAAGATTTGAATCTCTTATAATAGGTTCAGCCTCATCAACATTTGATTTAACTTTACCCAAGCTTAGTGATTCAAATTTCATTTTACTTACTAATTCAATTTCTTTTGTAGATGTTAAATGTTTTTGAAAACCTATGTTAGAAAATTGATTAAGCTTATTATCATCATCCAAAATTATTTTCGATAAATAGGAATCCTCAACATTATTATTTTTGGTAAAATCTAACTTATTGTCTACGGTAACCATATTTACAGAACTCAAAAAGGATTTTATAGAACTATAAAAGTTATAAGTCAAACTCTGAGAGCCACCAATAGTTATGACAAAAATTTGTTTTTTAATAAATGACTCGATAATTCTTTCGAGCGCATAATTAGTATCTGAAAGTTCATTTCCATTAACAAGATTTCCTAAATCAAAAATTTCATTATTCCAGTTTCCAACATACAAACTGTATAATTTTATTCTGAAGTCTTTATCTGCCTTGAATGTTTTTTTTATTGATTGATCAGGCCGATACTCAGAAATTGAAAAGATTACAATATTTATATTTGAATAATTATTAAAATCATCCCTTCCGTTTATTCCAATTTTTTTCCCTAGTTGGTCTGAATTTTGTCTATTTGCAAAATCCAAAGCATTTTTTTCAACTGAACTAAAATATTCAAGTATCAAAATATTATTTTTTCTTGATTTTTAAGTAGTCTTTGGCTTGATCTAGAGTAATTTTTAAAGGATCGACATTTTTTGCTAGTGGAACTTTCTTTTTACCTTTAATAATGTATATTTTATTCCATCTTCCCTTTTCAATTGTAATACCATCTGATGACCAATTCATTATAATCTTTTCCTTGTCTTTTTGTATTTTTTCCTCAATCAATTTAATGCAATCTTCTTCAGTCAAATTATCAAAATCGTAATTTTTATTTACATTAATAAATGTGTTATTCCATTTAAGATAAGGTCCAAATCTTCCCTTTCCTTTTGTAACATCATATGATTTATAAACTAAAATTGGCTTTTGAGCTTCAATTTTGGCTTTTATTAGATCTATAGATTTTTCAATTGTTATTGTAAAGGGGTTGAATCCTTCAGGAATGGGTATAAAAACTTTATTGTAACGAATGTAGGGTCCATATCTTCCAATATTTGCTTCTACTCTTTCATTCTCAAAATCACCAACATAAACAGGGAGTTCGAAAAGCTTTAGAGCTTCCTCTGCAGTAATCTTACTTATTTGCTGATCTGGAAGTAAACTTGCAAATAGTGGTTTTTCTTCTTCATCAACTTTACCAATTTGAGCTATTGGTCCATATTTGCCAAGCTTGACACTTAATTGTCTACCTGATTTTGGATCTAGTCCAAGTACTCTTTCACCAGTTTCTCTTTTCGCATTTTTTTGCACATCATCAATCACCAAACTAAATGGATTATAAAATTTATCAATAATTGTTTTCCAATCCTTTGATCCATTAGCAATTGAGTCAAATTCATTTTCAACAGATGCTGTGAAATTATAATCAATAATATTTTTGAAATTATTCGTTAGGAATTCATTCACTAAAAGCCCTACCTCACTAGGAACTAATTTTCCCTTGTTAGATCCGTAATTTTCCTGATTAACATTTCTATTAATATTAGAATCAATAATATATTGTACAATTTCTCTTGTTTGAGCATTATTAGTTCCTTTAAAAACATACTTTCTGTTCATAACAGTTGTTATAGTGGGAGCATATGTAGAAGGGCGACCTATACCAAGCTCCTCTAGTTTTTTGACAAGTGAAGCCTCAGTGAATCTGAAAGGTGGTTTAGAGAATATCTGCGTAACTAGAATTTTCTCCTTAGTAATTCTTTCTCCTTCAGTAAAATTTGGGAGTACATTGTTTTGGGAATCATCATTGTTTTGATTGTCCTTTGATTCAATGTAAAGTTTTAAAAAACCATCAAATTTGATCACTTCACCATCAGATTGGAAAAGACCTTCATGATTGTTTGATTTAATTTTTACAATTGTTTTATCAACTTTAGCATCTGACATTTGACTCGCCACACTTCTTCTCCAAATTAAGTCATAAAGGTTGGACTGATCAGCATCAAGATTTTGAATGTTATTTAAAAAATTTGTAGGTCTAACTGCTTCATGTGCTTGTTGAGCATTCTTACTTTTATTATTAAAATTTCTAGATTGATGATAATTAGATCCAAACTTTGTTTCAATAGCATTCTTAATTGAATTTTGTGCAGTTTCAGAGAGTGTAACACTATCAGTTCTCATATAAGTTATATGTCCAGCTTCATATAATCTTTGTGCAGTTTGCATAGTTCTTGAAACATTAAAACCAAGCTTTCTGGCAGCCTCCTGTTGCATTGTTGAGGTTGTGAAGGGTGGAGCTGGTTTCTTTAGCAGAGGACTTTTTTTGATACTACTTACAGAAAATTCGGCATTTTTAAAGCCATCAAGAAAAGAATTGAAATTATCATCATCATTTGTGTTGATGGAGTATTTAGCTTTAAATTTTATATTATTACTATTAATAAATTCAGCAGTAGTTTTGTATGAGGATACAGGATTAAAATTTAAAATTTCTTTCTCTCTTTCGGCAATTAATCTCAAAACTACAGATTGGACTCTTCCTGCTGATAATCCTCCCTTAACTTTTCTCCAAAGTATTGGAGAAATTTTATAACCAACTAACCTATCAATAACCCTTCTAGCTTGTTGGGCATCAACAAGAGATTTGTTTATTTGTCTAGGATTTTCAATTGCATTTTTAATAGCTTTTTCAGTAATTTCTCTAAATACAATTCTTTTGGTATTTGATTCAGTCAGATTTAGGTTCTCAGCTAAATGCCATGCAATAGCCTCACCCTCTCTGTCTTCATCGCTAGCTAACCATACAGTATCAACCCCCTTTAATTCATTTTTTAATTTTTTTACTAAATCCTTTTTATCATTTGTAATTTTGTATTTTGGTTTATAATCATTCTCGATGTCTATCCCCAATTCATTTGAAGGTAAATCTGCAATATGACCATTACTGGAAACAACTTTGTATTCACTACCTAAAAATTTTTCTATAGTTTTGGCTTTAGCCGGTGATTCTACAATTACAAGATTTTTAGACATTTTTTAAAAAGTTGGATGACAAATGTATATGTTTTTTTTAAAAAAAAATTTACAACAATCGACTTACATCGATTTTTAGTACCAATTATCAATAGTAAAGCCACAATTAAAATAAAAACACGACATTTTGACATGTTTTTATATATTTGCTTGATACTAAGAAGGAATGTTTGCTAAAACGCTGGAAATAAATAAGAAAAAAAAGAGAATTTATAATTCTAAAAAATTCTCTATTATTTCTTATGGATGTCAGATGAATGTCTCTGATTCAGAAGTTGTTGCATCAATCCTAGAACAAATTGGGTATTCTCACACTAATGAATTGAATGAATCAGATTTGATTTTACTTAACACGTGTTCAATAAGGGAAAAAGCTGAATTAACAGTAAGGAAAAAACTCGAGAGTATTAATGCAATCAAAAAAAATAAAAAGAATTTAAAAGTTGGGGTACTTGGATGTATGGCAGAAAGATTAAAGGAAAAATTTTTAATTGAGGAGAAAATTGTTGACTTGGTTGTTGGACCTGATGCGTACAGAGATTTGCCAAATTTGTTAAAGGAGGTTGAATTTGGAAATGATGCTGTAAATGTTCTGCTTTCGAAAGAAGAAACATATGCAGATATCAATCCTAACAGGTTTAATACAAATGGTATAAATGCATTTGTTTCAATTACAAGAGGGTGTGACAATATGTGTACATTTTGCATCGTTCCATTTACAAGAGGAAGAGAAAGAAGCAGAGATCCAAAAACGATTTTAAATGAAATTAATAATTTGGTGAAAAATGGTTACAAGGAGGTAACTCTATTAGGCCAGAATGTTGACAGTTACTTGTGGTATGGCGGCGGACTAAAAAAAGATTTTAAAAAAGCACCTGAAATTCAAAGAAAAACCTCTGTAAATTTTGCAATGCTATTGGAAATAGTAGCAAAAAGTTTTCCTAATACGAGAATTCGGTTTACTACATCAAATCCACAGGACATTGATTCAGAAGTTTTAGAAACTATGGCCAGATATAATAATATTTGTAACCACATTCATTTACCGGTTCAATCTGGAAGCGATCGTATTCTAAAAAAAATGAACAGGAAACATACTGTTAAGGAATATCGTCAACTTATAAAAAAAATCAAAAAAATATTACCTGACTGCGGTATTTCCCAAGATATGATTACAGGTTTTCCTAATGAAACAGAAGATGACCATTTAGATACACTAAAACTAATGGATTATGTAAAATATGATTTTGGATTTATGTTTAAATACTCAGAAAGACCAGGAACTTTAGCAGCAAAAAAGTTTGATGATAATGTTCCTGAAGACATTAAACAAAGAAGATTAAGTGAAATTATTGATCTGCAACTTAAACATAGTTACCAAAATTTGTTCAAATACAGAGGAAAAACTGTATCTGTTTTAATTGAAAAAGAATCAAAAAAATCAGCCAATCATTGGTGTGGAAGAAATCCACAAAATCTAATGGTTGTTTTCCCAAAAAACAACTTAAAATTAGGAGATTATGCAAAAGTCAAGGTAACAGATAACACCTCAACAACTCTTATTGGAGATTTTTATTATGATTAGTGAAATTCAAAACATAAAACAAAGATTTGAGATTATTGGTAATTCAGCAGGACTTGATAGAGCTATAGAAAAAGCTGTAAGAGTAGCTCCAACTGATATTACCGTTTTAGTTACAGGAGAAAGTGGGGTTGGAAAAGAATCTTTTCCAAAAATCATTCACCAACTTTCACACAGAAAACATAATAAGTTTATTGCTGTGAATTGTGGAGCTATCCCAGAAGGTACAATAGACTCTGAACTTTTTGGACATGAAAAAGGAGCTTTTACAGGTGCTACGTCTACTCGATCTGGATATTTTGAAGTGGCAGATGGTGGTACAATTTTTCTAGATGAAGTTGGAGAACTTCCCCTAACCACTCAAGTCAGACTTTTAAGAGTTTTGGAGAATGGAGAATTTATTAAGGTAGGATCATCAAAAGTTCAAAAAACTAATGTAAGAATTGTAGCTGCTACAAATCTAAATATGGAAAATGCCATTTTAAAAGGAAAATTTCGAGAAGATTTATTTTATCGTTTAAGTACTGTAGAAATTAAAATACCTCCACTCAGACAAAGAAAAAATGATATAATTTTATTATTTAGAAAATTTGCATCAGACTTTGCAAAAAAATATAAAATGCCAACCGTTAGGCTAGATGATGATGCACAAAGAATACTTCAAAATTATAGATGGAATGGTAACATTAGACAACTAAAAAATATAACCGAACAATTATCTGTTCTAGAACAGGAAAGGGCAATAAATGGTGTAATGATTTCCTCTTACCTACCAGATCCAAAAAATAATTTACCAGCATTAATTTCAGAAAACAAAAGTGAGAGTGATTTTTCATCCGAGAGAGAAATTCTTTATAAAATTCTTTTCGATATGAAAAAAGATTTGAATGAATTAAAGAAACTTACAAATAATTTAAAATCAAAAGAAGTTGGTGAATCGGAAACCATTGATGATATTGAAAATTTCATACCCCAAAGTTTTCAGAAATTAAATGAAGATTCAGCAAACGAAACCGAAATTTTAGAATCTAACCAATCTCAAAATAAGGATGATAAATATTCCTTTGCTGAGGAAGTTGTTGAAGAAGAAACATTATCAATTCAAGATAAGGAGTTAGAACTGATAATTAAAGCATTGGAAAGAAATAATGGAAGGAGAAAGGCTGCTGCAAAAGAGCTTGGTATTTCAGAGAGAACATTATATAGAAAGATTAAACAATATGACCTTGAACTTTAAAAAATATCTAATACTACTGCTACCCATATTAGTTTTAACTTATGGTTGTGGAAATTATTCATTTACGGGTGCATCTATTCCTGAGGGTACCGAATCTTTCCAAGTTAACCTATTTGAAAATAATGCAGGTAACAACACGGGCTCTATATTTGAACCAGGATTAGATCGTGATTTTACCATTTCTCTTCAAAATATATTAGAAAATCAAACAAACCTACAAATGGTTCAAAGTAATGGTGATTTATTGTATGAGGGTGAGATTGTAGAATACAGAGTTAGTCCAATGACAGCAACTTCAGATTTGAATGCAGCACAAAATAGACTCTCAATTAGTGTAAATGTTAATTTTCAAAATTTTAAAAAAGAGGATGACAATTTTGAAAGGAGATTTTCATTTTACTTTGATTTTCCAGCAGAACAACAACTTATCACGATAAAAAGTGAGGCTCACGAGATTATTTTTGAGCGTATAACTCAGGACATTTTTAATGCTTCTCTTGCAAAATGGTAGAAAGCTCTAAAAATAAAGTAATTAGTATTCTTACTAATCCTAACGAATTAAAAAAGAATGATTTAAAAATCATAAAAAATATTTCTCAAACATATCCTTACTTTACACCTGTAAAAATTTTACAATTAATATTATCTAAAAAATTTAAAACCATTGATTACAATAAAATTTTGAAATCAACTTCGATATTAACAACTGACAGGTCACATCTTTATTACATAATTAATAATGACATACTCAATGATAATGAAAAAGAATCCTTAATAAATGAAGTCCAAGCTGAAAGTTTAAATCAAGAGATTTCATTTCTGGATTGGATTTCTAAAACTAAACCAACCCCAAATAAATTAAAAAGTAATGATCAAGTTTTAAATGTAGATAATTTTAATTTATATGATTTAAAAGCAAAAAAACATGATGATAAAATCAAAATAACAAAGAAAGATTACATGACAGAAACACTTGCTAAAGTATATATTAATCAGGGAAAATTTGAGGATGCCCTTAAAGCTTACAAGATTTTATGTTTGAAATATCCAGAAAAAATCAGTTTATTTGCAGACCAAATTAAGATTATTAAAAAACAAATAAAAAACAGATAATGTACAACATAATACTTTTTTTAATAATATTTCTCTCATTTTTACTTGTATTGGTAATAATGGTCCAAAATCCAAAAGGTGGTGGATTAGCTTCAACATTTGGGGGAGATTCACAACAAATTGGTGGTGTTAAAAAAACTACTGATTTTTTAGATAAAAGTACATGGATTTTAGCTTCTCTACTCTTTTTATTAATCCTATTTTCTAATATTACGTTAAATTCAGGAAACGATACAACTGAGTCTGAACTTTTAAACAATTCCGACGATGTACTTATTGAAGAAATATTAGAGGATGATATTGATTCCAATTCCGATAATTCAAGTTCTGAGAACTAGTATGTCATCATGACAGAAAATATTAAATAAAAGTACTTTTTGACACCTATTTGTATTTGGCATGATTGATGAAAAATAAATTAAAAATTAAACTATGAGTAAATTAAATATCAAACCATTAGCTGACAGAGTATTAGTTGAACCTCTAGAGGCTGAAACTAAGACAGCGTCAGGAATAATTATACCTGATACGGCAAAGGAGAAACCGCAAAAGGGAATTGTTGTAGCTGTAGGATCTGGAACAAAAGATAATCCAATAACTGTTAAAGTTGGAGAGACTGTTTTATATGGAAAGTATTCAGGTACTGAGCTTAAATTTGAAAGTAAAGATTATTTAATAATGAGGGAAAGTGACATCCTCGCAATTGTTTAACTAAAAAAAAATTATAATGGCAAAAAAAATACAATTTGATATAGAAGCAAGAGAAGGTTTAAAAAGAGGAGTTGATGCACTTGCTAATGCAGTAAAAGTAACACTTGGTCCTAAGGGAAGAAATGTTATTGTTGGTAAATCTTTTGGTGGTCCACAGGTAACTAAAGATGGAGTAACTGTTGCAAAAGAAATAGAACTTGAGGATGCTTTAGAGAATATGGGCGCTCAAATGGTAAAAGAAGTTGCATCAAAAACAAATGACCTTGCTGGTGATGGTACAACTACTGCTACTATTTTAGCTCAGTCCATAGTTAATGAGGGTTTAAAGAATGTAACCGCTGGAGCCAACCCAATGGATTTGAAAAGAGGTGTTGATAAGGCTGTAACTGCTATTGTTGACGAGTTAAATAAATCTGCTAAAACAGTTGGAAATTCATCAGAAAAAATTCAGCAAATTGCATCAATATCAGCAAATAATGATAGTGCTATTGGAGATTTAATAACTCAAGCTTTTGAAAAAGTTGGTAAAGAAGGTGTAATTACCGTAGAGGAAGCAAAAGGTACAGATACATATGTTGATGTTGTCGAAGGAATGCAATTTGACAGAGGATATTTATCACCATACTTTGTAACAAATTCCGAAAAAATGGAATCTGATCTTGAGTCTCCCTACATACTACTTTATGATAAAAAGATTTCAGCAATGAAAGATTTACTTCCTATTCTAGAACCAGTAGCTCAGTCAGGAAAGCCCTTACTAGTTATTGCAGAGGACGTTGATGGTGAAGCATTAGCAACATTAGTTGTAAACAAACTCAGAGGAGCATTAAAAATTGCTGCTGTTAAAGCACCTGGTTTTGGTGACCGTAGAAAAGCTATGCTTGAGGATATTGCAATTTTGACTGGTGGAACCGTTATTTCTGAGGAAAGAGGATTCAATATTGAAAATACTACAATAGATATGTTAGGATCAGCTGAAAGAGTCACTATTGATAAGGACAATACTACGATTGTTAATGGATCTGGAGACAAGAAAGAAATCCAAGCAAGAGTTGGTCAAATTAAATCTCAAATTGAAACTACGACATCAGATTATGATAAAGAAAAGCTACAAGAGAGATTGGCTAAGTTAGCAGGTGGCGTTGCAGTTTTATATGTTGGTGCGGCATCTGAAGTTGAAATGAAAGAAAAGAAAGATAGAGTTGATGATGCACTTCACGCTACTAGAGCAGCAGTTGAAGAAGGTATTGTAGCAGGTGGTGGTGTTGCTTTAATTAGAGCAAGAAAACAACTTGAAAAAATTAAATCATCTAATGATGATGAATTAACTGGAATTCAAATAATATCAAGAGCCCTTGAAGCTCCATTAAGAACAATTGTTGAAAATGCAGGTGGAGAAGGTTCAGTTGTTGTCGCAAAAATTTTAGATGGTAAAGGTGGATTTGGTTATGATGCTAAATCTGAGACTTATGTTGATCTATTTGAATCTGGGATTATTGATCCCAAAAAAGTTACAAGGGTAGCTCTTGAAAATGCTGCTTCTGTAGCTGGTATGATACTGACAACTGAATGTGCTCTGGTTGATATCAAAGAGGATACACCTCCAGCACCACCAATGGGTGGCGGTGGAATGCCAGGAATGATGTAGTATAATAATACAATTAAAAAAAGCTGCTTTTATGCAGCTTTTTTTTTTTTAAAATATTACATTTATATACTTACACTATATGTCAAAAAAAAATCAAAAATCCGCTCTAATATCCGTTTTTAACAAAGAGGGAATTGACAATATAGCTAGGAAACTCTCAGAGCTAAATGTTAATATAATTTCTACTGGTGGAACTGAAAAATATTTAAACGAAATAGGAATTAAGACTGAAAAGGTTGAAAAATTAACAGATTATCCATCAATTTTTGGAGGAAGAGTTAAGACACTCCATCCAAAAATTTTTGGGGGTATTTTATATAGGAGAGATTCAAATAATGACAATGATGAGAAAGATAAATTTGATATTCCTGAAATTGATTTTATAATTGTGGACTTATACCCATTTGAGGATACTGTTAATGATTCTAAATCTCATCAAGAAATAATTGAAAAAATTGATATTGGAGGTGTTTCATTAATTAGAGCCGCTGCGAAAAACTTTAATGATGTAGTTTGTGTTTCATCAACTCACCAATATGAAAAATTTATAAAAGATCTAAATGAAAATAAAGGGGATTTTTCACTTGAACAAAAAAAAGATTATGCATTAAACGCTTTCTCAGTTTCTTCAAATTATGACACCTTAATTGCAGAATATTTTAAGAACGGAAAATTAAGGATTAAAAAATCATTGAGATATGGTGAAAACCCACATCAAGAA
Organism: uncultured Bacteroidota bacterium; assembly: GCA_902595555.1. Lineage (GTDB taxonomy): Bacteria > Bacteroidota > Bacteroidia > Flavobacteriales > Flavobacteriaceae > Eutrophosalina. The sequence continues at coordinate 171,861 of CACJQM010000003.1, read as the reverse complement.
GGTTATTTCCTGGGCAATTTGGATGATGTATTTGACAAACTGAACGGTAAGGAACTATCTTACAATAATCTTTTAGATATTGATTCAGCGGTTAACATAATCGCGGAGTATTGGAATGATAAACCAACATTTGCAATACTTAAACACAACAATGCATGTGGTCTTTCCACAAGAAAAAATATTTATGATGCTTATGAGGCTGCCCTAGAGGGTGACCCAGTTTCTGCTTTTGGAGGTGTACTAATATCAAATTCAAATATTGATTTAAAAACCTCTGAAAAAATTAACAATTTATTTTTTGAGGTAATATTGGCTCCAAGTTTTGATGAAACTGCAATCAATAATTTAAAATCTAAAAAAAATAGAATTATACTGAAACTAAAGAGCATTGATTTTTCAAACCAATCTGTTAGAACTTGTTTGAATGGAAAATTATTTCAAGACAAAGACTTAATTACAGATTCATTAGAAAATTTAACTATTGTTACAGAAAAAAAACCAAATAAATCTCAAATTCAAGATTTACTGTTTGCATCCAAAGTATGTAAACACACAAAATCAAACACAATAGTATTGGTAAAAAACAGCCAATTAATTTCCTCAGGAACAGGTCAAACCTCAAGAGTTGATGCATTAAATCAAGCAATTGATAAAGCCAAGAAATTTAATTTTAATCTTGAGGGAGCAGTAATGGCAAGTGATGCCTTTTTTCCATTTCCTGACTGCGTTGAAATAGCATCAAAAAATGGAATACAATCGGTAATTCAACCAGGTGGTTCAATTAAAGATCAATTATCAATTGATTCTTGTAATAAGAACTCAATCTCAATGGTAATGACTGGAAATAGGCACTTTAAACATTAATTTTATTAACTTTAACTCTTTGATTTTATAATATGAGTTTTTTTGATTTTTGGACAGAGTCAATTGCAATTGATCTAGGAACTGCAAACACATTAATCATTCACAATGATAAGGTAGTTGTGGATAGTCCGTCTATTGTTGCCATAGATCAAAAATCTGGAAAAATAATTGCAGTTGGTAAGGAGGCAAAATTAATGCATGGGAAAACACATGAAAATATAAAAACAATTAGACCACTGAAAGATGGTGTAATTGCGGATTTTAATGCATCTGAACAGATGATTGGTCAACTAATTAAAAGTATACCAACGCTAAATAAACGATTTTACTCACCATCTTTAAAAATGGTAATTTGTATTCCATCTGGAATAACTGAGGTAGAAATGAGAGCTGTAAGAGAATCTGCTGAAAGAGTAAACGGTAAAGAAGTTTATTTAATCCATGAGCCTATGGCAGCGGCAATTGGAATTGGAGTTGATATAAATCAGCCAAAAGGAAATATGATAATTGATATCGGTGGCGGAACAACGGAAATAGCAGTAATTGCACTGGCTGGGATAGTTTGCGACAAATCTGTAAAAATTGCTGGTGATGTCTTCACTGAAGATATTGTATTTTACATGAGAACACAGCATAATTTATCAATTGGTGATAGAACAGCTGAAAAAATTAAAATAAGCATAGGATCAGCTTTAGATGAATTAGAAAACCCACCTGAAAACTTACTTGTTCAAGGAAGAGATCTTTTATCAGGAAAACCAAAAGAAATTTCAATTGGTTATCGTGAAATATCAAAAGCTTTAGATAAATCAATTATTAGGATTGAAGAGTCTGTAATGGAAACACTATCTCAAACACCTCCTGAACTAGCTGCTGATATTTATAACACTGGTATTTATCTTGCGGGTGGAGGATCTATGCTTAGGGGCTTAGACAAAAGAATTTCTAAAAAAACAGACTTACCAGTTTTCATTGCTGAAGATCCACTAAGAGCAGTTGTAAGAGGGACGGGTATTACTTTAAAAAATATCGAGCGATATAAAAACGTATTAGTGAAATAGATTTTAATGCGAAAAATAATTGATTTTTTAATTAAAAACATTCACTCATTAACATTTACCCTTCTATTATTATTATCAATCACCCAAATTATTGATAAAAATTATTACCACAGCAGTAAGTTTAATTTTTTTTCTAACTCACTAGTAAATATTATTAATGAGGAAAAGCAAAATTTAGTTGAATATTTTGAACTTAAAGAGATAAATGAGAATTTAATTAACGAGAATAATTTTCTAAGGAATAATTATTCAAAAACCAACAAAATTGATTCTTTAATAAACACAGATAATTATCTATTTTCATCAGCCAAAGTTATTTCAAACAGTATCAAATTTTCAAAAAACTTTATAACAATAAACAAGGGCGCCAGTGATAATATAGAGATTGATAATGGTGTAATTTCAAATAATGGCGTAATTGGTATTATCAATAATTCATCTGAAAAATTTTCAACAATAATATCAATACTTAACACAGATTTGATAATTAATGCAAAAGTTAAAAGAACCAATCATTTTGGTTCACTAAGCTGGGATGCCAATGATCCAGGAATATTAAATCTTTATGACATACCTAAAAGTGCAGATATAAAAATAAATGATACAATTCAGACAGGTGGAATGTCTTCAATATTTCCAGAAAATATTCCTATCGGAATTATTCGAAGTTTTAATCTTCCGACAGGCAGTAACTATTTTGATATAACCATTAAGTTGTTTGAAGATATTGGTTCTATAAAAAATGTATATGTTGTTAAAAATAATTTTAAGGATGAAATAAAAAAATTAGAAAGCAATAATGAGTAATATTAATTTATTAGTTTTTTTAAGGTTCTTGTTTATTATAATTAGTCAAATTTTGATTTTTAATAATATTTTAATTTTTGGAGTTAGTCCAAACATATATCTGATTTTTCTAATTATTTTTCCTCTAAACTATAATAAATCATTTATGTATTTATATATGTTTATTGCAGGTTTAATTCTTGACTTATTCTCAAATACATATGGCATAATTACATTTTCACTTTTGATTTCTTCATTATTAAAAATTTATTTTTTAAAGTTTTCATTTGGTCATTTTGATGCTAGTAAGGTCCGAAAAACAGCAGACTACATTAGAGAAACTAGTTTATACCAAAAAATAACTTTTTTAATTCTTATGTTTTTTACACATCAACTAATACTGTATAGTGTAGAAGCTTTTTCGTTTGAAAAATTTAGTTGGGTAGTTAAAAAAACTGTTTTAAGTACAATAATTTCTATAATTTTATCATACATCTTTATACTTATTTTTTTTAACAAAAATGCGAGATAAATTTCTTCAGATACTTGTAATTATTATTTCATCTATCTTAATTATTCAATTATTTTTTCTTCAGGTAATTAATAATGAAAACTCAGATATAGTTGGAAAAGCTTCCGTTCAAAAAATATATAATTTCCCAGAGAGAGGATACATTTATGATCGCAACAACAAATTAATTGTTTCTAATGAACCCTATTACGATGTCTTGATTGTCCCAAGAGATGTAAAAATTTCAGACAGTATAAAAATTTCTGAGGATCTTAATATAAGTGTAAAAGATTTTAAATCGAGATTTAATAAAGCTGTGAAATTTTCCAAAATAAAAGCATCAGTTTTTATTTCTAGTCTTACAAAGAAAGAGTACGCTGAGTTACAAGAAAAAATGTGGAGATTAAGTGGTTTTTTTATTCAAAAAAATTCCAAAAGAAAATATAATTACTCAACAGCATCAAATCTACTAGGATATATAAGCGAGGTTAATGATTATGAAATAAATAATAACTCATACTATAAATCAGGCGAAATGATTGGAAGACAAGGTATAGAAAAAACATATGAGACAGCATTGAGAGGAAAGAAAGGTGTTAATTATTTTCAAAAAGATAAGTTTAATAGAATAATAGGGAAATATAATAACGGAATTTATGATACCCTACCTGAGTCGCCTAAAAAATTGAAGTTAACATTGGATATAGATTTACAAGCTTATGGTGATTCACTAATGAAAAATAAATATGGAAGTATAATTGCCATAGAACCAAAATCTGGAGAAATATTAGCACTTGTTAATTCACCTGGATATGATCCAAGTCTATTAGTTGGTAGGGAAAGATCATCTCAATATAGATTATTAAATAACGACTCAATAGGTAAACCTTTATTTGAGAGAGGTCTTCAAGGTCAATATCCACCTGGTTCAACTTTCAAAATTATTAATGCACTAATTGGATTACAAGAGAATGTAATTCAAGAAGAAACTTTATTTAAATGCAATGGAGGTCACTTTTATGCAAAAAATGCTTTTATGAAATGCCATACTAATGAGGCTACTTTCAGTAATTTAAATAATGCAATATATACTTCATGCAATACATACTTTGCAAAAACTTATAAGGAAATTATTGAAAGTCATGAGAGTTCATCAATTGGACTTAACAAATGGAATGATTATGTGAAATCATTTGGATTTGGAAATTACTTAGGTTATGATCATCCAACAGGTAAACCTGGGTTTATTCCAAGTTCGGACTATTATAACAGATGGTACAATAATTCTTGGCGAGCAGTAACAACAATATCAAATTCCATAGGACAAGGAGAAATATTAACTACACCTATTCAACTTGCTAACTTTGCTGCTACTATAGCAAACAGAGGATGGTATATTACACCTCATTTTGTCAAAGAGATTGAGAATGATTCTATTAATATTAATTATAGAGAAAAAAAGAAAACACTAATTGAATCCAAATATTTTGAGCCAATTATTGATGGGATGGTAGATGTAGTTGAAAGGGGAACTGCAACAAATTCAAAAATAAATCAAATTAAAATTGCTGGCAAAACTGGAACAGCTGAAAATTTCATTAAGATTGATGGAGTAAAAAAACAACTTACAGATCATTCTATATTTATAGGTTTTGCACCTGCTGATGACCCAAAAATTGCTATTTGTGTATTTATTGAAAATGGATATTGGGGTTCAAGATGGGCGGCTCCTATATCTAGTTTGATGATTGAAAAATTTATTAATGAAAAAATTGAAAGAAGATGGTTAGAAAAATATATTATTGATGGCAATTTAATTTCTGAATACTTAAAACCATACACTAAAAAGAACTTTAAAATAAATGAATAGTATAAAAAACTATGATATCGTCTCTTGTTTATTGGTTATTTCTTTGATGATTATTGGATTAGTTAATATTTATTCAAGTACATATTTTAATGAAATGAATTTTTTCTCATTAGACAATTTTTTTGGTAAACAATTATTCTTTTTTTCTATATGTATTTTTACATTCTTTTTGTGTATGATACCAGATATAAAAATATATTTCAAATACGGAAGTATTATATACTTATTGATGGTTTTTTTACTAATAGGTGTACTGTTTTTTGGAAATGAAGTTAATGGATCTAGATCATGGTTTTCAATTGCTGGATTTAGTTTTCAGCCATCTGAATTTATGAAGCCTGTTACAGCTTTAGCGCTTGCTAAATTTTTGAGTAACATTCACTCTGACATAAAAAAATTAAGTATACAATTTTATAGTTTCTTAATAATTTCAATTCCTTTAATATTAATTGTACTACAGCCTGATCCTGGAACAGCACTAATATTTTTAGGATTTTACTTGGTTTTACATATAGTAGGATTACCATCCATATATATGAATATTTTCACTGCATCAATTTTTCTTTTCCTACTTACAATATTCTTTGGAAAAACTAATATGTTAATTTTTTTAAGTGGATTATTCGCTTTATTCTTTGTTTATAAATTATACAATGCTCTTTCAAAAACTAGACTAGTATATTATGCGATAAGTTCTATAGTTTTTATTCTTTGTGTTGATTTTATTTTTAATAATATTTTTGAACAAAGACATAGAGATAGATTTAACGTTGTACTTGGTTTAGACGATGATTTAAAAGGGATTGGTTACAATACAAATCAATCTCAACTTGCATTTAAATCAGGGGGAATCTTAGGAGAGGGATTTTTGAAAGGTTCACAAACAAAGGGCGATTTCATACCAGAACAACATAGTGATTATATTTTTGCTACAATCGGCGAAGAGTGGGGTTTTTTAGGATCATTAGTTACTATTATAATTTTTAGTGTGCTTTTACTAAGGATAATTGAAAGAACTTCAACTCAAAGAAATCTTTTTCATAAAATATATTCCTATTGTGTTATAACATTAATATTATTTCACTTTGCAGTAAATGTTTCAATGGTGATAGGTATATTTCCAAGTGTAGGAATTCCTTTGCCATTTATAAGTTACGGTGGATCAAGTATGTTAGCGTTTACAATACTTTTTGCAGGTTACATAAAAATAGATTCCAATAAGAAGGAAAGATGGTAATTAAACTTTTTTATCAGAATAATAATTAGATAAAAACATAAAGCTAGAAACCAAAAAAACTAAACATAACGCTGGAATTAGTGCAAGATAGGCATTACCCAAAATTATATATTGATAATTTTCTTTTATCATATATCCCCAACTAGGTAGAGGTGGTTGGGTACCAATCCCAAGAAAGCTTAAACCACTTTCAAGTAATATACTAGATGCGAAATTGGCAGCAGCAATAATTAAAATTGGTCCAATAATGTTCGGTAAAATGTGGTATACGATAATATAAAAATTATTAAAACCTAAAATTTTAGATGCGGATATATAATCTTTATTTTTTTCAGAGATTACTTTGCCCCTAACCAATCTAGCAACATCAACCCAAACTGAAAATCCAATAGCTATATATACTTGCCAAAAACCCTTACCAAGTGATAGTGAAATGGCAATTACTAGTAATAATGTGGGGATAGACCAAAAAACGTTGATTACATAAACTATAATTTTATCCAAAACACCACCAAAATAACCACCAATTGAGCCAAATAATAGACCAATAAACGTTGAAATTAAAACAGCCATTATACCGATTGAAAGAGATACTCGAGTTCCTAATAAAACTCTACTAAACAGATCACGACCGTAAAGATCAGTGCCAAATAAAAATATTTTTTCACTTATGTAACCTTTAGAAACTAAATCTTGAATATTATGTACATTATTTTGTACATTATTACCCTCTTTTTTAAATATTGAAAGAGGGAATGACTTAATTTCCTCAAATTCATTAAACTTATTATAAATAGAAAAAATAATAGAATCATTTGAAAACCTGTAATCATTTATTGCATACTGTACAATTGGTTCTTCTAAACCCAAAAAATATGATTTTAAATTTCTTTTTTCAAAACTTGGGAGGGACAATATTTTAACTTTAAAACCTGGCTTCATCGACTGAATATTAAGATTCATGCTATTTGCACTGGCACTTTTGTCAGGGATTATGAAAAAAGAAAAGATTGAAATAAATACGCAAATAAAAATAAATGATAGGGATAAATAATAAGGGATATTATTGAAGGATTTAAAACCTAATTTCTTAAACGGAATCACTTTAACAGTTTGTCATTATTCGCAAGAATAATATTCTTGTCTAATAAAGATAACATTTCTAGGGCTTTAACACCTTCTTCAAGATAAAGGTCTTTTGTTAAGTTTCTGTGCCATCTATTTCTACTGCTTAGAAGCTCTTTGTTTGACATTATGTATTGTTTTTCTGTTTTTAAGAGCTTGAAATTTAAGGTGTTTTCGTACTTATTTAAACTTTCAAATCTTTTATTTTTTTCTCTTTGTTTAGTCAAAAAGTTGTTATATGAATTAAAGTTTAGTGAGATAGTTTTATTCGATTGTTGATCTTTTAACCATTGTGCCCTATCATTTATTAGTGAATAATAATCATCATTATCTATTCTACTCTGGTTCTCTGAAGATATTTTATTTAAATAATCTCTTTTTGCCCACTTATCAAAGTTTGCAGGGGTAATTTTGTCCCATTGTAAGGGATTTTTTTCATCTTTTTCTCCATTGAAAATATACTTATATGAATCAGGAATTACTATATCACTTTTGACACCTTCAAGCTGAACAGATTCTCCATTTATTCTGTAAAACTTATCAGTGGTTATTTTTAAAGCTCCTAAATCATAAGAAGAGTTAGAGATAAATCGATTTAAATCAATGACATTTTGAACTGTTCCTTTGCCGAAAGATTTTTCATTACCAATGATTACTGCACGATTATAATCCTGTAACGCACCAGCCAGGATTTCAGATGCTGATGCTGACATTTTATTCATCAATATGACCAAAGGACCGTCCCATACAACTTGAGGATCTTTATCATATAATATTTGTTTTCTATTTCCTGTAGATTTAACCTGAACTATTGGACCTCTTTCAATAAATAGACCCGTCATGTCAACCACTGTTTGCAAAGCTCCACCTCCATTATTTCTCAAATCTAGTATGAGACCACTAATACCATTATTTTTTAACTTGATTATTTCGTTCTTAACGTCATTAGCTGAATTTCTACTTTTTCTATCAGAAAAATCAATGTAAAATTTGGGAAGACTTATATATCCGTAATTTTTATCACCCTTATTAATTAGTGTTGATTTAGCATACAACTCCTCCAGTTCTACAACACCACGTTTAATTAAAACATCTTTTATTTCACCTGAAATTTTTTTGACTGTTAATGTAACAAATGAATCTGCTGGGCCCTTTATTAATTTTATAGCATCGTCAAGCTTCATTCCAATTATATTAACTGGATCTTGGTTTTCCTGAGCAACCTTTAAAATTATATCACCAACATCAAGTAATTTATCTTTCCATATTGGTCCACCAACAATGATATCCACTATCTTAACTGTTCCTTCAGTTTTTTGTAGCCTGGCTCCTATTCCATCAAATTTACCAGAGATATTGGTGTCAAACCTATCCTTATCTTCAGGATTAAAATACACCGTGTGTGGATCTAATTGATTTAAAAATGCATTAATATAGTTTGCAAACCAATCATCCCTATCCATCTCTTCAACATAATCGAAAAAATCATCAGTATTTTTTTTAATCAGACTCATAGACTCATTTCTAGTTTTATTATCAATTACTTTAATAGAATCTCCAAGCTTTAAACTAATTATATCGAGCGTAGAATACTTAAGTTGTTTTCTCCATCTATTTTTAATCTCATTACTATTTCTTGCATAAGATTTATTTTCAAAGTCTAAGTTTATATCTTCATTTGAAGAAAAATCAAAACTATTATTCATAATCTCTTCGTAATAAAGCTTTACTTCATTTATTCTTTTCCTAGAAGTTTCGTAAACTAAATTAAAAAACGTTAAATCTTGATCTTTTAGTTGGTCATCAAGTTTAAACTTATATTTTTCAAATTGTCTTATATCTGATTGAAGAAAAAACCTTTTTTGTGCATCGAGTTGCTCTAAATAAGTATTGTAAATTTTCTCAGAAATGTCATCATTTATATCTAATGTACTGTAATGACCTTTTTCAACTACATACTTTACCACTTCAATTAATAACTTTTCCTTATTTGGATCAGAAAATTTTTCTTCAGAAAATGAGAATCCAAATAAGATGATCGCTACGATTGCTACAATATGTAAAAAATTAAATTTCATCAAGAACTTATAAAAATAAATAAATTTAAATATTAGAATTAGTGTTTTGTATAAAAGTATATTGAATTAGTTACTTTTGTCCAATAACTATACCAAGAATGGCTGATAAACCTTTAATTTTAGTTACAAATGATGATGGTATAACTGCTCCTGGAATTAGAACATTAATTTCAGTAATGAATGAAATTGGTGATGTTGTAGTTGTAGCGCCTGACAGTCCTCAATCTGCAATGGGGCATGCCATAACAATAAATTCAACATTACAATGTCATAAAATAAAAATCGATGATGGGCCTCAAATAGAATATTCTTGCTCCGGCACACCTGCTGATTGTGTTAAACTAGGAATTAATGAGATTCTTCAAAAAAAGCCTGATTTGTGTGTGTCTGGCATCAACCATGGCTCAAATGCATCAATTAATGTAATCTATTCTGGAACCATGAGCGCAGCAATTGAAGCTAGCATTGAAGGGGTTCCTGCTATTGGCTTTTCATTACTTGACTATAGTTGGAAAGCAAATTTTGAAAGGATTAAAGATATTGCCAAGAAAATCACCATCAAAGCCTTATCTGAGGGCATACCATCAGGAACTGCATTGAATGTGAATATTCCTAATTTGGAAAAGAAAGAAATAAAAGGAATAAAAGTTTGTAATCAAGCAAATGCTTATTGGATTGAAAAATTTGATAAAAGAACCAACCCACAAGGTAGAGAATACTATTGGTTGACAGGTGAATTTATTAATAATGATAAGTCAACTGAATCTGATGAATGGGCTTTGAAAAATGGTTTTGTTTCTGTTGTACCTGTTAAGTTTGATTTGACCAACTATGAGGTAATTGACAAAATTAAATCCTGGAATCTTTAATATGAAGTATTATATTATTGCTGGAGAACCCTCAGGTGATATATATGGTTCAAGGCTTATCAAAGAAATTTTACAACAAAATCCAAAAGCTAAGATAAGATGTTGGGGAGGTGACCTTATGAAAAATTCCGGTGGTGAATTAGTAATGCATTACAAAGACCTGGCATTTATGGGTTTCCTTGAAGTCCTAAAAAATATTTTTAAAATTTTAAAAAATTTAAGTTTTTGCAAGAAAGATATATTAAAATTTAAACCTGATAAATTAATTTTTATTGATTATCCCGGGTTTAACCTTAGAATTGCCAAATGGGCAAAGAAGAAAAGCTTTAACAACTATTTTTACATTAGTCCTCAAATTTGGGCCTGGAAAGAAAATCGTGTAAAATCAATAAAGAGATATATTAATCAGATGTATGTGATCCTACCATTTGAGAAAGAATTTTATGAAAAAAAACATAATTACAATGTTCAATATTTTGGACATCCTTTAGTAAACATAATTGATGAGTCTCTTAAATCATTTAATAAAAAAAATAATAAAAAACCGATAATTGCGATTCTTCCTGGAAGCAGAAAGCAAGAAATTAATTTGATATTGGACAAAATACTAGATATTACGAATGATTTTGAAGAATATGAATTTGTTGTAGCTGGTCTAAATCATATTAAAAAGGAAACATACAATAAGGTAATTAAAAATAAAAATATTAGAATTGTATTCAATCAAACTTACGAGTTATTAAACAACTCAAAAGCTGCAATAGTGACAAGCGGAACAGCAACTTTAGAAACGGCACTTATCGGTACACCGCAAATTGTTTGTTACGTTACCAATTCATTCAATATGTTTCTAGCTAGATTGTTTATCAAAATAAATTTTATTTCATTAGTGAACTTAATATTAAATAAAGAAACAGTAAAGGAATTAATTCAATCGGATGTTAATGCAAAAAATATTAAAAGTGAATTAAAGCTAATTCTCACAGAAAAAGAAATATCAATAAAAAAAGATTATAAAAATTTAAAAAAATTATTGAGGGGAGAAAATATTGAAAGCAAGATAGTTTACCATATTAATAATAATTAATATACAACGTTTATAATTTTTTTTGGGACAAAAATTATTTTTTTTATTGATTTACCGTCTAAATATTTATTCGTTAGCTCATGGTTATTAACCACACTTTCAACTTCTTTTAATTCTATATTGCTTTGTAAGCTAATTTTAAAACGCAGCTTTCCATTGAAAGAAACAGGGTATTCAATAACTGACTCCTCCAAAAACTTTTCATCAAATTCTGGATATTTTTCATATGAAATGGATTTATCATTCCCAAGAAGAGACCAAATTTCCTCACAAATATGAGGGGCAAATGGTGAAAGCAAAATACATAAATTAGATAGTATATTTCTGGAATTACAACCTATTGAAGATAGCTCATTAATACAAATCATAAATGCGCTAACAGATGTGTTAAATGAAAATTTATCAATATCATTAACAACCTTTTTTACAGTTTTGTGATAAATTTTTAAAGCTTCATCACTGGGTTGATCATCACTAACATAAAATTTTTCATTTATATGAAACAAATTCCAAAACTTGTTCAAAAAAGAAAATACGCCTGAAATTCCAGCTGTATTCCAAGGCTTAGACTGATCTATTGGCCCAAGAAACATCTCATACATTCTTAAAGTATCAGCTCCATACCTTTTACAAATATCATCAGGACTAATTACATTATATCTAGATTTAGACATTTTTTCAATATCTCTTGAAACATAAAATGATTCGCCTTTTATAAAATTTACACCATTAAATTCTGGATTGTTTTGTTTTAACCTCTCAATATTTAATCTATTTTTTTCATCTACAAATGATATATCAACATGAATTTTTTGTGTCTTTTCATCCTTGAGCATATCAAATGAAATGAAATCATTAGTATTTTTTATTCTATGAGCAAAAGCACTATTTCCTAAAATCATTCCTTGATTAACAAGTTGTTTAAATGGTTCAGTACTGCTAACATAATCCAAGTCAAATAGAACTTTATGCCAAAATCTTGCATATAGCAAATGAAGAACGGCATGTTCTGCACCTCCAATATAGAGATCAACTGGCATCCAATATTTGATGAGATCTTTATTTGCAAACTCATTATTATTTTCAGGATCAATAAATCTTAAAAAATACCAACATGATCCAGCCCACTGTGGCATTGTATTCGTTTCTCTTTTATAATTCTTGCCATTAATTGAAATATTGACCCAATCTTTATTCCTTGCCAAGGGCGACAAACCGTCATTAGTTGGTAAATAACTTTCAACTTCTGGTAATTCAAGAGGCAACTCATTAAATTCAAGAGCTTTCTTTTTATTTCCATCGTAAATTATTGGAATTGGCTCACCCCAATATCTTTGACGTGTAAAAATCCAATCTCTTAATTTATAATTGGTCGTTTTATTTCCTTTGTTTTCACTTTCTAATTTTTCAACTACAATCGATTTGAATTTTATATTATCAATTCCGTCATATTCTCCACAATTAATCATGGAACCATTACCCTTGTAACACTCATCGCCATTGCCACCATCAATTACTTTAATTATTTTGAGGTTAAATTTTTTTGCAAACTCATTATCTCTTTCATCATGTGCAGGCACTGCCATTATAGCGCCAGTACCGTAAGAAAAAAGAACATAATCGGATATCCATACAGGGATTTTTTCGTTTGAAATAGGATTTAATGCAAAAGCTCCAGTGAAAACACCTGTTTTATTTTTTTCGTTTTCTTGCCTCTCTAAATCACTTTTTTTTGAAGCCTGTTCAACATAATGACTTATTGATTTTCTATATTCATCAGTGGTTATATGATTTATCAAAGGATGTTCAGGTGCTAATACTAAATATGTTGCACCAAAAATTGTATCTGGCCTAGTTGTAAATACCTCAATAGAATTATTATTATCAATTGAAAACTTTATTTCAGCTCCCTCGGACTTTCCAATCCAGTTTTGTTGAGATAATTTTATAGATTCAGGCCAGTCCAATTCGGATAAATCATCAAGTAATCTATCTGCATAATCTGTTATTCTCATGACCCATTGTTTCATCGGTCTTTTAACGACAGGAAATCCTCCTCTTTCACTTAAACCACCTATAACCTCTTCATTAGCAAGTACAGTTCCCAATTCCTCACACCAATTAACATCTATTGTGTCAACATACGCTAACCTTTTAGAATCTATAAAAGACTCTTTTTCTTCGTCATTCAGGTTTTTTGGAATTTTTAATTTTTCTATGGGTTGAGCTTTATTAAGCTGCTGATCATAATAACTGTTGAATAATTTTAAAAAAATCCACTGAGTCCAACGATAATAACTACTATCGCTTGTTTTAATTTCTCTATCCCAATCAAATGATAAACCTAATTTATTCAATTGATTTTTAAATCTGACAACATTTTCTTCTGTTGTTTTTTTGGGGTGTTTTCCTGTTTTGACAGCATATTGCTCAGCAGGTAGTCCAAATGAATCAAAACCCATTGGATGAAGGACATTAAAACCTTTACTTCTTTTGAATCTAGAAACTATGTCAGATGCTATATAACCTAGAGGATGACCAACATGAAGTCCAGAACCAGATGGATATGGAAACATATCTAAAACGTAATATTTAGGTTTTTCAGAATTATTATCAGCTTTAAAAGTTTTATTGTCTAGCCAATACTTCTGCCATTTTTCTTCTATTTCGATAAAATTGTAAGACATTTTAAACTAAAAAAACAAAAATAATGTTTTAAAGCTAAAACAATAAAAGTTCATATAAATTAAATAGCTTTATTATTTTTACAAACAATAAAGATTATCTTTTGTCATCATCAAGCTCAAACAGAATTTTTTCAAACTATTTTTTGGTTGTTATTAGTATTTCAACTGTTTTATTTTTCTTATCATCATTTGTGTTTTTTGTTCTTAATAGCAATAAAATTGTTGATGACTTTAAAGAAAAAATTCCAGTTGTTGTTTTCTTTAAAGATGAGGCCAGTAAAATAGAGCTATCTCAATTTGAAAAAAAACTGAGTATTGATGATGGAATAAAGGAATTTGTATATACTTCTAAAGATGATGCAGCTGTAAAATTCAACTCTGAGATTGGTGAGAATTTTGTTGAATATTTAGGTTATAATCCATTACTCAATTCAATAGATATTTACTTTTATGCAAACAAGGTTGAAACATCTTATATAAATGATGTAGTTAAAATATTTGAAAAAGAAGATTTTGTTTACGAAGTTTCCTATGATGCTCCGCTTATTTTTTTAATTAATGACAATTTTAAAAAAGTTAAAGACTGGGTATTGGTATTGGCTATATTTTTCGTTTTTATATCAATATTATTAATAAACAACACCATAAGACTTTCAATCTACTCAAAAAGGATGACAATCAAAACAATGCAACTTGTTGGCGCAACAAAATCTTTTATAAAAAGACCTTTCATATTAACACAAATTAAGTTAGGTTTTTTAAGTGCAATTATTTCATCAGCTTTTTTTGTATCACTTATAATTTATTTCAATTTAAATTATTTTAATATTGATATATATATTATCCAAAATTCAATGATAATATCTGTTGTAACATCCTTTATCCTTAGTTTTATTATTTCATTTATTTCAACAAACATCATAACAACTAGGTTCCTTAACTCAAAAATTGATAAATTATATTAATGGAAAAAAAGAAATTATTATTTGGTAAAAGAAACTATAAATTCATGTTAATTGGAATCTTTTTTATTGCCCTTGGTTTTATTCTAATGTCTGGAGGAGGTAGTGAGGATCCAAATATTTTTAATGAAGAAATATATAGTTTTAGGAGAATTAGACTAGCTCCAATGTTAGTTATCTTGGGCTTTATAATTGAGGTTTATGCCATTCTAACAAAACCAGAGTAAATTGGAAATTATTAAATCTTTCATACTTGGTATAGTTCAGGGATTAACAGAATTTTTACCTGTATCGTCTAGTGGTCATATCGAAATTTTTAAAGAAATTTTAAATTTTTCTTTTGATTCTAATAATGGTTTATTCTTTACACTTATACTGCATTTGGCAACCGCTATGAGCACCATAATTTATTTTTGGGATGATGTAAAAAAGATATTAAGTAGTTTGTTAAAATTTAAAAAAGATGAAAATTTCAACTTTTCTTTAATGATAATTATTTCAATGATACCAGCAGGTTTAGTTGGGTTTTTCTATGAAGACAAAATAAACCAATTATTTAACGGTAACTTAATTTTAGTTGGATCAATGCTAATTGTCACATCATTGTTATTATTTATATCTGACAAAATGAATGATTTGAATAAAAAAATTAGCACAAAGAATGCGATTATAATTGGTATCGCACAGGCTTTTGCAATATTACCTGGAATATCTAGAAGTGGATCAACAATTGCAACATCATTATTTTTAGGTGTTAATAGAGATTTGGCTGCAAAGTTTTCTTTTTTAATGGTAATACCAATTATAGTTGGTTCTTCAATGAAAATGATTATTTATGACAATCTAATTATCGAGGAGACAATTCTAATTAACTACATTGTCGGATTCATGTCTGCACTAATTTCTGGATATTACGCATGTAAATGGATGATATTTTTGGTAAAAAAAAGTAAGCTTATTTACTTTTCAATTTATTGTCTTCTAGTAGGGATAATTTCAATTTCATATTCATTAATACAATGATTTTTAATAAAAAATCTGTTGTTGATGGACTAATTATTCCAGTCTTTAAACCATTAAATTGGACTTCATTTGATGTTGTAAAGAAACTTAGAAATGATTTTAAAAAAACCTTCAAAATCAAGAAAATTAAAGTTGGACATGCAGGAACATTAGATCCTTTAGCAACAGGATTACTTTTAATCTGTACAGGAAAAAAAACTAAATTTATTGAAGATTTACAAAATCTTGAAAAAACATATTTAGCAACATTCTGTTTTGGTAAAACAACCCCTTCTTTTGACATGGAGACGGATTTTGATAAGAGTTTTCCAGTTAATCACATAGATGAAGATTTAGTTATCAAAACATTGAAAGCCTTTACTGGAAAAATAAAACAGAGGCCTCCTATTTATTCGGCACTCAAGTTCAAGGGTAAACGTTTATATGAAATTGCTAGAAAAGGTGAAAAAGTAGATATTGATTATAGAAAAGTTACCATTAATGAATTTGAGATGTTAAATAATAATTTTCCTGAGTTTGATTTTAAGATAAAATGTTCTAAGGGAACTTATATCAGATCTCTTGCAGATGATTTTGGTAAAAAAGTAAAAAGTGGAGCTTATTTAAAATATTTGGAAAGATATTCAATTGGAAAATATACTATTCAGGAATCCTATACAATTGAGTCAATTTCAAAATATTTATCAAGTCATCAATGCTAAAAATTCATCCCTTGAAATTTCTTCACCACCCATACTTTTTAAGTGAGCAGTGGGAATTTGACAATCGATAAACCTATAATTATTTTTTTTTAATTCTTTTGCAAGATAAACTAGTGCAACTTTACTTGAATTTGTAGATTTTGAAAACATACTCTCACCACAAAAAATATCACCTAAATCCAATCCATATAAACCACCTACTATTTGTGAATTTTCCCATACCTCAACAGATATTGCTAAACCTTTTTCGTGTAGTTTAATGAAAGACTCTTTAAGTCCCTTGGTAATCCATGTGCCTTTTTGACCAAGTCTTTTGATGTTTGAGCATGATTCAATTACTTCCTCAAAGTCTTTATTGAAGGTAATTTTTAAAGGAGTTTTTTTAATGAAAGAATTTAAACTTTTTGAAATTTTAATCTTATTAGGATATAAAATCATTCTTGGATCAGGACTCCACCACACTAAATTATCATCAGATTCGAACCACGGAAAAATTCCATTTTTATAAGCTTCAATTATTCTATTTGGATGAAGATCTCCACCATATGCTACAACTCCATGCCGATTAGCACTTCTTGGTGAGGGAAAAACATGATCATCACCTAATCGAACCATAATTACTAGAATGGAAGATCATCAGGTTCTTTACTAGAATCCTGATCAGTATTTAGTTCTTCTTTGGTTGGTATTGGAGGAAGTTGTGTATCATAACTTTCTTCAATTTTTTCGATTCTCCAACCTTGTATGGAATTAAAGTATTTGACTTCATTATCTTTATTAGTCCATTCTCTTCCTCTGATATTTATGTCAATTTTAACTAACTCTCCAACTTGATAAGAATTCAAAATTTCACATCTATCTTGGACAAACTCAACTAATATATTTTGCGGATATTGTTCTTGGGTTGTAACAACCAGCTCTCTTTTTCTAAAACCGTTAGTACCATATTCTTTGGTCTCTCCGATTAACTTAATTTTACCAGATATATTCATACTTAATCTAAATTACTTTTTATTTTAAAACAAACCTCTTCGAACTTCTCTTTTTCTAAATTTAAATTATTTGAAAAATTTAAATCTTCCATTTTATTAATTGGAATTAAGTGAACATGAACGTGAGGAACTTCAAGGCCAACCACAGACATAGCAATTCTCTCACAAGTAACAGATTTTTTCAATGCATTAGCTATTTTTTTTGAAAAGTTCATGAGAGAAACATACTCATTATCCTCTAAATCAAAAATATAATCCTCCTCTCTTTTAAGGATACACAAGGTATGTCCATATGAATTTGGATTAATATCCAAAAAAGCAAGACATTTATCATCCTCATCTATTTTGTAACAAGGGATTTCACCATTAACTATTTTAGAAAATATTGATGACAATTTTATCTGTTAATTGAGATGATTTCAAATTTTAGTTTTCCATTAGGTACACTTATTTCAGCAATTTCACCCACTGATTTTCCTAATAAACCTTTCCCAATTGGAGAATTTACAGAAATTTTACCGCTTCTTAAATCTGCTTCACTTTCCGCAACGAGCTGATATTCCATAATTGCACCATTAGATTGGTTTTTAATCTTCACTTTAGATAAAACCAATATTTTGGAGGTATCTAATTGGGATTCATCGATTAATCTTGCGTTAGAAAGAGTCTCCTCTAATTTTGAAATTTTTAATTCCAATAAACCTTGAGCCTCCTTTGCAGCATCATATTCAGCATTTTCACTTAAATCTCCTTTATCCCTAGCCTCAGCAATTGCTTTTGAAGCATTTGGTCTTTCTACATCTTTCAAATGATTTAATTCTGATCTTAGTTTATCTAAACCTTCCTTTGTATAATAACTAATTCCCATACTAAAAAAAAATCCTCTTATAAAGAGGTTACCCAAATATACAAATTTATTAAGTCTTATTTAGTTAAATTTATAATCACAAAGATGAAGAAGTGCCTATTTATATTTTTTTTTATTATTAGCTGTGAAAATGAACAGTCTAATTATAATCCCTACTTACCAGATATCAGTTTTGATCGAATCATAAATTTAAGTTTACCTAGTTATGACAACTTAAATTTTACTGGTGGCTCTGTAAAAATTGATGGGATTGGTATTTGTGGGGTAATACTTTTTAACTTTAACAATGATATTTTGGCATGGGAAGCTTGTGATCCTAATCACAAAAAAAGAGACGACTGTCCAGGACTAACTATTGATGGTGTTCAAGTTGAATGTGATTGTGTTGGTAATATATATAGCCTTGCTACTGGACAATTACTCAATAGCAACATGTCATCAAATTATCCATTGATTCGTTATAAAACCGAAATAATTGGAAATAATCTTAGAGTTTATAACTAAAATTCAAATACTAATCCTGCAAGAAAGTTTCTAGTAGCTTGAGGATAATATCCAGCTCCATCTAATGTTTTTATTTGACCTGGAACACTCCATGTATCATCATAAGTGTAATAATATCCATTAGATATATATTCCTTATTTAAAATATTATTTATTAAAAAATTAATAGAGATAGATTGAAATATTTTTTTGGGTTGTAAAGAATAAGTAATATTTAAATCATTTACAAAATAACTTTCAAGTATTGAATTAGGTTGATCTGTATTACCCATATATTGCTTTCCTACATATTTTGAAAGTAATGATAAACTGATTTTTTCTGAAGGTTGGTAAATAATTGCATTTGATCCAACAAATGATGGTGAAAAAGAGATATTAGTTTTACCATAATTATAAAGTGCTCCATCAACCATTGAAAAAATATTTTTATTCTTATTTGAACTTAATGTTAAATTCGTTTCAAAAGAAAATAGCTCAGAAATATTTATGCGATTTTCTATCTCCAAACCAATCCTATAACTGGATCCACTATTGGTCCTTTTTGGATTTCCAACATCATCTATTTCACCAGTTAAAACAAGTTGTTCGTCATAGAGCATAAAATATGAATTAAGGTTTAGAGACATGTTTTTATTTCTTAATCTCCATCCAAATTCAATATCATTCAATCTTTCAGGCTGGATGTCTGGATTACTTTCATAATCGGTTCTGTTTGGTTCTCGATTTGCTCTAGCATATGAAACATACAATAATGAATTGGGGTTTAACTTATATGAAAGTCCTATTTTTGGGTTGAAGAAACCATAAGATTTATCAATAACCATATTAACTAAATCCGATGTTGTTCCAGATGTATTGTACTTTACATTTCTATATTGTAAATCTGAATAAAATTCAATTTTTTCATCAATAGAATAAAGTAATTTGGTAAAGAAACTTAAATCTTTTTTTTCACCAAGACCCTCATAATATCTGTCCCTAATTTTTCCATTACTACTAAAAGTTCTAGCCCAAATAACTTCTCCGAAGTGATCTCCAACATAAGAACTATATGAACTACTAATAGTAAGGTCTATTTTATTTTTAATAAAATTTAAAGAACTATTAAATACATAAAAATCGTTATCCAGCCATCTTCTTCTTATCAAATCAGTTGTATCTGTTTTCTCTCCATTTAAGTTAGTATCGGATGAGACAATCCCACCATAGGTGTCTATATTATCATCTTCCCTATATTGTTCAAAATAACCTCGGCCGTATGTGTAATTTAATCCTAGATTAAATGACCAAAAGTTATTTATTTTTTCATTCCAATGTAACTGATAGTGGTCTTGCTTATAATTATCAATTTCATTCTCATAAGTATATGGGTTTTGTCTTCTATTTTCTTTTAATTGATCCATAGTTAGTCCATACCAAGATTGATATGTTTTTTCATGTCCAGCAAATGAAATAGCTTTAATTAAAGTTGAACCTTTTAGATAGGTGCCTTGAATAAAATATGATTTTAAATCTGAATAGGCTCTATCAACATAACCGTCTGAATCAATTTTTGAAAATCTGCCTGAAAATTCAAAAACATCGTTAATTTTTCCAGTACTAAACTTTATGGTATTTTTTCTTGTATTAAAACTTCCAAAACTGCTTGATATCTCTGCATAGGGTGTTTGCGAAATATTATCAGTTGAAATATTTATACTTGCACCAAATGCACCAGAACCATTTGTTGATGTGCCTATACCTCGCTGAAGCTGTAAGCTTTGAATAGATGAAGTAAAATCGGGAAGATTCACCCAAAAAGTACCCATTGACTCAGGATCATTGTATGGTATTCCATTTATTGTAATATTGGTAGATTGAGGACTGACCCCTCTTACTCTTATCCCGGTGTAACCAATCCCAGCACCCGCATCAGATGTCGTTACAACAGAGGGAAGAAAGTTTAAAAGTATTGGTAAATCTTGACCTAAATTTTTATTTTTTAATTTCTCTTTATAAATGTTAGAATAACTAATTGGGGATGAGAATTTAGCTCTAATCCCCTTTACAATTACTTCATCTAGATTTTGTTTTGTTCCTTGTACGGTATCAATGATTTTTTCTTGCGAATAAAGAATATTCGAAATAAAAAACACCGCTAATAAAATTCTTTTCATAATAATAATATTAACGGGGTAGTAATTAAGTGAGTTTCATTTTCCTTACAAAAATTACTTTGTCAGGTTCAATGGGTATAATCTCAGCCTTAGCACCCCAGATTTTCATCAAAACTAAAAAAAAAAGGGCACAAAGGCCCTTTTTTTAAGAATGATTTAGAAACTAGAATGAATATTTCAAACCAACTGAAATATTTCTTCCCATATCATGTATATTCAAGTTTTTCAATCTTGACAAATGGTCAACATATTCCTTGTCAAACAAGTTTGAAACTGACCAAAATAAATTTAAATCATTGTTTGCCATATTTAACATGTAAGATCCCGAAACATCAAAAAGACTGTAAGATTCTGTAACTGTTTCATAATCTGCAACCTCATTTTGATTAGCCTTAGATACCAAACCAATCTCATAAGTTCCGGCCTTATCAAAATCTAAATCAAAATCCAATTTAAATGTTAATGGCGATATGAAAGGTAAGTTACCACCCTCCTTTACATTGCCTTTCAAGTACTCAAAGGATGTATTATAAGTTAACCAATCCAAATTGGTTTCTCCAGAAAGACTTACCTCAATTCCGAAGAGGGTTGCATCCTCCTGGACATAGTTATATAAATCCATTCCATCCATTTCTCCACCAGTTGGTTTTATATAAATATAATTATCAAGTGAATTATAGAACATATCAACACCAAAACTAGCTTTATCAGAGAATGTGTTAAATACTAAATCAATTTGATTACTTTTCTCAACACCTAGCCTATCATCTCCAATTTCATATCTAGATGTTCCATGATGAACACCATCTGCAAATAGTTCAGACAGATTTGGAGCTCTATAACCAGAGGATAGGTTTAATCTAACATTGGATGAAGAACCTAAGTTTTTCTTAAGACCAATTGAGGAAGTAAAACTTGTATATGATTTTTCAAAATCAGAATTTGTATGATGGTCATGAGTGTGAATATCTCTTTTATCCCCTCTAAAACCAACCATCAAATCTAAATTATCCAGGTGAACATGAGAAATACCATAAAAACCTAAGTCTTGTTTTTCTGCATCAGGTATTAATTCTTCTTCTCCGAAATTTGAATTTTCTTGAGTTAGAAAGCTACCACCTAAAATGAACTCAAATTTATCAGTCTTTGGAAAGATATATTTAAAATCCAAAGATGTTGTTTGAAGTTGCATGTCAATGTGTGCTTCACCTTCATGATCATCATGATCATCATCATGGTCATCATCGTCATGGTCATCGTCATGGTCATCATCATGATCTCCATGTTCCTCGTGGTGTCCAAACTCTTTTCTTAAGTTATCAGAAAGACCTAAAGTAACTTGCAGCTCAGATTTGTTATTAAACTTTAAAGAGTTTTTCCAACTGATGATGGTGTTCTCTAGTTCCTGATAGCTTTCCTCTTCTTCCTCATGTTCGTCATCATGGTCATCATGATCATCATCGTGGTCATCATCGTGGTCATCATGGTCACCATGCTCCTCATGAGGAATTCCTAAATTAGTGGCTGTGTAATTGAATCTTAAATCTGATTCAAAATTATCTGTATTAAATCCAACACCAAACTTAAAGTCCGTCATTTCAGTCCAAGTATTTTCTACAACGCCATCTGCATTTTCATAGTCTCCAGCATCAATTATACTAGCTCTAGCCAATAAACTAAATTTATTGATCTTAGTATTTAACCCAACAGATGAGTTAATTCCAGAATAATTTGCATTGTATAGACTTTCAATATCGACCTTCAAGCCATTTTCTGAAAGATATCTTTCAGGTGTTATGTATAAAACTCCACCAATAGCATCGCTTCCATAAAGTACTGACATTGGACCTTTTATTACTTCAATAGATGAAATACCTGATGTATGAATCTCTAATCCATGTTCATCACCCCATTGCATATTTTCAAATCTAATGCCCTGGTAAACAGTAACAACTCTGTTACCACTTAAACCTCTAATTATGGGTTTCTGAATTCCTGGTCCAGTCGATACAAATGACACACCAGGAACATTATAAAGAGCTTTAGGGATTGATTGGCTTTTCAAAAAGCCAAGGTCTCCTAAATTAACTTTATCAACGCTGATTACGTTGTTTTCAACAGACTCACTAAATGGTGTTGAAACAACAACTCCTTCTAATGAAACAGGTACAATTGTATCATTAGTAGCCTCTTGTGAATTCGTTTGATTATAGTTTAAGATTAATACTAATCCTAAAATAATTTTATATATATTTTTCATTTTATTTATTTACGTTAATTGATTTTTATTGTTTGTTTTACTTAAAAAGACAAACTAGGTGGACCACGTAAATGAATAATAAGTTGATTTGAAAATTTAAAGTTTAATTTGTTAGATACTATTAGATTATTATAAAATAGAATAATCAATATTGAAACAAATGGAAAAATAAAGTTATTTAATGGATTTGTTAGTAAATAACATAAAGTACATTCTTCCTCAGCTTGATGAATCCCTTCAAAATAAGAATGATGTGTTTCATATGAATGATCGTGTGAGTGCATAAAAATATGCATAACAGTTGCCGCATACGGAATAGTTACTGAAAAAATAAAAAGGGAAACAATTAATTTTTTTGACATTCCTCTGAAAATCATTGCAAATTTAGCAAATTGTTTATTAAATCAATCGCCATTTCTTTTCTTTTTTGAAAATTTCCAGAGATGACAGAATATTTTTTTTTATTAAAGTCCAGTGAATTTTTAAATGAATTAAAAAAAACTTTTCTATCATTAGGCCTATCCCTCAAATCATCCTTGACCCACGGTATATCTATGTCCATTAGAAGATATAAATCATAATGATTTTTAATTGCACTCTCTTGTAAATCAGGATCACAGTATCCATTAAAATACAATTTTGAATATGTAGCCGTAGTTAAAAGATCAGTATCACAAAAAAGTATTTTAGTTGTCTTTTTTGCAATAATGTTTTCATTTTTCATCTGTCCTTTAGCTATTGGTATTATATCTTTTAGCTCACAGGCTAATTGATACCTGTCCCATTTTTTTTGCAAATAGTTCCTTGCGAATTCATCAACATATAATGTATTGTAATGATCTGCTAATTCTTTTGCCAAGGAGGATTTTCCTGTAGACTCAGGTCCAAACAAAACAACTTTTAAACAATCTGATTTATCCTGTTGTAAATACTTTTCCATTTATAGTATCCTGCAATGGCGATAAAGGTAAAAATAAAGTATTGAAAACTAGTGAAAGTCAAACCTTTATATAGATATAATGGAGTTGAAATAATATCTCCAATTATCCAAAAAATCCAGCTTTCAATTTTTCTTCGAGCCATTAACCACATACCAGCAAAAAATATTGATGTAGTTAATATGTCTATGTAAGAAACTAGTCCACTCCACTTATTGAAAACAGTATACATTAAAGAGACAAAAATTGCTGATAATATTGATATTACTAAAATTATTTTTTGGTCGTTGTAGTTAACCTTTGAGATTGGGGTATAATCGTTATTAGAATTTTTTCTTGTCCAATAATACCAACCGTAAATACTTACAACAAAATAGTAAGCATTTATAATCATATCTCCTAAAAGCTCCCATTTAAATAATAAATAAACAAATATGGATGTGTTGATTAAGCCTGTTGGAAAAACTAAAACATTATTGTTTTTTGAAAACCAAACTGAGAGAAAACCAAAAAATACTGCAAATATTTCTAGTCCAATATCGACCTGTGAATAGCTTCCATATTGCTGAAACAAGAAATTTAAAATTTCATTCATCTTACTTAACTATTGAACAAATGTAGTCTGAATGAATAATATTTTCTGAATTAAAAAAAGATTTTTTATCAAGATCTTCTACTAAAATTGAGCAATTTTTAAAATCATCACTAACAGACTTAATCTTGATATTATTTTTGAAACTTAAACCTTGTTTTTTATATAATTTATAAATTGATTCTTTTACAGTCCACAATACAGTTAAATCCCTAACTGAATTAATGTCAATTAACTTGGTTTCAGCATGATTTATGAATTTATGCTTTATTTTTTTGATTTTTTCTCTGTAGTGTTCAATATCAACACCAACTGGATTATTAGAAATTGCAATAGCACTAAAATTATTTGTGTGACTTATTGATATGTATTTGTTCGATTTTAGGTAAGGGGCACCGAATTCATCATAATATAGATCATTCAACTGAACATCGTTTAGCTTAATTAAACTTCTGACTGATAAAAATTGATTTCTTTTTTGGGGGGATTTGATTAATTCAAGTCTTTTTTTACAATTTTCAGTTAAATTGATTTGTGATAGAAAAAAATCTTCTGATTCATCTATATTCCAAATAGACAAATTGATGTTTTTGAAAAATGATTTACTGACTTGTAAAGGCATACAAGTTTTAAATATAGAAATATATTGATTTATGCTTCTGGAACAATAGATACGAAAGATTTATCGTCTTTTTTCTTAGTGAATTTTACGATTCCATCAACTTTCGCATGTAATGTATGATCTTTTCCAAGATAAACATTATCCCCGGCTTTATGCTTTGTTCCTCTTTGTCTAACTATAATATTACCGGCGATAGCTTTTTGACCACCAAAAATTTTAACTCCAAGTCTTTTAGATTCTGACTCTCTACCGTTTTTGGAACTACCTACTCCTTTTTTATGTGCCATATTATTTTACTTTTTAGATTTTGCTTTTGGGGCAGCTTTTTTTGCCTTTGGGGCAGCTTTTTTTGCTTTTGGAGCTTTACTCTCCTCAGATTTTTTAGCTGGTTTAGCCTTAGCAGTTTTTTCGGTTACTTTTTCTATGATTATTTCAGTAAGTGACTGACGATGTCCATTTTTTACTCTGTAACCTTTTCTTCTTTTCTTTTTAAATACAATTACTTTATCATCCTTTAAATGCTTTAGAACCTTAGCTTCAACAGAGGCATCTTTAACAACAGGGTTACCAACAATAACTTTTGAACCATTGTCGATTAACAAAACATCATCAAAAGAAACTTTTGATCCTTCTTTTGCATCAATTCTATTTACAAACAACTTAGTGTCCTTAGCAACTTTGAATTGTTTTCCTGAAATTTTAACAATTGCATTCATAATATTTTAATTATTAAATAAGAATATATTAATAATTGCGGGGCAAATATACAGATTTAATATTATTTTCAAATCTTATGTTTAAATAACATTTTACATGATAAAAACTATGTAATTTAAGTACACGTTATTTTTATTTCTTTAAATGTTATTATTTATTGTTAAATTCACGATCCTATGAAAAATTACTTACACTACTTACTTACATTATTTGCGTTTAATATTAGTGCACAATCAATTGATTATGAATTATATACATTAGACAATGGTCTTGATGTTATTCTCCATCAGGAAAACAGCTCTCCTGTAGTCACTGTATCTGTGATGTATCATGTTGGTGCAAAAGATGAAGTTGAAGGTAGAACTGGATTTGCACATTTTTTTGAACATTTACTCTTTGAAGGAACAAAAAACATTGAAAGAGGAAAATGGTTTGATATTGTTTCATCTAACGGTGGATCAAATAATGCGAATACTTCGCATGATAGAACTTATTATTACGAAACATTTCCATCAAATAGTTTAGAGCTAGGGCTATGGATGGAAAGTGAAAGAATGCTTCATCCAATAATTAATCAGATTGGTGTTGATACTCAAAATGAAGTTGTTAAAGAAGAAAAAAGACAAAGGATTGATAATGCCCCTTATGGAGCTTTAATATATGGGACAGCTGTTGACCCATATTTATATAAAAAACATCCTTATAGAAGGTCTGTTATAGGTAGTATGGAAGATCTTGATGCAGCTAAATTAGATGAATTTATCGAGTTTAATAATCAATGGAATAATCCAAATAATGCAGTTTTAGTAGTTGCTGGTGATATAGATATTGATAACACTAAAAAACTGGTTGAAGGATATTTTGGTGACATACCTAATAATGGCCCTGTTCCAGTTAGGCAGACGATTGTAGAAGATCCAATTACTGAGACAATAAAGTTGACTGAGTATGATAGTAATATCCAAATTCCAGCTAAAGCTTTCCTGTATCGAACACCTAGCATGAAAAATCGAGATTCATACGTTCTACAATATATTTCAGCTGTCTTAACAGGTGGGAAAAGTTCAAGGATGTTTAAAAGAATGGTAGACGATGAAAAGCTAGCATTACAAGTACTTGCTTTTAATCAACCTCAAGAAGATTATGGAAAATATTTGATGATTTCATTACCAGTAGGTGATACATCGCTTGAAAAGTTAATGTCAACAATGGATGAAGAAATAGAAAAAATAAAGTCAGAATTAATTTCTGAACGAGAATATGAAAAAGTAAAAAATCAATTCGAAGTTCAATTTATTCAAAGTAATACAAGAATTGAAGGTATAGCTAATAGTCTTGCAAGATCCCACATGTTATATGGTGATATCAATGTTGTCAATGATCAAATTAATATTTATAGAAGTATCACAAGAGAAGAAATAAAAGAAGTTGCAAATAAATATCTAAATAAAAATCAAAGAGTTGAAGTGGATTACCTTCCAAAAAAATAAAAAATATGAAAAAAGTAAAATTATTATTCATCCTAACTTTAATATTCACAATTAATATTTATAGTCAGGAAAGTGATTATGTAAAACCAATCGATAGAAGTGTTCAACCTAAACAAGGAAAAACACCTACAATCGATTTAAAAGAACCCACCATTTTCACTCTAAAAAATGGATTAACAGTGATTGTAGTTGAAAATAAGAAACTACCAACATTTAGCTTAAGAATTTCAATTGATAATCCACCAACTAATGAAGGAGATAAATCTGGATTAAGTCAACTCTCAAGTGCATTATTTGGAGAAGGGTCTTCAAATGTAAGTAAAGATGTCTTTAATGAGGAAGTAGATTATCTGGGTGCAACTATTTCTATGGGGATGGGTTTTGCATATGCCAATGGTCTATCCAAACATAAAGAAAGAATTATTGAACTTCTTTCTGATGCTGCATTAAACCCAAATTTCGATCAAGAAGAGCTAGACAAAGAAAAAGATAAATTAATTACTGGGCTTAAGTCGGAGGAAAATAGTCCAGCAGCTATTGCTCAAAGAGTTACTGGTATTTTAACATATTCGACTGACCACCCTTATGGTGAGTTCAGTACAGAAGAAAGCATTAATAATGTAACTATCAATGATATTCAAGCTAATTACGAACAAATGTTCAATCCCAACAATGCTTATATGGTTGTTTCTGGTGATGTTGAAGTTGATGAAATTAAAGATTTGGTTTCTAAATATTTTAAGAAATGGAAACCTTCAAAAAATAAATCCAGTTCAATAATTGAAAATCCTAAAGATGTAGCCTCAACTCAGATAAATTTTGTTGATATGCCTGATGCTGTACAATCTGAATTGGCAGTTCTAAATATTACAAATTTGCAGACTAACAGCGAAGATCACCATGCTGCACTTGTTGCAAACTATATTTTAGGTGGTGCATTTAATAGCTACCTGAATATGAACTTAAGAGAGGAAAATGGTTGGACATACGGGGCTAGAAGTTCAATAGCACGAAACAAATGGACTAGTGCAACCTTTAGGGCAACAACATCTGTTAGAAATGCAGTTACGGATAGTGCAGTTGTAGAAACACTGAAAGAAATAAATAAAATTAGAGATGAATTTGTTAGTGATGAAATGCTAGCAACTGCCAAGGCTAAATACTTGGGTAATTTTATAATGTCAACTGAAAATAAATCACTATTAGCTGATTTTGCAGTTAATATTAAAACACTAAATCTTCCTGATAATTTTTATGAAACATTTATAGAGAAGATTAATGCAGTTTCTAAAGAAGATGTAAAAAGAGTAGCCAAAAAATATCTTAAGCCTGAAAATTTGAGAATAATAGTAGTTGGCAAGGGTGTTGATGTAGCTGATAAGCTTGAAAAAATTGAGTACAAAGGCAATTTAATTCCAGTAAATTATTTTAATAAAGTTGGAATTCAAATTGACAAACCTGTTTTTGCTAAAGAAATTGATGCTAGTGTAACAGTTAAAAATATTTTTGATAATCACTTAAATGCTATTGGTGGAGTTGACAAGTTAAATGGTGTGACTTCAATTTCAATTACAGCAGCAGTAACAATTCCTGGAGCTCCTTTTAAACCTAATGCTATAATTAAAGAAAAATATCCAAATAAATCATCAATGGAAATGTCAGTACCTAATATGGGTACTTTAATGACCCAAAAATTTAATGGTGAAGATGGATATATACAGCAAATGGGTCAAAAAATCCCATATGAAGATGAGCAAAAAAATGAGCAAAAAGAAAAAAAGGGACTTTTTGAAGAAATCTATCTTGATGATAGTTCTGCTAAAATAGTAAGTTTATCCCCTGTTGATGGAAAAGATATCTACAAAGTTCAAGTGAAAGAGAATTCGTTTAGATTTTACGAGGCTGATTCAGGTCTTCTAATCATGACTGAGGAAACTACTGTAGCAATGGGTAATGAGGTAAAAACAATTACTAAGTTTTCCGATTACAAAGAAGTTGATGGTGTTAAGTTTGCATTTAAAAGAGAAATTATAACAGGTCCGCAAACAATTGTAATTGAGGCTGACCAAGTTATTGTTAACGAAGAGATTCCTGACGAATTTTTTAATTAGATTTTTTCTTTTTATTGACCATATAAACACCGGCAAGTATAATTGCTGTTGCAAAAAATTGCATAAGTGTTAAGGTCTCTCCGTCTAATATTGCCCAAAAAATTGCAACTATAGGCATAGTGTAAGTTACTGCGGAAGCAAATAGTGGGGATGCTATTTTTACAAACTTATTAAATAAGGTTTGGGCTACAGCACTACTAAATACACCCAAAATAAAAACAAATATGATTGAGCTTATCACAGTAGAGTCTTGAAAATTCAAAGATGAAAAATCTGAAAGAAAAAGTACGATTAGTGCAGGTGGCGATATGGAAATAAAAATACCTGCTGTAACTGCTTCTGGAGAAATATTAGTTAAATAGTTTTTTATGAGATTAACCGATGCAGCATAACCTACAGTTGTCATATAAATAAAGAAAGAATAATAAATATTTATACTGAAATTTGCTTCACTGGCTTCATAAATTAAGAGAATTGCACCAACTAATCCAATGAATAAACCTAACAACTGTTTCTTAGTATACATTAAACCAAAAAATATTATTCCAACTAAAAGGGTGTTAATAGGTGTTATTGTTGTAATTATTGAAGCTAAACCGCTTTCAATTTCTGTTTGCCCATAACTGATTAGATAAACAGGAAAAAAAGTACCTGTGTAGGCTGTTATTAAAATCCATTTCCAACTTTCTTTTGGGATTTTTTTAAGAGAATTGTATGAGTATAAAAAAATAACTGTAGCTGCAAAAATAATTCTTAAACTAGCTACTTGAAATGATGTTAGGCCTACTAAACCTTTTTTTATTAAAATAAATGAGCTTCCCCAAATTAAAGATAAAATTGCTAGGTAAAACCACTTTTTGCTATTATCACTCATTGATCCAATCAAAACTTTCTATGAATTTTCTAATATCGCTGCGAATATAATGTATGTAGGGCAATAATGAATCATAATTAGGTTTTGAATTAAAATAAGTACTTGATGATATATAATTTGATACTGAGTCAGTTAGATAAAATTGAATATTGGAGGGAGTATCACCAACAAAAAAATAAATTCTTGAATAAACCTTTTTTGATGGGTCTGAATATTCACTAGTTAAAATCTGATCGGCATATTCAGAATTATTAAAAACTTTTTCATCAAATTTTGATGACAATTCGTTTAAGTTGCTAGTCAATTTAATTTTGTTAAGATAAATTTTAGCATCCAAGTCTTTGTAATATATTTCGTAATTGCATTCATTTGTTTTAATAATATTAGAGGATAAATTACGGCTGAATTTAAAATTACATAATGCTTGATTTTCATATTTTGGATAACCGAATTCTGGTGCAAAAAAACCCTTCTGTTTGGGAAGAGATGAATTATCACATGATGCAAAAATTAAAAAAGAAAGAATAAATAAAATCCTCAATTAAGAAAACAATTAAAATGGAAGATCGTCAACTTGACTTTGAGGGTTATCGGTATTAGTTTGTTGTTCAGAAACATTTGGAGTTGGTGGTTTGGGGGATTCGTTTGAATCTGCTTTGTTATTCAAGAAATTAAACTCTGTAACATGAACCTCAGTTGTATATCTTTGAATCCCATCCTCTCCTTGCCACTTTCTTGTTTTTAGTTTTCCCTCAACATAAACCTTATCACCTTTTTTAAGATATTTGTTACAAATTTCAGCAGCTTTATTTCTTACTATAATATTATGCCATTCAGTATTGTCTACTTTTTCTCCAGTCTGCTTATTTGTATAGCTTTCATTAGTTGCAATAGGGAATCTACCTATAGATCCACCATCTTCAAATTGATGCATTTTAACATCATCACCAAGGTTTCCAATTAGCATTACTTTATTTAATGAACCACTCATATTACTCAAATATAAATAAAAAAAAAGTCAGACCAATTCAGAAATAAAGTTATTTATTGGCTTTGGAAAAGGATACTTATTTAAAGATTCAATAGAAATGAAATCATCAAGAACATCACTTACCATAAACATAAAAAAAGTTATGTGTAATAGTTGATGTGATAATTTATGTTTGGTTTTTTTAATATCAGATAATTTCAGAAATTTTATATCAAGTTTATCTATAATTTCATCTGCAGAAATTTCAGTCTCAGTTTCTATAAGCGGAAACTCGTATAGATTTTTCCATATACCAGAATCATTTCTTTTTTTAATTCTTGTTTTTTTATCCTCAGTTATAACAACTACATAATTTAAATATCTCTCCTTAATTTTTATTTTTTTCTTTTTAATTGGATAAAGCATTACTGAGTCAGTATTATAGGCCTTACAGTCAGTTGAAAATATGCAATCTAAACAATCAGATTTTCTAGGTTTACAAACTGTAGAGCCAAAATCCATCATGGCTTGATTAAAATCACCAGGATTAACATCTTTTATTAATTGAAAACCTAAATTTTTGAAATATTTTTTTGTTTTTACAGAATCTATAGCTAAGTCTACTTTATACAGTCTTGATAAAAATCTTAAAACATTGCCATCAACAACTGGTTGAACCTCGTTTTTACAAATTGAACTAATTGCCGATGCAGTATAGTCACCAATACCTGGAAGATTAATTAATTCATTGTAAGTTGAAGGAAATATACCTTGATATTTATCTACAACAATTACTGCTGTTTTGAGCATATTTAATGCTCTTGAATAATATCCCAGACCTTCCCATATTTTTAAAAGTTCATTATTGTTTGTATTAGATAGGCTTGTAATATTTGGGTATTTTTTTAAGAACTTATGATAATATTTTTTGCCTTGTTCAATACGTGTTTGTTGTAAGATTATTTCAGATACCCAAATTTTGTAAGGATCTTTTGTGCGTCGCCATGGTAAATCTCTTTTATTTGAATCATACCAATCGATTAATTTATTTGAAAAATTCAATTTATTTATAAATGTTATACATAAAAATAATAAATATTACAATAGTTTTTTTATGATATAAATTTATATATTTGGCAACCTAATATTAAAACTATTAAAGATGACTAAAGCAGAAATAGTAAATAAAATTTCTTCAAATTTAGGTTTAGAAAAAAACGAAGTTTTGGCCACTGTAGAAAATTTTATGGACGAAGTAAAAAACTCTTTGAGTGAGGGAGAAAATGTTTATTTGAGAGGATTCGGGAGTTTTATCGTAAAAAAGAGAGCTGAGAAAACAGGTAGAAACATTTTGAAGAACACAACCATTAGAATACCTGCCCATTCCATTCCAGCTTTTAAGCCTGCTAAAGTCTTTGTTGAGGATGTAAAAAACAACAACTAAAAAAAAATATATGCCAAGCGGTAAAAAAAGAAAAAGACATAAAGTTGCTACTCATAAAAGAAAGAAAAGGAGTAGAGCTAATAGACACAAGAAAAAATAATTTTTGAAATTATTTAAGTAAGTTCATTGACATCAGAATATCTATTAAAATATATATTCTACCGAAACAAATTAAGTTTAATTAAAAACAAATTAATTGTGAATAAAGAAATTGTTATTCGATCAATTAATTCAGCAGTTGATTTTGCGGTCCTTCATGATGGAAAACTTATTGAACTACAAAAAGAAAAAGACAACAATAAATTTAATGTAGGAGATATTTTTATCGCTAAGATAAAAAAGACAATTACTGGT
The DNA here is from genome assembly GCA_902595555.1 of uncultured Bacteroidota bacterium. GTDB lineage: Bacteria > Bacteroidota > Bacteroidia > Flavobacteriales > Flavobacteriaceae > Eutrophosalina. The sequence continues at coordinate 138,108 of CACJQM010000003.1, read as the reverse complement.
TTAAATGCAGCATTTGTAAATGTTGGATATGAAAAAGATGCTTTTTTGCATTACCATGATTTAGGCCCAAAAGTTAAAACTCTAATGAAGTTTACAAAACTAGTTAGTGATGGTAAAATCACTAATTATTCTCTTGAAAAAATAAACTTTGAAAAAGAAATTGACAAACAAGGTAAAATTGATGATGTTCTATCTCCAAATCAAACTATTCTTACCCAAATTATTAAAGAGCCTATTTCAACTAAGGGCCCTAGAATTAGTTCTGAGCTTTCCTTCGCAGGAAGATTTTTAGTTCTAATCCCTTTCTCAAATCGTATCTCAGTCTCCCAAAAAATCAAAAGTAAAAAGGAGAGAGATAGATTAAAAAAACTCATTGAAGAATTTAGGCCAAAAGGTTTCGGAGTAATAATTAGAACGGTTGCTCAAGGGAAAAAAATTGCTGAATTAGAAAAAGATCTACAAAGTATGTATAACCAATGGTTAACCCTTTGTAGTAAAATTAATGGAGCAAAAACTCCTTCTAGAATTTTAAGTGAACTGAATAGATCATCCTCAATATTGAGAGATTTATTTGATGACCAATTCAAAGGTGTTTATTGTAACGACAAGAATTTATGTTATGAGCTGAAGGACTATATTCAGCAAATTGCTCCAAAGAAGAAATCAGTAGTCAAGTTTTATAAATCTGATAAACCAATATTTGAACATTTCAAAATTGAAAGACAAATTAAGTCTGCTTTTGGAAGAACTGTTTCAATGAGTAAAGGAGCTTATCTAATTATAGAACATACTGAAGCTCTCCATGTTATTGATGTAAATAGTGGAAATCGATCAAATAAAAGTGAAAATCAAGAAGACACTGCTCTTGAAGTTAATTTAATTGCTGCTACTGAAATAGCGAGGCAACTAAGATTAAGAGATATGGGTGGTATAATTGTAGTTGATTTCATTGATATGTTAAGACATGAAAACAGAAGAAAACTATTCAATCATTTCAAATCAGAAATGGAATCTGACAGAGCTAAACATAAAATTCTTCCTCCTAGTAAAATAGGTTTAATTCAAATGACAAGACAAAGAGTTCGTCCTGAAATGAACATTGTAACAAAAGAAGATAATCCAAATGGTATTGGAAAGGTTGAAGCTCCGATTGTTGTCATTGATAAAATTAATAACTCTTTAGAAAAAATTATAAATAATACTTATGTTACAAAGAAAAATTTAAAGTTGCATGTACATCCATTTATTGCAGCTTACCTAACAAAAGGATTATTTTCTAAACGTGTAAAATGGCTTATTAAATATAAAAAGTGGATTAAGATTATTCCACGAGATGCATATACATATTTACACTACAGATTTTTTAACGCTAAAGGAAAAATTAATAATTATTAAAAGCGGCATTTTGCCGCTTTTTTTTTACCTTTTTTTGATGAAAAAAAGATTTTTTTCGGCTAAAGAACTACAAAAAAAACTTGAGTATTATTGTTCATATCAAGAAAGATGTCATTCGGAGGTTCACAAAAAATTGATGAATTTTACATCAAATTATGGAGATATAGACCAGGTAATTTCTAAACTAATACATGATGGATATTTGAACGAGACAAGGTTTTCTAAAGAATTTACAATAGGGAAATTTAACCACAAAAATTGGGGTAGAATAAGAATAAGACTTGAGCTTAAAAAAAGAAAAATTTCTAATAAAAACATTGATATTGGCCTAAATGAAATTGATGAAAAAAAGTACTTAAATAAATTTGATAACTTATTTGAAAAACAATTAATAAAGCATAACCAAAAAAATAATATTTATGTTAAAAAGAAAATTTATGATTACTTTAACTACAGGGGATGGGAAAGAGATTTAATTTTCAAAAGACTAAATTGCTTGAAATGAAAAATAATAATATTTATATAATATTAGTTTTATTAATTACAACCTTAGGCTGTACAAATAAAAATGCTGATCTAGTTGTTATCAATGCTAAAATATATACTGCTAGTGAGAATAATTTTGTTGCAAAATCTTTAGTTGTAAATAATGGTAAAATAATTGAAGTAAGTAACAATAACTTAGATTCTAAATATAATACAGACAAAATTATTGATGTAGAAGATAGGACTATCCTGCCTGGTTTAATTGATTCTCACTGTCATTTTTATAACTTAGGTCTTGATCAGCAAGTTGTTGATTTAAGGGGTACAAATTCGTTTGAGGAAATTATAGATAGGCTAAAAAAATATGATTTAAAAAATGATTCAAATGTAATATTGGGAAGAGGTTGGGATCAAAATGATTGGGATATTAAAAAGTTTCCGATAAACACTGAACTGAATAAAAATTTTAAGGACAAATTAGTTGTTTTGGAGCGAATTGATGGTCATGCATATATAGTAAATGACAATGCATTAGAACTTGCTGGAATTGATGAAAAAACACTAGTTAGAGGCGGTCTTGTATTATTAAAAAACAATAAACCAACTGGAGTTCTAATTGATGGGCCTATGTCAATGATAGATCAAGTATTACCAGAAAAAACAATTAGTGAAAAAGTAAAAGCCTTAAAAAAAGCTGAAGAAATTTCTTTTAGTTATGGTTTGACAACAGTTGATGACGCGGGATTAAATACTGGAATAATAAGCATTATTGATAGTCTTCATAAATTAAATGAATTGAAGATTAAAATATATGCAATGGTTAGTGTTTCAAAAAATAATATTGAAAAATTTAAAAAATCTGGAAAAATAAAAACCTCTAAATTAAATGTTAGATCTTTTAAAGTATATGGTGATGGTGCACTTGGATCAAGAGGAGCTGCTTTAAAAAATCCATATTGTGATGATCCTCATAATTATGGATTTTTAAGAACAGATATAAAAGATCTAAAATATTATGCTAATGAAATTGCTGGTATGGGCTTTCAAATGAATACACATGCTATTGGCGATTCAACTGTTTCCGTGTTATTAAAAGAGTATCAGAAAGTCTTAAACAATATTAAAGACCCTAGATGGAGAATTGAACATTCTCAAGTTGTTGATCTTAAAGAATTTGATCTATATAATGATAAGATTTTACCATCCGTTCAACCTACACATGCTACTAGTGATATGTATTGGGCATATGACAGGTTAGGCAAAAGAATTGAAGGTGCTTATGCTTTTAAAGATTTACTTTCATCTTCAAAAAAAATCGCTCTAGGAACAGATTTTCCAGTTGAAAAAGTGAATCCATTTCATACATTTTATAGTTCTATTGAAAGAAAAGATTTGAATGGTTATCCAGAAAATGGTTTTCAAATCGAAAATGCTTTAACAAGAGAAGAAACACTTAAAGGTATGACCATATGGGGAGCATATTTTAATTTTGAAGAAAAAGAAAAAGGAAGTATTGAAAAAGGCAAGTCCGCAGATTTTATAATTATAAATCAAAATATTATGGAGATTGATCCTGAAAAAATTCCACATACAAAAGTCTTAAAAACTTTTATTGATGGTGAGCTTGTATATCAAAATGATGATCTATAGCCTATAATGAAGTTTTTTCCAGGCATAGGAACAAGATTAGTCTCCCAATAATACTGATCAAAAATATTATTAAGATTAAGATAAAATTCCGCACTGTTAGAAAAAGGTTTATAAGAAATATTTGTATCTACTATTCTGTAATTAGTAAGATCTGATCGCTCAGAATATCTAAAAATAATATTATGAGTGAGTTTTTTGGAATACTTTAAGGATACCCTTGAAATGAAATTATGTTTTAAAGAATTTAGTGAATATCTAGAAAATTTTATATTACTAACATAATTATCATCATTAATATTGGCATACCCAAATTTAAAATTGATATTTCTACTGAGCTTTATTAAGATGTCAGATTCAATCCCATTTGTTTTAAGTAACCCAATATTTGTTGCCTGCCATAAATCATCTTCATTTTGTTTCACATAATCAATGATATTTTTTGATTTTCTGTTGAAAATAGCTGTTTTGAAAACTATTTTATCTGAATTAAACTTGAAACCAAACTCCGAGTTATTAGCGTTTTCAGGTTCAAGTTCAGAATTTCCGATTGTTGTTCGATCTTTATAATATAGATCCGTATAAGTAGGTATTCTATAAGTTTTGCCAAAATTTCCATAAACACTAAAACTCTCACTAAAATCAAAACCAATATCAAAACCTGGGAATGAGTGAAATGAAAGATCTGAAAAATAAGTTATAGACAATCCTGGTGATAATATCAATTTTTCTTTTAATAATCTAATTGTATGGTCAATATATACGCTAGTTGTAAACCTCCTATGATCACCTAAATTATTACTTGTAATAGATATATTAGAAAGATCTATTCCAAAACTAGTTTTTCCCAATTTTGAATAATAATTAAAATCTGTTTGTAATGCTATTTTATTGGTTTTGTGAAGATTTCTATAAATAGATGGATTATTTCTAATATATATATATTCATCTTGATTCCTTCTCCAATATAATTTAGGTTTAATAACTAAATTACCTTTTCTATATGTTGAGTAAAATCCAACCAAACTGGTTTGTGTTTCTTCATACTGATCAATTGCATCAGGTGATGCGTAAAAACCATTTGCTCCAAATTTTCTGTTTGACAGACTTGCAATTATTGTAGTATATGGATTGCTTCTCGATAAGTTTGATTTAATAAATAAATTATCTGTTTTATAATCTGTATTATATCTGTAGCCATCTGACTTATCCTGAGCATAATTAATCAATGCAGAGTACTCATTATTTGATAAACTAGCAGTCACTGATGAACTCAAATTATCAAAAGAACCACCTGAAATATTAGTTAATGATATATTTAACTGGCTATTTAATGTTTTTCTGGCTGATTTAGTAATAATATTTATAGCTCCATTAAAAGCATTTTGTCCAAAAATTCTTGCTGCAGGTCCTTTTATAATTTCTATTCTTTTAATCAACTCAACTGGGAGCAACATGTTAAGTGTATGATGCCCAGTTTGAGAATCATCCATCTTCATTCCATCAACCAAAAGAAGAGTCTGATCAAAACCACCTCCTCTAATATACAAGTCAGCCTGGACACCACCTGCACCTCTTCGTCTTATGTCTAATCCGGTATATTGTTGTAATAAATCTATAATGTTTTGAGCTCCACTCTCTTTAATTTCCGATTCACTTATAATTTCAATCGATCTATACTTTTTCGAAAAAGGCATGTTAATTTTAGTTTCTGTAACAACAACCTCATCTAAAATTTGATTTTTTTGAGAAAAAAGTGAGAAGGAAAAAAACAGTAATAAAAACCAGCTATACTTCAAAAAAGTATTTTTAATTAGTCAACTAATATAATGAGTTTATTTTTTTTCATTTCAATCACACCTGATTGAATATCTAATGAAGCTTCACCATTATTATGAATATCAAGATTTTCTGATTTAGAGTCAAAGTTGCCTTTTAATCTTATTGAACCTTTTTTGAGTGTTGAAACAATTGGGGCATGATTATTTAATATTTGAAATGACCCTTCAGTTCCTGGAACATGCACAGATGTAACATCTCCAGTAAATAAAGTTTTTTCAGGGCTAACTATTTCTAAAAACATATAATATTACTTAGCCTCAGCAATCATTTTTTCACCAGCTTCAATTGCCTCCTCTATAGTTCCTTTTAGATTAAATGCCGCTTCTGGTAGATGGTCAAGCTCTCCATCCATAATCATGTTGAAACCTTTAATTGTGTCTTTAATATCAACCAATACACCAGGAATTCCTGTAAATTGTTCAGCAACGTGAAATGGCTGTGATAAAAATCTTTGCACTCTTCTTGCTCTAGAAACAACTAATTTATCTTCTTCAGAAAGCTCTTCCATACCTAGAATCGCAATTATATCTTGAAGTTCTTTATATTTTTGAAGCATTTCTTTCACTCTTTGAGCACAATTGTAATGATCATCACCAAGAATTTCAGGTGTCAAAATTCTAGATGTAGAATCAAGAGGATCTACAGCTGGATAAATACCTAATTCCGCAATTTTTCTTGATAATACTGTGGTTGCGTCTAAGTGAGAAAAAGTAGTAGCTGGTGCTGGATCTGTTAAGTCATCTGCTGGAACGTACACTGCTTGTACTGAGGTTATTGATCCTTTTTTTGTAGATGTAATTCTTTCCTGCATTGCACCCATTTCAGTAGCTAATGTTGGTTGATACCCAACAGCAGAGGGCATCCTACCTAATAGAGCTGAAACCTCTGAACCTGCTTGAGTAAATCTGAAAATATTATCAACAAAGAATAATACATCCTTTCCTTGTCCATCACCACTTCCATCTCTAAAATACTCTGCTACTGTCAATCCAGAAAGAGCTACTCTAGCTCTAGCTCCTGGAGGTTCATTCATTTGGCCAAAAACAAATGTTGCCTTTGAGTTCTCTAATGCTTTTTTATCAACCTTACTTAGATCCCATCCACCATTTTCCATAGATTCCATAAATTCTTTACCATAGTCGATAATTCCCGATTCTAACATTTCACGAAGTAAATCATTTCCTTCTCTCGTTCTTTCACCCACACCAGCAAAAACAGATAATCCACCATGTCCTTTTGCTATATTATTGATAAGCTCCTGAATCAGGACAGTTTTACCAACACCAGCACCTCCAAAAAGACCAATTTTTCCACCTTTAGCATACGGCTCTATCAAGTCAATAACTTTAATTCCAGTAAATAAAACTTCTGTTGATGTAGAAAGTTGTTCAAATGGTGGGGCTTCCCTATGAATAGGTAAGCCACTTTTACCGCTTTTAGGTAAGTCCTCCATACCATCAATTGCATCTCCTATAACGTTGAATAAACGACCATAGATATCTTTACCAATTGGCATTTGAATGGGATTGCCAGTGGATACAACTTCTGCACCTCTTTGTAAACCATCAGTAGAGTCCATTGATATAGTTCGAACCATATCCTCACCTACGTGTGATTGAACCTCTAAAACTAGCACTGAACCATCATCTTTTTTAATTTCCAATGAATCATAAATCTTGGGTAATTCTGTGTTAGCTGTATCAAAAGAAACATCAACTACAGGACCAATAATTTGAGAAACTTTACCAACTTTTTGTGACATAATTGCGACTTTAATAATTTATGTAATGTTAGATGTGCAAATATAGTTTAAACTGAGATATTTTTTTTTAAAATCAAGCAAAAAAAAGGCGCTAAAAAAGCGCCTTTATTAACAATATCTGTTGATATGTATTACGGGTTTAAAGTAAATGTAACATAGTACTGACTACCAATCATACCAGATCCTGGCATCATCATGTAATCTTTTCCTGTAAAGTTTACAGCACCAACTTTTACCTTACTATTAATCTCAGGAACATCAAAGTTCATAGCAGCATCAAATGTCCACATTGCAGGAATAACACCATTTAAGAATGATGACTCCCATAGGAATGCATTATGATATCTTGCTGAAACATTAAATGCAAAGTTATCAGCTAATTCAGTTGAGCCTAAGCTAAACTTTGTTCTAACTTTTGGAGTGTTAAATCCTGTTTCAAAATTTGGATCAATATTAGATCTGTCCATTTCATTGTAGCTGAATGAAGCGCCAAAATCAAACTTATCTATGATCTTAGTATCAAGTCCAACTGTAACTCCCATTGTAGATACCTTTTCATTTGTGTTGTTATCAACGCTAAAAATTTTAAAGTCTCCAGCTGCTAATGCTGCAAGTGCAGATCCATTAGCTAAACTTCCATACATTGGAACTATTACATTTTTAGAAGCAATAAAGTTTGAAAAATCACTCCAGTAAGCACTTACATCAAGTGAAACTTTTTTACCATTAAATCTATATCCAAACTCTCTAGACATAACATGCTGTGGTTCTACTGGATCAAGATTGCCAGGTACAAAACTACCAGCTAGAAACTCATTTGCTAGTAAAGAATTACTCATAACCATAGGACCAGTAATTGTATATTGGTTAAAGTTTGATCCTGTGAATGTCATTCTAAATCTATCAATACTATCAGGTGATGATCCCATTAAAACTGCTTGACCAACATCTAAACCGATATATTGATCTTGAGAAGATGGATTTTGGAAACCTGTTTGATATGAGAATCTTAAGTTCTGAGTTGGAGATAAGAAAATTAATCCTCCGATTCTTGGTGTGAACTGACCATCAAAGTATTGACTCTTGTCATATCTCATAGAACCAGTTAATTTCACAACACCATCGAATAAGTCTTTTTGAACTTGAGTGTAAACACCTAACTGACTAAACTTAATTGGGTCATCATAGTCCGTGAAAAGAGAACCTCCAGACCTAAGAATATATTGGCGAGCTTGAGCTCCAAGTTGAAGTTCAAACCCATTTACTAGATCTGATGCATTATAGTTTACTTCAAAGTTGTTACTCATTGAATTATCTTCAATTGCTGCACCACCTTTGGCGATTGGAGTAGTTGTATGAGTTAGATAAGCTTGCTTAAATGCATCGGAACCAGGAACCAACATATTTTTGTCAGCCTCTCCTCTAGCAAAAGCATGAGCCATGTAGTTCATTTTTGGAGTTACATATCTATCAAACATACTTGTATCGCCACCAAATAAAATACCTCCAAGAACTGAGTTTAAAGCAGCTATAGGGTTTGGATTAATTTGACCAAATAAATTCAAGAAGTAATTTTGAAGATATGCTCCTGCCCATCCAGCTTGAATTCCTCCAGGTTGTGCATTTGCAATTCTTCCACCAAGAGCAGATAAATCATGAGTGTTCCCAGCATCTTCAATACTCGTGTATGCTCTAAGGTTTAAATTACGTGTTTTATACTCTATTTTGTGTTGCTGTAACATAAAGTTCTTTAGCATATTTCTGTTAGTTGCGTGTAAAATAGTATTACCAGTACCAATTTTTGTATTAAAAATCAATTCAGAATTACCATTAAATCTGTAGTGAGCAGCAACGTCTACCTTGAAACTTGATGCTATACCATCTGTTAAATCAGACTCAGCATAACCAGTCGTTTGAAGTAATTGAGATCCAAAATAATTAGGTGCAAAATTACCTACAATTGCTGAAATTGTAGCACCTTGACCTGCGGATAATTGACCTAGTCCAACTAATCCTGGTATTACTGCGCCTAAGAAAGTAGAAGTCATATTAAGGTTAACTCCTTGGCTTCCATAGACATTTACACCAACATAATCTGGAAATGTAGATGGATCAGCAGGATCGGAAGTACCTGGTACAAATGTACCTTGTGGTTTATTTCTATCACTTCTATCATCGGCACCCCAATCAAGACCTTCTACATAACTAATAGTTGCCTTTACAGCCAACTTATCAGAGAATGCTTTTGCAAAACGTACACCTAAATCATAATAGTGATTATCCCCTGAAACATCTTGAGATGTTACACCATTGGTAAAGTATGCACTAGTACCTTGAAAATCAAAAGGATTTTTACTAGTCATAAGTAAAATACCTTTAAATGCGTTTGCACCATATAGTGCTGATGCAGCTCCAGGAATTAATTCAACTCCAAATATATCTAATTGATTCATACCAACTAAGTTTCCAGCAGAGAAGCTTAAACCAGGTGCTTCATTATCCATACCATCAACTAACTGAACAAATCCTTCGTTATATACTGTTGAAAAACCTCTGGTACTAACAGTTTGTAATAATAATCCTCCACTGTTAATTTGAACACCTTTAAGTCCTTCAAGACTTGAATAAAAATCAGCTCCTGTAGATTGAGCAATATCTTTATAATCAAACTTTTCGATTGTTACAGGTGATTCAAATAATCTCTGTGGAACCCTTGATGCTGAAATTACAACATCGTCCAATAAATTCTCGGATTCACCTAAAGTGATTGAAAGAACAAGATTATTTGGACCAACTTGAACAGTTGCAGTCTCAAAACCGATGCTTGAAACTTGAAGTTCGAAGGGTGGATTTTGTTTTACTGTTAATGAAAACTCACCATCGAAGTTAGCAACTGCTCCGGTTGTAGAATCAAAAACAATATTTGCTCCAGGTATTGGATTGTTATCTTCATCGACAACAGTACCTGAAACATTGGTTTGTGCGAAGATGAAAGTACTTAGTAGTACAGCCATCAGAGACAAAATTCTTTTCATGATAAAAAATTTAGTTTTTTTAAGTTGTTTATATAATCGGTAAATATAAGGGATTTTTATAAAATGAGTATTTTTTCACCTCTATAATGGATAATTTCACAAAAAATCCAAGTTATATTCTATAATATGTAAAAAATAAGGCCTACTTTGAATTGTTCTAATTCCTGAGGTAATGATTGAATATTTTTGTTGAAAAATGGCCTTAAAGATTTATACAAGCCAATATTCCAGGTGTTGTAACCAATATTAAGTGTAAACCCTAATTGATCTAAATTGATAGGCAAGTTAGTTGATTTGTACTTTTCCTGAGATGAATCATGTTTAAACGCTGATTGTATAACTTTTGAATATTTTAAACCAGCGTATATTCTCCAAAACTTATAATTTGAGGGTGAGGAGTTTCTCCATCTAATTTCTAACGGAAATTGAATTTCACTGAAAGTAAATGTATTTTTTGTTGGAGCATCTCTGTTACTCAATAATTCATATAAACTTTGATTATTAGAAGATAATTTCATGTTGTTATTTAATGAGTTTGTACCGAATCCAACGCCTAGACCTAAAGCGAACTTTCCAGATTTGGAAATAGGGATATCTCTAAAAAATCCGATATTAAAACTACTAGAAAACTTATTTTCTTTAAAATTATCTAATTCACTGCCTAAAGAGTTGTAATAAAGACTAAAATATATCTGATCTTCCCTATATTTTTTGAAATCTTCTTGAGAAAAACCAAAAGAATAAAAAAATAAAAATATCAATATTAATATCCTATGCACAAGAATTATTTGTTACTAAGATAGAAAAAGGTAAATGATTAGTTATTTTGGGTGTAATCCCCAATTCTGGTTGTGTAATTGATTTTTAGAGCATTCACTTTTCTAAGCTCTTGCTTAATATCAGATATTAGTCCCATTTTTGTTTCACCATCAACCTTCAAAGCAGTTGTTAAAACATTTTGAAGTTCCTCTCTTTTTGAGGCTCTTTCTGCAAGAACGTAAGCTCCAACATCCGACACAGTGGCAAATTTATCATTCAACTGGATTCTTGGTTGATTACCATACTTATCCTGATATCTGGCACTTGGTTTGCCTGCATATATGTATATCACACGGTCTTTTTTATCAAGTTTTTGAATTTGATCAGCAGCAGGTAAAGTATTCTGAATCATTAAGGTATTATCTCTTAAGACTGTTGCAACCATGAAAAAGAATAAAAGCATAAAAACAATATCGGGAAGTGATGCTGTTGATATTTTTGGTAATTCTCCGCTACCTTTTTTCTTAAACTTGGACATACTAACTAGTTTTATTTGGTTCTGCTTCTGATAATTTCATAGGATACATAAGTTTAATAACACTTAATTTTTCCCTAAGCTTTTCTTTAACTTTTTTATCTGTTCTTGGGTCAGTATACTTTCTATCAGCCTGAACATAATCCATATTTTCTTGAGGATATAATCTTATAAACTCTCGATTTCTTAATTCATTGTAAGCTGCAACAAGTTCATTTTGAACAGAAATATAGACCTTGTAGTCAGTCTCTCTATCATTTTTTAAAGAAATGATGGCTTTATCTGGGTTATCTGATGAACTCCTATCCCTTGATCCTTGACAATAATCACATGCCTCTTCAGCTAAACCACCACCGTTATCTAAAAATGCAACTGCTTCACTTCTCAAGTTTCTAAGTTCCATCAATTTTTCCTCAACCAGAATTTGATTATTTTTATTTACAACTACCGTAAAAATATTTCTTTCTTTAATAATTGGAGGATCAATTATTTCTTCCATTGGAGGAAGCTTTCTATTTATCCCTGAATCTGTTTCTATTGTTGTAGTAACTAAGAAAAAAATCAATAGCAAAAAAGCTATATCAGCCATTGATCCAGCATTGACCTCAGGGGCAGATCTTCTTCCCATATTATTTTTTAAAATATTTGCTTACTGAAAAGTATACCATGATTCCTCCAGCGATTAATGTTAATAAATAAAATGTTCTTATACCAGCTTCAACAAATCTGGACTGCAAAGCCGAAAGCATCTTACCATCTTGCATTGGGGTATCAATACCTGATGACAAAACAAATGCAACTATAAAAACAAATAAAAATGATCCAATGGATATACCCGCTTTTTTCAATTTAGATTTTTCTGAAAATAGATTTTTCATTGAAAAAACTAAAGTCATCAAAACTGTAACCAATAGGACAAAAAGTGCCAAATTAATCATAACGGATACGGCACCAAAATTACCCTGCATTGCAGACATTTCAATATACTCATCTCCCTGCCCAATTATAACTCCCAGAACTATTAAAGCCAAAACAGCCAATAAAACAACAGAGATGTTTGTGATTTTTTGAAAATTCATACTTTATATTATTTCTTGTGTGAAACTAAGATATCTATTAATGTGATTGATGCATCTTCCATGTCATTTACAATACTATCTATTTTAGAAACTATATAGTTATAAAATATTTGAAGGATAATCGCAACAATAAGACCAAATACCGTTGTCAAAAGTGCAACTTTAATACCACCTGCAACAAGCGAAGGTTGCATATCTCCAGCAGCCTGAATCTTATCAAATGCTTGAATCATACCAATTACAGTACCCATGAACCCTAACATTGGAGCTAAGGCAATAAATAAAGAAATCCAAGAGACATTCTTCTCAAGCTGTCCCATTTGAACACCACCATAAGCAACTACTGCTTTTTCAGCACTTTCCACTCCCTCACCTGCTCTGTCGAGGCCTTGGTAAAATATAGAAGCTACTGGTCCAGGTGTATTTTTACATACTTCTTTAGCAGCATTAACACCTCCCGACTTAAGAGCACTTTCAACATCACTTGTTAATTTTTCAGTATTTGTTGTAGCAAAATTTAGATATATAATTCTTTCAATGGCAATTGCCAAACCTAGAATTAAACAGGCAAGAACAATTCCCATAAATCCTGGGCCACCCTCAATAAATCTATTTTTTAATTCTTGAGTGAATCCTACAGCTTGAGGTTGCTCAGCCACCGTTTGTTCTTCTTGCATCGTTTCTGCTACTTCAACAGAATCTTGGTCCTGATTAATTGTAGCATAATTTACTTGTCCTATCAAAAGGAAAAATGAACAAATTACTGATAATGATAATATTTTTTTCATGGTTCTATTATTATAGTTTTAGGAATGCTAAATATATACAAAAAAGTTAAAAACTCAAATGAATTATAAAAATGGATTGAATTTTTCATTTACAGAATACATTTAAATTTTAATTTATATATTAAAGTATGTTTAAAAGCAGACTTTTTATTGTCTTTTCTTTTCTAATTTTTTTAGGATGTAATAACATAGAAAATGTTGAAGTTGACTTGGCTAATTCTTTAATAATTCCAAAAAAATATAGTGTCAATTACATTGACTCAGAAATAGATATTGACGGTAAGGATAATGAACTACAATGGAAAAAAGCACCAAAAACGGCTGATTTTATTGATATTGCCAATAATAAAAAACCTTTACAGAAGACTTACATGAAAATGCTGTGGGATGATGAAAACTTATACATTTATGCAAGGCTTTATGAGGAACATATTTGGGGAGATATAACAAAGAGAGATGCCGTCATTTTTAAAAATAATGATTTTGAAGTTTTTTTAAAACCATCCATTATTCACACCAACTATGGAGAACTTGAGATTAATGCGCTAGGAACAGTTTGGGATCTTCTTCTTAATAAACCATACAGGCTTGGTGGAAAAGCCAATACCAAATGGAATATAGATAATTTAAAATCTGACGTTTACATTTCAGGCACCATTAATGATTCAAGTGATAAAGATAATTATTGGTCAACCGAAATTTCAATACCATTAAATGAGATTCTTGAAATTAATGGGTCTGATTATAAAAAAGTTAAAAGTGGAGATTTTTGGAGAGGAAATTTTTCTAGAGTACAATGGGAGCATGATTTAACAAATGGTAAATATTCAAGAAAAAAAGAAAACAATAAATTAATAAGAGAGTATAATTGGGTTTGGACTAGACAGGGTCAAATAAATATGCATATTCCCGAAAATTGGGGATTTATTTACTTCAACGACAAACATGAAATAAATACAGATTTTGATTTAAAAATTGATATTAAAACAGAACAATATGGTTATGCTCTTTTCGAAAAAATAAAGTATAGAGAATTAAAATATTTAAATGATAAAGCGATTGGTGAAAGAATACAATTCAATTCCAAATCTTTGAAAAACAATAATATAAGTGCTGAATTTATAAAAACAAAAGATGGTTTTCTGATTAAATGTAAAAATCAAATCGATGACTTCATTTATACAATTAATCAAGAAGGAATTATAAAATATGAGTGAATTAGCAGAGAGGAAGGGATTCGAACCCTCGATATGCTATTAACATATACACGCTTTCCAAGCGTGCGCCTTAAGCCACTCGGCCACCTCTCTAATTCCGGCAAAAATAATCTTAATTATTAAAATCAAAAACATCATTTGCGTTTAATGATGTTTGGGAAATTATATCAGAGTTAGAAAGACCATAAATTTCAGAAAGTTTATCTATAACATAAGTTATATATGAACTTTCATTTCTCTTTCCACGATGGGGAGTTGGGGATAAGTATGGTGAGTCTGTTTCAAGAACAATATTTGAAATATCTATTTGATCCAAAAATTTATCAATTCCACCATTTTTAAAGGTCACAACTCCTCCAATTCCAATTTTAAAGTTTAGATCAATTATTTTTTTTGCATCATCCAAACTACCAGTAAAACAATGAAGAATACCCTTAAGTTTATCTGACTTATTTTTAATAAGAATATCATAAATATCATCAAAAGCATCTCTACAATGAATAACTACAGGTAAATCCCTTTCTAAAGCCATATCAATTTGACTTTGAAAAGCAATTTTTTGTTGCTCCAGGAAAGATAAATCCCAATGTTTATCTATACCGATTTCTCCTACAGCTACGCATTTATATTTTTTAAGGTTTTCTTTTACAATTTTTAATTCATTCTCATAATCATCTTTCACATAGACTGGATGCAGTCCAGCCATCATAAAAATATTATCTGGATATTTTTTTAATCTGCCAAGCATTTTTTCATTGTATTTTGAGCTAATAGATGGAAATACAAACTTTTTTACCCCACAATCAAATGACCTTTGAATCATCTCATCAAAATCATGATCAAATTGATCTAAATACAAATGTGTATGTGTATCGATTATTTCCATTGTGGTAAAGTTATTACATTAGTTGAAAATTATATTTTGAAATTAAAAACGTTTTTACAAGAAAGCTCCTACTCATCAGTTACATTTAAGCGAATAAAAACAAATCATATTCAAATCAAGGCCGAAATTAATGGGTTAAAAGGGGTTTTCATAATAGATACTGGTGCTTCAAATACTTGTATAGATTTAGAAAATTATAAACTTTTTAAGATATATCCAGAGGAAAGTCCAGAAAAAGCATCAAGCGCTACTGACGAAATTTCAAAAACTATGATTTCAAAAAGTAATAAAATTAAGATTGGTAAGTGGATGAAAAAAAACATATCGATTGTGTTATTTGATATGTCATTTATAAATAAAACTCTTGTTGATCAAGGTGCGGAAAGAGTTAATGGAATAATCGGTTCAGATTTGTTAAAAAAAGGAAAGGCAATTATTGATTACTCTAGCAATAAACTATTCATAAAAGATTAAAGTTCAAGAGACTTTTTAATATTATTGTTCATCAATCCTTCCACTGGATTTTCTAATAATTCTTTTACCTTCAAGAGGAAACCGACTGATTCTTTTCCATCAATTATTCTATGATCATAGCTCAAGGCAACAAACATCATAGGGTGAATCTCAACCTTGCCATTTACAGCAATTGGTCTTTCAATTATATTATGCATACCCAAAATAGCAGATTGTGGAGGGTTTAAAATTGGTGTTGAAAGCATTGATCCAAAAACTCCACCATTAGAAATAGTAAATGTACCACCTGACATATCCTCCACTGTAATTAATCCGTCACGAGCACGAATTGCGAGTCTCTTAATTTCTTTTTCAATTCCAGAAAATGTTAAATCTTGAGCATCACGAACAACAGGAACCATCAATCCTTTTGGTCCAGAGACTGCAATACTAATATCATAGAAATCAAATTTAATTTGTTGATCCTCATCAATCATAGAGTGTACATCAGGAAATTCCTTAAGAGCTGATACAACAGCTTTAGTGAAAAAACTCATAAAACCTAAACCAACTTCATGTTTTGCTTTGAAAGTTTCTTTATACTTTTTTCTAATTTCAAAAATGGG
This sequence comes from uncultured Bacteroidota bacterium, assembly GCA_902595555.1. Lineage (GTDB taxonomy): Bacteria > Bacteroidota > Bacteroidia > Flavobacteriales > Flavobacteriaceae > Eutrophosalina. Next base: position 121,598 of record CACJQM010000003.1, on the reverse strand, counting down.
TGTCATGTTAACTTCATTAAAAGTAGTTAGCATAGCTGTTTGATTTTTGACAGCAACAAGCCTTTGAGAAAGTTTACGCCTAAGCAATGACATTTTTGATGTATCAACTTTTCTATCTTTTGAAATACTATCAATATCAACTCTTGGTAATGTTTTTAAAGCATCCTCTTTAGATATTCTGCCTCCTTTTCCGGTTCCTTTAACATTTTCGTAATTAACTCCTTTATCTTCCAATATTTTTCTAGCTGCAGGGGATGGAATGCCTAAATGCGAAGTGTTTTCCTTCTTTTCAGATTTATTTTCAACAACTTTTGGATTTTCTTTTTGAGTGTCAGCTGGAGGTTTTACATCATTATTTTTCTTTGACACTTTTTTTCCACTTGTATCTATTAAACAAACTATATCTCCAACTAACACAGTATCGCCCTCTTGAGCTTTTAGAGTTATCGTACCGCTTTCCTGTGCAGGCAAATCTAGGGTTGCCTTATCAGAATCAACTTCAGCTATAGTTTGATCTTTTTCAACATAATCACCGTCTTTAACCAACCATTGTGCAATTTCTACTTCTGAAATTGATTCTCCAGGTGATGGGACGGGCATTTCTATAATCATTAGCTGTGTTTTAATTTTAAATTTAACACTTTTATTCTTTTAGTCTGAAATGGTTGCTGCATCAATTTGTTGATCACTTTTTAATACAATAAATGTTGATATAGCATTGTAGGCATTTTTATTATTATAACCTGGTGTACCTGCAAAATTATTAGTCCACGGTTGAAAATAATATTCAAAATTTATTGTACTGTTTGACAAATCTGAATCAAACTTATCTAATCTAACAGGAACAATCATACCTGGACACCATCCAGCTCTGTCTGGAGCCCAATTTCCACCTTGGTTACTAATTGGGTTAGAACCACAACCAATAGGACCCATGTAATGACTAAACTTATTTGCATTATCAATTTTAATTTTATGTGTTCTAAAACACCATTCCGCACAAGCTCTTCCATCACTATCAGCTGGTGTTGCATGACCCCATCCAGAGATAATTGTTCTAAAATGAGCACTTTTAATATTAGCTCCAAATGAGATAGATTTTTTTAAATCAAATTTAGTTTCATCCAGCTGGGTATTACCATTTTCTCCACCATAAGGAACACCTGACAACGAGTTCCTATTAAACTGTATAACAGGTGTGATTTGATAATATTTATAATCAGGTTCACCTGCCAGATAATCAAATTCTAAAGAAATAACCCAACCGCTAGCTACCCAAGTTTCAGCATAAGTCCTAAGTTCAACGTTTCCGGTTAGCATTGATTTAAAGTCGGTAACATCGACTTCTAAACCTCTATCCAAGACTGAATTTCCAACTCCATATGGCGTTATATGACGAGCCATTTCATACCATTGATTCGTGTCTGTATCTTTAACTAAAATATTAGCGAATCTATCCCAAGGATCACAACCACCAGATGGACACTCTAATCTGATATACATTTTTATACTTTCAATATTCGAGTTGTCATTGTGCAAATCAAAGTTTTGTGAAGCACCTTGACTGTAGCCTGAACCCCAAGCCAATCTTTTTTTAGAGAAAGTTTTATAGTTGTACTTTAGCTGAATTCCTTCACCTGACAAATTAATTTTCAAATCAGTTGCCTGAGTATTCTGTATATTGATATTACCATTGTAATTTTGAATTTTTGATGGACTAAAACGAACATAAATTGTTTTGGATTGATTTGCCTCAATGGTCAACGAATTACTAAAATCAAGATTATTAAAAGAAATTTCAAATCCATCAGAACTTGAAATATTTAAGGATGAATCCACATTTTTACTTTCAATTAAAACAGATGATGCAGATGAGGATTTAGATACCATGGTATCATCAAAAGAAATTGAAGTTTTGTCTGTAATAATTGTTGGATTTTGGGGAAGGACTACTTCATTTGTTGATGACTCATCTGCTCCACAACTCAATATTAAAAAGATAAAACTAAAGATGATGAAAGGTTTCTTTATCACAATAAATTATTTTTTAAAATTGTTTTTTGATTTATCAAATACATATTCAATGACTTCATTGTGTCTTTTATCAAATCTAGCTTTACTTCCAGAAGCTGGAGCTCCATAAAATCTTCTTGAAGCAACCCTGAATTCTTTTGCTTTATCTAAATGCATTAATAAATGTCCCCAAGCACCCATATTTCTTGGCTCTTCTTGAGCCCATACTATCTCATCAAATGAATAGCTTTCAATAATACGTTCAATCTCTTTCTTTGGTAAAGGGAACAACTGTTCTATTCTTACAATCGCTACATTTGAAATTTTGTTCTGTCTTTTATAATGTAGCAGGTCATAATAAAATTTACCGCTACAAAAGACTAAAGATTTTACATTTTTTTGTTTATCTCTGTCATCAATTACAGGTAAAAATTTTCCGTTAATTAAATCACTAGTTTTTGAAATTACTTTTGGATGCCTTAGTAAACTTTTGGGAGTTAATAATACTAGAGGCTTTCTAAAATTTGTAACCAATTGCCTTCTAAGTATGTGGAACAAATTTGCTGGAGTTGTGCAATTAGCCACATACATATTATCCTTGGCGCATAATTGTAAATATCTTTCCAACCTTGCAGATGAATGTTCAGCACCCTGACCTTCATATCCATGGGGAAGCATTAATACTAGTCCATTTTGAAGCTTCCACTTATCCTCAGCTGAGGAAAGGTATTGATCAATCATAATTTGAGCTCCATTACTAAAATCTCCAAATTGAGCTTCCCAAACTGTTAAAGTATTAGGATAAGCTAGTGCATAACCATATTCAAAGCCCATGACTCCATACTCTGACAAAGATGAATTATAAATTTGAAATGAGCCTTGATCTTTCGAAATATTATTTAATGGTATAAACTCTTTTTCTGTTTTCTCTGTTTTTAATATTGCGTGTCGATGAGAAAATGTTCCTCTCTCAACGTCTTGACCAGAGATTCTAACATTATAATTTTGATCCAATAAGGTTCCATATGCAAGTAATTCAGCAATGGCCCAATCAATTTTATCTTCTTTGAAAAACATATTGTGTCTATCATTCATTAATCTCGCTACTTTTTTTAAATAAAGATCAGGATTATCTAACTTAAAAATATTTTTAGCAACTTTTTCTAATACGTTCTTATTAACATCGGTTGAGAAAGTTTTTAGCATTACTTTTCTCTTAACTCTTGATAAACCTTTCCACTCATGCTGCATAAAAGGTGTAATAACAACATTTTTTTCCTTTTTAGAATCTGATAAATCTTCATTTAAATCTTCACTATAATCATTTTCAATATTCTTAATTTCATCTTTATCAATTACTTTCTCATTTACAAGTTGATTCGAATATATTTCTTTAACACCGGGGTGAGTTGAAATTGATTTATACAGCTTAGGCTGGGTAAACCTTGGCTCATCACCTTCATTGTGGCCATACTTTCTATAACCCAATAGGTCAATAAAAATATCTCTTTCATATCTCATTCGATATTCTAAAGCAAAATTAGATGCGTGAACAACAGCTTCAACATCATCAGCATTAACATGAAGAATTGGACAAAGATTAGCTTTTCCAACATCCGTACAATAGGTTGATGATCTTCCATCAATATAATTTGTGGTAAATCCAATTTGGTTATTAACAACTATATGAATTGTACCAGCAGTTCGATATCCCTTTAACCTTTCCATTTGCACAACTTCATAAACAACCCCTTGGGCAGCTATTGCAGCATCACCATGTATAATTACGGGTAATACATTTTTTACATTATCCTTGTGATACTTATCTTGTTTAGCTCTAGAAATTCCTTGAACAACTGGACCTACTGATTCTAAATGCGAAGGATTTGGTGCTAAATTCATGTATACATTTACTCCTCCATCAGATTTTCTTTTTGATGTCCAACCAAGATGGTATTTAACATCTCCATCAAAAATTTGCTCTTCATAGTCTTTTCCATCAAACTCATTAAAAATTTCTTTTGCTGGTTTACCAAAAATATTTGACAATGTATTAAGTCTTCCCCTGTGCGCCATACCAACCACAAATTCTTTAACTCCCATTGATGCAGCATTCTCAAAAATTGAATCAAGAGCAGGAATTAATGACTCTCCACCCTCAAGGGAAAATCTTTTTTGACCGACATACTTTTTTTGTAAAAATTGTTCAAAATTAGTGGCTTGAACTAATTTTTTTAATATGTGTTTCTTTTGTTTTTTATTAAAATTAGGTCTGTTGTCATTTTCATTAAGTTTACTCTGAATCCACTTAATTCTTTCAGGTGTTCTAATGTACATATATTCAATACCTATTGAGTCGCAATAAATTCTCTCTAAATGAATTAGTATATCAGCCAAAGTAGAGTTACCTATTCCAATTATTTCACCAGCACTAAAACTTAAGTCTAAATCATCTTTTGAAAGCTCGAAATTTTCTAAATCTAAAGTTGGTGAATATTTCCTTCTATCACGAACAGGATTCGTTTTGGTAAATAGATGTCCTCTAGTTCTGTAAGCATTAATGAGCTTAACAACCTTAAATTCTTTTAAGATATTTTCAGGAACTTCTTGTTCCTTTTTTGATGCCTTATCAATTCCAAATTCAAATCCTTGAAAAAAAGCACGCCATGTTGGTTCAACAGATTCAGGATTAATTAAATATTGATCGTAAAGCTCAGCAAAATAAGCTGTATGGGCTGTGTTTAAAAATGAATAGGGATCCATAAATCCTTTATCTATTTAAAATTACAACTAATCTCGAATTTAAAACAGAATAATTTAAATTATCTTCCATAATCATCATCTAATCTAACTATATCATTCTCATCAGACGGATTATTAGAATCTGTGTGCTGCCAAATCTCAGCTAAAACTGCATAATTATCCAATCCTATAAGCCTGTGCCTTTCTCCTTTTTCTAACTTAACCTGATCACCTTCATCAAGTTTTACAATAGGATTTTGGTTATTATCGTGACTCCTCGAAATACCAACGTTTCCCTTAAAAACCTTCCAAATTTCCTCTCTTCTGTGGTGATACTGCCATGAAAGTTTTGAATTTGGTTTTACTATAAGAATTTTTGGACTTAGCTTTCCCCCTATTTTTAAAGATTCAATATCAATACCATCAAAAAATTTATTTGCAAATTCTTGTGCTTGATTTTCATTTATAACCAAAAATCCTCCCCATGGTCTTTCGAAATCTTTTGAAATAATTTCAAAACCTAAATCACTAATTTCATTCTCAACTTCATGTAAATAATCCATGTTCCAAAGTTATCCAAATTTTAACAAAAATATCTTGAATTAGCTGTTATTTCAGTGTATTTTTAAATGAATGTTTGCCCTAATCGATTGTAATAATTTTTACGTGTCTTGTGAAAGAGTTTTTAATCCGAAACTTAATAATAAACCTGTTGTAGTTTTATCAAACAACGATGGTTGTGCAATATCAAGAAGTAATGAAGCAAAAGCTCTTGGCATACCAATGGGAGCACCTGCGTTTAAATATGAAAAAATATTTCGAGAAAATAATGTTCAGGTTTTTTCTTCAAATTTCCCATTGTATGGCGATATGAGCAGTAGAGTAATGAGTATACTTTCAAAATTTACCCCAAATATTGAAATATATAGCATTGATGAAGCCTTTCTAAAATTTGAAGGTTTTGAAAACTATAATTTAGAATCTTATTGTCAAGAAATAAAAGACATGACACTTAAATGGACAGGAATACCAATCAGTATAGGAATTGCCCCAACAAAAGCACTTGCAAAAGTTGCCAATCGAATTGCTAAGAAATTTCCAAATCGAACAAAAGGGATTTATTTGATAAACTCAGAGGAAAAGAGAATTAAAGCTTTAAAATGGTTAAATATTGGTGACGTTTGGGGGATAGGTTTTAGGTATGCAGAAAAATTAAAAAATATTAAAATAAATACTACATATGATTTTATAAATCTTGAAGACGGCTGGGTAAGAAAAAATATGAGTGTAGTGGGCGTAAGATTAAAAAAAGAACTAGAAGGAAAATCTGTACTAAACTTAGAAGAAATTAGGTCTCCAAAAAAGGCAATTGCTACAACTAGAAGTTTTGAAGGAACAATTACTGATTATGAAAAAATTAAAGAGAGAATCTCAACTTTTGCTATATGCTGCGCTGAAAAACTAAGAGCTCAAAAAAGTAATTGTAATTCTATATATGTATTTGTGAGAAGCAATAAGTTTCAAAAAAATAAAACACAATACAGAAATGGAATATTAATGACAATTCCTTTCTCTACAAATTCAAATATGATAATAAGTAAATATGCTATTGAAGGCCTTAAAAAAATATTTAAGCAAGGAATTAATTATAAAAAAGCAGGAGCTATAGTAATGGGATTGGATTCATCAAACAACCATCAGCTTAATTTATTTGATAATGAAGATCCAAAACATAAATATTTAATGAAAACTATAGATTTTATTCAGAAAAAAGAAGGTCAAAGTAAAATTAAACTTGCCTCTCAAGATTTAAGGAAAAGGTGGAAAATGAAACAAGAAAAATTAAGTCCTAATTACACTTGTAAAGTAGATGAAATTATCAAGGTAAAATGAAAAAAAATAACCTCAAATTTTTAAAACCAAAAAAAGGTGACTCATTAGGTCAATGGTTGGTTGAACAAGGAATTTCAGCTGGATTTCCATCTCCAGCTGATGATTTTAAAGAAATTAGAATAAGCCTAGATAAAGAGCTAATAAGCAATGAAGAAGCAACTTTTTATGCAAGAGTAAGTGGAAATTCCATGGAAGATGCAGGAATATCAGATGGCGATTTATTGGTTATTGACAGAAGTATTGAGCCAAAAAATAATAAAATTGCAGTATGTTATTTAGATGGTGATTTTACAGTAAAGAGAATTAATAAAATTGGAGAAAAACTATACTTAAAACCCGAAAATAAATATTATAAAAAGATAGAAATAAATGAAGAAAATGAACTTATTATTTGGGGAATAGTTACCTACGTAGTTAAAAAATTTAACTAAAAATTTCTCTTCGGTAAGTCTTTAAATAATTTTTCATAGATTTTACTTTTTGGAAATAAAATAACCCAAGCAGTTAAAATTATAAGTTTGAAATCTAATAGAAATCCCATTCGTTTTTGATACCATAATTCTATTTTGCCTTTAAAGGGATAAATCTTTTTCTTATAAAATTCCCATGTATCATCACCTTGAATTTTAACATCATTTAGAAGAACTTCTTCATCTCTAAAAATAATTGATCCAATACCAGTTAAGCCTGGTTTAATATTATATATTGAACTTTTAACATCTTCTGGGTATGCATCAAAACTTTTTTGCATAACAGGTCTAGGTCCAACTACTGACATTTGACCAAATAATATGTTTAATAATTGTGGTAATTCATTTATTTTAGTCTTTCTCAAGAATCCTCCAAAAGGAGTTATTCTAGGATCATTTTTTGTTGTGATAATGCCACCTGAAAGATTAGGGCTATCCTTCAGCATTGTTGCAAATTTATATATGAAAAATATTTTTTTATTAATACCAACCCTTTTTTGCTTATAAAAAACGTATCCCTCACCTGTGACAAGTAATACTAAAATTATTGGCAGTAAGATAGGTAACAAACACAATATTGCAACAAAAGCTAATACTAGATCAAAAAATCTTTTTATAATTAAATACATAATTACATTCTTTCATCAAGATTTTTACCCTTTTCAATATGCTGGAAGTCAGGTATTAATTTATTCAGAGCTTTAATTATATCACTTTTTATATAAATCTCATTATTAAAAATCAATTTTATTTCATTAATAATTGAATCAATTTCGCTATTAGTTGGTTTAGCAGAATTAGTAATAATACCTATTGATTCATATTTATCTAGTTCCACCACATCCTCATTAGAGTAAAACTCTTCATATAATTTTTCTCCACTTGTGTCAGATTTAAAGAAATATACTGGGTAGGGTGATATATCAGAAATGGATAAGCTAGCTTTCTTGGCTTCATCCTCACTATCAAATAATTTAATATCTCTTTTTAAATACTTAAAAAAATCTATTGTGATTTTTTTAAAGCTAACTAGCTGATTTGCATCTAATTTGGGAAAGTAAATATCCCCACTTTTTCCGAGAATACAAGTTAACAAACATATTTCTCCACTTTCTTCCGGAGATACGAAAAATCTTTTTACATCAGATGGGCATGATATAGGTTGTCTTTGTAAAAGCCTTTCCAAAAAACCATACAATAATGATCCATTTGAAAAAGCGACATTTGCAAATCTAGCAGTAGTAATTTTTAATTTGTTTGAATATGACATTATAACGTGTTCCATTAATTTTTTTGAACCACCCATAACATTTACGGGATTAGCAGCTTTGTCTGTCGATACACAAAAAAAATGTTCAGGTTTAAATGATTTTAAAAAATCTAAAAACTTTTTAGCGTCAATAACATTGTTTTTTATCATTGCTTCAATTGAAAATTGATCTTTTTCACTTCTTACATGTTTATGAGCTGCAAAATTTGCAACAATATCAAATTTTCCATGGGATTTAAACATTTTATAAAATATAATTGAATTAAAGGACATTGGATATGTTAAATAAACATTTGGTATTTTAATATTAATATTACTTCGCAGTGTTCTAGTTAGCTCTGTTAATCCATTTTCATTTGTGTCTACAACCACTAGTTCTGATGGGTTATATAATAAAGCTGCTTTTATAAATGATGAACCAATAGTTCCAGCCCCACCAATTACTAAAACAGATTTTCCATTTATCTCTTTATGTAATTTTTTTTTGTTGTTCTCCAAGTCCTTTTTAAAAAAACTTTCCTTTCGATTGGTTATATTACTTTGAATAAAATCTTGAATATTAGGTAAAATCATTTATTATAAAAATTTTTAATTGCTGAAACTACTATTTCCTGATCAGATTGTTTAAGATTTGAGGATGATGGAATACTTATACATTCTTCATATAGTTGATTTGAATAATCATTTTCAGAAATATAATTCAATTTACTATACATGGGTAGTCTATTCATTGGAGTCCAAAGAGGCCTGCTTTGGATTCCTTTAGAATTTAAATAGTTTAATAATTTTGACATTTTTTTTGTCCTAAAAGTAAATAACCAACAATTTGGATTTGAACTTGCGGAATTTTTTTGAAACTTAATATCTGCTATTCCACTTAATTCACTTCTATAAATAAAATCAATTTCTTTTTTTCTTTTTAAAATAGTGCTGAATTTTTCTATTTGTCCTAATCCAATAGCTGCAAGAATATTAACGAGTCTATAATTATATCCTATTTCATCATGAAAATAATGTAATGGATCTTTTTTTGCTGTCGTGGTTATATGTTTTGCTTTAATAGCAATTTTTTCATTATCAGTCAAAATCATTCCTCCGCCACCAGTTGAGATAATTTTGTTTCCATTAAAGCTTATAACACCTGTTAATCCAAAAGTACCTGCATGTTTTTTATTTTTAAAACTTCCTAATGCTTCTGTACTGTCCTCAATTAATGGAATACCATATTTGTAACTGATTTTTAAAAGTTTATCAATTTCTACAAATCCACCTAAAACATAAACTGGAACAATCGCACCAATTTTTTTACCAGAAGATTTTTGAAATGTTGTTGGTTTACCATTAATAATTTTAGTTTCAGTATTTTTTTCTAACCATTTTTGAATTAAATTAACATCAATTTGCCATGAATCATTAAATGCATCTATTAAGATTATTTGTGCACCCGTATAAGAAATTGAATTAAGGGTAGCTACAAATGTTAAATTAGGTGCTATAACAATATCATCAGAACCAATGTTTGCTAGATTTAACGAGATGTGAAGACCTGCAGTACCATTCATACATGCTATTGCATATTTAGATCCTGTATAATCTTTTATAGCAAGTTCAAATTTATTAACATATTCACCAGCAGATGAAATCCAACCAGTATCTAAACAATCTTTAACATATTCCCATTCATTTCCAATAATATTTGGGACTGAAAGAGGTATCATTTTTTATTTAATTTAATATTTAATTTATCTGAATCCATTTCAAATTTACTATTATTATTATACTGATTATTAAATAAAATTTGACTCTTTTTATTTCCATATAACTTAATGTACTTTTTTGCTAAATTCATTAATGAAATATTTTCTTCTGCTAAATTATAAGTTCCTTCCAGTTGATTATCAATTATCTCAATCAATATTTTACTTAAATATTCAATACTTAGCTGAGGAAACATCCTGTCACCATTTCCCCATATAGTAATCTTATTTTTTTTCTTTATTTCATTTTCAAACACTTTATGAATTCTAGATTGATTCATATTTTCACCATAAACATATCCAAGTCTTAAGTTGAGAATTTTATGATTTTTTAAAAAATAATTAAATAATATCTCATTATTAAATTTTGACAAACCATAAAGACAATCGGAATTTTTAGAGCTATCAATTTTACTTTCTTCGTGAAATTTACCAGTGATATTGGGATAAACTGCTGAGCTAGAAAAATTAATTAAATATCCCTTTTTTTTGTTTCTTAATGAATGGATTAAGTTTTTTGTCATTAAAAGGTTATTATCAATTAATGAAAAATCATTAGTTGTTTTTTTACTAGCCATAATTGAAGCTAAGTGTATAATTATATCAAAATTATTTTTATCAAAATATTTACAACAGCTATCTAAATCTAATAAATCTAAATAAGACTCATTTTTATTGGTTGATTTTTGATTAGAAATTCCATACACATCAAATTTTTTACTTAATTCAATGGCTATTGAACTACCTATAAATCCGCTAACACCTGTAATAAGAATTTTCATTTTATGAGTTTTTCTTCAAAATATCTTAATGCTTTTCCATCCACTAAAGAGAATTTACATTCTTTTCCATGTATTAGATAGTTAATTATATATATTACCTCATTATAACCAAAAAGAGATCTGATATAGGTGGTGCCAGAATGTCTTGGATTAATTTCAAATAATTTTGGAATACCATTCTTATCCATTCTTAATTGTAAGTTACATGATCCATAGGGCTTTAACTTATTTGTAATTTTTTTTATATAATCATATATAATTTTTTCTGCATTTTTTTTGTGTTCAGATATGTAAGTGTTCCCATCTTTAAGAGATCTTTTTAAAACAATAACCTTCTTTAACTCACCATCAAAGCAAATTACACCACAGGTATACTCACTTTTATTATCACCTATGTATTCTTGAATAATTGGATTTTTAATTTTAATTATTTTGTTATTTAGCTCTTCTAAATTATTAACTTTATATACTCCTCTACTTCTTGCACCAACACGCGGTTTAATTATTACTGGATAATCAATATTTTTTAAATCAACTTCATGTGGTAAAAATGTTTTGGGGTAATAAAGATTATTATCTTTTAAAAATTTATATGTGAGGTACTTATCATTTCCAATATTTATAACTTTTTCTGGACTTACTACAATTTTACATTTTGCTTTATCCTCAAAATATTTTTTATGTTTTGAAAAATATTTGAGTTCAAAGTCGATACCTACAAATAATATATCAATAGAATTATCATTTAAATGAAAAACTATTTCATCAAGCCATTTTTTTTCTAATTCTGGATTAATATATATATCACTTAAAATAATATTCTTATCACATAAAAATGAGCCGACGGTTTCTTTGAAGTAATCAAAACCAATTATTTTATAAACATTTTTGCTAGTTGATTTTATAATACACTTAATAATAGCTTGACCTATTAAACTTCCAGTACCTGTAACTGCTATATTATATCTCATTTTATTTTATTAAGATAGTAATTGATACAATAGTCAGGGTATTTTCTAATTTTAAATTCTTTTACCATTAAATCAATATTTACTTTTAATCTCTTTTTATAGAATTTATCCTTATAGGTGTCCCATATTAAATAATTAGAAAATTCAATATTAGTTCTGTTTTGCCCAACACTTCCAGGGTTAATTAAACTATAATTATCTATTGATCTTATATACTGTTGATGAGAATGACCAATCATGGTATTTTGTTTGATTTGAACTTGGGTGTCATGAAAAACATATTCTTTTCCAACGAGATTATGAGTTAAAAGATAATTATTAAAAATAATTTCTTTATTGTATTTATGAATTATTGAATCAAAATTAAATTGTTCATAGTTTTTATCAAAAAAAGCCTTGACTATATTGTTATTAACATTACACACTCCATCAATAAAATATTGTTCATGATTCCCAAGAATATTTATACAGTTTAAACTATCTACTAGTTCCACACATTCATTACTCCATGGACCATAATTAACAACATCTCCTAAATTAATATACAAATCAATATGTTTTTCTTTCTTTAAAACACTTTCAAGAGCAGGAAGATTACCATGAACGTCAGAAAAAATTAAACAAATCATCAATTAATTTTTTTTTCTATCAAACTAAACGAATGTTTAGATTGAAAATTATCTATTAATATTTTATGTGAGTTTTCTCCCATAATTTTAATTTGATTAAAATCTATTTTATCAATTAATGATTTTATCTCTCCAAAGCTATTTTCTGATTTAAAGGAAAAACCTGCATTGTTAAATTTGAAAATATCTCCAACATCAGATGCCTTGTCAGTCCATGACAATACTGGTAATTTGTAATACATATAATCAAGTATTCTAGATGGGTAATTAGGTATAGAAAATGAATTATGAAGAAATACCAAACCAATATTAGATTCTTTAACGATTTGTAAGTATTCTTGTTTACTTAGATTAGTAAATAATCGAGTTTTAATGATTTTATGTTTTTTTATAAACTTCTTAATTAAATCTGATTCAGTTCCTTGGCCACAAATAATAAAATGAATTGATTTTTTTGATTCAATATATTTCATAAAATTTAAAATCTTATTAATGCCTTGGGGTTTGCCTAAATTTCCACCATAAACAAAAACTAAATCATGCAATGAAATTTTTTGAGCTTTTCTAAATTCATTACACTTTAATAATGGATATTTGCTTATATCAATTGAGTTAGGATTTACTTCAAGCTTGTGGGTGTCTACAGATTTCTTATCCTTTAAATATTTAAGATTTGCATTTGACATACATCCAATATAATCAACACTGGAGTAGAGTTTTTTTTCTTTATTTTCAAAAAAATTAGAAAGTATTGACTTTTGTTTTATAAAATTTAAATCAATTGCATTCTGTGGAAATATATCCTTAATTAACAAGTATTTTACACCTGTTTTATTTAGTCTAATTATTTTTAAAAAATTAGTGACAAAAATTGTAGGAGTAGGAAAAAGCACCAAATCAAATTTTATATTCGATAATTTCCTGTAGTATGTCCATATGAACAAAAATTCAAGAAGAAGAGATGAAGCTAATTTTTCAAATCTATTAGTTTTTTGAGTTTTTAGACTCTTAACTTGTATTATTGTAACATTATCAACTTTTGAAAACTTTTTTTTTATTTTTTGACCTCTTTCTGAGGGTGAAAGAATATAAAGCTCGTAACCTTTTTTACTGAACTCTCCTAACAAATCTGGGTATATTCCTTGATCTTTTAAAGATTCAATTTTGAAAAGTGAAAAAAATAAAATTTTTTTAGTATTTATTCCATACTTTTTTTTTGACATAATCTCTATATGATATTATAATTCTTAATACCTTATTACTAACATTAGGTTTTGAATAGTCATCTACTAATAGTAGTGAACGATCTTTACCCCTTTTTTGTTTAAAAATAATTTTTAAGGCTTGCATTATTCTTTCTTTTGAAAGACCAACCATCATAACAGATGCCTCCTCCATTGCCTCTGGTCTTTCATGAGCATCTCTAATATTCAACGCAGGAAAATTTAAGATTGAGGATTCTTCAGAAATTGTTCCGCTGTCGGAGAGAACAGCTTTTGAATTCTGCTGCAAATTATTATAATCAATAAAACCTATGGGTTTGATCATTTTAATTAATTTGTTAAATTTTATTTTAGATTTTTCAATTTTAATTTTTGTTCTAGGATGGGTTGAAATAATAATTGGTAAACCATAAGTTTCAGCAATAACATTAAGACTATCCACCAAACTGAAGAAATTTGAGGATTCAATATTTTCCTCTCTATGTGCAGAAATTAAAAAATACTTTTCTTTTTCTAATTTCAAATTTTTTAAAATTTTAGAATTATTAATTTTATTCTTGTATTTATTTAGAACTTCAAACATTGGGGAACCAGTTTTAATTACACGATCAGGTTCAATTCCCTCTCTTAATAAATGTTCACGTGCAATATCACTGTATGTTAAATTTATATCTGAAATATGATCTACAATTTTTCTATTTGTTTCTTCAGGAACCCTTTGATCAAAACACCTATTGCCTGCTTCCATATGAAAAATTGGTATTTGTCTTTTCTTCGCAGGAATTGCACATAAACAGCTATTTGTATCGCCTAAAACTAAAAAAGCATCTGGTTTAATTTCTTCTAATAGGGGATCGATATTTATTAAAATATTTCCAATAGTTTCAGTTGCAGTTTTTCCGGCTGAATTAAGAAAATAATTAGGTTTACGAATTTCTAAGTCGTCAAAAAATATTTGATTTAGTTCATAGTCATAATTTTGACCAGTATGAACTAATACATGTTCTATTGACTCAGCAGAGTCTAAACTAGAAATCACACTAGATAAACGAATGATTTCAGGTCTGGTACCTACAACAGTCATTATTTTTAACTTTTTTTCCATTTTTTAATTTTTATACATTTTCAAAATAAGTATCAGGATTTTTTGGGTCATAAAACTCATTAATCCAAAATACTGTGTACAATTCATCATCACCAATATTCTTGATATTGTGTGTATACCAGATAGGCATATCCACATAGCTTGGGTCTTTTCCAGAAAGATTATAATCTAATATTTCATTAGTTTCAACTTTTCTAAGGCGAATTAAGGCCTCGCCTTTAATAACTGAAAATCTTTCAATTTTTCTTGTATGATAGTGATTGCCTCTAACGACATTAGGTTTTGTATAAGAAAATGAAATCTGACCGCCAGATTTTAACTTAATTATCTCAACAAAATGACCTCTTTCATCAATATTATTTTTATATCTAACAGGGAAAAAGGTTTTTAAATTAATATATGAACGAAATGTATTAAATAAGTTAAAATCAATATCATTTGTAAATTTAGGAATTGTACCATTTTTTAAATAAGTTAATTTAAATTTTTTCAAGATTTTAAGTATTTGGGAAACTTTATATTCATATTTATGATGAATAATTTGGTTGTAATTGGATTTATTTTTAATTACGTTAATTATTGAATCAATTAAATCATCAATATAAATAAGATTAAGTTTGGCATCAATATCAATTTTTGGAGTTTCTTTATTAATCAATTGATAACAAAAGGTGGAAATTACAGAATTATAAAATGGTTTACCAAATGGACCAAAAACATTTGGAATAATTAATCCATTAAACTTTCCTTGTGAACTTTTTGCCCAATTTGAAAATAATAACCTAGCTTTTTTTTTTGATTTTCCAAAAATATTATCATTTTCTTCGTGAATGGATGAGGAAAAAATAATTTGACCATCAAAATTCGTTTGTTCTAATGAGTTAATTAATTTATTTGCTATATCAATATTTGTATCATAAATTAAATTTTCTTCGCTGTGACGATTTAAACCTGCTAAATGAATGATTGTGTCACATTTTTTAACAAAATCATTTAATTTATTATTATCATTAAACCAATCTCTATCAAAAAATACTAAATTATATTTGTCATTTCTATGTTTTAACTGTCTGCATAAATGCCAGCCAATAAAACCATTAGCACCAGTTATTCCAACATTTATCATAATTTAATATGGATATTGTAATACATCTTCCTCTCCCAAAATATCTTTTCTAATTTTTGGTAGTTTAAGAAGGAGTTTTTTCATCCCTTCAATCCCAAGTATCGTGGTGTTATGAGAGTGATATTCATTTAAATTTTGTACTTCTTTCATTCCTTCGGAATAAAACTGATCGTAATTTAAATCTCTATTGTCAGAGGGTATTCTAAAATAATTACCTAGATCTTCAGCTTTCAACATATCTTCTCTATTAACTAGAGTTTCATAAACTTTTTCACCATGCCTTGTCCCAATTATCTTAATTTCACTTTTGGATTTATACAAATCTATCAATGCTTTTGCTAAAGTATTAATTGTGCATGAAGGAGCTTTCTGAACAAAAAGATCCCCTTGATTAGCATTTTTAAATGCATAAATAACCAAATCAAGTGCATCATCCAATGTCATCATAAATCTAGTCATATTAGGGTCCGTAATGGTTATTGGTTTACCTTCTTTAATTTGATTTATAAAAAGAGGAATTACAGAGCCTCTTGAAGCCATAACATTTCCATAGCGGGTGGCACAAAAAATAGTTTTTTCATCATCAAGATTACGAGATAATGCAATAGTTACTTTTTCCATTAATGCCTTGGACATTCCCATCGCGTTGATGGGATAAGCCGCCTTGTCTGTACTAAGAACAACTACTTTTTTAACTTCAAATAATTTAGAAAGAGTTAAAACATTTTCAGTTCCAAACACATTTGTTTTAACAGCTTCCAAGGGAAAAAATTCACAAGATGGTACTTGTTTAAGTGCTGCTGCATGAAATATATAATCAACTCCACTTACCGCAGGTACTATACTGTCACGATCTCTTACATCACCAATATAAAATTTAACTTTTTTATTATTTACTTTTTTTCGTAAATCATCTTGTTTTTTTTCATCACGAGAAAAAATTCTAATTTCAGTAAAATGATCAGTATTTAAAAAACGATTTAAGACTGCATTACCGAAAGATCCCGTTCCGCCTGTGATTAATAATTTCATTAAATATTTTAATTTTTTATAAATTTTGAGACTGATGCTAAATATACAAATGTTTTTTCTGATGTATTTTTCCAAGAAAAATTCTTAGAAAAAGAAAAAGACTTTTCAGACATATCTAACAACAATTTAGGATTATTGTAAATTTTCTTTATGCTTTTTTTGATAGATTCAATTTTAAAAGGATCAAAATATAGTGGAACATCTTTAAAAGTAGATGGCATTGAGCTTTGTTTTGAGCTAAGAACCGGTAAACCACACGACATAGCCTCTAGTATTACCATTCCAAAAGTTTCACATGTAGAGGCAAAAATAAAGACATCAGAATTACAATAAAATTTTTGTAATTCATCGTGTCTTTTTGGTCCTAAATATTTTATTCTTTTAGGATTACCTAGTTCATTTAACTTGTTGTTTAATAAATTAAGAGCATCATATTGATTATCTCCAATTAATGTTAAATCAATAAAAAATCCATTTTTATTTAATTCATCAACCGCCTCAACAACTCGCCATTGATGTTTATATAAATTAACAGTAGATATATAAATTAATTTTAGTGGTCTACTAATATTATATTTTATGCTTTTTTGATCTATATTTTTATTAAACTTAATATCATTGATTCCATGAGGAATAATTGAAAAACTCTTAACATTTAAAGTCTTATCTACAACTTTTTTACAATAATTATTTAAGAATATTACACTTGTAGCTTTTTTGTAAGAAAAAAAATGAAAAAATCGTAATACAATTAACCTAATCCACTCTTTGCTAAAGAAAAAACGATTTATTTCAGAATACTCAAGTGGTAACAAATTTCTACACATCGTAACATAAGGTTTTGGACTGTAGCCAGTACCGGGAATAAAAATTAAACCTTCATTTTTGTTTATATATCTTTTAAAAATGAAAAATTTCCAAATAATTAAAAATAAATAACCCTGGTTTATCCATTTGTGAGTGTTTTTTTGTAACCATGGTTTAGATGGTAATTTTTTTAAAGTTTTTTCAGGGGCAAAAATTATAACTTTTTTATATCCTGATGATAAAGCAAAATCAAAAGACAATATTTCCTTTAAATGCGTTAATCCACCACCAGATTTTATGTTTGTTGCATCAATAATTAAGTTCATTTAAATAACATTATTTTTATCAACCCAATTAGTTAAACTCAAAACCAACCAGTACCTTGACCAAGAAATCTTCCTTTTATAAAAAGCATTTCTTAGTTCATATAAACCAGATTTACTAAATAAATTTTGCTTGAGTGACTTCTCAAATAAATCTTCACATAAAGGTCTCAATTCATTTCTCATCCATTTATCCCATGGCATAACAAACCCTTGTTTTGGTCTGTTCCAAAATTTATTGTTAAAATCATCTTTAAACATATTTCTAAGCAATAATTTACTTTTACCAAATTTGAATTTTTGATTATAATTAATTTTTTGTATAGATTCTATGACTTTGTGATTTAAAAAAGGTGCACGTACTTCTAAAGAATGTGCCATACTCATTTGATCACCATCTTTTAATAAGACATTTGACATATAACACACAAGTTCCATGTATGATGTCTGCCCGAAGGTCGTAAATTTTTGATCATTTATTTTATTAGCATCTAAAAAATCTGCATAAGCATCTTTAGCTTCAAAATTTACAACCAATTTCTTAATCCAATAATCATTAAAAAAAGTTCTATTAATACCATATGCTTCATGAATATTTTTTGATTTAATTAACCTTTTAAAGGGTGATATATCTCCGTTTAAATTCAGAAGTAACCTTTTTGAAAGATTTTTAAAGATTTTAGGTATTAAATTATATAGATATAATCTATCAAATGTAGTATACCCTCCAAAAATTTCATCCGCTCCAATTCCAGATATTGCAACACTTATACCAGCTTTTTTTACAGCTCTTGAAACAAGCCATGTATTTATTCCATCCGCAGTTGGATTATCAACAGAATCCAAAGCTTTACTAATTATACTTGGTAAATCTTCTAAATCTAGAAATATTTCATTATGATTAGTTTTATAAATTTCAGAAACATATCTGGCATACTTTCTATCAACAAAATCAGAATCATCAAAACATACAGAAAATGTTGAAATTTTTTTGTTGAGATATTTGGAAGAAACAGCGGTTATTATGGAAGAATCTATTCCGCCTGATAAAAACACTCCCAATGGTACATCAGAAATTAAAGATTTATCGATAGATTCAATAATTTTTGATTTTAAACTTTTTAAAGTAGTGTAATTACCATTAATTTTTTCTACTAAAAAATTTTTTACATCCCAATAATTATGGACTTTAACTTTATGTTTATCTAAAATTAAATAGTGTCCTGGTAATAGGCTTTTAATATTTTTTTCAATGCTACTATCAAATGTAAAGTTTTGATATTTTAAGAAAGATGCTAAATCATTTTTATTTAAATCAAAATCATAATCTCTTAAAATTCGTAGTGTTCTAATTTCAGATGCAAAAGAAAAAATGTTCTTTTTGAAGGAATAATAAAAAGGTTTTTCTCCAAATCTATCTCTTGCGGAAAAAAGAATTTTTTTATCATTATCCCAAATAGAAAAAGCAAACATGCCTTCTAAATATTTTAAGCATTTTACATTCCATTCAATAAAAGAATTTAAAAGCACTTCAGTGTCTGAACTAGTTTCAAAAATATATCCTAATAAAAGTAATTTATCTTTTATTTCTTTGAAATTATATATTTCACCATTAAAAACAATTATAAATCTTTTATCAGCTGATAAAAATGGTTGATTGGAACTGGTATTTAAATCAATAATACTTAGTCTTGAATGCCATAAATTAACATGAATATTATTTGAGTCATAATATTCTCCAAAATTATCAGGCCCTCTATGATTCATGGATTTTTTTAAGTCATTGACTTGATTAATCGTAATTTTTTTACCTATCAATCCAGCTATTCCACACATGCTTTTGTTCTTTTATTTTTTAAATTGTAAGTATAAGATATTAGATAAAGTGCTATTATACTAAATCTGAAATTCATAATTATCGTCCCTCCAACACTGGCTAAAAATATTATATATAAGAATTTAAGTTCATTTTTAGATTTATTAAATAGAATTAATAAGTAGGTCATAATTAAAACTGTAGCAAATAATCCAAAGAAACTCAATAGATATCCTAAATCAGCATCAAATTGATAACTCCATCCCATTTTTCCAAAAAAAAGTGCTAGTAATTCATTTATATCACTGTAATTATAATCTTTAAAATAGGTGTAAAATCCAAAGTATTTTGCATAACCTGAATCACCTTTATCAGTGAATAATGAAAAAATATTTGATAATGCACGTGCATCATTTAATTCTTGAACAAATTGGAATAATGATGTAGAAAGTACTATAATTAAAAAAAATGATATTGGAATAAAATAAGATTTAAGTTGTTTATAAAATGCAACAAAAATTGTTACTATAAAAACAATTAAACTTGTACGACTTCCACTTAAAAAAATTGATATGAATGAAATGATTAGTATTGTAAGTAAAATAGTTTTATTATAATCCTTATATAGTTTTATATTTCCAATATATAAACAAACCAATAAATAAATATTTATTCCTAAAACATTAGGATTATAGAAATATCCACCAAATCTTAAACCAACTATATCAGCTAAGGATGAAAATTCTTCGGCATTGCCATAATCCCAATAATTTATATCAATTGGATAATAGTTGTCTACAAAAATCTTTACTGGTTCAAAATTAAATAATAAAGCTATTTGAATAGTAAAAATATAAATAATAATAGCCAATATTATTCTTCTCTTTTTTAGTTGAAAAAAAGATGTTGTGGGGAACAATAATATTAATATAATAATACTAGAAAATCGCAGAAACTGTAGTTGATTAAATTCGAATAAAAAACTAATAGCAAATGATGGTAAAAGAAAAAGACATAAGATAATTTTTTCAAAAGTATTTACCTTAATTTGTCTATAATTGATAATTAAAAGAAAAGAAATTAACGAGAAAATTAAAACATTTGAAATAGTTGTACTATTTAAAATGAAAATACCAATTATTAAAGCATAATTGGTCATCATATTAAGTTTATTTAAACTAATCATTTAGTAAAATAATATTTCTGTAGCATTCTTCATATTTACTAAGAATTAAATCAAATCTGAATCTTTTTACATTTTTTAAACCATTTTTAATCAATTTTTTTCTAATACTATTATTTTTTAAAATTAAATAAATTGCATTCTTTATTTCATCTTTTGACCTTGGGTTTATGAATAAGGCTGATTTATTACCGGCAACAGATCGCATAGGTTCAAATTTTGAAGTTATTACAGGTAATCCAAAATGTTGAGCTTCAATTATTGGTAATCCGAACCCCTCAGACAATGTTGGAAATAATAAAATATTAGATGATTTGTATAAATTAATCAAACTTTTTTCACTAATATTTTGATATTGAACAAAATTATTAAGATTTAAATTATTAAAATAGTTACCAACAAGTATAAACTGCAAGTCTTTTAATTCCGCAGCAATTGAATATATTAATTCAATATTTTTATTTTTTGTAGAACCAACAATTAAAATTTTATTCATATAAAATTGGATTACTTAAAACAGTGATTCTTACACTTTTATTTATTCTATTTATACTGTGAATATATCTCAGTTGTCTTTTAATTAAGTTTGATGGTACAAAAATATTTTTGGTGGAAATTAAAGGCAAATAAATCCATAAAAAATCAAAATATAACTTTTTAAGTCCGTAATGATTTCTAATTCCATATAAGTCGTGAATTGTTAAAACTGTTTTATTTCTAGGCAAAACTAAGGGTGCATAGTGTATGTCTCCAGTAATATGAAAAATAGATACAGAATTATATCTAAATCTTATTAAAAATATATAAAATAAATTACCAATAATTCCAAAAAAAGAGGATTTGAAAGGAACCTCCAAATATAATGAGTTGTCTATATTTCTAGATAATTTTGAAAAAATTTTGTATATACTATATTGACCTTTTAGGTTTTTACGGCTAATATAAATTATCATATAAAAGGTTTAATCAGTTTTTTTGCAACTTTATTCCAAGTATAATTTGCCAATACATAATTTTTAGCATCTTCAGTGTTCTTGTACAGATCATCATAGTTTTTTAAACTAAAATTTAATAACTTATTTATTTCTTTTTCAGAGTTCTTTTTTAATATTAAAACAGAGGAGAAAGAACTAAAGTCATAACTTATTTGCGCAACATCACTTACTATTAAAATATTTTTTGAAGCTATAGCTTCATATGCAGTAATAAGAAAACTTTCTTTAGTTGAAACCAAAACAGATACTTTAGTTTTAGATAACAAATCTGAAATTTCAGAATTATTTAATTTACCCAAAAATTTTACTTTTTTATTCAATCCATATTTTTTTATTAATGTCTTAAATTTTGTTTCATCATGACCATTTCCAACTATTACCCATTTACTCCATATTGAATTTTGCTTTAAGGCTTTAGCTGTAATATTAATAGGCTTTTGGTTAAATTCAATTCTGCCTACTGTACAAACATCTATAATCCTGTTTTTTTCATTTTTATTATTATTAAAAAAACTATTTGAAACTCCACATCCAATATTAATTACTTTTTTGTCATTGATATTCCAGTTTTTAATCAATTGATTGTAAGTATAATTACTGATTGAGAAATTAAACTCACTTTGAATAACACCCAAAAATTGAAAAAAATGAGTTAGGTTGTATCTGATATTTCTTAGACTAATTAAAGGATTATTTAATTTAAAAATTGGTAATGTAGGTGCACATATATAATTACAAAAATTAATATTTTTCTTTTTACAATAATTGGAGATCAAAAAAGATTCCCCTGTAAGTGAACATACCAAGTCTGGCTTAATTTTTTTTATTATCCTCAATGAGTGAAAAGAGCTCTGAATAGATGAAAAATACTTTGAATATTTACCGCTAAAATAAAAATTATAATTTTTATTTTTAGAATATTTGCTATCATCATATCCTGCACAACAAATAGAAACATTATGGCCCATTTTACTGAGAGATTCCATTAGATTTAATGCAATCACTTGACCACCTCCAAAACCAAACTTATGAAAAGTGTATTCATAAGTAAATAATATTTTCATTAATTAAAATCTAATTATTGTACCTGCCCAAGAATAACCGACACCAAAACCCACAATTAAGACAAGTTGTCCTTTTTTAATTTTCTTTTTTGATATAGCATCCTTTAATGCTACTGGAATAGTAGATGAAACTGTATTTCCAATATCTATGATATTATTAAAAAATTTTTCATCTGGAATTTTCAATTTTCTTTTTATTGCATTGAGAACAACTTTACTAGCCTGATGAAAAATAAATAAATCAATATCTTCAAAATTTAAACCATTTTTTTCAATTATCTTTTTAACTAATGCAGGTACTTCAAATAATGTAAACTTAAAGACTTCTGCACCATTCATAAAAAATGAATTTTTTGAAGAACTATTTTTAAAACTATTTTTTTTGGAAATTAAATTTTTTGCTCCAGAACCATCAGTTCCGTAAATAAAGTCTAATATATTATTTTTAGAGCAATTGGTTATAAGAGATGCAGATGCTGCATCAGAAAAAATTGAATTATTTGAAATATCACTTTTTTCTAAGTGTAGTGAATATGTTTCAGATGTAATCAATAAAATATTATTAGCAATAGATGAATCAATAAGACTCTTTGCTATCATTAATCCATAAGTAAAGCCTGAACATCCTAAATTATAATCTAATGCACCACAATTTTTATTTAATCCTAATTTATTTTGAATTATACAAGCTGTTGTTGGCAGTGGATAATCCGGGGATTGAGTACAAAATAAAATAAAATCAATATCTGCTTTATCAACTTTATATTCTTTAAATAATTTTTCTGCAGCTGAGCATCCTAAATCAGATGAAAATTGATTCGAATTAACCCTGTAGCGGTTGGAAATACCGACTTTATGTAAAATTTTTTCAGCCGTAAAATCATTAGTGTCTTCACATAAGTCATTATTACTAAGCTTATTTTCAGGAAGAAAATAAGAAATATATTTTAGATATGCCATTTCAATTAATATTAAAGGATCTTTTGTATAAGTCCTCTAATGTCACTGATTCTTGTATGATTTGTACTTCAATGTTCATACTATACTTTTCATCAAAAAACTGTATTATTTCCAAAACAAATAATGAATCATATGAATCTAAATCCTTAAGATTTGTTTTCAAAGAGATATCCTCCTCTTCCACTAAAATTTCTTTAAAATCATCTATAAATTGACCAGCTTCTATCATCTTTATTTATTTAATATTCTACTAACTCTTTTTCTCTTAAAAATGTAAACTAAATCTAATATACCACTAATTTGAAACAAAAACATTTCTTTTGAAAATGTGTTTTCTATATTAGTTCTCGGAATATTTTTATGGTTTACTTTCGAATAAATAGACTTCACCAATGTAGTAAAAACAAAATTATAGTTTTTAATAATTTTTTTATTGGCTTTTTCTATATAATGATCTTCTTCTCCACCTACCCATGCAAATGAATCTATTTTTAGATTTAATTCTTTTTGTAAACTAATTTTAGAACTTACTATTTCATTATTTATTTTTTTTTCTAAATCATCATTCCTAAATCTATGATGACTAAAAGTGTGAGATCCAATAAAATTTGAGCTTGATAAGCTTAATAACTCAGACTTGTTCATACAATATCTATTATCATCATATTTTTGCTTTGGAAAAATCGAATGTTCATTCAAGATGTTTAATGATGATCTATTTAAAAATTTAGGACAGATAAAAAACCATCCACTGAATCCATGTTTTTTTAATATTGGTAAAGCATTATCATAATTTGACCTTAGTCCATCATCAAATGTTATAATTAGAAAAGGCTTGTTTCTTGTATTAGGATTTAATTTATTGATTTCTTTTAAGTTGTCTAGTGATGTATTTGTATAAAATTTCTTTAAAAATTTTATTTGATACTCAAAATTAGAATTGAATTCAAAGGGTGTACAATGGTAATTAACTACAAAAAGTTTTGAAAACAAAACATTTATACGAAATGATAGATAAGAAATTCCACTGTAGTAAAAAACAATAGCTAAAAAGGTCTTTATTTTATTACTCATTATAAATCAGTAAGTGTCAAAATCAAAATAAGTATATTTAAAATTTTTCAAATCTAAATCTTTTTGAAAAGTTCTAGAGCAAAAATTGAGAGTAGATTTTGGCTTTTTTAATTTATTAAAAAAGACTGTTAAAAAGGAATTCTCCGTACAAAAAAAACGAAATGAAGCATTGAAAGATAATATGAGAAACAAAATAAACTTTAGCTTAAAAAAAAAGGTTGGAAGTCCAAATCTTACATCAATGTCTCCTAAATAAAGTTCTCTACTAATTTTTATTACAAAATTAGTTTTACCTGACTTTAAAAGTAAAATATCAGAATTTTTCAATTTATATTCCCAATACTTATTACTTCTTTCAATAAAAATATTATTGTTTCCTAGGCATTTGTCAGATGCTGGAAAATAATCACCTCTTGAAAAAAAAATACGAGCTAAAACTTTAGTATAAAATTTATGAAAAAGTTCAACTGATAAAAATTTTCTTGAAAATATAAATAATGGTAATGTTGGAATAAAAAAATTATAACTTAATATAATTGAATTTTTTTTCCAATTTAAAAGTTTTATTCTTGTTCTTAAAATTGATTTAGATGGTATTCCAATTATTGCTCTATATTTCATCTTAATCAAGATGTTATATAATTTTAAAGCTGAATCAACAATTATATTTCTACCAATATATTTATGATCTAACATAGTGTTTCCAGCTTGACAAATCCAGAGAATTTCTCCATAGTAATTTATTAAGATTGGAAATACTAAATAAGAAGATATTAGTAAACCTTTCTTGTTTTTTACAATTATTCCCAAATCTTGATGAGGAGCATAAGTTGTTTTTAATTTTAATTCAGATTTTAAAACTGGGTAATCCCCATACAGACTGGTATTTAATTTATTTAACCCAGAATAATCTATTTCATTAATTGAATTATACGTAAGATTTTCTTTTTTCAAGACTCTAATTATTTTTCAAAATATTAAAAATTTCCTTAGCCTGATTTTTAGATGTTAAAAAATTAAAGGCCCTTAAATAATTTTGATTAATAATTTCCTTTTTAGATTTTTTATTAAGCATCTTTATGTCATTAATTTTTTCAGCTAAGGAATTACTACATCCCGATTTGAAAATTAAATACTTAGAACTCAAAATTTCTGGAATTGCGCCAGTATTACTTCCAATCACCATGGTTTTAGTTAACATAGCTTCAACCAAAACTCTTCCATATTGTTCCTTAAAATATGGTGTCTCGATTGAAGGTAAAACTAATAAGTCTACAGCACTGTAATAATCAGGCATTTTTTCATGATTTGCATCAAAAAATACAATTTTTTTCTCTAAACCATTAGAAAAAATTAATTCTTTAATTTCCTTTGAAAAATTTGATTTATAGGTGTCAAAACTATCAATTAATAGTTGCCAATCATCAAATTTCAAAATTGACAAAGATTGAATCAAATATTTAATTCCCTTTTCTGGAACTAATCTTCCAAAATAAGCAATAGTAAAACTATTCAACTTAAGTTTTTTTCTAATTTTAGATTTAAAATTATTACTTCTACTTACAAAAAGTTTTTCATCAATACCCAGGGGAACTTGCTGAATTCTATTAGTATTAAAATTTAGATTAGAGTAAACATCACACGATTCTCTTGAGATAGGAAATAAATAACTTACATGTTTAATTGCATTTCTATTAAAATATTCACATAAAAGATTTCCAATGAACAACTTGAGCTTTCCTTTAAATAAAGCAGTGAAAGCATCCTTTAGATATGTTTTTCTTCTATTCTCAAGTACTATACAGCTTATATTCATATTAGAATTAATTTTTTTACCATAATATATTACATCATTAACCAATTTTGAGGCAGGATCAAATTCTAATAATATATGATTAGGTCTAAATTTTTTAATGATATTTCTAATGCCTTGTACAGATTCTAGTCTCGGGTGAATTCCTTCTAATCTATGTAATGTAATGGAAAAAGGTTCACTTTTAAGATTAATATTATTTTTCTCGTTTCCATGAATTTCCCTGTATAAAATACATAAATGAACTTTTGTCGAGTGATTATTCACTAAATCTCTAATATAAGCCCTATTAGTAGAGATAGACGAAGCACTGGAAAAAACAAGTAAGTTCAAATTATTTTTTTATTAGTTGATTTAATTTATTTACGAAATTTTTTGGATTGTGATAATTATTCCAATCTACACTTGCTTTACTAGCCAATACTTTAATTTTATTATAATTTTTACAAACGTGTTTAAATAATAGATAAAACTCATCATCATTATTAGTATCACAGTATGTATCGATATTATATTTTTTAAGTTGTTGACTCATCCATGTGTCTTTATTTATTATTGTTAATTTTCCAAAACCCATTGCTTCGGTAAAAATTCCTGATGTTTGGACGGAATATGATAATCTAGAGTATGGTATTAATATAATATTTGATTTTCTTAACAAATTAAAATAGTCTTCTTCTGATAAACTTTTTTCATATAAAATAATTCTACTATCATTTAATTCTTTTAAACTTTTAACTGAATCATAGGTAGACTTGTCTTGAATTGAATTACACTGAAGATGAAATTCAATTTTTTTATCAAACTCATCTTTATTAATTAAGTAATTTTTAATTAATTTTTCAATTTGAGTAAATCCTTTTTGAATTCTAGGGGGGCCAAGTGATGTTACTACTAGATTATTTATATCATCTTTACATTTTTTTTTAGACAAATGAAGTGTATGAGGAATTGGTAATAAATTTATTTTGAATCTGGAAATTTTTTCATATTCAGATTTTAGATTATCTGAATCAGTAATAAAGTAGATATTGTTTTTAAATTTATTTTGAAAGTATAATAATCTTAAAAATATTTTATACCAAATAATCGAAATTGACCATCTTTTGTGTTCAATATTATAATTTGACATTCTTGCTGTTAATATTAAACTTAAGTTATTATTTAAAAAGATGTTAAAAATAAAAATTGCAAACATATCAAAATATTGAGTAGTTCCCATAAAGAAGTTCCATCGATATTTAGTCATCTTTTTAAATTTTGATAATCCTAAATAAAGGTGAGTATTAAATATTAGAGGTACCAAAATAAATCTTGAAAATAAAGAACTAAATAATGAATTTGATGGGTTTTTATTAAAAACTGGCACACCATTTAACTCAGAAATAATTTCTTTTTTACATTCATTAGAAACTAAAATGCAAAATTTACCTCCTCTGGATTCAATCTCTCTTTTTACACTAATTGCATAATTATATAGATGTCCAGAGTAACCAATCAATCTTGGCTCTATCATACATAAATTCATAATAAATTATTTATTAGCTACTATCCACCTATTATGTTTAGGTCTATGTTCATTAGTCCATCTGAACCAAAAAAGTGATAATATAGCTTTAGAAATAAAATTTAAATTAAATGTTTTACTTAAAATTTTTTCCAATACTTTATCAATCACATTTACCTCAAAACCAAAGGATTTTAACCTCTTTATCAATTTTAATTCAGCATTTGGATCAAAATGTGTTTCAATAATTAGGGTTATTGGATGAAAGCTAATTGATTTTACAAAATCATTTGTCAATAACTGATATTCTCCACCCTCAATATCCATCTTTAACAAAATTGAATCGAATTTATTATTTCTTATATATAAATCTAAATCATCATAATTGTTAAGTTTTTTATTAATAATTTCAATTTTGACATTATTATTTATTAGATCGGAATTTAAATTAACATTTTTCTCTAGTTGGATACAGCTTTCTGAATTTAATTCAAATGATAAAACAGTTCCTTTATTTATTAATTTAGCAATTCCTATACTATAATATCCATCATCTGAGCCAATATCAATAATTAACTTTTTATCATTTGCTAAGCAAAATGAATTAATAAATTTATAAAGTTCATTTTCGTAGGTACCAAGATATTTTGGAATATACTCAGATCCTCTAACGGAATGCTTGAATTGAAGCCCTTTAAAGGGTCCATCAAGTATTTTTTTTCCATTAATTTTCACAAAAAATTTAAAGAAGAATTTTGATATGTAATAGATTGGATTAATTGATTCGTAAATACTCTCAACGCCAGATATTTTATAAATTATTTCTTTCATTTAATTTATTTACTATTAAAATTATTGTCACAATAATAAAGTAAATCTTTTATCTCATCATTTAAACATTTTTTAACTTTAAAACCAATTTTATTTAAGTTTCCATTTAAAAATTTGAAATGGTTTTTAGTGTCACAATTTAGATGACTATAATTAATTTTTACTTTAACTTTAGGGTTAATAATTTCATAATTATTTTTTATTTTTTTAGCAATCTCTAATAATGTGTAAGTACTTTCACTAGAAAGATTATACAAACCATTTTGATTTACATTAGAAATTAAAAAACTTACGCATTCGGCAACATATCTTACTGGAATAAAATCTTTTAATATCTCTGGGTTAGACTTAATAGTTAATGATTTATTTAGCGAACATTCCTTTGATAGGTTATTAATAAAAATATCCCAAATATCCGTCCTTAAATCAATTGGCGCTCCGAATGAGTTTGATAAACGAAGAATGCTATAAATGGTTTTTGAGCTATCTGTGCAACACACTTTTAGAACATCCTCAGCTGCCTTATGTGTAAGAGAATATAAATTTTCAAGATTAATTATTGAGTTTTCTGATATTTCTCCAAGAAGTTTATTTCCATAGACTTGAGATGTTGAAAAGTATATAATATGTTTAACATTATTGTTTATAGCGTTTTGAAATATTAATCTTGAATGATCAATATTTACATTAATTGCTTCGGAGGGAAATTTATTACAATTTTTTGCATTGAGATTTGCTAAGTGAATTACTACATCTATTTTTTTTGGAAATTTTTTTTGAGATAATAAATCTTCGTGTTGAACCAGCTCTAAATTTTTAAAATTATTAAATGATTTAGGTATTTTCTTTCTTCTAGTTGATATAATTATTTTATTCTTATAAAAAAGTTTTTTTATCAAATTTCCTCCAATAAAACCAAAACCACCAGTTATTAATATTTTCACTTTTTTACAAGTTTATAATAATTGAATGATGAATTTTCTAAATCTATATTTTCTGACTCATTAGGATCATGTAAAATATTAGAAATATTTAAAAGGAGATTATGATCATCAATTCCCTCAAAAGCAAACCATATACCAGGATTAACAGTTATTCTTTTATAATTTTTATTTGAAAGATTAAAAATATTGAGCTGTTTAAATGTTTTACTGTCTACTCTACAGTCATAAAAGGCTAATCTAACTTCTCCAATTGGAACGATTAAATTAGATATCATAATTTTATGTTTTTTCCATCCCTTAACAACTCCTTTTTTAACAGTTGAAAAATATGCTTCTCCAAAACTGGAATAAGAAGATTCTGAAGATTTCAAGACATGATAAATATCACCTTTTTTATTTGAAATTACTCTTAAATCAGTAATTTCAAGTCCCTGAATTATTTCTTGTTTTCCGTCCATGAAATTAATTGTTCTTTTGCTTTTGATTCAAATAATTCAATTTGTTTAATTGTACAATTAAACATTCCCTCTTTATTTTTGACATTGTGATAATACTCATAATACCAATCAGCAGTAAATTTAATTGTAGTTTCAAAATTTAGAACTGGCTTCCAATTGAGATAATGTAAAGCTTTATCACAATTTAATTTCAATAAATTAGCTTCCAAGAGATCTTTGGGAGTATTAATTAAAATATCTGTTTTTAATTGGTTATTACAAGATTTCCACTGGTCACCTAGTTTTTTTAATAACTCTAGAACTGTCTTGTTTTGATCATAAGCTGGCCCAAAATTAAAAGACTCACCATTTAAACTGTTGTTTTTTTGGTAAAGTAACTGTCCTAGTCTTAAATAACCACTAATTGGTTCAAGCACATGTTGCCATGGTCTAGTAGCTTTTGGACTTCTAATTTCAACACTTTTAGCATTAGACCAGCTTACCATAGCGTCAGGGACTATTCGGTTTAATGCCCAATCTCCACCTCCAATTACATTTCCTGCTCTTGCTGAAACAGCTTTTTTATTTTTATCATGATTTATAAATGATCTGAAAAATGATGAAAAAGCTAATTCTGCACCCGCTTTTGAGGCACTGTATGGATCTTTACCGCCTAGCCTATCAATCTCTCTATATCCAAAAGTCCATTCAACATTTTCATAACATTTATCACTTGTTATAAAAATTAGATTGGATCTATAATTTAATTTTTTAAATGCTTGTAATACATTAACAGAGCCTATAACATTAGTTTCAAAAGTTTCAATTGGATCATCAAAGGATGATGATACAATGGGCTGCGCAGCAAGATGAAATATAAAATCTGGCTTAACATCACTAAAAAGCTTATTTACAACTTCATAGTCACGTATATCTCCAAAAGTATGTTGTATTTTAGAATCTAGTTTAAGTGCTTCATAGAGAGAGGGTTTTGTTGGAATATCTTTTGAAAGACCATAAACATTAGCTCCTAATTTTAATAACCAAGTAGTCAACCAAGCTCCTTTAAAACCAGTATTTCCAGTTATTATTATTTTTTTATTATTATATATATTATTAAACATTCTAAAAAGTTTTTACCAAATTTTCCAATCTGCATCATCATTATCCCACAATTCATTTAAAAGATTTTTATCTCTCATAGTATCCATACATTTCCAAAATCCAGTGTGCTTATAAGCTCCTAATTTTCCATCATTTGCTAATTTTTCTAGGGGCTCTCTTTCAAAAATTTCGTCATCATTATTAGATAAATAATTGAAAATATCCTTTTCACAAACAAAAAATCCACCATTAATCCAAGAACCATCACCTTTTGGTTTTTCCATAAAATTTGTGATTGTATTATTTGGTGAAATATTTAATGCTCCAAATCTACCCTCAGGCATAACAGCTGTCATAGTAACAGATTTTTTAGAAAGCTTATGTTGCGATAATAGCGCATTCAAATCAATATTAGCAACACCATCTCCATATGTCAAAAAGAAAGGTTCATTATTAATTAATTCTTTAATCCTACTGATTCTTCCTCCAGTCATAGTTTCTAAACCGGTATCAACTAAATCGATCTTCCAATTCTCAGACTTTGAATTTGTATATGTGCATTTATTATTTTCTAAATCAATTTTTAGGTCACTTTGATGAAGAAAATAGTTAGAAAAATATTCTTTTATGGAATAACCTTTGTATCCTAGTAGAATTACAAATTCGTTATATCCAAAATGACTAAAAATTTTCATTATATGCCACAATATTGGTTTATCTCCAATTTCAACCATTGGTTTTGGTTTAATAACTGATTCTTCGCTTATGCGAGTACCATATCCACCTGCAAGAATTATTACCTTCATAATAAATTTTTTTATTTAAGTATATTATTTTATCATTTCAAAAGCTTCACCTTAACTAAAGTAAAGCATTTTAATTTAATCATTAGATTGTTTAAAAAATTGTACCTCTTTTATTGTCATAAATTTGTAAAATAAAAAAATTGGCAATAATATATCTGTTAACATTGTTGCTAGAGCTGCACCCATTAATTCAAATCGAGGTATTAAAATTACGTTTAATATTACATTAAAAATTGCTATAAAAATAACGGATTTTAACAAAAAATTGTCATGTCTATTTGCTATAATACTTGATGAAAAAACAGAAAAAATCATAAGAAAAATTTTTCCAAAAACCAGTATTTTAAATGCTATCAAAGAAAAAACATAATCCTCACCAAGTAATTTTAAAAAAATATTTTCATTGGCAAAATAAACTAAAAGAAGTATGGGACTAAATAGTAATAATAAATAAAATGATGTTTGTTTAACTTTCATTTTAAAAAATCTAATTCCATTAGTTTTCCACTTACTAGTATGAGGTAAAACAATGCCGATAAATGTTGTCATTATCATCTCAATGGGGATTACAAATAAAATACTTGCTCTGTAAATACCATTCTGTTCAATACCTAACATCAAAGTAATTAAATAAATTTGAAGAGCTGGATAAAATATACCAACAGCAGAGTTAGCCCACATTAATTTTGATTCATTAAACAATTCATGATAATCATTAATTTTAAAAAATTTTAATGGAAATATTCCAACTGTAAAATAAAAATAAAGCCATGAAATTATTAATGTTACAGAGGTTGATATTATAATTAATTTTAAATCAATTCCTAGGTAATTATTAGACTCAAGTAATGTAAAATATAAGCAAAAAAGCAAAATTGGATTAATTGCCGAAATTACCATATATGTAGTATACTTACCTAAACATCTAAAAATGTAAGCCAGATCTAGTGCATTATTCACAATAATTAAAAATGTTATAATCCAAAGTTCATAATGCTTAAATTTTAACAGTAAAATTGTAAATATCCAAAAAACTGAAAAAACAGTTATTATTAAAAGTCTAAAACTAAGAATTCGAAGTAAATAATCTAAGTTTGGAGAATTAGATTCACTATACATTCTAATTCCAATATTATTCATTCCACCATCATATAGGACAGATGATTGAGCTGCAGCTGTTTGTAAGAGATTAGTATAACCAATATTATAGGACCCTAAAGTGGTTATTGCCTTTACAGAGTTTACAAGGCTTAGTCCTCTAGCAATAACTAAAATAGTTATTTGAGGAATAAATTCTCTTAATAGTGGGTTTTTTAAAAATTTAAATTCTAAAGCTTTTTTTATATGCATTAAAAACTTATGTAAGAAATTTTATAAAAAGATATATTTAACTTAATCAATTAAGTGTTTATTGTTATCAAACCAATCTATAGTTTTAATTAAATTGTTTCTTAATGAATCTACTTTAATAGAATCAGTCCATCCATATTTCATTCTGGCCATCTCTACATTTAACACTTTATGTTTTACACCAACAAATCTGTTAATGTTGTAAAAAATTTTGCCCTTGTAGTTACATATTTCCTTTATAGTCTCAGCTAAATCCTTAATTGTAACTGTAACTCCTGTACCAATATTTATCAATTCACCATCATAATCAATGACAGTTAAAAGACCTTTAATTTGATCATCTATGTATATCAACTCTCTTGTTTGAGTACCATCTCCCCAAACTTCAACCTCATCTGAATTATTATTTTTACCTTCAACAAATTTTCTAACAAGAGCTGAAACTACATGAGATTTTTCTCTATCA
Organism: uncultured Bacteroidota bacterium; assembly: GCA_902595555.1. Taxonomy (GTDB): domain Bacteria; phylum Bacteroidota; class Bacteroidia; order Flavobacteriales; family Flavobacteriaceae; genus Eutrophosalina. Next base: position 87,105 of record CACJQM010000003.1, on the reverse strand, counting down.
AATGAATCATGAGGGCCATAAAGAGTTGCAAATACAACAGTAGTTCCCTTTAAATTATATTGATCTTTATACGCTTCGATACCTGTATTCATCACTTTTTTTGTTAAGCCATATACATCAACTGATTCATGCATCCTCCCGTTCCAATAATCATCTTCACTCAATTCAACTATGGATCCGGGATAAGAACAGGAGCTACCAAGACCAATAAATTTTGCTTGTGGCTGATATTTCTTCCAACATTTTAAAGTGTTTGAGTGAATTCTACAATTTATATCAAATTGTTCTGCTTTGTGAAACAATGGCCAATCTCCAGCACCTTGCAATACAGCTGCATGTATTATGTAATCATATTTTAAATTAAATTTTTTAAAAGCTTTAATTGCTTTATTTTCATCTGATAAATCATATTCAGAACCAAAATAATCAACAATACCACCTCTTTCTTCAACATATTTTACAAAGTTTTTTCCAAAAAAGCCAGTTCCACCAGTTACTAAAAATTTTTTATTTTCTAATTTTATCATTACAAATAGTTTTAAATATTTATTTTTTTAATTAATTATTTTACTTCCATCATTTTCAAAATTAAAGTCAATCTCTACTAAATCTGAAAGACCTTTTCTAACTTCTGACTGAAATTCTTTATTTACGTAAAAAATAAAAAATCCACCACCACCTGCACCTAATAATTTACCTCCTATTGCTCCATAATCTTTTGCTCTTGTATATATATCATTTAAAAAAGTAGATGAAATAGCTTTTGATAATTTTTTTTTTGTCTCCCAGGCATCATCTAACAACAAACCAAAATTATCAAGTGAGACATTACTTGATAAAATTTCATTTCCTTTAATTACCATTTCCTTTATTCTATTTAAGTCTGAACTGATTTTATCTTGTTTAGTATTTGAAATTTGTTCTTTTAAAATTTTATGCGCATATCTTTTTACGCCTGTGTAAAACATTAATAAATTTCCTTCAAGCTCTTTTTTTCTACGAGAATTTATATTGATTTTACAAACTTTAAATGTGGATTTTTTACTCATCTGAAATAAGTTTAAACTGCCATGAGCTGCTGCTAATTGGTCTTGAACCCCAACTCTTTCATTTAAAACAACTTGCTCAATATGAATCGCTTCAATTGCTAATCTTTCTTTAGAAATGATTTGACCTTTAAAACTATAAAATGAGTTTAAAAGACCAACAGTGAAAGATGATGATGAACCTGTTCCTGATCTTGCAGGTAAATCTGCAATAACATGTATTTCTAGTGGATCATTAATTTTCAAGAAAGTTATACAAGCTCTAATTACTGGATGTTCAATTTCTTCAATTTTATTACATAATTCTAACTTAGAATAATAAATTTTATATTTAAACTCAGAGGAAACTTCAAGCCTTTTTACTGAAACATAAATATATTTATTAATTGTAGATGATAAAACAGCTCCTCCGTATTTTTTAAAATAATCTGGATAATCTGTTCCTCCACCAAAGAAACTTATTCTGATAGGTGTTTTTGAAATTACCATTTAGTTTAAATTTATATTATTATAAGTTTGTAAACGTTTCATTATTCTTATTAATAATTAACTTATAAGCAGAAACAAGTTGTTTAATCCCATAATCCAAATCAAATTCAGGAGACCATCCTAAAGACTCTAATTTTTCATTTGAAACAATATAGTTTCTTTTATCAAAATCTTCTTTAAAATTGTCTTCTTTTATTACTAAAGCAGGAATATGAGATTTTATTTTTTCAGCTAACTCTAATTTACTCAAATTTGCACTTGATAATCCTACGTTAAAGGCTTGGCCTTTACAAGAGTCATAATTTTCAATTATAAATTGAAAAGTTCTTGCTATATCTTGAACATGAATATAATTTCTTTTAAAATGTGCTTCGAATAAAACTAAATAACCATCAACTATACTTTTATAAACAAAGTCATTTACAAGCAAATCTGTTCTCATTCTTGGGGAAACACCAAAAACTGTAGCCAATCTTAATGAAACTCCATTACCATTTGACAACATTGCATCCTCAGCATCGCATTTAGTTTTTGCATATAATGAAAGAGGGTTAAATGGCGATTCCTCAGTGATAATAGAATCTGATGATCCATACTGAGAATTGGTATTTGGTAATATTAATTTTTGATTATCATTTAAAACCTCTAGAATAGATTCAACTTGATTAAAGTTTACAGCAACTGTTAATTCTGGGTTTGCTTCACAGGCAGGCATACCTACTATTGCAGCTAGTGGTATTATGATATCATGGTTTTTAACAATTTTCTTAAGATTTTCGCTATCTCTAACATCACCCTGAATGAATTTAAAACCATTTTTTTTGAAAAGGTGTAGCAAAGAAATTTGATTATACATTAAATTATCTAATACTGTTACTTTATAACCATTTGTTAGTAAATGATCCGAAAGAGTTGAGCCTAAATATCCCGCTCCCCCTGTTATTAATACTTTTTTCATTTATATCTATTTTTTATATTTATAGTCGAGCATCCGTTTGATCTTTGTTAAGCATACCTTTAAGATCAAAAATTACAGATTTATTTTTTACAATTTTTTTATAATCTATAGTCAAAAATTTAGAGTGTGTAACTGCAATTATTACCAAATCATAATTATTGACTTTTACTGATTTGACACAGTCAATTCCATAATCTGTTTTGACTAGATTTGTATCTACAACAGGATCATAAACATCCACCTCTAATCCAAATTGTTTTAATTCTTTATAAATATCAATTATTTTAGAGTTTCTTATATCTGAGCAATCCTCTTTGAATGTAATACCAAGAACAAGAGCTTTTGAGGAAGAAATTTTAATACCTTTTTTTATCATCAACTTTATTGCTTTATTCGACACAAAGCTTGCCATATAATCATTAACTCTTCTTCCAGAAAGAATTACCTGAGGATAATAACCAAGAGATTCTGCTTTATGAGTTAAATAATATGGATCCACTCCAATACAATGACCTCCCACAAGTCCAGGTTTAAACTTTAAAAAGTTCCATTTACTTGCTGCTGCATCTATTACTTCATTAGTATCTATATCCATTTTGTCAAATATTAAAGCTAATTCGTTTACAAATGAAATATTTAAATCCCTTTGAGCATTTTCGATAGCTTTTGAAGCTTCTGCCACCTTTATACTGGAAGCTTTAAATGTACCCGCTTTAATTATTTGTGAATAAAGTTTATCAATAAAATCTGCTATTTCAGGTGTTGATCCTGACGTAACCTTTATAATTTTTGTTAGTGTATTTATCTTATCTCCTGGGTTTATTCTTTCTGGAGAATATCCACAATAAAAATCTTTATTATACTTAAGTCCACTTCCTTCTTCAAGAACTGGCACACAATCTTCCTCAGTACAGCCAGGATATACAGTGCTTTCATAAATGACAATATCATTTTTTTTCAAAACTGATGAAATTAACTTAGAAGCATCTAATAATGGCTTTAAATTTGGTGTTTTAAATTTATCAATTGGAGTTGGCACTGTTACAATAAAAATATTACAATCTATTATATCATTTATATCAAAGGTAAATGATAATTTATTGGCAAGAATGAATTCATTTTCGCCCGATTCATTTGTAATATCAATTCCCTTATTTAACTCATTTATTCTTTTTTCATTAATATCAAAACCAATAACTTTAGTTTTTTTACCAAACTCAAGAGCTAAAGGTAATCCTACATAGCCTAAACCAATTACTGCAATTTTTTGTTTATTTAGTTTCATGAATTTTAATTGTTATAATTCAATATTTGCTCTTTTATAATCATCTGGAATACCTATATCAATGAAATAATCATCAAAAGTTTTTCCATATATGTTTTTTTTCTCCGTACTTATTGCTAAATAATCATTTTCAAGAGAAAAGGATGGAGATATTATTTCTTTTAAAAAAATAGTCTTATTAACTATGTAAATACCTCCATTTATTATCCCATCTTTAAGAGATTCATTTTTTTCATTAAAGCAAATTATTTTACATTCCTTATTTGTATTTACTGTTCCATATCTGTAAGGGTCAGACATTTTTTTTAATGCAATTGAAAAGCTTGAATTCATATCGCTGTGAAACTCGTAAAAGCTGTCAAGCTCAATTTTAAAAATAGAATCCCCATTCAATACAACTATATTATCTGTATTTGTTTTTTCTAATGCTAAAGCTATAGCACCTCCAGTTCCCAGTGGACCTTTCTCAATTACAAATTCATAATTAATAAAATTAAAATTACTTTTTACATATTCAATTACCATTTCACTTTTGTAATGCAACGAAAAAATTATCTTATTAATTTTATTATCTATCAAATAATTTATTATATAACTTAATAGTGGTTTTCCCTTGACTGGAGCAAGACATTTAGGTAGACTTGGTACTGTTTCCTTTAGCCTTGTTCCAAAACCACCAGCAAGTATTATAGCTTCTTTTTTCATTTACAAAAATCAAAAAATATTAGTCTCCACCTTTTGACAAATTATATGTCCAATTAAAATATGTAATTCTTGAATTCTAGGCGTATCATTGGATGGAACATTAATTAAAATGTCAGACTCATTCTTCATATCTCCACCTGTTTCTCCAGTTAAAGCAATTACTTTTAATTGTTTTTCTTTTGCGATACTAAAAGCATTGATAATATTTTTTGAGTTACCTGATGTACTAATTCCAACTAATACATCACCTGGATTTCCTATCCCCTCAATTAATCTTGAGTAAATAAATTCAAAACCATAATCATTTCCTACTGCTGTAAGATAAGATGTATTACAATGTAATGCTTCCGCAGGTAGCGCTTTTCTATCTTTGTAAAAACGTCCTGAAAACTCTGCAGCTAAATGTTGAGCATCTGCTGCAGAACCTCCATTACCACAAAAGAGTATTTTTTTTCTATTATTTAGTGCATTTGTAATTAGGTCAATTGATTTAGATATATTATTAAGAATTAAATCATCTAAAATTATTTTATTCTTAATCTCAATAGATTCTTTAATTATTTGTTTTATTTCATCCTTCATAATTATTTTTTTGAAGTAAATTCTTTAGGTTTTCTTGACCACTCAGTTGGTGGTAATGACTTGAAATATTCATAAGTTATTTTTAAACCAGTTTGTCTATTAATTTTAGGTTTCCACTTTAAAATACTTCTGGCTTTAGTAATATCAGGTCTTCTTTTCTTTGGATCATCCTGAGGTAATTTTTTATAAATAATTTTAGCATTTGAACCAGTTAATCTTATCACTTCTTCTGCAAATTCTACCAAACTTATTTCATTTGGATTTCCAATATTAATTGGTTGATTATAGTCACAGAGGAGTAAGCGATAAATTCCCTCAACTAAATCATCAACATAACAAAAACTTCTTGTCTGTAAACCATCTCCAAAAACAGTTATATCCTCACCTCTTAATATTTGACCAATAAATGCTGGTAATGCTCTTCCGTCATTCAGACGCATTCTTGGTCCATAAGTATTAAAAATTCTTATAATTCTTGTTTCAACATTGTGAAATGTATTATAAGCCATAGTTATACTCTCCATAAATCGCTTTGCTTCATCATAAACACTCCTAGGTCCGACTGGATTAACATTACCCCAGTATTCCTCATTTTGAGGATGTACTTGTGGATCTCCATATACCTCACTGGTACTTGCAACTAATATTCTTGCTCCTTTAGCTTTTGCTAATCCTAAACAGTTATGAGTACCTAGTGCTCCTACCTTTAAAGTTTGTATAGGTATTTTAAGGTAATCTATAGGGCTTGCAGGTGATGCAAAATGAAGAATATAATCCACTGAGCCTTTTATTTTAATATAATTGGTAACATCATGTTTAATAAATTGAAAGTTTGTGTTATTTTCAAGATGTTTAATATTCTTAGGATTACCGGTAATAAAATTATCCATACCAATTACATAATAACCCTCTTTTATATAGCGGTCACATAAATGTGAGCCTAAAAAACCAGCTGCTCCAGTAATTAAAACTCTTTTTTGATTCATTTATAATTTATTTATATAATTTAATGGATTGGTCTTCCAATAGATTCATAATGATACCCTAATTCTTTCATCTTTTCTATTTGATATAAATTTCTACCATCAAAAATAACTTTGTTTTTAAACAATGTTTTCATAAGATCGAAATTTGGTGTTCTAAATTCATTCCATTCAGTAGCAATAATTAATGCATCAACGTTTTTTATAGCATCATATTGATTATTAGAATATTTGATTTTGTCTCCTACTAAATCTTTAACATTTGCCATAGCTTCAGGATCATAGACATTTAATGATACTCCTCTTTTTATAAGTTCATCGATTATATTTAAAGCTGGTGCTTCTCTTATATCATCCGTATTAGGTTTAAAGGCTAACCCCCACAATCCAAAATGTTTACCCTTTAAATCATTGTTGTAATAGGAATTAATTTTATTAATTAATTCTAATTTTTGATTAGAATTTACTTTTTCAACAGATTTTAATATTTTAAAATCATAATTTATTTTTTCAGATGAATTAATTAATGCTTTAACATCTTTAGGGAAACAAGATCCTCCATATCCTATCCCTGGAAATAAAAATCTTTTTCCTATTCTTTCATCTGTTCCAATTCCTCTCCTTACATCATCAACATTAGCTCCCATACGTTCACATAATTGAGAAATCTCATTCATAAAAGAGATCTTAGTTGCCAAAAAACTATTTGCTGCGTACTTAGTTAATTCTGAACTATGAGCGTCCATAAAAATTACAGGATTACCTTGCCTAACAAATGGAGCATATAATTGACTTATTAATTTTTTCGCTTTTTCGGATTTTGTTCCTACAACAATCCTATCAGGTTTCATAAAGTCATCTACTGCTACACCTTCTCGCAGAAATTCAGGATTGCTTACGACATCAAATTTTCCTTTATAGTTTATCTCAATAATCTTTTTAACCTTATCAGCAGTACCAACTGGTACTGTACTTTTATTAACTATAACCTTATAGTCTTTTAATATTTTACCTAATTTATCAGCAACATTTAATACATATTTTAAATCTGCACTTCCATCCTCACCTGGCGGGGTAGGTAATGCTAAAAATATAATTTGGGAATCTTCAATAACCTCTTCTAATTTTGTTGTGAATTTTAATCTACCTTCTTTAATATTCCTTAAAAAAATTTTTTCCAAGCCAGGCTCATAAATTGTAATTTGTCCTGAATTTAATTTATCTACTTTGGATTTATCTATATCTACACAAGTGACTTCATTTCCAGTCTCAGAAAAACAAGTACCAGTAACCAAACCAACATATCCTGTACCTACAACTATAATTTTCATAAAATAATTTTTTTGATATTAATATTTAAAGTTATTTTCCAAAAAGTTTGAGCATTCATAAAGTGATTTAAATTTCATGTCAATATTTTCATTAATCATAATATTATTAATCATAAAGCATTTCATACCTAATGATTTACCAAAAATCATATCACTCAATGAATCTCCAATCATAATAGAGGTTTTAAAATCTATTGATGGGAAATCATTTTTTGCCTTTATACCCATACCTGTATTGGGTTTTCTAAATTTAGAGCTATCAGATATATCTGAACAATAATATATTCCATCAATTCTTCCTTGATTTTTGTCGATAACATTAATCATTTTTTTATGAATTAAAAACAAATCATTATCACTCATTAATCCTCTTCCAATACCTCTCTGATTAGTGACAATAATTATCTTATTAAAAATATTTGATAAAGTTGAAATTGCATCTAGGGATCCTTTAATAAATTCAAATTCACTCCAATTTTTTACGTAATTATCTTTTAATTTTTTATTAATTACACCATCACGATCTAAAAATATATTCCAACTTTTATCAATTTTAAAATTATTATTCACAATCCTTTTTTATTTGATCTAATTAGTGATGTATTTTGAAATTATATATTTAGCTATAGATAATGATGCTGTTGCACCAGGTGATGGCGCATTTAAGATATGTATTTGATTATCTTCTCTTACAATTTTAAAGTCCATCAATAATTCACCATTTTTAGAAATTGCTTGTGCTCTAACTCCAGATGTACCACCTTTCTCGAACATAAATCTTTCAGAACTAGGAATTAATTTTTTTGCTTTTTTAATAAATGCTTTGGTGGAAAATGAACTAACAAATTCATTAATTGTAAAACCAAAATTTTTCAATATGAAATTTCGTAGACCTTTATATTTTAAGATTTCAATCGTATCATTTAATGAAAAATCTTTATTGCTGTAACCTTCTCTTTTTAATGCTAAAACTGCATTTGGTCCAACCTCTCTGCCACCATTAATTAATCGAGTAAAATGAATGCCTAAAAAAGGAAATTTTGGGTCTGGTACAGGATAAACTAAGTGATTTACAATATCCATATATTCTTTTTTAACATGCATATATTCACCCCTAAAAGGTATGATTTGAAGTGGGCTTTTTTTATGAATTAATTTACTAAAGACTCTATCACTGTATAGACCTGAGCAACTAATAACCAAATCATAATTTTTTTCAAATTTATTAGTAATTAAAGTAACCTGATTGTCATTTAATTTTTTTGACGATAAAACCTCACATGCTAAAACTATTTCACCATCTCTTGAATTAATACGTTTAGATAATTCATTAACAACATGGTTGTAATCAATAATTCCTTCTTCAGGAACCAATAAAGCTTTAGTTGCTATTACGTTTGGTTCCCTCAAAGAAAGTTCTTTTTTTGATAAAAATTTTAAACCTTTAAGTCCATTTTTTTTTCCTCTATTGGCTAAATTTTGAAGAAATTTTTCCTCATAATTATTCGTAGCAACAACTATTTTACCACATATATCATGACTCACTCCGTAATTTTGTGAGAATTGAACCATCTCTCTAATTCCTTCAACTGCAAGCTTAGCTTTAAGTGATCCAGGTTCATAATAAAGTCCGCAGTGTAAAACACCACTATTATTACCAGATTGGTGTTTACCCAGTTTATTTTCTTTTTCTAGGATTTCAACCTTATATTTATTTTTTTTACTAGTAAGTTTATAACCTATAGCTAATCCTAATATACCACCACCAATTATAGCAACCCTTTTCATAATTAATAAAAATTTCTCATTTTAAAATATTTTTAGTTATAAAATTTTAGAGCTTATAATAATTTTAATATCTGTAATATTCAGGTTTATAAGGTCCCTCAACTTTAACACCAATATATTTTGCTTGATCATGCGAAAGATTTTCAAGTTCTACACCCAATTTTTCGAGATGTAATTTGGCTACTTTTTCATCAAGATGTTTTGGTAGCATATAAACTTTATTTTCATAATTTTTATGATTAATCCACAATTCTAATTGAGCTAATGTTTGATTTGTGAATGAATTACTCATAACAAAACTTGGATGTCCAGTTGCACATCCTAAATTTACCAGCCTACCTTCTGCTAAAACTATTACTTGCTTGCCATCAATATCATATAAATCAACTTGTGGCTTGATTTCAACTTTTGAATATCCATAATTTTTATTCAACCAAGCCATGTCAATTTCATTATCAAAATGGCCTATATTACAAACAATTGCTTTATCTTTCATTAACCTAAAATGTTCTTCTCTTAATATATCTTTATTTCCAGTTGCTGTTACAATGATATCAGCATTTGAAATAACTGTTTTCATTTTTTTTACTTCATATCCATCCATAGATGCTTGTAAAGCACATATCGGATCAATTTCAACAACTGTAACTATTGAACCTGCTCCACTAAACGAGGAAACTGTACCTTTTCCAACATCACCATATCCAGCAACAACAACTCTCTTGCCAGCTAACATGATGTCAGTTGCTCTTCTTACTGCATCAACTGCACTTTCCTGGCATCCATATTTATTATCAAATTTGGATTTAGTTACTGAATCATTAACGTTTATGGCAGGAAGAGGAAGCTTGCCATTTTTTACTCTTTCATATAGTCTATGTACACCTGTGGTTGTTTCTTCTGAAAGTCCCTTTATATTTTTTACAAGTTCAGGATACTCATCTAAAACCATATTTGTTAAATCACCTCCATCATCTAAAATCATATTTAAAGGCTTCTTTTCTTCACCAAAAAACAATGTTTTTTCTATACACCATTTAAATTCTTCTTCATTCATTCCTTTCCAAGCATATACTGAAATTCCTGCTTTTGCAATTGCAGCAGCTGCGTGGTCCTGAGTTGAAAAAATATTGCAAGAACTCCAAGTAACTTCAGCGCCAAGTTCAACTAAAGTTTCGATTAAAACTGCAGTTTGAATTGTCATATGAAGGCATCCTGCTATCCTAGCGCCTTTCAATGGTTTCTTTCCTTTAAATTCTTTCCTTAAAGACATTAATCCTGGCATTTCTGCTTCTGCTAGATTAACTTCTTTTCTTCCCCAATCGGCAAGAGAAATATCTTTAACTTTATATTGTATATATTTCATTTTTAAATCTTTAATTTTTTCTTTATTATATTGACGAAGTCTAATTTTTCCCACGTAAAAAGTTCAACTTCTAATTTTTTAGTTTCACCATTAGATGATAAAAAAGTTTTAGTTACTAACTTATTTTCTCTGCCCATATGACCATACGCTGCAGTTTCAGTATAAATTGGATTTCTTAATTTTAGTCTTTTTTCAATAAAATATGGTCGCATATCAAAAATATCCTCGACCAAAGATGCTATCTGATCATCACTTAAATTAACTTTTGAAGAGCCGTATGTATTAACGTATATTCCCATTGGTTTTGAAATACCTATGGCATAACTAACTTGAACTAAACATTGATCTGCAACACCCGCAGCTACTAAATTCTTAGCAATATGTCTTGTTGCATAAGCAGCACTTCTGTCCACTTTACTTGGATCTTTTCCTGAAAATGCTCCACCTCCATGAGCTCCCTTTCCGCCATATGTATCGACTATTATTTTTCTTCCAGTTAAACCTGTATCGCCATGTGGTCCACCAATTATAAATTTACCAGTTGGATTTATATGATATTCTATGTCTTTGTTAAAAAAATCTTTTAATCTTGGGTATTTATTTAAAACTCTTGGAATTAAAATATTTATCATATCAGACTTTATTTTTTCTAACATTTTATTATCATTATCAAAATCATCATGCTGAGTAGAAATAACAATTGATAGAATTTTAACAGGTTTATTATCATCTGAATATTCAAATGTAACTTGAGATTTTGAATCAGGTCTTAAGTATTTGATTTCTTTATGTTCCCTCCTTAATTCTGAAAGTTCAATTAATAATTTATGAGATAAGTCCAGTGGTAAAGGGATATAATTTTCTGTTTCATTACATGCATAACCAAACATCATACCTTGATCCCCAGCACCTTGTTCTTCAGGATTTTTTTTATCAACACCTTGATTAATATCTGGTGATTGTTCATGAATGGCTGATAAAACTCCACAAGAGTTTCCATCAAACATGTACTCGCTTTTATTATATCCAATTTTATTAATTATATTTCTTGCAATTTGTTGAACATCAAGACTTGCTTTTGACTTGACTTCACCAGCAAGAATAACCTGACCAGTAGTAACTAATGTTTCACAGGCAACTTTTGAATTTTTATCAAAAGCAAGAAAATTATCTATCAGTGCATCACTTATTTGATCAGCTACCTTGTCTGGATGACCTTCACTTACAGATTCAGAAGTAAATATATAGCTCATATTATAATTTTAATTTAAAATATTAAAACAGCTTCGCTAAGACAATCACAATAGAGATTATCATCAAAAATTAAAAAATTATAAAATTATGATTCAAATAAAACTAATCCTGGCTGTGTGGTATTTCTAGATGAAATCATAAAATTTATTCTTCTTTTTATTTTTTTTTCAATTTTTGGTTGAATTGTGTCTAAGTATTTTTTATCAATATCTTTTCCAACAATCAATACCTCAATTGTTCCGCTGTCAATTCCTTTTGCATAATCCCCTAACAAAACTATTTTTTCAATATTTCCAATATTGTATAGTACTTTTGTTAAAATATCTTCGATACCTAAATGCTTTCTTACAACAGATTGTAAAATTGAAAACATGGGATGTTTAACATTTGCAGAGTAGATTACTTTATTATTTGTGTATTTTTTGACCAAATAGCCTGCAGAGGTTAAATTATTTAATTCTTTTCGAACAGAATTAGTAGACTCTCCAAACTCATTGGCTAAAGAATTTAAATATCCTTTATTAGCTATATTCAAAAAAAATTTAATTAATAAATTTAATCTAGTCTTCGATGTTATTATTGACTCTAACATATTTTAAGTAACAAAAGTACTTAATTTTATTAAAAAAACTTAAAGATGGATGAAATAAAAACAATTAATTAATTTAATTTCGTAAGAGGGATGAAAAAAGTTTTAATTTTTTTGATCATCATTGTTTTCGTTAATTCATGCTCATATCCTGAAATGATACGTAATGAATTAGTATATGAAAATGATTTTGAAAACTCTAATCTAAATCAAATTGACGGGGGAGATATTATGAAATTTAACAACACGAATGTTTTAGGAGATTTCAATAATGATGGATTTACACTTTTCCTAGATGATATTGGAGAGCATGATTATGTATTTATCTCATTTGATTTGTATATACATGGAACATGGGATGGTAATTTTAATGGTTTTTCTGATAATGATAAACCTGATAAATGGATTATGGAATTTAAGCCTGATATGAATGCGCATAAAGACCCATCATCGGATAATTTTTCTACTACTTTCTCCAATAGTCCTTGCTATCCTAACTATTGTTTCAGGCAATCTTATCCAAACTCCTACCCATATGAAAATAATCCAGGTACTGGATCATTTAAAGATAATTTATCAAAATTGTGCACTGATTCTTTTTTTGGCGGAAAAACAACTATGTATCAGTTAGAAAAAAGCTTTAAGAGTTCAGGAAATAGTATAGTTGTAAGATTTTATGATGAATTATATCAGCCTAATGCAATTGACAAAGATGGAATTTCACAACAAAAGTGCGATGAAAGCTGGTCGTTAGATAATTTAAGAATTAGAGTTATTAAATATCAATGAATATAAAATACTTTTTTTTTCTTCTTAGTGGGATTTCAATTTTTTCTCAAAACATCAATGTTAATAATGATTTTAATTATCAAAAAATTAGAAACTCTATTCTTTTAAATAATATTGACAGTAATTATTCATTGAATATTAAACCCTTGGAATTAGAATCTTTTTCAAAAGACTTTGAAAAACAATTCAAAACTATTTACAAAAATCAAACTGGATCAATATTAATAAAAACTCTTGGAATAGATTATTTTACTGAAATAAATTCTCATCACCCATATAATAGAAATAATGGAACTATGATTCCCAACAGGGGATACCAACACATAATCTCACCTGGAGTATTCATAAAATTGGGGCCTTTAACAATCCAATTAAAACCTGAACATCACTTTAGTGAAAATAAAGAATTTGATGGTTTTTGGGATGGGCATTATCCTGAAATTTGGGCAAAAAGATACAACCTTTGGAATCATATTGATATGCCAGAGAGGTTTGGAAATAATAAACATAATAAAACAACCTTTGGACAATCTAGTGTAAGATTAAATTGGAAAAATTTATCTCTCGGAATTTCAAATGAAAATTTATGGTGGGGGCCATCAATACGTAATAGTATAATGATGAGTAACAATGCTTCAGGATTTAAACACCTAACTTTTAATACCAGAAAACCTATTGAAACATTCATTGGTGATTTTGAGTGGCAAATAATTACAGGAAGACTAGAAAGTTCTGGATTTACACCTCCTAATCCTGATTACGAATATGCTGGAACCAAATTATATATTCCAAAAATCAATCAACTAGGTATTGAAGATGATTGGAGGTATTTTCAAGGTTTAATATTTTCTTATTCTCCAAAATGGATTGAAGGCCTATCGATTGGTTTTATAAGGTGGGTTCAAATGTATTCTGATTTAGTTGAAGGTAAGTATACATGGCTTAAAGGAAGTCCTAGTTATTTTCCAGCCTTTAGAAACTTATTCAGAAAAAATGATAGATATGAAAATTATGAAGATCAAACTGATCAAGCAGCAGGAGTTTTTTTAAGATGGCATTGGAAAGATTCAAAAGCAGAATTTTACTTTGAATTTCATCATAATGATTCCAAAGTAAACCTAAGAGATCTTATATTAGATTCCGATCACAGTAGAGCTGTGACATTAGGAATTCAAAAAATTTTTAATGTAAATAATAAGAATTGGCTTTTTAATTGGGAGTGGACACAAATGGAACAAACTGCAAGCAGAATGATTAGAGAAGCTGGTTCATGGTATAGACATGGATGGGTATATGATGGATATACAAATAAAGGTGAAGTTCTAGGAAGTTCAATTGGCCCTGGATCTAATTCTCATTATATATCGTTAAATAAAATTAAAGGCGATAATAAGATTGGCGTTGGAATAGAAATTATAGATAATGATAATGATTTTTATTATGATGCATTTGCCTCAGCAGTAGATTATAGGAGATATTGGAAAGACATTAATTTTCATATTAACTTCAACAAGTCATTTAGGAACTTTAATTTTTCGTCTAATTTAGTTTACATTAGGAGCTTAAATTATCAGTGGGAATTAGAAGATCTTGCAGAACCTTGGTACCATCCAGGTAGAGATGTAAATAATTTTCATTTAAATTTAAAACTTACTTATTTCGGAAATTGGTAAGGCCATAAAATAATTCTAAATACTGATTTGTTATGTACTGCCATTTGTATTTTTTAGGAAAAATATAATTTGAGTTGTCTTTTATTATTACATTTTTTTGTTTTTCAAATTTTATAATTGCATCTTTTATCGAGTTTGCATTTTTGTCAAAAAATATTGCTTTTTTATTAGTTAACATTTCTCTATTAAATTTAGTCTCTAAAGATATGATATTGGAATTTAAATCTAGAGCATTAATCATTGTTGGATTGGTGCCTCCGAATTCATGGCCATGTATGTAGCAATAGCAATTCTTGTATAGTAATGATAATTTTTTTTGACTCTTAATATAGCCAGTTAAAATTATTTTTTCATTTTCTAATAACTTAACACTTTTTGAATAAGAATCTTTATAGGGAACATCTCCTACTATTACTAACTTTTTTTTTGATCTAGAATTAATAAAACCCTTTGTAATTAAATATGAATTATTGTCTGGAATCAATCTTCCAACAATCAAAAAATAATCATCTTTTTCTATATTTAAAAAATTTAAATAATCATTATCAAAATTATATTTTAACATTGTTGATCCATATGCAATTACTTTTGTTGATCTTTTAAATTTATTCTGATACACTTTTTTCATTTCTAAAGAATCTGTTATTATTTCATCAAATAAAACAGTTGCCATTTTACTAGAAATTTTAAAATAAAGTGATCCAAATCCTTTCCATTTGGGTCTTAACCATTCTAATCCATCTACATTAATACAAGTTTTTTTTCCAAATAATTTTGTTAAAATTCCAAATGGCCCATTAGCCGAATTAACTATTAAAACAACATCAATTTTAGAAAAACAAACATGAATAAATGAAAAAAAAGAATTAACGAATTGTGATAAATATTTAGTTTCAATTGAAGGTGTATAAACCAATTCAATCCCATTAATATTTTTTGGTTTCATTTTAAATAATGGTCTATGACAATACACTCGCACATTATGACCTTTTTTAACTAATCTTTCAGAAAGTTCTTTAACTAAAGTCTCGTATCCCGAATAAACATATGGATATCCTCTTGAGCCAATAATCGCTATTTTTAATTTTTTATCCAATTATTCTTAAAATTTTTTTTTCAAAATTTTCTAAAGAAAAGTTTTTATAAACATACTGAAATGCATTCTCAATGTTTTCCTTTTGAAGCTCGTGATTTTCTATATATTTCAATATATCCTCAGCAGATTTATTAATTAAATTATTTTCAATAATTAATCCATTATTGCCATTATTTAGTATTTCAATAGCACCTCCAAGATTATTTGTAATGACTGGTATTTTAGTTTGAATAGCCTCAAAAATAACAGTTGGAAATGGATCAGGTGATATTGGAGTATGAATAAAAAAATTAGAATTAGTTAAAATATAACTAATATCATTTCTAAAGCCCAAAAATATAATGCTATCATCAATTCCCTTTTTTTTAATATTCAATTTTAAATCATCTAAATATTTTTGATATTGAGGTAGAGTATCTCCGACAATTTGCAACTGAATTTTATTATTTTTTTTAAATAGTGCGTCAAATATTTCAATTAATAATACATGACCTTTATATGGTATTATTCTAGAAATAGATGTAAATATTATTTTTTCATTATTGAAAACTTTTGGTTTTATATTTTTAAAAATGAATCCATTATTAATAATTTCTAATTTATTGTTTTTTATACCTTTTTGAATCCAAAAATCTTTAACCGATTTTGAAACACATATAATATTCCTAGAAAAATTATTTAAAAAGGGTGTCATAAATCTTGTATAAATAGAATTACTATTTGGTATTTCATGAATATGATAAATTGATGGTATCCCATATAATTTAGCTGCAATTGACGGGCTGATTAATGTGGAGGTATTTATATAAACTAAATCAATTTGATTTTTTTTTAAAAATTTTCTGATGTGGATTGAAGATATTATTATATAATAAAGACGATTAATCAAACCAAAAATTGTGAAGTATTTTTTTCTAAAAACTCCAAGCTTCAAAATTTTAATATTGGTTTTTTTTATTATTTCATTATTATTTAGAGGGCCATTATTTGGTAAGATTAAAAAGATATCAAAACCATTTTTAATTAAAATATCTATAGTAGAAATTAAAATTTTGCTAGCCCCATAATTATCATTGGAACTATGCGCTATTAGTATTTTTTTAATAGAGTTTTTCAAATCCTTTAATAAAGTTTTTTTGATTAAATAAATCAGCTCTTTTATTTGCTTTTAAAATAAGATCTCTAGCAGCTGTTTTATTTTCTAAAATTAATTTCAACTTATTAAAGAGATCATTATGGTCTTGCTTTTTAAAATAAATTACAGTGTCATCCCCAATCTCTTTAAATATTTCAATATCAGAACAAATAACTGGCACTCTGGCTCTCATTGCCTCTATTAATGGAATTCCAAATCCTTCATCAATTGATGGAAAAACATAACAGGAAGCATTGTTATAATAATAAATAGCTTGTTTTTTTTTGATGTACCCGGGCATAATTATGGATGATATTAAATTGTTTTTTAAAACATATTTTTTAATCGACTTATAAACCTGTTTTTTGCCATTAATATATTTTGATCCTGCAAGAACTAATTTATGATTTGAGTTAGTATTTTCTTTAAATAATTTAAAAGCTTTTACAAGAGTCAATAAATCTTTTCTCTCTTCAAATGTTCCAACATGTAAAATATAATCCTTTGATCTATTTATTTTATTATTGTAATATACCCTTTCTGAACTTTGATATATATGGGTAATTTTTTTATTATTAAAAATATTTTTCAAACCATACTTTGAGTATATGCTAGTAGTTACAATATCAGCATTTATTGATAATCCAAGTTTTATCAATTTTATAAAATATTTACGCCATAATAATGGATAATTTTGAGGATATTTCCAGAAGAGGTTATCATGAATAACAACAATTTTTCTGCATGGAGAAAAGACAGGTGCAACATAGTCAGGACAAATTAAAAGGTCAGCTGAATTTGTGAGTAATTTTATCGGTAATATTATTTGTTTCCAAATAATGTAACGGAGTTGAAATACCCATCTAACCAATCTAAACTTTGAATTGATAAAAAACTTTCTGTTTTTTAATTTTTCTATATCATGAGAAAATATATATTCAACATCCTTCCTTCCATATTTATGTGATCCATGTACTAGCTCCTCGATGTATGTTTTGATTCCAGAAAGTGCAGTTTTGTAGTAAAAAATATCAATATAAACTTTTATTTTTCTCAAATTTAAGTTCTGTATATCTTGATTCGACATATCCAGCAAAAAACCAAGTAGTTAAAGATACAAAAAGGTATAGTTCTGCATTAGCAGTTAAAAGAGGGAGTAATAAGCCAAACTTTGTACAACAAACAATGAAAGATATTTGCTTAATAAAATTTGAGCTTTTTAAATAAACTTGATAGCTTCTTTTAATTATAAAAAATAAAATTAAGGAGTATATAATAACAGATAAAACTCCCATTTGAACTCCAAATATCAAAAATTGGTTTTCACCTCCGATCTTTATTGCTTGATCAACCCCGCTTGCATTTCCACTCATAGCTAAACCAATTCCTAATGGATTTTCTAAAATTGACAGAATACCCTCAATCCACTCAATCAGATGGCCAAGTGATGAAGTATTCTCAAATTTTAAGGTGTCAATTATAAGATATCTTATTTCTTCAGATCCAAAATAAATCAAACTTAAAGTTGACAAGAAAAATGTTGTAAATATTAATATTAAAATTTTATACTGTTTATTTAATAGGAAACCAAATAAAATAATTAAAATACATGCAACTATAGCTCCTCTTGAAAACGATAAAACAAATGCAATTCCAACGAGAAAAAGCAAAAAGTAATTCATATTATTTTTGTTATTCCAAAAATTATAAATTAGTAATGACGTCAATAATAATAATGAGGCTGATAACTCCAGTGGATCTGCAAAAAAAGCTGCATATCTTGGTGATGAGCCTTGTGATTCAAAAGACCAACTCAAACCAAAATTTCCTTGGGGATCAATTTCATTAATAATATTATTATAATTTGAAAAATCAATAATTGTATGAAAGTGTGTAGAGAAAATAAATTCAAAGCATAAAAAAAATGTAATTGATAAAATCAAATACTTAAGTGTTTTTTTTATTTTATTAAAAAACATTTTATCGATTTCAATATTCCTTCCAATCAAATAGGTTATTGAAATTATATATAGGTTTTTTGCATATATTAATTTAGAAAAAATATCTGCCTCACCTAATGGAATTAAAGCATATATCGTTACAAGAAAGGAAAATATTAAAATTAACTTATCAACTAACGAAAATTTGAATGATCTTTTAAATAAATGGATGTTTTTTCCAAAAAGGAATATCATAAATGCATATACAAATATTATGTCTTTTGACAACTTGATTATTGTTACAACAATTTCGTTATTAAATATCTTAAATGCTTGTGCTTGGAGAGTTGTATATATCGGTAAACAAGTACATATGTATAAAACTATATATTCAAATTTTCCTCTTGATATCTTATCAATTGTATATATAAAAATTATAAAATAAAAAACAATAAATAAAAGACCTATTAATGTCATTTTATATAATTTACAGCATCAATAAATCCTTTCGATACCATTTTAAATTTATTAAATCTCAATCTGAATAGAAAATATATTAAATAAGACAATATTTTTATAAGCTGATTTATTAAAACACCAATTGGATTAAACAATTTTGAATGTTTTTTTAATATTAAAATATGATTTCGAATATTTAAATAATGTACATATGGTGATAAATTTCCTTCATTTTGATTAATAGATTTTGATGAAGCTGACTCAAAGTGTTTAAGATATGAATCATTCATCATTGCAATTGAATAACCCTTCGATTTAAGACGAATAGAAAAATCCACATCCTCATAATAAGCAAAAAATCTTTCATCAAAACAACCAATTTCATTGAAAATTTCTGACTTGATTAAAACACAACAACCAGTGAACCAATCAGTATAATCCATTTTACTTTTGAAATTTTTAAAACTTTTTCCCTTTTTATAGGTTTGAAAAGTTCCAAAAAAATTATTTATTTTTCCTCCTGCATTCCAAATCTTGGACCCATCATAATTTAAAATTAAGGGTTGTATTATTTTTTGATTTAAAATATTTGACTGATTAATTAATAATTCAAGTAAATCATTTTTAATTAAAGTATCATTATTTAAAAGTAAAATATACTCAAATCCATTTTTTAAAGAATACTTAATTCCTTGATTATTTGCCCTCGCAAAACCTTCATTAGTTTCATTTTTAATTATATGTATTTTATCATTTTTTTCTAATTCTCCAAATCCATTATTTTGATATTCATTATCTACTATTATAATTTTAAAGTTTTTATATGAACTATCTATAACAGATTGAATACAATTTTTGGTTAAATTATATTTCCTCCAGTTTATGATTATAATTGCTAAAGATGAATTATTTAACATTTTTTAATAGTATTGAATGTATAATAAAAGAAAAGATCTCAGTCATAATTAATGCAATTGCTAGACCATAACCAGAATAATAATATGTTAAAACCAATGAGGAAATTAGCATAAAAACTAGGGATAAAAATGTAGCTTTGTTTAATAAATTTTTGTGTTCATAAACCAATATGTAAATTATATTTTTAAAGTTCAGCATTGCTAAAAATGGTATTAAAGATAAAATACATAAAATTTGAGCACTGTATATAATCTTTTCATCAGCAAAAACTTCAATAACCATTTCTGAAAAAGTAATTAAAAATACTCCGAATGAAAAAGTAATAATTAGTCCATAATGAAAATATTTTGATATATAATTATTAAACTCAGTCATAGATTGTCTTGAAAGATTCGATGCCTTTTGAAGAGCAGATTGGATAAAAAATACTGGAATCATTCTTATAATAAAAGCAATTTTATAAGATAATGTAAACTTTCCCAACTCTGTGTTATTTGTAAAAAAGGATAGTATAATTAGTGAACTATTAAGCATTATGTGGGTTGAAGTAGATGATAAAAAAAGTGAGAAGTTTTCTTTCAATCTATCTTTTACTTTTCTGAATGAAAATCTTAAAGCTTGGAAACCAGATTTGATAAAATAATTTAACCAAAAAATTAATACACATATTGATGCACTTAAGCCGTAAAAGAAGTTTGCTAGATATGCATCATTTGAGCTGGTAATAAAAAAATATAATAAAATTATATATATGGATTTAGAGAATAAATTTATTATTGCTTGAGGAAAAATCTTATTTTTTCCTTGTAAATAAAAGAGTGGGTTTAATGCTTCATTGAATAAAATTATAAATGAAAAAATTAGGATTTTATTAAAATCATCCTTGCCAAAATGATTAATAAATGGTATACAAATTAAAAAAATTATTAATGCGTTAAAAGTTCTTAAACATAATATATCAATGACAGTATAGTTTTGAGCTTCTAGATTTTTTGATTCTGTAATTTGAATTGGGCCATTAAGATTATAACCGTAACTAACTATTATTGATAAAATTATAATTATGGAAAATGCTAAATTAATTAATCCAAAATTGGCGTCTCCCAAATTTTGAAATAAAAAAGGTATATAAATTAAGGTTGCAACAATATTTACGCCTTGATTTAAAGAAAGATTAATAAAATTTTTATAAAAAATTGATGGAGTCCAAGATGACATAAAATAGTTTATATAAAAATAAACTATTTAATCAATGAATAATAAAATCTTAATAATGAAAAATAAATTATAGCTATTAGAAGGCCGCCAAAAAATCCATAAACTAAACATTCCAGAAGTTTTAATCTAGAGTTTTCTAATGGTAAAGTTGGTTTATCAATAATCTGAATTAAAGGGGTCTTATTTCTATGTGTCACTTTTGCAAGTTCTAATTGAGTTACAATTTCCTGATATATTGCACCATTGGCTTGAACATCAACAAGAGCTTTTTGATAAGGAACTAATGAAACTTTAGTTAAAGGATTAGGATTAGGAATGCTTTGATCTTTCTCGGCTAGAAATAATATAGATTTATCTAAAACTTTTTTTACACTATCAGCTTGTCTTTGTAAAATTTGCAAATTTTCGCCTGTTTTTTGTGTTTTGGTTTTAAAATAAAAGTTGTTTACAATTGATACTAAATTCTCATTAAATGACTTTGCAAGCAACTCATCTTTATGATCAAATCCAATCTCTAAAATGGTTGTCTTTCTACTGGGTTTATCAACCAATAAATATTTTTCCTTAATAATTTTTACAGCTTCCATCAAAACACTATCATGCAATCGTGAATTTGATTCTACAACATATTTATCAGAAAAATTAACACCTAATTTATTCCATTTTTTGTCTATACTTTCTTCGTTACCAAATCTATTAATTAATAATTCATTTTTATTTTCAAAAACGGAATTAGACATCAAAGTTTGTTTCAACATTGAAGATGATCTATAAAGCTCCTGAATATTATCAATTTGAAAAAGACTACTAGCATCAATAAAACTAGAAGCATTAATTCCCGCTAAAGATGCTAAAGATGCTATATCACCTATAGAATTAGAAGATGACTCACTATCTAAAACAAATGAGGTTCTAGCATAATGCACAGGGGATTTTAAATAATTATATAGTAATATAATAACTAGAAATGAAGTAGTTAAAATTGTTATTTTTCTAACATTACTAAAAATATAATTAAACCAATTTTTAAATGATTCAAAAACAAATAAAATTGAGAAATCTTTTTGATTGTCCATTTATTTAATCTGATTAATTGCTAAAATTAAAGCAGCAAGGCCAGTTGTAAAATTCAAAATTTGAGAGGCAGCTAATGGATTCTTCACAGATTTTTTAGGAACAATAACCTCACATCCAGGTTCAGCCTTAGGATATAGATTGAAAAATAAAAACTTTTTTGTTCTAGCTACATCACCGTTGGCATAAACTACATATGTACTTCCTCTTTTAGCCTTTAGATCAAATCCTCCCGCTGAATTTATGTAATATTTTAATCCTCTTGATGGTGAATGTCTAACAGTAGTTGGATATAATAATTCTCCTCTAAGCCTTACTGTTTCTAATTTTTTTGGTATTATTATTATGTCTCCATCTTCAAGTAATAAATCTGATTTTAAACCTGGAGACTTAATAATTTGCTCAAGATTAATACCTATTGACTCTGATTTTGCTAGAGGAATATCTTCAGACATAGCGTTTCTTTTTACTATTTCATTTATTCTTTCCTTTTTAACATAATTTGAAAAATCTTGATTCGAGTTATTTTCTAATTTTAATTTCTCTAAATCATTATCAATTCTGGAAATCAAAAATTTTTCTGATTCAGTTAAAACCGATTCATCAAAAGATAATTTTTCTCTTAATCTAGTTAAATCATTGATTTCGTTTTGAATTTGGGAGGACTCTTCAGCAAATTCTGTTTTTCTTATAATAGTTGCACCCTCGTAATACGCATATTCATTTGGACCTCCAGCTCTTTTGAGCAGGTCAGAAATCCTTTCTTTTTTAGATGATATTGCATATTTACCAGGATAATTTACTTCTCCTTCAATTCTTGCAAATTTAATTTCTTCAACCATCGGATCTTTTCTAATTATAATATTATCAAATGGTTTTATTTCAAAACTTGAATTGGAGTCTATATTATCAATATCCACATAAAAAACTTCAGCACTATTATCAGTATTTCCCTCTAATGAAGAATTAATTCTAGATATTTCAATATTATTTAAAGTAGCATTTTTTCTAACGCCTCCAGCAATTACTATCAAATCACTTAAATTTAAATTATTTGAATATGGATATATACCAGGTTTTTTAACTTCTCCGGAAATCTCAATGTATGTTTCATCTTTAAGTTCATTTTTAGAAAATATAGTCACAACATCTTCTTCTTCCAGAAGCAATCCCTCATCAATATTATTCAACTGATTATAAACATTAAACTGAATATTTGTAGTTGTTAAATCATCATTTGTTCTAGTTATGTAAGCCTTATTTAGGTAAGTATCAGACTTTATACCTTCAGCTTTGATAATCAAATCCTTAATATTTTTAACTGAGTTTAATGAATAAACACCTGGTCTGTAAACAGATCCTTTCAAAATAATTCTATCTTGATACTTTTGAACTACGCTATCAATCTCAAATTTATCTCCTGCTTTTGGTGTAAAAAAGTCAAACTGATCAGAGTCAACATCAACAACTTTTAGCTTATTATCAAAAATTCTTGTAACCTTTACAGATTTTCTATAAGCATTTTCTTTAAATCCCCCAGCAAAAAATATTAAATCAGATAAGTTTTCACCTTCTTTAATTTCAAATCTTCCTGGGATTTTTACCGCACCCTCCACAACTACTCTCTCTTTGTATGGACTTACAACTATTAAATCATTATTTTCCAATCTTATATTTGATGAACCATCTCCACTAGTTAAAAATTTATATACATCCACTGAACTAACAAGTTTGTTATTACGGTATAGCTTAATATCTCTCAAAGTAGCATTTTCAGTTATTCCACCGGCAACGTAAAGCGCATTGTACATAGTATTAAATGCACTAAAATTATAAGTCCCTGGTAGTTGAACTTCACCAGTAATATTTATTCTAATAGCTCTAGGTATTCCAACAGAAACATTGATATATGTTTTATTTTGATCAATTCCATTGTAGACTCTCTTAAATCTTTGAATTAATCTTGTTCTTGCATCTTTAATTGTTAATCCATTGACATTAACAGGGCCAATATTTTCAAGTATTGCATATCCTTCCGGGGATATCTCAGCCTGATAATAGGCTTCAGATTGACCATATATATCAATAAATAGCTTATCTCCAGCACCAACAATATAATCATCTGGTGTTGGTAAATTCAAATTTGACTGAAAACTTAAAAAACTAGTTCCTCTGAAAACATTATATCCGAACACATCACTATCAGTTTCTCTAAAAACTTCAAGATTTTGAAGCCACTGCTTCCTTAACCTCGTTTCTTCAAGAGGAGTAGTAGCACTTTCTGCTATTCTTGCTATTGTTTGAGCTGATTTAAATCTTTTATCTAAGTTTTCTATATCGGCTTGAGTAAAACCTTGAGCTCTTGCCATCTTCAATAAATCAAATTGAGTATATCCTTGTGAAGTTGCTCTTCTTAATAATAAATCGATTTCTCCATCGCTTAACTCCGAAAAATTTACATTTGAGAAGTCATTAAAGCTTTGCGAAATAATTGGATTTACACTTAAAATTACAGTTATAAAAGCTATTAATATTGTTGTTTTTTTTATCATCTCTTAAAATTAGAGGGAAAACGAAGATAACTAAAATCTAATAAATTGACATTTAACAGAGAAAATCAGAAAAAAATTACCATTTTTTTTAGATAAAATCCAATATTACATAAATTGCGGTATGGTTAAGTATTTATCAAGCTTTTTACTACTTTTCTCGATAACACTAAATAGTCAAACAGAACTCAAGTTTAATTTAGCCTCAGCACCATTTTTAGTTCCTAATATTGGAATTGAGGTTCAAATTTCTGAAAGATTTGGTTACCAACTTGATACAAGCGCATCATTTTATAATAATATAGAAGGTTCTCCTTTTCATATGACTCAAATTTTTAATGAAATTAGATTTTACCCAAAAAACAAAAAAAACAAAAGAAGTTTCTTTGTTGCGGCTCATGTTGGATACGGCATGTATAATCTAAGATTACCTAGGTGGATTGCAAATATTTCTGGAAGTGAATATAAAGAAGAGGGCAGCTATCAATATGGAAGAAATGCATATTATGGAATAACAATTGGAAAAAAAATCCCATTAAAAAATGAAAAATTTAATCTAGAAATTTTTATAGGTGGTGGATCTTCTCAATCAAACTATAAATATTACAATAAAGATGAGCAGAGAATATTTGCTATAACAAACTATAAAAGAAAGTTCAATAAAAGTGGAGAAGAATTACCATACAGAGGAGGATTAATGTTAACATATAAATTAAGTAAATGAAAGGAATAATTTTAGCTGGAGGAAGTGGGACTAGGCTTTATCCCTTAACTATTGGGCAATCTAAACAATTACTTGCTATTCATGATAAACCAATGATTTATTACCCTTTATCTGTCTTGATGCTTGCAGGAATAAAGGATATATTGATTATTTCAACTCCGCAAGATTTACCAAATTTTAAAAGATTATTGTCTGACGGATCTCAGCTAGGTATGAATTTTTCTTACGAAGAACAAAATAAGCCTAATGGAATTGCAGAAGCTTTTATTATTGGGGAAAAGTTCATTGGTAATGATTCTGTTTGTTTGATTTTAGGAGATAATATGTTTTATGGAAGTGGTTTTACTAAAATTCTTAAAAAATCAGTTTATGATGTTGAAAAAAATAAAAAAGCGAAAGTTTTCGGATACTATGTTAATAATCCATCTAGATATGGAGTTGTTGAAAACGATAAAAATGGTAATGTAATAAGCCTTGAAGAAAAGCCAAAAAATCCTAAAAGTAATTATGCAGTTGTAGGGTTATATTTTTACCCAAATCATGTAATTAAAACTGCAAAAAATATAAAGCCAAGCAAAAGAGGGGAACTTGAAATTACTTCAATTAACAATTCATTTCTTAAAAAGAAAAGTTTAATTGTAGAGCTGTTTGATAAAAATTTTACTTGGCTTGACTCAGGCACTCACGAATCAATGCTTGAAGCTTCAAATTATATTCATACAATTGAGAAAAGGACCGGATTAAAAATTGCCTGCATTGAAGAAATAGCTTATAAACTTGGCTATATAAATAAAAAGAAACTTCATCAAATTATAGATTATATTGGAGACAATCAATATGGTGATTATCTTAAAAAAATTAAAGATGGAATTTGAAAAGTTGAAAATTGATGGTTTAGTTTTATGTAAACCAAAAATCATTGAGGATGATAGGGGATTTTTTGCTGAAACTTTTAGAAAAGATCTATTAGAAGATTTTATTTCTGAAAAATTAGATTTTTGTCAACATAACACCTCAAAGTCTAGTTTTGGAGTTTTAAGAGGATTACACTTTCAAACTAAACCAAAAGCTCAAACAAAATTAGTATCTGTTTCAAATGGAGAAATTTTAGATGTTGTTTTAGATTTAAGAAAAGATTCTCCATCATTTGGAAAACACTATTCTATAATATTAAATGATATTAATAATTTTCAATTATTAGTTCCGAAAGGTTTTGCACATGGATTCGTATCTCTCAGTGAAATTGTTAGGGTTAATTATCAAGTAGATAATTATTATAGTTCAGAAAATGAATTTGGAATAAATCCTTTTGATAACGATTTGAAAATAAATTGGATTCTTGAAAAAAATCAAATAATCATTAATGACAAGGATAAATCACATAAAAATCTTTTAGAATCACCATTATATAAATTTTAAAATGAGAATTTTAGTCACAGGAGCTAATGGACAATTAGGACAAGAATTTAAAAATAATGTGTCTAATTTAAATTATGAATTTTATTTTACAGATGAGAATGAGCTAGACATTACTAAAAAAAAAGAAATTTTAGATTATGTTACAATTTATAAAATTGAAGTAATAATAAATTGTGCCGCTTACACTAATGTTAATGATGCTGAAACAAACAAAAGACAAGCAATTAAAATTAATTTAGATGCAGTTAGAAATCTAGTTGAAGTATGTGAAGTGAAAAAAATAAAAATGATACATTTTTCAACGGATTACGTATATAATTCAGATAAATTAGATCCAATCAATGAAGATTCGAATATAAATCCTGTTAACTATTATGGAATTTCAAAAAGAGAGGGGGAAAAAATTATTGAAAAATCATCATCTTATTCAATTATTATAAGAACCTCATGGCTTTATTCAATGTATGGAAATAATTTTGTAAAAACTATGATTAAAAAAGGGGTAAATGGAAAGAAGATTTATGTGATCAACGATCAATTTGGTTGTCCAACATACTCAAAAGACTTAGTTGACTGCACATTGAATATTATTGTCTCGAATAAATTAAATAAGTATAAGGTTTATAATTTTTCTAATGAAGGTTACACGAATTGGTATGACTTTACAAAAAAAATATTTGAATTAAAAAAAATTAATTGCCAAATTATAGCAGTAAACTCTGACAAATACAAGAGTATTGCAAATAGACCTAAATATTGTGTTACAGATAAATCAAGAATAAAGGATATATTTAATATTACTATTCGAAAATGGGATGAAGCATTGGAAGAATTTATTATAAATTATAAATGAAAAACATCTTAATTACTGGGGGAGCTGGGTTTATTGGTTCACATGTTATAAAAAGATTTGTGAATAACTATCCAAATTATAATATCTATAATATTGACAATTTAACATATGCTGGGAACCTTAATAACTTAAAGGATGTTAAAGACAAAAAAAATTATTTTTTTTTCAAAGTTGATATAAATAATCAAAAGGAAATTTTAAAGTTATTTAGAGATAAAAACATAACTGATGTTATTCACCTAGCTGCTGAATCTCATGTTGATAAATCAATCGAAAGCTCATTCGAATTCGCTAAAACTAATGTTTTGGGTACATTATCTCTTCTAGAGGCTTCAAAAAGTGTTTGGGACTTAACTTCAAACGACAATATTTTTTACCATATATCCACCGATGAGGTATATGGTTCTTTAGGTTTAGATGGATTATTTAATGAGTTTTCAAAATATGATCCTAATTCTCCATATTCAGCTTCAAAAGCTTCATCCGATCATTTTGTAAGAGCTTATCACAAAACATATGGCTTACCAATATTAATTTCAAATTGTTCAAACAACTATGGTCCACACCAACATGTCGAAAAATTGATTCCTAATATTATAAACTCTCTTCTTAAACAGACAAAAATTCCTATTTATGGAGATGGAAAAAACATAAGAGATTGGCTTTACGTTGACGATCACTGCGATGCAATTGAGTTAATTTTTAACAAGGGTAAAAATGGTGAAACTTATAATATTGGAGGCGATTATGAAATTTCTAATATCGATTTGGCCAATTCAATTATTAAAATTTTTGATGAAATAAAATTAAATATATCAGGAACATCAAATAAATTGATTGAATTTGTTAGTGATAGGCCTGGTCATGATTTTAGATATGCGATAGATTTTTCAAAAATTAAAAAAGAATTAGGATGGACCCCAAAAACTAATTTTAACATAGGTATTAAAGAAACAATTAACTGGTATATCTCTAAAAAATAGCCTCAGCTACTGCTTTAATATTTGATGATCTACCCATTGAATAGTAGTGTAAAAATGGTACCCCTGCATCCAATAATTCTTTACTTTGTTGTATGCACCATTCAATTCCAACCTGTCTAGCCTCAAAATTATCTTTACATTTAATTAGTGTTTTAATTAAATCTTCTGGAAGATCGCAATGAAATCTGTGAGGAATAAGATTTATTTGTTTAAGTGTTGAAATAGGTTTTAAACCAGGGATTATTGGAACATTGATACCTTTTTTTTCACATAAATCTTTAAATTGAAAAAATTTTGAGTTATCAAAAAACATTTGAGTTATAATGTATTCAGCACCCAATTTAATTTTTTCTTTTAAGAAATGTAGGTCGCTTTTTAAACTAGGTGCTTCCATATGTTTTTCAGGATAACCAGCTACTCCAATGCAAAAATTTGTTTTGTTTGAAATCTCTGGCTCGTTAAGATATACACCATTATTCAAATTTGTAATTTGATTTACTAGCTCACTTGCATATTTATGTCCATCTTTTTCCGGTGTAAAATAAGTTTCAGTTTTGATAGCATCCCCTCTCAAAGCCACTACATTATCTATACCAAGAAAATCTAAATCTATTAGAAGATTTTCAGTATCCTCCTTGTTAAACCCTCCACAAAGTATATGTGGAACTGCATCGACATTATATTTATTTTGAAGTGCAGCACAAATCCCAACAGTTCCAGGTCTTTTTTTAACAATTTTTTTCTCAAGTAAACCGTTTTCTTTTTCATTTAAGACTACTTCCTCACGATGATAAGTTACATCTATAAATGGAGGATTAAATTCCATTAGAGGGTCAATATTTTCATAAATAGATTGAATACTGTGTCCTTTTACGGGTGGAAGAATTTCAAAGGTAAATCTTGTTTTTCCCTTAGATTGTTTTATGTGTTCAGTTATTTTCATAAGTTATAAAATTGGGTTTAACCATTTTTTTGCTTGTTTGATTGATATATTTCTTCTTTTTGCGTAATCTTTAAGTTGATCAGTATCTATTTTTCCTAAACCAAAATATTTTGACTCAGGATGTGAAAAATAATATCCTGACACAGAGGATGCAGGCCACATCGCCAAGCTTTCCGTTAGTTTAATTCCTATGTTTTTTTCAACATCAAGTAAATTCCAAATAATATTTTTTTCAAGGTGATCCGGGCATGCAGGATATCCAGGTGCTGGTCTAATACCCTTATATTTCTCAGCTATGAGCTCACTATTGGTTAAATTTTCACCAGAATCATATCCCCAATATTCTTTTCTTACTTTTTCATGTAAATATTCTGCTGTTGCCTCGGCAAGTCTATCAGCTAAAGCTTTTATCATTATTGAGTTATAATCATCATTTTTATCTTCATAAATTTTTGCAAACTCATCTGTACCAAAACCAGATGAAACAGCAAAACAACCAACAAAATCATTAATTTTTTCATCAGAAGAGATGAAATCACAAATGGATAAGTTCGGAATGTTTGTAGCTTTTACTGTTTGTTGTCTTAAACAAATAAATTTATTTAATAAGTCTTTATTAGTTGGATCGTAAACTTCAATTTCATCATTTTGATTAGTTCTGGCAGGGAAAATACCAAAAACAGCTTTTGATTTTAGTCTGTTTTCCTTGATAATTTTCTTAAGCATTATTTGAGCGTTATCATACAATTCTCGAGCTTCTTTCCCTGTAGCTTCAAATTCAAAAATCTTTGGAAACTTTCCATGTAATCCCCAAGTACTAAAAAAAGGACTCCAATCAATATAATTTTTCAAAATATTAAGATCAATAGACTCTATTACTTTAACTCCAAGAAGTCTTGGTATACAAATTTCAGATTGATTAATTTTATTTTTGAACTTATTATTACGAGCATCGAGAATTGTTGCAAACTTTTTAGATTTCTTTCTACCTAAGAACTTATCTCTAAATTCTTCATATTCTTTTTCAATTGACTTACTAAAAACATTATCATTCTTATAGTCATTTATTAGACTTGCAGCAACACCGACTGCCTTTGAAGCATCATTAACATGAACAACTGGAAAATCACATTCTGGAAAAATCTTTACTGCTGTATGAGCCTTTGATGTTGTCGCTCCGCCAATTAATAGTGGTATATTAATTTTTTGTTTTTTTAATTCCTTTGCTAGGTATACCATTTCATCGAGAGAAGGAGTTATTAATCCTGATAAACCAATAACGTCTACATTATTTTTGATTGCCTCATCAATGATTTTTTCAGGTGGTACCATAACACCTAAATCAATTATCTCGAAATTATTACAGCCTAAAACTACACTGACAATATTTTTTCCAATATCATGAACATCACCCTTTACAGTTGCCATCAAAATTTTACCAGCAGACGAAGTTTTATCATCAGATTTTTCTTCTTCAATATATGGGAGTAGATATGACACTGCTTTCTTCATTACTCTAGCTGATTTTACAACTTGAGGAAGAAACATCTTACCATCACCGAATAGATCACCTACTATATTCATTCCATTCATCAAATATGTTTCTATCACTTGTAATGGCCTATCCACTAATAATCTCGCTTCTTCAACATCTTCATCAATATATTTATCAATTCCTTTAATCAAGGAATGACTTATTCTTTCTTGCAAATTAAAAGCTCTCCACTCAACAATTTTTTCCGCCTTATCAATATTATTTGATACAGTTTCAGCAAAATCAAGTAATCTTTCAGTAGCATCATCTCTTCTGTTTAAAAGAACATCCTCAACATATTCAAGAAGATCTTTGGGAATATCATCATAAATCTCAAGCATTGTTGGATTTACAATTCCCATATTCATTCCATGTTTTACAGCATGATATAAAAATGATGAATGCATTGCCTCACGAACTTTATTGTTGCCCCTGAATGAAAATGATACATTACTAACACCACCACTAACACTTGCTCCATGCAGGTTTTTTCTTATCCATTTTGCTGCATTAAAAAAATCAATTGCATTTTTTTTATGTTCTTCCATACCAGTTGCAACAGGGAATATATTTGGGTCGAAAATTATATCCTCTGGTGGAAAATTAACTTGATTTACAAGAATATTATATGATCTTTCACAAATCTGGATTCGTCTTTCGTAATTATCAGCCTGTCCCATTTCATCAAAGGCCATAACAATAACGGCAGCTCCATATCTTCTTATCAATTTTGCATGTTTTATAAACTCTTCTTCACCTTCTTTTAAACTAATTGAGTTTACTACACTTTTTCCTTGAACTGTTTTCAAACCAGCCTCAATTATTTCCCATTTAGAACTATCAATCATTATTGGAATTTTTGCTATGTCTGGTTCTGAAGCAATTAAATTCAAAAATGTTGTCATAGCTTCAACACCATCTATTAGTCCTTCATCCATATTAACGTCTAGAATTTGGGCTCCACCTTCTACTTGATCCCTAGCAACTTCTAAAGCTTCTGAATACTTTTTATTTTCAATTAAACGTAAAAATTTTTTAGAACCAGTAACATTTGTTCTCTCACCCACATTAATAAAATTTGAGTCGTCTCTTATATTTAATACTTCCAGTCCTGATAAAATCATTTTTTTCTGGGTTTAAAATCATTAACTATTTCAGTAATAACTTTTATATGATCTGGTGTAGTTCCACAACAACCTCCAATAATATTAACACAACCTTCATCTAAAAATTTTCTAATTTTTTCTCCCATTTGCGATGATGATTCATCATATTCTCCAAAAGCATTTGGTAATCCTGCATTTGGGAAAGCTGCTGTGAAAAAATTTGTAAATCTGCTTACTCTTTTCATATATGGCAACATTAAATCTGCCCCTAATGCACAATTAAAACCAATAGTAAGTAGTGGTAAATGTGAAAGTGAGGTTATAAATGCTTCCGTTGTTTGGCCAGAAAGAGTTCTTCCACTTGCATCTGTTATGGTTCCACTTACCATGATAGGGAGTTCATAACCAATTTTTTCAAAAACTCCTGAAATAGCAAAAAGAGCAGCTTTAGCATTGAGAGTGTCAAAAATTGTTTCAACTAATAATATATGAACTCCACCATCAATCAAAGCTTCAATCTGTTCGCTGTAGCTAATAACTAACTCATCAAAAGTAATGGCTCTGAATCCAGGATCATTAACGTCTGGTGACATGGATGCTGTTTTATTTGTTGGTCCAATTGAACCAGCAACAAACCTAGGTTTTTGCGGATTTAAATCTGTAAATTTTTTACATGCCTGAACTGCAATTTTAGCTGATTCAAAATTTAATTCATAAACTAAATCTTCCATATGGTAATCTGCCATTGCAACTGTCGTTGAAGAAAAAGTATTGGTCTCAATAATATCTGCACCTGCTTCGAGAAATGATTCGTGTATTTCTCTAATTGCCTTAGGCTGGGTTATTGATAATAAATCATTATTACCTTTTAACAGATATTCATAATCTTTAAACCTATTTCCTCTGTAATCTTGTTCAGAAAAGTTGTAGCCTTGAATCATGGTACCCATAGCTCCATCAAGGACAAGGATTCTTTTTTCTAAAATTTCGTGAAGTATTTTTGTATAATCTTTCATCTGTTTTAGCACGTTTTTTAGAGGCAGCAATCAGTCAAATTAACCTCGAATCTGGGGCAAATATAAATTATTTGTTAAAACTTGATAATAATATTCCAAAAAAAGTTTTGATACATATCTTGAGGTCATAAAATATTGACCAATGTTTAAAGTAGTATCTATCTAGTCTAACTCTGGAAGACATATCATGAAAAGTATAAATTTTACCACGAAATCCCTGAACTTGAGCAAGTCCAGTTATTCCAGGTTTGAATTGATGTCTTTTAGAAAACTTATCAATCTTGTCTAAAAACTCTTCATTTAATTTAACAGGGTGTGGTCGCGGTCCGACTACAGACATATTGCCAATAAGTACATTTAGAAACTGAGGCATCTCATCAAGAGCGGAGATTCTTAAAAACTTCCCAAATTTAGTAAGTCTAATATCATTATTATCTGCAAACTTTGTATCACCTTCAGAATTTATAACCATAGTTCTAAATTTAAAGCACTTAAATATTTTTCCACCTAAACCATGTCTTCTTTGAATAAAGAGAATAGGGCCTCTTGATTGAATTTTAATAATTATACCAAAAATTACATACATCCATGAAACAAAAAATATTAATACAAATAGTGAGAATATTATATCGAATAATCTTTTAAATAATTTATTATACCACAAGTCTAATGGGAGCTGATTAACATCAATAACAGGAATATTATAAAGCTTTTTGATAAAGAAGTTTTTAAACTCATAATTGGCTAATTCAGGTAATAATTTTACTGGTATGAATTTTTTATCACAAAAATCAATCAATTCTTTTTGACAACTAAACGGGATTTTGGTTGAAATAAATATCTCTTGAAATTTATTGTAATTATTATAAAAGTTATCAAAAGTTCCTAGGTCTGGAATATTTTCTGATTTATGGTTGTTTGATTTTAAACTAAAAACCCCTTTAGACCTATATCCCAGATGTCTATTATGCATTATGGTTTTATAAAAATTTTTGCCCATTTTGTCATAACCAAAAATTGCAACATTAGTAATGTTCCCGCCATAGGATCTGTAACTGTCTAAAATGAAATGGGTTAGCATTCTAAATGAAATTACAGAGAAAGTAAAAATTGATAATGCGAAAAATATAGACTTAATTGAAAAAGTATAATAATTGACAAACAAATTTGCTATAGCAACAACTGAAAACAAGATAAAAATTGACTTTAAAGCTAGTCTTAGGGTATTTAAATATGAAACACCTCTCCCAATATTATATGAGTTGGTATATAGAACAATTATTCCCCAAAACAATACAATAAAAGTATTGTAAATAGACCATTCTGTAAATGTCAAAAAGTGCATCAGTGAGGAAACAAAAATTATAATGATTGTTTCACATAAGACAAAGATCAGAGGAAATAGGATATTAAATCTTCTCATTTTTACCAAAACTAGTTAAATTATTTAGAAATGTTCTTAATAATTTAACAATTGTACTTCGGGTGGGAATCGAACCCACACTCTGTTGCCAGAACTGGATTTTGAATCCAGCGCGTCTACCAATTCCGCCACCGAAGCAATGGAGGCCAAATTTATAAAAAGTTTTGTTTTTAATCATTTCTACCAAAATATTATTAAATTTGACCCCCATTAAAAAATATGGCAAATCAGGAACCAATAGCAAAAATCTTTTCATGCACTCAAAGCACAGAGCTTTCAAAAAAAATTGCTAAACATTTTGGAGCTGAACTAGGTAATGTGAATTTTTCTCACTATAGTGATGGGGAATTTCAACCATCATTTGAGGAATCTGTTAGAGGAGCGAGACTTTTTATTATAGGTTCAACACAGCCAAACTCTGAAAACTTGATGGAACTTCTATTAATGATAGATGCTGCCAAAAGGTCCTCAGCTAGACATATTACAGCTGTAATACCATATTTTGGTTGGGCTAGACAAGATCGTAAGGATAAACCAAGAGTCCCTATTGGTGCAAAATTAATAGCTAATCTAATTGAAGCTGCAGGTGCAACAAGATTAATTACAATGGATTTACATGCTGATCAAATACAAGGATTCTTTGAAAAACCGGTAGACCACCTTTATGCATCAACTATTTTTATTCCATATATTCAATCATTAAACTTAAATAAACTTACAATTGCATCACCTGATATGGGTGGTTCTAAAAGAGCATATGCCTACTCAAGATTTTTAAAAAGTAATGTAGTTATTTGCTATAAGCAAAGAAAGAAAGCCAATGTAGTCTCTCACATGGAACTAATTGGTAAAGTTGAAGGAAAAAATGTCATCATTGTAGATGATATGGTAGATACTGCAGGAACCCTTACTAAAGCTGCAGATTTAATGGTTGAAAGAGGTGCAAAATCAGTTAGAGCTATATGCACTCATGGTATACTTTCTGGAAAAGCCTATGAAAATATAGAAAAATCAAAGTTAAAAGAATTGATAGTTACAGATTCTATCGCTCAAGAAAAAAAATCTAGCAAAGTTAAAGTGCTTTCATGTGCAAAATTATTTGCCGATGTAATGCATAATGTAAATAGTAATAAATCAATAAATTCATTTTTTATAAAATAAAATATCATGAAATCAATCACAATCAATGGATCTCAAAGAGAAAGCGTAGGGAAGTCATCGACCAAAGCCTTGCGTAATGCTGGAAAGGTTCCTTGCGTAGTATACGGTGGGGAAAAACCAGTGCATTTTTCAGCAGATGAAATCAGTTTTTCTAAATTAGTTTATACACCAAATGCTCACACTGTGATCATTTCACTAGATGGTAAAGAAGAAATTAATGCTATAATACAAGATATTCAATTTCACCCTGTTACTGAGAAAATCTTACATATAGATTTTTTCCAATTATTTGAAAATAAGGAGATTAATATGACAATACCTGTTAAGTTTAGTGGTAATGCTCCAGGTGTTAGATTAGAGGGAGGTCTTCTTTTCAAAAACAAAAGAAAACTCTATGTAAAAGCATTACCAAAAAATCTTCCTGATTTTATTTCTGTAGATATTTCTAATCTTAATCTTAATGATAAGGTAACTATTCAAGATTTATTAAATGATAATTATAGCTTTGTACATCCAGAAAATATGGTTGTATGTCAAGTTAAGATGTCAAGAGCGTCTCTATCACTTAGCACTGATGAAGAAGGTGAAGAAGGTGAAGAAGGTGAAGAAGGTGAAGAAAGTGAAGAAGGAGCTGAAGGAGCTGAAAAGTCTGAAAATAAGGAGACTGGAGATAAACCTGCTGAATCTGAGAATAAAGAAGGATAAATACTGTAAATTCTTTTATAATTATTTAAGCTTGAAAAGCTTTTATATTTTTATTGTAAATTTTAAAGACTTTGTTCTCAATATTCAAATATTTTAGAAAAACTAGTGCTACTTCCAATAATAAAAAGTTTCTTATTGTGGGCCTCGGTAATATTGGTGAAGAATATAAAAATACTCGTCATAATATTGGATTTGACATAGTTGATCAGCTAGGTATAATTTTAAAAGGAACATTCAATTCCGCTAAGCATGGAGATATTTTGAAATCAAAATATGCTGGGAAACAACTTGTATTGTTGAAGCCAAATACCTTCATGAATTTAAGTGGTAAAGCTGTTGTATACTGGCTAAAAAAAGAAAAAATTCACATTAATAACTTAATAGTCGTCGTAGATGATTTAAATATCAATTTTGGTAAATCTAGGCTTAAAGCTTCAGGTTCCAATGGTGGGCACAACGGATTAAAAGACATAGCAAATTCATTAAATACTTCAAATTTTTCAAGGTTACGATTTGGTATTGGAAATAATTTTAAAAAGAAAGATCAAGTTGATTTTGTTCTGAGTAAATGGAATAATGAAGAGTCCAATAATCTTAGACACCTTATCGATAAAAATGTTGAAATTATTTTTTCATCAATCAAACAAGGTTTAGACTTTACAATGAATAAATACAATTAGATGAAGGTTACAAAAGGCTTAAAAAATGCACTTTCAAGTCATCCAAGTATTTTAACATTAGGAACATTTGACGGGATTCATCAGGGGCACAGAACAATCATTTCAAAATTAACTAGTGAATCAAAAAAACATGACCTTAAATCTATAATTCTAACTTTTTTTCCCCATCCAAGAAATATCGTTAGTTCTAAAAAAATTAAATCAATAAGTACTATTGATGAAAAAATTCAAATATTTTCTGAGCTTGATCTTGATGAATTAATTATTCAAAACTTTAATAAATCATTTTCTGAAATGGGTGCAGAGGAATTTATTAAGCTACTAGTTAATAATTTAAATCTAAAAAAAATCATAGTTGGATATAATCACAGGTTTGGCAAAAACCGATCAGCTGATATTCATGTTTTGAAAGATTTTAGTATAAAATATGATTTTGAAGTGGTTGAAATAAAAGCTTTTGAAGTTGAAAAAATTAAAATTAGCTCTACTAAAATTAGAAATGCGATAGATGATGGCAATATTGATGTTTGTAATAATTATTTAGGATATAATTTTAATATCAATGGTATTGTTGTTAAGGGTAAATCCATCGGAAAATCTATTGGATTTCCTACAGCTAATATTAATATAGCAGAGAAATATAAAATAATACCTAAAAATGGTGTTTATCTTGTTAGTTGTTTTTTTGAAAAAAATAAATTTCATGGAATGATGAATATCGGTTATAATCCCACTTTTGGATCTAACGAAAAAACTATCGAGGTTAATATTTTTGATTTTAATAGAGATTTATATGACAAAAATATTAGAATTGAATTTTTGAAATTTATAAGAGATGAAATTAAGTTTGATAATGCTGAAGAGTTAAAAAATCAACTAATCGACGATCGAGAAAATTGCATTAAGCACATAAATTCAACATATAATAATTAGTTTTGTTAATAATATGCTACAAGTTGACTTTATAAAAGAAAACTTCTTAAAAGTTGTTGATAGTCTTAAAAAAAGGAATAAAGACTACTCCTCTGATTTAAAAAAAATTATTGATTTTAATGAAAATAGGAAAAAGCAACAAACAAAATTAGATGCATTACTTTCAAAGGTTAATAATTTATCAAAACAAATAGGTGAATTATTTAAAAATGGTAAAGTTGAGGAAGCCAATGAATTAAAAAAGAGTGTCGAAAAAATAAAGCCTGAAGTTAAACTATTACAGGATTTATTAAATAGTAATAACGATGATCTTCAAGAATTACTTTGCTCAATACCAAATATTCCGAATGAGCTAGTAAAAAAAGGTACAAGTGAAAAAGATAATGAAATTATATTTGAAAGCGCCTTCAAAATAAGTGATGAAAAACTTGATGAGCACTGGGATATTTGTGAAGAATACAATATTGTTGATTTTGAATTAGGAAATAAAGTAACTGGATCAGGTTTTCCTGTCTATAAAGGTAAAGGGGCTGCCTTGCAAAGAGCATTAATTAATTATTTCTTAGATAAAAATACATCATCAGGTTATACTGAAGTTCAACCTCCAATTTTGGTAAATGAAGATTCTGCTTTCGCAACTGGACAATTACCAGATAAAGAAGGACAAATGTATCATATCAGTAATGATAATCTATATTTGATTCCAACTGCTGAAGTTCCAATAACAAATTTCTATAGAGACAGTATAATTAACTCCTCAGATTTACCAATTAAGCTTACAGGCTATACACCATGTTTTAGACGTGAAGCAGGAAGTTATGGAAAAGATGTTAGAGGTCTAAATAGGCTACATCAATTTGATAAAGTTGAAATTGTCAGAATTGAAAAACCCGAGGATTCATATAAAGTATTAGATGAGATGGTTGAACATGTAAAAAATATTCTTGAAGAATTAGAATTACCTTTCAGAATACTGAGGCTATGTGGAGGTGATTTAGGTTTTACATCGGCACTAACTTATGATTTTGAAGTATATTCAAAAGGTCAAAAAAAATGGCTTGAAGTTAGTTCTATATCAAATTTTGAAACTTATCAATCCAACCGTTTAAAATTAAGAGTAAGAATTAATGAAAAAGAAAAAAAACTTGCTCACACTTTGAACGGTAGTGCATTAGCGCTACCAAGAATAGTAGCTGCTATTGTTGAAAACAACAACTCACCTGAGGGGATTAAAATTCCAAAAATTCTACATAAATACACAGGTTTTAAATTTATATCTTAGAGATATATTTGAATTTTTTGAAACCTAAAAGAAAATTTGGTCAAAACTTTTTGACAGATGATAATATAGCTAAAGACATCGTTTCTTTTTTATCTGATTCCAAAACAAAAACAATAATAGAAATTGGCCCTGGTAAAGGAATTTTAACAAAGTATCTTTTAAGAATTTCTAACAAGGAAATAAAATTTGTTGAAATTGATGAAGAATGTGTTTCATATTTAAAAAACAAATACCCAAATATTGAGAAACATTTAATTAATGGTGACATCCTTAATATTAATCTAAATTCATTTAAACAACCACTATCAATTATTGGTAATTTCCCTTATAATATTTCCTCACAAATATTATTTAAGATTTACGAAAACAAAAATATAGTAAACGAAATGATTGGTATGTTTCAATATGAAGTTGCAGAGAGAATATGCTCAAATTATGGAACAAAAAAATATGGAATTTTATCCGTCTTAATCCAAGCATTTTATGAGGTTAAAATGATGAAAAAGATTAAGCCTCAGTCTTTTTTACCAATTCCTAAAGTAGATTCAGCAGTTATCAAAATAAGTAAGAAAACTGATACAATTAATTGTGATGAAATTCTTTTTAAGAAAATTGTAAAACAATCCTTTGGTCAAAGAAGAAAAACTCTTAGGAATAGCCTTAAGATATTCAATATACCTGATATTAAAAAAGAAGACACTATCTTTGCAAAAAGACCGGAACAACTGAGTGTTTCAGACTTTATTTATTTAACAAATTTGGTTGACAATGAAAACATTTGAACTTTCTAAAGAAATCATTCAAGAAATTAGTCAACTTATTTCCTCAAAAAAAAATAAAGAGATTAAAAAAATAGTTGATGGAATTCACTATGCAGATCTTGCCGAAATAATTAATGAATTAGATTTTAATCAGAGAGTATATTTAATTAAGCTGATTGATAGTGATAAAACATCTGATGTGCTTACAGAAGTTGATGAAGATGTTAGAGAAAAAATATTAGATGCGTTATCAGTTAAAGAAATTGCAGGTGAAATAAAAGAACTTGATAGTGATGATGCAGTTGACATACTTTCAGATCTGCCTGATGATAAACAAGAAAAAGTTATTTCATTTATAAAAGATGAGAGTAAAACTGAAAATATTAGAGAGCTTTTAAATTATGAAGATGATACAGCTGGAGGATTAATGGCCAAGGAACTTATAAGTGTGAATGAAAATTGGAGTGTTTTAAAATGTTTAAGAGAAATTAGACGTCAAGCAAAAGATATTACAAGGGTACACTCAATTTATGTGTTAAATAGAAAGAAAGTACTAATTGGTAGATTATCCTTAAAGGATTTAATAACATCTCCTTCAAAAAGCAAAATTCAAGCAATTTATATCCCAAAGGTTGATTATGTACATGTAAATGATTCAGCAGACGAGGTAGCTAAATTAATGTCAAAGTATGATTTAGAAGCCATACCTGTTGTCAATGATAATATTGAATTATTAGGAAGGATTACAATTGATGATATAGTTGATTATATAAAAGATGAGGCTGAAGAAGATTATCGATTGGCTGCAGGTATTTCTGAAGATGTTGAAGCAGATGATTCAATTTTCGATTTAACTAAGGCAAGATTACTATGGTTAATTTTAGGTCTATTTGGTGGATTAGGTAGTGTATTTATATTAGAAAGTTTTGAAAGCATAATGGGCTCTAAAGAACTTCGAGCTTTATTTTTTTATACTCCTTTGATTGCTGCAATGGCAGGAAATGTTGGGGTTCAATCCTCAGCAATTGTTGTACAAGGATTAGCTAATGATGTAATAAAAGGTAGCTTAATTTCAAGGCTAATCAAAGAAATTGGCTTAACAATAATTAATGGACTCATATTAAGTTTAATACTTATTCTTTTTGGTATGATAATAAATCAATCACTTGAAATGAGTATTGCGATTTCATCATCTATGGTTTTAGTAATGATAGTAGCTGCACTTATTGGAACTTCCGTGCCTATTATTCTCGATAAGTTTGGAATTGATCCAGCTATTGCTACTGGACCATTTATTACCACAGGAAATGATGTTGTTGGTATTCTTTTGTTTTTCTACGTAGCAAAAATTATCCTTGGTTTCTAAAATGATTAAAGTTCTTCATTTAGATGAAAACCATGAAATTTTAGAAAATGGATTGGCCAAAATAGGATTCAAAAATGTTTTTGATTTTAAATCCAATAAAAAAGAAATTACAAAAAAAATAGAAAAATTCGATGGATTAGTAATTAGAAGCAGAATTCTAATTGATGAAGATCTTATTGATCATGCAAAGAATCTTAAGTTTATAGCAAGAGTAGGATCAGGTACAGAAAATATTGATATTGAATATGCTAAAAAGAGAGGTATTACAATCCTTTCTGCAGGAGAGGGAAATGCAAACGCAGTGGGTGAGCATACTTTATCATTGATACTAAGCCTATTTAATAATATTATAAAAGCAAATAATGAGATAAATAATAATGTTTGGCAAAGAGAAGAAAACAGAGGTATTGAGCTTGAAAATAAAACAGTGGGTATTATTGGATATGGAAAAACTGGAAAAAACTTTGCAAAAAAATTAGCTGGATTCAATGTAAAAGTACTTTGTAATGATGTAATTGAAAATATAGGCGATGACTATGCTGAACAGGTTTCTATTGATGATATTCAAAGCAAGTGTGACATTATTAGTTTGCATACTGATTTAAATAAATTAAGTAAACACTTAGTAAATACACAGTTTATTGATAATTGTAAAAAACCTTTTTATCTGATAAATACATCTAGGGGGCTGTGTGTCAAAACATCTGATTTAATTTTGGGAATTAAAACTGGTAAAATACTTGGTGCATGTTTAGATGTAATTGAAAATGAATCTAGCTCATTTGAAAATTTTAACCAGGATAGTTACTTAGATTTTTTAAAAAAATCAGAAAAAGTTATTTTGACACCTCACGTAGCAGGATGGACATTTGAAAGTAAATTAAAACTATCTCAGATTATATTAAAAAAAATTAAAGATTTGTACAGTAAATGAAAAATATACTTGTATTGTGTACAGGAAATTCATGTAGAAGTCAGATAGCTGAAGGTTATTTAAGAAAATATTTAAATGGTAAAGCTGTAGTGTTTAGTGCTGGAGTAAATAATCATAAAATAAACGAAAATGCAATCAAAATTATGAAAGAGGATGGAGTTGACATTTCAACTCACACTTCAAATCATATTAATGAATATGAAAATATAAACTTTGACTATATAATAACAGTTTGTGATCATGCATATGAGACCTGTCCTGCATTTTATTCAAATGAATTTACAACCAGAATACATAAAAATTTTTTCGATCCGAGCTCAATTGATAATTCATCAAATATTGATAAAGCTTTTAGAAAATGTAGAGAAGAAATTAAAAAATTTTGTTACGATTTTTCAAAAAAATTTAATTAGAAAAAATCAATCTAACTGTTTTTTCAGTTCTTTGTTCGAGAAGTAATTTTCTTTTATTAGTTATTTTTTTAATTGATTTTTCATCAAAGTGTCTAATTGTAAAAAGGGATACATTTTTGTGCATATCAATTTTATATTTACCCTCAAGATTTTTAATTAATTCTTTAATCTTATTGTACTTATCAAAAAAACAAACAGAAAAACTAATTGCTGAATTTTGAATAACATCAACTTTCATTTTAAACTTATGAAGTTCTTTAAAAATATCACTAATGTTATCTTCCACCATAAATGAAAAATCCAATGAAGAAAGTTTTAATAAAATTAAATTTTGTTTAAAAATGTAGCAGGGAACTAATGGTTCAATATCTGTACCCTTGGATATTATGGTTCCTTTAGACTGAGGATTTTTAAATGATTTGACAAGCAAGGGAATCTCCTTTTTTTGTAGAGGCTGTAAAGTTTTTGGATGAATAATAGAGGCACCATAAAAGGCCAATTCAATTGTCTCAGAATATGATATTTGATTCAATAACTTTGTGTTATTAAAGAACTTAGGATCAGCATTAAGTAATCCTGGGACGTCTTTCCAAATACTTAAGGATTCTGCATTTAAAACATAAGCAAAAATAGCGGCACTGTAATCAGAACCTTCTCTCCCCAAAGTAACAGTAAAATTATTTTTATCACTTCCAATAAAACCCTGGGTGACACTAATCTTACTATCTTTTATATATTCCTTGATTTTTTTGTTGGTAATATCCCATTCTACCTTTGCTCCTCTATATTTTGAATTGGTTTTAATACAATTTCTAGCATCAATAAATGAACAATTAATATTATTATTTAATAAAAAATGATGAATAATCCTTGATGATAATAACTCACCAAGGGACACAATTTGATCATATACAAAAGAATAACTTGGTGATTTATTTGCCTTTATAAATGAGTTCAACTTTTCAAATGATTTACTGATATCTGAAAAAATTGGATGGCTTTTTTCAAAAAGATTATTAATAATTTCTAAATGAAAATTGTAAACTTCTGAAATTGATGCTTGTAAATTTTCTTTATTATTAAAATAATTATGAACTACCAATTCTAATGCATTAGTAGTTTTACCCATAGCTGAGACTACAATAACCAACCTATCTTCGTTATAAGTTGAAATAATTTTTAAAATATTTTTAATACTGGAAATATCTTTAATAGATGCACCTCCAAATTTAAATACCTTCATTTTTTACAAATTTTTGGATGGCTTTATCATCCATTAATGCCACTCTCCAATCGTCAAGAATTATCGCTCCATTTTTTTTATAAAAATCAATAGCACTAGT
The DNA here is from genome assembly GCA_902595555.1 of uncultured Bacteroidota bacterium. Classification (GTDB taxonomy): domain Bacteria; phylum Bacteroidota; class Bacteroidia; order Flavobacteriales; family Flavobacteriaceae; genus Eutrophosalina. The sequence goes on along the minus strand of CACJQM010000003.1, from coordinate 42,299 downwards.
ATTCCAGTCAAGAACAACCCATTGAACTCTTTTAACGTTTAAATCATGTGAATATTTTATAAATTTTGAAAATAAAGCAAAACCAATCCCTTTTCCTCTATGCTTTTCAGTAACAATTAAATCCTCAAGATGCATAGCATGTCCTTTCCATGTAGAATACCTTGGATAGAGTAAAGCAATGCCTACAACTTCAGATTCAATTTCTGCAACGAAACACTTAAACTTTGGGTGTCCATAGAAACCGTCCTTTATTAATTGGTCCTCAGTAATAATTACTTCGTCAGGCTCTCTTTCAAATAATGCTAATTCTTGAATCAGTTTAAGAACTGATTTCATATCATTTTTTTTAGCATCACGAATAATATAATCCATAACTGTACTGCAAATCTAATTTAATCTTTTGAAAGGGTTAATTTTTGCAATTATTAAAGTATAATATTTTCTTTTGTTATATATATAACTAAGTATTACATATATTCGCACGACAATTACAAGTTTTGTAATAGTAAATGAATAACGGTTTATATCCAAATGGGTTGAATCATCATAGGTCTCTGAAATTCCAGAAACTCAGGAAACTTATATCCCAAAATCAAGCTAAAGTTAAAATTGAAGGATTATACGGATCATCTTTATCGTTCTTATTGATAGATGTATTTTCATCTTTGAATACTCAAATATTTTATCTAAGTAATTCCAAAGAGAGTGCATCTTACATGTATACTGATATAGTTGAATTTTTAGGTGAAGATAATTGCAATCTATTGCCCTCAAATTACAGAAACTACAAAAATAAAATCAAAGACGAAAGTAACGTCTTAAATAGAACAAAAACGATAAAAGACTTAACTGAAAAAAAAGCAAAAATTATAATTACATATCCAGAAGGAATTTTTGAAAAAATTCCAAATGAAAAAGCAATTAAAGATAAAAGCTTAAATATTAAAATTGGACAAGAATTAGAACTTGGTGATTTAAATGAAAAACTATTTGAGTTAAATTTTGAAAAAGATGACTATGTTCAAGAACCCGGGGATTTTGCAATTAGAGGAAATATTCTAGATATATTTTCATATGCTTACACAAACCCTATACGATTGGAATTTGATGGAAATATTATTGAAAGTATTCGTGAATTTAATGTTGATACACAATACTCAGTTAAACAACTAAAATCTACTAAAATAACACCAGACATATCAAATCAAAGCTTAATAAAAACTGGAGATAGCATCATCAATATAATTGATCAAAAAACATTAATTTTTGTTGAAGAAATTGATTCCATTAAGAAAAAACTAGGAGATAATATTATCAATAATTCTAATGACTACTCAGAAAAATTATTCATAAAAGAATTAAAAGAGAAAAAATTAATTTCAGTAAATAATTTTGATAAAAAAGCAGATATAAAATTTAATATTTTACAACAACCTGCTTTCAACAAGAGGTTTGAAATATTAAATGAGAATCTTCAAAAACACGCTTTAAATAATTATAAAATAAATATTTATTTTTCAAATAAAGAGCAATCTAATAGATTCAAACAAATCTTATCTAAATACAATTATAATTATGAATTTAAATCAATTATTAAACCGATTTATAAAGGTTTTATAAATCATGATGATTTAAAAGTTTGTTATACTGATCATGAAATATTTAATAGGTTTCATAGATATAAAATTCAAAAAAAATACGGTAAGAATAAAAAAGTTAATATTGAAGATTTAAATCAAATAAAAGTTGGTGACTACGTTACACACATTGATCATGGTGTTGGTGTTTACAAAGGATTAACTAAAATTGATGTAGAAGGTAAAAGACAAGAGGTAATTAAATTATTATATGGTGATAACGATACACTTTATCTGAGTATTTACCTATTTCACAAAATATCTAAATATAAAAGTAGAGATGGGGCGAGGCCTAGAATATTTAAGTTAGGGTCTGGGGCTTGGGATAGATTAAAACTAAAAGCAAAAACTAGAATAAAGAAACTGGCATTTGATTTAATTAAATCGTACGCAAAAAGAAAAATTGCAAAAGGATTTAAATATAAGATTGATAGTTCAATGCAAAATGAATTGGAAGCTGCATTTCTTTATGTTGAAACTGAAGATCAAATAAAAGCAACAAAAGATGTAAAAGCAGATATGGAATCAGATAATCCCATGGATAGATTAATATGTGGGGATGTTGGTTTTGGTAAAACTGAGGTAGCAATAAGGGCAGCGTTTAAGGCAATTGATAATGGTATGCAGGTTGCTATTTTAGTTCCAACAACAATATTAGCATTTCAACATTACAAAACATTAATTAAAAGGTTTAAAGGGTTTCCAGTTGCATTTGATTATCTAAACAGATTTAGAACAAAAACAGAAAAAAATAAAATTATAGATGATCTTAACAGTGGTAAACTAGATTTGATTGTTGGTACTCACCAATTGGTAAGCGATACTATTCAATACAAAAATTTAGGATTATTAATTGTAGATGAAGAGCAAAAATTTGGAGTTAATGTAAAAGAGAAAATACGATCAATTAAAGAAAATATTGACGTATTGACACTTACTGCTACACCAATTCCTAGAACTCTACAGTATAGTTTAATGTCTGCGAGAGATCTGTCGATTATTTCAACTGCTCCAAGTAATCGAGTACCAATAGAATCGGAGGTTATAAGATTTAATGCTAAAGCAATAAAAGAAGCAATCAGATTTGAACTAGACAGAGGAGGTCAGATATTTTTTGTTCATAACAAAATTGATAATATTAATGAATTTGGAAAATGGCTTGAAAACTTAATACCGGAGGCAACAATTAAAATAGCTCATAGTAAAATTGAAGGAAAAAGATTGGAAACTATAATGTTAGATTTTATTGAAAATAAATTTGATGTATTACTTTCTACTACAATAATAGAAAGTGGACTAGATGTCCCAAATGCTAATACAATTTTCATAAATAATTCTCACCATTTTGGGCTTAGTGATTTACATCAAATGAGAGGAAGGGTTGGTAGAAGTAATAAAAGAGCTTTTTGTTATTTCATAACACCTGAAATTTCAGCCTTAACTTCTGAAGCTAAGAAAAGAATCGATGCAATTGGACAATATTCAGAACTCGGGGCTGGTTTTAACATAGCAATGAAAGATTTAGAAATAAGAGGAGCTGGAGATTTACTTGGTGGTGAACAAAGTGGTTTTATTAATGATATTGGCTTTGAAACCTATCACAAGATTTTAAATGAGGCAGTCGAAGAATTGAAAAATAATGAGTTCAAGAATTTATTTAAGGATAAGGATGAAAAAAATTATTTTATAAAAGATGTTATTATAGATACTGATTTTGAAATACTATTTCCAAACCAGTTTGTATCCCAAGTAAATGAAAGATTAAAATTATATAATAAGCTTTCTATACTGAAAGATGAAAATGAATTGGAAAAATTTAGAGATGAATTAAAAGATAAATATGGGAATATTCCCAAAGAATCAGAAAATCTGTTAAAAAGTGTAAAGCTAAAATGGATTGCACAAAAATTAGGTTTTGAAAAAATTGTAATCAAAAGAGAAAAGATGTTGTGTTATTTTGTTTCTGACAATTCAAACAGCTACTTTGATAGTGATGTTTTTAAAAATATAATTAAAAATATTTCAAAATTTGATGATTGTGAATTAAAGGAAAAAAATAAACTTTATATTGTTTTTGAAAATGTAAAATCGATTGATATGGCTCTCTTAAATTTAAATCGATTTCAGTTTATTAATAACTGAAAAAGCCTTATCAACCTCTGATTCTGAGACTAAAATAGTAAACTCATTTGATGTTGAAATAACCTGATTAATGTTAATACCTTCCCATGATAATTTTTGAAAAACATAATAATATATACCAGGTACTGAAACATTTTCGTCAGGTAACTTGAATGAGATAGCAGATAAGTGATCTGTTTTATTTATACAAAACTCATTCACAAGTTCTTTCTCTACTAATTCACACAAATTTTTACTCACAACTATATTACATTCATCAATTCCCCTGGAAGATGTATAAAAATCATTTTTACTTTCATAAACATTTTTTAAAAGATTAGATTGACTATTTAAAATTGTATTCGAAACTTTAAAATTATAATCTACCAAATTTGAGCGCACTGAAATTTCTTGAATTTTTTTTATAACTCTCTTTATTTTTTGGGTATGTTGGAATTCTAGATTAATTGACAACCTATTCAATGCCATAACTATTGCCCCATTATTCACTTTTTTTCTTAAAATTTCTTCAATATCAGGTTTGATTTTTCTTGAGAGAGAAGTGAAATTAATTATACCATCAGACAAAGCTGAGCTCAAAAAAGGTTTGGATTTAACATATTCACTAACAGCCTGAGAAATAGTTTTCATATTTATATTGTTTTATTTTAAACAAATAATTGCAAAAATAACATTTTAATATAAACAGAACTTCATAAGTAAAATGACTATTTTTGAATTATTGAAATGGAAAGCAAAAAACGATATACAATAACATCTGCTTTACCATATACAAATGGTAAAATTCATATTGGGCACCTAGCCGGTGCATATATTCCTGCCGATATATACGCAAGATTTAAAAGGCTAACAGATAACGATGTTGCATATATTTGTGGAAGTGACGAACACGGGGTTGCTATTTCAATTCGTGCAAAAAAAGAGAAAAAGACACCAAAAGAAATCATTGATAAATATCATGATTTAATTAAAAAAAGTTTTTCTGATTTTGGAATTTCATTTGATAATTATTCTAGAACATCATCTAAAATCCACCACGAGACAGCGTCAGAATTTTTTAAATTCTTAGAAAACAAAAAAGTTTTTGAAATAAAGGATTCTAAACAGCTTTATGATCCACAAGAAAATCAGTTTTTAGCTGATAGATTCGTTGAAGGAGAATGTCCGAATTGTGGATTTGAACATGCTTATGGTGATCAATGTGAAAACTGTGGCAGCTCACTTAGCCCAGAAGAATTAATAAATCCAATATCAAAGATAAGTGGCGCAAAACCTATTGAAAAAGAAACTAAACATTGGTATTTACCATTAGGTAATTATGAAGAATTTTTAAAGGAATGGTTCTTAAAAGGAAAAAAAAATAAAGCAAAAACAAATGTATATGGACAAGTAAAATCGTGGGTTGATCAAGGATTAGAATCAAGAGCAATCACCAGAGATTTGGATTGGGGAATACCTGTTCCTAGTGAAGATGGTAAAGGAAAGGTATTATACGTATGGTTTGATGCTCCAATTGGATATATTTCATCAACTAAAGAATGGGCAGAAAGAGAAAATAAAAACTGGGAACCATATTGGAAAGATAAAAACACAAAGTTGGTTCATTTCATAGGTAAGGATAATATAGTTTTTCATTGCATAATATTTCCTATTATTTTAAAAGCACACGGAGAGTATATCCTACCTGAAAATGTGCCTGCCAATGAGTTTTTAAATTTAGAAGGTAATAAGTTTTCGACATCAAAAAACTGGGCAATTTGGTTAGATGAATTTTTAGTGGATTTTCCAGGAATGCAAGATTCTCTGCGTTACACTTTGACTGTAAATGCTCCTGAAACAAAAGATAATGATTTTACATGGAAAGATTTTCAAGCTAGAAATAACAATGAGTTGGTAGCAACCTTTGGAAATTTTATAAATAGAGTTTTTGTTTTAACTCATAAATATTTTGATGGGTCAGTTCCAGAAAATAATGGCTTAGATGATATTGACTTAGAAGTACTTAAAAAGACTTATGAATACCCAAAATTAATCTCTGAATCCTTAGATAATTTTAAATTTAGACAAGCTGTTAGTCTTTTAATTGATTTGTCCAGATTGGGAAATAAATATTTAGCAGATGAGGAACCATGGAAATTATATAAATCAGGTGAATTAGAAAGAGTTAAACAAATTATGTTTGTTTCACTTCAAGCTTGCGGAATGTTAGCAATTCTTTCAAATCCATTTTTACCAAATGCATCTAAAAAAATTAAAGAAATTATTAATTTGAAAGAAACTAAATGGACTGAATTAAATATTGATAATCCTATTTTAAATTCTCAAAATAAAATAAATAAACCTGAACTTATTTTTAGAAAGATTGAAGATGAAGAAATTGAAAATCAGATAGAAAAACTTAAAAGTTAATTTTCTAAATTTTCTTTAGCCCTCAGATTGATTTGATAGATCAAGGCATTATACGACTCCAATAAATTTACTATATCAGACTCATATTCATTCAAATTTTCCTGATTCAACAAGTAAGAATCAATTTTTTGCATAAATGTTTTAAGTACTCTTAGTCTACCAATAATTGGGGATGTCTTAAAGTCAATAGGAATGTTGTCTTTATTAATTTTTTTTATTTCAACTGTTAATGATTTAATTTTTGATTTATGATTAATTTCTTTTTCAATTAAATCAGAAAATTTTTCAGAGAAACTTATAATTTCATTCCATTTTTCAAATGAATTAAACAATGTTGAGTCTAACTTTATTACAGTTGGCTTAGAATCAAAAAAAGAATTTATTGAAGTAGGTATTTGCTCTGTAATTACATCCTTTTGTTTTTTTTCTGAACTTGAACAAGCTGTAATGAAGATTATAATTAAAATTAGTCTTTTCAATTCTAAAATTTTATTAAAAATACAGTATTTGAAATAACTAACAGTTAACTATTTAATTACTTTAAATAATAACGAATATTTTATTGAGTTCTGAAACTGTATACTATTGAGAAACTACTGTTTGTTCCATCACTAGTTTTTACTCTCCAATAATAGAGTGTACCAGCATCCAATGCAACATCAACTGTCTTAGCTGAAATATTCGTTAAATCACTAGATGGTGACTGTTTGCCATCGGTTTTATCAACATATAAAGTGTACTTTAGCTCATCACCTTGGTCTGGATCAGAACCCTCCCATGTAAAAGTAACTTTACCATCAGAAGATCTTGATACAGTTGAACCAGACGCTGGAGCTTTTAACTCAGCTGGAAAAGGGGCATAATTCTTAATTCCTTGTCCTGCTAGGTAAAACTTCCATGACGTACTTGTGCCGGTTTGAGTCGTTGAAGTATTTTTAGAGATAACTTTCCATATATAAGGCTGACCTTTATCTAACTCAACTGTACTATTAGTTGATGTTAAACCTGTCTTATTTACAACTGATGATGTATTTAAGTTAGTTACTTGTAAATCATAAGTGCTGGTATTTGAAGATGCCTGCCAAGAAAAATCTACATTGCTTTTGCTATCAGAGGTACTAGTTCCAGTTTCACAAACTTTACCATTTGCAGGAGCAGTTAATGTCACAGATCCTGGTGGTGATGGTGGTGGTGGATCACCTCCTCCATCTCCTCCTCCTCCTTCATCACCTCCGCAAGAAAAGATTAATAAAAAAACAAATAAATATGTAAACTTTTTCACTTTATAAATTTTATAATTACAAAATTATTCTCTAATAACTTTAAAAGTTTTTCTGACTGTTTTACTCTCCAGAACAACTATGTATGCTCCAGGGATTTGATTCAATAAATCAATGTTTGTTTTCCTTGATACATCTGCTATATCTTGGTATCTAGTATAGATAAGATCACCCTTCTCACTAAACACACTAACCTTAACTCTTGTGTCCTCTCCTCCAACATGAACCTTAACATCATTATTTGTTGGGTTTGGATAATAATGAATATCCTCCGATATAAATACTTCCTTCTCTACAAAACCTTGACACTCTAAATCCGTATCTACTCTTATAATGTTTAGTCCTGTAGATAGATTGGCTTCAAAACTGTTTCCAGTAACTGTTTTCCTAACTCCATTGATCGTTACATTGTACTTCTTGGATCCAGTCATCTGGATGCTTGTAGTCCTATTATCATTATCAATATCAATAAATGCTGTCAGTGCTGGTGGCTCACCTACTACAACTTCAAAACACTGCTCATAATTAGCCTGACCATCTACAGTGAAGCAAACCTCATAAGTTCCCTTAGCAAGACCTGTGACTGATCCTGTTTTATTTGTTCCTGTTATTGTTACGTTATCCTTACCAGTAATTGTTACTGTGTAATCAAAAGAAGCATCCTCAACGCTCAAGTCTATCACACCATCACTATTGCCAATACAAGTGGCGCTACTAACCTCTACCTTGTAGTTGTTTACAGGTAATTCAAAAATAGGACAACCAGTCGTGTCAACCTTAGCACCAGAAGGTGTATCAGGACATTGGTCCTGAGAATCTCCAATACCATCTAAATCAGAATCCATATCTCTAAACTGCATCCAATTCATATTAAAACCTCCATCTAATACTTTTAGTCTGAGAAGAAAGATTCCTTTTGGAATATTATTTTCTAAGTTTCCAGTAACAGTGACCCAATCTTGCCATCCGCCTGTTGATGGAATATCCAATTCTGATAAAATCACATATTCTCTTGATGAATTTTGTTCTACTAAAGAAAGTGCAATTTTACCACCGTTTGATTCAGATGCAACTCTAAAATCAATAGTATATTTTGATGCAGAGTTTGTGAAAATTTTATAATCAGCATAATCCCCTGTATCAGTATATCCAATGTTGGAACCGCCACCATCATCAGTTGTGTCTTCAGTACCAAGACCAAACATTCTAAGGTAATCTTCAACCTCTACTTTACCTGGTATTACAAAACGAGGATCTAAATCATTAATAATATTTAGATTTGAAAAAGTATTTAATGTCTTATTGTTTTTTGCCTTAATTAAATCTCCTGAATAGGAAACTTTAATTTCATCAGTGTAAAGTAAATTATCTGAAAGATTCAATATTAAGGTTTTTGGTTTAGACGAGTCTAAAGTAATTGAGGAAATTTCTTTGTCCTGCCCATTTACACTTACAGTAAATTTATCTAAGGTTCCATCAATCGATGAAGACAGAATTTCCTGATTGAGAAATACTTGTAAAGATTTTTCATTTGAATCAGTTTTTCCATTGATTGAGTTAAATGAAGCTGAAGATATTTCTCCAACTTTTTCAAACTGAAGACTACTAATATTCACAGGCGTATCATCATCAAAATGAAGTTTTAATGAATGATTTCCTTCTTCCATTATTACACCTTCAATAGTTGTTGTGATAAATGAAAACCAGCTTCCAGAGGAATTTGTTGTTAAAATTGAAGATACATTCTGATCGTTTAGTGATAGATAAAGTTTTCCTCCATTTTGCTCAGATGCATGTCGGACCCTTACTCTGTAGATTCCAGATGAATTAACTTTTACTGTGTATTTTGTCCACTCTCCTTTCTCAACAAAACCAATATGATATCCATTACTGTTAACGTTATCACTATTAGTTTCTATATCAACTCCATCATTTCGATATCTCCATCCTCTATTCCAAGCAGTGAATGAACCAGATGATTGATGGTATGTAGCTATATCATTATCATAGTATGCATGATTATTTTTACCTAAATCATAGTCAGATAAAAACACTACACCTGGTATTTGTTGGGTGTTTTTAAAGGGTGTTGTGTTGTCTGTATGTGGTTGTCGAAGTAAAGCATCTGAAATACCTTTTCTATAAATACAATTTTCTGACAATGCATTATCTGCTAATTTCATCATAGCATCGTAAGCATCTTGTTCACTAGGCTTATCTCCACCGTCTTTCCAATAATTAAGGATTTTTTGATAACCCTCATTCACACGTATTCTGTATGGACTATTTACACTTCCTATTTTTTTCATAGCCCACCAAGCCCATCCAACATTATTAGCTTCAAATAAAGTAACTGCATCAGTATACCAAGTGTTTGAATTTTCTCCAGATTCACCCATCCACAAAGGCACATTATGTTGTTCTCTGAGTGGAAGAATCCAATCAAGATCATCAGCATTCGTAGAATTCCAATATTTATGAAAACTATAAACCAAATTATCATCCCAAGGTGGTGTCAAGCCAGTAAAATTATTCGCATAGTCGTTACCCTCAATGATAATTATATGTTTATCATCAACCTCTCTAATTGCATTTGTAATTCTTACATATAAATCTTTCAAATCAACTCCACCTGGTAATTCCCAGTTAGGTTCATTCAATAGATCATAACCACCAATCCATTCATTGTCTTTATATCTTTCAGCAATTTTTTTCCATAGGGCAACAGTTTTACTTTTATTTTGTTCGCTCTCCCAAAGTGAAGGTTTATCTGGATCATAATCAGAAATATCTGTATTTCTTCCTTGTCCTCCCGGTGCTGCATGAAGATCTAAAATAACATACATTTTATGAGGTTTAGCCCAATCTAGTATATTATCAATAATATTAAATCCTTCATCTAACCATGTATTTTGACCAGAGTTAGGTTCATCCTGAATAGGTAAAGTAAAAAGATTATAGTGCAATGGAACTCTAATACTATTAAAACCCCAAGCTGCTAATGAATCGACATCTCGTTTAGTAAAGTGATTTTCTCTCCATTTTTTGAAAAACTCCTCAGTCTTTTCAGACCCCATCAGGTCAGTAAGTTTTTCTTTGATTTCATGCTGAGCCCCAACGCTACCATCAGTTTCATGCATCATGTAACCCTCAATCAGTAGCCATCCACCCGGTGCGTAACCTTTTAATAAGACTTCATTTCCATTACCATCAATGATTTTTTTTCCATCTGCTTTTAAGTTTTGTGAGAAAGAAACAGTTTGAAAAAATATAAATAATAATAAGAATAAATTCCTAATCATTTTTAAAGACCAAATCCAATATTATAAAGTAAATCATTTTCTGGTGCATTTGCTCCATCTTCAGCATTTAAAGGCCAAGGATAAGATAGTTTTCCTGTTGATTGAAAATCTCCAAATAAAATATCTGAAACTCCGTTGCCTTCAGTTCCAGGCAACCATATGGCAGCAAAACCATCCCAATTATCAAGATGATCAGCTATATTCATTGGTCTTCCAGAGATTAACAATACTAAAACCTTATAACCTTTATCTTTTAAATTACTTATTGTTTGAATATCTTCTTCAAGCAAGTCTAGATTATCTTTATCTCCAAAAAATTCAGTGTAAGGGTCCTCACCAATTACAACAATTGCTAAATCCCCACTAACATTACCTAAATCTGTTCCGTCTTTAGAGTGAATTACTTTAGTTTCAGTTGAGACAGATTCTTTAATCCCATCTAGAATAGTGGTTCCAATTGTAATATCTCCTTGGCCACCTTGCCAATTTATTGTCCATCCCCCACATTGCATTCCAAGATTATCTGCACCTCTACCAGCTACAACAATTGATTTTGACTCTTTTGAAATTGGTATTAAATTTTCATTTTTTAGAACAACTACACTTTCTCTTACTGCTTGCCTGGCTATATTTCTGTGGTCATCTGACCCAATAACTTGTAAATTATCATTTTGTACTATTGGATTACTAAATAAACCGTTTCTTAACTTAACTTTCAATATACGTGAAACTGCATCATCAATTCTTTCCATTGAAATCGATCCTTCCTCAACATTTTCTTTTAATAATCGCATAAATTTTTTATAGGGTTGACCCTGACCAGAAACCATAACCATATCTACACCCGCATTGATTGATATAATTATATCTGATTTATAATTACCAGGAATTTCATCAATACCTTGCCAATCAGAAATTACAAAACCTTCAAACCCCATCTCAACTTTTAAAATATCCGTTAGCAATTCTTTACTTCCATGACATTTAACTCCATTCCAACTATTGTATGAAGCCATTATAGTTTGAACATTAGCATCAATTGCTGCTTGATATTTTGGTAGTAATTTTTCTTTTAATTCGTCAGTTGTTAAGACTGTATTTCCTCTGTCAACCAGACCATTCATCCCAGTACCAAATTCTGTATTTCCATCACCAATAAAATGTTTTGCACAAGCAACAATTTTTTTACCAGAATTGGTTAAAGCATTTTGATATCCCTCAACTGCAGCTTTTCCTAATTTCTCAACAAGAACTGGATCACTAGAGAATCCTTCATATGTCCTTCCCCATCTGTAGTCTTCTGGTGATGAAAGACATGGCGAAAATGTCCAATCAATTCCAGTCGCAGCAACTTCTAAAGATGTAGCCTCAGAAATTTTATATACAAGTTCAGGATTGTTAGTAGCGCCTAAGCCAATATTTTGAGGGAAAATTGTAGCTCCATAAACATTGTTGTGACCATGAACAGCATCAATTCCGTATATAAGCGGAATACCTAATCTGTTTTTTAAGGTTTCCTCTTGATATTTATTGTACATATCTAGCCAGGCTTGTGGTTCATTAACTTTAGGGTGAGAACCACCACCACTTAGAAGCGACCCAATTGAGTAAGTAGATAAGTCAGTTATTGTGTCTAAAAATCGTTGATCAATTTGTGTCATTTGACCAACTTTTTCGTCAAGTGTCATTGAATCAATCAATTCACTTACTTTTTTACTTATTTCTGCTTCACTTAAATTATTACTTTCAATATTATCACAAGAAATATTGATTAATAAAAAACTTAAAAAAATTATAAACTTTTTCATAATATTATTTTATTGATACACTCTAACATAATCTACTTCCATTGTGTCAGAATCAAAATTTGGATCAATGGAGCCACCATAGGTTCCACCCATCGCTACATTAACGATGATATTAAAATCCCAGTTAAAGGGTAATGAACATGCATTACCAATAATATGGTATGGTTTATCATCAATATAAAAGGTCATTGCTGTCTCAGTCCAGACTAGAGAATATACATGGAAATTTGTTGAAACATCGTTATAATCATAAGTAACTTTGCTATCACCTGATCCATAATTATCAGGGTGATGTACAGTCGATTGTATTTGATTAAGTCTATTTCCTGCGTGTTCTAAAATATCTATTTCACCACATTTTGGCCAGTCAATTGACTGGTAATTAGAGCCAAGCATCCATAAAGCCGGCCACGTTCCAGCTTTACTTGGCATCTTTGCTCTTATATCTACTCTACCATAAGTAAAGTCTAATTTTTGGAATGTTCTAACTCTTCCTGATGTATAGCTTTTACCACCGTAATTTTCTTTTTTAGCAGTAATTTTTAAAAGCCCATTTTCCACTCTAACATTTTCCAATCTATCAGTTGTTGCTTGTGATTCCTCATTATACCATTGATTTCTAACTTCATAACTCCATTTATTTGAATCTAACTTTCCATTGTAATCGAATTCATCAGACCATATTAAATCTGTAAATAAATCTTTAGATGAATTTGTTGAAACATCTTTGTCAGTTAACCATATATACCATGCATTATTGTCAGAATCAACAGATCTCAATAGTATGTTGTTTTCAGAATCACATTCAAGTGTATACTCATGCTCTCCAACATAAAATCCTACAAATGATTTATTATTTAAAATGATTTTTTTCTCGTCATTTTCATTTTTCACATAAAACGAACCTTCATAATTAGATAGGTTGTACTTTTCAATTTCACCATCAGAGTTTGACCCTTGTCCAGTTGAACCAAAAGTTTCAATTAAATATTTCGCTTTCCCAAAAACGTCACCATTTGTTTTATGAGAATAAGTTCCATCATTTTTAAATGTATACTCATCGTCATAAAATCCAGAGTTTGATTTAGAAAAAGCTGGTGCTTCCCACCAAGATGGGTATTTGTGGTCTTTTGATCCTAAAGAAAAATGTGAATCAAAAGCGGCATTAATTTTCCATGTTTTTTCACTACCACCAGTTAGCAATTGAAGAATGTCAGCATCAGATTCAGGAACAACATAAACAGTTACTGTTTTTGCAGAACTAATAAAATCTCCAGTAGATGAATATGCTAAAACATTTACGTTATATGTTTTTGTGCCTACATCTGTATATGTATATTCAACAGATCCAGATGAAGATTCTTTTGAATCACCAGTTCCAAATCTAAAGCTATAATTCACAGCATCATTAGCAGTGGCAGTAAACTTAACTACACCAGTACCATTTCCATTAGGATTATTATTATCGGCTCCAGATACTTCTACATTAAAAACTAAGTTAGAGGGTATAATCTTTGTTGGAGGCTCTGTCCCACCACCACCATCAACATTTTCCTCACCTGAGCAAGAAAAAACTAAAAGTATTAGCAAGAAGAGTTTATACATATCTGTCATAAATATTATAAGAAAGAGTTTGAGAGAAATTTAATTCCTCTCAAAACTCTTATCAAACAAAAACAAAAAACCAGTCTTTTTTATTAGTTATCGTTGGTAATAATCCAAAACCATCCCAATCCACCAGAACCGACATTTCTTAAGACGATCCTATTCGAAGATCTTTCAAAAATTACAAAATCATGAGAACCAACATAAAATCCCATAAATCCAAGACCCGTCAAATTTATGGTTTCAACACCGCCTGGGGCAGATATTGACCAAGTTGCATCAAAGCTTTCATAAGGATAATTAGTATACTCATTATCACCATTTCTTTCTTGACCACGATCACCACCTAAATCAGCTTCCATCGGGTCAGCTTTTCCGAAAATTTGACCATCAGGACCAACATCAAAACTAAATTTACCATCTGCATAGAATGTATATCTATCATCATACATTCCAGTAGATGCCTTATCAAATGGATTTGCCTGCCACCAGTATGGGAATGGAGCATCAGCAGGACCAACACCCATATGTCTCCATTCTTCAGCTTTTACTCTCCATTTTCCGGTTGTTAATGCCGCAACAAGTTCAGCTGGTGGACTGTAAGTAACTAAGACTTCAACAGTAACGGCTTGACTAGATGTAGTACCTCCTTTTCCTATAGCAACAATCGTAACAGTGTATGAATTTAGACCTAGTTTTGAAAAGGTCATTTTTACATTACCATCAGGACTTAATGTCTCAACTCCATCATACACATACTTGTATGTGATAGCGTTATCAGCCGATCCAGAAAAATTAACTTCTCCTGAGCCATCACCATTTGGATTATCGGCATCTTTACCAACAATTGCAGCAGAGACCTGAACATTTGTAGGTGCAGTAATATCACCAAAAGAATACTCATCTTCTTCTGCAAAGCTATCAATCTCGCAACCAACAAAAACAAAAATTGTAAATGATGCTATTAAGATTTTAAAAAGTGTTTCAAATTTTTTCATAATTATTAATTTAAAATTTTATCTGTGAATAAATAGATTATCGACATATGCTGTTACTTGATCATTATTATTCTCACCATTGAATTGTAATAATAATCTACTAAAAGCAGTTTGATCTTTTTGATCTGAGAAGTCAAACTCAAGATATTGCCATTTGTCTAACTCAATAGCTTTTTCCTTAGTAACCTGACCTTCCCATGGTCTCTCTTTAGATCCATCCTGCAATTTAACCCAAAGTTTATTGTCTTGGCTTCCAGTAATTGAACTTGATGGAACATATATATCAACTGATACTTTATTGGCATTTGATAAATCAAATTTTACAGTTTTTGCGGCATCTAAATCAAATCTGACATTCGCATATTGACCTCCTGTATCTTCATATTTCATCACTTTATTTGACTTATTAAATGATTCCTTATATGGGTTATCAACTATTGACATTCCCGCAGCATCTTCTGCCCAAGCAGGAATATTTCCATTACCTTCAAAATCATCATGAGCTTGAGGAACTTCATAATAGAAATCATCAATATAGGCAGTAACATTATCATTATTATTTTCTCCGTTTACTTGAAAAACAATACGACTAAACTCAGTTGACGATGCTTTCTCTGAAAAGTCAATTAAAACACTTTGCCATTTATCAAGTTCTAAAGGAGCAATAACACCATGCTGTCCTTCCCATGGTCTTTCTTTAGACCCATCTTGTAACTTAACCTCGACCTGGTTCGGCGATGAACCAGTTACTCCACTAGATGGAATATAAATTTTAAAAGTGAAAATATTGTTTGTAGTTAAATCAAACTTCTTAGAATGATCAGCAGCTAAATCAAATCTTATATTAGCGTACTGTCCACCAGTATCTTCATATTTTAAAACCTTTCCTGATCCATTAGGATTATCAACTACTGATTGTCCTGCAGCATCCTCTACCCATGTAATGGTTCCATTACCTTCAAAGTCATCAAAAACTGCTTGATTGGTAACTACTGGCTCACCTTTGATTATATCATCAATATGGTATGTTCCTGTATCTTTTTTACCACCATCAATGAAGAATACAAGTTTTTTGAAATCAGCTGTACCGTCCCACGCACCACCAGGATTTGGCCATGCTTGAGCTGTTACAGTTGAAAAATCAAAAGTTATGTTATTCCAACCTTGAGCAGAGAAATTTTGTTTTAACTCAATATACTCATTATCACCACTTTGCTCTAACTTCATCATCAGCTCGTGAGTATCAGCAGTTGGATTATAAATTCTCAAAGAATACTTGTTATCAGCACCAGAAACAACTTGTATTGGTTCATCTAAAATCAATTCAGCTGTTTCCCAATCATTTCCACCGTTAGTAACTTTACCAGTTTTATTTGACGAATCATCTGGGTCTGTAGATAATTCAAATGAAGCACCTCCAACTCCTTTGAAAGGTTCCTCATTATCAAAATGAATTGGTAATCCAACAGAATTTTCTTTCCAGAAATAAATATTATCAAGAAAAATAACTCCTGCACCATCTCCATTGTAAGGATTAATTGCAAATTTAAGCTGATGCATATCTGCAATTGTTAAACCTTGATCAGTCCAATCTGTCAAAGGGATGTCAAAACTTGTCCATTCATCTTGTTTAAGTTTTGCTAAAACAGGTTTTTCTCCATTTGAAGCACTGATTAGAGATATCTCTAAATTTTCAAATTCAGGCGAGGCAGTCCAAACATCAATATGCATATATTCCATACTAGAAACATCTTGACTTTCTGCAAATTGAACGCCCTGATAATTTACTTTAGAATATTTAATCATTTTATCCCCATTTAAATCATATTCTTCATATTGAGTAGATTGCCACCACCATGGATAAAAATCAGTACCTGCTATATCATTATATTTTTCAGAAAATATTGATATGACGGTAGCAGATGGTCTATCAGGCTGACTAGGAGCTGAAACTGTTGGTGCTAATATTGCAGTAACTTCAAATTCCTGAGAATATTCAGTTGTCGCTATTGCTGCACCCCTTGCAACTACCTTGATGGTGTATGTACCTGCTTCCTTGTAGGTAAATGATGCTGTTTCACCAATATTTGCGGTTACTGGATCAGCACCAGCTTCTCCAGAGATAAAGTCAAATACAGTGGCCCAATCAGCTGTTGCTGTAACATTAACCTTCTTGGAACTAACTGCATCATTTTCAATTGTTACCTGTAAATTTTCAGGCGCATTAAAAGATACAGTTAAAGAAACATCAGCCGTTGTAGTAAGATTATTTAACCCAGTTGCAGTAATCTTTAAGGTGTGATTACCCTCTTTGAATGTATGTTGCACACTTCCTCCAGTCTTAATTGAAGAGGAAACAGGTGAACCATCACCATAATCAACAACAAAACTAATTGCGCCTTCACCAGTTGGCGTGATTGTTACCAAACCAGTGTTATCCTGCGTTATATCAAATGATGCAGAAACGTTGCTCGGTGGAGCAATATTTTTTGCAAATTCATTATTATCACTAAAGTCCTCAGCACATCCAATCAAAATAAAAAGGATGAAAATTGAACTAAAAATTTTATATATATTTTTCATATTCATTAATTTATTTAGTAACCAGGATTTTGAGTTAAACCTGAGATGTCAATTTCAGTCTGAGGAATTGGAAACACTTCATGCTTTCCAGCAACAAATCCTGAAATTTCATTAGCAGCTTGTCCAGTTCTTACTAGATCAAAAAATCTATGTCCTTCACCTGCAAACTCTAATCTTCTTTCATCCCATATTGCTTGAGTTAAAGCTGAACCAGTTTCATTAACTGAAGAAACACCAGCTCTACTTCTAACTTGATTCAAATATGATTGAGCTTTAGAGTCACTTATTCCTCCTCGGTTATTAGCTTCAGCAGCCATTAATAATACATCAGCATACCTTATATACCTGTAATTATTTTCATAATTAAGTTCTGTCGTATTTTTAGAATATCCTGCTCTAGGTATGTACTTGTTATTAAAGTATCCTGTGTGCTCATAACCTTCATTGTATTGAGCAGAATTAGCATCAGCCCAAGCAACAATATCAAGGACAGATGCATTTTTTCTCTTATCACCAGAATCAAATGCATCAACTAAATCTTGAGTTGGAACATTGAAACTCCATCCAGATGAGTATACCGGTCCATTATAACCTCTAATACCATGATGAATAACTGAGAAATTACCCTCAGTACCTTGCGGCATCCATCCCCAATTCCATCCATTAGATTCTTTTGAATGTTGTATTTCAAATACGGACTCTGGACCATTTTCACCCTCTACCAAGAAGACACTTCCAGGATCTGCTGGTAAAGTATATAAACCAACTAGTGGTTCTAAAATATTAGCAGCTTCAGAAAATTTCTCCTGATATAGGTAAACTTTGCCAAGTAGTGCATGAGCAGTAAAAGATGTAGCTCTACCATCTAAACTTTTCTTTGCAGGTAAAGCTCCAATTGCAGTTTGTAAATCTGACTCAATAACTGAATAAACATCAGCTTTAGATACTCTTTTAAGCGTGCCAGAATCACCAGCAGTTAATCTGCCGTTTGTAAATAATGGAACGTCTCCATAAATTTTGACTAATTCAAAATAAAAGAAAGCTCTTAAAAAGTGTACTTCACCATATAGTTCATTTTTTCTAGGAAAATCAATTTTATCCTTATTTTCAACCATATAATTTGAGCGATTTACACCCTCATACATATATTGCCATATTCTTTTCAGTTGATCATTTACAGGATCGTGAATCATATCATCAATTTTTTGAAGACCAATTACGTCACTTGCACTTTCACCACCACATAAAGAATTATCAGAAGCAATTTCACCAATCATGAAATTGTATAGTGTCCATTGTAAAACATCATATACTCCGACAAGTGCTGCTTCATAATCATTTGCAGATTTAAAATAATCAGCAGCAACTATTTGGTAATTTTCAGATGCTTCATAATCAACATATTCATCACAACCAGTCATGAAGAATATTAATGAGATTGATATTAAAAATTTATTAATTAAGTTTTTCATTTTTTTTTATTAAAATTTAACGTTTAATCCAACTGATACAGTTCTTGGACTTGGATAATTTCCTCTGTCAATTCCAGTATCTAATACACCATAAGACATTTCTGGATCGTATCCAGTATAATCTGTAAATGTCATCAAGTTTTTACCTTGTAAATAAAGTCTAACTGCATCTAAATTTTTTGAATTAGACACATTGAAGTTATAACCTAATTGAACATTTTTAATTTTGAAGTATGAGCCATCTTCAACATATCTTGTTGATGGTCTTACATTATTGTTAGAGTCAACAAAAGTAGCTCTTGGTTCAAAATTACTAGTACCCTCACCTGTCCATCTAGCCAGGACCGTTACGGGTTTGTTTGTATAATTTAAATTTCTTTCAAAACCTCTAAAAATATCATTTCCAAAAGTTCCATAAGTTGTTACACTCAAATCAAAATTATATACATTAAGGTTTAAGTTCCATCCAATTGAAAAGTCGGCAAAGGGGTCTCCAATTTTTGTTCTATCATCAGCATTAACTACACCATCACCATTTACATCAACAAACCTTATATCACCAGGTTGTGCATTTGGTTGAGTAGCGTGACTATCAACCTCAGACTGGTTTTGAAAAATACCATCAGCTAAATATCCCCAGAAAATTCCAGGCGATTCACCCTCTTGAAACCTAACTAAATTATTATAAGGGATTCCATATCCAGCTCCCCAAATATACTTATCTCCGTTTGCTATTTCTTTAACAAGATTATCAGCAGTTGTAAAACTTATATTTGTTGCAAAGGAAATATCCTTAGAAGAATCTGTTTTATAACCAAGATTAACATCTATACCTGATGTTTCTGTCTTTCCAATGTTAGCAGATGGATAATTAGGTGTCCCTAAATACAATGATAAAGTTGGATTAAATAGTAAATCATCAACTGTCTTTTTAAAGTAATCTACGGTTAATGATACTTTAGAATCAAACATTCTTAAATCAAATCCAACATTTGCCTGAACTTGATTTTCCCAAGATACATCAAGGTTAGGAATTCCATCAAGTGCAGATCCTGTAATAATATTTCCACCAAATGTATACTTTGGGAAAGTGGTTATTGTACCAAACTGTGAGCTTGCGTTATCATTACCAACTGTACCATAACTTGCTCTTATCTTTAAAAAGTTAATAGCATTCGAATTAAAGAAATCTTCATTTGATGCCACCCATCCTAAAGATGCAGATGGGAATATTCCAAACTTATTGTTTTCCCCAAAGCTAGTAGATCCATCTCTTCTAACGGTAACTGATGCTAAATACTTTTCATTAAAATCATACTCAGCTCTGGCTATCATAGAAACACTTCTTCCAACAAATTGCCATGAACCTGTAGTTTCCTCATCTTGAGGTCCAGTAGCTGAGCTCAAATCTGCATAAGTCCAAGAGTTGAAAGGGACTCCAACCTTAGATCCATACACAGCTCCTCCAGTATTTTTTGCTATTTGAAAACCTGCAAATACACTTAAATTATGGTCATCAATTGAAAAATTATAATTAGCATTTATATCATAAGTATAATTAAAATATGATGTAGAATTTTCATTTACACTATTCCAAGTTTGGGTTACATTACCATCAGCATCAGTTGATGTTATAGGTGTTAAATCTGCATTTGCATTAGTAGCATTGTGACCAACACCATAAAACTGATAAGGATTAAATCCTTTAGATTTTATATTTACGTAAGTGTATCCCAATCTAGAAGTAATTTTTAAATCTTTTAAAAGATCATATTGTAATTCAAATTTTCCAGAGATAGAGTTTGTATTTCCTTCTCCGTATGAATTAGCAATTTGTGCCATTGGATTTTTAATTTCCTGAGTGATAGTATTACTTATTGCATAAGAACCATCATCTGCATAAACAGGAGTTGTTGGTGACATATTTAAAGCATTAAATATAATGTCTCCCAGACCGCTGTCTTTAATATTAGTATAACGATTACTAATCTGCATGTTTAATTTACTTGATAAATCTGTATTGAAGTTTGCTCTAAAAGTTGATCTATCGAAATACTGCTTATCTCCACCATAAATAATACCTTCTTGACCAGTAAAACCAGCTGATATAAAATAAGATGTGTTATTGGATCCACCAGAAACTGATAAATTATTGGTAATTATTGGAGCATCAATTCTAAAAATTTCTTTCTGCCAGTCGGTTCCTTCACCTAGGTTTGAAAGATCTGAAAAGATTAATCCACCACCGGATGATAGACTCATCTCGTTCAATATAGCAGCATATTCAGATGCATTTAAAACACCGATAGTCTTTTCAGGAGATTGTTGACCATAAGATGTGTTAAAGGTAAATTTAGCTTCTTGATTTCTTGAACCATTTTTAGTAGTAATCACTATAACACCATTACCACCCTTAACACCATATAATGCGGTTGTTGATGCATCTTTAAGAACTGAAATAGTTTCTATATCAGATGGCTCTAATGAATTCATATCATCCAAACTTTGGCTAATACCATCAACTATTACTAAAGGATCATTACCAGTGTATGATGTAATTCCTCTAATTATAACTGTTGGTTTTGAGCCAGGTGATCCATTAGAAAACATATTGACACCAGGTAAGCCTTGTAAAGCATCTTCCATTCTAACTGGTTTAATCTTGTCAACATCATCTGCGCCGACAGTGGATACTGCACCAGAGATGTTTGAAGCTTTTTGACTTACATAACCAAGGACAACAACTTGTTCTAATGCTTCAACATCCTCTTCAAGTGAAATAGAAATATTGAAAGAATCAGAAACAGAATATTCAAGGGTTTTATAACCTAAATATGAAAAAACAAGAACATCACCTGTTTTTACGTTATCCAAGGAAAAGTTACCATTGAAATCAGTATTGGTTCCATTGGTAGTAGTCTTTACTATGACGTTCACACCAGGCAGAGCATCATTATTGTTGGAATCAGTAACTGATCCTGTAATGGTACCTGACTGAGCAGTCATAGTATAAAATCCTAATAATAATAGGAAATTAAATATTTGACGTTTCATAATTAATTTTTTGGTAACATAAACTTAAGAGTTTTTTCTACTCAAAAAAGATAAAAAAACTATACAAAATATTGATGTGATAAATAAACGATTAATTTTTTAAGAATTATTTAAAAATGAGAGGAAAAAAACATAACATTGTGAAAAACACAATCAAAAGATTGATACAACGGTTTAAAGAAAAACTTAAATGTTGTGGTAATGTATAGTTGTATATTTTAATTGAAGTAATTATTATATAGATAATATATACTCGGTAAGTCCCTCATTATGAGTTAATTTCATCTTTTTTCTTAATCGATATCTTTTAATTTCTACACTTCTTAATGAAATATTTAGTAAAGGTGCTATATCTTTAGATGATAGGTTTAGTCTGAGGTAGGCACATAATTTTAAATCATTCTTGGTTAACTCCTTATGAACAGATTTTATCTTTTTTAAAAATTCCGTATCTGCATTATTAAAAGCTTCTTGAAAAAATTTCCAATCATCTTCATTATTTAAATTTTTATCGATTGTTTTAATCACTTTTGAAATTAACTGATTACTATCAGCTTTTTTTAAGTCATTTTTAATTTTATTTAAAAACTGATTCTTTTTTATCATACTCATAGTAGATACAGCCAATTCTCTATTTTTATTTTCAATATCTAATTGCAATTTCTCATTTTCAAGGCTTGCTATATTCTTCTTTTTTTCAATCTCTTTAATCTCAAGCTTACGTTTATTTATTTTTTCTAATCTTTTTTCTTTCCATATATAATACTTTCTTGTATATCTGTTAGTAATAAACAACATTAAGCCTGATAATAAAACATAATTAACAAGCATAAAATTAGAAAGATACCAAGGGTTGGCAATTCTAAAAGATATGGTTTTAATATCTGGATTAATTAAATCCCCATTTTTAGTCTTAAGCTCAAAAATGTAAGAACCTGACATTAAATTATTATAAGAATTTGATGAGTTTTCCGACCACTCACTCCAGTTATCATTGTAACCAACTAACCTATATTGAAATTCATTTTTTTCAAAAACCTGATAGTTAGCAACACTGTAATCAAAGGATATATTATTGTCTTCATAATCTAATATAAAGTCGCTTTCTATATCAACTAACTTAGGATCTGAATCAATTGAGCTAACTTCAATTTTATCAATTGAAAAGTTATTGTTTGAAAGTTTATAATTATTTAAGTCAAATGATACGTAGCCGGAGTTTGTACCCAAAATATTTACCTCATCATTGTTTGAAGAAATATTTTCAAAAACTGTTCTCTTTAATTTATTAGGTATTAATACAGAATTTAGATTAACCTCATTATTTACATCATCATTTACTGCATAAAAGATTTTATCATTGGAAAAAACCCAAAGCTTATCATCATCTAATCTAATTAAACCAGTTGGATTGGCAGCTTTTGATAGTAATGTGTCTTTAGTGAATGCGTCATTCTCCTCATTATAGAAATACATTCCATTTTTGTTTTTATAATAAATTTTATCATTGAACCTTGCTAAACTTGGATTTCCAGATATAGATAATGAGTCTAATTCTACAGACTTTAAGCTTTCAAAATATGGGGCTAAGTCTAATTTATATACTCCCTTATAGCCATGTACAACTATTATTTTGTTGTTTTCAGTCAACTCAAAAAATCTTGATGAAAGGTCAAATCCAGAAAGTGAATTTCTAATTTTCCAATTACCATCTATCTTTTGTAGAACATTAAGTCCAAAGTAATTACCCTCAAAAACAATATCATCTGTTTTGTTTTGCTTAAATGTCCATGACCCTTGAGTTCCAGGGATTTTTGATGCTTTTCCCTTTTTAACCACGAATGTTCCGTTATCATGACCACAAAAAAGTTCATTATTTATTAACTCTAAGGACCAAACTTGACCAGTCATACCTTCAATTAATAGAAAGTCATTATTTGAAGAAGTCTTTTTATAATATAGTCCTTGATTAGTTCCAACGTAAGTATAGTTGTCATGTTTTTTAAAAGCATAAACAGTACCAATTACACCTTCATAGTCTTCATATATTTTAAAAGGAGAATTGTAGTTCACGACAGATATTCCATTATCCAATCCTAACCATAAATTGTCATTAATATCCTCAAAAACTGACAAAACTGTATTATTTAAAATTGAGTTGCCTTTATTTAATATTTCAACTAGATTTCCTTTTTCATCCAGTTTAATTAATCCCTTTTTAACTGTACCAACTGAGAAGGTTCCATCAGCATTGTTTAATGCAGAATAGACAGTTGGTTGATCAAGATCATCTAAATAAGAATACCAACTAGAGACTTTATTATTTGGAAAGACATTAAAAAATCCTGAATACTGAGTCAATGCCAACAAATTATTTCCATGTTTGAGAAGATGTATAATAGAATTGTTTTTAAAAATATTATTTGTATTGTAAGGAACGTAAGCGCCATTGTCAATTTTAAAAATACCTTGGTTTTGAGTGAAAAAAAATAAATTATTATTAATCACAAAAGACTTAAAAACACCTCCATCAGGTTCAATACTACTAATTTCCTCAGTTATTGGATCAAAAAAAACCAATCTATTTAGTGACTGAAAAACAATCCAATTTTTAAACTCAAGAATATTCCAAAACTCTTCGTCTTCAAGTAATTTAAAATTATATTTTAAAGGTATTGAAGTGTAGGAATAGCTCCCATTCTTATTTTTAATCCAATAACCAAAATCAGTATTTTCTCCAGTGTAAACTTTATCATTAATATAATTAACAGATCGAATTATGGTGCCTTTAGGTGATGGATATAAACTCCATTTATTACCATTATATTTTAAAAGACCATCATTATTCGCAAAATACAAATTACCATTAGATGATTGAGAAATCATCCAATTTTGACCACTTGCATTATAATCATCCACTTTAAATGATTGTATAGGTGATAATTCTTGAGAATAAATATTTAAATAAAAGAATAATATAAAAAATAATCTAGTCATAAACACCTGTTTTTCAGTAACTTATTATATGTTAAGTTAAAAACTGAAATGCAAATGTATAACAAAAATGTAATACAATAAAAAAATTAAATGTTGTGGTATTTTTAGTTTGAAATAATACAAAAAATAAGTATTATTCTACCAGAAAAATGCATACAAGAATGCTGTTATAATACAAACAGCAAAAGCAGAAATATTAAAAGCAGGTGAAGTGCTAAAAAGCTTTTTGGTTATTACTATTCCTTTTGGATCATCTTGATTACCTTCAATTTTACTTACAATAAATATTATAAACATTGTTGCTAGACAAGTAATCAACATTTGATTCATAAATGGTATATCATGATTGAAAATAGATAAACTAGACCAACCATTTGGACCTACCTTAAAATACATTGCAATGGGTATCGAGGATATAACACCCCAAATAGCTCCATTATTACTTGCTTTTTTGTAAAATAAGCCCATTAGAAAAACTGCTAGAATACCAGGACTAACAACACCTGTGTATTCCTGAATATATTGGAATACCTGACCTAGACTTTTTAATTGAGGTGCTATTAAAATCGCAACAATCAATGCAACAAGTCCCGCAATTCTACCAACTTTAACTAGGGATTTGTCATCAGCATTTTTATTAATGATGGATTTATAAATATCCATTGTAAAAATTGTTGATGTTGAATTTACCATAGATGCAAGCGAAGAAACAATTGCAGCTGCCAAGGCTGCTAAAATCAATCCTTTTAATCCAACAGGTATAATTTCTTTTATTAACCATGGTGCTGCATTATCATTAATAATTGCACCATTTTCACCAATAAATCCTTGATCAAGTGAACTAACAGCCAATGCTCCAGATGCATCCAAATTCATTACGTATACGATTATACCGGGAAGAACTACAAAAATTGGAATAAGAAGTTTTAAGAATGCTGCAAATGCAATACCTTTTTGTCCTTCTTCCAAACTTTTTGCGGCTAAGGTTCTTTGAATAATATATTGGTTGAACCCCCAATAATATAGATTCGCAACCCACATTCCTCCAATTAGTACAGCTAGTCCAGGCAAATCAAACCAAGCATCATTACCATTTGGAGTTATTATCTCACCTTTAGATAAAATCATTGAAAACCTTTCAGGCACTGTTTCATAAACATATTTCAAACCATCAATTGCTGATCCACCATCACCTAAGTTAACCAATGCAAAATACGTCATCATTAAACCTCCAAAAATTAATACTATTACTTGAACAACATCTGTCCAAGCAACAGCTGCTAAACCACCCCAAAGTGAATACGCAGCAGCAAATAATGCCAAACCAATTATTGCATTAATTAGTATAGATCCATCGCCACTTCCCATTACAGTATCCAAAGCTAGTCCTCCTAAATATAAAACTGTAGTAAGGTTTACAAAAACAAATAATGCAATCCAGAAAATAGCAAGAATGGTTTTTAGTTCAGTACTAAATCTTTTTTCTATAAATTCAGGAATAGTATATAGTCCTTTTTCAATAAAAATTGGTAAAAAATATTTTCCAACGATCAATAATGTAATAGCAGCCATCCATTCATAAGATGCTATAGCTAATCCTAGTGCAAAGCCAGATCCCGACATCCCAATGAATTGTTCAGCCGAAATATTTGCAGCAATTAAAGAAGCTCCAATTGCCCACCAAGGCAAAGACTTTCCAGCTAAAAAATAATCCTCAGCACTTTTTTCTTTTCCCTTTTTTTCTCTTGAAACATATAGACCAATAAATAAAATTAAAAGACAATATGATGAGAAAACAACGATGTCAACTGTAGAAATATTCATTTATCAATATTTATTTGGCATGAGTATTGTTTAATAACTAGTAAATCTCGGTGAATGAACAGAAAAAACCAAAATAAAAGAAGAGAATTTTTAAACAATGTATGTCCTACTGTAGCAATGGCATTTTTAGGTGTTTCCTTACTTGAATCATGCTCCTCAGGAGATGGTGATGTTGACAATGGTGGAGGAAATAATGGTGGAGGAAATAATGGTGGAGGAACTGATAATGGTTACACAAAAAATGGAAATGATGTTACAATAAATTTGAATCATTCAAATTTTTCTAAGCTTAAAAATGATGGATGGCAAAACTTTTATCAAGAAAAAATTTTGTTACTAAAAATTAGCTCTAGCTCATACAGAGCATTTACAGGCACTTGTCCGCACCAAGGTGTACATACAGCATGGTCTTACAATGGATCCTCAAGTGAATTTGTTTGTGGTCAGCATGGTAATAGCTATAAAACTGATTGTCAAACTGCTGGAACTGGAGGAGTATTAAAATGCTATACTACATCTTTAAGTGGCACTAGTTTAAAAGTTACAAAATCTTAGCACGAATTGGACGTGTTGTAGCCCCACTAGGAATCGAACCTAGATCTAAAGTTTAGGAAACTTTTGTTCTATCCGTTGAACTATGGGGCTTAAGAAAATGATTTAAGATGCTTTCTTAATTTTTCCTTTTTTTCATTTGTAGTGAAAGCATGTTCAATAGCATTTAAATTGGATTGAATAATCTTTTCCATACTCCAATTTAGTTCACTGTGAGCAATAGCATATTCCTTAGACAGACTTGTATTTGATATAGCCCTTCCATCTGTATTTATGCTGAGAGAAATTGAGGAATCATATATTTCATTCATTGGGTGATTAATAAATGAATTAAAGGTATTAGTCTTAATATTACTTGTTAAACAAATTTCTAAATGATAATTATTATCAGATAAAAACTTTACTAATTTTTTGTCCTCTAAACAACGAACACCGTGTCCAATTCTTTTTGCATATAGTTTATTAATTGTTTCCCAAATACTTTCAGAACCTTTAGCCTCACCAGCGTGGGCAGTAATATTTAAGTTATTATTTTTTGCATAAGTAAATGCTTTAATGTGATTGTCAATTGGATAACCTGCCTCATCAGCTGCAATATCAAAACCCACTACACCTTTTTCAGAAAACTCTTTCACTAACTTTACTGTTTTTAAACTTTCATCTTCAGAATAATGTCTCAAAGTACACAAGATAAGTCCATAATCAATATTATATTTTTTTGACTGTATTAAAGCAGACATACATATAATATCTACAACTTTTTTAGCATTAAGGTCACCCTCACAATGAAGCAAAGGCGCAAACCTTATTTCCGCGTAAATTACATTATCGTCATGTAGTTGCTTAAATAAATCTTCAACAATAAATTGTAAATTTTCTTTTGTTTGCATTAACTCGATTGCATTATCAGCGCACTTTAAATAATCCTTTAATGAGGAGCAACTTTCTCCGGCTTGAAATGAAGATTTGTAATGTTTTATATCAACTGTAGGGTCAATTTTTTTTACTACATCATAGCTTAAACTACAATCAAGGTGTAAGTGTAATTCTATTTTTGGAAGATTTTTAAATTTGCTGACTTGCATAGTTAATATTCCTTTTTAAACCTTTATATTTTGCTCTTTTCAAAGGACTTTCTTTAAACACAACCTTGAAAACTTCATCAGTCATTTCTATCCAATCTTTTTTGGTGTATTCATTTATATCTTCATGGGGTTTTAATAAAGGTTCATTATTAGGTTTTGAGAATTTATTCCATGGACAAACATCTTGACATATATCACATCCAAAAATCCAATCATTAAAATCTTTTTTTAATTCTTTTGGAAATTGTTCTTTTAACTCAATTGTGAAATATGAGATACACTTGGAAGCGTCAATTTTATAAGGTTCATAAAGAGCATCTGTCGGACAAGCATCTAAACAAGATGTGCATGAACCACAATAATCCTTAGTTTCATTATCGTAGTCTAATTCAAGATCAACTATTATTTCAGCTATAAAAAAAAATGATCCTGTTTTCTTACTAATTAAATTTGTATTTTTTCCGATCCATCCCAATCCACTTTTTTTTGCCCAAGCTCTTTCCAAAATTGGTGCAGAATCGACGAAGACTCTACCATCAATATCTCCTATCTCATTTCTCATTTCATTAAGCAAGGTTTTTAACTTATTCTTAATTATAAAATGATAATCTTTTCCATATGCATATTTTGATATCTTGAAATTATTCTGGTCGTTAAGTTTTTTTGAAGGATAATAATTATACAATAAAGAAATAACACTTTTTGAACCTTCAACCAATTTTGTTGTATCTAATCTCTTATCAAAATTTCTTTCCATATAAGACATCTTGCCATGATAATTATTTTTTAACCAATTCTCAAATCTTCCAATTTCATCCTGTAAGAAACCCGACTTAGAAATGCCACAGGAAATGAAGCCTAAATCAATAGCTTTATTTTTAATAAAATCAGTATGATAAGACTTTAAGCTCATATTAAATCAATCAAATAAATCTTTCTGACTATTTGAAATTTCTATATCTAAATGTTTATATGCTTTTTTAGTTACCTGTCTTCCTCTAGGTGTTCTTAATAAAAAACCTTCTTGAATCAGGAAAGGTTCATATACCTCCTCAATTGTTTCTGCTGTTTCTGAAACAGCTGTTGATAATGTATTAATACCTACAGGCTGGCCATTAAACTTTTTTATGAGTGTGGTTAGGATTTTATTATCCATTTCATCTAAACCAAATTTATCTACATTCAATGCTTTTAATGCATATTTAGTTATTTCAATATCAATATTTCCATCACCTTTAATTTGTGCAAAATCTCTGACCCTTCTCAGCAATGAATTACAAACTCTTGGAGTTCCTCTACTTCTTCCAGCAATTTCATTAGCAGCTTTATTATCAATTTGTATATCTAAAATATCAGAACTTCTTTTAACTATAGATGATAAGACATCAATATTATAGTATTCCAATCTATTATTAATTCCAAATCTAGCTCTCATGGGTGCAGTTAACAAACCTGATCTAGTTGTTGCTCCAATTAAAGTAAAATCATTTAAATTAATTTGAACTGATCTAGCATTAGGACCAGACTCGATCATAATATCAATTTTATAATCTTCCATTGCAGAATATAAATACTCCTCAACCACAGGCGATAATCTATGGATTTCATCAATGAATAAAACATCTCTA
Organism: uncultured Bacteroidota bacterium; assembly: GCA_902595555.1. Classification (GTDB taxonomy): domain Bacteria; phylum Bacteroidota; class Bacteroidia; order Flavobacteriales; family Flavobacteriaceae; genus Eutrophosalina. The sequence continues at coordinate 11,923 of CACJQM010000003.1, read as the reverse complement.
CTTTCAAGACTTGTTAACAGTCCAGCTAAATCTCCAGGTTTATCAATAACAGGGCCGGAGGATACTTTTAATGAAACTCCTAGTTCTTCTGCTAAAATATGAGCAAGAGTCGTTTTGCCTAAACCTGGCGGGCCATGTAAAAGAGTATGATCTAAAGCTTCCTCCCTTTCGTTAGCTGCTTGAACAAAAATTTTAAGGTTGTCTATTACTTGTTTTTGACCATTAAAATCGGAGAATGTAAGTGGTCTTAATGCCTTATCAATCTCTAGTTCATCTGCGCTCAGATTATTTTTAGATGGATCTAGATTTTCGTTCATAATCAAATATAGTTAAAACAAAAATTAGCCCTTTCTTTAAAAACTTAAAGATTAATGCTCGGTAATTTTTTCTCCTTCAGCAATTGGAACAGATTGAGGGACAAAATCTTCTTTTTTCCCAGGTTTACTGTAATCATATGCCCATCTAAATACTTGTGGGATTTTTCCAGGCCAATTACCATGAATATGCTCTACTGGAGCAGTCCATTCTAGAGTATTTGACTTCCAAGGATTTTGTTCAGACTTTTTTCCATAATACATACTGTGAAAGAAATTATATAAAAATACTAGTTGTGCTAATCCAGTAATCAACGCAAACACAGTAATTAATACATTAATATCAGCTAGATCATCAAAATATGGGAATGCTGTATTTGTATAATATCGTCTTGGTAATCCTGCCATTCCAACAAAATGCATTGGGAAAAATATACCATATGCACCAATTGCAGTTATCCAAAAATGGATATATCCAAGAGACTTATTCATCATCCTACCATATAGTCTAGGGAACCAATGATATACACCAGCGAAAAGACCATATAATGCAGAAATACCCATAACTAAATGAAAGTGTGCAACTACAAAGTAAGTGTCATGTACATTAATATCTAAGGCGCTATCTCCAAGGATAATTCCCGTTAATCCGCCAGTAATAAATGTTGAAACCAATCCAATAGAAAATAACATTGCAGGATTTAGCTGTAAATTTCCTTTCCAAAGGGTAGCTATATAATTGAATGCTTTTACAGCGGAAGGAATTGCAATCAATAATGTTGTAAATGTAAATACTGAACCAAGAAAAGGATTCATACCAGTAATAAACATATGGTGTCCCCAAACTATTGTTGATAAGAAAGCAATCGCTAAAATTGAGGCTACCATTGCTCTATAACCAAAAATTGGCTTTCTAGCATGTGTGGCAATTATTTCAGATGTAATCCCTAATGCAGGTAACAAAACAATATATACTTCAGGGTGACCAAGGAACCAAAAGAGGTGTTCAAATAAGACAGGTGATCCGCCTTGATAATGAAGTACTTCACCTTGAACAAAAATATCAGACAGGAAAAATGAAGTGCCAAAACTTCTATCCATTATTAATAAAAGTGCTGCAGATAATAATACTGGGAATGAAATAACACCAATAATTGCAGTGATGAAGAATGCCCAAATAGTAAGAGGTAATCTAAAAAAGGTCATCCCTTTTGTTCTTAAATTAAGTACAGTAACAATATAATTCAATGAACCTAAAAGCGACGAAGCAATAAAAAATGCCATAGAAACAAGCCACAAAGTCATTCCCAAACCTGAACCTGGTTGAGTTTGAGGAAGAGCACTTAGTGGAGGATAAATTGTCCATCCAGCAGCAGCTGGACCAGCTTCAACAAATAATGAGGCTACCATAATTACACTAGAAACAAAAAATAACCAGTAGGCAATCATATTTAAAAATCCAGATGCCATATCTCTTGCTCCAATTTGAAGTGGAATTAAAAGATTACTAAAAGTTCCACTTAAACCAGCTGTAAGAACAAAAAATACCATTATAGTACCATGAATAGTTACTAATGCTAAATAAATGTTTGGATCCATAACTCCGTCTGGAGCCCATCTGTCACCTAAAAATATTTTAAATACTTGAAATGATTCTTCTGGCCAACCTAACTGAATCCTGAATAATAAGGACATAAGAACTCCTATTATACCCATAACAATAACTCCGGTTACAAAGTATTGCTTTGCTATCATTTTATGATCTTGACTAAAGATCCATTTTGTTATGAAAGTTTCTTTATGGTGATGAACATGTTCATCGTGATTATCTACATTATTATTAACAGCTACAGACATTTTTATATTTTTTTATTGTATAATTTCTGAGAAAGTTTGTTGTTCGTTAATCCATTTTTTAAAGTCTTTTTCAGACTCAACTATTATTTTCATTTGCATATTATAGTGAGATGATCCACATATTTTCGCACACAAAAGTAAGTAATCAAATTGATATGGCTCAAGAGATTCTTCTCCTTTTGCGATTAATTCTTGACTGTTCTCATACCTTATTTTATTAATTCTATTTACTTTATCTACAACGTCTGCATTCATTCTCATATCTGCTGTCGTGATTGTAGGAGTAAATGAAAATTCAGTGATCATTCCCGGGACACAATTCATTTGAGCTCGGAAATGTGGCATGTATGCAGAATGTAAAACATCTTGTGATCTGAATTTAAAAATCACTTTTCTATCGACAGGCAAATGAAATTCTTGTGTTACTACAATATCATCTAATCCGTTGGGATCCGATGAATCAATTCCAACTGTATTTCTACCATCATAATCATTTAAAAATCTAACATTTGCATCACCTAAAACATTATCTTCACCAGCATATCTTGCTTTCCAATTCCACTGTTGTGCATAAAGCTCGATAACCAAAGCATCCTCATCTTCCTCAAAATTCATGATTTGTGACCATGTTGTCATACCATATAATATTAATCCAAATAAAACAATTGCTGGAATTATAGTCCATATAAACTCGAGCTTATTATCATGAGTAATAAAACTTGCTTTTGTGTTTTTTAAACCTCTATATCTGTATGAAAAATAATGCAATAAAGCTTGGGTTATAATTTGAACAAACATTATTAAAGCAAACGAAACAAAAAACAACGTATCATATGTGCTACCATGCTCTGAAGCTGCCTCAGGTAATAACACCTTGGTATAAGAAACGAAAGAAAAAATTGTAACTAAATAAATAAAAACTAAAAATGCAAACATTAATTTACCATGTAAATCATTGTCTTTATAGTTAGCTACTTGAGAATTATCTCTTTTTTTACCAAGATTAGAAACTTCAAAAATTTTCACAATCTGCCAAACAGATATTGAAAGAAGTACTACTGTTATTATTGATAAAATTATTGTCATTATTATTTAATCATTAAAATGGATAAACAAATCTTTTACTTTCTTCATTAAATGGATCACCTTTAGCTTCAAGAGGTGCTTTTGTCAGTGATGAGAATACTACATATAAAAACAATCCTCCAAAAAACAAAACTGAACTAATCTCAGGAATTCCAATTCCCCATTGATCTCCAACGGCTGATGGCATAATCATATTGTATACATCAATATAATGACCAAAAAGAATTATTATTCCAGCCATTACAATAATCCAATTAACCCTTTTAAAATTACTACTTACTAAGATCAAGAATGGAAGAATAAAATTAATAACAACCATACCCCAAAATGGAATTGTATAATCTTCAATTCTAGATATAAAATAAACTACTTCTTCTGGAATATTTGAATACCATATAAGCATAAACTGGGAAAACCATAAGTAAGTCCAGAAAACACTGAAACCAAACATAAACTTACCAAGATCATGTATGTGATTATCATTAACATTTGGAAGATAGCCTTTTGATTTCAAGTAAATAGAAATTAATGCTATTGTTGTGACACCAGAAACAACCATACTAGCAAAAACATACCAGCCAAATAAAGTACTGAACCAGTGTGGATCAATTGACATAATCCAATCCCATGACATCATAGACTCAGTTACTAAGAAAAACACCAAGAAGCCTGCAGCTAGTTTAAAGTTTTTAACGTGATATTTATTATCGGTTGAATTATCTTGTGCAATTGAAAATCTTCTGGAAATATATCTATATAAACTCCATCCAAGCAAATAAATAAATCCTCTAATTAGGAAAAAATATGGGTCTAAATAACCACTTTTGGCTTTTATTATTTTATCATGTTCTACTACTTCAGGATCCATCCATATAAATAGATGATTAAAGTGCAAAACAGATAAAATCAAGATTACAAGGACTAGTAATCCACCTGGAAGTAAATAACCAGTTATTCCCTCCATTACCCTAAATAATACAGGAGACCAACCTGCCTGAGATGCTCTTTGAATAGCATAAAATGCTAATGTTCCAAGTGAGATCATGAAAAAGAAGAATGCTGCTACATAAAGGGCAGCCCAAGGCCTATTAGCTAGCTGATGAAATACATGTTCATCATGTGACATGTGATGGGAATCATCAGATGAATGAGAATCATAAGCATGAGAATCTGATGAATGGGGATCATCAGATGAATGTGAGTCATGACCATGAGAGTCTGATGAATGAGAATCATGATGCATATTAGCTATCATTTCTTTAGACTGCTCAATTGTTTTTGGAGCATTATAAAATCCATATCCAATACCCAACAGTCCCAACACAATCAATGAAAAGGATAAAATTTTGATATTTCTTGATATTACGTACATTATTTAATTAAATCTTCTCTGAGTTTTAAAACATATTGTGCAATTTGCCAGCGCTCTTCATCGTCAACTTGACCTGCATGAGAACCCATTAAATTAATACCATGCATCAAAACATGATAAATTGACCCTTCGGTTATATCACGATCAGCATAACTTGGAATACCCAAAAACTTTTCTCTTTCCATTAATATACCCTGACCATCACCTTTTGATCCATGACAAACTGAGCAATATATATCATACATTTTTTTACCATTTTTCAAGTTCTCTTCATTATTAACTAGGGGAGATTTTAAATTCAATTTTGCAGACTCATACCCTTCATTAGAGTCTTCGTATTCATAAGGCTGCCAACCTCTAGGCACTGATCCTTCGACAGGTAATTGAGCTTGAATTCCATTAGGAAAAGCATCTGACTCTTGATAAGTCTTGTAACCAACAGATTCATACATATTAGGGAAGTATTGATAGTTTGGTTTAGATGGGTCAAAACATGAAGTAATTGACATTATCAAAACTAAAAGGCTTATATGTTTTAAAATTCTAATCATTAATTTTCTATAACCTCTTTATAAGCATCTTCAAATGATATCTTTCCGTCTGCAAACATTTGTTTAACAGAATTAATTTTTTCTTTAATAGAACTAATAGCTTTATTTACTTTTTCATATTCAGGATGTTTTTCACTCACTTCACTCTTTTTGGAAATCCAATGTTTTCTGTAAATACGCAAACCTGAATTCTTAGCATATTGCTGACCTCTTCCTCTAGTAAATTGTATTCTTAAATTAGATGAACCATCAGAATATTTTCTGGCATGAAAAACAAAACCAATAGTAATTTCATAATCAGTTTTAGTTTCCTCAAAATTATGGATTTCTTCATCATGAGTGTTGTCTGGTTTTTTTACTGACTCATCAATAACTGTTAAATCATAAAAATCTGTAGTTTTTATTATTGATTTAATCTTACTTTCATTTCCATAAATAGGTATCTGAATCAAAAACTTATCATCAGTAGTTTCTGGAATTGGATTTTCAGCTTCTTTAAATGGCCAAAGTCTACTTCTTAAATAAAAGGTAATAACCATAAGGTGTCCTGTAAAGAAAACCGTTAACTCAAACATAACTGGAACAAAAGCAGGTAAGTTTTCTAATAAACTAAAGCTTGGCTTTCCACCAATATTTTGAGGCCAATCGACAATCATTATGTAATTGATCATTAATACTCCAAAAGTAAAACCTATACAACCATAAATGAAAGCAGCAATTGCTATTCTAGTTGGTTTTAAATCCAATAAGTGATCAAGACCATGCACAGGGAAAGGTGTAAATACCTCCTCTATCATAATTTTGTTCTTTTTCAGATTCTTGATAGCATCTAATAGCTTATCATCATCATCATAAACAGCATGTATAAATTTTTCTGCCATTACTTCTTTTTATCTCTTAATTCTTTATAATTATCGCCTGATGATTTCAATATTGTTTTGACTTCAGCTTGAGCAATTACTGGAAAAGTTCTTGCGTACAATAAAAATAGTACAAAGAAAAATCCAATTGTACCTAGGAAAATTCCTATGTCAACAAAAGTCGGTGAAAACATAGTCCAAGATGATGGCAAATAGTCTCTATGTAATGATGTAACAATAATTACAAATCTCTCAAACCACATTCCTATATTAACTACAATTGAAATAACAAATGAGAAAACAATACTTGTTCTTAATTTTTTAAACCACATAAATTGTGGAGAAAATACGTTACAGGTCATCATTGCCCAATAGGCCCACCAATATGGACCAGTTGCTCTATTTAAAAACGCATACTGTTCATACTCAACTCCCGAGTACCAAGCAATGAATAATTCTGTTATGTATGCGCAACCAACTATTGATCCAGTTATCATTATTACAATATTCATTAACTCAATATGTTGAACAGTAATATAGTCCTCTAGATTACATACTTTTCTCATAACTATTAATAAGGTTTGAACCATTGCAAAACCTGAAAAAATAGCTCCTGCTACAAAGTATGGTGGAAAAATAGTTGTGTGCCAACCAGGGATTACAGATGTTGCAAAGTCAAAGGATACAATAGTATGAACTGATAATACAAGTGGTGTTGCTAGTCCTGCTAAAACTAATGAGACTTCCTCAAATCTCTGCCAATCCTTTGCTCTTCCACTCCATCCAAAACTGACCAAACTATATATCTTTTTTTGAAATGGTTTTACAGCTCTGTCTCTAATCATGGCAAAATCTGGAAGCAAACCAGTCCACCAGAAAACTAGTGAAACTGTTAAATATGTTGATATTGCAAACACGTCCCAAAGCAGTGGTGAATTAAAGTTAACCCACAATGATCCAAAAGTATTTGGAATTGGAACAATCCAATATGCTAGCCAAGGTCTTCCCATATGAATTATTGGGAATAAACCTGCTTGTATAACTGAAAAAATTGTCATCGCTTCAGCTGATCTATTAATTCCCATTCTCCATTTTTGCCTAAACAAAAGCAACACTGCTGAAATCAAAGTACCCGCATGGCCAATACCTACCCACCACACAAAATTTGTTATATCCCAAGCCCAACCAACTGTTTTATTAAGACCCCAAGTTCCAATTCCTGTAGAAATTGTGTAAATAATACAACCAATACCCCACATAAATAGAGTCAAAGAAATTCCAAAGACAATCCACCACTGTTTGTTTGCACTTCCCTCAATTGGTCTGGCAACATCAACAGAAATCTGATGATAAGTTTTATTACCAGTCACTAATGGTTTCCTAATCGGTGCTTCGTAGTGAGATCCCATCTTAAATATTATATATTTTTAAGTTTATCATTATTTCTAACTTTTACGTGATAAAAAACATTAGGTTTTGTACCAACATATTCAAGAAGATGATACACTCTATCATCTTTCTTTCTTTTATAAACTTCACTTTCTTTATTATTTATATCTCCAAAACTCATAGCTCCAGTTGAACATGCAGCTGAGCATGCACAAGCATCATTGAACTCATTCTTATCAACTTCTCTTCCTTCATTTTTTGCTTTTAAGATAACAGCTTGAGTTGACTGAATACAAAAAGAACATTTTTCCATTACTCCTCTTGAACGAACAACAACATCTGGGTTTAGAACCATCTTACCTAAATCATCATTCATATTGAAATCAAACTCATCATTATTATTATATAAAAACCAGTTAAATCTCCTTACTTTATAAGGACAGTTATTAGCACAATATCGAGTTCCTACACATCTGTTGTAAGCCATATGATTTTGACCTTGACGACCATGAGAAGTCGCAGCTACCGGACAAACAGTTTCACATGGTGCTTGGTTACAGTGCTGACACATAACAGGCTGAAAGACAACCTGAGGATTTTCATTAGGATCTTCCATGTCACCAAAAACTGTTAGAGAATCCGAAAGGCCATTAATGTTTTCTTTATTTTCTTTATCATCAGTAAATGAAACATCAGACGAATAATATCTGTCAATTCTCAACCAATGCATGTCTCTAGATTTTCTAACTTCTGCTTTACCAACTACAGGAACATTATTTTCAGCATGACATGCAATAACACAAGCTCCACAACCAGTACAAGCATTCAGGTCGATAGACAAATTAAAATGATGACCTATAGATCTATCAAATTCTTCCCAAATATTTACCTCTTTTTTATTAACTGCTGTTTCAATATGATTTTTTGAGACTACAGGTATTGGATTCCAGTAATTTTTATTTTTTGTATTGAAAACTTCCAAAGTAGTTTCTCTTACAATATCACCTCTACCCATCAATGTATTGTGTAATTGAACACAAGCGAACTCATGAATTTCATGAACAGGCTTGATGACCACATCTTGAACTTTTGAGAAATTTTTATAAAGCAGAAAAGCATTAGAACCTGTCATCATCTCGGACTTCAGCCCTGAACTTCTTCCATAACCAAAGGATATTCCAACAGTTCCTTGAGCTTGTCCTGGCTGGATTAAGACAGGGATTTTAATCTCAGAATCTCCAAGACTAACCATTGCGTAATTACTATTCAATGCACCATTGGCTTCATTATAATTTTTTAAACCAATTGATTTGGCATCTATTTTTGATATAGTTAAATAATTATCCCATGAAACTCTAGAAATAGGGTCAGGAAATTCTTGTAGCCAAGGATTGTTGGCTTGTTGACCATCACCCATTCCAATTTTTGAATAGAGACAAAGTTCAAAATTTTTGACTTCATTATTTATTAGTTTTGAAATTGAGTCTGAAAAATCAACGTTAGTCAATTTAGGTTTAAAATTATCTTCAAGCGAATAAACACCATCATGTATTGCTTTATTCCAAATTGAATTTGCATCTAAAATATTTTTATTCCAATTATCTTTTAATACGTTATGTATAGAATTATCATTTCCTGACCATCTCAACAAACATTCCTCGGACTGTCTAGTGTCAAATAAGGTTCTAATAGTTGGCTGACAAAGGCTATATTCACCATTAATGAATTGAAAATCTCCCCAGGATTCTAAATAGTGAGATGCTGCAGCAACATATTTACAAATAGAAGAAGTCTCATCCATTTTCATTGAAATATTTACTGAAAATTCTAATTTTTTAACGGAGGATGAGAACAAATCTGGGTTAGGAAGAGTATATGCCGGATTGATACCAAACATTATAATTCCTGAAATTTCTGATCTATTAATCTTTGTTAAAACTTCATTAATCTTTTTATCATCACCCTTGCGAATTAAAGAGATCTTAGTTGAGCTTTTAGCTTCGCTCAAGATTAAATCATTTATTGAGTTTGTAAGAATTTGAGCATGAACATTATCAATTCCACACACCAATAAAGCTGAATTGCCAAATGATATTAATTCATTGTAAATTTCATTTAACTTTATTTCATATATTTTGTCTAATTCAGGTAAAATTAAATCTAGCTTAGCAACCTTTTTATAAAGATGTGCTAAAAAAAGTTTTTGAGTTGCAACTTTCATAGGAACCCTTACATCAGCATTAGCCCCAGTTACTGACATGTTCGATTCAACTTGAACATGTTTTGACATTTGTGCCTTGCTATCTTTAGATTTTGTTGGTATTCTACCTTTCGCATATTCACCATCATAATTGGACCCTAACCAATCGCCAAGGAAATCAGCACCAATTGATAATATATACTTAGCATTCTTGAAATCATAGTAAGGTATTGCCCGCTTACCATACATAATTTCATGTGCATCTAGAACAGAACTTTCCGAAATTGAATCATATTCTACATGAGTTACGTTAGGATATTTATCAGTAAAGTCTTTGATAATTTTAGATGTTGTGGGACTAGCTATCGTATTTGTTAGTAATACAACAGGCTTATTATTAAATCTCAATGAATCTAATTTTTGAATAATTTCTATATCAAAATCATCCCACGAAATATCCTTTCCATTTGAAATTGGACCTTGAATTCTAGCACTGTCATACATAGATAAGATAGATGCGTGAACTCTAGCATTAGCTGATCCATGGAAGTTAGCAAGCTTATTGTTTTCAATTTTGATGGGTCTACCCTCACGAGTTTTAACTAGGATATTGGCACAATCATATCCATTAAACATTGAGGTTGCATAAAAATTTGCAATTCCAGGTCTTATCCTTTCAGGCTGAATTACATATGGAACAGATTTATGCACAGGCCCCTCACAACTAGCCAATACAGCAGCTGAAGTACTAAAACCTAAATACTTTAAAAAATCTCTTCTGTTAGTTGAGGATTCTTTTAGCGATTTATCATCTTCAAGAATATTATCTACGGGAAGACTATCAAGAAATTCATTTTGTCTTAAAGTATCTACCTGAGCACTATTTGTTAGCTCAATTTCGCTTTTCCAATATTTCTTTAAATTCTTATCCATTTATAATTAATAGTGGCATTTTCCACATTCCAATCCTCCCATTTGTGCAATTGTTAACTTTTCAACACCATATTTTTTTGACAATTCCTCATGAATTTTGGTGTAATATTCATTGTCCTTAACATTAACATTAGTTTCTCTGTGACAATTAATACACCAACCCATTGTTAATGATGAATGCTGATAAGCAATTTCCATTTCTTCGACGGGTCCATGACATGTTTGACATTCAACACCAGCAACGTTGACATGCTGTGAATGATTGAAGTAAACAAAATCTGGAAGATTGTGAATCCTAACCCATTTTACAGGTTCAACATCCCCGGTATATATCCTCTTATTTTCATCCCATCCAACGGCTTTATAAAGTTTTTTTATTTCATTTGTGTAAAAGTCTTTTGTATATCCTTTTTCTAAATCTTCTTCTCCATCATACTCAGCAATATTTTCATGACAATTCATACAGACATTAAGAGATGGTATTCCAGAATGCTTAGAAACTCGAGCCGATGAGTGGCAATATTGACAATCTATTTGATTATCACCCGAATGAATTTTGTGTGAGTAATGGATAGGTTGTATTGGCATGTAACCTTGATCAATTCCAACTTGCATTAACCATCCATATGCAAAATACGCACTAGATAAAAGGAAGAAAACTACGGAACAAAAGACCAAAAATTGGTTTCTGATAAATAATATCCATATTGGTTTTGAAGGTTTCTTATCTTTCTTCTCAGTTACAACTCCATTTCTAAAAGCAATTTCCCTTAAAGTTTTGTTTACAAGATAAAGCATGGTAATTAAAACCATCAAAACAACGATTAAGACAACCAAGATTAAATCTTGAGAAATTGATCCACTAGATTGAGATTGAGCTACACCACTATCGGCTACAGCTGTACTAACCACTGGCTCGGGCTTATAATCAGTATAAGCTAAAATATTATCAATATCTTCATTTGATAACTGTGGAAAAGCGTTCATTGCTAATTTATTCCACTCCTCCCAAACCGCAACGGCACGTTCATCACCTGATTTAATCATAGCAGAACTATTCTTTATCCATGTATACAGCCATTCTTTTTCATATTTTTCGGTAACTCCAGCAAGCTTAGGACCAACTAAGTTTTTGTTAAGTTTATGACAAGCAGCACAATTAGCATTGAAAAGAGATTTACCTTTAGCGATGTCAACATCCTGAGAATGAGACGAAAACGAAAAAAAGAACACTAGAAAAAAGAGCGCAAAAACGCTCTTAACATTTTTTATAAAAAGAAAGTTAGTTTTGGTTTTTAAAAGGTTGTTTTTTCTAGTTTCCAACAATCAAAAATTGCTCGTTCTTTTAAAGGGGATAAATA
>CACJQM010000002.1 GCA_902595555.1 uncultured Bacteroidota bacterium | reverse complement strand
CTTTGAGCTTGCATTTAACACCAGTGCTTTTTTTTACTACTTTATGTTTTCCATCATCTAATTTTTGATAATATCTAACGCAAACAGTTAACTCGCAATTTTCTGTGTATTCTTCTTTAGGCTTTCTGTAGTTTAAGGAGTACGTAATTTTTTTCATTCACGTGTTAAAATTAATAATAAAAATTAAAATAAAAAAAAATGTGATTAATTATTTTTGTAACACGGCATATCTCAGTAGATTCTATACTTTATGTAACACATAAGAATATATTGATGGTGTTACAAAATCGTGCATTATGTGTTAAAAATGAATAAAAAAATGATAAAGAGCAATGAAACAGAACCCTAATGGAATACCTATACCAAAAGCATAGCTTATTTTTTCAATAGTTGTAGCATACTTGTTGTTAGTTCCTAATGACTGAGTTGAAGATGACAAACCATGAACTAAGTGTAAAGCAAGAAATATAAAAGATAGACAATATAAACCAACTCTGACTGGATTTTCAAATTTGTGAATCAATTCCTCATAATATCTATTAGGATCTTCGGGCAGAGACTTTATGTATTTGTAATCCATCTCTGGAACCCAAAAATCGTAAAAATGTAATACTAAAAAAGATAGAATACCAATATGGATTCACAACTGATATTGAATCCGAAACATTTCCTGTTGGACTTAATGAGGATATTGTAAGGTCTATTTCAAAGAAGAAAAACGAACCAGAGTGGATGACAAACTGGAGGTTAGAAGCCTATGCTGCTTGGAAGAATATGAAAGAGCCTGAATGGGCTAACGTGAATTACGAGAAACCAGATTTTCAAGCTATTTCCTACTTTTCAGCTCCAAAGACAAACAATAAAAAAAGTCTTGACGAAGTTGATCCAGAACTATTAAAAACATTTGATAAGTTGGGTATTTCTATTGAAGAACAGAAAAAACTTTCTGGCGTTGCTGTTGATATTGTTATGGACTCAGTTTCTGTTGCAACTACATTCAGAGAAACGTTAGCAAAAGATGGAATTATATTTTGTTCAATTTCTGATGCCATAAAAGATTACCCAGATTTAGTAAAAAAATACATTGGTAAAGTTATCCCCAAAACAGATAACTTCTATGCAGCACTTAATTCTGCTGTATTTTCTGATGGTTCCTTTTGTTACATTCCTAAAGGAGTTAAATGTCCAATGGAACTGTCAACATATTTTAGAATCAATCAAGCAGGAACCGGTCAATTTGAAAGAACACTTGTTATAGCTGATGAGGGTAGTTATGTTAGTTATCTTGAAGGGTGTACCGCACCAAGCAGAGATGAAAATCAACTTCACGCTGCAGTTGTAGAATTGATTGCATTAGATGATGCAGAAATTAAATATTCTACTGTCCAAAACTGGTATCCAGGTAACAAAAACGGTAAAGGAGGGGTATTCAATTTTGTAACTAAAAGAGGATTGTGTAACAAGAACTCTAAAATTTCATGGACACAAGTTGAAACTGGATCTGCAGTTACTTGGAAATATCCATCATGTATATTAAAAGGTGATAATAGTGTAGGTGAATTTTATTCAATTGCTGTCACTAATAATTATCAGCAAGCTGATACTGGAACTAAGATGATTCATTTAGGAAAAAACACCAAAAGCACAATTATTAGTAAGGGTATTTCTGCTGGAAAATCCCAAAATAGTTATAGAGGCTTAGTTCATGTAGGTAAAAGAGCAGAAAATGCAAGAAATTTCTCACAGTGTGACTCACTTTTAATGGGTAACAAGTGTGGTGCCCACACATTCCCATATATCGAAGCAAAAAACAAAACCGCTCAAATTGAGCATGAAGCAACTACAAGTAAAATTGGTGAAGATCAAATTTTTTATTGTAATCAAAGAGGGATAGATGTTGAAAAAGCTATAGCTCTAATTGTTAACGGTTTTAGTAAAGAAGTATTAAATAAGCTTCCAATGGAGTTTGCTGTTGAAGCTCAAAAATTATTAGAAATATCATTGGAAGGTTCAGTTGGTTAAAATTTTATTATGTTAAAAATTGAAAATTTACATGTTAGTGTTGAGGGTAAAGAGATTCTCAAAGGTGTTAGCCTGGAAGTAAAAAAAGGTGAAATTCATGCAATAATGGGTCCTAATGGATCCGGGAAAAGTACTCTTTCCTCAGTAATTGCTGGCAATGAAGATTATGAAGTAACAAAAGGAAATATTTACTTTAATAATGAAAATATTGAAGATCTTTCTGCAGAGGAAAGAGCACATAAGGGTATTTTTATGTCTTTTCAGTACCCAGTAGAAATACCTGGGATAACTGTTACAAACTTTATTAAAACAGCAATAAACTCTAATTTAAAAGCTAGAGGACTTAAAGAAATGCCTGCTAACGAAATGTTAAAAAAAATTAGAGAGAAGGCTGATCTTTTAGAGATTGATTCTAGATTTCTTTCTAGATCACTGAATGAAGGATTTTCCGGTGGTGAAAAGAAAAGAAATGAAATTTTTCAAATGGCCATGTTAGAACCTACATTGGCAATTTTAGATGAAACAGATTCTGGACTTGATATAGATGCGCTAAGGATTGTAGCTAGCGGAGTTAATAAACTAAAAAATAAAGATAATGCTACAGTGGTTATAACTCACTATCAAAGATTGTTAGACCATATAATCCCTGATTATGTTCATGTTCTTCAAGATGGAAAAATTGCTAGATCGGGGGATAAAGACCTTGCTTTACAGTTAGAAGAGAAGGGTTATGATTGGATATAATTTAAATATATGTCATTAAAAGAAAAACTAGTTTCATCATTTTTAGCATTTGAGCTTGACGCTGATATAAATTCACCTGTGCATGATATCAGATCAAAGTCAATTAAGGAATTTGAAAAAATTGGTTTCCCTGATAGAAAGAATGAATTCTGGAAATATACTCCAATAAAAAAAGTATTGAGTGAAGAACTAACAGTTTTTAAAAAGAAAAGACATCTTATTGATTTTGAGAAGGTTAAAGATTTTTTTGTTGGTGGAATTGAATCTTACAAAATTATTTTAATTGATGGTACTTATGATCCTTTATGGTCAAATACAACCCATAAAGGTGTTGATATTTGCATTTTATCATCTGTTCTTGAAAATGATAAATATTCAAATGTAATTTCTCGATATTATAATAAATTAATTGATAATAATGAATCATTTAGTTTACTGAATAGTTCATTTTCTAAAGAAGGAGCGTATATACATATCCCAAAAAATTTAGAACTTGATAAACCTATTGAAATTATTCATATAAACTCAGGAGGTGAATCATCATTAATGCTTCAACCTAGAAATCTAATCATTCTTGAAGAGGGTTCGAAAGCTCAGATTATTGAAAGTCATTATTCACTACAAGAAAAAAATACTAATTTATCAAACTCGAAGAATAATCACATTGACCCACTAACCAATACTCTAACAGAAATATATGTTGAGGAAAATGCTAACCTAGATTATTACAAGATTCAAAATGATTTAGATTCTACTTCGATAATTGATAACACTTACATTGATCAAAAAAAGGATAGCGTTGCTAGTTGTCATACATTTTCTTTTGGTGGCAATATTGTAAGAAATAATCTCAATTTTTATCAAAATGGAAAAAACATTAATTCCATTTTAAAAGGTATTACTATTCTAGGATCAAATCAACACACTGATCATCACACCCTGGTTCATCATGCCAGCCCCAACTGTGAAAGTTATCAGGAATACAAAGGAATTTACAATGATAAGTCCACTGGTGTCTTTAATGGAAAAGTCGTAGTTGATAAAATTGCTCAAAAAATTAATGCTTTTCAACAAAATAATAATTTATTAATGGGTGATCACTCATCTGTTAATACTAAACCGCAACTTGAAATTTTTGCCGATGATGTTAAATGTTCTCATGGCTGTACAATTGGACAGCTTGATAAATCTGCTTTATACTATTTAAAAACTAGAGGAATACCAGAAAAAGAGGCAAAGGGGCTTTTAACTTATGCATTTGCCAATAATGTTTTAGAAAATGTCAAAATGCAAGTTTTAAAAACAAAAATTAAAAAAATCATTGCTAATAAAATTGGAGTTAGCCTTGGTTTTGAACTCTAATGAAATTTGATGTTAAAAATATCCGAGAAGACTTTCCAATTTTAAAAAAGCAAATCAATGGAAAGCAGTTAATTTACTTTGATAATGCTGCAACCTCACAAACACCAACTTGTGTTATAAATTCAATATCAGATTATTATAATAATTACAACTCGAATATCCACAGAGGAGTTCATTCGTTAAGTGAGGAAGCAACCGAGGCCTATGAAAAAGCTAGGGGAAAAATCCAAATTCATTTCAACGCAAAACATAAAGAAGAAGTTATTTTCACATCTGGAACAACCCATTCAATTAATATTGTTTCAAATGGGTTTTTAGATTTAATGGGAGAGGATGATGAAATAATTGTTTCAGGTTTGGAACATCATTCAAATATAGTTCCTTGGCAAATGATGTGTGAGAAAACTAATTCTAAATTAAAGGTTATTCCATTAGATAAAAATGGAGAACTTGACTTAAAAGAATTTAAAAATCTGGTTTCAAAAAAAACAAAGTTGGTTTTCCTAAATCATGTTTCTAATGCTTTAGGGATTATAAATCCTATTGAAGAAATAATACAAATATCTCACAGCTATAATGCTTTAGTTTTAATTGATGGAGCACAAAGCGCTGCTCACTTCAAAATTGATTTACAAAAACTTAATGTAGACTTTTTTACAGCATCAGCCCATAAATTATGTGGACCTACTGGAGTTGGTTTCTTGTATGGCAAAAAAGAATTACTTGAAAAAATTGAGCCTTTTATGGGTGGTGGTGAAATGATTTCTGATGTAACATTTGAAAAAACAACATATGCTGAAATACCACATAAATTCGAAGCTGGTACACCAAATATATCTGGTGTTATTGCTTTTGGCGTTGCATTAGATTATATGAATACTTTAGGCTTTGAAAATATCAGACAATATGAGGATAAACTTTTAAAATATGCAACAGAAAAATTGAAAGAGATTGATGGTTTAATAATTTATGGTGATGTAAAAAATAAAACCTCAGTAATTTCTTTTAATATTTCAGGAATTCATTCTTATGATATTGGCTCTATTCTCGACAAATATGGAGTAGCTGTAAGAACTGGGCAGCACTGTGCCCAACCAATAATGGACCACTTTGATATTCCAGGGACTGTTCGTGTTTCACTATCATTTATTAATACTTTTGAAGAAATTGATATTCTGCAGGAAGCTATCATAAAAGCAAAGTCGATGTTAAGCTAATTCGTATCTTTGAATCAGGTATGACAATTGAAAATTTACAGGAAAACTTAATTGAAGATTTTTCGTTTTTTGATGATTGGACTCAAAAATATGAGTACATGATTGAATTATCAAAAACACTAGATAAAATGGATGAGAGTTTAAAAAATGATGAAAATTTAATAAAAGGTTGTCAAAGTAAAGTTTGGTTAAATGCAGATTTTAAAGATGGTAAAATTAATTTTATTGCTGATAGTGAAGCAATTATTACAAAAGGCATAATTGCAATTTTATTAATGGTTTTTAATAATAAAACCCCTGATGAAATAATAAAATCAGATGTTTCATTCATTGAAAAAATAGGATTAAAAGAACATTTATCACCAAACAGAGCTAATGGATTGTATTCCATGATTAAGCAAATAAAATTTTATGCAATTGCATATAATAAAAAATAAAAAATGAGTGAAAAATTAATTGATCCCAATGAGCTTGGGGAGGAAATTGTAAGAGTTTTAAAAACCATATTTGACCCTGAAATACCTGTAGATATTTATGAATTAGGTTTAATTTATGATGTTCTTGTAAATGAGGATAATGACGTTAAGGTTTTAATGACATTAACCACGCCAAATTGCCCAGTAGCCGAGAGTTTACCGCTTGAAGTTAAAAACAAAATTGCAGATATTGATGGAGTGAAAAGCGCTGAAGTTGAGATGACTTTTGATCCACCTTGGAATAGAGATTTAATGAGTGAAGAGGCAAAACTAGAATTAGGCTTTCTTTAAATGAACTACGAAATTGAAAATAGAGTTTCTAAAAGCCCAATAAAAACTATTGATTTAGAAGATTTTATTGGAGATATTGATATTGTTGTTTTTGATATTAAATGTTGGCTAAAAGATGATTTAATTCTTGTAGAAAAAGATTTCAGAGAAAAGGTTAGTTCTTTTGATTGGTCGAGATATAATGGTAAAAATGTTGCAATACAATGTTCTAATGATGCAATCATTCCACACTGGGCCTTTATGTTAGTGTCATCAGAATTAAAAAACATAAATATCAAAAACTTTATAGGTAGTGTAAATGATTATGAAAATTTCTTGATTACTGAAAAAATCAATAATATTAATCTTGCCATATATCAGGACAAACCTGTGATTATAAAAGGTTGCTCAGAAAAAAAATTTAAAGAATTTCTTTATTCTGTTTTAATTGAAAAAATTCAACCAGTTGCTAAGAAAATTATGTTTGGTGAAGCGTGTTCATCAGTCCCAATTTTTAAAAGAAATAAATGAAAAGGTTATTATTTATTATAATTCTTTTTTTTAGTTTAAATAATACTCAATCCCAAAATGATAAAGTTCAAGATAGCATTGATAATAGCTGGTTGCTTTCTGGAAAATTTACCTTTTTGGGTAACCAATCAAGTTACAGTTATTGGACAGCGGGTGGTCAAACAAGTGTTTCCGGGACAATTAAAATTGATTACGACTTTAATTATGACAAAAATGGATGGAACTGGGATACTAAACTAATCACAGCTTATGGTTTAAATAGCGTAGGTGGAAGTAAATTTTTAAAGAAAACTGATGATAAACTGGAGATAAATTCCCTTTTAGGAAAAAAATTTACAAATAATTTAATAGGTAATTGGAGTTATTCTAGTTTTATAAATTTTAAAACACAATGGACCAAGGGCTACAGGTTTAGAAAAAATAGCGAGGGACAGGAAGAGCGAACCGAGTTGACTAGATTCTTCTCGCCAGCCTATTTACAAGTTGGTGTTGGATTGTATTGGAAAAAAAATAAAGATTTATGGGTTAACATGGCGCCTTTCACCGGTCGATTAATCATGGTAAATCGTTTTTTCACAGATAACTTACAAGACAATAAACAATACTTTGGGGTCAAAAAAGGAGAAACCAGTAGATTTGAATTAGGTGCTTCTATTAGATCTTTTTTTAAGTTTGAGCTGCTTGAAAATGTTTTTGTTTCAAATAGAATAAGTCTTTATTCCGATTATTTAGATAATCCTGCCAACATTGATTTAGACTACACTATTAATACGGAAATGAAAATAAACAAATATTTAACTACGAACTTAATTATTCAGTTCATATATGATCATAACTCTGTAAAAAGACTTCAAGTCCGTGAAGTAATGGGTATAGGTCTTAGTCTTGACATTTAATCTATATCAGGGTATAAAAATTTATTATAAGGGAATCTTTTAACATGTATTTTTCTGACATGTTTAAATATCTTTTCTTTTAACTGATTAATATTTATTTTTTTTTGTGCTGATATATATTCTTTTTCATCTGATTTATTTAGCTCCATAAATGAATGATCATCTATACTATCAATTTTATTATAAACTAAAATTAGTGGCTTGTCGCTACTATCAATTTGTCCTAAAATTTCATTAACTGAATCAATATGCTCTTCATAATTGGGGTGAGATATATCTACTATGTGAAGTAAAAGATCGGATTCTGTAATTTCATTCAATGTACTTTTAAAGGATTCAATTAATTGAGTTGGTAATTTTCTAATGAATCCAACCGTGTCAGTTACTAGGAACGGTAAATTTCTAATGACCATTTTTCTTACTGTTGTATCTAATGTTGCAAATAATTTATTTTCAGCAAATACATCAGATTTAGTAATTAAATTCATTAGAGTTGATTTGCCAACATTCGTATAGCCTACAAGCGCCACCCTTACCAAACTACCCCTGTTTCCTCTTTGAACTGACATTTGCTTGTCAATATTGGATAGTTTTTTCTTTAATAAGCTGATCCTGTCTCTAACTATTCTTCTATCTGTCTCAATTTCTGTTTCACCAGGTCCTCTCATCCCAATTCCACCTTTTTGTCGCTCAAGGTGAGTCCACAAACCCTTCAATCTTGGCATTAAATATTGGTATTGAGCCAATTCCACTTGATTCTTCGCATAGCTAGTAGTTGCTCTTTGAGCAAATATATCCAATATTAGACCTGTCCTATCTATTATTTTAGCTTTCAAAATTTTTTCTAAATTCAGTTGTTGAGTAGGAGATAATTCATCATCAAAAATTACTGAGCCTACATTATTATTCTTACAATAAATTTGTATTTCAATAATTTTTCCAGAGCCAATAAATGTTTTAGGATTAGGACTGTCAACTTTCTGAATAAAAGTTTTAGAAACAACACCACCTGCAGTTTCAGTTAAAAAAGATAGCTCATTTAAATAGTCTTTTACTGTGCTTTCATTTTGAGTGCTATTAATCACTCCAATCAAAACAGCTTTTTCATAGCTGATTTTATTATTTTCTATCAATTTTTCTTTTTAAAATATTTCAATAAAACCTCTGATCCATCAAAAACTAAAAATGAATAGTGGTTGATCCAGTCTCCAGTATTAAAATAAAAAGAATTATTTCCCAAATCAATTTTTAGAGGTAAGTGTCTATGACCGAAAATAAAAAAATTATAAAAGGAATTTTTCAACTTCTTTTTACAGAAGTGATACAACATTTCATTTTCTTTTGATTTGAATTTGATTTCCTTACCAGAAAGAATTTTATTATTTCTTGAGAAAAAATTTCCTAAAGGAATTCCAAACCAGCTGTAATTAATTCTAAAGAGAAAAATAAAAAGAGGATTCCTAAAGATTTGTTTTAAAAACTTATACTTTAAATCTCCTGGGCCTAACCCATCTCCATGTCCAATAAAAAATGACTTATCATTAATTTTGAACTCTGTGGGTTTTTTAATTACTTCCATTCCAATCTCCTTTGTAAAATAATCTCTTGTCCAATAATCATGATTACCTACAAAAAAATATATTTTTATTCCTGAGTCGCAAAGCTCTGATAACTTACCTAAAACCCTAGTAAAACCTTTTGGTGTTGAATGGTAATATTCAAACCAAAAATCAAATAGATCACCTAATAGAAATATAACTTGGGCATCTGATTTAATTTTTTCAAGCCATGAAACAAATATTTTTTCCCTAATTAAGCTTTCTGAATGATTTGGAGCTCCTAGATGATTATCTGATGAAAAGTATATTTTTTTTCCTTTATTTAGGTTGATTGATATCATTTATTTTCTAAATCTATTTTTTCCCACTTATCGTTGGAATCTAGCCTAAAAGACCCAATATATATCATATTCCATTCATCTGGTCCAATGATTGATAAAAAAAGTTTTTCATCAGACCTTTGATATAAATGGTAAATTTCACCTTTTTCAGGTTTAAAGCTAAAGCTTGAATTATAAATAAGTTGATTCCATTCATATGAATCAATCAAATCCTGGTACTCCTTTTTAATTTCCTCATACTTTGATTTAAAATAAGTATTTGTTTTAAGAAGTTTTTCTTGCTTGAAAGAAGTTAGATCATTTGGTTTTATGACCGGTGCCCCTACATTTGAAGCGTATGGAAGTATATTTGGATTATCTGCAACTTGATCTGGTTTTTTCTTTGACATAGCAATTACAAAATTAAACAATCTATTTTAAGGGTTTTTCATAACAATTGAATGGCATTTCGCTCTGATCTCTAAAATAAATCTGACCAAGTCTTTGATATCCTAAATTTGAATACAAAGTGTTGTTTTTATTATTCATACTAAATGTATCAAGACGAACTGATTCACATTTAGTTTCAATTGCTTTATTTTCAATAAAATTCATTATTGTTTTTGCATGGCCTTGTCCTTGGTAATTGGGGTGTACCGCTAATCTGTGAACGTAGATGTTTTTATTTGATGACGATATCCAATCAATTTTTTTGTAAAAATCATCCATTTCAAAAGTAATTGATACACAACCAATCAATTCCTCGTCTTTATTAACTAATACATACAAATGTTCATTATTAATATCAGCTTGAAAAGTTTCAATATTGGGGTATTTTTCATTCCACTGAAATATATTTTTCGATATCATATGCTCTGTACATGATCTAATTATAGCCATTACAGAATCAAGATCTTTTTGTGTAGCCTTTCTAATTAAGAATTCGCTATTATTCATTATAAATTATGCCTCCTTTAAAATCAATTTTAAAACTTTCAAATGGTTTTAAAAAATAGTCCACAATTATAGCAAATTCTCCTCGATTTATAATTTTATTTTTATTAAAATTCTTTAAGCCCAAACTTTCCCAATTTTTTTCAATTTGATTGATATCTTCACGTAATATTGAAGAAATCCATTTATATACTGAGCTAATTTTTAAATCCTTTAATTCATATTTATCTAAATCATAATAAGGGTCTAAACCTTTTAATAAATCTATAAAATCAATTTTATCCTCTGGGTAAAACCAAGTTTGATTGGACCACCCAACATTAATTCCTGTACCCTTCAAAATTCCAGTTGAGCCAATTCTCTGATATGCTTTAAAAAAGGGGTGATTTTTTTCTACATCTAGATATGGTTGTATATAACCTCCTATATCCAGAAACTTTTTTTGAATATTTCTTACATCAATTTGATGGGTGTTTATATTATTTTTTACTGATTCTGAAGCTATTAAACCAGCAATTTGACCAATTTGTAACACAACAGGTTGTAACCTAGTTGTACCATTTACCAAATTTGAGACTGAAATTGACTTTTCAGCAACTAAAAAATTAGGATTCTTTTTTGAAATAATAGATCCTATTGGAAGTGAATAGGATGGAATTGGATAAAATGCAAGTTGAGGTAAATTATATCTATCGGGATGAGCATCATGATGATGATCAACTGGATAATCCCCAACTAAAATACCAGTCCTGTAAAGAGGGTGAATTTGATCAAAAGGTTTTTTAATATAATCTAAAGAAAATGTAACCTTACCTTTAATTCTCCTTGCTTCTCTATAATATGGGATTGGTGGAAAATTATCATCCGTATCAAACTCTTCATCACTGAGTGAATAATTATCATATCCCAATTCATCCTGTATGTAATATAAATATCTCAACGATTTTTCCTTAGCATTTTTAAACACCTCATTTCTTTCATCGTAATTCATCTCAATAAGATTTGAGTAATAATCATTTCCATAAATAGGCCAATTGATCATAATCTTTCCATTGGGCAACTCACCATAATTCATCATTTGCTTTGGTGTCCAAAGAGCCTTATCAGACTCAGTACAATTAATTGAAGCTGTTGAACAATAAAACTCTGATGGGTCATAGTTTTTTGGCTTCTCAATTTTCACACTTTTGTTATAATTTTTTAAAATCATAACAAAAGTTAAGTCTTGGATTATATCATTATTTTTTTCAGGGGCTATATCTTCACCATACATTTCTCTACTATCCATACCTAAATCATAATCTTCATCAATCATCGGGAGAATATCCCCAAGTTCTGTGGCATCAATTAAAACTTTAGATGAAAAATTACCTTTGGATGACTTTACATTGAAATTATAATGCTCTGTTTTATGGAAATCTAATTTGGTAACAGAATTAACTTCGGTTGAAAAAAGTATTTTAAGATTATTCTCATTTTTAGCAATAGATTTTAAAATCTGATTCCCAACTCGAGGTTCAAAAAGAGTATTGCTAACCCAACCTGTTTTCAAGGCTTCTAAGCTTCCATAATGTGAAACCAAACTGTCTTTAAATTCTCCCCAAAATCCAGAGGGAAGTTTATAGTTACCATCGACAGCACTAACACCTGCCGAAGTTAACATACCCCCTAACCAATCTGTCTCCTCAATCAAAAGCGTTTTTGCTCCGTTTCTTGCCGATTGAATTGCAGCAGATGTTCCTCCTGCACCTCCTCCTACAACAATAACATCATACTCTGAAGAATCATCACAAGAGATTAAAAATAAAACTATAAATATTATGATTTTAAATTGCATACCAAATAAACTTTCATTTGCTTAACATGATATCATCTTAATGTTTTTATTCCTGATGAAAAATCTTTTGTAATTATTGCTTTATCATATTCATCACCCAAAACAGTATATGCTTTATAAGTTAAAGTTTCTTCATTGATAGAAATAACTTGAAAAAACTGGGTCTGTTCTCCTAATTTATCATTCTTATAACCATCAAATTGATAATTTTTAATTTGTTCAAGTCCTATTTTATATTGTTTGGGTCCACTTACAGATGTTATATATAAAGTATTGAAATTAGATGATTTATTATTATTTGTAGTTTTAATTGGAATGTGTCCTCTTGCATATGTATGATCATGTCCATTTAATACTAAATCTACTCCGTATTTGTCGAACAGAGGTTTCCAGTTTTTTCTCGCGTACTCAAAATCACGTCCTTGTGCTGGTGAAAAAACAGAATGATGACATGTGACAATTTTCCATTTTGCATCACTATTACTCAATACTTCTTGAATATATTCAGTTTGTTTTTCAAGGAAATCGGTAGAATTTAATACTAATATTAGAACATCTTGATAATTGACCGTATAGACAGTCTCATGTAGCTTGGAATCTAACCCTTCTTCAACAGGTAGAGTAAATTGTGGTCTCCATTGAATTGATACTCTTTTTGGGGTGGACCTGCTTGTACTTTGAAACTCGTGATTGCCTACAACTGGAATTGTTGTCCATTGTCTGTGAATGAATCCTCCAGCTTTAAACCATTGGGCCCACTCATAATCTCTATGAGCAGTATCAACCATGTCACCAGCATGAATTACAAATGATGCATTTGGAGCTGTTTGATAAGCCATCCTGATTACTCTAGACCAATGACTTAATATATCATTTTGTGCATCTCCAAAATATACAAATTGAGTTGAGTTGTAATCAGCATTAGCTGTTTTAAATTGAATCCATTCTGACCAATTATCTCCATCACCAACCCTGTATGCGTATGTTGTATTAGGGTTTAATTCTTCAAAAACTACACTGTGGTATTTTACAACAAAAGAATTATTGGCCTTATAAAGTCCTAAATCAAATTCTTCTGTCTTTGCCTTGTAAGTTTTTGCATTCTTAGCAAATTTAGAATTTACACCCGCAACAGCAATTTGGGCTTTTGCATTTTTAACTGATAGATCTGTTCTCCATGTAACAGCTCTTTTAGTAGAAGGATCACCATTAAAATTTAATATTATTCTATCTGGATCTTTGCTTGGAATTTCCCAGTGATGCAGGCCTATATGATGATCTTTATCAAAATCTTTGTATTTCTGACCAGTTAGAGGGAAAGACAAACAAAATGCTAGGGCAAAAAGAAAGCTACTTTTTTTCTTTTGGATAAGGTTATTCAAAGTGTAATTCATTATAGTATTCTTCTTAACAAGTTATTTAAAAATTTGGAGGCGGTCATCATTATTCGCAACTAATATAATTTCCTTATTTCCTAAAGTTAAAGATATTGCCTTCTTTGAATCACCAGGTGTAAAAAAGCCTGATTTTAATGTTGGAATTTCATTAAAACTTCCATCTCCATTTCCTTTAAGAAGAAGACCATTTCCAGCATCATTTCTTGCAGTTTCAATCTCAGCATGATACATGTTACCTACAACTAGTAAGTCATTCACTTTATCATTATCAAAATCTTTGATAATGATATCATTTACAGAGGAGAACTGCGCATAATTAGGCAGGGGACGAAAATCAAAAAAAGATTTATTATTTATAAGTGCAGCACTTTCAAATGTATTTACAGAAAGTCTTAAAGCATTCTCCAGGTTCTCCTCTCCATATACTTGTTGAACATCAAGTGAGGCAAAAATATCGTACTTCTTAAACTTATCTTGTAAATCAGGTACTTGTTGTGATGAACAGGAAAATCCTCTTAAAGGAAATTGGATTCCATAATTATAATAGGCTAGCACAATATCTTTTTTACCATTGTCATCGAAATCATCATAAAAAACTTCAAAAGGCTCATCTACACTAGCTTTGTATTTATAATTCAACCCTAAATTACCGACAATAAGATCAGGAAGATTGTCATTATTTAAATCACCAACTTCGACACTATACCACCAACCTGTTGAGGAACAGCCTAAGTTAGTGTTCAGCTCTTGTTTTGTAAATTGACCTTGTTGATTTTCAATAACTGTTATTGGCATCCATTCTCCAACAACGACAATATCAGAATCTCCATCATTATCAAAATCAAACCACTCTGCATCTGTAACTAGTCCTAAATCTTTAAATGCTTGGCTTTTGTCATCATAGTTTATAAAATTTCCGTTTTCATTTATAAGAATATAACTTGAGGCAGGTTCAGGATAATTCCACGGTTTCATTCTGCTTCCTATAAATAAATCTAAATCACCATCATTATCGAAGTCATGGGGTTTAACAACTGACCCACTTTTATACTTTGAAGGCAATAAATCTCTTCTAAAATCAAAATTTCCAAGACCATCATTTATATATAACCTATCCAAATATGTGCTTGAATTGGGCATGAATTCATTTCCGCCTGAAACAACATATAAGTCTAAATCTCCATCATTATCCGAGTCAAAAAATACAGCATCAATATCTTCCAGTGCTTTATGTTTTGTCCATATATCATTTTCAACTTTATCAAAACTATTTTCATTTTGAATAAATACTGTAGCTTCTTGCCCAGAAGCACCTCCTATAAATAAATCCTCTAAACCATCTCCATTTATATCTCCTTTTGCTAATGCAGGTCCCAATTGAGATAGTTTATGAGGCAATAGAACTTGTTTATCATAGTCATTAAAATAATTTTCTTTATGAACATATTTTAAAATTGATTTATCCTCTTGAAACTTAGTCAAATTTTCTTTAATTAATTCTAAATCTGCTTTTGCTCCTTTTTTCTTTATTTTAATTAGTCTATTGACTTTTGGCTTTAAAATTTTTTGTGTGGATTGGTCAGGCCACTCGATTAAAATACTATCTACTGTTTTTGAGTTATTGATTCCAAAATGAACAATATTCTCGCTTGTAGAATATATTCCTCTAACATTAGTTGTTTCGAAAAATTGAAAATTATTATCGTGATAAATCGAAACTTTGGATCCAAATGTAGGGCTATCATCCTCAAGTTTTAACCTTACAAAGTTTTTATCAGAATTATTTCTGTAGATAAATGCTTTCTCATTTACGTTACTCACGATTAAGTCTAAATCACCATCATTATCCAAATCAGCGTATGATGCACCATGCGAGAATGAAGGATCTCCAAGACCTAATTGATCAATTTCATTTTTAAACTTCAAATCACCATAGTTCTTATAGAAATAGTTTTTGAGTTTTTGAGATGGTAGAAAATTTAAAAGTTCTTGTAAATCAATGACGTCCCAAATACTCACATTTGAATTATCAGGATTTTCAATGATGTATTTATTAAAAGTTTTTGAAACCAAATCTGATATTTTTTTATCAGCATCAGTATTTCTAATATCTCTTAGCAAGCCGTTTGTGATATAAATATCTTTATTTCCATCATTATCAAAGTCAGCAACCAAACTAGCCCAACTCCAATCTGTGGCAGCTGTCTGTGTAAATTGAGCTATGTCGCTAAAGGTTTCATTACCATTGTTTAATTGGAGGGTGTTAAACATATATTGATAATGACCTCCATCATTAACAACTTTCCAGAATGAATCTGGGTTCATGCCACTCATATTTGATTTTAATCTAAAATTATCTTCTGCAGTCATATCCAAAACCATCAAATCTAAATGTGAATCATTATTTATATCAGCTGCGTCAACTCCCATGCTGTAAAAAGATGTATGTCTTAAAGATGATTCAGTTTTGTAGTCAAAGGTTCCATCTTGATTATTATAGTAAAGAAAATCAGGAGCTTCAAAATCATTCGCCACATATATATCTGGCCAACCATCTTTGTTAAAATCTCCTATTACTGCAGCATTAGGAAAACCAGAGCGATCCAATCCAGCTTTTGCTGTGACATCTTCAAAGAAATCTTCTTTATTTTCAAAAAGCTGAAGATTATACTCTGGAAGTTTCATATCTGTTCCTAAAAAAGGTGAGAAATTTCCTGTATTTGGTGGATGATTCAGTAGATATAGGTCGAGTAAACCATCCTTGTTGTAATCAAAAAAAACTGCGTGTCTGGTTCTTCTATCAACATCTACATTCCACTTAGCTGCTAATTCTTCAAATTTAAAATTGCCTTTATTTATATATAATTTATTTGTTCTAAGTTTTGGCTGATCATCATAAAGCTCACAACTAACATATATATCTAAAAGGCCATCATTATTTACATCAGCGACTGTAACGCCTGTTGACCAAGAGCTGTCATTTATAATTCCTGAATTAGTAGTTTTATCTTGAAACTTAAGATTGCCTAGATTTTTATAAATTTTATCATCTACTAAATTTCCTGCAAAAAATAAATCATCCAGTCCATCATTATCAAAATCACCTACACCAACACCTGCACCTCCATAAAAATTAGCGTATAAAAAAACGTTATTTTCTTTGGTGTCAATAAGGTCGTTTGAAAAATGAATACCTGTTTGATCGGCGTCTATAATGGTAAAAAGTTTATCTTGAGAACTAGCATTAGCTATAAAAAAAATAATTAAAAAATATTTAATTAGTCCTCTCATATGGATATAAAAAAAGGGGGGGATAATTCCCCCCCTAAATATAGTTATTAAAACTTATAGTTTTATTACTTATCCCACCACATTCTAGTCATCCAATCATCAGCTCCTTGTCTTGCGACAGCAGCAGCATAATTTTCAGCATTAGTAGATGCTTCACCACCAGGGTAAATCATTCTTCTCATGATCTGACCATTTGTTTCACCATTTGGGTGCTTAGTTGGAGTCAAAGTAGGATATCCTGTTCTTCTCCAGTTAGCATAAGCTTCATACTCATTAAGTACGGTAGCTTTCCAGTACTCATTCATAACCATTTCCCAGTTTGCAGGGAAAGATGCAGCTAATTTTCCAGGTCCAGCTAGGAACGCAGAAATTTCAGCATCTGTAATAGCAGTTGTTGCTGGATAAATTTGCTTAAGCATTTTCATCGCAGCAGTAACACCATTATTATAATGAGTCTCAGCCGATCCTGAAGTCCATCCTCTTATAGCAGCTTCTGCTTTAAGGAATTCTACTTCAGCATAAGTTTGGAATACCATTGGTACATCTCTTCCTTGCAATGCACTTGCAACAGCAGAATAAGCATGTCTTGTAGCTACACCAGGAACAGTGTTACCGTCCAAATCAGTATAATCTGAACCACTACTACCGTTTGGCAAACCTGCTTGTACTCCACCAGAAGCACTTCCAGGCTCAAACAA
Organism: uncultured Bacteroidota bacterium; assembly: GCA_902595555.1. Lineage (GTDB taxonomy): Bacteria > Bacteroidota > Bacteroidia > Flavobacteriales > Flavobacteriaceae > Eutrophosalina. The sequence goes on along the minus strand of CACJQM010000002.1, from coordinate 309,706 downwards.
AACATCCATTCTTGGATCGCCAGTAAGATGCATTTCCATAGTTTTACTCATTCTTGCGTTTGAGTCAACCTGGAAAACCTCACCATGACCATTTTTGTTAATTCCTTCAGGACCATCAGTATGAGCAATCATAGCGATGTGATCGTTTGAAGTCATTGTACCTGCGCTTATTGCTTTTACAGCCCAAGCTTGAGCACTTGCAGCGTCAGCTTTAGTCATTCTCATTGCTAATCTAAGCATCATAGAATTACCCCAAGCTTTCCACTTAGTTGCATTACCACCAAAGATGACGTCAGAATTGCCCATACTAGAGTCTCCACTAATTTGACCAACTGCACCTTCAAGCTCACTCAACATATCCATATAGATATCTTGCTGAGCATCATACTTAGGTTTTAAAGTACCATCAATATAGCCTTTACCAGCTTCAGAATAAGGAATATCTCCGTGAGTATCAGTTATTCTATGATAGATAAATACTCTTAAAATTCGGGCCATTCCCATCTCAGTTCCAGTATTACCTTCACTGTTTAATTGGTCAATGATATCTTCGATACCTTTAACACAGCTTGGGTAATTTCTATCCCATAATGAAGTAGCATAGCTATTTACTCGGTAATATTTATCTCCTGACCAATACCCTGCAGTTGAGGCAAAATGCTGAATTAAAACAGAGTTATAGATTAAACTATTTCTCCAGTTTTCATACCTTCCACCACTTGTTTGCAAAGCAGTCCAAGCGAATTTATTACCAACATCAATTTGATTAGCTTTAGCAGGATTGACATTCATTTCTTCGAACCCTTTATCGAATTCACAAGAGACAAACGCAAAACTTAAAGCTAAAATTGTAATAAATAATTTTTTCATTGCGTAAATATATTAAAATTTAAGGTTAACGTTAACACCTATTGTTCTAGGAACAGCAAGTCCAAACCATTCTAAACCAGCAGAGTTACCAGCGTTATAAGCTGACTCTGGGTCAATGTTGTCCACACTATTGTGTAAAAAGAATAGGTTCTTACCAATTAATGAAACACTAGCAGCTTGGATAAAAGTACCTTCCAACATACTTGATGGGAATGTATATCCAACACTCATTTGTCTCATTCTAAAGTAATCTGAATCGTAGATACCTGCTTCTGCAGCATCATTATATCTACCCCAGTATGCAGACTGTTGTCCTTGAGGAATAGAGATTGTAACAGGAGAACCATCTTCCATTACACCATCTGGAATGAATCCAGCTTCTCTACCACCAGCAGGGATAGTCATTTGGTGCAATCCATAACCCATCATAGTTACGTTAGTACCAGAATACATTTGACCACCTGACTTACCTTCAACTAAGAAGCTAGCATTCCAGTCTTTGTATCTGAAAGAAGCACCAATACCTAATTGTTGAGGAGCAACACCAAATCCTAAGATTTTTCTGCTGTTATCAATTTTAGGTCTAGGATAACCATTTACTAATTCGTGAACAATATTGCCACTTGCATCTCTTACAAAAGAGTTTCCAAATAAAGCTCCATATTTTTCACCAACAATGTGAGTAACTCTAAGATTTCTTGATCTTGGCTCATCCATTGAAATGTTTCCACCTGTATCATTTGTTGCAACAACTTCACTATCGTTATTTGTATAGTTGAATGAAAGTTCCATTGCAAAATCATCAGTTACAACTGGCTTAACTCTAAGTAAAAGCTCAATACCTGTATTGGCAATCTCACCTAAATTTGCAAGTGCACTACCATAACCTGACGTTGCAGATGCACTAACACCAACAATATCACCAATAGTTGCGTTGTCATACCAAGTAGCATCTAAGCTTACCTTGTTATCAAACATTCTTAAGTCAAATCCAAATTCAGTTTCATTTTTCTCGAAAGGAGTAATTTCTGAGTTTGGAATTCTACCACCACTAATTGCACCTAATGAAGCTCCTAAGTGACCTTGACCTACGATACCGTAAGTAAGACTAAGAGCATATGGGCTATCAGCACCACCTGCAACCTGAGAGTAACCACCTCTTATTTTGAAGAAGTCAACATTACTTCCCATGTCAATTGCATCAGAAAGAACAACAGATAAACTTGCAGAAGTATACAAGTCGTTGTTTGGAGAATCTTTACCAGCCATAGATAGAGTGGAGAACCAGTCATTTCTAGCAGTTAAAGTTAAGAATGCATAATCTTGAAAACCTAACTCTGCAGATCCATACGCAGAATTAATTTGTTTTTCAGAGAATCCATATCCGTTAGATTGGTTTTTAGTGTTCTTAACATTTACTAACCCTTGAACAATAAAGTTACTACCATTGGCAGAAACCGATTCAGAAGTTACTTTGTTAGAACCTACACCAACAAACGCTGTTAAGCTAACATCGTCAGTAAGAGCTAGATTGTCAGTTCCTAAGAAAGCATCTGCATCAAACTGTTTGAAAGCTAATTTATATTCGCTAATAGAACCTAAAGGCTGATATGCTGTACCGAATGGAGTTGAAACCGTTCTGTGTAAGTCATATCTATCAGTACCAATACGTCCTCTAACATATAAGTAATCTGTAAGATCCCATCTAGCGTTAACAGATCCAATAAATCTTTCTTTTTCAGCATCATTAACGAAGTTTAAAGCTGCAAACCATGGATTCTGAGAATAGATTCCGTTTGTAGTTCTTAGCTCAGTACCAGCTTCGTTAGTACCATCTCCATTTGGTCCCTTCATGTAATCAACGTCAACTGAGGGAGCATAAGATTTAAGAGAATAGTTAGAGTTACTAGGAGCATCCGATAATCTTGGGTTACCACCTTGTTCCTCTAATAAATATTTCATGTTAACATCTAATGTGATATTATCACCAAACTTTTGGGAAGTATTCAAACCGATAGAATTTCTATCAAGAGTTGAATTAGGAGAAATATCATCATTATCTAGATTAGTAAATGAAAATCTTGTATTTCCATTTTCTCCAGATGTAGATAAAGAAACTGTGTTACTAAATGTAGTACCAGTTCTATAGAATTTTGATTGATTATCACCAGCATAGACATAAGGTCTTTGAACTCCTTCCCAAGTAGGAACAAGCTGACCTTCCATTCTAGGACCCCAAGCACTGTAAACCTCACTAAGAGCGTCCTCTGTAGATGATGGTACAACTGCATTAAATCCAGAACCATATGTTGTCTGAGCATCCCACATTGATGTGTTGATCATATCAAACTGAGATGTACTGTTGATTTCAATACCTAAACCTTCAGATCCAAGACCATTTTTTGTAGTAATGATGATAACACCATTAGATGCTCTTGAACCATACAGCGCTGCTGCAGCACCACCTTTTAGTACAGAGACTGATTGAACTTCGTCTGGGTTGATACTTGAAATACCATCACCAAAGTCAGTTCCACCCCATACACCGGCAGCACCTAGGTTATTGTTATTAATTGTAATACCGTCAACTACGTATAAAGGCTGGTTATTACCTGTAAGGGAACTTGTTCCCCTAATAACAACCCTACTTGAACCCTTAGCACCCATCGCAGATCCAGTTACCATAACTCCGGCAACTTTACCTTGAAGAGCGTTAATTGCATTGGTTGAAGGGTTGGCACTTAATTCAGTACCATCAACTTCAGTTACAGAATAACCTAGTGCTTTTGTATTTCTTTTTACACCAAGTGCTGTAACAACGACCTCATCCAATGAATTGTCCGGCTCAAGCTGAACATTAACAGTATTCGAGGAGCCAACAGCTACAGATTGAGTGGCATATCCAACAAAGCTAAAAACCAGGGTATCCCCTGATGAAGCAGTAATAGAATAATTACCATCAAAATCCGTAGAAACTCCTGTAGAAGTTCCCTGAACAACAACGGTAGCTCCAGGTAATGGAACACCATTCTCGTCAGACACCGTACCAGTTACTTGTTGTGCATACGCTGACAAAGTCAACGCAAAAAACATCAAGAAACTAACACAGATTTTCGTGAATTTTGTTTTCATAAGTGTTTAATTTTAATTAATCGTTAAATAATTATTTAGTTAATCAGATTCCAATTTACGAAATTTTCATTGATAATATGGTAAAAAAAGGGTATTTAACTTAAGAAAAAAGCAAAAAAAGCAGCTAATTTCATGATAATCAATAATTTCAAGGGAAGTTTAAATCTGTCTATAGAAGGTATATTTCATCAACAAAAAGCCATCCTGGCTGCCCCTCTGCAACATGTCCTTTTGGAAGCTTCCTGTTACTTTTAATTTTTAAGCGAACTCTTTTTAAATTCTTTTGACTTACAGTTAATTTGAATAATCGTTTTGAGTCTGCCTCATCAACAGTAGATTTTGGTATCTCAACAGAGTTAATTAGTTGTTCTTTTCCATCAGAAATATCAAACAAACTAATAGACTCGGGTAATAAAATAAATCCGTTATTTATACTTTCCATACATGAGATTGCTATTTCAGTGACGTTTTTATTTTTAGGCAAATCAAAATCAACAATCAAATTACCAGAATTCTCAACTCTACCCAGTTGTTTTGCCTTTTCCTCATTTTCCTCGTGTATAAAACCATTCCATTTGCCATCTCTAAAGTCAAGAGAAGCTAATTGGCCATCAAATAGTATGTCATTATTGTAAGGATCAATAGCTTTAGTCAATAAATTATAATTATCGATATTGGCCTTTATCTTGTCAAAATAAAAAGATTTTGTAACGCTATTTCTATAGCCATTTTTAAATGCTTTTACATTAAAATTTCCGGATTGAGTAAATACTAAAGGCTTGGTATATTCTGATGATAAACTATCTGGTTCCGATTCATTTAAAGTGTATCTATATGTAGGTTCTGATATTGCTCTATTAACTTCTATATATATAGAGTCAGCAAACAAGATTCTATTAAACTTTGGGTTGATATCAGTAATTGGGTTTGGATTAATTTCAAGTCCATTTGCTTCAATAATTGGTCTTTCGAGAGGGAAGCCTTCCAAACTAGAAAAGTCTTGAAGTGAAATGCCAAAATATAATTTATTGTTTGACTGATCAGTCAAAGATTTTTTTAATTCATTGTCTTGGACAGTATTATATGCAAAAACTTTCTTTATTTGGGGTCTACTTGAGATATTTAATAACTCTTCTGGATTAATTATGTTTTTACTTAAGATCAATATTTCAATTGACTCAGGCAGGTTATTCAAGTCATTTGTAGATAAATTAGAATTTGTAAGATTTAAGTACTTTAAGTTTTTTAATTTTTTGAGTTTTGAGGAGTTGATGTCTGATATATCAACATTGGATAAATCCAATCTCTGAATATTTTCAGAAACCTTTGATAATAGGTTTAATTGTTTTGATCCAAAATTTAGACCATCATATTTAAGATCAATAAAATTGGATTCAACACTTATTCTCTCAACCCTAAAATCATTTTCCATAAGATTGACTAGATTCTTTTTTGAAGGTGGCTCAACATCTGCTACCAATGGTGGTAAATATGTTAGAATTTGATTTGACAGTTCATTGTCACTAATTGTTGTGAATCCATCGAATTGAGCACCACCATCAATCCACATCTTTATTAAGTTTTTTTCATTTTCAGTTAATTGAGAGTTGCCGTCTGGTGGCATATGCATCTTGTCATCTAGTGGTAAATTAAGATATGTATACAACTTGCTTTTTGATGAATTATTAGCCAAAAATATTTTTCCATTTTCTCCTCCCTTTAAAATCTCTTGTTGATTCGTTAACATCAATCCGCCTTTACTTTTTGACATATTATGGCACTTGACACACTTTGAATCTATAATTGAAGAAACGACATCATCATATAGATGAATACTGTCATAAGTTACAAAACGAACGGTTTGATTAATCTCAGGTAATTTTAAATAATCTTTACCATGTGTAATAGAACCGCCATAATGTCCAGTTACAGTCATAAAAATTACAGCACTTACAAAGGTGTGAGCTAAATATTTATTTTCTTCATTTTTCTTATGAATAAAATATATAGCTCCAATAAGTAATGTTGTTGCTATTGCGAGCCACATATGAAAATTAACTAAGGAGTCATCATAATCTCCATAATACTGAAGAATAAAGCCTAAAATCGATGAAACAATAGCAGAAATAAATGAGAAAATTAGACCTAATCTAATGGGAATAGTAAGGGATATTTTAGTAAACTTTTGGTAGGAAAATAATAATAATGTAAATAAAAAAACACCTATTGGTAAGTGTAAAACAACAGGATGAAAATTACCTAAATATTTAACTATTTCCTCCATTATTTAATTTCATATTCGGCATCTATCATTTTTTGCTCTAGTGAGTCATGCAATGCATAATTGAATCCTTTTTTTAAACTATATCCAGCATGTTCACCATTTTTATTTAGAGCGATAAAACCAACTTGAAGATACTCCCATTCTGGTCTATTTTCATGAATTTTAGAAATTCTATTGACAATCTCCTTACAAGCTTCTAAAGGAGTTGCTCCTTGCCTCATTACTTCAACAACCATTGCGCTACCTGCTGTTCTTATTACAGCTTCGCCAAGTCCTGTAGCAGCTGCAGCTCCAACATCATTGTCTAAAAATAATCCTGCACCAATTATTGGTGAATCTCCAACTCTTCCATGAAGTTTCCATGCAGCTCCGCTTGTTGTACAAGCACCAAATAAATCTTGATTATCATCAATTAACAACATACTTATTGTATCATGATTTTCAATATTAATTACAGGTTTATAGTCAGAACTTTTTTTCCATTTTTTCCAAGCTTCTTCAGCTTTTTTAGTGAGCAAATTTTGACTTTTAAATCCTTGCTTAATAGCAAAATCATATGCGCCCTTTCCTGAAAGCATAATGTGCGGAGTCTTTTCCATGACTAAACGAGCAACAGAAATTGGATTTTTTATGTTTTCTAAGAAACTTACTGAACCACAATCATTATTGTTATCCATTATACAAGCATCTAAAGTTACTTTACCTGTTCTGTCTGGTAATCCGCCTAGACCAACAGACATCTCATTGGGATCATCTTCAGAAACACGAACTCCGTATTCAACTGCTGTTAAACCTCCTTTACCAGAAGATAAATTATCCCAAGCTACTTTATTTGCTTCGAAACCATGATTCCAAGTTGAGATAATTCTTGGTCCAGAAAATTTTTTAAAATTTAAATTTTTAAACGAAAGACCTAAGCCTCCAGAAGCAACAGATCCTAAAACTGTATTTTTTATAAACTTTCTTCTACTCACACAATAATTTTTAGTCTATCATACCAATTTCTCTAACACCTTTACCAATTCTAGAGGTCAACTTGTCTCCGAGCTCGTTTCTAGCTCTTTCACCCATCTCCTCTAATTTTTTTGCTATTTCAATATTTTCCTCATAGACATTATATTCTTCACTAGGGTCATTTTTGAGGTTATATAGCTCATTACTATTTACTTTATTCATCTCATATTTAACAGGCATTCCGTTAGTTCCGCCAGGCTTGCCATTTAATGACCTATAAGTTCTGGGGAAATATAGCTTCCAATCACCTGACCTTACAGCATGTAGTTCATTTTGTCTATAGTAAAAATATAACTCATCATGTGGAGAATTTTTTTCTTTTTGAGTTATTAGTGGCCATATATCTTTACCGTCAATTTTGTTTTCTGAAAGATTAGATCCTGTTAGTTTAGAAAAAGTTGGCATCCAATCAATACCCATTACTGGTTCGTCAATTACAGTTCCAGCCTTAATTTCATTGGGATACTTAATTATACATGGAACTCTTTGCCCTCCTTCCCATGCTGTTCCTTTTCCTTCTCTATATATTCCAGATGAACCTGCGTGATCACCATAAGAAAGCCATGGTCCATTATCAGATGTAAAAACAACTATTGTGTTTTCAGAAAGGTTATGCTTTTCTAATGCATCTATAACTCTTCCTACTGAAAAATCGATTTCGGTAATAACATCTGCAAATAAACCCTCACCTGTAGAACCATCAAATTCCTTAGATGCAAATAATGGAACATGAGGTTGAGGATGAGCTATATATAAGAAAAATTGATTGTCTTTATTCTCCTCAATGAAACGAATACTTTCATCTGTGATATTTTTTGTCAAATCAGACTGGTCTATCAAAGTTTCGATAGGCTCCATATTTCTATATAATAAAAGATCCTCCGGAAAAGCATTTGGAAATTCAGGATGATAAGGCCACATATCGTTTGAGAAAAGTATCCCATAAAATTCATCAAATCCATGATTAGTAGGCATAAACTTTTCTGCATCTCCCAAATGCCACTTGCCAAAAATTCCTGTTTTATAATTATTATTTTTAAGCATTTCAGATAATAATAATTCATCAGGATTAATTCCTCGTTTTGATCTCGGCCCAAAAGCTCCACTTATGCCAAGACGGTTTGGATAACACCCAGTTAATATTGCTGCCCTTGAGGCCGAACAAACTGCTTGTGCTGCATAATATGATGTCAATTTTACACCATCATTTGCCATTTTATCTAAGTATGGGGTGTTTATAAAGTCTGAACCATAAGAGCTTAGGTCAGCATATGCTAAATCATCTGTTAAAATAAAAACAATATTGGGTGGTGTTTCGGTGCTTTTGTCACATCCAAAAACAAAAATCACAATTATTAAAATCAGGTGTTTAAAGTTATATTTTTTCATCTTTTTTACTTATTAGTTTTAGAGCCGCATCAACATTATCTACAGGAAATTTACAAGTGTTATTTACACAAACATAAATTAAGTTTTCACCTTTAATATATCTATTTTTAAGCAAATATTTATCACTGTCTTTTTTAGAGGCAGCAATTAAAATATTTGGGAAATAACTAGAGTTAATTTCTTTTGCCATCTGATAAGATTTCTTTCCTGAGATAACAACTTCAAAAAATTCATCATTATAATCCAATGCAACATTCAGCCAATTCATGTAATCCAAAGTGTTATTAATTAAGTCATTGGTTATTGCATCAATCATTGATTTTCCAATATCAAAGTATTCTCGATTTCCAGTGTAATGGGATAGTAGAAAAAGGTTTTTAGACATAACTGAATTAGCTGAGGGCATAACTCCGTCTTGATTTACAAATAAGTTATCCGAAAAAAGTAGAGACTGGTCGGAACTAAATCTTAGAAATGGTGATTCTGTATGATTGAAAATTGATAAAGATTTATTTATTAGTTTGTCAGCCTTGTCAATTAAATTATATTCAAAAGTAGATTGATATAAGCTTATGTAGGCAGAAATTAAATAGCTATAATCCTCCAAAAAAATGATATTATCATCAGAGGATGATAGGGATCTTTGGACTTCCAAATTATCATTAATCAATTTTGATTCAATTGCTTGCAGAATCTTTAATGCTTTATCTAAAAATTTCTTTTCACCTGTTGATTGGTACGCTTCCGACAATCCAACAATGGATAAAGAATTCCAAGATGTTAAGACTTTCGTATCCGTTATTGGTTTTTTTCTATCGTTTTTCGATTTTCTTAAAATTTCTAATGATTCTAAAATTTTTGAATATAAAGTCTTAACTGAAATATTGTATTTTTTTATGAAAAAATCATCATCATTTTCTCTCTTTAATACGTATTTGTTATCCTCCCATAATCCATTTTTATTTACACTAAAGTAATCTTGAAATAATTCAAAATTTTTCCCTAATACTTTCTTTAATACATCTTTATCCCACACGTAATAATCACCTTCAATCTTTTCATCTCCAATTTCAGTAACAGCAGAAATACTCGAATACAGTAACCCGTCATTTCCACTTAAATTATTCTCAATGAAACTAAAAATATTATCAATTTCTCTTTTGTACAATTGTTTTTTTGTTGACCTATATGCTTTTGCGTAGACAGATAACATTTGTGCATTATCATAGAGCATTTTTTCAAAATGAGGTACATGCCAAATTGAATCAACAGTATATCTATGTAGGCCCCCTTCAATATGATCATTTATTCCGCCATAAGAGATATTTTTAAGTGTTAAATCAACAAAATCAGAATATTTTTTTTCTTCAAATTGATTACCTCCCCTCAAATAATAATCAATCATGGATGGTAAATGAAATTTTTGAAATGATCTCAAACCTCCATTTACTATATCCAATGAATTGAATGAAAGTTTAGTGGCATTCTTAATTTTTAGTAGTAATTCAGAGGATTCAAATTTATTTTCAATAATTTCTTTTGGCTTTAAACCTACTTTCAATTTTGTAGAATAATCTAATACATCCTCATATCTAGTTTTATACAATTCATCTATTTGATTCAATACATTGATCCAGTTATCTTTTGGCAAATAGGTTCCTCCCCAAATTGGAGATCCATCAGGGAGAGCAATAATGTTCATTGGCCACCCCCCACTGCCTGTCATCAATACAAGTGATTTCATGTATAATTCATCAACATCAGGTCTTTCTTCTCTATCAACTTTAACATTAATAAATTTATCATTCATAATCTTAGCAGCTTCTTCATCACTGAAAGTTTCTTCCTCCATAACATGACACCAATGACAAGATGAATAACCTACACTTATTATCATTAGTTTTTTTTGACCTTTAGCCAGACTTAAAGCATCATCGCCCCATGGCATCCAATCTACTGGATTACTAGAGTGTTGTTTAAGATATAGGCTTTTTTCATTTATAAGTTTATTCATTCTTTCTTGACTGAAATTTGGAAATGAAATTAAAAACGTAATAGCTAAAAAAAATATTTTTTTTAATGTCATCAATTAAATTAATGATTTGAAAATTAATTCCTAATTTACCTTTTAATTGTATTAATTATAAATACAAATTATAAATTATGAAAAAAGTAGCATTCCTTATAATATTTTTTCTTCTAAGTTGTAATAATTATAATAAAAAAACTCCCAATATTTTATTTATTATGTCAGATGATCATACTTCACAATCATGGGGTATATATGGTGGAATTTTACAAGACTACGTTAAAAATGAAGGAATAAAAAGACTTGAAAAATCAGGTATTGTACTTGAAAATCTATTTTGTACCAACGCAATATGTGTGCCCAGCAGAGCATCAATACTAACTGGTCAATATAGCCACTTGAATGGTGTTTATAATCTACCAGATGCTCTTGAACCTGATTCATTGAATGTTGCTAAAATTTTAAAAAACAATGGTTATCAAACATCAATTATTGGTAAATGGCATTTAAAAAAGGAACCAACTGGCTTCGACTACTACAAGGTTCTTCCCGGCCAAGGTTTATATAATAATCCTTTTTTCAAAACTAAAGACAATTGGGAGGATGGTTATAAGGGAGGTGTACAAGAATCCGGTTTTTCTGCGGATATAATTGGTGATAGTTCAATAGAATGGTTAAAAAAAATTGATGATGATAAACCATTTTTCTTGATGACTCATTTCAAGGCTACACATGAACCTTTTGATTATCCAGAAAGAAATAAAGATTTAAATAAAGGTGTTTTTTTCCCAGAGCCAACATCACTTTATGAATTTGATCCTGAAGATTCAGGTAGAAAACACATCGGTCAAGTTGTTGAAAATTTAACTGAAAGATGGGTAAACGCAACCATAAACAATACAGCTAGATATCCTGGAATGCCTTTCTCTGTAGATAATCTTAATAAAAGAGATACCCGGTCAAAAACATATCAAAAATTTATTGGTGATTTTCTTAAAAGCGGAGCTGCAATTGATGATAACATTGTCAAAATACTTGATTTCTTAGAAAGCAGCGGATTAATTGAAAACACTTTAATTATTTATACTTCAGATCAAGGATATTTTCTGGGTGAACATGGTTATATGGATAAAAGATGGTTTTATGAAGAGTCTGCTAGAATGCCATTTGTTATTTCCTATCCAAATCAGCTCCCAAAGGGCAAAAGAATTGATGATTTACTGTTAAACATTGATATTCCTTCATTATTTTTAGATTTTGCAGGTGTTGAACAACCAAAAAGTTTTCAAGGATATAGTTTTAAAGAAAACTTAATTTCAAGTGAATCAAAATCAAGAGAATACATTTATTACAGGTATTGGCAACATGATATAAAAAGACCTGCTCATTTAGGCATAAGGTCAAAAGACTATAAATTAATTTACAATTACGGAGAGGGGCTTGGTAAGTCTGGAACAAATAAACAAAAAACTGAACCAAACTGGGAATTCTACGATTTGGTAAATGATCCAGGTGAAAATTTTAATAGTATTGATAATCCAGATTACAAAAAAATTATAGATAAGCTGCACAAACAACTAATTATTGAGAAAAATAAAACAAAAGACTTTGAGCTTGAGATTCCACAAATATCATGATTCGAATAATACTCTTAATACTTCTGTTTAATATAAGTCCAATTTGTTCACAAAATTTCAAGAAAATTGACAGTCTAATTGAAAATAGCATAGAACTTAAAGCTTTCCCTGGCGCTCAACTTTACTTAAAAAATCCTGATTATACTTATTCAAAATCTTATGGTTTTCATACTTATGATTCATTAATAAAAGTTGAGCAAGATCACTTGTATGATTTAGCTTCTATAACCAAGACATTGGCAGCAACTTTAGCAATAATGAAGTTGTATGATGAAAAAAAATTAAGGCTTGATGATATTATCTCAAAACACATCAAAAGATTAAATAGTTCAAACAAAAAAAATTCAAGTTTTCATGAACTTTTAATTCATCAATCTGGATGGAAACCATATATAAGTCATCAGCTATCACTTATTAAAAAAAATGGAAAATTAAAATCTAGATTTATTGATGATGAAAGCTCAAAAAAAAGGATACAGGTCGCAAATAATCTATTTATAAAAAAAAGCTATTACAATAAAATTGTTAGAAAAATTAAAAGGACTAAAATTAAATCTAAAGGTGAATATTTATATTCGGGATTGTTCTTTTGCTTAGTTCCAGAAATAGTTGAAAACATCTCTGGAGAATCTTTTCAGAGTTATTTATATGAAAATTTTTATTCAAAAATTGGAGTTAACCTAATGTTTAATCCAGCTAAAAATTACCAACTAAATAAAATTGTACCAACTGAAAATGATGTTACTTTTAGGAAGCAATTGATTCAAGGATATGTTCACGACGAAACAGCAGCAATAATGGGCGGCATCTCTGGGAATGCAGGATTATTTGGTAGTGCAAATGATGTCGGAAAAATGTCTGAATTATTATTAAATAAAGGTAAATTTAATAGTGAACAAATAGTAAATGAAAACACTGTTAAATATTTTTCCAATCCAGAAAATTATAAAAATGAAAGAGCTGTTCGCGGCTTAGGATTTGACAAACCTCGCTTGACATCAAGTGGAAAAATAACACCAAGTCAAAAATTTTCTGATTTAAGTTATGGGCATACTGGTTTTACTGGAACTTTTTTTTGGATAGATCCTGAAAAGGAGACAATCATAGTATTATTAACAAATAGGGTCTACCCATCAAGAAGTTATGAAAACTTGTATGATTTAGATGTTAGGAGAAAACTTGTGGATATAGTAATAGAAAATTAATCTCTTGAATTGATTTTAGCAAGAAGTCTAAGGATTTCCAAATACAACCACACTAGTGTCACCATAAGACCAAAAGCAGCATACCACTCCATATATTTTGGAGCTCCATTTTCTGAGGCTTCCTCAATAAAATCAAAATCTAAGACTAGATTTAGAGAAGCAATAACAACTATAAAAAGCGTGATTAAAATGCTAGTGATTGAACCATCAGTTGGACTTAAAAATGGAATTTCAAATCCAAACAAGAGGCCAATAAAACCTATTATATAGAACAACGCAATTCCACCTGTGGCAGCAAAAATTCCTAATTTGAGATTATCTGTAGCTCTTATTATTCGAGACTTGTAAGCAAAGAGTAAGGATAAGAGAATGAATGCTGTTAGACATACAGCATTAAAAACTATCCCTTCAAACTGTTGAGCATACATGTATGAGATACCTCCTAGTACAACTCCTTGACATAACGAGTAAATAGGTGTTGTTATCGGGGCATATTCTTTTTTAAAAAAAGTAACAAAAAATGCTACTAAACCAAGACCAAAACCAACCCATACAAATGAGCCCATAAATGATGAATATGCGTAATAACCTGAAAACATTAATAATAAAAGTGATAGAGCAGTTTTGTTTACTGTTCCCTCAATTGTCATTACATTATCATTGATAATTGGTCCTGAAGATCTTTCAGCACGCAAACCTTTGAAAGTATTTTTATTTAATGCTGGATTTCCTGATCTAAAAGAAAGATGTCTAGCCATTTTGAATTAAATTTGTGTTAAATTTATTTTTATGCATCGTATACTTATACTATTCTTACTCTTTTCTTTCAACAATCATGCCCAAATTGAAAATGATATTGAAGAAGTATTTCCAATTTTCCCAATTTGTAAACTTATTCCGGATAATAAGCAAAATCAATGCTTTGACGAAAGCATGTTTGAACATATCGAAAAGAACTTTAAATATCCTCAAACCGCTTGGGATTTGGATCTTGAATCACTTGTAAGAATAAGGTTTGATATAAATGAAGATGGTAAAGTTGAAAATATTATAGCAAATGCTGCTGTAGTTGGAATCAGTTTTATTGAAAAAGAAGCTCTAAGAGCCGCAGAAAGTATGTTTGAAGTTGCTGCTGCCAATATAGTAAGGTCTCTTCCAGAAATGACTCCAGCAAAAAAAAATGGTGAGCCCGTTAAAAAGACTTTTCAGGTAGCTGTTGAATATAAAATACCAACACAACTTGACTATGATGAAATTGATAAAGCACCCTCTTTCCCAGGATGTGAAGATGTAGAAATTGAAAAATCGAAAGAATGTTTCGAGAGCTATATAAGTGATCATATTAATAAGAATTTAAGATATCCAAAAAGAGCACTAAAAAATAATATTGAGGGTGACGTATTTATACAATTTGAAATAACAAGAGATGGCTATTTTATAAATTTTTCAACAATTGGACCCAATAAAATTCTCGAGGATGAAGCTTATAGAATCATGGCTAAACTTCCTCAAGTTAAACCAGGTGAATATCTTGAAAAAAAGGTAAGTGTTCTCTATGGCTTACCCATATCCTTCAGACTGAACTAAAAACAGTATGAAAAAAATTAATTTAAAAAATAAATTCAAAAAGTTTTCTGAACATTGGTCGCCAAAAGTCATTGCTGAGCTTAATGATTATCAATTTAAACTAGTTAAAATTAAAGATGATTTTGTTTGGCATAACCATCAACATACAGATGAAGCTTTTATTGTAATAAAAGGGCAAATTTTTATTGAATTTAAAGATAGAACTGAAGAGCTTAATGAAGGTGAAATGATTATAGTTCCCAAAGGAGTAAACCATAAGCCATATGCAAAAAATGAAGCAGAAATTATGATTGTGGAACCACGAGGAGTAATAAATACCGGAAAGGTCAATGATGATTTAACTGCTCCAAATGATCAATGGATTTAAATTAAAATAACTTTAAATGGTTATATTTAATAGACATGAAAAAAATATCCATAAGCTACTTATCAAAAAAAATAAACAAACTCAATAAAAAAATTCACAGAGCAGAGGATCAAAATGAAGAGAATAAAGTTTGGTGGAGAAAAATGAAATTAGAGAAACTCAAGCATAAACTCAAAAAAATTAGTTAAAATGTCAAAAGTTCTTTCAAAAGATGAATTAAATAAAAATATGGATCTTTTATCGAATAGTTGGTCTATCGAGGGTTTGTATCTTAAAGGTTCATATAGCTTTAATAATTTTGACAATGCTTTTTCTTTTATGAAAGAGGTTGCTGTAAAATGTGAAGAAATGAATCACCATCCAAAATGGACAAATGTTTATAACAAATTAGATATTGAATTGTATACACATGATTCAGGAGGAATTACTGAAAAGGATTTTGAACTATCATCTTTTATGGACAGTGCATTCCAAAAATTTAAATAATGAAAAAATTAATTTTACTATTACTATCCGTTCCGATTATTTCATTATCACAAATTGAGGGCAAACAACATGATCAATTGATATTAAGAGGGGCTACAATAATCAACAGCACTGGTGCTCCACCATTAGGTCCCGTTGATATTGTAATTGAAAAAAATATAATTACAAGAATTCAAAACGTTGGTTATCCAGGTGTGCCAATTAATGAAAATAGAAGACCTAAGTTATCCAAAAATGGTGTTGAAATTAATTGTGAAGGCAGTTATGTGATGCCTGGTTTTATAGACACTCATGGGCACATTGGAGGAAGATCTCAAGGAGCAAGTCCTGATTATGTTTTTAAACTCTGGATGGCACATGGAGTAACAACAATTAGAGAACCTGGAGGCTCTTTAAGTCATAAGCTTAAGTTAGAATTGAAAAATAAGAGTGAGAAAAATCTAATAGTTGCGCCAAGAATTTATGCTTTTTCAACTTTTAATTCTAGACTGAAATCCCCTGAAGAAGCAAGGGATTGGGTTAGAGAGAATGCAAAGAAGGGATCTGATGGAATAAAGTTTTTTGGAGCTGCACCAGATATAATGCAAGCTGCAATTGAGGAAAATAAAAATTTGGGGTTAAGATCCACATCCCATCATGCTCAGCTTAATGTTGTCAGATGGAATGTCTTAAATTCCGCAAGAGCAGGACTAAATTCGATGGAGCATTGGTATGGATTACCAGAAGCATTATTTAGCGATCGAATTATTCAAGATTACCCCTCTGATTATAATTATCAAAACGAACAACACAGATTTGAACAGGCTGGTAAACTTTGGAAACAAGCAGCAAAACCATTTTCTGAACATTGGAATAATGTAATGAATGAATTAATATCGCTTGACTTTACTATTTCACCTACACTCAATATTTATGAAGCTAGCAGAGATTTACACAGAGCAAGAAGAGCTGAATGGCATGATGATTATACTTTGCCTAGCTTATGGGCATTTTATGCTCCAAGTAGAATATCACATGGTTCGTATTGGCATTACTGGGGAACAGAACAAGAGATCGCTTGGAAAGAAAACTATAGACTTTGGATGACTTTTCTTAATGAATTTAAAAATAGAGGAGGAAGAGTTACTGCTGGATCAGATTCTGGTTTTATTTATCAGCTTTATGGTTTTGCTTTTGTCAGGGAACTCGAACTTTTAAGAGAAGCTGGATTTCACCCACTTGAGGTTATCCAGTCTGCAACATTAAATGGAGCTGAAGTTTTAGGTATAGATCACTTAACTGGGTCCATTGAATTAGGTAAACTTGCTGACTTGATTGTTATTGATGAAAATCCATTAGAAAACCTAAAGGTATTATATGGAACAGGAGCTATTAAGCTAGATAAAAATAATAATGTGACTAGAGTTGGAGGAGTAAAATATACCATAAAAGATGGTATAATTTACGATGCTAAAAAGCTTTTAAAAGAAGTTAAATCAATGGTTGATTTGGCAAAAAAAGAGGCTGGATATAAAATTAAACAACCAGGAATAAATTAAAAATAAATGAAAAAAAATCTATTATTAATTTTTGCTTCACTATTAGTAATGTCATGTAGCAGTGGAGATGATGATATAATGGATAACGTGGATGATAATGATGATAACAATATTAACTTATTTAGTAATAAAGCTAAGGTAGTTGGCTATTTTCCTTATTATCGATTTTCACTCAATAATCAAATTGAATATTGTAAAGTAACTCACTTAAATATTGCATTTGCCAATCCTGTTGCTGATGGAACAATTGTACTTCCATCCACTGATAATACTACACTTGCAGATGTAGTTAATAGAGCTAGATCACAAAATAGTAACATAAAAATATATATCTCACTTGCTGGAGGTGCATTATCATCAACAACTGCAGATATTTGGAAAAACTTCCTTGCTAATAGTCAGGAAAGGCCTAAACTAATTGACAAAATAGTTCAATACACAAAAGAAAATAATCTTGATGGAGTTGACGTTGATCTTGAGTGGAGTCACGTTACTGCTGGTTATAGTGATTTTGTTATTGAGCTTAAACAAAAACTCTCAGAAAATTCATTAGGAATGACTGCAGCCTTTCCTTCCGAAACTAAATATTCACTTATCACGGCAGAAGCATTAAGTGCATTTGATTTTATAAATATCATGGCTTATGACTATACTGGATCCTGGAATCCCTCCGCACCGGGGCAGCATAGCTCACTCAATCATGCTCAAAGAGGAGTTAATTATTGGAAAAATACAATTGGAGTTTCTGGTGAAAAACTAACCCTTGGAGTACCTTTTTATGGATATGATTTTCAAAATTCAACAACAGTAAAATCATTTACCTATGGCTCAATGGTAGCTTCTAATACTTCAAATGCTGACAGAGATAATGTTGGAAATAAATACTACAATGGAAGACCAACTATTAAAGCTAAAGTTAAATTAGCTGCAGAAAGCTTAAGTGGAATTATGATATGGGAGCTTGGACAAGATTCATTCAGTCAATATTCACTACTGGAGACTATTCATAAAAAGTATACAGATTATGGTGTCGAAACAACTAATTTGTGTGGTAATTAGAAGAATTAGCTATTTTTGCCTTAAATATTAATGGATAAACTAGACTTTTTAAATAATATTTTTTTAGAAAATGAGATAAAAGATTATTTAGTTTTTATTCTCATTCTCCTTTTCGGGTATATATTAATATCACCGATTAGCTCATACTTAAGGAAAATCATTTTCAGAATTGTTGGCAATAAAAATCATGTTGGCGGAAAAGATGAATTTGATAATCTTCTCAAAAAACCATTATATTATTTTTTACTACTTATAATCTTTTATTTTGGATTCAACACATTAAGTTTCCCCGAATCATGGGGCTTAGTAGATTCATCTGAACTTGGATTAAAAATGATTTTATCAAAAGGGTTTTCCTTCTTTTTAATAATTACAATTTTTTGGACAATCCTTCAGTCTGTTGAATACTTAGGAGTTAGATTAAAATTTAGGGCTGAACAAACTGAAAGTAAAGTTGATGATCAGTTAATCCCTTTTGCAATTGAAATAGGTAAAGTTTTGGTGTTCATTTTTGCAGTTGTAGTTATTCTTGCAAATGTTTTTGATCAAAATGTAACTGCTCTAGCCGCTGGGCTGGGTGTCGGTGGAGTAGCTGTTGCTCTAGCTTCTAAAGAGAGTTTAGAAAATCTCTTGGGTTCATTCACAATTTTTCTCGATAAGCCATTTCAAGTTGGTGACGTTATAACTATAGGATCTATTACTGGAATGGTAGAAAAGGTTGGATTTAGGAGTACAAGAGTTAGAACATTTGACAAAAGTGTAGTAACTGTTCCTAATAAAAACTTAGTAAATGCTGAATTGGATAATTTAGGGGTGCGACCTGTAAGGCGTGTCAAAATAAATATTGGATTAACATATTCAACCAGTGTTGACCAAATTAAAAATATTGTTAATGATATTCAAAAATTGGTTGACGATCACAAACAAACAAATCAAGACGGCAAAGTCAGATTTTTAAATTTTGGAGATAGCTCTCTAGATGTTATGGTCCTGTATTTTGTTAGGAGCAATGAGTGGGATAATTTAGTAGACACTCAGCAAGAAATAAATTTTAAAATCATTGAGATTGTAAAAAAACATGGTAGTGATTTTGCTTACCCTACAACTTCAGTATTCCTTGAAAATCAAAATAATTAATCAGCATTTATTAATTAGTTAATTTGAATCGGTCAGCGATAATTTCAAAAGATAAAAAATTTCGTTATAGTTTGAGTAGAGTATGGTCTGATTCACCAACAATTACATACATTATGTTAAACCCATCAAAGGCAGATGACCATTTTGATGATAAAACTATTAAAAGGTTAATATTTTTTACAAAAAAATTTGGTTATGGGGGTTTTTATGTTGGGAACTTATACCCAAAAATTACTCCTCATATAAGAGAATTATACGATGATTTGTCTCATAACAAAAAAGAAAATAAAAGGCATATAAGTTTAATGATTGATAAAAGTTCCAAGATTATTTTTGCCTGGGGAAAAACAGTTGAGTCAACTCCAAAATGGATACAAAAAATTGTAAAAAAGCCATTTTGTTTTGGTTTGAACAAAAATGGGACGCCAAAGCATCCGCTTTATTTAAAAAAAACTACACAACTAGTTAGATTCAGATAAATCGATTTCAGGTGGTTCTGGGTCTGGTGGGTCATCAACATAATCGCGAGTGTATCTTGTAGGAAGCTTTCTAAAAATCCATTTATTATTTTTTATCTCTCCTAGATATTTTTCAGTTACAACCATATCTATAATTTTTAAGCCCTTCTCAGCCATTGATTCAAAATTATCGATTGGTTTGCTAAATCCAATTCTGGTCCTGTGTATATTATACTTGTTTGATAGTTCAACATTGAACATTTTTTGAATTTGTTTTTTTCCGTACATAAAACCAAGTAAACCACCCCATGTTGAGGCAGGATTATCTGAGTCCCAGCCACATAGTGTAGCTATTTTAATTGTTTCTTTAAAATCTCCTTGACCATAAAATAGACTCACAATACTAGCCCCAAAGTTTATACCTGCAGCAAAACATCCATTACAACTTTTATCAACTCTTGATAAATTATATCCGTGTTCGTTGTTTATTTGAAATTTATAATTCAAACTATCTCTAGTCTCCTCCCAGCTCAATCCAGATTCATATTTAGATTTAACATAATCATACATTTTAGCAGAATATGATGCATTTGGTAATATTTTACGAGCCTGACTTGACATCCAAAAAACTTTTTCTTTTATGTCTTTATGGTCGGTTTTAAGTAGAGCCAAAGAATGCATAATGATATAAAATTCAGAAATCCAAGCAGCATTCTCTCTAGCAACAGTTCTAATTGGTAAGTATGCCATTGAAAGACCAACATCTGGATAAAAGGGCGAATAAAGGCCGAAAATTTCGGTTGTTAATTGTGCATCAATCATCTCATAGAATTGATTGTTTTTAGGATTACTTGTTTCAGGTGGCATAATACCCCCCCTCATTAAATCAAAAGCTCTTTGATTTGATACCCAAAGAAAATTTTGTTCTTCTGATTTAATATGTTTCAACCAACCATCTCGAATTTCTTCAGGACTTAACTTAATGTTATTGTTTTCTAAAATAAGTTCCTGATACATGTATTCTATATCTGTATCGTCATCTGATCCCCATATACTATCTGATTTAGCAAGATTAAAATCTATTATCTTATAATTTGAGCTGTTTGACCAAATATTGGGTTCATCTTTCCCACCCCAATTTTCACTTGTATAAAATCCTTCACCCTTTTCATTAATAGGAATTCCAATTTTATCCATTTCTGTAATAATACCAGTCCAATTAGCAATTGATTGTCCCAACCAGAATCCTTCAAGCTTATTTTTATATTCTTTTTTATCAATAACAAAGTTTTCGTTATCATCAACACATGAGAATAAAACAAAAAAGAATAAGAATATTATGTGAAATTTAGATTGCATTCTAATACAAATTTAAAATAGATTTTCAATTTGTTTTTTTTGTATAGATTGCCATGCAGTATCACAAAGAACTTTAGCATATTTATTGAGCTCGCTAAACTTTTTATTCGTAGTTAATCCTTTTTTAAATCTGTAAAATATCTGCTGAACAATTACAGCAATTTTAAATAAACCATACACATAATAAAATACAAAATCATCTATTTTAGTATTGGTTTGCTTGCAGTATAATTCAACTATTTTAGATCTACTTGGGTTGCCTTGAAATACTGTTGGGGACTTTAGCCCATTTAAAATTACAGGATGGTCGTTTGACATTGTCCAATAGGCAATTGATGTACCCAGGTCCATTAAAGGATCTCCGATTGTACACATTTCCCAGTCTAAAATTGAATTAATTTCATTCCAATTTTCATCTCTAAAAACAACATTGTCATATTTATAATCATTATGAATCAAGGATGTGTTTTTTGAAACTGGTTTGTTTTCATAAAGCCACTTAATGATTTTATCTGCAGATTGAATTTCATCAGTTTTAGCATTTTGGTATTGTTTCGACCAAATTTCAATTTGTCTATCAATATATCCGTAGGGTTTACCTAAATCTTCAAGCCCTACACTTTTATAATCCAGTGAATGTAATTCGGTTAATGTTTGAAGCCATGACTTTGAAATTTTTTTAAAATCATTGGCATTTATATTTCTTTTTTCTACTTCATTGGCAGTTAAAATAATACCACTAATTCTTTCCATCACGTAAAATGGACGATCGATGATATTCATATCATCATTGTATAAGTAAGTTTTTGGTACTTTATTGAATGAATTACTAAGTTTACTCAACACCTTATATTCTCTGCTCATATCATGTCCTCTTTTTACAGCACCCTTAGGTGGACATCTTAATACAAAGTTATTATCGTTAAACGTTATGAGGTAAGTTAAGTTAGAGTATCCGTTTGAATATTGCAGAATATTTGGGTCTACTTTGTCGTCAGAGATTAAATTATTTTTTAAAAAAAAGTTTGAGATTTTTATTTTATCTATTTCTTCTCCCTCCCTAACTTTCTGCAACATAGTACTAAGCTGTTAATCCTCCATCAATCGCAAAAGCTTGCCCAGTAACATAGCTAGCTTTTTCAGAACAAAGCCACATAATAGCCCCAACTTGTTCTTCAACTTTTGCAAATCTTTTCATAGGTATTTTTTTCTTAATTTTTCAGAAATTCCCTCTGAAATTTTATCAAATAATTCAGGGCTAAACATTTCTGTTTCTGTAAATGATGGGCATAGAGCATTAATTCTAATTCCAAATTTTGCATATTCCATCGCAGCTGTTTTGGTCATTCCAACAACAGCATGCTTACTTGCAGAGTATGCAACACCGTTTGGTAATCCTCTCAGACCTGCTGCAGATGCATTGTTCAATATCACACCTTTTTTCTGAGAACACATAATTTCTAATTGTTTTTTCATACAATAAAACACACTTCTTGCATTAACAGAAAGGACTTTATCCCAATTATCAATTGTTGTTTGAATAGTAGTAATCATTTGACCTTGGACACCCGCATTGTTAAATGCTATATCTAAACATCCATATTCATCAACAATATAATTTAAAAGTGAATCAACAGAATTCAATTCTGAAATATCTAAGTGATAAAAATCAACATGATATTTCTTTTTGATGAGATCATCTTTCAATTTAGTTCCTTTTTCTTTTTGAATATCAGCAAAAACAACTTTTGCTCCCTCTTTTGCAAATTCAATGACGGAAGCCTTACCTATACCAGATGCCCCACCAGTAATTAATACAACTTGATCTTTATATGACATTATGAATATTTATTTATGATATTTCTTCCCAGCTGGTACATATGAACTTCATCAGGCCCATCTGCTAATCTAATTGTCCTGGCATACATGTAAAATTGAGCCAATGGAGTATCATCTGAAACACCTTTACCCCCATGAGCTTGAATTGCTCTATCAACAATTTTACACGTCATTTTCGGAATAATAATTTTAATCATCGCTATCAATTCTTTAGCTCCTTTAAGACCATATTTGTCTATATGATCTGCAGCTGAGAAAGTCAATAATCTGGCTTGTTCAATCTCAGAGGCTGACTTTGCTATATCTTGTCTAATACTGCTGTAGTCTTTTAATTTTTTACCAAAAGTTTCTCTTTTTGTAACTCTTTCACACATTAATTCTAAAGATCTTTGAGCTGCTCCAATTAATCGCATACAATGATGAATTCTTCCAGGACCTAAACGGCCTTGTGCTATTTCAAATCCTCTACCCTCTCCAAGGATAAGATTTTCAGCTGGCACTGCAACATCATTTAGTTCAATTTCTGCATGACCATGAGGTGAATCATAATAACCAAAAACAGTAAGGGGTCTTAAAATGTTAATACCTGGGTTATCTCTCGGAACGATAATCATACTTTGTTGTTTATGTCTTTCAGCTGATTTGTCAGATTTACCCATGACAATAAAAAACTTACAATTTGGATTCATGGCCCCTGACGACCACCATTTTTTACCATTTATAACATAATTTTCACCTTTTTTCTCAATAGATGTTTCAATATTTGTAGCGTCAGAGGAAGCAACATCAGGTTCTGTCATTAAAAAAGCTGACCTTATTTTACCTTCCATCAATGGATTTAACCAAGTGTTTTTTTGAGCCTCAGAACCATACTTTGCTAGTACTTCCATATTACCTGTATCTGGTGCAGAACAATTAAATATCTCTGACGAAAAGGGAATTCTTCCCATAATTTCAGCTAATGGGGCATATTCTAAATTTGAAAGACCAGGGCTAAGTTTATTGTAATCTTTTGGAAGGAATAAATTCCATAAACCCTTTTGTTTGGCTTTAATTTTTAAATCTTCAATCTTAGGGTCATTAATCCAAATATTATTTTTTTGAAAATTTAAAATACTTTTTTCTTGGTCATTAACATATTCCAACATAAAGTCGGAAAGCTCTTTTTGTAGTTTTAAAGATTTTTCAGAAAATTGGAAATCCATTACTAAAAAATTGGAGAATTAAGAAGACCTCCATCATTTACAATAGAAGTACCGGTAACATAAGAACTAGCTTCGGATGCTAAGAAAACTGCGAGTCCAGCCATCTCATCTGGATTTGATGCTCTTCTCAAAGAAACATTATTGACTAATCTTTCTTCAGCGCCTTCAAATTCAAGTAAACCAGAACTTAATTTAGTTCTTACATATCCAGGACAAATTGCATTAACCCTAATGTTATATTTTCCCCACTCTATCGATTGGTTTTTTGTTAACATAATTAATGCAGCTTTACTAATATTATAAGCTGACATAAATTTTGATGGATGTATACCTTCAATAGAACTTATGTGAATGATATTGCCTGAATTTTGACTTTTCATAATTGGATATACTAAATTGCTCAATTCAATGGCTGAGTTTAAATTAATATCCATTGTCTTTTGATAAGCTTCCGCGGGCATTTTATGAATTGGTCCAAAGTAAGGATTAGTACCAGCATTATTAACTAAAATATCTATCCTCCCATGAGCTTTTAAGGTTGTTTCAATTAAATTGATCCTATCCTCTTTATTTCCAACATGGCATTTTAATGATGAGACAGAAAAACCTTTAGATTTAAATTCGGTTTCGACATTTTTTACAGCTTCTTCACTCCTGCTACTAACAATAACATGAGCACCAAACTCAGCAAAACCTAAAGCGATAGCTTTCCCAATTCCTTTAGAAGCCCCTGTTATGACAGCTACCTTGCCTTCTAAATTAAATTTTTCCTTTATCATAAAATGTAGTTCAATCTTTTAAGGGATAACCACTAAAGAGATTTAGAAACTTTTTTGTCTAAATAAATTATTGCAAGACATGATAAAAACATCATGGCAGATGGAGCAGTCGGGATAAGTGGGTCACTAATACTTAAATGAAAATAAATTGCAGCAAGCATAAAAGTTCCCATTATAAAAGCAGCCGGAGTAACAAATTTTTCAAATTTCAAACCTAAAAGTAAAAAGATTGCACACATTACTTTAAAAATACCAACAACAATCATTGTAGTTTGATTTAGGCCATAAGCTTGAAATTCTTCAATCATATTAGAAGCATCAGCGCCACGATAAATTGTATCCATTTCTAATCTGAATGTCCATGCGCTCAAGACAGTCACTGCAACTGCTAGAATCAATAATTTTAAAACAAGTTTCATATTAATACATGTAATTTAATAAAAAATTATAAATCTTATAATTGAAAATATTGAAATATTTAATAAGGGTCTTTTTTTGTTATTTTTAAATCTTCAATTAATATTAAAAAAAATTAATTTTAAGTGATGAATTTTAATGATATCATTCAGAGAAGAAGGGCTGTGTATCCTAATCAATATGAGAATGCAGAAATAGAAGATTCATTTATTAAGCTTTTACTAAAAAATGCTAATACTGCACCTACGCACAAGCTTACACAACCTTGGTTTTTTAAGGTATATAAAGGTGATTCAAAAGGCAAGCTTGCTTTTGAAATGGCTAATTGTTATGAACAATTTTCAAATGGATCAAACCATATCGAAATAAAAAAGAAAAAAATAATTGAAAAGTGTAAGCTTTCGAATTGCATAATTGCAATTTTCATGAAAAAGGATTCCCTTAAGAGAGTCCCTGAATGGGAGGAAATTGCAGCAACAGCTATGGCAGTTCAAAATATGTGGCTTACATGTGCTGCAAATGATATTGGATGTTATTGGAGTACCCCAAAATATACATCCTTAATGAATGATTTTTTCAAGCTTAAGGAAGGAGAAAAAAGCCTTGGATTTTTTTACTTAGGAAAATTTAATCATTCTGAAATAAAACCAAAACAAAGAATTTCAATTAGTGAAAAAGTTGAATGGAACAATTAAATAAATTATGAAAACTAAACTCTACATTTTAACATCTCTGTTATTTTCTATTTCACTTTTATTAAATGGACAGTCCAACAAAAATTTTGATACATATGGACAATCATTTGACATAGCAGGAATTAACAACTATAAAGTTGAAAAAGAATCTCTTTTAAATAATCCTCAAGATGATACTAAATTGGAAGGGCAAATTTTGTCTACATGTCCAATGAAAGGTTGCTGGATGAAAATATCGGTAGAACGAGATACAATTCTTGTCAGGTTTAAAGATTATGGTTTTTTTGTGCCAAAATCTGGAGCTGAAGGTAAATCAGCTATAATTAATGGAAAGCTATCAGTCGATACTTTAAGTGTTGCACAATTGAGGCATTATGCTGAAGATGCCGGAAAATCAAAGGATGAAGTTTCAAAAATTGTAAAACCTGAAATTACAATATCATTTTTGGCAGACGGTGTTGTAATTGATAAATAAGTTTCCTGTTAAGAAAAGTATCTTTTCAATGAGAGAAATATAAATTTAATTAGGTAGTATAAAACATGTTGAAAGAAAAATAATAAGACAAAATAAATAATTGCTACAGTTCTATCAGCATAGTTGTATATCCACTCAAATCCAGTTTCAGAATTATCATACCCATAAAAGAAAATTAATGCTGCTGAGCTTAGTGCAAAAAGTATAATCCTTATTTTCAATTTGTTATATATATTTTTTGTTCCATTAATAATTCAAGATATACAAAAAAATTGTATATTGAGTCCCCCAAAAAATTATGAGACTAACTAAAAGAGACATGGCGCTTACAAAAATTAGTATCCCCACTGCTATTCAGTCTGTCTATTTTAGAGGAAAAAGATATCAATACAGTGATTATCTTAAAATCATAAAACAAGCTAATAAGAACCAAGACAGCAAGTTAGATTCTTAAAATATTTTCTAGCTAAAAAAAATAAAAAATTTATTGAATTATTAAACCTTTGGCATTTGTTTTGCCATCTAAAATTAAAATTATTTTATGAAAGATATTAAGTTATTATTAATGGTTTTTTTGTTTTTAGGTTGTGCTGTTGAAACCAATGAAGAACCATTTACAGAACCAGCACCTGAATGGACATTTGTTGCTTGTGAAGGTAATTATGGATCTAGTAATGGATCAATTTTTATGATAAATAATAATGGTATTACGCAAGAAATAAAGGATGTAGGAGATGTCGTTAACTCACTTACAGTTTATAAAAATAAATTGATTGCATTAATTAATAACAGTCATAAAATGATGATATATGAAATTTATGACCAGGGCTTGAGAATGCCTGGAATTGAAATTGATACAGATCAATCCGGACCAAGACAAATGGTTGTTTTTGATGATAAAATTTATTTTACTAATTGGAATTCATCTGATGTTAAAATATTTAATTTAAAAAATTATGTTATTGAAGATGCTATTCAACTTTCAGGCAATCCTGAATCTATAGCCTATCATGATGGTAATTTACTAGTAGGAATTCAATCAAATGATGACTATTCTGACTCAAATAAATTACACGTTATTAACCCCATTAGTAAGGAAATATCAGAAACCTTTAAAGTTGGATATGGTCCAACAGATATCGAGGTAAGAGGCAAATCAATATATGTGGCAAATACATATTATGATGCTAGTTATAATGCGTTTTATGGTTCTACAGAACTTGATTTGACAACAAAACAAGTCTCTATAAATAATTATGGGCCAGGAATTGTTTGTGGAGGGGATGTTTTGACATTAAATCAAGAAATCTACAGATCGTTTGCAGGTGGTATTGCACAAATTGATGAAAATTTGGATATTCTATCAGAGACTAAAATAGGAGATTTTCCTCCAACACAATTGTATTCTACAGAGTCAAATGATGGTAAAATTTATTTTGGACTCACTAATTATGTCGATATTAATGTGGTAAAAGTTTACGACTCCAACAACAATGAAATAGCATCTTATGATGTTGGAATAATCCCTGGTGATTTTGCTTTTTGGAAAGGAGAATAAACTACCTTAAAAACCCATCTATGGAATTCCTGTATTCAATTACAAAACCATTTTCTTCAGTAAAATTTTTAAATTCTTCACTAGCTGGTCCTGTTACAATAAATTTTTCAAGAGTAAATAAGTTAAAGAATCTTTCAAAGAAAGGACTTCCCATAAAATTTTGACCATGTTTTACTGCAGATTCGCTGTCGATATACTTTTCATAAAGTGTGACTGAGCTTTTATCCTCTGTAACATAGTATGCATACTCAAGACAAAAATCTTCATTATCAATAACATTTTTTGTAATTTCTTGAACGAATAAATTTAAATCTTCATTTGAATCAGGATTGACCTTTAAATCAATTATGAATGTTATATCATCGGAATCTGAATTTTTGGTTATAGTTGATTCTTCTTTTTGTTGAGTCACATCAGTACAAGATAATATAAAGAATGGTATAAGTAAGTAAATAAGCTTTTTCATAATTAGAACTGTTTATTTAAATATATAAAAATTGTAAACTAAAATTTATAATTCATTTTACTTATTTCTGAAGTAATATTTTTTGCTCCAGGGATTTGTAAATCTTTTGGAGAAGGTTTTATGAATGACGTTTTTTTTGAATCAAAATTTATAGTTTTTTGCTTACTATTAATGTGCATAGTTGTAAATAATGGCTTTTTATATGGACATGTTTTTATTATGGATGGAAAATCATTCTCAATTTTTTTGCTAAACCTTGAAAACTTGTATTTTTCTCCAACCCATTTGTATGATGCGCTATTAATGTGGACGTAAGCAATGTCATTAATTATTTTTAAATAATCATCATGGTGGTGCCCACAAATACATGCAATAACCTTTTTATTACCATTGACAAAAATTGAATCTTCTACAATTTTTCTAATTTCATTTTGATTAAAAATCCCTCCTTTGGAATCTAAACTTTGATGACTAAATATAATGGTTGGCAAATAGGATTTTTTCAAATCTTCTACAAGCCATTTTTTTTGATTTGGTCCAATATATCTGTTATAATATTCATTCCAAGGTTTTGGATTCTCATCATTTCCATCAAGTACAATAAAGTGATATCCATTTCGATTAAATGAATAATATCTTTCTTTCATCCCCCACCAACTCATAGTTTGAGCCTTGGTGAAACCATAATCAACCATATCATGATTACCTAGAACATGATATTTATTTCCATTAAATAAATTCCAGTGATCTAAAACTATTTCATTTCTTTTTCTAGGTAATGAAAAATCTCCAAGTTGTATTATAAAGTCACATTTTTTGGATATGCTATTATTAATAAAAGACTTTAATCTATTAGACCCGTCATGTATAATGTCTTGGTGAAGGTCAGCTATAATTCCTATTTTTAGATCAGCTTTAGCATAAATAGAAAATGCATTATAAGGATTTATAATAAATCCTGAACTTAAAATGAGGCTTTTATTAATAAAGAGTCTTCTATTCATATTAACATCACTTAATTTTTATATAATTTAAAATGATCCCCAATTATTTTTAATCATAAGTCCTAATCCTAAATTGATAAAAATTAATGATAAGGTCCCAAAAAAGAACCAATCTTTATTTTCATACTTATATATTACCGACTCTCCAAATAAACATAATCCACCTGAAAATAAAATGAGTCCAATAAGAGCAAAAGTGTAAGTTTTAATTTTTGTATTATTCATTAAGTCTTTTTTAAATTTACAATCAAATATATTAAATGATAAAAATTACTCTATTTGGTCCAACTGGTCTAATCGGAAATGAGATTCTTAAATTATTAGAAAATGACAGTGACTTTGAAAACATCAATGTAGTTTCAAGAAGACCTGTTGAATTAAAATCAAAAAAATCTTCCTTAAATATAATTGACTTCAAAGATTTTAATGCGTATTTAAACGTAATTGATAGAAGTGATGTTGTTCTAGCTGCAATTGGAACTACACAATCAAAAGTTGGTTTTAACAAAAAAAAATACCGTGAAATTGATTTTGATATTATTTCAAATACTGTTAGAGCTTGTAAAGAGAAAAACGTGAAACACTTCTCATTTGTATCATCTGCTGGTGCTGATATAAATAACAAAAGTTTTTATTTAAAATTAAAGGGTGAGATTGAAAAAGAGGTTGAATCAAAACAATTAAATTCATCAACAGTTTATAGACCTTCATTACTTTTAGGAAATAGAAAGGAAAATAGATTTGGTGAAAAAGTAGCTCAAATCTTAATACCACTTATATCATTTCTTTTTCCTGATAATTACAAGCCAATTAAAGCAAGTGATGTAGCAAAGGCAATGGTTACAGAATCAAAAAAAATTGAACCTGGATTCAAAATTTATCACTACAGAGATATTTTGAAGTTGAGTTAAGTTTCTTACCCTATATTTTTTGTTCCTAAAGTGTTATAAAAAAAAATTATTATTGTTTATCAAAAATAAATTATGAAGAAATATATATACATTTTAACAATTCTATTTTCATTTTCATTATCATCACAAGACGGATTCTGGTATGATGTTCTTCTAGAGGTTGAGGGTGAGAACGTAAATGAATTTGAAAAAACAGTAGATGGTTTTTACTCATCATTGGATTTTCCTGGTGATGTAACACTGTCTTTTTCTAGGATTCAGCTTGCGGGACAAGGTTTTGAAGAAACTCATATTTTAAGTTTTTTAAGCCCTTCATCTGCGTCTTTGGCTGCTTTTCTATCGACTCTTAGCGGGTCAAAATGGGAGAACTATGTCAATAAAGTAAGACCACTTGTTGACAGTGTGAGAAGGTCTGCTGGTGTAGTTACCAAAGCTTATAATCAAGAGGATGTTGATCCAATTGGTCAAGCATGGTTATTTAAAGTAAAAAGTAAAGATGCTCCAGCATTTTATGAGGAATACACTAAGGTAATGGAAGTATTTGATTTTGCTGGTTTCTCTGGTACAGGTCAAATCAATCATGGTGTAAGTAATGGTGAAAGTCATTTTATATACGCTACATATGATGATTTAAATGGTGCTTTTACATTTGGACCTAAAAATGATACTGAAGCTAAAGCTTTCGCGGAATTTTTTGAAGCAACTGCTGAGTTCGCCGAGTTTAAACAATCTTTTACAAGAGTACTAATTAAAGAGTACAAGTAAAGATTAAGAAAAGAGCCCATTAAATTGGGCTCTTTTTTTGAACTAAATTTTATTCATTTCTGCAGATGCTACAAATGCAACACCATCAGGACCACTAACAGTATATTTATAAAGAATTTTATTTTCATCATCGGGTAATAAATCAATTTCCCAAGATGTAACATATGTGTCTTTTTTCAAACTTAATCCACTCATCTCATCATCCGTTTTAAAAATCAACTTTCCATTTTTATTCGATGTAAGCTTTGATACAGGCTTATTCATTAAACCACAATAGTGAGTTAAAAGCAATTCATCATTTTGATAATTAAAAATTGTAAGCATTTCCGTTCCTCCAGTATTGCTTTCTTCCAAAATAGCACTTCCGTTAGAAGAGATACTAAACTCTAAGATAAAGCTATCAGTAGTTTCATTTGTTCTTTCCAAAGTTCCGACCCATTTTCCTTCAAGTTGTTTTAACGTTTCAAAGTCATTTGGATCTATATTAGCATTTAAGTTAAATGCGAAAATTAAACTTAATAGTGTAATAAGATTTTTCATAATTATTGTTTTATTCTAACAATGATATAAAAAAATGATAAAATAGTATATTTAAATATTGAGTAATTTAAAGATTAATATACACCCCAACGATAAAAGGATAAGCTTTAATTCTAAGGAGCATCACTACATGGTAGATGGAAACAGAATTAAACATTCTGTATCCCAACTTATTGACACTTTTTTCCCAGAATTTGATTCAGAATATTGGTCTAGAATGAAGGCCAAAGAACGGTTAGATTTTCTAGGAAAGAAATATAGTAAAGAACAACTTGATGAATTGCAAAAAAAAATATTAAATGAATGGGATATAAAAAGAGAAGAAGCTGCTAAGAAAGGAACTCTTTTACATGAAGTAATTGAAAAATATTACAACGATATAGATATCAAAGAATTCCCTCCAGAGTTTAAATTTTTTGAGGAGTTTATTAAAAAATACCCATCAATAAAACCCTATAGAACAGAGTGGAGAGTGTTTGACTCAGAAGCATCAATTGCTGGGACAATTGATATGGTTTATGAAAAACCGAGTGGTGAGTTGTTTATTTTCGATTGGAAAAGATCAACCAAGCTTGTTAATGATATTGGTGCAGTAATTAAAAGTGATTTTGAATATGGATTTGATGAGCTTAATGATCTATCAAATAATAGCTATAATAAATACTGTTTACAATTAAATTTATATAAATACATTTTGGAAGAGAACTATGATAAAGAAATTAGCTCAATGAATTTGCTGGTTCTTCATCCAAAGTATCATACTTTTTTTCACCTGAAAATACCACTATTGAAAAAGGAAACAGATTTCTTAATAAGAAAAGCTAGAGTACTTTAATTAAAAAATCTCATCAAAAGTTTTGAGATAACTGCGATAATAAATACTACAAAAATAAACGTGATTGCAATTTCAATAATTAAGAATAAAAGAAAAACAACACAAAAGAAACGAACAAAAGTTCTTATTTTTTCTGGTAAATAGCCAAAAAAATATTTATCAAACAAACTCATAAGTTTTAGCTAAATTACAATACTAAATAATGAACTACAATTTAAAATTACATTGGGAAAAAATTTATGATGAAAAAAACGAGGATGAAGTAAGTTGGTTTCAAAAAGAGACGAATGAATCCATAAAGATGATTCAAAGTGCAGGAATTGAGAATCCAAAAATTATTGATGTTGGAAGCGGCAGAAGTAAATTATTGAAGAATTTGATTGAGATTGGGTATAATCATTTAACATATTTAGACATATCCGAATCCGCACTAGAAAAATCAAAAGAATTTTTAGGTGAACAATCGAACAAGGTGAGATGGATTTCTAAAGATATTTTAAGTTTTATGACTGATGAAAAATTTGATATTTGGCATGATAGAGCCGTATTTCATTTTTTAAATGAAGAAAATCTAATTAGAAAATATATAGAAATAGTTGAAAAAAACATTTCTGAGAGTGGGCATTTGATAATTGGAACTTTTTCTGAAAATGGCCCCTTAAAGTGTAGTGGTCTAGAGGTTAGAAGATATTCAGAAAAAGTGATTGAAAAATTATTTAATAGAAGTTTTAAACTTATTGATTCATTTTATTATGATCATGTAACTCCTTTTAACACTACTCAAAACTTTCTCTTTTCACATTTTATAAAAAAGTGATTTATATAATGAGTAAAAAAAATAATGACAATAAAGAAATGTTTGATTCTATATCCAAGGAGTATGATTTTATTAATAATCTAATAACTTTTGGGGCTCACAATAAATGGAAAAAGAAAATAGTTAGCATTTCCAAAAAAACGAATCCAAAGAAAATTTTAGATTTAGCAACAGGAACCTCTGATATAGCAATTGAGCTATCATCAATAAAAAATTGTAAAATTATAGGTGTTGACCCTTCTTCAAAAATGCTTGAAGTTGGGCAAAAAAAGATTAACAATCTTAATTTGAATGAAAACATATTGCTTGAGCAAGGTGATGCTGAAAAGTTAAAATATAATAATGAAATATTTGATGTGGTGACAATAGGTTATGGTGTTAGAAATTTTACCAATCTCAAAAATTCTCTCAAAGAAATTTACAGAGTTTTAAAAAAAGATGGATTATTAATTATTCTAGAAACATCACTGCCATCGAACCCTTTAGTAAGACTTATTTATAATATTCATACCAAATTATACGTAAGAATTGTCGGAAAGATTTTTTCAAATAATCCCAATGCTTACGGTTATCTAGAATCGTCTGCTAAAACATTTCCATATGGTGAGGATTTTATTAAAATACTTCGAGAGATAAAGTTTAAAGATATAAGATCAGAAATAAAACTTTTTGGTGCCTCAACAATATATGTTGCAAAAAAATAATACAAAAAGTCAATAAAACTTTACATTTTAAATTATTTTTATATATTTGTAAAGTAAACTTTACATTATATTAATAAAAACTTATGATTTATGAGTAAAGAAAAAAAAAGCAATTTTATGCTATGGCTTGTTGTTGGTTTTACTATAGTAATGCTGTGGTATTGGTTAAATAAATAATATCTAAGATTATGAAAGTACATAAAAGACATAATAAAATTGTTTTGGCCTGGACATTTCTATGGCTAATAAGTTTTGCAATTTTAGTAGTTGGGCCTAATGAATTATGGGAAAACAACACAATTACCATAATCGCCGCAATAATAAATTTCATTCTAATTATTACAATGTTATATGTTAGTAAAAATCAGTTTGATGATTACGACGAGTTTCAGAAAACTGTTCAATTAAAAGCAGTATCTCTAACTTTGTTTCTAACTATTTTCATGGGTATTTTTTGTATGGGAATATTTGAGGCAGGATTACTTAAAATAGAGCCTCGAATTCATCATTTAACAGTGTTTGCAGCTCTAACTTTTATTTGTTCTTCAATTTTTATTTTTAAAAGATATCAATGAAAAATAGAGTTAAAGAGCTGAGGAAAAATCAAAAGCTTACTCAAGAAGAACTGGCAGAGTTAATTGGAATTTCAAGGCAGGCAATAAATGCAATTGAAAAAGAGAAATTTGATCCTAGTTTACCAACCGCTTTTAAAATGGCTAGTTTATTTAAAACTAGTATAGAGGAAATTTTCAAGTTCCCCAGTTAATTTGATCTAAGTGTTTGATGCTATATTATAGAATATGGTTAAATTAGCATTGATATAGCTTTTCGATTTGAAAAAAATTCTATTAATAATCTTGTTTGTTTTTGCATCTTGTGACCCATACAGTTGTGGGACTATAGTTGATAAATATGAAATGAATGGCGTGTATTATTTTACATTAACATCAACTTCGGGTACTAATAATGCCGAGAACCCTGGAGGAGGTGGTCAAGTAGAAGTAACAAGGGACACATATAATTCCTTTGTAATTGGAGAAGAATATTGTAATGAATAATAACCAATGAAATATATAACTCTATTAATTTTACTTTTTAGTATCTCTATAAATTCACAAGAAGTTCAACAAGTAGAAGTTGTCAAAAATGACAATCAAATCTCTGAACTCTTTGAAGAATTAGGCCAAAATGAATTAAAACTGGATTTAATTGATATTCTAAGTTTACCAGCTTTTGATATAAACTATGAAAGAATTAAGGATCCTTACTCCTCCTTTGGGGTAAGCATCTTTATAAATGCAGGTGACAACGATTCAGCATCTAGAAATTGGACTGATAAGTTCTCCTTGACTCCCTTTTATCGTTTTTATTTTTTTAATAAAAGAGATTATGGCGGTGCTGGATTTTTTGCTGAAATATTTACTAAATTTTCCTCTGGAAAACATGATGTTGAGTATTACAATTTCGGCGATAACTCTGGTTCAGATTATATTAGAATCGAAGAAGAGAATTTTTTTGATATTGCACCTGGTGCAGCCATTGGACAAAAATGGGTAAACAAAAAAGGCTGGACTTTTGAAATAACTGGTGGTGTTGGTAGATTTCTTCTAAATAAAGATGAAAATGATTCATCTACAGGACAAGAAATATTTTCAAATAGACCTGAAGCTGTACTCAGAGGAGGGTTTTCAATAGGAAAAAGATTTTAATTAATATAGTAAGGCTTTCTTACTATTATTTCTCCAGCCTGCTTGTGATTTATATTTTACAAAATAAATTTTTAGATCACTTTGTGAGCTATAATCCACAAAGTAAATTATCTTATCTGATTGAGAAGAATAATCTACAAAATACCATAAACCTTCATTTCCCTTTGCTTGAGACTTATAGTCAACTTTAAATACTTTTAAATCTGCCTGAGATTCATAATCTACAACAAACACTTTTATGTCAGATTGAGAACTATAATCAGTTGAATATATTTTTTGTGCAAATGATATGTTTGATAGTAACAAAAAAAATAAAATGATATTTTTCATGATTTTTTAATAATTTAGTCCAAACTTAATGCCATAAATATGTATACTTACGAATGCACAAAATGTGGAATGTCTGTTAATGCTAGTTGTGGAAAATGCGACACTCCCCTTCAAAATGATCATCTTATTTTAGATGACGGAACCAGTGTTCAAATATCTAAATGCCCAAGCTGTTTAGGTAAAATTAAATCACCTCAGTGTTGTGGAGAGGACATGACTTGCGAAGTCTAAAGTTTCAAAATCATACCTTCCTTAGCAACATTGTAACCTTTACCAATTACTAATTTATATTCCTCACTTTTTTCATTAATTAATGGATTTGTGTGATTTAAATGAATGAAAAATATTTTATTTTTTTCCTCTTCTTTTATGGGATCTAATAGTTCCATACTTTCAACAACAAATGGATGGGGAATTTCAGAAAGATCTCTATAATTTACCTCCTTAGCATCAAAGAAAGTTGCATCAATTAATGCATAATCAACTTTTTTGATTTCATCAATGATTGATTTTTCCCACAAATACCATTTGTCTATATCAGGGATAAAAAGAGCTGTTTTGTTTGGGCCATAAATTTTATACCCAACCGTCTCAGAAAATTCAGCTCTATGTGGAACTTCAATTGGCTCTATTATAACATTTGGATCAATCGATAGTTTTGAGTTATTATTTATTTCTTTAATAGAAATATTTTGTAAAGAGACCAGCTGACTCCACGGTCCATTATTTTCAAGAAAATTTTTCATCCTTGGCATAGCATAAACATTAACTAATTTGGAGTTTAAAGCTTCTCTTCCAAAATACATCAAACCTGTATAGTGCCCAATGTGAGCATGAGTAAGAAAAATACCCTTTAAATCTTTTTTAACTCTATCTCCCATAAAGTTAAGTTGTTCATTAATATCAGGTGAAGCGTCAAACAGGTAGGATTCATTATTTTCATTATTGATCAACATAATTGATGTTACAAATTTATTTTGCTGGATATTTTCGCAACATGTTTTATTATTACCTAAGTGAGGAAAACCACCATCTTGAACAACTCCAAGGATTTTTAAACTATAGTTTGAATTAACCTGATTAAATGCAAAAAAAGGAGATAGAAGAATCGATAATATTAAACAAGTTCTAAAATTCAAATCAGTCAAAAATTGCTTTAAGTTCAGTAGCTTCGCTAGGCTTCATCTTACCGGCTAAAACTAAACTCAATTGTCTTCTTCTTAAAGCTGCTTCATAACGCTTTTTTTCTAATTCCGTTTGTGGAGTAATAGATGGTACCTTAATTGGTTTTCCTTTGCTATTTACTGCAACAAAAGTATATATAGCCTCATTGACTTTTAATTTTTCCTTGTTTGTTTTGTTTTGTTTCCAAACGTCGATAAAAACTTCCATTGATGAGTTAAAAGCCCTTGAAACTTTAGCTTCAATTGTTAAAATACTTCCATTAGGAACTGGCTCTCCAAAAGCAACATTATTGATAGATGCAGTTACAACAATTTGCTCAGAATGTTTAATTGCAGCAATACTTGCAACCTTGTCCATACGAGCCAAAAGTTCGCCGCCAAAAAGATTATTTAAACTGTTTGTATCACCTGGTAAAACTATATCCGTTTGAATAGTTTTAGACTGTTCTGGAAATTTTGAACTCATATAAAATTTACTCTAAAACAAAAATCCACGCATCTTTATTCTCAGATGCTTGCAATTGTCTTAATGCCACAACAGCATCTTTTCTGTTCGAAAAATTATCAAATGATATTGGAATAAGACCTTTATCATTCAGTGGAAGTTTAGTTGGATTGTAACCTTTAGACAAAAGGTTTTTGTATAGTTTATCAGCATTAGATTTAACACCAAAAGCTCCGGCAATAATGTGATATTTATTTGATTTAAGTTTTACTTTTAATTCTATAGCTGGGATGGATCCAAAATCAAAAATTGCATTTTCTACCCTTTCAATTGTTCTTTGCCTATTTTCTTGTTCTAGTAGAATTTTTTGTTGAAATGTGTATTTTTCATACTCATTGTTAAAGAAAAATGTAGCAGAAATGATAAGAACCATTGCTGCAGCATATTTTATGAATTCTGGTACTTTGGACTCTGCATTATTTGGTTTTAAATCATTGTATTTTTTTAAGGTCGATTTATTATAAGTGTATTCATTAGTTACCTTCTTTTTATAATAAATTGTAGGTAGCCCAAATGAACCAAGAAAATGATTTGAATCTAAATCAGGGACAAAAACTATATTCTCATCTGCATTATAACTTAGCTCTCCAATATTTTTTAATACTAGTGATTCCTCATTTAAAATCTTCTTCCAGCTTACAACTTCAGTATGTACTTTCTTAACAGCATCCTCATAATTAACACCTAATTCCTTTGAAATAAAATTAGCTATAAGACCATCATTACTTTTTATTTTAGAATTAAAAGAAACTCTTCTAGATGGTGGATAGAATTTTCCTTTATTTTCATCATATATAGACGAAAATTTATTTATTATAAAACTTCCAAATTCAGGGACAGTTACACAGTCATTTGTATATAATAAAATATTAATAGCATTGGTTAATTGCATAAAATAAATTTAAACTATTTTTCTTAAAAAATAATGAATTAATAGCCAAGTTTTTTTCTAACCCTATTCATCACTTCGTTTGCTGTTTTCATGGCTTTTTCAGCACCCTCACTTAAAATCAAATCAATCTCTTTTTTGCTTGACATTAAGTGATTATATCTTTCTCTTTCGGCTTTAAATTTTTCTAGGATTAGCACAAATAATTCTTGCTTTGCATGTCCATATCCAAAACCACCATTTTCATATTTAGTTTTAAGATTTTTAACTTGATCTGGTGAACCCAATAGAGTGTATATTTTGAAAACATTACAACTTTCAGCATTCTTGGGTGACTCAAGAGGAGTACTGTCAGTTTCAATTGACATAATTTGTTTCTTTAACATTTTTTCTGATAAAAAAATATCAATGATATTATTTTTAGACTTACTCATTTTCTGACCATCTGTACCAATAACATACTTGGTTTCATCGTTTGTCAAAGCCTCTGGAATTACTAATGTTTCTCCATATCTATTATTAAACTTATTTGCAACATCTCTAGTAATTTCAAGATGCTGAAGTTGATCTTTTCCAACAGGAACCACATTTGCATCATATAGTAATATGTCAGCAGCCATTAACATTGGATATGTAAATAATCCAACATTTACATCTTTTAACTGATTGGATTTATCTTTAAAAGAATGCGCCAGGGTTAATCTTTGATATGGGAATAAGGATGATAAAACCCATGAAAGTTCGGTTGTTGTAGGAACGTCTGATTGCTTATAAAAAACTGTATTTGATGTGTCTAATCCAAAAGCTAACCATGCAGCAGCAGTTGAATAAGTATTTTCTGAAAGCTCAACTGGATCTTTAATTTGTGTTAAGGAGTGTAAATCTGCAATAAATAAATAAGAATCTTTATTTTTTTTTGATTCTTCAATTGCAGGAATAATTGCTCCTAAGATATTTCCTAGATGAGGAGTTCCTGTACTTTGTATACCGGTTAATATTCTTGACATACTAAACAAAAGTAATAGTTTTAGAGACATTAATAACAATTAACTACTTTTGAGTCGTGTTAAAGATTCTAAAAATCTGTGTTCTTGGAATATGGAATGTTTGGTTTTACGTGCTTTGCTTTATCGGTATTGTTATCTCAATGCCTTTTCTAATAATTTTTTCATTTAAAGAAAGTTGGTATCCATATTTCTTTTGGGTAGCTAAGAATATCTGGTCCAATACTGTGATGTATGGCATGGGCTTCTATCCATCCATAAAATGGAAAGAGAAATTTAAAAAAGGTGAAAGCTACATGCTTGTAGCTAATCACAAAAGTATGATAGATATAATGCTAATGCTATCAGCTTGTGACCATCCCGTAGTTTTTGTAGGTAAAAAAGAATTGGATCGTATACCAATATTTGGATATTTCTACAGTAAAGTTTGTATACTAGTTGACAGAGATAGTGCACAAAGCAGAAAAGATGTTTATGTAAAATCTGCCAGAAGGCTTAGAAACGGTCTATCAATATGTATTTTCCCTGAAGGTGGAATACCAGAACCCGGAGTTATTTTACAGGACTTTAAAAATGGAGCGTTTAGTCTAGCAATTCAATTTCAAATACCAATTGCTCCAATGAGCTTCTATGATTGTGAAAGAAAATTCCCATACTTTTTTGCTTATAATTATTTTGTAGGCAGTCCAGGTAAACTAAGAGCTAATGTTCATGATTTTATTGAGACAAAGGGTATGACACAGGAGGATATTCCTGACTTGAAAAATAAAGTTTTTAATTTATTGAAAAATGATTTACAAGAATTTATTTCTCAGAGTTGAGTAACTCAAAAATTTTCTTTTCTAACTCATCACATAACTCAGGATTATCTTTTAATAGTTTTTTTACAGAGTCTCTTCCTTGACCAAGTTTTGTTTCTCCATAACTAAACCAAGAACCACTTTTATCAATAATACCTGCTTCTGTACCTATATCTATAATTTCTCCTAATTTTGAAATTCCT
Organism: uncultured Bacteroidota bacterium; assembly: GCA_902595555.1. Lineage (GTDB taxonomy): Bacteria > Bacteroidota > Bacteroidia > Flavobacteriales > Flavobacteriaceae > Eutrophosalina. The sequence goes on along the minus strand of CACJQM010000002.1, from coordinate 268,521 downwards.
TCACCGTACATGATATCAAACTCACACACTCTAAATGGTGGTGCTACTTTATTCTTTACAACTTTTACTCTAGTCTTATTTCCTTGAGCATTTCCAGATGAATCCTTAAGTTGTGTGGATCTTCTAATATCAAGTCTTACAGAAGCGTAAAATTTAAGAGCATTTCCACCGGTTGTAGTTTCAGGATTACCAAACATAACTCCAATTTTTTCTCTCAACTGATTTATGAAAAAGACTGTACAATTTGTCTTGCTAATAGTTGAGGTTAATTTTCTTAAGGCTTGTGACATTAGTCTCGCGTGAAGCCCCATTTTAGAGTCACCCATTTCACCCTCAATTTCACTTTTTGGTGTTAGAGCAGCAACAGAATCTATAACAATAATATCTATGGCTCCCGATCTGATTAAGTTGTCAGCTATTTCAAGTGCTTGCTCACCATGATCTGGTTGAGAAATAATTAAATCATCAATATTGACTCCTAAATTTTGAGCATAAAATCTGTCAAATGCATGCTCGGCATCGATGAATGCAGCAATACCGCCTGCCTTTTGACACTCAGCTATAGCATGCAAAGTTAGGGTAGTCTTTCCAGATGACTCAGGTCCATAAATTTCTACGACCCTTCCTCTTGGATATCCTCCAACTCCTAAAGCAAAGTCTAATCCAATTGATCCTGTTGAAATCGACTCGACAGCTTCATGAACAGAATCACCCATTTTCATGACAGTCCCTTTACCATAAGTTTTGTCTAATCTATCTAGAGTTAATTGAAGTGCTTTTAATTTTGAGTCTTTGTCTGATGCCATGAAAGGAAATTTTAAATTTAAAGTACTAAAAGTACATTTTATTTAATAAAAATCATAATTTAAAAAAGCTACATTTGTAAAGAATTTTTATCTGATTTAATAAAAAAATGGAACTCTACAATAAGCTTAGTAAAGAAGAGAGAATCAAGCTAATAAAAGAGGCTGGTGAAAAACGATTTACTCTTTCTTTTTATAAGTATCATTTGATAAAAAATTTGAACATATTTAGAAACTTTTTATTTGTTGAATTAAACAAATTGGATGTGCTTGGAAGAATATATGTTGCTTCTGAAGGAATTAATGCACAGCTCTCTTTACCATCAAAAAATATTGATAAACTTAAGGATTTGATTGATGATATAACTTTTTTAAATAAAGTTCGTTTAAATATAGCTGTTGAACATGATGACGAATCTTTTTTGAAATTAAAAATTAAAATCAGAGATAAGATTGTTGCTGACGGCCTCAAAGAATTCGATTATGATTTAGAAAAAAATGGAGAGCATGTAGATGCAGAACAATTTAATAGTCTATTAGAGGATAAAAACACCATAACAGTAGATATGAGAAATCACTATGAAAGTGAAATTGGCCATTTTAAAGGAGCAGACCTTCCTGATGTTGACACTTTTAGAGAATCCTTACCAATAATAAATGATAAGTATAAAAATCAAAAAACAAAGAAAAATATACTCATGTATTGTACGGGAGGGATCAGATGTGAAAAGGCTAGCGCTTATTTAATTAAAAATGGTTACAAGAATGTTTATCAACTTGAAGGCGGAATAATTGAATATGCCAGACAAATAAAAAAATATGATATTGAAAATAAGTTTATTGGTAAAAACTTTGTTTTTGATAATAGACGAGCAGAAAGAATATCTAAGCAAATAATTTCCTTTTGCCATCAATGTGATGAGAAATGTGATAATCATGTAAACTGCAATAATGAAGCATGTCACCTACTCTTCTTGCAGTGTGAAAAATGTAAAGTTAAATTTGATGGTTGTTGTAGTTTTGATTGTAAGGAAATTTATTCTTTACCAATTGATGATCAAAAAAAGCTTAGAAAAGGGAAAAGAAACAGTAATAAAATTTTTAAAAAAGGGAGGTTTACGCATAAGGTTTAATTATAATGTCAAACAAGTTTAAAATTTTAATATCATCATTAATTCTGGTTATTACGTCTTGCGGCGACAACAATACAATTTTTTTAGATTATCAAGATTTAGATGGAATCTGGGAAAAACAAAATGAAGTTAAATTTTCATTTAATTCCGATAAAGAATCTATTACGGATATAAGTTTATTATTACGTACTGATTCCTCTTATCCATTTTCAAATATTTATGTAATCACATCAATTAAAAATAACGATAGAGTAGTCTTTGATACAATTAATTACTCTTTTAAAGACAGTGATAATAAATGGTATAATTTTAAATCATCAAGAATTAATAATAGCAAGATTACAATTAAAGATAAATTCAAAATACTCCCAGGCAAATTTGAGTTTAGGGTAAAACACGCAATTAGATATTTAGATAGTATTACACCTCAAATAAAATTAGATGGTATCTTAGATGTTGGATTAATGGTTGAAAATTCTATAAAATGAAAAAATATAAATTACAAGTTTTTATTTTTTGGTTTGCCTTCACGGTTTTTGTAACATGCTTATATGGTGTTTTTTACCTTGCATCTATTGGTAAGCTAGGTGACATGCCTGACTTTAGACAACTTGAAAATCCAAAGACAAATTTTGCTTCTGAAATAATATCATCAGACAATAAGGTTTTAGGTAAATATTATTTTAATGACAACAGGACACCGATAGACTATGATGAATTAAACCCCAAAACTGTAGAAGCATTAATTGCAATTGAAGATGAAAGATTTTACAGTCATCCTGGTATCGACTTGAAGGCTACAATTAGAGCAATTGTTTTTCTAAATACAAGAGGTGGTGCAAGTACAATTTCACAGCAACTTGCTAGGCAGCTATTTGTTGGTGTAAGGTCAAGAAATATTTTTCAGGCAATTGTTCAAAAAATTAAAGAATGGGTAATAGCAGTTGAGCTCGAAAAACAATACACAAAAGAAGAAATAATAACCATGTATTTGAATATTTATGATTTTGGATATTATGGTGATGGTATAAAATCTGCAGCAAATATTTACTTTTCTAAAGAACCTAAAGAATTAAATATTGAGGAATCAGCCATGCTTGTTGGAATGCTACAAAACTCATCATATTATGATCCATTTCGTAGAACTGAAATAACTAAAAACAGAAGAAATTTAGTTTTCAATCAAATGGAAAAAAATGGATATATCTCAACAAAAGAAAAAGATTCATTAAAAAATTTACCTCTCGAGCTTAATTATAACCCGCAATCACACAGGAGAGGTTTAGCAACATATTTTAGGTCATATCTAAGAGGTTTTATGAAAGATTGGACATCTAAAAACCTTAAGAAAGATGGTACAAAATATAATCTTTACGTTGATGGTCTAAAAATTTACACGACAGTAAATGCTGAAATGCAACAATATGCTGAAGATGCGGTTTCAGAACATATGAAAAATTTACAAAAGGAATTTTTTAGACAAAATGATACTCTGTCTACTGCTCCATTTAGAGATTTAGAGGAAGACGAAGAAGAAGCAATAATGAAAAGGACTATGAGAAGATCTGAAAGATGGAGAAAAATGAGGTTAGCAGGAAAAACTGGGGATGAAATTGAGGAAGCTTTTGAAGTGCCCGTAAATATGACAATTTTTTCATGGGAAGGTGATATTGACACTATAATGAAACCCATTGATTCAATTAGGTATTATAAACATTTTTTACAAGCAGGAATGATGTCAATGAATCCAAAAAATGGTCACGTAATGGCTTGGGTAGGTGGAATAGACTATAGGAACTTTCAGTATGATCATGTAATGCAGAGTAAAAGACAAATCGGATCAACATTCAAACCTTTTTTATATGCCACTGCTATAGATCAACTTAAGCTGTCTCCTTGTGATTCATTTCCAGACATGATTCATTGTATTGAACCCTATAAGTATGGAAATCCTGAACCTTGGTGCCCAACTAATTCAAGTGATAAATACGGAGGAATGAGAACATTAAGCAATGCACTTGCTAACTCTAAAAATACAATAAGTGCACAACTAATTGATAAGGTTGGACCAAAGCCAGTTGCTGATTTAGCTAGAAATCTTGGAGTTTCATCAAATGTTCCAAATGTTCCTGCTATTGCCTTAGGTACACCTGACTTAAGCGTATATGAAATGGTTGGAGCGTATGGGGCTTTTGCAAATAAAGGAATTTATGTAAAGCCTGTTATGGTAACCAGAATTGAAGATAAAAATGGTACCATTATATATCAATCAAAGCCAGAAACAAAGGATGTTCTAAGTGAAGAATCTTCATATGTTACTTTAAAATTATTGGAGGGTGTTACCAAGTTTGGATCCGGGGCAAGATTAAGACATGCCATTCCTGAAGATGAAAGAAATTATATTTACAAAAACGTTGTTACAGGATATCCTTACAAATTTGATAATGCAATTGCAGGTAAAACTGGTACTACACAGAACCAAAGTGATGGATGGTTCATTGGTATGGTCCCTAATTTAGTTACAGGTGTTTGGGTTGGAGGTGAAGACAGATCTATTCATTTTGAAGAAATTGGGTATGGTCAAGGAGCAACTATGTCTCTTCCGATATGGGGCTTATTTATGAAAAAATGTTATGAAAGTGAGACACTAAATGTTTCAAAAGAAGATTTTGAAGAACCAGAAAAGATGGAAATAGTTATTGACTGTTCGAAAATAAAACCTACAGATATTGAAGATGATAGTGATGACATAAATGATTTATTAGGTATTGGAAATTAAATTATGAAAAGGCTAGTTTCACTTGATTTTTTTAGAGGATTAACAATAGCTGGGATGATAATAGTAAATGACCCTGGAAGCTGGTCTCATGTTTACGCCCCATTGTTACATGCCGAATGGCATGGTGCTACCCCAACAGATTTAGTTTTTCCATTCTTTCTTTTTATTGTTGGTGTTTCTATTACACTATCCTTAAGTAAATTAAAATCAAAGCCATCATCAACTGTATATATTAAAATCTTTAAAAGGAGTTTGATAATATTTGGGCTTGGAATCTTTCTTTCATTATTCCCAAATTTTGATTTTGAAAACTTAAGAGTTGCTGGTGTTTTACAAAGAATAGCACTTGTTTACCTAGGTTGCTCTTTACTTTATTTAAATTCAAATTTCAAATCACAATTATATACGGGAATAGCTTTATTGATTTCATATTGGGTATTTATGATGCTTGTTCCTTTTGATGGAAATCCTGCAGGCACTCTTGAACCAGGTAAAAACTTTGCAGCTTGGGTGGATAGCTTTATTGTACCTGGAAGAATGTACCAAGAAACTTGGGACCCTGAAGGGTTGTTTAGTACCATTCCTGCAATAGCTAGTGGAATATCAGGAATGTTATGTGGAAAAATGATAAAAGAAGATTCTGAAAAAATTACAAAACTGTTTTTTTGGGGAACTATATTATTAGTAGTTGGTCATTTTTGGGACTATATTTTCCCAATTAATAAGCATATATGGACTAGTTCATATGTATTATACTCGTCAGGTTTAGCAATGATTATTCTAGCTGCATCAATGTGGCTTATAGACGAAAAGAAATATACTTCAAATATTAAATTTGGATTAGTCTTCGGCACAAATGCAATCGTTGCATATGTTCTTCATGGAATTGTATGGAGGTTATTCCAATTCCCAATTATGGGTGGAGTAGGTTTTCAAAAGTTCTGGATGGATACTGGAATTGGACTTGGTCTACCTGCTAAATTTGTATCATTCGATTGGGCTATATTCTACACTTTGATTATTTATATGATTGTGTATCAATTATATAAAAGAAAAATTTTCATCAAAATTTAATTATCAGTACATTTAGCGGTCTAATTAAAAAAAATTATTATGAAAAATTTTATATATATACTAATGGGGTTATTCCTCTTTACATCATGTGAGACAACCGCTCCATGTGAGTGTGAAAACGCTTCAAATGGATTTATTGATGGTACAGGACAAACTGTAAATATTGGTTCTGAATCAACCGTTGATGTATTTAAAAAAATTGATGCTGCGTGGGCTGCAAGAGATTACGAAACAATGAAAGCACACATTGCTGATGATGGTAATTATAGATTCTATGATGGAACTGTTGCTACAAATGGAGAAGAATTTGTTGCAAAAGTTGAACAATCCTACCAAGAAGATCTTGCTAATGGGGTTGCTTGGGAATGGACAACAGATTATGCATTTGCAGTTTATCCGTCTGAAACTGGAAATGACACATGGAATGAGAAAGGACAATGGGTCAACGCTTCATTTACTGGAGCTGATGGATCAGTAGTAGTTGAATGGTATCAAATCGATGGAGACCAATTAATAAGCTGGTCACAAACTAAAGGTGAAGCTACGAAAGAGTAATGTAGCTCAGAATTTATTTTTAAAAAAGCTCATAGAAATATGGGCTTTTTTTAATTTCATTTTACAAAAGGTAAAGAAGAATGGTGTAAGATAATTTTTAAATCTCCCTTATCATTTTTCTTATAAACAAAACTATACTCTACTTTAGTTTTATTTCCATTATTATCTGTAAAAAAATAATTGCCCATTGCTATTCCTATATCATCAATAATATTAATAGAATTATTTTCAAATTCTACTTTTAGCCAAGGGTTTAATGCAAAACCATTATCCTCTGAAAAGTCACTATCTGATCCAATAAAGTATGAAAGTGCTGCTTTTATGTCACCTCTAAACTGAGCGTCAGCAGCTTTTGTTGGCTTAAACTGGACTATGCCATTATCGTAATCATACATTTTGCTAATAAAATCCACGGTAAACATTCTACACTCCTTGATAGAGTCTTTTAAACTGCCAATTTTAACAATTCCGTTTCCCCATTTCTCTTGGGCTTTTTCGATTTCTTGAATATTCATAATACTTAGACAAAATTAATTATAATTTTATGCTTTCATATGAAAAAACAAATTTCTATTCCAAAAACTCACAAATATTCACAACTAGGAGAATTTTCTGAAAAAACTAATACTGTTTGGATTGTGTTACATGGATATGGAATGTTAAGTGAATTTTTCATAAAAAAATTTGAATGCATTTTAAATGATAGCACTGTAGTTATAGCTCCTGAGGGAAGTAATAGATTCTATTTAGAAAACAATTATTATAGAGTAGGTGCTAGTTGGATGACTAAACTTGATAAAGAAAAAGACATTGAAGACAATATATCCTATATACAAACTTTATATTCAAAAATTGTAGACGAAATTGGACACACTAATTTTAAATTAAATACATTGGGTTTTTCTCAAGGAGGTGCGACGTTGGTTCGCTGGATTATGTCAAACTCTATAAATATTGATTCTTTAATTTTATGGGGATCTGATATCCCTAAAGATTGTTTAACTGAAGAAAAAAAATCAAGATGGAACTCAATTGATGTAAAATTGGTTATCGGAAATCAAGATGAGTATATTAATGAAGAAAATAAACAAAAGGTGATTGATTTGATAAGATCATATGGGCTTAAATATGAATTAATTGCTTATGAGGGAAGTCATAAGATAATTGAAAAAGAATTAGAAAAGATAGCTACTGGATTATGATAGAAAAGCTAGATAGATTAGATAAAGAATTAGATATACTTTTTAAATCATTAAGTAAATATTCTAATGAAGAGATTAATTTAAAACCAAATTTGAAAAAATGGTCAATTGGAGAAAACTTGTATCATCTATGGTTAACAGAAATAAGCACAGAAAAATATATTAGAAAGAAAACATCATATCCTGATACTTTAGTTAATGTAAATCCAATAGCTACATTAAAGCTTTCAATATTATATTTTATTTTTTTTATTGGAATAAAATTCAAAGCTCCAAAAATACTTGTTGATCCAATACCCAATAATGTTGATTTGGAAGAGCTTAAAAAAAAGTGGTTGGAGTCTAGAAAATCATTTAAAATGTTAATTGAGAGTTTAGATGAAAAAGATTTAAAAAAGGGGGTCTTGAAACATCCGCTTGTAGGGCGAATAAATATGAATATGACCTTAGATTTTCTGTTTTACCATTTTAAAAATCATAAAAAGATAATTCATAAATTAGAGAAGAAATTATAACTATGGATGTTGACAAATTTTTAGAATGGTATGTAAAACACCGATGGAAAATCTGGTCCGTTGTAGGTGTATACGTACTCCTAAGAATCCTAGCGGCTCTCTAAAGAGAATTTTATCTAGATGATGTTCCGTCTCTGTTTGGCTTTCTTACTGAAGGCCAACCTCTTGATCTCATCATTCTGCCAGATCTTGGATTTAAAACACTTTTAGGCATAACTCTTCTTTCTCTTGATGCCTTATCTTCATCTTCACTTGCTTTATAAGCTAATATTGCTGTTAAAATCACATTATTTTTTAAATCATCAAAGACAATTTTATCATATGTATCAAGATTTGTGTGCCAAGTATAATTAAAATACGACCAATCCAATGAACTCAAACTAAATGCTGGTACTCCTGCTGCAACAAAGGAAGCATAATCGGACCCCCCTCCACCAGGTGTTCCTGGAAAATCTGTTTTGATGTGCTTGGTAACATTTTGAGGAACAGCTGAAAGCCAATCAGAAATATATTCATATGAATGAAGAAATCCTTGTCCGCTTAAGTTAACAACCCTACCTGTTCCATTGTCCTGATTAAAAACCGCTTGTGTATTTTCGACTATTTTAGGATAATCCTCTACAAAAGCTCTTGAACCATTTAATCCTTGTTCTTCACTTCCCCAATGTCCAACCATAATTGTTCTTTTTGGATTTGGGTAAAACTTTTTCAAAATTCTCATCGCTTCCATCATAACTATTGTACCTGTTCCATTATCTGTTGTTCCTGTTCCCCCATCCCAAGAATCAAAATGAGCAGATAAAATAACATATTCATCAGGTTTTTCTACTCCTTTTATTTCCGCAAGTGTATTCCAAGTAGGTACTTCACCATGTTCTTTTGAAGTTGCGACAATTTTTATTTTCGGGGTAGTGCCATTTTCAACCATTCTGTATAGCATTGTATAATCTTCAAGGTTTACATCTACATTTGGAATTTTTTCAGTTCTAGCGCTAAAAACTTTATTGGCTCCAAAAGCTCTAGACCAATTACTTGATATTAATCCAACCGCCCCAGCATCTTCAAAAGCTTTATTTATATCCCTATAACCATATCCTGTTTTTCTAAAGTTAGCAAACCATTCATCAGAAACTTTGTCTCTTTGCTCTTTCATTTTTTCAAAAGATTCAGGTGTAGCATATTCCTCCCACTGATAATCAGGTCTACCAGTAATTTGATTTTGACTAACCAAAATAAATTTTCCTTTTATTGTTTTTAACCAATTGTCAAAGTCTTCTTTATTATCTATTTGAGGGACTTTTGTTACTTCTGCAGTTATTCCTTTTTTTGACGTAGAAGGGCTCCATGCAAGTTGTCTTCCATTCAATGTTCTAAGTCTAGGTTCAAGCATGTCAATATGTGTAATTCCTCTCTCCCATCCTCTCCATATGCCCCACTGATGTAAATAGGATTTAATTCCCCAGCTTTCATATTTTTTTACAGCCCAGTCATGAGCATTTTTCATTTGAGGGGTTCCAACTAGTCTTGGCCCTATAACATCAAATAATTCGTGAGCTAAATTTTCAAGTTGAGATCTATTATTTACCTCGTCTATTATATTTTCTAAGACCATGTCTTTAACCTCCTCTGTTGGTGTTTGTTGAAAGGGTCTTTGTGAAGGTCTTTCAGTAGCTCCTGGTCTTTGAGCTGAAATTGTAATAAAAAAGAATAAAAATGGGATATATAGTAGTTTTTTCATGGGTAAAAAATTAGTTAATTCTAGTATCTGTAATAAACATCACACCTGTATTATAATTAGGAATATAATAATTAAAATTATGCTTATTTAAAATTTGATTGATTATTTTTTGTTGGAGTTTGGGGGATTTTCCTGTAATTAACTCTAAATCTAAATCATTATCAAATGAATTTAAAAGAAGATATTCTTCAACTTTAACCAATGACTCTTCATGGGTCAAGCCATGCAGGTCAATTACTTTTTTCATTTGCTTATTTTTCGAAATCCTGGTACTCTCCGATTTTAGAGGCTCTTACGTTTATGGTTTCTTTTTTGCTTGCCTCAGTAACAAAAGCAACCATTTTTACATTCTCTTTCTTGAATTCACTTGGTATGACATACTGGAATTCCTTTTCAAATACTTTGTCATGTCCAAGTTTATCAGATGGAATCTGATCACCAAGAAGTCCTGTAATTGACTTTCTTAAAACATCGTGATGTACAAAGTTATCAATTGGGTCACCTTGATAGTAAGAAGTCCAATTTCTTTGCTTCTCTTCACGATATGCTCTTCCTCTCCATCCATCCTGAGTTATTCCATCTTCAAGAATATATAGGCCTAATTTAAGAGCGCTGTAGTTGTAGCCCATCTTTAATTTTACTTTAATTGTAAGCATATCCCCATCAAGTGATGAATCAATAGCTAGAGCCGCATAAGACTTGCCCGTAAGTTTACCTGTTACTTCAGTTATGTTACTTGGTTCTGGTGGGGTCCATCTGGATTTTCTATCAATAAATGCAGTAGGAAAACCAGTCACACCAAATGTACTCATCAGTGTTGATACTTGACCAAATGCTAATGGGTCATAGGAGCCTTGATGAATTGCAACTACAACAGCGTCATTTGTTTCTTTTTTAAGTTGCTCAATTGCATAAGAAACCCGAGTACAATATCCGCACCATGTACCAGTGTAATCTTCAACTAGAACATATTGTTTGTATTCAATCGGTGTCGGGTTAACAACAACATTCTCCGTCTGGCTTTTAAGGTTCTGGTATTTAGCATATACTTCATAAGTACCAACATCATTAAAAGTATAAGATGAACCTGATATTTCAGTTCCATCAACATAAAATTTTGCCTCACTTGTTCTGTTTTTACCTGTATTATCAAATACAGTAAAAAGTATTGTAGTGCCTACAGTTACTTCAGCAGAAGATACTGAAACCTGTATGCTATTTATAGATGGAGTGTTATCAACAACATTAGAGTCATCATCAGACTTACTACATCCAACAAGTATGAGTAGGGATAAAAGAAATATTTTATTAAATAAAATCCTCATGGACCTTCGAAATTAATAAATTGATACTAAATTTGTGCTGGAATGCAAAAAAAAATTAAATTTTTCTCTGTTGTATTTATGCTTCATTTCTGTATTAATGCACAAGAAAATGTACCAAACATAGCATTAAAGACAATTTCGGGCAGTTCTTTACAATCTTCAGAAATTTTAAATAATGACGGTTTTTCAATAATATCTTTCTGGGCAACATGGTGTATCCCTTGTATAAATGAACTTGATGCAATTAATGAACTCTATGATTCCTGGAATGAGAATTACAACATAAAGGTTCTTGCAATTTCAACTGATGATGCAAGAAGTAAAAAAAGAGTTCGACCAATGGTTAGTGGTAAGAAATGGTCTTTCGATGTATATTCAGATACTAATCAGGAATTTAAAAGATCTCTGAATGTTTCTGGAATTCCTCACACTATCGTAGCCTATGGATCTAAAATTATACACCGAAGAATTGGTTATTCACCTGGTGAAGAGGTGGATTTATTCAAAATAATTTCTAATTACAACCAAGAATAATGTTAAAAAACTATCTATTGGTTTTAACAGCTCTGATTATGATAAATAAAAATCATTCTCAAACTCAGAGTAATTTTTATGGGTCTTTTGAATCAAATGGAATTTATTATCAAGAAAATGAACAAGAAAATTATGCCAATGAATTTGCTTCAAATAATTACTTAAATCTAAAATACCTATTTAACTCTAGTTGGAATTTTGAAGCTCAGATTGAATCCTATTCCCCAATGAGGCTTCAAGGATATTCAGATAGTTTTGAAAAAACACATCTTTCAACTCTAAGTATAAATTATAAAAAGAAGGGGTTTGGTTTAACTTTTGGATCAATATATGAACAGTTTGGAAGTGGCCTTGCATTAAGAACATGGGAGGACAGACAATTAGGAATAAATAATTCCATATGGGGAATAAGATCAACTTTTGAAAATAAAAACATCAATCTTAAGTTAATTGGCGGTTGGCAAAAAAAGGGAAGTCAAATAAGTGTTGGAAAAGTTATAGGATTGGACTCAGAAATTACTGTTTTCAACAATAGTGAAATTTATCAAAACTTAATGCTTGGTTTTAGCTATGTTGGAAGATTCGAAAATCTAGCTTTTCCAGACATTTTTCCACCTGTTGGTTATGAATTTAATGATTTAACAAGCCTTTTTTCAGCCAGAATCGATTATGTGAAAAATGATTTTTATTTTGGTTATGAACAGATACTAAAATCAGAGGATGGTGTAACTCAATTTGGATTAATATTAAATGATTTTATAAAAAATGGAAGTGCGCACATTATGAACTTGGGTGTTGCTAAATCAGGTTTTGGGTTTGACTTCACATTTAGGAGATTAGAAAACATGGGCTTCTTTGGGGATCGCTTTGAGCAGGGTGAATTATTCGGTGAAACCACAATTAATTACTTGCCTGCATTAACTAAACAACATGACTATTTATTGACCAACATTAATATATACGAATCTCAGCCTTACGTGTCTTTCCCTGATCCTAGCTTAATGAAAGCTGGTGAAATTGGGTTTCAAATTGATCTTTACTACGACATAAAAAAAGGTTCTGTATTTGGCGGAAAATATGGTTCAAATCTTTCTTTAAATTTAAGTTCTTGGTATAACCTTGACGGTGAATACAGCTATAACCCCTTAGACTATAATTCTGATTTTCTTGCTTTTGGGCAAAAATATTTTTCTGAACAAAGTTTAGAGCTTAGAAAAAAATGGTCAGAAAATTTTAGCAATATTTTTCTATTCGTTAATAAATTTTACAATAAGCGATACATAGAGGAAAAATTCGGAGAAGTTAATTCTCAAGTTATTGTGGTTGATAATACTGTTAAATTAGAAAATAAAAAATCTTTGAGATTTGAACTTCAACACCTCTTTAATAAAGACGATAAGAAAAATTGGTATGGATACGGATTAGAATACAACTTTAACTACAATTTCTCTGCTTACTATAACAATATAGTTAACTACCAAAATATTGAAGATGATAAGCCAAGCTATTATTCATTTGGGACTTCTTACACCAAAAATTCCTCAAGATTCTCAATTTCATATGGGAAACAAAGAGGTGGTCTATTGTGTTATGGTGGTATTTGCAGATACGTTCCTGAATTTAAAGGACTTTCATTTTCAATAAATACTTCTTTTTAATAATTTAGAGTATTATGAAAAAATATTTAACAGAGTTCGTTGGAACCTTCTTTTTAGTTTTAATAATTGGTCTATCAAACAATCCATTAGCAATTGGTTTTGGTCTTACTGTTCTTGTTTATATGGGGGCTCATATTTCTGGAGCACATTATAATCCTGCAGTATCTTTTGCCATGCTATTAAGAAGGGAAATCAATAGTTCTGATTTCTTTAAATATTTATTATCCCAAATACTAGGTGCTTTTGCAGCTGCATTTTTAGTTTCAAATATGTCATCTAATATGTTGGTCCAACCTGACTTAGCAGAACCTGTAGCTATTATACTTGTTGCTGAATTAATTTTTACATATTTACTTGTCTTTGTTATTTTAAATGTAGCCACACACCCAAATTTAGATGGAAATTCATTTTATGGTTTCGCGATTGGTCTTACAGTTATGGCTGGTGCATTTTGTGTAGGTCCGTTGTCAGGCGGAGTTTTTAACCCAGCTGTTTCAATTGGTCCTTCATTGGTTGATATTCTAACTGGAAATGGAGTTTCACAATACTTTGTTTGGTATTATTTGACAGCACCTATGGCAGGATCAGTCCTGGCAGTTATACACTTTAATTATTTATTAAAAAAATGAAAAATATATTTACAACTCTTACAATAATTTTAATCCTTTCTAACTTGTCGTGTAATTCTGTAGACAATAGTCTTAAGATAACTGAAGATCAAGTAAAAGAAACTGTAGGTAATTTCTTTGCTTCCATCGAAATTGGAAGTGAATTAAATACAAATGATTACATAACTGATGATTTTAAAATCGTAGAACTAGGAGGCCCATACACATTAGATGAATTTTGGGCGTTAATTGCTGAAAGTCAAGGCGATAATATTACAGTCTCAAGAAAATGGGATCTTTCTAATTGGTCAATTTCAATTGATGTTAATTCAGCTCATGTTAGTTATAAAAATAATGGAACATTTGTAACATCTATTGAAGGTGAAGAGGTCACAACTAATCCTGTTTGGCTAGAAAGTGGATATTTGGTATTGGAAAATGATGAATTGAAAATTAAATACTTTCAGTCTGAAGAAGTATCAGATTATTTATCAAAATAAAGTTCGAAAGAAATATCTAAGTAATCCTCCATTTCAATTAACATAAACGAAGGTAGAGTAATCAGAAATTCTGTAGGAATTATTTGAAATTTGCCTTCAATCTTGATTTGTTTATCGTCATCGTCAATGGATGCAAAAACATTGATCGGTTTTTTTTCACCATGAAATTCTATTTCACCATTAAATATAATAGCATTGCCCTCTGAATTAATGTCTTCGGAATAAAATTTAATATTTGGGAATTTTAAAGCTTCCAAAACCTCCAATGAATGTGAATCTCTTCCAGAATTTCCACTGTCAAAATCAATAACCTGAGCAGCTAGTGCTATTTTAGAAATACTTTCATTGTAAACGGCAACACCTGAAACATCATTATTAATACCTTCCCAAGCATGTAAAACATGTTTTGCGCTGTATTTAATATTCGATTTTTCTTTATCAAGCATTAAGGTTGTTTGACAATAAGAAACGTTCACTAAGAAAAATAATACTATAAATTTTTTCATATCTAAAACTTAAATACAATTACAGCTGTAGCATAACTAGCGAAAGCAGTATATGCAGCAGCTTTGTGTGCTTTTTTATTATCATCTGCCACAACATTGGTTAATATCATAGCTGTAAAATGAATGTTTGCAAGAAACTTATGAGCTTTAATTGAGCTGAACCCTTTTGTTTTTTTATTAGTTAGTGGTGGGGGTGAAAATAATGATAATGCTGCGCCAGTAAAGTATCCGGCATTAACAACTTTTCCCATTGTCTTATGTGTCTTATATAAGCTATAATCTCCATTATATAATTTCCCTCCTATTATTCCTTGGGCTATCATAGTTCCCAATGTTGCATAGCCTAAAATTTGATGAGTTTTCAAAAATGATCTTCTCAATTTTAACTCTTTTTCTCTGTTTTTTAGATTCAAAGGTGCAATTCCTGTTTTTCTCAAGATACCTTTCTCTCCCCAAAAAATTCTTTGTGTAAAAATCATTCTTTCAGGTAACAATTGAGGTGTTGCATTCTCATCTGTAATAATCAAATCAAACAGCTCCTTCTCTTGAGAAAAACTAATCAAGGGAAGTAATACAAACAAAAAAATTATAATCTTATTTCTCAAAATTTTTATTTAATAATCGATAATAAAATTCTATTAAACTGTTCTGGGTTCTCCATGTGTGGAAGATGCCCTGATTCTAAAATAAAAAACTCTTTTCTTTTAGGCATTAAAGAATCAATCCTTTTTTCAAATTCATCATACACAACTACTTCGTCACTATCCCCCCATATTGTATAAACGGGAATATCACTTTCTTGTATTTTTTTATGAATATCATCCATAGTGTAGTGATTTTTCCTAGTTGAAATTAAGGCTTTAGCAAAACCTTTATATTTTAACAATTCCTCGTATTTTTCATCCCAGCCTAAGTGGTTTTCTGGATACTTAAAATCTTCTAATTGTCCTTTTGAGATCGTTGGGTAATTATTTTTAATAAAATTTTCAACCTCTTCATTAGAAACTGATTTATCTTTTGATTCCTGAACAGACCTAAATCCAGAAGATGCTACATATATTAGGGAGCTAACTGCGCTTGGTTTTAATTCAGCAACTTTTGAAATAACTCTGCCACCATTTGACAAACCAACAAGTTTAGCAGAATCAATATTTAACTCGATCATTAAATCAATGACTTGATTCGCAAAGAGTTTATCTGTATAGGGTTGATCTAGATTTTCGGAAAAACCTCTTCCAAATAAATCTAATGAAATGACATTATAGCCTTTGTTAGATAAGAGTTCAAAAGTAGGATCCCAAATATATGATGGGACTGAGAAACCATGAATCAAAATAATCGGTGCTGTACTCGTCTCTTTGTTTTCATGCTTATAAAAAGTAAAGCCTTTGGAAAGATTTGTGAATCCAGTGTTAGGTTTAAGATCAAAACTTTCAATAAATGATTTATTTTTTACTATATATTCATATTTTGGTTTAAGCTCATTTGAGCAAGAAAGGCAAAAAAAAACTAAAACTAGAAAACAAACTCTAAACATTTAATTAGTAATTAACAGCGATTATTACTTCGTTTCTTCTTCCATAAAATTTATATGGACTATCATATGACAAATAAAAAAAATCACCAACTGATTCAATTTTGTGTTTTTTTAATTTTTCAATTAAAGCTTTCGTGTACTTATTGCGTTTGTTGTTGTTAGAATAGCCCCCATATTGTATGGATGCATAATGTCCTCCTTCATCCAAATAGACTTCTACATTTTGAGATTTTGGCATTGAAACATTATCCATATTAAATTTTGAAGGCAAAACAAACTCCATCATAGAACCCTTTTCTTCCTGCTTCATATATACTGGAGTAGTCATTGCAATCTTTTCATTTTTTTGATTATACCCAGAAATATATCTAAATAATTTTCCAAAATTATTATTAGAACCTTGGGATGAAAAAGTTTTTGCTTTTAATACAGGGTCGTAAAGTCTAACTTCAAAAGAATCATCAGAAAACAGTGTTTTGTAACTGTGAGTCTCATATTTTTGAGAGAACATAGACATAGATATTGTAAAAATAAAAAATGGTATAAAAAATTTGTATAATAGTTTCATAATCTTCTTTTATCTTTTGTCATACAAAAATGAAACCACAAAAAATATTAATGCAAATACTAAAGATATTAACCCAAATAAAAATGATTTTAATTCTTGATAACCTAAAAGACCAATTACTAGAAAGAAGAGCCCAATTAAAAAAGAGTTATTTAAGATTTTATTGTCCAACAATTAAATATAGTTAAATCAAGAATAATAGTTTTTTTCTTAAGTATTAATTTCATTACTTTATCATTATGAGATTGCTTGTAATTTTTTGTCTATTCTTTACTTTTGGGTGCTCCTCAAATAAAGTGTCTCAAAAAGATCATTCGATGTATTGGCATAAAAACTCTGCTGAGTATAAAGCTTTGTGTCTGCAGGCATATAATGCTGCAAAAAACAAACTTGATATAGAACTTTCAAAAAACATTGATGAAACTTTAGCAATAGTTGCAGATCTTGATGAAACTATTTTAAATAATACACCCTATAATGAAATGCTAATTGAAGAAAACATCTCATTCAACCAGGAAAACTGGTCGGATTGGGTAAATAAAAAAATTGCCACAGCGGTTCCAGGATCACTAGATTTCTTTAATTATGCTGATTCAAAAGGTGTAGAAATAATCTACCTGTCAAATCGTAGAGTTGAAAACTATGAACCTACAAAAGAAAATTTAATATCATTGGGCTTTCCTTTTAAGGAATCTACAAAAATGCTACTTAGAACCAATTCCAGAGATAAGGATGAAAGAAGAAAATCTATTGAAAACTATAATATAATAATGTTTGTCGGAGATAATCTTGGTGATTTTGATTCTACTTTTTTTGACAAAAACAATCTAGAACGTTGGGAAATTTCAAAATCAAAAAAAGAAAAGTTTGGTGATAGTTTTATACTTATACCCAACTTAATTTATGGTGATTGGGAAGTAGGATTTAATAATTAAAAATGAAACAGTTTCTATTTATATTACTGATTCTTTTCTCAGTTGATCTAGAGGGTCAAGATTGCGCAGAGATATATCTTATTCGACATGCTGAAAAAGATCGATCAGATCTAAAAAATAAAAATCCTCACTTAAATAAATTAGGTAAAGACAGAGCGCTTAAATGGGTTGAAGTTTTTAAAAATGTTGAATTTGATAAAATTTTTTCAACTAATTATAACAGAACAATAGAAACGGTTACACCAATTTCTCTTGATAAAAAAATTGAAATCTCTATATACTCACCATCAAGGATTGATTATGAAAGTTTTAAATCAAAAACATCTGGTGAAAAAGTTTTAGTGGTTGGACATAGCAATACAATTCCTTTTTTTGTAAACGGATTAATTGATAAAGAAGTCTACCAACAAATTGATGATCTTAATAATGCTAATTTGTATAAAGTGACTATTTGTAATGATAATATTACCCATAGCTTGCTATACATAAATTAAAAAGTTTTTCGCAATTTTCTTTCGCTTTTATTTAAATATCTTATATCGTTATTTTAATTTAGTAAGAACGTAAATACTAATTAAAAAATCACAATTATGAAATACTTAAAAACAATTTTATTAGCCCTTTGTGTAACTGCTTTTTCTTACTCTCAAGATTTATCTCAAGCAAAAGGAGGTGGAGTACTTGATATAGTTTTAATTAGTCCAGGTGAAGGATACTCTGTCATGAACTTTGAAGGTCAAATTAGTGGATATGGGTCTGTATTTGTAAAGTTCAAAGTTGCTTCTATCAATACATCTAAAACTAGCGGAACTTTAGATGGTCAAGGAAGAACCATTTTAGAAGATGGTACATTAATTTCAACACCACTTAAGGGCACATGGAAAAGAAATGGGAAGTCAATGAAATTTTATTTCACCGATGCTATAAATAATGGGGCAATGAACTTTGTTATGTGGGATGTTGACGTGCTTGGTAAAACTGCTGATGTAAAATATTTTGAACTGCACAGTTCAGATAACTAACTAAATCATTTTACAACTATTTCATCGACATAAATGAATGCGGGACGTCCAGCATTAATATGCCAAGCTGGCATCTTGATATGGCTTTCCGCATGAATTTTTATATAACGACATTCTTTATTTTCAAGCTCAATGTTGAAAGGGTGAAAAGGAACCTTTGTTATATCTGGATTTTCAGCTGGATTTGGATTGTGGGGATTATTAACCTTAATAGGCTTTTCATAAGTTAATCCATCTTTTGAAATTGAATAAGTAACATGTTTTGGAAGAATAAGCTGATGCCAGTTTGCTTGAGCTTGAACATTTAAAAATTCCATTTCAATAGATTTTATGTTTTGTATTTCACCAAGATCTAAAACAAGATCCATATGTTCACCTTTGAACGCAACCCAATTTTTATCTTTAAAAGGAAATCTCCAAGATTCAAAAGCGCCAAAAATTCCATTAGTTAAACGCTTAATGTTTTCCAATCCACCCTCTGGAATACCAACAGAGCTAACATTAGATTTATATGATTTTGACTTTGGATTATCTTTCATTTTTGAGAAAATCCTTTCAAAATTGTAGTTATAATCATCCAAGGTTATTGCTCTTTCTCCTATTCTTGCAATACCTGCTTTTCTTGCTCTATCTACAAACTCTGTAACTAGATTTTCCATTTCTGGTTTTGGTATTACAAAGCCTGAGTTATCAATCTCATAAAAACTTCCATCGTCGCCAGGCTTAATTTGACCTGCAATTTGAATTGTTGCAATAAGTAAAGGCAACCTCGCGTCTTGCACTCTTTTTAGTAACTGTGAATTATCAGCAACTGATTTTTCAGCTTTATCAAAAATTGAATGATACAAACTTATTTTTTCAGCAGATAAATAGTTGTTTATTGCATCTCTTGGATCTCCAAAAATAAATAGCCTAAATGGTGTTTCAGTTAAAGCCTCTCTCATTCTGTCGATGTACTCTCTCATATACTCTGCTGCTGGTCCGTAATATCCACCAAGAAATTCATCTATGATTTCATTATCATCTGCATCCGGATTCCACATCAACTTTGAAATAAGATATGACCTTAGTTGACCAAGTTCTGCTTTATTACCAGTCGCTTGCATGAAAAGAGCATTAACATTATTTTCTCTGTAAAACTTAATATTCGGGCCTATTGTATGCAGATTAGGAAATGGACTTATTGGGTTTGCAAACTGAATATTATAGTCCCAAATTAAAATGTCTTTGCTCATTTTTCCCCAGTCTTGTAAATCTTTTGTAAAAGCAGGATCTGTATCAAAAACAGGTTTTTCTCTTGTGCTTTCAATGTTACAAAGCATGATATTTACGTTGGGTTCAATCTCGATATTTTTAGGAGCAACTCTAGTATACCAATATGCTAGTGTGGAAATAATTTTATCAGGAAATTCTCTTGCAACTTTATTAGTAAACCAGACTATAGAACCGCTTGGTACATTACCGTATTTTTTATTAAGCTTTGTACAAGGTCCACATTGACAATACTTATCATTATCATTCTGGCTAACAGACCAGTACTTTGCTTTTGGATTTTCATTTATTCTTTTTCGTAAATCATTAACTAAAACATCAAACATGTCGGGGTTTGTGAGACAAAGCTGTGTGACTACATTCCTTTCTCCGTCTATTAATGAATAATACTCCGGATTGCTTTTACCATATTTTTCTGGCGGAACAAGAACTTCGAAAGTGTGAACAAATAAACCCCAAGAATCTCTTGATGAAAGTTTGTTCCAATCCGCATACTCTGAATCTCTTCCTTCATAATAGTTAGTAGTTCTATAATTTATTTTAGGAATTTTTGTAATATCATTTGGTAATTCAAAATTGATTGTACTTGGAATATCTAATGGATCATCTGCAGCATATTTTCTAAATCCAAAGGATTCTAAAAGTGAGTAGATTCCAAAAATCAATCCCTTTTCTGAACCTCCCTGAATTAAAAAATCATCTCCAATATTTTTGAAAACATATCCGTCCTCTTCCAAAGCATCAGCAGAAACATTATTCTTTTTTGCATGGTTAGTCTGCCCGATAAAAATCCCATTTTTCCCATTATATTCATTTTCCTTGACAACATTAGGAGCTTGTTTCGATAGTAGCAATAGATGTTTTTTAAGCTGAAGGGAGGCCTCCTCCTCTATTTTACTGGCATTAGCTGGTATTACAATTTGATAATTATTAGTACCATTTATTGTAAGTTTTTTATTAGAAATACCGGAACATGAGTGGTGAGGAAGCATAAGTATACCCCCAAATGAGAGCCCTGAAATTTTAAGAAAGTCTGATCTTGAAATTTTTTTCACTCTTTTAAGTTATGAAATTATATTAGTAAATTAAACTCAATTATGTCAGACTCTTACAGCTTCTGTAACTTAAACGCTTTTGAGTTCTGGCTTATTATTCGGCTATATCTAGCTGCATCAATTCCACTAATTTTAGCAACATACTATATATTAAACAATAAAGTTTCATACTCAACATCAAGAGTATTAATCTATTCGTTTATTATAGTTGCTATTGGTTGGGAAATTTGGTTAACGTATGGCATAGCTGGCGGGTTGCCAGTAGATGAAAGAAGAAGTGTTGCACTTTCTTGTGCAATACCTCAAAATTTGAACTGGCTATTAAATTCATTAGCAGATGTTCTAATTATATGGATTGGAATATTTTTAGTTAAAAGATTTTATATAAATAAACCTTCACCATTTTTAACTTGGAAATGGGGAGCTTTTTTTATTTTATTTATTTGGTTTATAGCTCAAAATATATATGTAGAAGCCTTCTTTTATCATCTTCAGTTAGGGTCTAATGGTGATTTATCATGGGCTCCTCTACAGCCATTAGGATCTTGGTATAATCCAGTTCTTTTTAATATAGCTGGTAATCCAATAACACTTCAGTCACAATCTAGCTGGGTGATAATGACGCCTATTGTATATTGCTTGTCAATTTATTTTTATCGAAAAAAAAATATTTAATCTAAATTTTCATAGACTAATCTTTCGAATGATGTGAAAAGGTTGTATGACTCAATATCATTAAATGGTAAAATTTGTGTCATGTAAACTAATGCAAATTCATTTTTAAAATCAATAGTAAAGTATGTGTTAAAAAATCCCGCCCAATATGCTGTTCCATAGGGTCTAGAAATAGAATTTTCTTCATATGCCCAAGCTAAAGTCCAATTATCATGGCTGTCAAAAAAATTATCCTTGTCACCCCTAGCTTTAGTGTCAACATTACTTACAGGGACATGCCTGTGGGTTGTTTTAAATTCGTCCAACTGAGGTGAATTCATTAATTCAAACGTCTCATCTTTTAAAATTCTTATCCCTTTATATTTACCTTTATTAAGCATACAGACTAAAAATTTCCCGTAATCTTCTGGTGAACTTAAAATACCACCTCCAGCATTAAAGCTTGTTCGTTTATTTCTTTTTTGATATTTATTCTTAACCAACTTCCCTGTATTTTTATCTCTGTAGGATGAGGTAACAATCAGATCCTCAAGGTTTTCCGGAACATTAAACCAGGTGCTGTTCATTTCTAATGGCCCTGTGACATATTTTCTCAAATAATCCTCCAAATTCATTCCAGAAATTTTCTCTACTAATCTTCCAACCCAGTCGATATTAGTCCCATACATATAAGATGTTCCCGACTCAAATAACCTAGGTTCGTAATTTTCAGTCCATCCTATTTCCTTTTTTAAGTTACCCCAATCTGAAAGTTGTTTACTAGTAAACCAATATCCAAAGCCAGCAGTATGAGTCAAAAGATGTCTAAGTGTAATACTATTTATGGGGTCTATAATTTTATTGTCTTGTGTTAATATTTTTATTGATGACATATTTGGCAAATATTCATCAAGAGGCTCATCAAGGGTTATTTTTCCTTGCTCAACAAGCTGGAGCGCAGCAACTGATCCTAATGCTTTAGTCATGGATGCAATACTAAAAATATTTTTCTCTTTAATCGTGTCATTTCTATCCCACCTTGATGGGCCATTTGAAAAGAAATCCATACTACCATCCTTATTAATTTTGCCCATAACAACAGCTGGTATTTCAGTGGATTTAACTATGTTTAAAACATCCTTTTCAAAATTATTTTGACAAGAGATTATAAAAAATAATATTATTATAAGTAATGGTTTTTTCATTTTATAAAATTATAAGTTGCTGTTTGAAAATTTTTCAAAATACTAAAATCTGGCTCAATTGAATTTGACATAAATAATGCATACAATTTATTAGTAGGGTCAATCCAAAACCAAGTGTTGTGATAGCCAGACCAGCCATATATTCCGCTTGGTGCTCCTGACCCCCATGCGTCACTGTCTTCTAAGACATTAAATGTAAATCCATACGCATAGCCTTCCAATGGGAAAACATTTGGTTCACTAGGATCAGGATATCCATTTGAGTATTTAGCAGTCATTATCTCAATACCATCCTTAGAAATAATACGTTGATCTTTGTAAACTCCGTTGTTAACAAGCATTTCACAGAATTTTGCAAAATCTGACATAGTTGAGACTAGGCCTTCACCACCAAAATGAGCCTTGTTGTTCTCATTGTAAGTGTATCCATCCAAAGCGGCTGTGTATCCTTCCAAATGAAAATCGGAATTATTAAAAGCTGTATTAGCTTTTATATTAACCCTTAGAGGTTGAAATCTTTCTCTATCATTTGTTGTTAAATGAAATTTTGTGTCGTCCATTCCTAATTTATCAAAGATTTTATCTTTTAAAAAAGAATAAAAACTTTGATCGCTGATGACCTCAATTAATCGACCCAAAATAGCCTGATTAAGTCCATAAGTATACATAAGCCCTGGCTCAAAATCTAAAGGTATTTTTGCCACTGCTTTTGAATAATCATCCAGATTATCAAATCTGACTGTATTGGTATAAGCAGGATACAAATCCGTATGAAGAGTTGATACCCAGTTTGCTCCACTATTGGCATAGTATGTATAACCTGATCTGTGTGTTAGTAAATGAATTATTTTTAATTTTTTTTCACATGGATATACTCCATCAGGACCTTTACAATTAATATTTTCGTATTCTGGCAAGTAATCTGCTACATTATCATTTAAATCATACTTTCCCTCGTCTAGCAGAATCATCATTGCAACAGTTGTCACTGTTTTAGACATGGACCATATTGGAAATATTGTGTTATCATTTATGTCTTTATCTCCTAAAGCTCCAGAATTAACAATATTGCTATAGATTACTTTTCCGTCTTGAAATACCTGAGTTACATTTGAACCCGTTATACCCTGATCAACTAAATTTTGTTGAAATTTTGCTATTGGATTTTTGTTTTCAGGTTGGTCTTGACAGCTTATTATTAAAAATAAAGAAAGAATTATGGTAATTTTTTTCATTTTTCAAGTTTTGGATTTAATATTAAATTTAACGAAAAAAGGGAATGGTTAAAATACCATTCCCTTTTTTGTTGTTAACTAAATAATTAAAATTTTAATTGGGTAAAATAACTTTATCAATTAGATGAATTACTCCATTATTTGCTTGAATATCAACTTGAACTATTTTACTTACTCTATTATTACCATCTGTAATTGTTGCTCCTCCAGTAACATTAGCAGTAACTGGGCCTCCCAAAGTGTTTAACTGTAAATTATCTGAAAGATCTGTTGAGAGAGCATTAGTTTCAGCTATTACGTGATATGTTAAAGTTGAGCTTAAAGTTGGCTCGTCAATAGATGTTAACCTTTGGATGCCTAGCTCAGCAAGAAGGTCGGTAAAAGCTTGCGATGTAGGTGCAAAAACAGTGAATGGAGCTGGTGATTTACTTGGCGCTGTGCTTAAAATTGACACAAAATCAGTTGTTAAATCGCTTCTTGTTAATGCCTGAAATAAACCTCCTAAGTTTTGATCCGCTTTTACAAATGTTACAAGAGATGGTAAAGGAATTACTTTGTTTATTACATGAATTATACCATTTGATGCCATAATATTCCCTCTAGTAATCCTAGACTCACCGTTTATAGTTACTCTCATATTTATTTGTTCAATATGAATAGATAATGGCTTGCCATTTGCCTCACTCACAGCTGCAGTATTTTTATATCCAGTTTTAAACCTGCTGTATCTTAGCTGTTCAGCTACAACATGATTTAATAAAATATTTTTTAAAACTTCAACAGGCACATCATCAACTGATGAAAATCCATTTTCATTTAGAAAACTAGACATTACCATATCAGATGGGGCAAATAATGTGTACACATCTGTTCCGTCAAGAACACCTGAGAGCCCGGTTTTTTGTAAAGCATAATTTAAAATACTATAGTTTGGACTCGCTTCAATACGATCATATATTGTAATAGGTGAATTATCAATTTCCTCGTCACTTGGTGAACATGCATACATGAATACTAAAAGACTTAGGGTAAATATTATTTTTAAATTTTTCATAGTTCTCTAACATTTACAAATAAGGTGCCAAAAGAAAAAAGAATGTATTAATGAATAATTTTTACAGTATCAAATAAGACTTTCAATAAACCAATAGAGGCCAGTTAAACCAATTAAAACTGAAGCTGGAATTTTCAATTGGTTTTTATATTTAGTTTTCATAAAAATGATACGAACTAAAATAAAGGCCATTAATAAAACTGATAATTGACCAAATTCAACTCCAACATTAAATGCTAGCAGCAAAGAAATAAAATTGTCTTTTGGTAATCCATACTGAGTTAGTAAAGTCGCAAATCCAAGACCATGAAGAAGTCCAAAACTAAAAACAACAAATGGTCTCCATTTAGTAGTTTTCTCAAAGAGTGTATTTTCGACTGCAACCCAAACAATTGATAAAAATATCAATGGTTCTACAACGGATAATTGTAGTTTGACAAAACCTAGAGCGGCTAGAGCTAATGTAATACTATGAGCAAAAGTAAATGCGGTTACTTGTAATATTAAAGATCGGAGTTTTAGAGTAGAAAAAAACAGTCCCAATACAAAAAGTATGTGATCAATGCCTTCAGGTATAATATGCTCAAAACCAGCTTTTATAAAAATATACATCTTCTTAGACCAAGACATCGCAGAAAGTCTTCGAATTCTTTGTCTTTTAAGTGCTGCTCCATATTCAGCGGCTATCGTCTCATTTTCGAAATTCAGTTGTCCACGCTCAATCTCAGAAATAACAAGTTTTTCAGGGTTGTGAGAATATGATGAAAAGCTTATAAAAAACAACCCAAAAAAGAGGATTTTCTTGGCTAAACCCATAAATACTATTGCTAATCAGACGAGCCGTCCAAACCTCTAATTTTCAATAAGGGTTCTATAATTGGCTTACGACCTCTAAAGTTTACATATAGATCCATAGCTTCCTCCGTTGATCCTTTTTCATAAATTTCTTTTCTAAGTTTTGATGAGAGTTCAGGGTCAAAAACATTCCCAACTTCCTTAAATGCTTCAAAAGCATCGGAATCAAGAACAGCTGCATGAACATAGCTATAATATCCAGATGAGTATCCACCAGAAAAAATGTGAGCAAAATATGTGCTTCTGTATCTAGGGGCTATTTCATCAATTAAGCCTATTTTATTCATAGAATTTTTTTCAAAATTATTTGAAATTTTTTGAGCATCAACTTCGGACATAGTGTGCCAATCCATATCTAGTAACGATGCCGCCAGGTACTCTGTATTGATAAATCCTTGGTTAAACTTACCAGCTTTTAATAGCTTCTCAATTAGTTCATCAGGGATTGTTTCACCTGTTTCATAATGTGTGGCAAATGATTTTAAAACTTCAGGTTCACTCACCCAATGCTCTAACAATTGTGATGGTAGTTCAATAAAATCTCTTGGGCCGGATGTACCTGCCATGCTTCCATAAGTGACATCTGTTAAAATACCATGCATCGCATGGCCAAATTCATGAAATAAAGTAATAGCATTTTCAAAACTTAATAGCGATGGATTATCACCAACAGGAGCTGGGAAATTACACACATTTACAACTATTGGTCGTTGTCTTCCATCCAAATTTGATTGACCTTTAAAGCTGCTCATCCATGCTCCACCTCGTTTGTTCGATCTAGTAAAATAATCTCCAATAAAAATGGCTAAGTGGCTGCCATCTTTATCTGTCACTTCCCATATACGAGCGTCAGGATGATATGAATCAATATCAAAAATCTCTCTAAAGTTTAAGCCCCATAATTTATTGGTAGTGTTAAAAACACCTTGAATTACATTGTCTAAAGACAAGTATGGCCTTATAGCTGCTTCATCTAAATCATACTTTTCCTTTCTAACTTTTTCAGAATAGTGCCACCAATCCCAAGCAGCTATTTTAAAATCCTTGCCTTCTAAATCAGCAACAGCCTGCATATCAGCAACCTCAACCTTAGCTCTTTTTAAAGCAGGTTTCCAAAGCTGAATTAATAAATCATAAACTTCATCCGGTGTCTTAAGCATATTCTCCTCTAAAATAAAGTCTGCATGAGTTTTATGCCCCATAATATTTGCTCTTTCAGCTCTTAGTTTAGCCATTTGAGCAGCAATATCATTATTGTCAGTTTCATTGCCATTATCACCTCTCATTACATAAGAGTTGTACAGTTCCTCTCTTAAATCTCTTCTTGTTGACTCTGTCAAAAAAGGGTACATGCTTGTACGATGAGGTGTGAACACATATTTATCTTTGTATTTTTCTTTTTCCTCTTCAGATTCAGCTTGATCCATTTTTTGTGATGCTGCTTCTGAAGCTGCGGAGACCACAGCATCTGATAAACCATCTAAATCTGATTTGTTTAAAATTAATTCAAATCCATTTGTTTCAGCAAGTAGATTTTGTCCAAACTCAGTTGATAGCTCAGAAAGCTTTGAATTTATCTCAGTAATTTGCTTTTTCTGTGAATCATTTAATAAGGCTCCACTTCTGACAAACTGTTTTCTAGTGTCTTTCAAAAGCTTTTGCTGTTCTTTGGTTAAATCTGTATTTTCTCTATTATTCCATATTTCTTCAACTCTGTTGAACAAGTCTTCGTTAAGTACAATTTTATCATAATGAGCAGAAAGCATTGGGCTTAACTCCCTTTGCAACTCTTGTAATTTAGGGTTGGTATTAGAGCTAGCTAAATTTGAAAATACACGTTGAACCTTGCTTAATAATTTACCAGTTCTTTCTAGCTCTTCAATTGTATTAGCAAAAGTTGGGGCTTCAGCATTTTTTATGATAACTTCTATCTCTGCAAGATTTTCTTCCATCCCCTTTTTAAAAGCGGGCATATAATCCTCGTTCTTAATATCCATAAATGGGGGAACTTCATAGGGCGTAGTCCAATCCTGGAAAAAAGGATTGACATTAGGGTCTAATTTAGATTTTTCTTGACAGGAAATCATTAGAATTAATCCTGAAATTAATATAAGTTTTTTCATAGTTTATTCCTTTATTTGCGTAAAGTTATAATTTATTGAATAATATTTTAAATTAATACATGTTAAGAGTTTTAATCCTTTTTATTGCCTTTTCATGTTATTCTCAGTCGCATATTGGAATTGTTTCTGAAAGGTATTCGGGCTTTAATGGTATAAGCATTAACCCTACATCTTTTTTAAACTCCCCAATTGATCAAGAAATAAATCTTTTTGGTATTGACCTTCAATTCGAAACTGACTATGGTTTTATAAAAAATTCATCTTATTTAGATTTGGAAGATGTTTTTTCAGATATAAAAGTTACTAACCCGTTTAAAGATGAAGCTGTAGATGATTTAACAATTAATCTAAATAAAAGCAATAAGCCATATTCAATTTTATCATCTGTTCAATTTAATGGTCCTTCATATATTTTTAAAGTTTATAAACCCTCAAAAATATTTACATATGGATTAGGTATTAGCCAAAGATTACACATTTCTAGTTTGGCACTTAATTCTGGATATAACTACGATAATTTTAGAAAAGAAAATTTTGGAAATGAAATTTTATTTGATCAAACTAATTCAATACTTAATGCAGCAAATTGGACTGAAATCAAATTAAATTATTCTTTTACAACTGAAAACAGCAACTCTTTTAAAGAGTCGTTCGGGTTAAATTTCAAAACTAATATCTCTTATAATTCTACTCACTTTCAACAAGAAAGCCCAACAAAAATGATTTATAAGGATGTAGAAACGATGTTGTTTTTTAATGACTTTAGATCGGAGTCAAGGTATTTTGTTGGCAATGCTGACAATCCTTTTATAAAAAGAGGGGTTGGATTTGGATTGGATTTGGGTTATAGTATTTACAAGAAAAAAGGCGATGTGAAAGACAATCACTCCTATTTGTATAAGTTAGGTGTTTCTGTTTTAGACTTAGGTTTTTTGAGTTTTAACAAATTAAGTGAAGTGCATGTTTACGATATAATAGGTCCTAGAGAGCTAGATATTGGTGATGTAACAAATTATAAAGGCATGTCTGAAAGGGTGTATGGTGATAGAAATAAATCTTTTAAGAAAAATTCATTCACACTATATACGCCTCTAGCTATGAGCATTCAATTTGATTATAACTTTTGGGGCTCATTTTATTTTAATACAACTTTAATCAACAGAGTAAAGATTGCAGATAATGCGCTGTTAAGGCCAAATTTATTGAACTCCAGCTTGAGGGTTGAAAAGAAAGCGTATTCTTTGATTTTAAGCTCAACCCTGTATGAATACAAAAAACTCATGCTTGGGATATCATCAAGGGTTGGGCCTGTATATTTTTCAATTGATAATATATCCAATATGTTATTTAAAAAAGATGAACTAAATCATATTGAGTTCATGCTAGGTTTTAAAATTTATCCCTTTTACAAAAAGACATCTATTTGTGATTGCTAATTGAAAGTTTATTTAGTTAATCAATATGTATAAATTTACAGTATATGAAAAAATTATCAATACTCTTATTTATTATGGCATTTGTTTTTTCATGTGACTACTCTGCATCAAGAATTGAAGAAAACAGTACCGTTAGTGGAGAGGAAAGTTCTACTACATCAGTATATCAACTGGATTGGTTAACAGGTCAAAGAGAGGGTTCGCATGATGGAGGAATCTTAGAACAAACATGGTTACCTCCTCGCTCTGGGACTATTACTGCTTTAGTTCGCTCTACAAAAGAATCAGATACAAGATTTGTTGAAATCATTCATATAAGGGAAATTAATGGCAGTCTAGAATTAAATCTACAAATCTTTAACAATTCGCTAGAACCAGAAAATATAAGCGCAACTTATTCTCGAATTCATAAATTTGAACTAACTGAAGTGGGAGATAGATATTTAGCCTTCAAAGGAGTTAGTGATGGCGCTCATCGCAGTCTCAGTTATCAGCGCTCTGAAGGAGATGTTTTTTTAATACGCATTGAAACCAATGATGGCGACAGAATTGAAATTAAACTCGAGCCGATAATGTAAATTGAATACTCTATCTTTTTTCAATTATATTTATATAAATGAAAAAACTCATTCTACTATTACTATTTATTCCACTTGTTTCTTGTTCACAAAAATGGACACCTGAAAACAAGGTTAATTTTATGAGGTCTTGTATGATAAATTATCTAGAAGCTTCAGAAAAAACAGGTAACAAGGCAACTAACCAGCAAGCTAGATGCTACTGTATTTTTGCATTAGAAAAAACAATAGAACTTTACCCAGACCCCAAAGAATCTGACAAGAATATATCGACCGACACTGAGAGTTTAAAAAAAATCAGAAATGCTGGACTTAACGGTTTAAAAAATGTCAAAGATTTAAATACCTGTATGTGATGAAAAAACTACCATTCATACTAATTTTGTAAATTACAATTAATCAACTTTAAAATTTAAAAAAATGAAAATCCAAAAAAACTTTACAACAGGGATTCTTACTGGAATATGTGGTGTTTTACTACTATTTGTACTAACTGGGACCACAACTAGAGAAAACACAAACACTACACCTATTTACGAATTCTATGACCTAGATGATACAAGGGGTTTAATATTTAACAAGGTTACAGGTGAAATTAAATACGAAGAAATTAGAACTGAACCTAAAGAAAGTGAGTCACTAGAACTTTATCATAGAGGTGGTATTACGGTTTATTAAATAGTATTAGGTTCGCATTCCGAACCTTTTTGGTTAGTGTTCCGAACCTAGTTAAAATATTAGGTTTTTAAACCTAAACCATGGTTCAAGTACCTTAGGGACCAAAATAAATTCTATTAAAAAATATTACTTTAGTAATATGTTAAAAAACCATTTAAAAATCTTAGAAAACATTTACAATAAATATAAAAATGAAAGTTGGATTCTAAATGAAAAAGATATTCTAAAGAAAGTTAGTGGTTGGTTTCAGACAAATAAGAAGTTTAGAATATCAATATTTTATAATGATGGATATTTAGGTGGAAATTATTGGGAGAAATGTACTTATCGGTTTGGATTAGAATGTGGTATTGTATTCTGTGTGTTTCCAGACAAAATAGAAATTATTTTTATTGATGATTCTTATTATAAAGAATTGTTTAAAGATATAAGAGGGGGGAGTAGGACGTTGAGAGAAGTAACATTTGAAGAAGACGGTGTTACTAACAAATATGGATGGAAATTAAGAGATATACAATACTTTATTGATAATACTGAAATAATTAATACTCAAGAAGAATATGAAAAAAAATATAACGAAAACTATACATTCAGTAATGTAGGTGGAAGACATTTTTATTTTACTAATGACAAAATTTATTTAGTTAAGGGAACTGAAAAAAATAGATTAGTAATTCAACAAAAAAATTCTGATTCTAGATTAGATATAGTTTTAAAAGATTATGAGTTAAAATTATTAACTGAACTCTTTAATGATTTGAAAAATTTTAAGGAAAAAACTATTGATAATAAAAGAGTTCCATTACTGAAATATTTTGATAAAGATAGTAATGGAATAGTTGATGTTTTAGATGGTGGTGATGACTTTATGAAAATTGTTAAAAAACACCAGAAAAAAATCATCAAGGAGGACAAAAAACATATTCAAGAGTTTGTAAAACTTTCTAATTATTTAAATACTAAGAGAGAAAACATTCAAAAAATTTTCAATTCTTTTAATGATGTTTCAGAAATATCTCAATTAGAGGAATATTCAGAGTTATTAAAAGACCAAATTCATGTATATGAATTGTTTTTACTACACTCACTAAGTATGGTAACCTCTTTGGTTGAGGATGACTATATCACATTCTATGAAATATATGAATGTTTTGATAAATTAAACATATTCAATTCAAATTGGGAAAATGAAGTGTCTGATAAACTCCAAGATATTGGAGATGGAATACATAATTTAATATATTCAATAGAAAAGATGGAAAAAAATATTGTAAGTCAAATTTCTAATTTAACTTATGTTACTCAAAAATCTTTTAAAAAATTAAACTCATCAATAACTAGAGAATTAAATAGTGTTCAATCTTTAATTAGGTTTAACAATCTTGTTTCAGTTATTCAAACATATCAAATGTATAAGGTTAATCTGAACACTAAATCTTTAAGGAATTAAGTTTTTTAACCACAACCCTGTTTTAGGTTCGGAAATAGGTTCGGAATAACTGGTCTAAAAAACAAAAACCCTCTAAATCAAAGACTTAAAGGGTTTAAGGGTGGTCCCACCTGGGCTCGAACCAGGGACCAAATGATTATGAGTCATCTACTCTAACCAACTGAGCTATAGGACCGTGATTCTTAAAAAGAAATCATCGCAAATTTAACATTATTAAGGAAATTATGAAGTAAATTAATGTTTTAGCTTAATTTTCAGAAAAACTCAGATTGGTGTCAAAAATTTCCTCAACAACATTATCCAAAACCATCTTAAATTCATCTAGCTCATCTTTGTTATAATTTTCAGTTTTTGATTTTTTCAAACTGATCAAACCTGAGTTAAGGTTTTTAAAAGAAATTATACCGGCGTTTAAATTTTTTGATTTTTTATTGTTAAGACTATACATCAAGCAATAACATAAAAGTTGAAATGCCTCTTTCTTTTTTTTATCAATTAAATCTTGATAACTGCCAAATGATAATTTGTATGGTTCGAATGAGCCTGTCTTGTAATCAATAATTTTTATGTCCCCATTTTCACTCTGTATTCTGTCAACTGTGCCTTTAAGTTTATACTTAATTTTTGTTTTTTCTGTTACCAGGTTTACTTCAAGCTTAGACTCTATGTCTATTATTTTTAGTTTAATCCCATTATTGATTTTATCAATATCTGTTTGGATTAATTTTTTAATTGTATTCTTAAGTACTTTATAAATAATCATATTTTTTCCTCTGTCATAATTTTTACCATACTCTTGAATAAATTCATAATCCAATAATTTATCGACTTTATTTAAGCTAATTTTTAGTTTTTTTACATCAACCTCCATACCTGTAAATGGTTTATAAATGGCTTCCATGGTGTTGTGAAAAATAATCCCTATTCCTCTTGCTTCAGGAAACTCATTAACCTCTTCATTAGACTTAACCCCTATTACATATTCATCAAAAAAGCTGATTGGATTGTCGATATATCTATTTAATGAAGATGGTGAAAATCCAATTTCAGCAATTTCTTTTAATCTAGAAATTAAAGCCTCTGTTTTTTCAAAAACTTCCGGAATGCTTTGAGTTGAGCTAAATGGGTAGTGAGAAATGATTTGTTTTATATTATGATTTTGGTTTTCTAAAAGCTCTAATTGTTGAATATATCTACTTTTTTCGCCAGTATCTATGCCTTCTGAAACTGAATTATAAATTAAATGAATATTAGATGCTCTTAGTAGTAGATGATAAAAATCATAGCTAGTCCTTGCATCATCTTCAATTATAGTTGTAAGATTATATTTCTTTCTGAGGTCAAAAGGGATCAGTGAACCATGAAAATTATTCGAGGGTAAAACTCCTTCGTTTGCTGAACATATAATAACGTTATGAAAGTCCATGCCTCTAGACTCTAATAGGCCCATAACATGAAAGCTATGAGTTGGATCACCATAAAAACTAATGCTTTGATTCTTAATTATGTCGTTAAAAAAATCTTTAAGTGAATTAAAGCTTATCGTAAACTTATACTTTGAATTGAAATTCTTAATAATTTGAAGAGTGTTTTTAATTTTAGTTGTCTGCTCTATAAAAACACTTTCATCAATGTTAGACTCAAAAATATCAATATAATCATATAAAGTGTCTAGGATGGTAAGCTCTGTACAATTAAAAAGTTTTTTAGACATATCATTATTCAACACTTCTAGTAAATATTTTGAGCTCACGTAAACCATATTTTTATTTATAATATTGGATTTAATGGACTCATATAGATGCGTTTTAGCGGGGTTTGATCTAAGCAAATAAGTGTTTGACAAAGTATTTAAGATGTCTTTGTAATAAAAGCTATTGCTTTGTTTTCTTGAATACATTTCAAAAAAATTTGTTGCAAATTTTGAAAGCTGCATGTTAATTACAGAATTTGAAATCGAGATGCTTACTTTTTCAATTGATTCTGGTAGTGAACTAGTAAGCGGTATTAACAACTCCTGATTAGGTAAAATTATTGCAGTTTTGTCTTTTGATTTTTTCTTGGAAATTTCATGAATTAAGTTTGCTGCAGTTTTTATTTGAGCAATTTGTTTTGTTGTTTCATAAATAGAAATATTCTTTCTGCTTGATATAAGTTTTTTTGACCATTTAAACTTCTTTGTTTTAAAATAATCCCAGTCGGATATATATTTTCTAAAAAAATACCCCGCTTCATGTTCGGGATTTTCTATAAATGAATCATCGCAGTCCCAGAATATTTCAGCTTTATTATTTTCTAAAACATGATTTATAATATACTGTTCGGTGTTTGATAATGAATTTAAACCCAGAAATATAAATGAATATTCTTTGTTTGCATCTGAAAATATTTCAATGTTTTCTTTAGCATAAACATGACACAAACCTTTAGATGCTAAATTGTTTTCAATTAATCTTGATTTGAAATTTTCTACAATTTTTGGAATCATGCCCCAAAAAGCAAGTTTTTTTTCAGTTTCTTGATTAGTAATAGCTTCTAGTTTGTGAATTTCATATAGGTCTTTATAAACACTTGTATCATCTGCCATTCCCATGTCAACATCATTTATGTCGTTTAATAAGGTATTTGCCCAATTTCTAAATAATGTATATGATTCAAAGTCTTTTTTACTAGAAACCATCATATAGCTTTCATACAAATAAAAAAGTTGATTGGTTCGTGGAGACTCTTTTATGTCCGCAATTTTCTCGATAAAATCATCAATACTAAAAATCTGGGGAGATATTGAAGGTGATGAAATTTTTTTTAAAATCTCTTTTTTTAAGAATATTTTTGACCTTTGGTTAGGTATTACGAAATAGGTTTTTTCTAAATCTAAATTTTTATATACTTCATCAAGAACAGTTTCGAAAAAAATTTTCATCCTATTAAAAATAAAAAAAGCGCCTAAGTTATTAGGCGCTTTATTCATTTAAAATTAATTTAAGGGCTTACTCAACTACCTTAAATTCAACTCTTCTATTAGCTATTCTACCTTTTCTTGTAGCGTTAGACTCTTTAGGGTTCTCTTCTCCATAACCTTCAGTAGATAATCTATCTCCATCTACTCCCTTACTAACTAAATGAGATTTTACTTTTTCAGCTCTCTCTAAAGATAGCTTCTTGTTAAATGCTTTAGGTCCAGAAGTGTCTGTATGGCCTTCAATAGAGAAGTTTGTATTTCCATATTTAGACATAATTTCATAAACACTTAGTAGCAACTCAACAGCGTCATCTCTAAGGTCAGATTTATTAAATTCAAACTGAACTACAGCTCCTAATTCATTAAGCTTTTCAATTGCTTCAGCAGTTGGGTTTGGACATCCAGCATTGTCAGCTGGTCCAGCTTCGTTTGGACACTTATCTTGTGGATCTGCTATTCCATCGCCATCAGAGTCTGGGCAACCGTTGAACTTTCTAGGCCCAGCAGCATTAGGACAAGCATCTTTGCCGTCTTCAATGCCATCGCCGTCAGAGTCAGGGCATCCTTTAAATTTAGCTAAACCTGCAACATCAGGACAAGCATCGTTCGGATCAGCAACACCGTCGCCGTCTGAATCTGGACAACCATTAAATTCTAATAATCCAGCAGCATTAGGACAAGCATCTTTACTGTTTTCAATTCCATCGCCATCATCATCAGGACAACCATTAAATTCAGGTAACCCTGCAACTGATGGGCAATCATCATGTCTATCATAAACCCCATCCCTATCAGTATCTTTTCCTCCGAAGTTTACAGCAACGGAAAGATTGTGTTGAAAGTGAGGGATAATGTTTGGGGCATAACTTACAAATCCATTGTTTTTGTAATTATGACGATAAATCGTATTAAATTTCAAGTGCACTTTTTTACTTACTGAATATGATAAACCAGCACCAGCGTTTAAGTGATAATCTTTATTATTACCCACAAAAGATTGACCAGCACCTACTTCTAAATAGGGCTCTATATTACAAAACGTGAGGCCGCTCAATGATTTTGTAATCATTAGATCAGCGCTAATCATTGTTTTAGGTGTAATTCTAGGACTATCCCCAAGCTTTGAAAACTTGTTTATTGAGGCTCTTAATCCAAAAGAATATCCGTTTTCAGCATATCTAGTTAATGTTACTGTACTTAGTGAGGACTGTACGTTCCAATGGTCAGTTACATTGAAATACTCGTTGAACAAATCAGACCCTAAATCTAGGTTAGGTTTGTCACTTGGGTAATTCGTTCCGTTAAAATTCAATGCACTAACACCAAAGCTAAATTGCCATGGGTTGTCTTTGTCTTGAGCCCAACTTTGGGTAGTTAAGAATACAAGAGCAAAAACAAAAAATATTTTCACAAAGTTTTTCATGTTAGTATAAATTATTGTTTGATCTAAGCACAAACTTAATGATTTTCATGAAAATATCTCTATTTATTTTGTTTTTATACAGATGTAGTGGGGTTCTGTAAGTGTTTAAAATACAGACTAAATACTAATTTCTAACACATCTATTTTGTTTGATACATAAACCAAAAACGCTCCTTTTACTCTGTAGCTTGCATTATTTAATGCATCAATATAGGTTTTAATCTGATTTTGATGAGCTTTGCTTCTTTTCCCTGTTTTATAATCTAAAATAAAAATGTCTTTTTTTGATGTAAAAACAGCTTTATCCGGAACAATTACCTTGTCCGGGGGAATAAAAACTTCTCTTTCATTATATACAATGTTTTTCTTTGAAAAAAACCTTTGTAAACAGACGTGGTTAGTAATTAAATCCACGCTATTTTTTATTTGGTTTTTTTCTTTTTTGTTAATTATTCCTCTGTTGAAATAATCGTTTATTACATAATCTGAATGGTGTTTGTACTCTATTTCTGACATTATATTGTGAAATATGTTGCCAAAATTTGAGCTTAACCTTTTATCCGAATTATAGTATTTGTTTAAACTATTATGATTTTTATCACTTTTTAGGTCTATTAATTTGAGTTTTTTTAATTTCTTAGATGATATCTCTGGTTTATATACAGATTTTCCAATTTTGTAAAATGTTTTTTCTTGAGAAAAACTTTTAGTAACGTATGATTTTAATAATCCGCCTGAGCTATCTTCGTTTAATTCTTTTTCCTCACATATTATGTGGTTTTCTAGGATGCTTCGAGTTAATGAAACGTACATAACGTTTAAATTATCTAGTTTCATTTGATGATCATATAGTTTCATTCTTTGATTCATACTATCGCTGAAAAACCTCAAACTTTCATTGTATTTAACTAGGAAGTTCCCGTTTATTTCTTTTTCTGAGAAATTGACCCAAATATTTTCATCTGGTTTTTTTAACTTAAAATCAAAATAGGGTAAAATAACAATTGGAAATTCCAGTCCTTTTGATTTGTGGATAGTTAAAACCTTTACAGCATTAGTTTCCTCTATTAAGTTGACTTTTAATTTCTCTTTTTTTATATCCCAATAGTCTACAAATGATTGTAAGAATGAATTTTTACTAAAAGAGAAATTATAGATTTCATCCAATAAAAAAGAGACTTGCATTTTAGCATCCTCTAAAAAACTTACAGATGATATTGTTTTTTCACAAGCTGAGTAAAGGTCTAAACTAGATAGTCTTTGATAATTAATATTTAATAGTTTCTCAAAGATCTTTGAGACAGGGAGTTGCATTTCTTTTTTAATAAACTCATATTTGTTGTTTTTTCCCTGTTTTACACTAATAAACTTTAGTATATTTTTCTTTGCATTTAAATCATTCTTATTTAGAATTAGCCTTATAACATCAATTAAAAAAAGAACTTCTTTTGACTCAGACAAGGCCAACAACTCCTCAGAGTTAACTTTGATATTGTTATCGATCAATGAGGCAGATATTAAATTACATTCTTTATTCGTTCTACATAAAATGGCTATATCACTCAAATTAAAGCCTTGTTTTTCCTTCTGCTTAATAATTTCTAATACCTTTTCTGCAGATCTTTCATTGTAATCTTTGTTTTCTGGGTTGATAAAATTAATGGAAATGTGCCCCCCTGTTTTCTTTTTTAAAAAGTTTTGATCAAGCTTTCCATAAATACTATCAATTTCTTCGATATTTAACAATTTCGAATTATATGTAAAAAACTGATTGTTAAAATCAACAATGTTGCTGAAACTTCTATAGTTAGTTCCAAGTTTGTTTGTTTTAGGTTTTATGTAAAAAGGGTTGACAGTTTTTAAGTTTGTGAAAGTTTCAGGTTTAGCACCCCTCCACCTGTATATTGACTGTTTTGGGTCTCCAACTAAAAAAAGGTTGCCTCCATCATCATTTATTTCTTCGTTTGTTAAGGCGTGAGAGGTCAACGGAATTAAATTTTTCCATTGCAATTCAGACGTGTCTTGAAACTCATCGACAAAATAATTGTTATACTTAGTTCCTATTTTCTCATAAATAAACGGTGCTGGTTGATCTGAAATGTTTTCTGTTATGAGTGAGTTAAAATCTGAGATCAACAATAAATTATTCTCATCTTGAAATTTTCTTGAATAATTCACAATATTATAAATCAAATAATTCAAGGTTAAATTTTGATAAAGATTAGAGTATGTTTTTTGCATTTGAATCATTGAGTTTATTTCAATTATATCGGGTGTAATTTCAGATATTAGCTGAGCTGTTTCTGAATTCGATTTGGCTTTTTTTATGAGCGTATTGTTGTCCAATCTTTTTAAAACCTGATCAGTGTTGACATTTTTTAAATCAAATGATTGAATTTGTTTTAATAGTTTAGGAAGGGCATTAAATGAGAATGAAGATTGGTCAATGCTTGATATTTTATCCTCGATATTTAGCGAGATTTTTTGTATTGTTTTTAAATTTTTACTTAGCGTTGATTGCAATACTTTTTTCATGTCATTAAATGATTCTTTATCCATTTTTTTCTTTGACACAAAGTTGTAATTATTCTCATCCCAAATTATATCAAGTAATTTTTTTAAATCAAAGCCTACATCCCAAGATTTGTTGTTATGGTGTTTATCATTAGCATATTTTATAATTAAATCTGATAAAAAAGACTCTTTTTCTAGATCATTAAAGAATTTGTCTATTAATTGATCTGAGAATTCATCTCTTTCAATGACTAAATCAAAATCATATGAGAGGGCTAAGTCCCCAGAAAATGATCGAATAAGTCTGTGATTAAATTTATCAATGGTGCTTACCTGAAAGAATGAAAAATTATGTAAAATTTTATTTAAAATCCTTTTGGCTTTTCTTTTAATTGAAATTAAGCTAAAAAGTTTACTCAAACCTGAAGTTTGAAAAACTAGAGATTTCCTTGGTTCAATCGATATTTGCTTCAGCTCATCTAAAATTCTCTTTTTCATTTCATTGGCAGAATTGTTGGTAAACGTTAATGCCAGTACTTTTTTATATGAATCCTCATCACCGCTTAATATCTTGATAATCACATTGCTTGCAAGTGAAAATGTTTTACCAGATCCTGCGCTAGCATCAATAATTTCAAATTTATCGGTCAATTTTTTTAGTTTTTGCTGAATTACTTAATTTAGAGCTATTAATTTATAACAATTACTATGAGTTTCCAATTACCTGACCTAAGCTATAATCATGATGCGCTTGAGCCGCATATTGATTCCAGAACAATGCAAATTCACCATGGCAAGCATCATGCTGGATATACTAACAAACTAAATGCTGCGATCGAGGGCACAGAACTATCAAATAAGTCTATTGATGATATCTTAAAAAACCTGGATATGAATAATTCTGCCGTTAGAAATAATGGTGGAGGGTATTATAATCATTGTCTTTTTTGGGAAATTATGTCGCCCAATGGAGGTGGATCTCCCTCAGGAAATCTGGCTGGTGCAATTGAAAAAAGCTTTGGTTCTTTTGATGAATTTAAATCCAAATTCTCATCAGCAGCTGGAACGAGATTTGGTTCTGGTTGGGCATGGCTTTGTGCGCATTCGAATGGAGATTTAGAAGTTTGTTCATCTGCAAATCAGGATAATCCGCTTATGCCTGGTATAGGTTGCGGGGGAACCCCT
Organism: uncultured Bacteroidota bacterium; assembly: GCA_902595555.1. Lineage (GTDB taxonomy): Bacteria > Bacteroidota > Bacteroidia > Flavobacteriales > Flavobacteriaceae > Eutrophosalina. The sequence continues at coordinate 227,850 of CACJQM010000002.1, read as the reverse complement.
ATTTTAGGTCTTGATGTTTGGGAACATGCGTATTATTTAAACTATCAAAACAGAAGGCCAGATTATGTTAATGCTTTTTTTAATGTAATAAATTGGGATGCAGTTTCTAATAAGTACCAGTCTGCTATTGACTAGTATGCTCTTTTATTAGATCCTTCAAAGTAGTTAATAAAAGCTTGGTTTACAACTTTATTTCCCCCTGGTGTTGGATAGTTGCCAGAAAAATACCAATCTCCAAGGTCATCCGGACAGGCGATGTGAAGATTATCAATTGATTGATAAATTACTTGAACTCCAGCTTTAATGTCTTTTTCTTTTAACATGCTTGATATTTGTAAGCTAATTTGTTCGTCGTTAAACGGGTCATAAATTTCTTTTACAACATTTTTAATCTTCTCGACTTCTTTTTTATTTTCTACCAAGCATTTTTTATATACTTTTTCAATAATAGACTCTTGTTTTGAATCCTTGATAAGCTGTATTGCTGCTCTAAAGGCAATCAAATCACCCATCCTGGCCATATCTATACCGTAACAATCAGGGTATCTGATTTGAGGAGCGCTAGAAACTATTATTATGTTTTTTGGAGACAATCTGTCAAGCATTTTAATAATACTTTTTTGGAGGGTTGTTCCTCTTACTATGCTATCATCTATTATTACAAGGTTATCTGTTTTTTTAATTGATCCATACGTAACATCATAAACGTGTTTAACTAATTCATCTCTACTTGAATCGTCTGTTATAAAAGTCCTAAGTTTAGCATCTTTAATTGCTACTTTTTCTATTCTAGGTCTGTATGATAAAAGCTTTTTTAGTTTTTCTCTGGAAATATTTTTTCCCTCATCAATTATTTTTTTCTCGGCTATTTCATTCATATAATCCTGCGCTTCATGAACTAAGCCAAAAAAAGAAACCTCGGCTGTGTTGGGTATGTATGAGAAAACTGTGTTTTTTAAATCATTATTAACCGCATTTAATATTTGAGGGAAAACCAATCTGCCAAGTTTCTTTCTTTCGTTATAAATTTTGATATCGCTCCCTCTTGAGAAATATATTCTTTCAAATGAACATGATTTTTTTTCTACAGGCTTAATTATATTTTTAACTATTAATTTTCCAGACTTCTTTATAACCAGTCCATTTCCAGGTCCCAGAACTTTAATAGAGTCTTCTGGTGTATTAAAAACAGTTTTTATCACTGGTCTTTCCGATGCAACAACAAGGACCTCATCATCTTTATAATAATATGCAGGTCTAATTCCAGCGGGATCTCTGATTACAAATGCGTCGCCATGCCCAACTAATCCTCCAATTACAAAGCCACCGTCCCAGTCTTTAGATGCTTTTTTTAGAATTTTGATTAGATCTAATTGCTCGCCTATTATTGATGAAGCTTCAATTTTTGAGACTCCTTCTTTTTTAACTTTTCTATAAATTTTTGCAACAGCATCATCTAAAAAATGTCCAATCCTTTCCATTACAGTAACCGTGTCCGACATTTCCTTGGGGTGTTGTCCTAAATTGACCAGATCATTAAAAAGCTCTTTATTGTTGGTCATGTTAAAGTTACCTGCAACGATTAAATTCCTGTGCATCCAATTGTTTTGTCTTAAAAATGGGTGTACTGCTTCAACGCTGTTTTGACCAAATGTACCATATCTAACATGGCCCAAAAACAACTCAGAAACATGTGCTGTATTTTTTTTGAGAGAATCCATTGTCCATTTTGGATTTTTATCCTTGTGGGCTGTGATTCTAGTGTTAGAATTTTTAAAAATCTCTTGAATTGGATTTTGGCTGGCTGACCTCTCTCTATGCATAAATCGGTTACCAGGCTTAACATCCAATTTTACACTTGCAAAACCTGCCCCATCTTGACCACGATTATGCTGTTTTTCAAGCATTAGATAAAGTTTGTTCAGGCCGTAAGTAGACGACCCGTATTTTTTTTTATAAAAATCAAGAGGTTTTAATAATCTAATAAGAGCTAAGCCACATTCGTGGTTTATTTGATCACTCATTGTATTTAGTTGTCACAAAAATATGATAATCTTGTTTAATTAAAGTAAATAGGGTTTGAATATTTCTAGTCTTTTTTCAATTTGATTAAAGTTTATACCCTGTACTCCTTTTACTCCGAAATTCTCAACGCAATATGATGCTGCTACAGTACCAAAAACCATTGATTTTTTTAACGAATCAAAATCAATTTGTTCTTGAGTTGACAAATACCCCGCAAGACCTCCTGCAAAACAATCTCCTGCTCCAGTTGGGTCTACAACAGACTTCACTGGATATGCTGGAACATAAAAACTTTCCTTACTATTAAAAATTTCTGATCCTTGGTCTCCTTTTTTAATTATAACTGTTTTGGGGCCCATTTCAAATATCTTATTTGCTGCAGCATCTAAATTTTTTTCATTAGTTAATTGTTCGGCTTCTTCATCATTAATGACGATTAAATCCGTTTTAGATATTGCTTTTTTTAATTCATCTATTGCTGTGTCCATCCAAAAATTCATAGTGTCGAGTATAACAAAACTTTTAGTCTCATCAATTTGGTCCAAAACACTTAACTGAACTGAAGGGTGAAGATTGCCTAACACTACAATTTCTGCATTTCTACTAGAGTCATTTACAATAGGATTAAATTTTTCCAATGCATTAAGTTCCGTAATTAAGGTGTCTCTATTTTTGAAATTGGAATGGTATCTTCCTTTCCAATAAAAAGATTTTTCGCCTGGGATTCTTTCAATCATATCTGTATTAATGCTTTTTGATTGAAGCATTTCAATATCCTCTTCTAAAAAATCATCTCCTATCACTGAAATTAGACTAATTCTTTTGCTAAAAATACTAGCAGCCAAAGCAATATATGTTCCAGCTCCACCAATTATCTTTCCAGATGAACCATTAGGGGTTTCTATATCATCGAAGGCAACCGTTCCTGTAATTAAAACATGTTTGTTATTGTGATTCATATTCAACATCAATTAAAAGCTTCTGTTTTAAACTTGCATTATAAGCAAGCTCGTCACACCTTTCGTTTGTTGGATTATTATTGTGTCCCTTGATCCAAAAAAAACGAACCTCATGTTTCCTAAATATTTTTAAAAAACGAACCCAAAGATCAGGGTTTTTTTTGTTTTTAAATCCTTTTTTTTCCCAATTATTAACCCATTTTTTTTCTACTGATTCGCTTACATATTTAGAATCCGTATAAATGTGAACTTTCTGGTTTAACTTTTTTAGTTTTTCTAATGCAACGATTACTGCAAGCAACTCCATACGGTTGTTAGTGGTTTTTCTGTAACCCTCAGAAAACTCTTTAATGTAATTTGTGCCGTGTTTTTGCATAACTATTCCATACCCACCTGGTCCGGGATTTCCTCTTGATGAACCATCAGTATATATAATTACCTCTGGATTAGTCATAAAGAACTTTTTTAATTATTTCAGGATAATGTTTATGTTCTTCAATTAAAACTTTTTTAGCTAGAGCATTAGCGTCATCAGTGCCAACTTTAATTATTTTTTGAAAAATTATACTTCCTTTATCATATTCAGTATTTACGTGGTGTATTGTTAATCCGGTCTCTCTCTCATTATTTTTGATTACGCTTTTGTGAACATTCAGTCCAAACATTCCTTTACCCCCATATTTTGGCAAAAGAGAAGGGTGTATGTTTATAATTTTATTTTTAAATGAATTGATAATATTTTGAGGTATTTTTTTTAAAAAACCTGCTAAGACAATTAAGTCTGGTGAAACATTATTTAAATCTTTTAAAACTATATCATTATTAAGCTCATTTAAATTGAATACCAAACTGTCCACATTATGTTTTTTTATCCGCTGTAAAACAAATGCGTCTGGGTTGTTACAATAAACTTTACTCACCTGAATCTCTGGGGTTTTACTAAATGAAAGTATTATATTTTCTACGCTGGATCCGCTACCTGAGGCAAATATGACAATCTTTTTTAAAGACAATTTTGTAGCTGTTTTTTTAATTCTATATCTGTAAATTAAATTTAAGTTAAAATTATAAGTTTATAATGATAAGTTTTTTATTTTTGTCCACAACAATAAATCAAATTATTATGTCAGATATTTCTTCAAGAGTTACTGCAATAATTGTTGACAAGTTAGGTGTTGACGAAAATGAAGTTGTCGCAACGGCTAGCTTTACTAATGATTTAGGAGCTGACTCTCTAGACACAGTTGAGTTAATTATGGAATTTGAAAGAGAATTCGATATTCAAATACCAGATGACCAAGCTGAAAAAATAGAGACGGTTGGTCAAGCAATCAAATATATAGAAAGCACTAAATAATTTTTATGGCATTAAGACGAGTAGTTGTTACCGGATTAGGTGCATTAACGCCAATTGGTAATGACATTGAGTCTTATTGGGATGGGTTAGTTTCTGGAACAAGCGGTGCAGGCCATATTACATATTTTGACACATCAAAGTTTAAAACTCAATTTGCTTGTGAATTAAAAGACTATGATCCGCTTAATCATTTTGACAGAAAAGAAGCTCGAAAACTGGATAAATTCGCTCAATATGCTATAGTTTGTTCAGATGAAGCTATAAAAGATGCTGGCCTTGAAAATAGCTCAATTGATAAAAATCGTGTTGGAGTTATCTGGGGTTCAGGTATTGGTGGTTTAGAAACTTTTCAAATAGAGGCAACAAATTATGCAGAGGGTGATGGTACTCCAAGGTATAATCCTTTTTTTATCCCTAAAATGATTCCTGATATCGCCCCCGGTGTTATTTCAATCAGACACGGATTCAAGGGGCCTAATTTTGCTACTGTTTCTGCGTGTGCATCATCAGCGAATGCTCTTATTGATGCTTTAAACTATATAAGACTAGGTTATTCAGATATAATAGTTTCTGGTGGCTCTGAAGCGGGAATTATAAAATCAGGAATAGGTGGGTTTAATGCAGTGCAGGCTCTATCAAAAAGAAATGATGATCCAAAAACAGCATCAAGACCGTTTGATCTAGACAGAGATGGTTTTGTTCTTGGTGAAGGAGGTGGGTGTATAATTCTTGAAGAGCTTGAGCATGCCAAGTCAAGAGGCGCTAAAATATATGCTGAGGTTTCTGGTGCTGGCCTATCAGCTGATGCATATCATATGACGGCTCCTCACCCAGAGGGCGAGGGCGCAATAAATGTTATGAATAATTGTATTGCTGATTCTGGATTAAGCTATAAAGATGTTGATTTGATTAACATGCATGGCACATCAACTCCTTTAGGTGACAAAGCAGAAGCAAAAGCAGTTAAGGCTGTTTTTAAGGATCATGCTTATAATCTTAATATTAACTCCACCAAATCAATGACTGGACATCTTTTGGGGGCGGCTGGTGCGGTTGAAGCAATTTCATGTATTCTTGCAATTAACAACAACATAGTGCCTCCTACCATAAATCACTTTAATGATGATCCAGAAATTGATAATCAACTAAATTTCACTTTCAATAGTTCTCAAAAAAGAGAGGTTACGGTTGCCATGAGCAACACTTTTGGTTTCGGGGGGCATAATGCCTGTGTTCTCTTAAAAGAATTTGTAGATTAGCCAAAGGCTAATGACTATTCATAAAATAAACTCGTCTGACTTAGAAAATGACTATACGCTAATAGCTATTCATTCTAACGCTGAGGCTTATAAGCTTGCTTTTGAAATCAATCTTAAACTAAAAACAAATCTAGAAAAGTTTCCTATTGATATAACTTTTGAAGGGAACAATTCTATTTTTGAATTATATAAACATGTGTCGGAAACATATAACACGATACTTTATTTAATTTCAAATAAATCTTATGATGATACAAAAGTTGACTCTCCTTCTTTATTTGATAATTTATCTGTTTCAAAATATCTTATCCCAGAACTTAAAAAAGCTGAATATTTAATTAAAATTGAGGGCGGGGGATTTAAAATTGAGAGCCTTATTAAAAAATTAAACGAAATAGACTTAATAGTTTCTTGTTACTCAGCAAAAATTAACAACAACAAATCAAAATATAACCTTATTTTTGAGTAATGAAACTCAATAAAACCAAGATTATTGCTACGTTGGGCCCCGCTAGTTCATCCAAAACGATGCTTAGCAAGCTAATTGTGTCGGGGGTGGATGTATTCAGGGTCAATTTTTCACATGCAGACCACAAAGATGTTGAAAGAATTGTAAGTGATATAAAAGCGCTAAGAATAAAGCATAACAAGCATGTTTCTGTTTTAGGGGATCTTCAAGGGCCAAAAATAAGACTAGGAAATGTTGTCCCAGAAACATTTTTAAAAAAGGGCGATAGCATCCTTTTTTCTACAAAGAAGATTAAAAATGGGGACTCTAATAGGGTAACAATTAATTATACTTCATTCCCTAAAGATGTAAAAAAAGGAGAAACTGTGCTTGTTGATGATGGGAAAATTATTTTACAAGTTGAAAAAACCGATAGAGACACAAGCGTTAATCTTATTGTTATTCAAGGTGGGTTACTAAGCTCAAATAAAGGAGTTAACCTGCCTAGCACTAAAATATCTTTGCCAGCTTTAACCCCAAAGGATGTAAAAGACGCCAAATTTGCCGCAAAACTTGGGCTTGATTGGGTTGCGCTATCCTTTGTAAGGTCAAAAAATGATGTACTACAGCTTAGAGAAATTCTTGATAAATCATCAAAAGAGCTTATCCCTATTATATCAAAAATTGAAAAGCCTCAGGCAATAAATAAAATGGATCAAATACTTAAAGTGTCCAATGGATTAATGGTGGCAAGGGGTGATTTAGGAATAGAAATTCCCGCTGAAGAAGTTCCTTTATATCAAAAGATTCTAGTTAAAAAGGCTAATGAGGCAAGAAAACCTATTATCATAGCAACTCAAATGATGGAATCAATGATTGACAACCTAACTCCATCCCGAGCAGAGGTGAACGACGTTGCCAACTCAGTTATGGATGGTGCTGATTGCATCATGCTTTCAGGAGAAACATCGATAGGTAAACACCCTTGTGAAGTTGTAAAAAAAGTTGGCACTATTATAGCTGGTGTTGAGGACTCTCAACCTGTTAAAAATAAGTTTACGTTGCCAAAGTTAAAATCCAATAGGCTAATCACTAAAACCGTTTGCCGTCATGCTGCTTTAATTGCAAATGAGATAAAAGCCTCAGCTGTTTGCACCTTAACTCACAGCGGATACACTGGATGGCAAATTTCGTCATGGAGACCTAACTGTTTAGTGCTGGTTTTTACGTCAAATAAGCGAATTCTTTCTCAATTAAACTTACTTTGGGGGGTTAAATGTATCTACTACAATAAGCTTCAAAGCACTGACAAAACAGTTGAAGATGTTAATGCTCTTGCAATAAAAAACAGATATGTGAGAAAAGGCGATGTAGTTGTAAACTTGGCTTCAATGCCAATTAAAGACAAAGGGCAGGTAAACACACTAAGAATCTCCAAACTTTAAGATTCTGTAAAATGGAATCACAAAGGCAAAAAAAAATTTCCGCTTTAATTCAAAAAGACGTTGCTAAAATTATTCAAGGGTTTTTTAGAGAAAGAGTTGGCGCCAATTTACTTGTTAGTGTGACAAAAGTTACTGTTAGTCCAGATCTTTCCATTTCCAAAATATATTTAAGCGTATATCCTTCCGTTAACTTTGGAAAAGTTCTAGAAGTTTTAAACAAAAAAAAATCTGAAATAAAAAATAAGCTTTCAAGGCTAATAAAGCATCAACTAAGAGTTGTTCCTGATATGATTTTTTTTGCAGATGATTCGTTAGACTATATAGACAAAATAGACGAAGCTCTAAAGGGCGGTGGTGAAAACCCAATAAAATAATATGAGTGCTGAAAACTTTCTTTCTTACAGATATCTTTTTTCAAAGACGAACTACAATATAGTTTCTATAATTTCAAAGTTTTCTATTCTAGTTTTATCAATTGCTTACTTTTCTTTTCTTACAATTTTATCTGTTTTTTCTGGTCTTGAAGAATATAGTTTAGGTTTTTCAAAATCTTTTGATCCTGATGTTAAAATTGAGGCAAATAATGGTTTATATTTTTCTTACAGCTCGAAAATAGACTCGGTTTTATCTAACAACAATAGTGTGTCATCTTTTGGAAAAACTGTAAAGGGTAATGTTGTTGTGAAATATGACAACAGAGTTGAATATGCTCAAATATTAGGTGTCGATGAAATGTTTCAAAAGATTATTGGAATCGATACGATCATCACTGTTGGAAGATTCCCATTGTTGGAAACAAATGAGGCTTTAACCAGCTATGAGCTTGCAACTAGTCTTGATTTAATTTTATATAATGCTGCTGGCATTTTTGATGTTTTATCATTAAGCCCAAATTATCCAGAGGCCTCTTTTAATCCCATAAAAAACACAATACCCTTAATATCGTCTGGGGTTTTTAAAAGCAGAGGTGATTTAAATAAAAACATAATCATCACTAGCGCCAAGACTGTACAAGATCTATATGGATTAGACTCCAATGAATTTTCTGAGATATTAATTAAAAGCAATGATGCCCAGTATTTATTAAGTTCTTTAAAAAATGATTTTAGCTCACTTAAAGCTAGATCTCACAGAGAACTGAATGAAACTCTTTTTAAAATAATGAACTCTGAAAAAATAATTGTTTCATTAATAATGATTCTTATTGTTTTTATATCGACTTTCAATGTTGTTGCCTCAACTGTAATGTTAATTGTTGAAAAAGAAAAAGATATAAAAGCTTTGAAAACTCTTGGGATGTCAAAACACAATCTTAAACGCTTATTTTTTAAACACAATTTACTAATCAATATAATTGGGGGCACAGTGGGTGTTTCTTTAAGTATTCTTTTGGTTTATTTACAAGGTTATTATTCTATTTTTAAGATTCCTGGGCTAGACACGGCATACCCAGTTGCCTTGCAACTAAATAATGTGTTGTTGGTGTTTGTTACGTTAGTTTTTGCGGGATTATTTTCTGGGTTTTTATCTTCTCTGGTTGTGAAAAAGCTAAACAGCTAATTTATGAGTCCCAAACCTTTCTTTTAATTCGGCAAAAAGATTAAATATATCTTTTGAAAAATCAGACGTGACCATTATTGTCCTATATTTTTTAAAATCAGGTATTCCTTTAAAATAATTAGAGTAGTGTCTTCTGGTCTCTAATACGCCTAGTTTTTCTCCTTTCCACTTGATGGACATCTTAAGGTGAGTCTCTGCCATATTAATCCTTTCGTTCATCGTTGGTTGAGGTAGGTGTTCTCCGGTTTTAAAAAAGTGTTTTACCTGATTAAAAAACCATGGATTTCCAATTGACGCTCTGCCTATCATAGCGCCATCTAATCCAAATTTATCTCTCATTTCAAGAGCTTTTTCAGGGCTATTCACGTCTCCATTTCCAAATACTGGAATTTTCATTCTTGGGTTGTTTTTTACGTCTGAAATTAACCTCCAATCTGCATAACCTTTATACATTTGGGCTCTGGTCCTTCCGTGGATTGTTATAGCTTGTGCTCCCGCATCTTGAATTCTTTCAGCAACTTCAACAATCTTAATGCTTTTTTCATCCCAGCCAAGCCTAGTCTTAACTGTTAATGGAAGATTTGTGCGTTTAGCCATTTCTCTTGTAAGCATTTCCATTTTATCAATATCTTTTAATATTCCTGCTCCAGCGCCTTTACATACAACTTTTTTAACAGGACAGCCAAAATTAATGTCAATAATATCCGGTTTAGTTCTTTCAACTATGTCAACTGACTGAAGCATTGAGTCAAGGTTTGCGCCAAAAATCTGAATACCAACTGGTCTTTCTTTTTCGTATATATCTAACTTCATGGTGCTTTTAGCTGCATTCCTTATCAAACCCTCGCTAGAAATAAACTCTGTATACACAACATCTGCCCCGTTTTCTTTACACAGAGCTCTGAATGGAGGGTCGCTTACATCCTCCATTGGCGCCAATAGTAATGGGAACTCTCCTAAATCTATGTTTCCAATTTTAGCCACACGCTTGGTTTTAAGTGACACAAATTTAATCTATTATCTTTTACTCAAAAAAAGGGATTAATTAATTTATATTTGTGAATGATTTCATATGAGTAAAATTCGAAATTTTTGCATAATAGCCCACATTGACCATGGTAAAAGCACACTAGCAGATAGGTTGCTTGATAAAACTGGAGCTGTAACAGACAGAGAGAAACAAGATCAATTGCTTGATGACATGGATCTTGAAAGAGAAAGAGGAATTACAATTAAGTCCCATGCAATTCAAATGGAGTACTCATTTAATGGTGAAAAATATGTTTTAAATTTAATAGATACACCCGGTCACGTAGATTTTTCATACGAAGTTTCTAGGTCTATAGCAGCGTGTGAAGGTGCTTTATTAATTGTTGATGCTGCACAGAGTGTGCAAGCTCAGACAATATCAAATTTATACTTGGCTTTAGAAAATGATTTAGAGATAATCCCTGTCTTAAATAAAATTGATTTGCCATCTGCAAAACCGGAGGAAGTGTCTGATGATATTGTTGATTTGTTGGGGTGTAGTGAAAACGATATAATTAAAGCTTCCGCAAAAACAGGTGAAGGAATTGGGGAGATTCTAGAGGCTATAATTGAAAGGGTTCCACCTCCTAAAACTAGCAACAGCAATGATTTAAAAGCATTAATTTTTGACTCTGTTTATAATCCTTTTAGGGGGATTGAAATATATTTTAGGGTTTTCTCTGGAAAAATATCCAAAGGGCAACAAATAAAGTTTTGTGCAACGGGTAGAAAATATTTTGCTGATGAAGTAGGGACGCTTAATTTAAAACAGCAGCCTAAACAAAGTATTGGAACAGGAGATGTTGGGTATCTGATTACAGGAATTAAAAATGCAAAAGAAATAAAGGTTGGTGATACAATTGTAGATGGCAATTATGTTGGTACTGATGCTATTTCCGGGTTTGAAGAGGTAAAACCTATGGTTTTTGCAGGAATTTACCCTGTTGACAGCGATGATTATGAAGATTTAAGATCGTCTATGGAAAAGCTTCAGCTCAATGATGCTTCTTTAGTTTTTTCACCAGAAAGCTCATCCGCTTTGGGATTCGGCTTTAGGTGTGGTTTTCTTGGAATGCTTCATTTAGAAATAATTCAAGAGAGGCTTGATAGGGAGTTTAATATGGCTGTTATAACAACTGTTCCAAATGTTTCTTATCATGCTTATACAAAAAAACAGTCTGATGAAAAAATTATTGTTAATACCCCTTCAGACTTGCCAGAACCTTCTTTTTTAGATAGAGTTGAAGAGCCTTACATAAAGGCTTCAATAATTACAAAATCTGATTTTGTTGGCCCCGTTATGAATCTTTGTATTGAAAAAAGAGGTGAGATAACAAACCAAACATACCTTACAACTGAGAGGGTAGAGCTTTCTTTTGATATGCCTTTAGCAGAAATTGTTTTTGACTTTTATGACCGTCTTAAATCTATATCAAAAGGCTATGCTTCTTTTGATTATAGTCCTTTAGGTTTTAAACAATCCAAACTAATAAGACTCGATCTCCTTTTAAACGGCAATCCTGTTGATGCTTTATCAGCTTTAATTCATTTTGACAATGCGTACAGGATGGGGAAAAAGATTTGTGAAAAACTTAAAGAATTAATCCCTCGACAACAGTTTGACATACCTGTTCAGGCAGCAATTGGTTCAAAAATTATAGCCAGAGAAACCATTAAAGCCGTAAGAAAAGATGTTACTGCTAAATGTTATGGTGGTGATATTACCAGAAAAAGGAAGCTTTTAGAAAACCAAAAGAAAGGGAAAAAGAAAATGAGGCAAATTGGAAATGTTGAAATTCCTCAACAAGCTTTTATGGCTGTTTTAAAATTGAATGATTAATTTTTGGAATAATTATTGAGAATTTATGAATATGAGAAAGTTTTATTTAATTCTGTTTTCTTTGTCTGTGTTGATTTCTTGTGGCGATGAAAATGATTGTTGTCCAAATGAGCCAGTTGATGACAATGTTGCTATCCCGCTTTCGGTTTATGAAAAGGTTTATGGTGTAACTTCTCAAATTTATATTCAAGGAAATTATGTTTATATAAACACGAATGGAGTCCCTGACCATAAAAGCCCGTACTTCCCTTTAGACCATGTTTTATATGAGGCATATGATGGTTCGAATCCTTTTGTAAACAACTGGAAAAAAAACCCAAATGGTATTACTACTCTTAATTTAAGGTTTAAAATTCCTATTAGGCCTAAAAAAGCTTCATCTTCAACACCTACATCAATGGGGCCAATTGGAGTGTCTTTAAACGGTGTTCCTTTTTATAATCAATATGCTGGAATGAACCAACCTTTAACAAGAGAAATTAATTCTTTTGATCAAGGCAATGGTCATCCTGCTCCTATTGCACCTGGGCAAGAAAATGGTGTTGATGGTAGATATCATTATCATATGGAGCCAATATTGACAACAAAAGCAAAAGGCAGAAATGTGATTATTGGTTTTCTATTAGACGGGTTCCCTGTTTATGGTCCAGAGGAAAACGGAAATATTATTAAAAGCTCTGACCTTGATAATTATCACGGTCACTCACACAGCACTTCAGATTTTCCAAGTGGTATATACCACTATCATTTGACTGCCGACGATCCTTATTTAAATGGCAGTGGTTATTATGGAACTCCCGGTACAGTTAGCCAATAAACTTCTATACGTTGTTATAGTTTTTTTTATTGGGTGTAATCCCAATAATCAGCTGGTCGTTCATGAAGAATCTAAGGGTTTTGATGGTTTTAGCACGCAAACAACCTATAACGGAGAGATTTTTTCAGGAATTGTTTTTAACACAAATGAAGATAAAGACACAATATTAATTGGAGAATATAAAAACGGCTTTAAACATGGGGTTTGGAAAACCTTTTACCCTAACGGCTCTCTTAAAGAAAGAAGGTTTTATAAAAGGGGGCTTAAGGTTGGTTTGTACGAAGGTTTCTATAATGATGGAGCAAAAAACTTTGTTTTTATGTTTAAAAACGGTGAATATAATGGGACCAACAGCTTATGGACAAAAGATGGACAATTAATTGAAGAGTTTAATTATAAAATGGGGCGTGAATTTGGGTCTCAAAAAGTTTGGTACCTTGATGGAAAAATAAAGTCTAATTATATAATTAAAAATAATCGGCGCTATGGATTGCTTGGCACAAAAAACTGTACAAATGTTTCTGAAGAGGTTTTTGATATGTAGCCTTCTTTTTATACTGTCTTGTAATGGCCCTACCAATCAACTTCCATATTACAATTCACCTGATTTTAATCCTGTTTTTATAAAAAACAGCGCTCAATTAGAAAAAACTATTACTCATAAAATTGAAGATTTTGCTTTTACTGATAACAACGGAAATAGTTTTGGCTCCAAAGATTTAAGAGGTAAAATTCATGTTGCAAACTTTATATTTACTTCTTGCACACATATTTGTCCAAAAATGACAACAAACATGGTAGAGGTTGAAAAGAAGTTTCAAAACAACCCAAATGTAAATTTGGTTTCATTTACAGTAACACCATGGCTCGACAGTCCTGAAGTTTTGAATAGATATAAAAAAGAGTTCACTCTCAATTCTGAAAACTGGCATTTCCTAACGGGGGACAAAAACAAGATTTATTCTCTAGCTAGAAAATCTTATTTTGCTGAGGAAGAAATTGGTTTTACAAAAGATAGTACAGATTTTTTACATACTGAACATTTTCTTTTAGTTGACAAGGGTTTAAGGATTAGAGGAATTTATAACGGCACCTTGGGTTTAGAAATGGAACAGTTAATTGAAGACATTCTCCTTTTAAATAAATAATTTCTTTATTTTAGGATAAGTGAAAAAACTTCAAAGAACTCTGTCGTTGCCTGGAGCCATAGCCGTTAGTATAGGGGGCATGTTAAGTGGGATTTTTGTACTGCCCGGCTTGGCTGTTGGTATTACTGGTTCATCTGTATGGCTAGCTTTTTTAGTGGCTGCTTTTTGTATTCTGCCTGCCGTCTTGTCAAAATCTGAGCTTGCAACCGCAATGCCTAAGTCTGGAGGAACATATGTTTATATTGAAAGAGCTTTTGGTCCTTTATTTGGCACAATTGCAGGCATAGGCCTTTGGCTTTCCCTTTTGCTTAAGAGTGCTTTTTCTCTTGTTGGGCTTAGTGCATATTTATACGTTTTAATTGAAGTGGATTCTGGGTTGACAAAATCTATTGCCCTTTTAGCCCTGCTTGTTATTCTTTTGCTTAATGTTTTTGGTGTTAAAAAAGTTGAAAAGACTCAGCTTATAATTGTTTCGATTAGCTTAATTGCATTAATATTTATAGTCTTTTTGGGCTTCAACAGCTACGATTCTAAACTAATGGAGCCAATTTTTTTGGATGGTAGTGATGGGTTTATAACTGGTGTTGCATTTTTATATATTTCATACGCTGGTGTTACAAAAATTGCTGCTATAGCCGGTGAAATAAAAAACCCTGAAAAAAACCTCCCAAGAACAATGATTATTTCCTTGTTTTTGATAACATCTATTTATGTTTTAGTAGCCCTTGTTTTAGTTGGAAATGTTGAGGCTAGTGTTCTAGCAACAGACATCAAGCCAATACATACTCTTTTCCAGAGTATTGGTGGCAACTATTTTGGCTATGCTGCTGGTGTCGTGGGGGTTATTACGTTAATGTCAATGGCAAATTCTGGGGTCTTAGCATCTTCAAGATTTCCTTTTGCTATGTCAAAAGATAAGCTGATGCCAAGTTATCTAGGAAAAATAAGCTCAAAGTTTTTAACACCTGTGCCTGCTATTTTAACAACATCAACAATTATTGGTTTGGCTATTATTTTTCTGGATGTCGTGAAAATTGCCAAACTGGCAAGTGCTTTTAAAGTGTTGATGTTTATTTTTAATGAGCTTTCTGTTATTGTGCTTAGAGAAACAAATGCACAGTGGTATAAACCATCTTTTAGATCCCCCTTTTACCCATATGTTCAAATTTTTGGGATTTTAAGCGGAATCGTGTTGTTATCATATTTAGGCATAATGCCTTTGTTGTCTGTACTTGGTGTTTTTGTGCTTGGGGTTGTAATTTTTATTATTTATGGAAGCAAAACTGAAAGAAGTGGTGTTATTTCTAATTATGGTTTTTTATCTTTTTTGTTTAAAGGAAAAACACCTGGAAAAGATGTTACAGATTTGAGCTCTCCATCAAGTCAGAGTGAGGACATAAGTAATGTAAATGCAGAAATAGTTGTTCCTTTATTAGGCAATGAAACATCAACCGAAATGTTGGTTGAGATGGCATCATCAATAAATGATAAGTCTAAGATCAACACAATAAATTTATTGGAGGTTCCTAATCAAACTTTTTTGGAGGCAATTGACCTAAATACTCCAGTCTCAGAGTCCAAAAAAAGAAGATTAGAAAAGCTCAAAAAATATAAAAACTTAAAAATATCTTATGAGACCATTGCTACTCATGATGTAGCAAGCTCAATTGACAACATAACTGGGCAAAGCAAGTGTAAGTGGTTGGTTATGGAATGGGACGGAAGAGAAAGTGCTGGAATATTTGTTGGAAATCCAATCGGTTGGTTATTAAGAAAAGTAAACTCAAATCTTGCTCTGTTCAAGGACAATGGAGTTAGAAGGTTTTCAAAAGTGCTGATAGCCCTCAGGCCCGGAAGAAGGAATCAGGCTTTTATTGATGTGGCTGATGAAATATGTCAACACTTTGGCGCTTCTTTAACACTTCTAAATATTATTTCTGAAAACGAAAGAAAAACCGCCGCTCTTCAAAAGACTTCAGAGGAGGTTATTTCATCAACAAAATCAAAATCAGAACTAAAAATTGTTAAAAGCAGTAATCCTGTAGAAACAATTTCTGAAGAGTCTGCTAGTTATGACCTTTTGATTTTAGGAACCCCGGAGAAAGACAATTGGATTAGCGTTCTTTTTGGGGCTGGTGAGGACCGCTTTGTAAAGATGGCTGCGTGTTCGGTTCTGAGGCTAACTATTAGATAATTCTTTACATTTACAACAATGAATCTATACTCTATCCAGGCTGGGAACTTTAAGCTCGACGGAGGTGCAATGTTTGGTGTTGTGCCAAAATCACTATGGGAAAAAACTAACCCTGCAGACTCTGACAACATGATTGATATGTCCGCAAGGTGTATGCTTATTGAAGACGGTGGCAAATTAATTCTGGTTGATACAGGAATGGGTAATAAACAGTCAGAAAAGTTTTTTAGCCACTATAAAAGATGGGGTAATTTTGACCTTGTAAAATCAATAAATGCCGCTGGTTTTGGGGTTGAAGAAATAACAGATGTATTGTTAACTCACCTTCATTTCGATCATTGTGGTGGTGCTGTTTTTTGGGATAATGCTAAAAAGCGGTATGATGTTCAGTTTAAGAACGCTAACTATTGGTCCAATGAGAATCACTGGAATTGGGCTACCAAGCCTAATCCCAGAGAAAAAGCTTCTTTTTTAGATGAAAACCTCCTGCCAATTAAAGAGTCTGGTCGTTTGAGTTTTCTAAAAAACACCTCTAATGAATTTGTATTTAGCGAAGAGCTTGGAATAGAGGTTTTGTGTGTAGACGGGCATACTGAAAAACAAATGATTCCAAAGGTTAACTTCAAAGGCAAAGACTTAATTTATTGTGCAGACCTTATTCCAACTGCAGGGCATATTCCGGTTCCGTATATAATGGGTTATGATGTTAGGCCTTTATTAACTATGAAAGAAAAATCTCTTTTCTTGGAGGATGCTTTTGAAAAAGATTGTCTTTTGTTTATGGAGCATGATCCCAACAACGAGATAGTTTCACTTAAAAAAACAGAAAAAGGCATAAGATTTGACAAGTCTTTTTTACTAGAAGAACTATAATTATGATTAGAACAATATTTATTTTACTTGCATTCCAGCTTTCTTTTTCTCAAAACTATTGGCAACAACATGTTGAATATGAAATGGACATAGTTGTAGATGTGTCCGACTTTACTTATGACGGAGATCAATCAATTATTTATACCAACAACTCGAATGACACCATTAAAAAGGTTTATTATCACTTATTTTTCAATGCATTTAAACCAAACAGCCAAATGGATATTCGCTCAAGGACAATTAGAGATCCCGACAGAAGAGTAGGAAGCAGAATTGTTGCTTTGGAAGAAAAAGACTACGGAGACATTAGTGTTTCTGCTTTAAAGCAAGACGGCAAAGATGTTTATTATGAAGTAAATGAAACTGTTTTGTTGGCTAGGCTAAACAAACCTCTATTGCCAGGAAAAAAGACGAAGCTTAGTATGGTTTTTACAGCACAAGTTCCTCTTCAAATTAGAAGATCTGGAAAATTAAATAAAGAGGGTGTTGATATGACGATGACTCAATGGTTCCCAAAACTTGCTGAGTATGATTCTGAGGGCTGGCACCCCAACCCTTATATTGGAAGAGAATTTCATGGTGTTTGGGGAAACTACTCGGTCAATATAACAATTGACAAAGACTATGTGGTTGGCGGAACTGGCTATTTGCAAAATGCAAACGAAATAGGCCATGGATATACAGAAAAAAACCCTAAAGAAAATGACTCTAAAACGAACACTTGGAAGTTTTACGCTCCAAACGTACATGATTTTGCTTGGGCAGCAGATCCTGATTACATACACGACATTAAAAAATCTGAGTCTGGTGTAGATCTTCACTTTTTTTACAAACCAACTGTAAATATTGAGGATTGGAAAAAACTTCAAGACGATTCTGTTTTACTTATGAAATATTTTGAAGAAGCTATTGGCCCATATCCTTGGAAACAATATTCAATTATTCAAGGGGGAGACGGAGGAATGGAGTATGCTATGTGCACGATGATTACTGGTGAAAGATCTTATCCTAGTCTGCTTGGGGTTACTGCTCACGAAATGGCACATGCCTGGTTCCAACATCTGTTAGCTACAAACGAGGCTAAACACGCCTGGATGGATGAAGGGTTTACTGAATACATAACTTCTCTTTCTGAAAATTATGTAAACAACGAAAGCCCTGAGTTCCCTCACAAAAGCAGCTATGACAGGTATTATCTTTTGGCTAAATCTGGTTTTGAACAAGCGCAGACCATTCATTCGGACAGGTATGACTACAACTTTGCCTATGGCGCATCAGCATATAGCAAAGGGTCTGTTTTTCTTTCACAACTTGGCTATATAATTGGTAAAGAAAACTTAAACAAAACACTAAGAAGGTACTATCAAGAGTTTAAGTTTAAACACCCAACTCCAAATGATTTTAAAAGAATAGCAGAGAAGGTTTCTGATCTTGAGCTTGAATGGTATTTAAATGAATGGACAAGAACACCCCACAAAATAGATTATGGAATAGATATCTCATCATTAGAAGATGAGCGCGTGATAACCCTTAAAAGAAAAGCAAGAATTCCTATGCCGATTGAGGTTGTTGTTTCTTTTGAAGACGGCTCGTCTGACATGTACTACATTCCAAATGATTTATTACACGGTTATAAAACCTTTAAAAATGAAGTTTATTTAATGGAGCCTTGGAATTGGGCTTCAACAGAATATGAGTTTGAAGTTCAGGGAAACAAAAAGGTAAGTAAAGTTGAAATTGATCCTTCAAAAAGAATTGCTGATATAAATCAAATGGATAATTCTGTTGAAATAAACTAATGGCCCAATACCTTAAAAACAAGAACAAAATTGATCTTATTTTCGAAAAAGGCTCTACAATAAAAGGGCGGGGGCTTTTATTAAAGGCCTATGATTTTGAAGATGGCCTTGTAGAGTTTGGTGTAAGTGTGTCGAAAAAACTTTACCCCTCTGCAGTAAAAAGAAACCTTATCAAAAGAAGAATTAGAGAGCAGGTTAAAAGCTTGGGTTTTATTGGCTCTGTTTCAAAAGGTCTTTCCTTTTTTATAATATATACATCCAAAGAAATTCTATCATCAAAAGAAATAAAAAAACGTGTTGAAGGGCTAACTCAAAATCTATAATAATTCCTTATTTTAACCAACATATTATAATTATGAAAAGTTTACTTTTTGTTTTCTTTTTTCTGTTTAGCTTTTTAAGCTTTTCTCAAGACAGTGCTGGTGTTGAAGATTTTCAAATACTTGACAAAGTCCCTGTGTACCCTGGCTGTTTTCCTGAAAAAGAAGAAAACAGAAAAATGTGCTTTCAAGAAAAAATCTACAGACATGTTGCTAGAAATTTTAGGTATCCAGAATTGGCTCAAAAAAAGGGTATTCAAGGAAAGGTTTTTGTTTCTTTTATAATTGGAGTTGGCGGATATGTCGAACAAATTAAGACTCGAGGCCCCGACCCAATGCTTGAGGCTGAGGCAAAGAGAATTATTTCATTGATTCCTAGAATTACGCCTGGAAGAATTGATGGAAAAGTTGTTGAAGTACCTTTTTCTTTGCCTATTATTTTTAAGCTTCAATAAAATTTTACCACTGCATTAGTTGTTGTTTTATTTGTTTTTTACATACTTTTCAAGCCATTGGTCTTGCTCCCAAAGAACATGATAAATGCTTTCCTTTGAAGCGTATCCGTGGCTTTCTTTTGGTAGCATAACCAGTCTGACTGTTGCCCCTAAGCCTTTTAGTGCGTTAAAGTATCTTTCGCTCTGCATAGGGTATGTTCCTGAATTATTATCGTCTTCGCCATGAATCAATAATAGCGGGGTTTTCATTTTCTCAGCATGCATAAAAGGAGACATTGTATAATAAACATTTGGGGCCTCCCAATAGCTTCTTTGCTCGCTTTGAAAACCAAAAGGTGTTAAAGTTCTGTTGTATGCTCCGCTTCTAGCAATTCCAGCCGCATACAAATTACTATGAGATAAAAGGTTTGCAACCATAAAAGCTCCGTAGCTATGGCCACCTACTGCAACTTTTGTTCTATCTATGTAGCCCATTTTATCAACGGCGTCAATAGCCGCTTTGCCATTTGCAACTAGCTGTTTTCTAAAACTGTCATTAGGCTCTTCCTCTCCTTCACCAATAATAGGAAAGGAGGCGTCGTCTAAAACCACATATCCTTTTGTTACCCAATAAACCATTGAGCCATAGTAGGGTGATGTAAATCTGTTTGGGTTTTTGTTGTTTTGCGAGGCGCTATTCCGGTCTTTAAATTCTCTTGGGTAAGCCCACAAAATCATTGGTGCTTTTTCTTTTTTTTCTTCATCATAATTTACAGGCAAATAAAGAATTCCTGAAAGCTCCAATCCATCATCTCTTTTGTAGGTTATTACATCTTTTTTAACGTTTTGTAATTCTTCAAAAGGGTTTTCAAAGTGTGTTATTTTGGATATTTTTTTGCCGCTTGTTTTTTTAGAGTAATAATTTGGGTATTCCGTTGGCGACTCTATTCTCACTATTAGTTCGTTGGTAGATGGATTAAAGCCTTGAATAGCCTCTACTTTGTCGGTGTATTTTGACTGATAAACCCTTGATTTATTAAGGGTTGTAATGTTTAATCTATCAATAAAAGGGAACTGCCCTTCTTTGCTGAACCCTGCTCCTCTCAAATATGCGTTTCCTTTGTGAAGCATCAAAACACTTTTGTTAAATGCGTTTCTGGATTTTAAAAAACTCCCCGGGTCGCTATATATATCTTGGTAGTTTCTGTCATAAAGAATTTTGGGTTTTGAGCTTGGGCTTGAGGGGTTAAAAACATATGCTTTTCTGTTTCTTGTGTCCCACCAATAATCATAGACGATCGCTGTGTTTTCTGTTCCCCAGTCAATCCCGCTAAATCTGTTTGTGGTTTTTACCAAACTTTTTCCTGCTCCACTAAAAGGTGCTTCGACCTCAAAAACTTCGTCTCGGTAGTTAGCTTCAAACGCAGGATCACCACCGTCTAAAGCTTTGACATAAATTAAGGTTGAGGGCTTGTCCGCTCTCCAACTATAACTTCTTTTTCCTGTCCTTGTTGACATTCTTCCTTTTGGCAGCTCTTCAATTAAAGGTGTATCCAAAAGGTCTGTAATTAGCTTTCCTTGCTTGTCAAATATGTCTGTCTGCGAAGGAAATCTTCCATATGTTACTAAGTATGAAAATGGTTTTTTTATTTGTGAAACCATTACATAATTTCCGTCTGGTGAGAAAGAAATTGTTCTATACATTGCGTCATCAAGCCATTTTTCTTTGCTGCCATTTAGTGACACTTTGTATATGGAAGATGTTGCAAGCTGTTCAAAATTATGCTCGTCTGATTTGTTTTTCAAAAGGTCTTGGTAAGTTCTGTTTTGCGCTTTTGCTCCATAATTGTTTGAAATTGTTGGTCCGTCAGGAACTATGGAGCTGGTGTCAATTAAAGGTTTTCTGTTTTTTGAAAGCATTTTAACCAGCATTGACTGACTGTCAGCTTGCCAAGTAATCACCCCGCCTATGTTTGCGTTTAATATTGCGTCTGTCAATTTAACCACACTTGCTGTTTCAAGATCTAAAACCCAAAGCTCTACTCCTTTTTCTGTTGTGTTGGTTAATGCAATTTTGGTTTCGTCTGGTGACCATGCAAAGTTCGTTAGTTTTGGGTTGTCTGGAAGACCTGATACTTGTTCAACCGCCCCATTTTTTTTCTTTAGTTTTTTAATTTTTACATTATTATAAAATGTAACCCTACTTCCAATATTTGTTTTTGGATTAATTCTTAACCCCCCTAATCTTAACTCTTTTTCAGACAAATCTGAAATAGACTTATAGTTGTCTCTATATAGGAAGACCATATAGTTTTTATCATCATCATATTGGACAGATGGGGGTCTTTCAAACTCAACTAAATCTAAGATTTCCTTAGATGGTTTTTGATATTTTATGTTTTCTTGTGCGTTTATTGAGAATGCAATTAAAAAAATTGCAAGAGCGTAAAAATTTTTCATACTTAAATCTAATAAAAGTTTGAAACTTTTTCATTCATCTTATTTTCATTAAATTCAATGTGGTTTTAAAATGAAAATCAATTCAGTGTTTTTTTCGATACTCGCCCTTTGCTTTGTGGTCTTAGGCTTGAACGCCCAAGATGAAAAAAAGCCTTTAAAAGTGATATCGTATAATATTTGGAATGGTTTTGACTTTAGAAAAGATGTGGAGCGTAAAAACAATGTGATTGACTGGTTTGTTGATCAAAAACCAGATGTTGTTGCGCTACAAGAACTCTGTGGTTATAATAAAGAAACATTGCTTGAGGATGCAAAAAAATGGGGCCACAAGCATGCGGTTATTCTTAAAGACAACTGCCATTCAGTAGGTTTAACATCTGTTAACCCAATTGTTGTAAAAGAAAAGTTAATTGAGGGGCTTTGGCACGGTATGTTACATTGCGAAACTTTTGGTGTTGATTTTTTTGTTGTACACTTTAGCCCTAGAGACCGTGATTTTAGAATGAAAGAGAGCGAAATAGTTCTTTCAAAAATTAATTCAATAAACAACAAGTCTTATGTGGTGTTGGGAGATTTCAATTCCCATTCTCCTTTTGACGGAAGCCCAGGATTGGACAACCCAGATTTATTAAAAAATGTGAGAACAAGTGATTTAAAAAGCAAAGATTATAACAACTTGCTTGACGAAGAGTTTGATTATAGCGTAATGGCTTCTTTTATAGCTTATCCTTTAATTGACGTTACGCAGCGTTTCGTTAAAACACAAGACAGGTTTACTTATCCGGCAAAGGTACATTTGGGAAACTATAGTTCTCTTCAAGATTTTGAAAAGAACCAACGAAGGATTGATTTTATAATGGTGAGTCGTGAATTAGCAAAAAAATGCGTAAACTCTACAGTGTATAATGGTGAAGAAACAGGCGTGTTGTCAGACCATTATCCAGTAATGGCCGAATTTAAATTAGATTAATATTAAAACAGAAAACATGATAAAAAAAATTAAAAACATAATGTCATTTATGGATAATCTGCTTAGCAGATTTAGAAAGATTTTTGTAAACAGCATAACTGCTTTCTTTTTATTGCTGATAACAATTGGTGTTTTTTCTAGCATATTCTCATTGTTTGAATCTGATGATATTGAAACGAAAGATAAAATATTGTACTTGGAGCCAAAAGGTGTGATTGTAGACAAAGCAATAACCAGAGATGATCCTTTTGAAGACTTTGAACTTTTTGGAAGCTCTACAAGCCAGATTGAGTTAGATGATATTTTAAAAATTATTGATAGTGCGGGAGTAGACGACAACCTTAAGGCTATTTATCTTGATGTTGATGGTTTAAGGGCTTATTACACTTCTGCGTTAAAAATAGCAGATGCCTTGCAGAAGGCAAGAGAAAATGGCAAAGAGATTATTGCCTATACAAGTGGGCTCGGAACAACTGGATATCTGCTTGCATCTCAGGCAAACGAAGTGATTTTAGAAAGAGATTCCTATGGCTCCATTAGGCCATTTGGGTTTAGCAGAATAAGGCAATATCAAAAAGATTTTTATAAAAACATAAAAATTAATGTTAATGTATATGCGGCTGGCGACTTTAAATCAGGGCCTGAAGGGTATACAAGAAACGATATGTCTGAAACAGACAAGCTGGCTTGGTTGGAGTTTGTAACACCGGTTTGGGAAAAATATAAAAGCTTGATGGAGGCTGGAAGAGGTTTTGAAGCAGGAAAAATTCAGCACATCGGAGACAACTATCATTTGTTGGTTAGTGAAAATGGTGGGAACGATAATGAAACAGCTCTTGCAATTGGTCTTGTTGACAAACTAATGACAAAGCAAGAAATCAGAAACTATCTGATTGAAAAATATGGAAATGAGGAAGACGAGGAAGACGAGGAAGACGAAGAAGACGAAGAAGAGAAAGAAGAAGAGAGTGGCGAAGAAGAAGGGGATGAGGCAGAAGAAAAAGAAAAGGAGTATGAGCGTCCAGAGGGAGTTTCTGGAAGAGAATATTTGTCCACTTTAAAGGCAGAAGATATTGACACTAAGAAAAGGAAGGCTCAACTGAAAAATAAAATTGCGGTTATTCATGTTGAGGGTGCAATTGTAACTGGCAACATAGGTTTCAACACTGCTGGTTCTGATGGTATTGTTAAAAACATCAATAAAGCTAGAGATGATAAAAACGTAAAGGGTATTGTGTTAAGAGTTAATAGTCCTGGAGGGGATGTCTACGCTTCTTCGATGATTACAAATGCTTTGGAGGAATTTCAGTCTACGGGAAGACCTGTAATAACCTCAATGGGAGACATAGCTGCGTCTGGCGGGGTTTGGGTGACCACCACGTCCGAAGAAATTTGGGCAGAAGAAACCACACTAACGGGTTCAATTGGTGTATACAGCATTGTTCAAGATATTTCTCCATTAGAAAAATGGGCAGGATTTAATAATGATGGTGTTAGCATGACAAAAGGTGGTGATATTTTTGATTTAAGCAGGGGTATGAATAAAGATCTCAATAAGCAGTACAGAGAAAACACAGAAAACATCTATAAAAATTTTGTAACTAAGGTTGCCAATAATAGAGGCTTGGACTTTTCTGAGGTCCTTAGTTTTGCTGGCGGTAGAATATGGAGGGGTGACACTGCTCTTGAATTAGGTTTGGTCGACAAACTAGGTTCTTTAGATGATGCTGTTGATTCTATGGTTTCTAAGCTTGAGCTTGAAGACTACAAGATTATTTCTTACAACAATGAGGTAGAGTTTGATGATTATTTAAGATCGCTTGAAGACCTGCTTCCAGTAGAAATACAAAGCGTTTTAAAAGAATTTAGTGGCTTAAATAGAATGTTCCTTTCTAAAAAAGACAGATATGTAGTTTCTTATTGTTTTGATTGTGGTTTTGGAGGTTTTGAATAAGCTTATCTTATAAGTCTAGATACATTGCTGTGTGTGGAATTCCATCTTCCATATACTCGTCGCCTTTAGCTATAAAACCATGTGAAGCATAAAATTTTTTTAAATAAGATTGTGCAGAGATTTTTATTGGTGTTTGTTTTTTGGATTTTAAATGTTCTAATGATTTGTCAACTAACAAGTGTCCATACCCCTCTCCTCGATGATTTTTTTTAACAACTGCTCTTCCAAAAGAAGCTTCTTTAAAATAAGTGTTTTCAATAAACACTCTTGTATATCCCACGAGCTCATTGTCAACATGAAGCATAATGTGGTCTGCCTGTTTGTCTTTTCCATCAACGTCTTGATACGCGCATTCTTGCTCAACAATAAAGACCTCCGATCTTAAGCTAAATATATCGTTAATTTCTTTTCGTGAGAGTTCGTTCCAAGGCTTTACTTCAAGTTTCATTAGCCTTGTTATTTGTTTATTTTATTAACCCTTCTTTCATGTCTTCCTCCTTCAAAATCAGTTTCTAGAAAAGTTTTTACAATTTCAATTGCTTCTTCTGTTGTTATAAATCTTGCTGGCAAGCTTAGTACATTAGCGTTGTTGTGTTGTCGAGATAAAGAAGCTATTTCCTTGTTCCAACATAATGCAGCTCTAACTCCTTCATATTTATTAGCAACCATACTAACTCCATTTCCCGATCCACAAATAATAATTCCTTTTTCTTCATTTTTATTTGAAATTTCTCTTGCTAGAGGGTGAATAAAATCTGGATAATCTACACTCTCCCCTAAATCTTCACCAAGATTGTTTACATTATATCCCTTGCTTTGTAAAAATTCTTTTACCTCTTTTTTTAATTCTGTTCCAGCATGATCATTTGACAATAGTATGTTCATATCTCACTTTTAATTGTTAATATTTCTGAACTATTTCTAAAACTAAATTGTTGTTAGATATTATAAACAAAATTAAACTAATTATTGACATAAAAGTTTGTGTAAGTTATTAAAAGCTTCACTTATTAACTGCTATTAATAACAAACATAAAATACTAATTATCAATTATATATTATAAACATTAATGTGTTTAAAAACTGTTAAGTACTTGGTTTTTTTATATTTCAATTTACTTATTGTAGATATTAACAAGCAATCATTATTATATTAATTTTTAAATTAAAATATTATTATAATGATGAATAAAAGTTTTTGTTAATAAGCGTTTGGGAATAAATATAGAATTACATTTACCAAAGATTTATGCAAAAAATAAATTCAGAAATATTAGAAAGAAAGATAACGTTTTTGTTTTTCGAAAACCCTAAAAGAACGTTTAATGTTAAACAAATTAAATATTTTATTGGCGCAAAAATTAACGATCAAGAGTTTTTTAAAATTCTTTTTTCAATTGCAAGAAAAGGATATATAGTTGATGGAGGCAGAGGAAAATACACATACAATAAAAACAAAAAATATCTGGTTGGTAAAATTAATAGAAGATTAAAAC
Source organism: uncultured Bacteroidota bacterium (assembly GCA_902595555.1). GTDB lineage: Bacteria > Bacteroidota > Bacteroidia > Flavobacteriales > Flavobacteriaceae > Eutrophosalina. The sequence goes on along the minus strand of CACJQM010000002.1, from coordinate 201,463 downwards.
ATTTAATTGATATAGACACCTCTACTGAATTTAAAATATCAAAAAAAGAAAAGGCAGGCTTGTTACAAGATGATATTGTGTATTACTGGATTGATAAGAAAAGTAAAATAAGAATAGCAAGCTTAAAACACAGAGAGCTAACAAAATATGTTGGTGTTGTAAAAAAAGAAAATGGGCTAACGCTTTTAAAAAATACGTCGCTAGACACAGATATTTTAGTAAGAGGAAAATGTGAGGAAAACGACATGGTGTGTGCACATATAACCGACTGGAAATATAGTCTTCCGGAAGGTAAAATATTAAAAATTATAGGCAACAAACAAGACACTAACACTCAAATACACGCAATACTGGAAGAGTATAATTTGCCTTATTACTTTTCAAAAAACATAGAAAAAGAGGCAAGTAAAATTTCAAAAGAAATAGTAAAAGAAAAAAACAGAAAAGATCTTAGAGATACACTAACCTTTACTATTGACCCTGCTGACGCAAAAGATTTTGATGATGCATTGTCTTTTAAAAAATTAAAAAACAACAACTTTGAAATAGGGATACATATTGCTGACGTTACACATTATGTAAAAGAAAACACACTGCTTGATAAAGAAGCAAAAAGTAGAGCAACAAGCGTTTATCTTTCTGACAGGGTTGTGCCGATGCTTCCAGAAACTTTATCAAACGACCTTTGTTCTTTAAACCCCAATGAAGATAAAAACGTTTTTTCAGTTCTTGTAGAAATTGATTCAAAAAGCAACATTATCAGTACTGAGTTTACCAAGAGTTTAATAAAATCAGATGAAAGAATGTCGTATGAAGAAGCACAGTTTGTATTAAAAAACAACAAAGATAAGCTTCCTCCAGAGGTTACTATTACTGGAAAAAGCAAAAAAGTAAGTAAAGAAATATGTGAAGCACTACTTACCCTTAATTCTATTGCAATAAGTCTTAAGCAAAAAAGAAAAAAGAAAGGGTCAGTTTTTTTTAATAAAGAAGAGGTAAGGTTTGTAGTTGATAAAAAAGGAGAGCCGATAGACTACAGTATTAAAGTTCAAAAAGAAGCCAATCATCTTATTGAAGAATTTATGTTGCTTGCTAATGTTCTTGTTGCAAAAAAAATAAAAGAAAAAAACAGAACAGCCGTTTTTAGAATACATGATTATCCAGACGAAGAAAAAATATTAGAATTAGAAAGATTCGTTAGAAACCTAGGATATAATGTTAGACTTTCTAATGTTAAAGATATTAACACAGCCTTAAACGCACTTTTAAATGCAGTTGAAAATAAGCCTGAAAAAAACGTCGTAGACATGATGGTGATAAGGTCTATGAGTAAAGCAAAATACAGTATAAACAATATTGGGCATTTTGGTTTAGGCTTTAACGACTATACACATTTTACTTCACCGATTAGAAGATACCCCGATGTTATAGTCCATCGCCTGCTTGAGAAAGTATTGTTGGAAAAACCACCCAAAAAAGAAGATCTTGAAAGCACTTGCTTGCATTGTAGTAAAATGGAGGAGCTAGCAACCAAAGCAGAAAGAGCCTCCACTAAATTTATGCAGGTAAAGTATATGTCTAAAAGAATCAACGAAAAGTTTGAAGCCGTAGTTTCTGGCGTTAATGAAAGAGGGCTTTTTGTTGAGATAAAATCAAGTAAATGCGAGGGTCTAGTTCGAATGAAAGACATTCCTAATGACTATTTTATTTATGATCATAAAAACCTTTGTGTAGTCGGTCAAAACACCCACGAAGAATATTGTTTAGGTGATGAGGTCCTTATCAAAGTTGTTGGAACAGACCTTGATAAAAAACATATAGATTTTAAAATTTTAGAAAGAAAGGAATAAAAGTTAATTTTATAAGCAATGGTTGATTACATAGACGCAGTAGTATTTGGGTTTTTTCTTTCTTTTTCTTTTGGACCAATTTTTTTCATGCTGCTAGAAACAAGTATTACAAGAGGAATAAAACAGGCCGTTTTTATGGACTTTGGTGTGATTGCCTCAGATCTTGTTTTTTTCTCTTTGGCATATTTTGGTGCCAGTAAAATAGCAACGGAAGAAAATCAGCCAGCACTTTTTTTGCTCGGAGGCGTAATCCTTACAGCCTTCTCAATAACATCTTTTATTAATAACGCTGTCAAGAACAAAAAAGTTAAAAAAGCAAAAGCAGTTGAAGAAACAAAGCTTTTAAAATATGTTGTTAAAGGGTTTTTGCTTAATATTATTAATATATCATACTTAGTTATTTGGGCGGGTGTAATTGTTTGGTTTGGACCAAAAGTTGAAATGAGTCCGGTTAAAATATGGACTTTCTTTTTTGTTTCGGTTGCCACCTATTTTGGTATAAATATTTTAAAATTCCTTCTTTCAAGCAGACTCAAATCCAAGCTCACAGACAGCGTTCTTTTTTATATAAGACAAGGGTTAAACATTTTAATATTAATTTTTGGTGTAGTGCTTATTTTTAAAGGACTATAAAAAAACCCCTTAAAAAAGGGGTTGAGGCACCGAGCGGATTCGAACCGCTGTACAAGCTTTTGCAGAGCTCTGCCTAGCCACTCGGCCACAGTGCCATTGGGATGCAAAAATATAATTTTTTACTAAAGCTAACGTTCTTTTTTAATAACAACGCTAACGTTTTGAACATCTACATCAATAGGTGGGTTAATTTTACAAACCCGAACCTCCACCCAACGAATATTTGAAGAGATAGACAAAACCTTATTTACAATTCTTTCGCAAACACTTTCTATAAGCTTTGATCTTTTTTTCATTTCGCTGTAAACAATTTCAGACACCTCACCATAGTCTACTGTTTGATCAAGCTCGTCTTTTTTTATTGAATATTCATCTTTAAGCATTATCCAAACATCCGTCCTATAATCCCCACCTATTATAGCCTCCTCATTTAGACAACCATGGTAAGACCTGGTTCTTATATTTTCAACATGAATTTTATACACTTAGCAAATATAATTGTTAATGACCAAGAAGAATTTAATTAACTTTGATTTTTTATGGATAAGGGCAAAAACTTTATTGAACAAATTATTGATGAAGACTTAAGCTCGGGCTTTGACAGCTCTAAGCTTCAGTTCAGGTTCCCCCCTGAACCAAATGGTTTTTTGCACATAGGTCATGTGAAAGCAATTGTTCTAAATTTTGAGCTTGCAAAGAAGTATAAAGCAAAAATAAACCTACGGTTTGACGACACTAACCCAGAAAATGAGGATCAAATATATATTGACGCTATAAAACAAGATGTTTCATGGCTTGGATATAAATGGGACAAAGAGTGTTATGCTTCAGATTATTTTGACACCCTACATGACTGGGCTGTTGACCTTATAAAAAAAGATAAAGCATACATTGATTCACAAACCTCCAGCGAGATTGCCGCCCAAAAAGGCACACCAACCGAGCCTGGAACGGAAAGCCCGTTTAGAAACAGACCTATTGAAGAAAGTCTGGATATTTTCTCTAAAATGAAAAACGGGGACTTCGAACAAGGAAAGCATGTTTTGAGAGCCAAAATTAGCATGACCTCATCAAACATGCTTATGAGAGACCCTGTTATATATAGAGCCCTTGATAGCCATCACCCAAGAACTAAAGATAAATGGAAGATATATCCAATGTATGATTGGACCCACGGAGAGTCAGACTATATTGAGCAGGTTTCACACTCTTTATGTACTCTAGAGTTTAAACCACATAGAGACTTATACGACTGGTTTTTAGACCTTGTTGTTGATCCAAAAAAAATAAGACCAAAACAAAGAGAGTTTGCAAGACTTAATCTTAGCCACACCATAACATCTAAAAGAAAGCTGCTTGCACTGGTTGAAAAAGGGTTTGTTTCTGGATGGGACGACCCTAGAATGCCAACAATTTCAGGGCTTAGAAGAAGAGGGTATACCCCTGAAGCTTTAAAAAAGTTTGTAACTACTGCGGGTGTTGCAAAAAGAGAAAACATAATTGAAATGTCTCTATTAGAGTTTTGCGCAAGAGAAGATCTTAACAAAAAGTGTAATAGGCTCATGGTTGTGCAAGACCCCTTAAAAATTACTATTTCAAATTATCCTAACCAACAAGCCGAAGAGCTTGAGCTAATTAACAACCCTGAAAACCCAGACTCTGGGTCTAGGCTAGTTCCTTTTTCTAAAGAAGTTTATATAGAGCAAACAGACTTTTTAGAAGACCCTCCTAAAAAATACTTTAGATTATCACCCGGCAACGAGGTTAGACTAAAGGGCGCATATATAATAAAAGCACAAGAAGTAATTAAAAACGCTAAAGGAAAAATAAGCGAGATCATTTGCTCATATGATCCAAATTCTAAAAGCGGATCAGGAACCCCCGAAAGTCAAAGAAAAGTTAAAGGCACTTTACATTGGGTTTGTTGCAGCTCAAATACACCTGTTGAAATTAGAGAATACGACAGATTGTTTGAGCACCCATCACCAGGAGACTTTTCTGAAGAAGACCTTGCACAAGCCATCAACAAGGATTCTGTTAAGGTCTTTAACGGATATGGCGAAAAAGAGCTTTCTAAATCATCTATTTCTGAGTCTTTCCAATTCCAAAGAAAGGGGTATTACATTAAAGACACTGACTCTAAAAAAAACAAACATGTTTTTAATAAAACAGTGTCTCTTAGGGATAATTGGAAAAAGAAAAACTAACAGCTATCCATCAACCTTTTGTTGATCAGCCTCCTCATCAGACACAGACCGTTCGTAACCGTAAACTGTTTTGATTTTTCCATCAACAATATTCGCATCTATAATTCTTTGAAGCCTAGTAGCCTCCTCTCCTTCTCCATATGTTACAGTCACACATGTGGTTACCCAGTTTTCCGAAGGTTTTGAATTAAAAGCTATGTCAGAGGATATAGACCACAAGACCTCCCATTTAGCATTAGGAAATGCCGAGAGAAACTCTTTTGCAAGCTCAGTGTGCTGATCACTTCCTTTTATTATCATTCCGTTTGGGGCATACAGCACAACATCATCATGCTCAATGCTTGATACGGTTTCCAAATCTCTAGCGTTATAAGAATCAAACCATTTTCGGATTATTTCAGTTGACTCTACGTTTCCAACGTAAACATCTACTTCGTTCCCGTTTTCAGATTCATATCCAAGTTTTTGCTTCGTGTCAGCACACCCCAAAAACAGAATTGATATCGCTATAGTACATATAATATTTGTTTTCATTTTTTAGCCTTTATTGATTAGTGTTTTTTTCATTTTCTTCAGCCTCTTTTTCTTTTGCCGCCTTTTTCATTTGCTCACCAATTTGATTGCTGGCCGTAAATGAAGCCACCATGTTGTTAAGCATTTCTGATCCAGCTTGTGGAGAATTAGGCATAAGGATTAAGTTGCTATTACTTGCTGAACCTACTGACTGAAGAGTGTCGTAGTGTTGTGTTACAACAATTAACGCAGATGCTTCTTGTGAATTAATGTCTACATTGTTTAAAACTTTTACAGAATCTTCAAGCCCCCTAGCAATCTCTCTTCTTTGATCAGCAATACCCTGGCCCTGAAGCCTTTTACTTTCGGCTTCTGCTTTTGCTCTCTCTACAATAAGAATTCTCTGAGCATCACCTTCAAACTGAGCAGCTACTTTTTCTCTTTCAGAGGCATTAATTCTGTTCATAGACTCTTTAACCTGAGCATCTGGGTCGATATCGGTTACTAGTGTTTTAATAATATCAAAACCATAGTTTTTCATCGCGTCATTTAACTCACCCTTTACAGCAATTGCTATATCATCTTTTTTTTCAAATACATCGTCAAGTATCATTTTAGGAACCTCAGCCCTTACAACATCAAAGACATAAGAAGTAATTTGGTCTTGCGGAAAATCCAGTTTGTAAAAAGCGTCATAAACCTTGTCTTTGATAACCTTGTATTGAACAGAGACCTTGACTTTAACAAACACGTCGTCTTTGGTTTTTGTCTCAACCACAACATCTAGTTGTTGTATTCTTAAGCTAAGCCTTCCAGCAACACGATCAACTATTGGTATTTTAATTTGTAAACCCGAATGACGAACACTTACAAACTTACCAAAGCGTTCGACCACGGCAGCAGATTGTTGTTTAACAATGAAAATTGTGCCAAAAAGAACCAGCACGATAAATAGGATAATGAAAATATAGTATAGCATTTTTTCCTTTTAAAATACGAAATTTACAACTATTGAATGTTGCCTTGAGGCTAATAATTATATCAACCGAGGAACTTTTTTAAACGATGCGCGGTTTCTTCAACGCCAATAAAAATCATCATTTCAACAACATCCGGCCCTTCCATTTTCCCAACAATACAAGCCCTACAAAAACCCATAACCTTTCCAAATTTAGCGTTGTTTTCTTCAGCACAGTCATATAGCAGTTTTTTTATTTCTTGTGCCCCTAAGCTTTTGTCTGCCACAAGCTTTAAAACAAATGCAGAAACAGCCTGTTTAACCTCTTCGCTGATCGTTTTTTTAATTAATCCCTCATTTGTTGTTGGCCTTTCAAACAAGTATAAAAACTTTTCTTTTAGGTTGTTGATCGTTTCCAGCCTTGGTTGAACAAGCTTTAAAAAGCTTTTCAATACACCCTTGTCAATGTCTTTGTTTTTTGGCTCGCACACCTCACAAAGCTTGTCTATGTTTAAGCCCTGAATGTGTTGAGAATTTATCCAAAGTAGTTTTTGGGGATCAAACTTAGCCCCAGACTTGTTTATTTTTTCTAAAGCAAAATCATTAATAAGTTCATCAAGGGAATAGATTTCTTTTTCACTCCCAGGACTCCATCCCAAAAAGACCATATAGTTTATTAACGCTTCGGCTAAAAAGCCTGATTCATTAAACCCAGAGTAAATCTTTTCATCAGCCCAGTCCAAAGCATATACAGGAAACCCAAACTTGTCTCCATCTCTTTTAGAGAGCTTACCCTTGCCCGTGGGTTTTAATATTAAAGGCAAGTGTGCAAATTTTGGCTCTTGCCAATCGAACGCCCTGTACAACAGCACGTGTAGGGCAAGCGATGGAAGCCACTCCTCACCCCTTATAACATGTGTGATTTCCATTAAATGATCATCTACAACATTTGCTAAATGGTATGTGGGCATCCCGTCTGATTTAAAAAGAATTTTATCATCAATATCTCTAGTTCCTACTTGAATTTCTCCCCTAATTATATCATTGAAAACAACGTTTGTCTCCGAAGGTGTTTTAAAGCGAACAACATAATTCTCTTTTTGTATTCTTTCTTCAACATCTTTTTTATCCATAGACAGGGAGTTGTCTAGCTTCAGCCTGTTGTGAGCATTATAAATAAATTTCTTTCCCTTTTTTTCATGGTCTAGCCTGTGAAAGTCTAGCCTTTCTTTTTTATCAAAAGCATAGTATGCCCAACCCTTTTCAATTAGAACGTTTATATGTTTTTTATAAATATCTTTTCTTTCGCTTTGGTTATAAGGACCAAATTGCCCGCCCTTTTTACTAGACTCGTCAAAATCTATTCCTATCCAAGCTAATGAGTTTTCAATATGCTCTTGACTTTTTTCTACTTTACGCGCTTGATCAGTGTCTTCCACCCTCAGAACTAGTTCACCACCTGTCTTTTTTGCAAAGAGATAATTAAAGAGAGCTGTCCTTAGACCACCTATGTGTAATGGACCTGTTGGACTTGGCGCAAAACGTAACCTGTTTTTTTTTGTCATTTTTCTCTACCCTATTCTTTTAAACCTTCATCTTTTCAGGCACCAAAGGATTAACAATGTAAAACCATAAAGGAGGAACTAGGCTAAGTAAAATTGATGCTGGATAACCATATGGAAGTTGAGGGGCCTCGTCATGACAATCAAGAATCTGGTATTTTTTTGATGCTTTAAAGTGATGGTCACTATGTCTGGTCAGTTCGTACAAAACAATTCTACCAATATTGTGGTTTGAGTTCCAAGAATGATGTGCTTGTACCCTCTCATACCGACCAGTAGAAGTTTTAAACCTTTTTAACCCATAATGCTCTATATAGTTAATACACTCTAAAAACAAAAATGAAATTACTCCGCTTATTAAAGCAAAGAGAACAACCTCTTTAGAAAAAACAAAAAGAATTAATAACAAATATGCTGGCTGTAAAAGATGGTACCAAAGCATGTCGTTTTTAATTGAAACAAACGATCTCTTTTTGTTCTTTAATAATTGCATTTGCTTTTTCCACGCATCAATATATTGCTTAGTTACTGATGTGATCCAAAAAGAATAAACGTTTTGTTTGTATTTAGCAGTTGCTCCGTCTTCAGGAGTGCCAACATTTACGTGGTGGCCAAAATTATGCTCTATATAGAAATGCATGTAAAGACACGGTAAAAAAAGCGCTTTACCTATTGCTCTTTCAATATATTTTTTCCTATGACACAACTCGTGAGCGACATTTATTCCGTTAGTAGCAAGTAGTATTCCTGCAGAAAGACACATTCCAACCATTTCAAACAAATTATAATCATTAGAAGAAACCTTTACAAAACCATAAGCCATGAGCGAGTATACTATTGGCAGGTTTATGTAAAGCATCCAATCAAAAACTTTGTTAATCTTCTTTACACCTACCTTTTCTTCGCTTAGGTTTGTGTTGTCTTCACCAAGAACCACATCCAGTATTGGTAATATTACAAACGCGTAAAATACAGCAGTATATGTTCCTACACCAAAAGAATTAAAGGATATCAGCGTTGATATCGGAACAGTATAAGCAAAAAGATATTTTAAATCTCGCATGGTTCAAAGATATAAAAATTGTCTTTTTTTCTGTTTTTATTATCTAAAGTTATATTTGCATCAAAATATGAACATTGATTTTGTATATAATACTGATTTTAAGCTAGATAATGAAGCAGAAACATCTTCATGGATAGCTGCTTTTTGTCAAACTGAGAACACTTCGGTTGATTCGCTTGTTTTTGCTTTTTTTTCCGACGAAGACCTTAAAGCGCTGAACATCAAGCATTTATCTCACGACTATTATACTGATGTTATTTCTTTTGACGAGTCCAAAAACAACGCGCTTAATGGCAATATTGCAATTTCAGTAGAAAGAGTTGCTGATAATGCGTCAAAGTATTCTGTATCATTCGAAGAAGAGCTTAGGCGTGTCATGATCCATGGAGTCCTTCATTTTATGGGTTATAATGATTCTAATGAGAACGAAATCACTACAATTAGAAAAAAGGAAGATTATGCGTTGAGCATGTTCCACGTGAAACAATGAGTATGTTTAAAGACACATATGATGTTATTGTAGTTGGTGCTGGCCACGCTGGTAGTGAGGCTGCTGCAGCCGCTGCGAACATGGGTAGCTCTACACTACTAATAACAATGAACCTACAAAATATTGCTCAGATGTCTTGTAACCCCGCTATGGGTGGTATAGCCAAGGGGCAAATCGTTAAGGAAATTGATGCCCTCGGCGGATACAGCGGAATAGTTACTGACTACTCTGCTATTCAATTTAAAATGTTAAATAGATCAAAGGGACCTGCTGTTTGGAGCCCTAGAGCCCAGTCCGACAGAATGATTTTTTCAGCTAAATGGAGAGAGCTGCTAGAATCTACTCCGAATTTGGATTTTTACCAAGATTCTGTTGTTGGTTTAGTTGTGAACAACAACTCTGTCTGCGGAGTAGTTACTCAGCTTGGCCTTACAATTCGTTCAAAAACAGTGGTTTTAACTAACGGCACATTTCTTAATGGCTTAATTCATGTTGGAGAAAAGAATTTTGGAGGAGGTAGAGTTGGAGAAAAAGCTTCTTTTGGAATCACAGAAACCCTTTCCTCTCTTGGATTTAAATCTGGAAGAATGAAAACAGGAACTCCGCCACGAGTTGATGGAAGATCCTTAAATTATAACAAAATGGAAGAACAGCCTGGTGACGAAAACCCAGGAAAGTTTTCTTTCTTGCCCTCAACACCGACTCTTACAAATCAGCGTAGTTGTTATATTACATACACCAATAATTCAACCCACGAATTGTTAAAAGACGGTTTTGATCGATCACCTATGTTTAATGGCAGAATCAAAAGCGTTGGTCCAAGATATTGCCCGTCTGTAGAGGACAAAATTAACAGGTTCCCTGAGAAAGAACGACACCAAATATTTGTTGAGCCGGAAGGTTGGAACACGGTTGAAGTTTATGTTAACGGCTTCTCAACATCACTGCCAGAAGATGTTCAATACAAGGCTCTTTGCTCTGTTCCAGGCTTCGAAGATGTTAAGTTTTTTAGGCCAGGTTACGCCATAGAATACGATTATTTTCCACCAACCCAACTTAATTACTCTTTGGAGACAAAGCTTGTCCAAAATCTATTTTTTGCTGGCCAAATAAATGGTACTACTGGATATGAGGAAGCCGCCTCGCAAGGTTTAATGGCAGGGATTAATGCTCACCTTAAGGTTTGCTCTAAAGATCCTTTCATCCTCAAACGAGACCAGGCTTATATAGGTGTTTTAATAGACGACTTGATTACTAAGGGCACTGAAGAGCCTTACAGAATGTTCACATCAAGAGCAGAATTCAGAATGCTTTTAAGGCAAGACAATGCAGACCTCAGATTAACAGAGCTTTCAAACAACATCGGTTTAGCAAGCAACGACCGTTTAGCGCTTGTGAACAAAAAGAGCAAACAAACAAAAGCTTTTATTGATTTTATCTCTAAGCTTAGTGTTTCTCCAAACGAAGTAAATCCCCTGCTAACCGGTAAAGACAGTGCTCCGATAAGCCAGTCAATGAAGTTGAAAAAAATATATTCTAGACCCAACATTACATCTGACGATGTTTTGAGTTTAGAAAAACCCCGATTGTATGTCGAACAAAACAATCTTTCTAAGGATATAATCGAGCAGGTAGAGATTCAGGTAAAATACTCTGGATATATTGAAAAAGAAAAGTCTAATGCAGAAAAACTGCAAAATTTAGAAAACATCTCCATTCCTGCTAAATTCAATTATTCTAAACTAAAATCTTTGTCATCTGAAGCAAGATCAAAGCTAGAGGAGGTTAGGCCAAAAACTTTATCTCAAGCATCAAGGATTAGTGGTGTTTCGCCAAGCGATATATCCTCGATGTTGGTGTACATGGGGAGGTAGTGTTCCACGTGAAACATTTTTATGAAACATGATTTAAAAATAAGAGACCATTTTTTAAGCAATGAAGTTTTTAATGTAGTTGAGCATGGTGAGGGGGTGCTTAAAACGCAGCCTGATTTAGACGAAAAGACCCTTAAGAAATATTACGATTCAAGTCAATATTCTTCCCATTATAATATTGACGGTTTTATAGGTTTTTTATATTCTCTATCTGCTTATGTTATGTTAAGGTTTAGGTTTAGGGTCTTAGCAAAACACATAAACAAAGAATCTATAATTGTTGATTTTGGATGTGGTAAAGGTGGTTTTTTGTCATACCTCAAAAAAAAGAAACATACTGTTGTTGGAGTTGACAGCAACAAAAAAGCCAGGGCTATGTGTTTGGAAAAAAACCTTAAAACCTATAAATCAATTAATGATTTTAAAGAAAATATTGACATAATTACTTTTTGGCATTCGTTTGAGCATGTTTCAAACCCTAATGAAATGTTAGATCAAATAATTAGTCAATCAAAAGATAACCTTACCGTTGTTATTGCTTTGCCAAACTACAGATCCTTTGACGCGAAACATTATGGCATGTTTTGGGCTGCATATGACGTTCCAAGACATAGGTTTCACTATTCAGCTACAGGTATTAAAAAATTAATGAAATCGCACGGCTTTGAATGTTTAAAAACAAAGCCAATGCTGTTGGATGCTTTTTATATTTCAATCATGTCAGAAAAATATAAAAAGAGCAAGCTGTCTTTTTTTAAGGGAATTATTATTGGGTTAATATCAAATTTACTCGGCCTTTTCAGCTCGTCTTATAGCTCTAACGTTTTTGTTTTTAAAAAATCAATTTAGAAGCGTTTTAAGACCTTTTTAGTCGCCCTCAAATAATTTTATATTGCTTTTGTTTTTTTATGAAACAGAGCTTAAATATGGCAGTTTTTTAATAAACAGATTGTTGTATTTGTAACAATTATGTGTGTATGAGCTTGGTTAGTTCAAAAGCGAGGCTTGTCATCACCATTTTGCTGTTCGCATTTCTTTTTATGTTATAGTGACAATCTTCAACTAGATTGTTTATGCTTTCAATATTATTGGCATTAATGTATTTTGAGAATCCTTCAAAATTAAAATTTGAGCTTGATTGAAAAGTTACATATTGGTTCAAGCCAATATTTTTCATAAACGCTTGTCTAAAAATAGAGTTGCTATACATCAAAAAACTTTTAATTTCTTCTCTCTCCAGCTTCGATGTGTTTTGAGACCATTCAGTCAACTTGCTCAGCGACTCTTTGTTTGTTCTGGCAAGAAAGGCGTTTCTTGTCAGTTCGCTAAAAATTTTTTCGTGACCATCATTATTAACAAATTCATTTGTGTTTGGTTTTTTGAAAGATATCTTTTGACACCTTGATTCCAGCGTTTTTAATAGAGACTTGTTCTTGTTTATTATAAAAAGAAAGACAGTTTTATTGCCCGGCTCTTCAACAAGCTTTAATAGCTTATTGCTAGCCTCTTCATTCAGTCTATCAGCCATCCAAAATAAAACAACCTTATATCCTGACGCAAAAGAGGAAAGCGAGAGTTTTTTTGAAAGCTCACTTACAATTTGTATACTGATTTGAGGTTGCTTCTTTGTTTCTAGCTTATCGACCCAATCTTTTGTGGTTACATTAAATTTGTTCTGTAAAACAAAATCTCTCCATTCATTAATGTATAAATCGCAAGAGTTTTCTTTTTTCTTTTCAGAAGAGGGAATAGGAAAAACAATATGGAGGTCAGGATGAGAGATTTTTTCATTAATATTCGTTGTGCTCTGAGCCCCTATATTTAGAACATTCCTTGCAAACTCAATGGCAGCCTGTAGTTTTCCTGAGCCATCAGGCCCTTGGAACAACAGAGAATTTGGTATTCTTCCTGAATTAACAATCGATTTTAGCTCTTCTTTTGGATTCATTCTTAATTATTTAAAAGTAATATTTAAAAGTTACAAATACCATATATTTGGGAGAATAATGAGAACCATAGATCAGTTTAATTTTAAGAACAAAAAGGCAATAATTAGGGTTGATTTTAATGTTCCTATTGACAACAACAAAGTAACAGATACAAGCAGGATTAAAGCAGCTAAACAAACAATAGACAAGGTTTGTAACGACGGCGGATCATGTGTTTTGGTCTCGCATTTAGGAAGACCAAATGGTTTTCAAAAAGAATTTTCTATGAGTAAAATTATAAATGAAGTTGAAAATGTTTTAGAACGAAATGTTGTTTTATCTAAAGATGTTATAGGTCCTGATGCAAAGAAAAAATCGCTTGACCTTATGCCAAACCAAGTATTACTTTTAGAGAATGTCAGATTCCATCATGAAGAAAAAAAGGGTGACATAGATTTTGCAAAAAAGCTTTCCTTGTTGGCCGATTGCTATATAAATGATGCTTTTGGAACTGCACACAGACCACACGCTTCAACCACTACAATATCAACCTTCTTTAATGACAAATTCTTTGGAAAATGTTTAGAACGAGAAGTTAGCTCAATTAAAAAAGTTTTAAATTCAGGTGAAAAACCAATACTAGCAATTTTAGGCGGGGCAAAGATTTCAAGTAAAATCCCTATTCTAAAAAACATAATAAAAATAGCTGATCATATTATTGTTGGAGGAGGAATGTCCTTTACATTTATCAAAGCAATGGGAGGGCAAATTGGGCTATCTATTCACGAGGATTCTATGTTAGAGACGGCCAAAGAAATAATAGAAAAAGCAGAGAAAAATAATGTTAAAATTCATCTGCCTATTGATGTCGTTTGCTCTAAAGACTTTGACAATGAATCTGAACAAAAGCTTTTTGACATAACAAAGATTGGTAATGATTTTCAAGGCATGGATGCAGGCCCAAAGTCTCTTGATCTATTCAAAAAAGTTATTATGGATTCAAAGACAATATTATGGAACGGTCCGTTGGGGGTGTTTGAGTTTTCAAATTTTTCTAATGGAACTAAAATGCTTGGAGATTTTATATCCAAAAGCACAAAACAAGGAGCTTTTTCTCTTGTTGGCGGCGGCGATTCAGTAGCGGCTGTTAAAAAGTTTAAAATTGAAAATAAAATGAGCTATGTTTCAACTGGAGGAGGAGCAATGCTAGAAAGCTTAGAGGGTAAAGATCTTCCGGGAATAAACGCCCTGCTATAAAATTTATGAAAAGACTATTAATAATATTTTTAGTTTTAATTACACTTTCGTGTAATAATACTCAATCAAAATACAAACCCCTTTCATCAGGACGAATTCATTCATTATCAGTAGTAGTTGATTCAAAAGAGTGGAACTCCAAAATTGGAGACGAAATAAGAAAAGTGTATGCAGATGAATACTTGGGGCTTCCACAAGTTGAGGAAAGATTTTCCTTAAGCCACATAGATTATGAAACCTTTTCAGGTTTTGCTCGTACAAGTAGAAATATTATATACATAAACAAAAGAAATAAGCAGGGGTATAGTGTTATAAAAAATAAATATGCTAGACCACAGGTTTTTCTTGAAATCTCTGGCTTGAATGAAGCCGAAATAATAAATCAGATTAAATCGTCTAAAGACGAAGGGATTAAAGCTTTTGCAAAAGGAGAAATTATAGAAAACCAAAGAAGGATTTTACAATCACCTCTTATTCAAAAGGGTCTTAAAAACGACTTCGGCATTGAATTAACAATGCCTTCTGCATATCAAATATTTAAAAAAGACAAAAATGCAATTTGGTTTCAAAAACCTACAAAGTATGGGACATCAAACATCTTGATATCGAATCTTAATCCCGTCAACAGCATAGAACTTGAACAGGTTATTAAAATAAGAGATTCAATTTCAAAAACTTTTGTCCCAGGCCGGATAGAAGACACCTATATGATCACAGAAAAAGCATATCTTCCGGTTTTTAAAAAAACTTTTATAAAAAGTTTTGAATCTTTTGAGACCAGAGGAACCTGGGAAGTTCAAGGCGATTTTATGGGGGGGCCATTTATAAACTATTTAATAAAAGACAGTATAAATAATAGGACTTTATATTTAGAAGGTTTTGTTTTTTCACCATCCCAGAGAAAAAGAGACAACATTATAGAATTGGAGGCGATAATTAAGTCACTAAAGATATTTGAGAAGAATTAAGCTTATTTTGAGTTGGACTCTTCATCTGCTTCATTGTCATCTTTCAACTCTTTTTTAAATTCTTTAATTCCTTTTCCAAAACCACCCATAAATTCAGATATTCTTTTCCCCCCAAAAAGAAAAAGCACTACCACAACTATAAGTAAAATTTGCCAAGGGCCAATTGCAACTAGACTAGTTAGAAACATATTGTTATTATTAGTTTAAACAAATGTAAAAAATTTAAACTACTATATAAAAATTAAAAATAATAAATAAGGGTATTGTTATATTTGTTTCGTTATGCCAGAAAAAGGTAAAATAAATAAACAAAAAAAGGTATTAAACAAAAACTACAGGCTTGCCGTTGTGGAAGAGGATTCATATCAGGAAAAGTTTGCCCTAAGCCTTTCTAAAAGAAACATTTTTCTTATTTCATTCTCTGTTGCTTTCATCATAATTCTTATTACAACCCTTTTGATTTTTTATACTCCAATAAGGGAATATATCCCAGGTTATGACACAACAAAACTTAGAGTTCAAGCAGTTCAAAACCTAGAAAAACTAGACTCGATAATGAATTCGCTTGAGAAGAATGAACAGTTTATACAAGCATTTTCTAGAACAATAAACGGAGAAGAGTTTACCAATCAATATGAGGATAGTAAAATAAAAGAAGTTGACATTACAGATTTGGAGGTTAATATTAACATTGAGGATTCTATACTTAGAAAAATAGTTGAGGCTGAAGACAGATTTAATATTATAGAAAAAGAAGATGCCCTTATTGCTCCCAATCTAATCAGCCCAGCAAGCGGTATAATTTCGGAAGGCTTTGATTTTAGTAAGGGACACTATGGTGTAGATGTCGTCTTAAAAGAAAGAACCCCTGTAAAAGCTGTTTATGATGGTATTGTTTTATTTGCCGAATGGACCTTAAATTACGGCTTCACTGTCGTTGTTTTTCACAAGAACGAATTAATAAGCACCTATAAACACAACCAGTCTGTTAAGGTTGAAATAGGAGATTTTGTTCAAACAGGAGAGGTAATTGCCTTGTCAGGAAATACAGGGGAGTTTACAAGCGGCCCTCATTTACACTTTGAGCTATGGGACCTGCAAGGACCAATAAACCCAGAAGATTTAATAAAATTTTAACATGGTTGCGAAAAAAATTTTTGCAAAAATTTTTGCATTTTTTGTGGTTTATAAAATAAAAAAATCGTACCCTAATGCCGCTAAAATTCAAATAAACACATTAAAAACCCTTATAAATAAAGCTAAAAAAACAAAATTTGGGATTGAGCATCAATTTCATAAAATTAATTCTATTGAAGAATATATAGATAAGGTTCCAATTAGAGATTACGAAGACATCAAGAAATATATTGATGAAATTAAAAAAGGGATTAAAGATGTTTTGTGGCCTGGAAAACCCAAATATTTAGCAAAAACATCCGGGACTACAAGTGGGGTAAAGCACATACCAATAACAAATGAGTCCATGCCTAACCATATATTATGCTCTAGAAACGCACTTCTTTTTTACATTTACGAAACTGGAGATACAAGTTTTTTAAACGGAAAAACTATCTTTTTACAAGGCTCCCCTGTACTAGACGAAATAAATGGAATTCTTATTGGAAGACTTTCTGGAATTGTAGCACATCATGTCCCCTCTTATTTGAAAAAAAACAATTTACCATCTATTAAAACAAATTCAATAGAGGATTGGGAGAAAAAAGTTAATGAAATATGCAATGAAACTATTAACGAAAACATGACTACAATTGGCGGCATACCATCTTGGGTTCAAATGTACTTTGAAACTCTTTTAAAAAAATCAAACAAGAAAACCATCGCCGAATTATTTAAAGGCTTGAGCCTATTTGTTTATGGTGGAGTCAATTTTTTACCCTACGAAAAAATTTTCAATAAGTTATTAGGAAAAAAGATAAATACAATTGAATATTATCCTGCTTCTGAGGGTTTTTTTGCTTATCAAAACTCTCAAAAAGACAAATCTTTATTGCTCCAATACAATTCAGGCATATTTTACGAGTTTATAAAAACCAATGAATTTGAATCTGAAAAGTATACAAGATATAATTTAACAAATGTGGAAGTAGGAGTAAATTATATTTTGGTTGTAACATCCAATGCGGGACTTTGGGCATATAACACTGGAGACACAATCAAGTTTACATCCCTAAATCCTCCAAAAATTTTAGTAACAGGAAGGTACAAACATTTTATTTCTGCATTTGGGGAACATGTAATTTCTGAGGAAGTAGAGCAATCAATTTCAGAGTTGTGTTATGAAAAAAACATAGAGGTTAGTGAGTTTACAGTTGCGCCTTTAATTAGCCCAGAAAAAGGGCTTTCACATCATGAATGGTGGATTGAATTTAACAGCTCTAATATTGATTTAGATATGATTTCTTATTTGCTTGACAAAAAAATGCAAGAAAAAAACATATACTATAAAGATTTAATCAAGGGGAAGCTATTAGAGAGGCTAGAAGTAATAGAGGTTAAAAAAGGAGGGTTTAATTCATATATGAAGTCGATAGGAAAATTTGGGGGACAAAACAAAGTGCCAAAACTTTGTAATAATAGAGAATATGTAAAAGGATTAAAAAAGTTTGCTAAATAGCACCATCTTCTACTATTCGAATTTTTTTATTCAGAAAATAAGTTAGTTGTCTAGAATCAGATTTTGATTTTTTCTTACTTATGAATTCAATTTTAAAAACCGATAACAGCTTTTCATTTAAAGAAACAATTGTTTTGTTTTTCTTTTTTACAGCAAAATCCTTGGTCTTATTTTTCTCCAAAAATAAATTCATTATATCAGAGTTTGGAACACTTCTTTTTTTAATGAATAAGCGTAAGATTTTCTGTTCTTTTTCACTTATACTTTTAGACAATCCAGAAATTGATATTGTATTTTCATCAAGCAAATAAGTTTGCGCAACTCTTTTATAGTAAACCATCAAAACAACAATTAATATTGCCAAAAAGGAAAGAGCAAAATAGATATAATTATAGAACTCTTCCGTGTCCCTGTACAAGTACAACGCACTATCTGCCTCATTTGAAATCAAAGAGGAAATGTTAAAAGATTCAATAGTTATTTCACCTGTTAAACTGTTTTGTACCGCACCAATTAAATTATTTTTTTTGATAACAGAATGCCCGCCAGATTTATAAAACAAGACTTCATCTTTAACTTTTTTTAATGTATTACTTACAAAATCAGCCAGATAAAACTCAGGGTTATCAAGATAGCTAAAGAGCAACTTGTCGTTAAATGTAAAAAACCTTTTAGCACCTTTAAATTGATTTTCAGACCTTATTAACGGATTAGTTACGCCAAGTTTTTTCCAAACAAAGCTTTCAAGATTTAAAACATAAAGGTTGTCATTCCTTTTTTCTTTTTGATTATTGGATGCTCTTGTTAGAAAATCAAAAACATACAAATTGTCGTCTTTGATAAAAAAAGTCCCTTGATCAATTCCATCTGGAGATTGACCAAAAGCAGTTACGATTTCCCAATCCCCACTATTAAAGTTAAATTTTGTGATTATGGATTTTGTTTGCCAAAAACCATAACCGCCAATTAAATATAGGTTGTCTTTATGAGAAAAGAAATAAGCACCATATTGGTTCCTATGAGGGAATGATCTATCAATTCTTTTTACTGCTCCATTTTCAAATAAGTACAATAACCCACCACCCGGGTATAAAAGATAGTTTTTAGATTTGTGGGTTATAGGCAATAGTGTATTAATATCAACGTTTAAAGACTTTGGAAGTGACTCAGAATAGTTTTTAAAAATAAAATTGTCGGAATTTTCGGAAATATAATAACCGTCATTTGTTAATACATAGTAGTAATTAGGATTTTCACCTTCCAGTATCAAAAAATCAGAGCTATCTAACTTTTGACAAAACAAGCTTACACTAAAAAATAAAAAAAGTAAAAAAGCCCTCATCTAATTGAAAAATAGATAATATAACATAAATAGATAAATAAAAATTATAATGCAACACAATGTGAGCGAAAAATAAGAGGATAAAATAAAGCCTAGAACCACCACTGACACAGACATAATTAATATACTTGTTGAGGCGCCCCAATGCGACATACCCTTATCAATTAACCTGTGATGTAAATGAACCCTATCAGCTAAAAAAGGAGACTGCCCTTTATACATCCTTATTAAAGAAGCCCTAAGGGTATCAGCTAATGGGTATATAATTAATAAAACAACCAGCAATGGCCTTCTTATTAAAGGGTCTGTAATTATAAAATTGTCATTATCAAGAATATAAAAAACAAAAAAAGCTATCACCGAACCTAAAAGAAGAGCCCCGGTATCTCCAAGAAAAACTTTTTTTGAAGGATTAAAATTAAAGAACAAAAAGCCGGTTATAGCCCCAACAATTGATGGAATGACCAAATTCATCTCGGATGATGTTACAGCTATTATTCCTGCTATTAAAACAAAAAATTTAACAGAGAGTAAAGCAGCTAAACCATCTATCCCGTCAATTAAATTAAAAGCATTTACAATCACAATAAACACAAAAACAGAAACCATATACGATGCCCATAAGGGGATTTCATAAACACCAAAAACCCCATGAAAGGAATCTATATAAACACCACTTTGGAGTAGAACTATAGCTGCAAAAAGCTGTAAAAAGAACTTTTCACGATATTTTATAGAGAAGAAATCATCTGCCATCCCTGTTAATGCCACGAATATAAAAGAGATTAAAGCATACAGGTCAACGCTCATAGCAAACACAGCTTTCCCAAACCCATAACATACGCAGAAAGTAAAAAACAAAGCCATACCACCTGACCTTGTCGCTTTTTCTTTATGTGATGATCTTGAAACTATTGGGTCATACATTTTATTTTGCCTAAAAGCATTGTACAAATACCCGTTTAAATAATAGGAGCCAAAGAAACCAATGACGCCAAATAAAACCACCAATAAAACTAATTCAATGTTCAAAATTTATTATTTTAGAAAGAGTGAGAAATTTGTGTTTTTTCTTAGTAATCTCTTGTAATGTTTTGTTTTCTCAGACAAGACTACCAATTAATGATAGTGTGCAAAATTTTTTATTTTCCCAATCAGTTAATAAGTCCCCCATCATTATAACAACAAATGGGATTTTTGAATTTAAATTAAAATGGGAATACACTCCTTTTGCTGATAAATCTTTTAAAAAAGAAATAAACGAAATAGATGTATTAAACCACGCCAATTTTTTTACTATAATAAATTCAAACAAACTATACATTGTTTCAAATGGAGCAGGCCCAGTATTTATTTACCGCAACAATACTTTTGAAAGAATAGATAATTCTAGCCTTCACAAAAACCAATTTGGGGGCGCTAGATTTATTTATAACAATAAAATTCATATTTATGGTGGCTATGGTTTTTGGTCTTTTAAAAGCTTTATAACTTTTTTTGATGAAAACATCAGTCAATGGGACTTGTTATACAATGACAGCAAATACACGCCCGAGGGTAGATGGAAGCCAATATATAATATTATTAATGACAAGCTATATGTTTTAGGCGGAAGATCCGGCGCAGCAGGATCAACAAACCAAGACGAGTCTTTTTCTGATGTTTTTTATTTTGATTTTATAGAAAAAGAGTTTGTTAGTGTTGGCAAACTAAACCCTAGTATCACCCCTAAGTATACACTCTTTTCATATCCAAAAATAGATGACAATATTCTAATTGTTAATAATAAACATTTAACCAAAATCGATTTTGAAAACCTAACCTTTACCAATTATTCAAGAGGAAAGGCTTTTTCAGGTGTCGATAATAAGTACCCATCCTTTATAGATGATCAAAAACTATATTATATTTCTGATTTAAATGGTGAAAAACTTTTAAACTTAATTGACATCGCTTCAATTGATAATGAATTTAATTCAGAAACCTTTCCATTAATTATAAATGAATCTAGAATTTCAGTAACACAGTATATTTTATTTGTTTTTTTAATTGCCTTTGTTTTTTGGATTATTTTAAAGATGTTTTCTTTTAAAGACTTCATTAAAGGTTTAATTCTTTATGATGAAAACAACATATATTTTAATAATGATTCAGTTTTAATAACAAAAAATGAACAATCGTTAATCTCATATTTGTCCGAAAAACCATTCATTACTGCCCCTCAAGTTAATAGCATAATATCTGATCAACAATTTGCCAAGTCACACTTTACGGCTCTTAGAAATAAGCTCGTTGGAGATTTAAACGAAAAACTTTTCATGCTTACAAATAATAAAAAATGTATAATTGAAACTAAATTACCTGAGGACAATCGTATTAAAGCATATAAGGCCGATTCTTCAATAATAAAGAAAAAAATAAGTTTTTATACTTTTCTTTTTAGGAATTAAGTTCTTTTAAAATCTGCGATACAGGGCTTTTAACAAGCGTATATGAAATTGATGTTACTAATCCAATAAATCCAAAAATTAAGACCATTTGGGTTCTTTGAGGTGAGGATCTTTTAACTGGCATACTAGCCTCCTTTAAAATAGAAAAAACAGGTGTGTCCTCACTGACTTGAAGCTTTCTTTGCTCGACCTGTTTTGATAGCTCAATCATTACCGCATTAATTATTTGAAACTCAGCCTCTAGTTTTTCTCTTTCATTTATAACTGAAGAAGTAACTAAATTTAAATTAGAGTCATTAAAATAAGCCAATTTATTTTGTATTTCTTCAAACTCAACTCTTTTTGAAACAAGCTGCTTTTCACTGTATTCAAGCTTCTGTTTAGCACTTTTGATTCTAGTGCTAATCACAGTTTCTTGTAAAATCTCTCTTGCATTTATGCATGTATTTGCTGCGTATTCGCTTTTTGGCATTTTAGCTGATATTGTAACAAATCCGTCTTTTTGATTTACACTAATTGAAATAATATCAATTATAAGATCAAATAATCTATTCTCATATTCAGAGATAAATAACTTGTTGTTATTTTCAGCTGATGATTTTTCAATGGCATTGTAATCTGCTAAAAAGTCCTCAAGCTTAATTTGTTCTTTTTCATCAATATAGCTGTTTAACAAACCTCTTTTAAACTGTACACTTTCTGCTATTTGAGGATACATTGTTGGCGGAATTTCACTTCCAGAGCTAATGCCGCCAAGATTTATACCAACAATAGAAGCAACTCCACTTAATCCTGAAGCAGAAGAAGATTCAGTTTGGCTATTAATAAATGTTGTGCTTGAGGAATAAACAACAGGGGAAAGCAAAGCAGCAGCAACACCAACTAATACAAAAACAAACGATATTATTATTATTTGTTTTCTTCCATTCCAAGCTGTTTTTAATAGCCCTATTACATCTATTTCATCGGAACTATTCTCCATTTTATAATGATTTAATCAAGGCTATTATAGAAACTAAACTAGTTGTATAGCCAACAATTTCTCCCACACTAGCCTTATTGTTGTTTTCCGCTTTTTTTGGAACAAATACTTTTGAGCCTGGTAAAAGTTTAGGATATTTTCTAAAAATTAAAAAAGACTTAGTGCTCTTAATGCTTCCGTTTTGATAAACAACATAAACACGAGATTTTTTTGCGTCTAATCCAAACCCACCTGCAGCGTTAATTGCGGCACTTGTCGTTAAACCTTTTTTGTAAGACACAGCTGTAGCTTTTTGAACCTCACCTGAAATCTCAACAGAGTTATCTGTCTTAGGAACGATTATTTCATCACCTGATTTCAGCGTTAAGTTATATTCATTCAAACGTCCATTAGATTTAATAACCCTGTCTATATTTAAACCTATTTCAATGAAATCACTCAATTCAATCGTTTCATCTGTATTTTCACTATCTGCCCCATCAATTAACTTTTCAATTTCTGCATTTTCAACTTTTCGCTTTAGTTTTATTCCTTTTAATTGGGCATTAGGTAAAAAACCCTCAAAATCCTTTATTAAATCAAAGACAGAGTATTCGTTTGATTTTATAGCATAGTTTCCGGGTTTTTTAACAAGGCCAGAAACTGAAACAAACTCTTTTGATTGATAACCAAGCTTAGACCTAATAATTACAAGGTCATTTTCAAGAAGCTCAATATTTTGATCAGAAATTAAATTACTATAGCCTTCATTTAGGGAAACGTTAATTGTTTCGACAGGGTTTAATTGTGTTTTATCATATGTTGATCTATAGATAGTAATATCCTCAAAAGAGCCTTTTTCTGTAACGCCGCTAGACATTAAAATCAAATCTATAACCGTCATTCCTTTAAAAAAAGGATAATCACCACCATCATTAATTTCACCACTGATCGATACCGATTTGGATCCAGACAACTCTTCAGTCGAGGCAATAATAAGTTTGTCGTTATTTCTTAGGGTGTAATTTTGGTCAAGACTTAAAGCCTTTTCTAAGTCAACTGTTTTAGCCTCTTGTGGAAATCCGTCAATCTCTCTAATTATATATCCCCTCGTTCTTAAGGCATTCTCTTTAAACCCACCTGCTGACTTAATAAGAGACCTAACGCTTAAGTTTTTATTTAACTCATATCGTCCTGGAATAACTACCGCCCCCTCAATAGAAACCATATTTTTAATTTCATCCCCTACCTCTCTAGCCTCTACAATGTCACCATCATTTAAAATAAATTCTCTAAAGTTTTTTTTCTCAACAGTACTCACAGATTTAGAGAGCCCATCAATCCTTTCCAAATAAATTTGATTTTTCAATCCTTTACTGCTAATTCCGCCACTGTAAAGTAGCAAGTCTGAAATTGATTCACTGTCTTTTAATTCAAATAGACCAATTGTTTTAAATTCTCCACTCAAAAAGATTCGATTTTTGTATGAAGGAACAAGAATTATATCCTGATCTCTCAATGAAAAACTTTTTAAATCACCCTTAATAAAATAATCATATAAATCAATTGAGTGAACTTCCTTTCCTCCTCGAATAACTGCAATTTCTCTGTAAGACCCATTTTTATTAGGGCCACCAGCTGCATATAAAGCGTTCAAAGGATTAGCTAAAGACGATAGAGTGTATGTGCCAGGGCCAACTACGTTTCCAGCAATATTAACAACAATAGATCTGCTATTTAGTAGCGTAAGATCAAAAAAGACTTTATTGAAGTTAGAATTTATTCCTGAATATATTTTAGATAGTTTGTCTTTTAATTTGTATTTAGCTTGAGCAACTGTCAATCCACTCAAGTAAACAGGGCCAATCCTTTCAATTTTTAAATAGCCCTCTCGAGTAATTTTAGAAGTATATTCATTTTGTGCAGCACCCCAAATACTTATAGCTAATTCATCTCCTGGCCCAATTTCATAAGACTCAGGAGTTGCTAAGTTTAAGCTTGGCGCAGAGCTAATTTTGGGATTGTTAAAAAAAGATGACCCGAAAATAATCTCATCGGGGGAAATGGCTTCTTCAGGCTCACTATTTTCTGTTAAACCAAACATTGAGGTGCTGACACCTTTCGTTTCAAATGTATCATTTGTTACCCCATTTAATCCAAAATCCTCAACTCTTCTTTCAAGCTCAGCGATTTCAAAATCTGAAACCCCCTGTGCTTTTGCTATTATTTTTATTTGATCTAACGAGTATCCTTTTTGTTGCGCCTGATTGAGATATGTTTTCAAATCTTCATCATTCATTGATTTTAAAGATTGAATATTTATATCCTGTCCAAAAATTATTGTTGGTATTAATAGAAAAAAGAAAAGGAGAATGTTTTTAACTCGCACAGCTTCGCCAATAAACTCACATCTTAATATGTTCATTTTTTAATATTTTACGCAGCAACAACAGAGGACTTATTTAGAACTAAACTGATATTAATCGATTCAATACTAATAATTACTTTATTGCAGCTTATTTTGTTAATAGTCCCTTTTTTAAATACAAAAGGACCAGAATTTACTTTTATTTTCTGCCCTTCTTGTAAATCAACAGCATTGCTTATAGCCTCTCCATTCAAGTGCTTCTTTAATATGACTATTTCTTCATCTTTTATTTTAGCTGGTGATCCATCAATACCTTTTACAACATTTTTAGTAAAAGGGTTCATATTGACTAAATTAAAGTCAATTTTGGGTAGTTCAAAAAATACATATCCGCTGATAGCAGGAACTGTTACTTTTTTGATTCGGTCAGACCAAACTTTTCTGGTTGAGTAAGAAGGCACATATGAATTGACCCCAACAGAATTAAAAAAATCTTTGGCCTTGAACTCCCCTTTTATTTTTGTTTTTGCAGCAAACCAGCACATAACTTGAATGCAAATATATAAAAATTTTACTTTTAAATAGTTCGTTTTTTTGTATCCTATTTTTAAAACACTGATAATCAAGAAATTATAACTAATATTTTTTATATCAAACATTTATATTTGCTTTTCAAAAAGCTCAACACTGAAATATTATTAAGTAGTCAATTTTGTCAAATATTCATTGTAATCTTATATTTTTGTTTATATGAACTTACTAATTATTGGATCAGGTGCGCGTGAACATTCTTTCGCTTGGAAAATATTTAATTCAAACCACGATATTAAAATTTTTGTTACTAATCCAAATGCAGGTATCTCAAAAATATCCTCTTGTGTAGATGTTGATATTAATGACTTTGTTTCTCTCAAGAAATCGATTATCTCGAATTCAATTGATATTGTTTTAGTAGGGCCTGAAATTCCATTGATAAATGGGATCTATGATTTTATTCATAATGACATTGCCCTTCAAAATGTTTGTGTTATTGGTCCATCACAAAAGGGTTCCATGTTAGAGGGAAGTAAGGAGTTTGCCAAAAATTTTATGGCCAAGTATAATATACCTACCGCATCGTATAAATCTTTCGACAAATCTACCTTTGATCAAGGTGTTAGGTTTCTTAAGGAAAACACCCCCCCTTATGTTCTAAAGGCAGACGGGCCAGCAGCTGGAAAAGGCGTCATAATTGTTAATGATTCCCATGAAGCAGTCCTAAATTTAGAGGATATGCTTTTAAAGTCAAAGTTTGGGAAATCTTCTGAAAAGGTTGTAATTGAGGAATTTCTAAGTGGAACAGAAATGTCTTGTTTTGTTCTTTTTGATGGTAAGAATTATAAAATACTCCCTTATGCTAAAGATTACAAAAGAATAGGTGAAGGAGATAAAGGATTAAATACTGGCGGAATGGGATCTATTTCACCTGTAGATTTTTTAGATGAAAATTTAAAAAATAAAATTAAGGAACAAATAATTGAGCCTACAATTCACGGATTAATATCAGAAAAAATAGACTACGTTGGATTCATATTCATTGGTTTAATTAATGTAGATGGCGAACCCAAGGTAATTGAATATAATGTTAGAATGGGTGATCCAGAAACTCAAGTTGTCTTACCTAGGATTAAGAATGATTTTATGGATATACTAATCTCATGCACGAATCAAACCCTCGATAAAGTAAATCTTGAATTTGATTCTGATTATTATACCAATATTGTGTTAGCCTCAGGCGGTTATCCTGAAGATTATAAAAAAGGTTTCGAAATATCAGGATTGAATGAAGTAAAGGACTCAATCATTTTTCATGCTGGCACCACATTAAAAAATAATAATATTGTGACCAATGGAGGTAGAGTTCTCTCTGTTGTCTCATCTGGAAAAACAATGAAAGAAGCATTGGAAAAGTCTTATAATAATATTGGCAAAATAAATTTTGAAGGTAAAACTTTTCGAAAAGATATTGGATTTGACTTATAAAAAGGAGTGAGCTGTGACATCTTTTTTTTCATCTCCTTTTTTGTCATATTTAATCAATTCAAGCGTCCAGTAAACTAGGGCTGCAGATATAACAATCATCAAGCTGAAATTAATGCCGTTTTGAATAAACCAATTTGAAATATCAAGGCGAATAAAATCAAAAGGTATAAATAGAATTTCTACAAAAAGAAACTCGATAGCTTCAAACAGGTCTTTAAATTCCATAATTAATTCTACTCAACAAATTTAGTTTAATTTTAATTATAGTTTATATATTTAAATAAATAATTTATAATGTCAATAAGTAAAACTTGTAACTCTATATTTCAACAAGTAATTGACGATTATCATTTACAGAATTTTGTAGACGCTAACAAAAACAATCCTTATAATAATTCGAATTTTTTTGAAAAAATGATCTATGACAAATGTTGGATAGACACTGTACAGTGGCACCTTGAAGATATCAT
This sequence comes from uncultured Bacteroidota bacterium, assembly GCA_902595555.1. Taxonomy (GTDB): domain Bacteria; phylum Bacteroidota; class Bacteroidia; order Flavobacteriales; family Flavobacteriaceae; genus Eutrophosalina. The sequence goes on along the minus strand of CACJQM010000002.1, from coordinate 173,912 downwards.
TAGAGTTCCTGATATCAGGCCTGATGAAGCTCTTAAAATAAAAAGAAGAATAGATTCAAGCAACCAAGACAGAACTGACATGGTTGAAGAGCTTGATGATTACTTCTTTGAAAAATACACGAATTCTAATCCATCAAAATTGGCAATATTGAATACTGAAACACCTGCATGGGCAATTGACAGACTGTCCATTCTTGCCCTCAAGATCTATCACATGAGCGAAGAAGCTAATAGGAAATCAGCTTCTGATGAACATAGAAAAAAATGTTCTGCGAAGCTTGAAGGCCTTTTAATTCAAAGAAAAAATCTTTCCAAAGCAATAGATCAATTATTAGAAAATATTTCAAAAGGCAATGTTATAATATCAACGTATAAACAAATGAAAATGTATAATGATGATTCATTAAACCCAGAGCTATACTCAAAAGATGATTAATGGTAAAACATTAATTCTAAGATTTTCATCATTAGGTGATGTTGTTATGACAGTTCCTATAATTAGAGCCCTAGGAACAAAATACCCTGAAAATAAATTCATTTTTGTTACACGCCCTAAATTCAAACCCTTTTTTTCTGAGTTTAATAATGTTGAAATATATGAGCTTGATCTAAAAAAAAGACATAAAGGTTTTTTTGGCATAATTAGGCTTTTTTTTGATTTAAAAAAACTTAAGCCAAAACGCATTGCGGACCTTCATTCAGTTTTAAGAACACAACTTCTTTCATTTTTATTTAGGATGGTTTTCATTAAAGTTTCCGCAATTGATAAAAAAAGAAAAGAAAGAAAGGCCCTTACAAGAAACCAAAACAAAATTTTTAAACCACTTACACCGGTACATTTCTTATATCAGGAAGTTTTTAATAAACTAGGTTTTTCTATTGACTTAACTAAAGACCATATTTATCCACCTTCAAAAACTTTTAATTTTAATATAGACAGTATAAATATTGGTTCAGACAAATTAGTAGGAATTGCACCGTTTGCTAAGCACGAGGCTAAGATGTATCCACTAGATTTAATGCAAAAAATTGTTTCTTATGTCCAAGAAAAGCACACCGTTTTCTTATTCGGTTTTGGAAAAATAGAAATGGAGACTATTAAAAGATGGTCAAACGTTTTTAAAAATGTTTATTCATGTGATGATTTGCGTGGTTTTGAAAATGAACTTGCTCTTATATCTAATTTGGATTTAATGATTTCAATGGATTCTGCTAATGGACATATTGCATCAATATATAATGTCCCTGTAATAACCCTTTGGGGATTAACACATCCATATACAGGATTTACAACTTTTAATTCAGATCTCAAGAATCAATTTTGTGTTGATAGAGAAAAATTTCCACTAGTTCCAAACTCTATTTATGGAAACAAAATGATTAAAGGGTATGAAAATGCAATGAGAACTATTAGTATTGAAGAAGTTTTAGGTAGAGTGAATGAAATTTTATTAAACTAAACATCATCAAAATCAATAGTGATTTCTTCAGAATCAGGTTTAGAAATGCATGTTAAAATAAAACCTTCATCAAGCTCCTCATCGGAAAGCACACCAGGATCATCCATAACAGCTTTACCTTCGATAACTCTACCGAGACAGGTCATGCAAATACCTCCTTGGCAAGAATGAGGTATATCATAACCATTTATTAGCCCCTCATCTAGGATATTACCATCCCTATCCATCGAGAAATCATTTTTTTCCCCATCAAGAATTAAAGTTACTTTTGTATTACCCCCCATTATGAATGCAATATTATGAAAATAATGGATTTATAGAAAAATGTTTAGATATTATAAAATATTATTAATCTTATCATTAGCTCTTAGCACCTCTTGTGATTCAATGAAGTCTATTAGTTCAAAATACAACATATTATATAACGGTGATCTTTTTTTAAATGAAGGATTAGATCAACTTAGGAATTCATATAAAGATAATTTTTGGGATATAATACCAGTAATTGTTGATAATAACATTACTAATTCCTTGCCTGAATATCCTACAAAAAACTTTTTAAAATCTGAGGAGAAAGCTATAAAAGTTATTCAAAAAATGGGGGACTCTAGAAATTCAACTAGTAATTATATTAATGATGCGTACTTATTACTTGGTAAGTCTAGGTTTTATGATAAAAGATACATCTCTTCACTTCAGGCATTCAATTATATTTTAAGACAAGATATAAAATCAAATATTTGGTTAGAGGCTTTTTATTGGAGAACATTGATTTATATTAATCTTCAGCAGTATGAATTAGCAAAATCTTCTTTAGAAAAAGAGCTAGAAGACAATAAAATATCTAAAAGAAATTTATCATTATTATATGATTCAATGTCTGAACTTCACTATAAAAAAGGGGATTATTCAGCCCTTATAAAGTCATTGAAAAAAGCTGTAAAGCACTCAAGCAGTCAAGAACAGATCAGAAGATCTTATTTTATTATTGCTCAGTCATTTATGAATTTAAATAAAAATGATTCAGCCTCTGTATACTTTCAAAAATCTATAGATACAAAAGCCAACAACTTTTCAGATATTTATTTAGATGCTAAATTGAAATTAAGCTTATTAAAAAAACAAGAGCTTGACGATGATTATTTTAATAGAATGTTGAGACAACCTAGAAATTTAATGGCATCATCAAAAATAAATTACTATTACGCTCTCAATTCTTATGACAAGGGTAATTATAATGATTCAGAGATTCAATTAAAGAGATCCTTGAAGCAAATGGATGACGATAAAAATCTTAAGTCTAAGGTTTATAATAAGCTTTTTGAAGTAAATTTTGACAGAAAAGATTATCTAAATGCCAGCAATTATCTTGATTCAGTACTAAACATTACAGATAATAATACAAAAGATTTTTTCATACTAAACAAAAAAAGAGAAAAATTAAATTCAATTGCAGATTTAGAAAAACAAAATAAATTAATTGACTCTCTTTTATATTTAAGCACATTAGGTTCAAATGAGTTAAAAGAAGTTTTATCACCAGCTCAAAATAACTTCGAAATAACTAAGGATAAAAGAACATCAAACCAAAAGAGCTTAGGTGTTTTTTATTTTAATAACAAAACTGCAATTGAAAATGGCAAAAAGCAATTTAAACGATTGTGGGGGAACAGAAATAGAATAGAAAACTGGAGAGTTATCAGTCAAAATATTTTTATTTCTGAAAATAATTCCAATAGATCAAACGAGAAAAAATCTAATAAACTTGATACTAACAATTTTGATACTAAATCAATCCCCTATATGAAGTATCAAAAAGACAGTTTAAATAAGATTAAGAATTATAATTATTTTAAAAAAGGTCTCTATTTGTACGAATACTTCGAAGACCTGTTAACATCAGAAAATAATTTGTTAAAGGTTGATCCAAAAATTGTTAGTAATAATGATTATTTACAGAGCAGATATTATTTGTATAAAATATACAGTTCACCTGAGTTTAAAAACAATGAAAAATCAAAAGAACTTAAAAACTTAATACTTAATAATTACCCCAATTCTATTTATGCAAAAATTTTAAATGAAGAAGTAACAGGTGCTAACAAAGAATTCAACTTAGAAGAGTTTTTTGAGAACATTGACATGTTAGTTGATAAAAATAGAGTTGATAGAGCTGTTTCAAAAATTGATTCTATATTGCCTAAACTTAGATCTAGACCAGAGCTTTATAGCTTATATCTTAAAAAAAATGAGCTACAAGCTAAAGTAAAAGGAATTGAACAATATTTAAAGTCCCTTAACGAATTAGTAGAAATATTCCCTGAGAAATCAATTGAATTAAAAACAAGAATAGAGTTTTTAAAAAACATATCAGATAAAAAATCAATTTCAATAGAAGACGATTCTTTTGTGTTGTTTTTTGTTTTAAATAAAAACGAAAAAGTCAAAAGCTTAGTTGATTATGAATATAAAGTTGAAAATTACAATAAGGATATAGACTTTTTATCTATTTATGATTTAAGCTCACTTAATGATGCCGAGTCCTTATTGCAAGAAATAATTAAGAAAAACAAAACATTGTCAAATAATAAATATTTTGTAATTTCGACCCCCCAGTACATTAATGTGCTGGTTTTTAAAACTTTAGACGAACTAAAAAGTTAAGTTATGGCAGAGAATAAATTTTTTTCATCCCCATCAGTAGATGTAATTGAATCTTCAACGAAAATAGTGGGTGATATCGTATCAAAAGCTGATTTTAGAATTGACGGTGTTGTTGAAGGAAACATTACGACAACTGGTAAAGTTGTTGTTGGAACTTCGGGTAAAATTTCGGGAAAACTAAATTGCTCTAACGCTGATGTTTCAGGTTCAATAAACGGACATATTCAAATATCTGAAACCCTATCATTAATGTCGGAATCTTATATTCAAGGAGACATAACTACAGCTAAACTTTCAGTGGAAGAGGGTGCTCAAGTTGACGCAACAATTGTTATGAAAACTGGAAAGCAATTAAAAGCCGTTGAAAGCGAAAGCGCCAACGATAAAAAATCAGAAGCTGAAAAAACGGCCTAGCACATTAGCAACATTTGCAGTAATCAGTTTTGAAATGGGTATTACTATATTCATTTTTTCAAGAATTGGTAAATGGATTGATTCTCTTTACGATCTAGAAATAAACTTTACACTAATTATGTCTTTAATTGGTTTTGCACTTGCATTTTTTGTTGTTTATAAACAGTTAAAGAAATTAAATAAATAGCTTTATTTTTTGAGTTAATATCTTAACTTTGCGGCATTGTTAATTGTTGCCGATATTCTCATATGAATTTTGCAAAATTTTTTCTTTCATTTAGCTTAATTTTTAGCCTATCCATTCACGGCTACTCACTCGATAAAGACCCTGATAAAACAGGAAACATAAAAGAAGAAATAAAAAAATATATTGCTCATCACTTAAAAGATTCTCATAGTTTTGGTATTGCATCTTACACCAATGAGAATGACAAAAAAGTTTATTTAGAAATTCCTCTGCCAGTTATCTTATATGATAATGGCTTCAAGTTTTTTATGTCATCAGAATTCAAACACGGTAAAAAAGTAGTCACTAGTAATGAAAACTACTATAGAATGTATTATGATAAAAATAGAATCTATAAAACTGATAGTGAAGGAACATTTATTTACGACGACTCTAATAAATTATTGAATGAAAAACCAATAGATTTTTCAATAACCAAAAACGTTGTCGTTATGATTTTTACAGCATTATTCATGTTATGGTTATTCATAAGCTTGGCTAGATCTTATAAAACCAATAAAGGGATTTCAAAAGGAATGGGTAGATTTTTCGAACCTGTAGTTTTATATGTCAGAGACGAAATTGCTAGACCAAATATTGGGAAGAATTATAAGAAATACATGAGTTTTTTATTGACCATTTTCTTTTTTGTATTATTCTTAAACTTATTAGGTCTGACCCCTATTGGAATTAATGTTACTGGAAATATTGCAATTACCTTTTCTTTAGCTCTCCTTACTTTTATTATTACAAATATCACGGCCAATAAAAATTATTGGGCGCATATTTTTTGGATGCCGGGGGTTCCTAAGCCCATCAGACTTATTTTAGCACCAATAGAACTTTTGGGGGTTTTTATAAAACCACTTACCCTAATGATTCGATTATATGCTAATATGCAAGGGGGTCACATCGTAATCATGAGTATAATAGGGCTTATGTTTATATTTTACAATTGGATTGGCAGTTCACTTTCATTTGTTCTTGCCTTTTTATTAATGATTATTGAACTTTTTGTAGCGCTTTTACAAGCCTACATTTTTACTATTTTGTCAGCTTTATATTTTGGATTCGCAAATGAAGAGCATGAACATTAAAATTAAATTATGTTAAACTAAATTAAATTATATTTTATTATGGAAATACCAGCAATTATCGGCGCAGGACTTTGCGCAATCGGAGTCGGAATAGGACTCGGCTTAACAGGAAAAGGAGCCATGGAAGCTATCGGCAGACAGCCCGATGCTTATGGTAAAATTCAAACTCTAGCACTTATTTTAGCTGCATTAGCAGAGGGATTTGGCTTTGTAGCTTTATTTGCTGTTTAAACTTAATTAACAGTCTTACTTCAAAAAAATTGGAGTAATTCTAATTTTATTTATTATGGAAAAATTACTAGAAGAATTTTCAATTGGGCTATTTTTTTGGCACTCTTTAATTTTCTTGTCCTTGATTTTTTTGTTGAAAAAATTTGCTTGGAAGCCAATTTTGGATACAATTAATGAAAGAGAGGAAGGAATTAAAGATGCTCTTGAATCTGCTGAAAAAGCAAGAGAAGAGATGCAATCATTACAAGCTGATAATGAAGAAATCATGAAACAAGCTAGAATTGAAAGAGATTCAATTTTAAAAGAAGCTAGAGACTTAAAGAACACAATAATTAGTGAATCTAAAGACGAGGCCAAAAAGGAAGCAGGAAAAATCATTGAAAGTGCTAATGAAGCAATCAGAAATGAAAAAAATGCTGCTGTATCAGAAATTAAAAAACAAGTTGCCAGTCTCTCGATTGAGATTGCTGAAAAGCTTTTAAATGATAAGCTTTCGGACAATGAGAAGCAAATGAAAATTGTTGATGAACTACTAAAGGACGTAAAACTTAAATGAATTATAATAGGGTAGCATTTAGATACGCAAAAGCATTGTTATTATCTTGTAATGATGACAAGAATAAGCTTGAAACAATCTTTAATGATATGTCATCTGTAAATAAGACATTTGATGACTCTGAAGAGCTAAAGCTTTTCATTGACAGTAAAGTTATTAAGGACAGCGATAAACTTGCTACATTAAATGAAATTTTCAAAAGCCTTTGTGATCTAAGTAAAAGCCTTATAAAACTATTAATGAATAACAGGAGAATAGATCTATTTGACGACGTCTCCAAAAGTTTTACAGTTTTATATAATGACCATGTTGGTAACCAAGAAGTTATTTTAACAACAGCTTCTCAAGTTGAATCTAATAAGTTAAAAGAAATAGAAAATAAAGTTAAACAACTAACATCCAAAAATGTAAATCTTACAAATCATATTGATGAAAACATCGTTGGTGGATTTGTTTTAAGGGTAGGAGATTTACAATACAATGCTAGTCTTAAAGATCAGTTAAAAAAATTAGAACAGGAATTTTTAAACATATCAATACAATAAATTATGGCAAATATTAAGCCCGCTGAAATATCAGCAATTATAAGAAATCAATTAACCGGATCAAAAGTTGGACCATCACTAGATGAGGTAGGTACAGTTCTACAAGTTGGAGATGGTATTGCAAGAGTATATGGTCTTTCAAACGTCCAATATGGTGAACTTGTTGAGTTTGACAATGGAATGGAAGGAATAGTTCTAAACCTTGAGGAAGACAATGTAGGAGTAGTATTGCTGGGCCCATCAAAGGAAATTAAAGAAGGTGATACCGTTAAAAGAACAAACAGAATTGCCTCAATCAATGTAGGTGAAGGTGTTGTTGGAAGGGTAGTAAATACACTAGGACAGCCAATAGATGGAAAAGGCAAAATTGAAGGTAAATTGTATGAAATGCCACTTGAGAGAAAAGCACCAGGTGTTATATATAGGCAACCAGTTAATGAGCCTCTTCAAACAGGTATAAAATCTATTGATGCTATGATTCCAATTGGTAGAGGTCAGAGAGAATTAGTAATTGGAGATAGACAAACTGGAAAGACAACAGTTTGTATTGATACAATTTTAAATCAAAAAGAATTTTTTGATGCAGGTGAGCCTGTTTATTGTATATATGTTGCTATAGGTCAAAAAGCATCAACTGTTGCTGCGATTGCTAAAGTTTTAGAAGAAAAAGGCGCTCTTGATTACACTACAATTGTTGCGGCTAATGCTTCTGATCCAGCTCCAATGCAGGTATATGCTCCCTTTGCTGGCGCATCTATTGGTGAATTTTTTAGAGACACTGGAAGACCAGCTCTAATTATATATGATGACTTATCTAAACAAGCTGTAGCATACAGAGAAGTATCATTATTGTTAAGAAGACCACCAGGACGTGAGGCTTATCCTGGAGACGTATTTTATTTACATTCAAGATTACTAGAAAGAGCTGCAAAGGTCATAAATGATGATGGTATTGCAAAAAACATGAACGACCTGCCTGAAGAGCTAAAGCCAATTGTTAAAGGTGGTGGATCATTAACGTCACTTCCTATTATTGAAACACAGGCTGGAGACGTTTCAGCATATATTCCAACTAATGTTATTTCTATTACCGATGGTCAAATATTCTTAGAGTCAGATTTATTCAATTCTGGTGTACGCCCTGCAATTAATGTTGGTATTTCTGTATCAAGGGTTGGAGGTTCAGCTCAAATAAAATCTATGAAAAAAGTTGCAGGAACTTTGAAGTTAGATCAAGCACAATTTAGAGAGTTAGAAGCCTTTGCTAAGTTCGGATCAGATTTAGATGCTGTTACTTTAGGAGTTATTGAAAAAGGTAAAAGGAATGTAGAAATTTTAAAGCAAGCTCAAAATGATCCATTCAAGGTTGAAGACCAAGTTTCTATAATTTACCTAGGATCTAAAGATTTATTAAAAGCTGTACCCGTGGAAAAAGTAAAAGATTTTGAAAAGAAATTCATAGAGTTACTCAATTTAAAACACAAGAAAATTTTAAGTCAAATTAAGGAAGGTAAATTAACTGATGAGATAACTTCAACATTGGAAAAAGTTGCATCGGAGTTAACATCATCTTACGAATAACTGAATGGCTAACTTAAAAGAAATAAGGAATAGAATTTCATCTGTTACTTCAACCATGAAGATAACAAGTGCAATTAAAATGGTTTCAGCTGCAAAATTAAAAAAAGCACAAGACGCAATAACCGCGATGAAGCCATACTCTGAAAAATTAAATGAGCTTATGTCTAGTTTTTCAGGCGTTATTTCTAGTTCAAATATTTCATATTTATCAACTGTTAGACCTGTTAAAAAAGTTTTAGTTGTTGCCATTGCATCCAATAGAGGTTTTTGCGGCGCATTTAACTCTAATATTGTTAAACAAGCAAAAGCACTTAAATCACAAAAGGAATTTTCAAACGCTCAGTTTAGTTTTATTGTTATTGGCAAAAAAGCCAATGATGTTCTGTCAAAAACAGAAGATATAATTCAAAATAATGATGAAATTTTTGATGATTTATCATATGAAAATTCTAGTCTAATTGTTGATCAAATAATCAATGATTTTGCTGATGAAAAATATGATCATGTTCTATTGATCTACAATAGTTTTAAAAACGCTGCAAATCAAATAGTAAAGTCGGAGCAGTTTTTACCAATTGTTAATGATTCTGAAACTGAAACGTTTCAGAACTATATTTTTGAACCATCAATGGAGCAGATTGTTAGCGAACTTGTTCCAAAGTCTTTAAAGATTCAACTTTTTAAAGCTTTAAGAGACTCCTTTGCAAGTGAGCATGGTGCTAGAATGACAGCTATGCATAAGGCTACCGATAATGCCACTGAATTAAAAGAAGAACTCGTACTCACATACAATAAGGCTAGGCAAGCAGCTATTACAAATGAAATTTTGGAAATTGTTTCAGGAGCAGAAGCTCTAAAAGGCTAAATTTGCTTAATGCATGTTGAAATAATTAATAAGTCCAATAACCCAAATCCAGAATATCAAACTGATCAGTCAGCGGGAATGGATTTACGATCTTATTTAGAAAAAACTGAAAATATTGCACCAGGTGAATACAAACTTATACCTACAGGGATATATATTAAAATACCACGTGGTTATGAGGCTCAAGTTAGACCAAGAAGTGGTTTAGCATTAAAAAAAGGAATAACCGTTTTAAACTCTCCGGGCACAATTGATTCTGATTACAGAGGAGAGATTGGAGTAATACTAATCAATCATTCAACTGTTGATTATGAGGTTAAATCTGGAGAACGAATAGCACAATTAGTATTTTCAAAACATGAAAATATTCATTGGGAAAATGTAAACCATATTGACTCTTCATCACGCGGAGAAGGTGGCTTTGGAAGTACTGGCACAAATTAATAACTTGTTTATTATGAGGCTGTCTGTTTTTATACTGTTGTTTTTAGTCTTAGGGTGTGGATCAAAAAAAAACAAAATCCAATTCCCCCAGCCAAATATAAATTCTGAAATAAAAAAAACTCTCACAGACAGCAATATTAAAATCAAAGACTTAAACTATATTGACTTCACAAATTTGTTTTTATCTGGTAATTCAAATCTTGAGTACAATAATGATAATTATGGTTTTGACTTAAATTTTCGTTTTAAAAAAAATGAGAAAATTTTAATCTCCGGAAGCCTGTTTTTACCAATTTTTAAAGCATTAATTGATCAAAATAAAATCTCTGGTTACCAAAAATTTGATAGAACATTTTTTGATGTAAATTATGAAGACATATACAATAAGCTTGGCATTGACTTAGGTTTTAACGAAATAGAAAATTTGCTTTTAGGAAATCCAATTCTTGATTTATCAAATAAAGAAATTTTTAAAATATATCAAAATGAGAAAAACATGTTAATCTACAGCATCGAAAAAGAAAATGTAATTTATAACATGACTTTTGACCCCCAATCAAATAAGCTACTAAGCCAGGAAATTACCCAATCAAAATTAAATAGATATTTAAAAATATATTATAACTCATTCCAAAAGCTAAACAGCTTTGACTTACCACGCTTAGTAGGGATAATAATAAATGATGGTAAAAATTTAATTAAATTGACAATCTCAAATCAATCTAGTGAAATCAATAATGAATTATCGTTTCCTTTTAAAATTCCTAATAATTATAAAAAAATCAAACTTTGAGTTATAAAGTAAAAATATTAATTCCGTTAATTTATTTATTTGTAGTTAGCCCTAGTTCATATGCTCAAAATTCAAAGATTAAAGAATTAGAGAATAAAAGAATTCAATTAAAAAAAGAAATTAAACAAATAAACGGACTATTAATTGATAATAATAAGCAAACAAAAATGGCGTATGGTGATCTGGAAAACATCTCAATAAAAATTAATAGAAATCAAGATTTAATAAAAATAACAAACGAACAAATTAATCTTTTAACAACTAGGATTTCAAATAATAAAGAAAAGCTGAATGAGTTGGAAATTGATGTTATGAAAGCTAAAAGTGATTATTCTAAAATGATATATAACTCATATAAAAGCCGGTTGAAACAGAGTAGACTTATGTTCCTTTTATCCTCTGAAAACTTTTTACAAGCTTTAAAGCGAACTCAATATATGAACCAATACTCTGATAATAGACGTAGTTATGCAAATAAAATAGAATCTAATATTGTAACAATAAAATCGATCAACGATACCATTAATAAAAATATATCAAGCAAGGAGAAGTTATTGAATGAAAACAAGCTTGAGGAAAAAAAATTAAGTAAAGAAAAAACTATACAAAGTAATTTAATAAAAGGGCTTAAAAGAAAAGAGAAAAGCTATAAAAATGAGATTGATAAAAAACAAAAACTTTCAAACCAATTAGATAAAGAAATAGAAAGATTAATTAAAGAAGCTATAAAGGAGTCTAATAAAAATACAAGTGATAATGTTTTTACATTGACGCCCGAGGCAAAATTAACTGCTAAAAACTTCTTGTCTAATAAAGGAAATTTACCATGGCCAGTTGAGAGAGGGGTAATTATTCAAAGGTTTGGATTACAACCGCATCCAGTCGTTAGAACAACAAAAATAAAAAGCAATGGTATCGTAATTGCAACTACTAAAAATGCAAATGTTAGATCTGTTTTTAATGGAGTAGTCCTTTCAGTTTTAAAATTTAAATCTAGCAATCTTACAGTATTAATCCAACATGGTAATTACATTACAGCATATAAAAATCTTGCAAATGTATACGTTGAAAAAGGACAAAAAATTAATGCTCTGCAAACAATTGGAATCACATTTGATAATGATGAATCAAAAACTACTTTACAGTTTAGTATTTTTGAAAACACTAAAGCTTTAGATCCTTATTTATGGATAGCAAAATAATATGATAGAAAAGAAAAATAAATCTATTGTTATTGAAGGTGCAGAAATGCACAATCTTAAAAATATTAGCCTTAAGATTCCAAAAAAAAAACTAATAGTTGTAACTGGTTTATCCGGTTCTGGAAAATCAAGTTTAGCATTTGACACAATTTATGCTGAAGGCCAAAGAAGATTCATTGAGAGTCTATCATCTTATACACGACAGTTTTTAGGTAAGCTTAATAAACCTAAGGTAAAAAAAATAGAAGGGTTATCACCTGCTATTGCTATTGAGCAAAAAGTCAACAACTCAAACCCAAGATCAACAGTAGGGACAAGTTCAGAGATATACGATTATATTAAGCTTTTATTTTCTAGAATAGGCGTTACATATTCTCCAATTTCAAATAAAAAAGTGACAAAAGATTCTGTTGATTCTGTTGTCAACCTAATACAGTCATTTAAAATTTCTGATAAGTTTTTGATTCTATCCAAACTCGAAGTCCCCGATAACATTGAGATAAAAGATTTTTTTCAATTTTATTTTGATCAGGGTTATGCAAGAATTGAATATGATGGTGAGACAATAAATATTTTAGATGCAAGTGAAAACAAAATTGATAAGCCATTTTACTTAATAATAGACAGGTCTATTTATAATAAAGATGAAGATTATTTAAATAGAATTATTGACTCAGTTGAGAATGCATTTTTTCATGGCAATAACGAACTGTACATTAAAACTTTAAAAGACAATAAGTATCATTTTTTTTCAAAGAAGTTTCAAAAAGACGGTATAGATTTTATAGAACCAAATGAATATTTATTCAGCTTTAATAATCCATTTGGTGCATGTCCAACATGTGGGGGGTATGGAGACATCATGGGCATAGATCCGGATTTAGTTATACCCAATAAAGGTTTATCTGTGTATGATGATTGTATTGCACCCTGGCGTGGTCAGAAGTTAAAAAAATATAAACAACTATTAGTTAAGAATGCCCACCTGTTTGATTTCCCTATCCATCGTCCATATTATAAATTAACCAATGAAGAGCAAGCGTTAGTTTGGGATGGAAATGAACACTTTAAAGGAATAAATTATTTTTTCAGTAAGCTTGAAAAGAAAATGTATAAGATTCAAAATAGAGTTATGCTTTCAAGATACAGAGGAAGAACAAAATGCAGCGATTGTAAAGGAAAAAGATTAAGAAAAGAGGCAGAATATGTTAAAATAAACGACACATCTATTTTTGATTTAGTTGATAAATCTATAGAGAAAAACTTAGATTTTTTTACACAACTTAAGTTAAACAGTAATGAGATTAAAAAAAGCAAAAGAATTATAAAGGAAATTGTAAACAGACTAAGCTTTTTGTGCGATGTTGGTCTTTCTTATTTAACATTAAATAGAAAGTCAAATACTCTTTCTGGTGGAGAAACACAAAGAATTAATTTGGCTACCTCCCTTGGTAGCGCACTTGTTGGATCGATTTATGTTTTAGACGAACCAAGCGTTGGTCTTCACCCAGAGGACACAACCAAGCTTATAAAAATTTTAAAGAATCTAAAACAGTTAGGTAATTCCGTTATAGTTGTTGAACATGATGAGGATATTATTAGGTCAGCTGATCAAATAATTGATTTAGGCCCTGGAGCAGGTTCAAAGGGAGGTGAGATTATTGCGCAAGGCTCACTAGAAAAAATAGTTGAGACAAAGTCTTTAACTGCAGAATACTTAAATAAGAATAATCTTATTGAGATACCACAAAATAGGAGAAAATCTAAAAGCAAGATATATTTAAAAGGGTGTAGAGAAAATAATTTAAAGAACATTAATGTAGAGATACCATTAAATTCACTGGTTTGTATTACTGGAATTTCTGGAAGTGGGAAAACAACTTTAGTAAAAGAAATACTTTACCCAGCACTACTTAAAGAAAAAGGTATCTTCAAGGAAAAGCCTGGCGAATTTGATAAGATTGGAGGTAATTTAGATAAAATTGATTCGATAGAATATATCGATCAAAACCCAATTGGTACATCTTCAAGATCCAACCCAGCCACTTATATTAAAGCCTATGATGACATAAGAAACCTTTTCTCATTACAAAAAACTGCTAAGCAATTTTCATTAAAGCCAAAACATTTCTCATTCAATGTCGATGGTGGCAGATGTGATGAATGTAAAGGAGAAGGAGAGATAAAAATTGAAATGCAATTCATGTCTGATATTAAGTTAAAGTGTGAATCTTGTAAAGGAAAAAGATTTAAAAAGCCAGTTTTACAAGTTGAATATATGGACAAGAATATTGATGATATTTTAACGATGACAATTGATAATGCATACGCCTTCTTTTTATCAAATAATCAAAATAAAATAGCATCTAAATTAAAATGTTTAATTGATGTAGGCATGGGTTATGTTAATGTAGGTCAATCATCATCAACACTTTCGGGTGGAGAGGCTCAAAGAATTAAATTAGCCTCATTTTTATTGAAAGGAAAAAATAAAGAAAATACTTTGTTTATTTTTGATGAACCCACAACTGGCTTACATTTTCATGATATTAAAAAACTTTTAAAATCATTTAATTATTTAATTGAATTTGGGCACTCTATAATTGTTGTTGAACACAACATTGACTTGATTAAGTCCTCAGATCACATCATAGATTTAGGCCCCTATGGTGGAGATAAGGGGGGTGAGGTTGTTTTCACTGGAACACCTGAACAATTAGTTAAGGATAAAAACTCTTTATTGTCAAAATTTTTAAAGCCTAAGTTTTCCTTTAAGTAAATTTTTTATAAAACCATTAATCGCTTCAGACGATTTTGATTTATAAATTAAAAACGAATAAATAGCAGCAATTAATAAAGTGTTTATGAAAATTTCAAGAATATTTGAAAGGCTAAATGATATGAATTCAAATAAAAAATAAATAGCACAAATAATTAATAATACTTTTAACGAGTGAACTGAATAGGGGCTTATACTAAGCTTAAATTTTATATAAATAATTTTAACAAAAGTAAATATTGAAACAACCAATAAAGTAGAAAGTGCTGCACCATTAATACTATAAATATCAATGAGAACATCATTTAAGAAGTATACTGAAATAGCCATTAAAATTGAAAATGGCAGAGTTATTTTATAAAATTTTGCTGTTGCTAATATCGCAGGACCACATCCAAAACTCATAAGTATAAGCTTGCTCAAAGAAATCATTAAAACCACCCATATGGCATCACCATATGATGGATTTGACATTAACTCATAAAAAGGATCAATATTAATATTGATTAATAAGAAAAACAGTCCTGCTATAATCAATAAATTAATTGAGCTCTTGGTATATAAATTACTTAGCTCTTTTGTATCATTTTCATTAAGGGCTTTAGCAACTAACGGGTTTATGATTTGAAACATAGCTCTTCCAGGGATTTCAACAACTGTAGCTATAAATACGGCAACAGCGTAAAAAGCAGTTTGACTAATTACCTCCTTTTGAGGAATCATGAATTTATCAATGTCAATTAATATACTTGCAGCGGATCCAGCAAGAAAAATAAAGAAAGAGTATGTAAGAATACTTTTAATATTAGACGGTAAACTGAATTTGATTTTTGGCATGTAAAGACTAAATGAATAAATCATCATAATCAAAAGTCTTAAGTAATAAAATCCGGTTAGCCACCAAACAAAATCTTCCTTTGTTATGATGTTTAAATAGACGCATATTAGTAATGAAAAAATAGAAAGCCTTGGAAAAATTTCTTTTAAAAAATTTCCAAAAACTGACTTAAGCTGAACTCTAGCCCATGAATAAAAGACTTCAAAATATGATGTGGCAAATGCAACTAAAAATATAACCCAAACATAAGATTCTATAATCGGGTTCTGAATAGATAAAAAATTTCCAATTAAATCATGAAACTTTATAACTAAAAAAGTAATTGGTAATATTGTCAATAGTGGGATAAAAATTACTGAAGACATAAAAGAATCTCTCTCGTCTTTGTTTGAATAAGAGCTGTAGAATTTTATTATTGTATGTTGACTTCCAAATGCAACTAAAGGCATCAACAAGTTTGATGTAGCAAGTAAAAAAACTACTAGACCATAATATTCTTCTTTGAGAAAAACAGGGTAAAAATATAAAGTATTGATCGCCCCAATCAATATAGCAATTGATATAATAATTATATTTTTATATGATTGGTTAAATACAATTCCCATTTTAAATATTTGAAACTATTTTGTCAATTTCTTTAGTGATATTAATTGACAAGTAGTTTTCATTTAATTCATTTCTAGGCTTTTCTCCTTTTAAAAATTTTTGATAACATTTATAAATATAATTTTTTAAATCTTCATAATTATTATAATCAAATGACATCCCTGACTTTGTTTCATTAATTATTTTTTCTAAATCACTTCCTTTATTAGATATTCCTAAAATATTTTTATTTGCAGCTAAATAATGAAAAAACTTTCCAGGAACAATATCATTTGAATCAGTATAGTTTACAGAGCAAACTACTAACAGGCTTGCTTTAGATATTTCTACATTAAGCTCTTTTTTAGGCATATATGATAATATCTTTCTATCACGTATTTTTTTAAACTCCAATGAGTTTATGATCCACCTATCAATATTCCCAATAAGTACAATTTCAACATCTTTTTTAAAATTTTCATCAGACTCTATCAACTCATGCAGGGCCAACCATAGATTTTGAGGATTTTGTATATCTTTCATTGAGCCAGTGTAAAGAACTCTAAATTTATCATGATCAGTTGGTTCAATTTTTTCTTCAAACCCGCTTGGGATATAAAATACATTAGAGTTTTTATCTAAAAATTTTGATCTCAAAGATTGGGATGTAGTAAACGCAGCATCACAATTTTTTAGAACTTCATTCTCAGCTTTTACATGCTTTTTCATTGTAGATTCTAGCTGGTTAAGTAATTTATTTTGAAAAAAATTTGACCAAGGATCTCTAAAATCTGCAACCCAATTGACACCAATGTCTTGTTTTAGTTTCACCCCAGCTAAATGCATTGAATGTGGAGGACCAGTTGTAATTAAAGTATTTAAATTATTTTCTTTATAATATTTTTTTAAAAATTTATATGTTGGATTAATTAGAAATTTTCTTGCATCTGGAAATAAAAATAATTCACGCACCATGTGGTAAAAATATCTTCCTTGTGATAAATGGTGATATTTTGAGAAGGTAGTTCCAAAAGATGGATAATTGTTGCTAATTGTGTGGTAATAGACACTCTCTTCACTAGAAAGTTTAGTAAAAAAAGACGGGAACTCAAATCCACTTATTTTACTAACCTTAATCAATGGGTTAACTATCTCTAAAGTGCTATTGTCTAAAACTGGATACTTAGGGTTCTTAAATGTGAATACATGAACATCCCAACCCAAATCACATAAATGATTTGAAAACCTAAGCCATCGTTGAACACCAGATCCACCTGCCGGTGGCCAATAATAAGCTAAAATTCCAATAGATTTTTTATTCATAAATAGAAATAAGCTGATTTGAAATTACACTATTATTTAGTTTTTTTATACTCTCAATACAGTTAGCTCTATATTTTTCAAATAGATTTTTTTCACTATATAACTGAATGATTTTTTTTGTCAGGTCCATCACATTCCTGTCTTCGAAGACAACACCAATATTGTATTTTTTTACAAGCTCAGATTGGGCAGTTACATTACTGCTTATAATTGGACACCCAAATGAAATATATTGAAATATCTTATTTGCGTAAGTTGTATCATGATGAATATTTCTATGTAAAGGGGATAATCCTAATTTGGAAATAGATAGATAATTTGGAATTTCATTTTCTTTTACCCAACCAATAAAATCAACCAAATCTTTAACACCATGTTTCCTTGTTTCATTTTTGAGTACTTCGTCAAAAGAGCTTTTTCCTACAATCAAAAGCTTGATATTGGGAATAGTTTTTCGAAGAGCTTTTAAGGATTCAATCACTGTTAATAGGCCTCTTCTTTCAGATGTATTACCAACATACGTAATAACAAAATTCTTTGAATATTGTTTTTCTAAAACTTTATCAATCTTTTTATTTTTGTAAAAATCATCCCTGACGGTATTAGGGTAAACGACTATTTTCTCTTGATCAATCTTAACCCTACTTAAAAGTTCTTCTTTTGCATTTTCAGTCACCACCACTATTTTATTTGCTTTTTCAACAAAACTTTCTTCTGCTTTTTTCCATCTAAGTGGACTGATAAATATTTTTCCCAAAAATGAATTTACATGTTTGTAGTATTTCATGATTTCTGGTCTGTTTTCATGAAGGTCTATGTTGTATTTAATTCCAAATCTTTTTGAGACTGATATTGCTGCTTTTGCAATTTGAATGTCATGAACATGTAAAATTTCAACATCTGAATTTTCTACAAAATCCCTAATCTTATTTTTTAAAATAAATCCATACAGACCTATATCATTTGCTAAAGCTGAAAGTTTATATGTAAGTTTTGAGCAGTGATATCTATGAATATTTATTTGATTTATAACTTCATTCTTTACAAAAGGCTTTTTAAAACAGAGACAGAACAAATGTATTTCGTGTTTGTTTTTTAATAACTCAGTACATTCATTCGTAACCCTTGCATCATCAGGATAAGTTGAATCTAAAATCATCCCAATTTTCATAGATTCAATACACCTTTATAATAATTAGTATAATTTTCCATAGACCTTTCAGCATAAACAGCGTAATACCTATTTGTAAAATTTCTTAGTAGGGGTCTAAATCCAATTTTTTTAGATGGGTTTTTCCAATACTCTTTTTTGATTATTTTCCAGCCTGATTTTTCAAGAAGCCAATCAAACTGCCAAGGCTCAAACTCGTGATAATGTCTGTCACGTGGGTCCGTTTTGCTTTTATATGCCTTAGAAAACCATAGTTTAATTGGAACAGTCAAAAAAATTCTTTTTGCCTTAATTGTCTTTAGCATAGGATATGGAGATACTAAATGTTCAATTATCTCAAATCCAGTTACTAGGTCAACATCTTCAGGTATTGAAATGCTTGGGTTGTCATCGAAATCTTCTCCACCTGTATTATAAACTTTATAATTATTTTGTTTCATTATTTCAGAAAATGGATTTCTTACACCCAGATCAAAAATTACAGCTGGAGCCGGACAAACCTCTTTTAACATTTCTAAGGTTTTTTTATATCGATGTGTTGGCAGTTTTTTATACATAGCTTACCTCTCTCTTAAAATAAAGTATAATTAAAATTAAAAGAATAAAATTAGAAGAAGCCATTATAAATGAACCCGTATTTATTACGTTAGGCTTAAAAACAAATTTAATCGTATGTTCTCCTTTTGGAACTTCCATCCCCCTTAGAAGATAGTTAACTTTTGAGTGGTCAACTTTTTTATCATCAATATATGCCTGCCAACCATTTGAATAATATGCTTCAGAAAAAACTATAAAATTTTCAGAGGATGAATTGTATTCATATACAAGTTCGTTGGCTTTTCTGCTGATTAAATCAATCTTATTATTTGGATCTTGTTTGTAGGCCTTATTTTCAAGCTCAGTACTTAAACAATCATTTGAATAATTTAGATTATCCAACATTAAAACCTCTTTATTACTACTTTCAACTTTTACTAAGTTTTTAATGAACCATGCATTACCTAAATTTTCTTTATTGACACTTAGACTTAATGAATTACTCTCATTTAAATCAATTAAATACTTAACATTGAGCATATTTAGAACATTGAATTTATTTTTAGATAAATAAAAATCATATAGATCCTGTATTCTTTTAGGCTTAGCCGCGTGGTAACCTGAAATTGAATTATGGAAATATGAAGACCTACCGTTCACAAAACCTCTATATGGCTCATAAACTCTAAAATGAGAATTGTCTTTGAGTATTTCTTTATCAATTTCATTTATTGTAAAAGGAGTTTTTACCTTTGATGCCCTTGTAAAATTTTCTTCATTTACATATTTCATATCAATATTCCATAAATCAATAAGGACAATAATTGTAATTAAACCAATGCTATAATTTTTCTTTAAAAAGTTTTTTGAGTTTGCCCAAAAAATTAAAGAAAGAATTAAAACAATAAATATTGATCTAATTAAATCAGATTTAAAAACTTGTTGACGTTCTTTAATAATCAAATCAAGAATTTCTGGATAATTAGAAAAAACTTCCATTTCAGATTGGAAGCTAAAAAGCTTAGAACCAAATAAAAGCATTACCGTTAGTAGAAAAATGAACCCCCCAGTAGTATATACAAGAGCTTTTATTTTATTCGAGTTAATTTTATCAGTTTGGTAAAATCTATATAAACCTAATGCAGCAATTAAAGGAATAATAAACTCGATTATTACTTGGATTGATGACACCGCCCTAAACTTATTATAGAAAGGAAAATAGTCTATCATTAGGTCGGTAACAAAAGAAAAGTTTTTACCCCACGATAATATTAAAGAGAAAATTATAGCAGGTATAATCCATCGAAGATGTTTCCTATCAATAAAGAATAATGAAATTAGGAAAATATAAAAAACACTAATTCCAATATATGCTGGAGCAGCTACAATTGGTTGATCACCCCAATATAACCTGGCGTTTCTGTATATAATATTTGCACTTTCATTGTCATACTTTCTAATTTCTTTTACAAACTCAGAGTCTTTATCAATTAAATCAGATGAACCTCCACCCATAAATCGTGGTACAATTAAATTAAAGCTTTCGAGCTTTCCATAACTATACTCGGTTATATAATCATTGCTTAATCCGCCTAGGTTCTCTTTTTCAGTGCCATCAGGATTTATAGAAATTTCTGATTTGCCTCTTGTGCTAAAGTCTGTGTATTCTTGTGTTGCAAGAATTGACGACGCATTTAATAATATACCAAAAAGGACGGTTGAAAATACTATGGATAATTTTCTGAATCCACTTTTTATATCTTTCTTAGTTATGTCATTAATTATATAAACAACTGTTATTAAACCAACCAACATTAGAAAATAGTATGTCATTTGGTAGTGGTTTGCATTTATTTGGAGACCTAATCCGATCGATGCAATTATAAAACCTTGAAGGTATTTATTGTCAAGAATTTTAAATAAACCAGCAAATATTAGTGGAGCATATCCAATTGCTAATGCTTTAGTGTTATGGCCAACTCCTAAAATAATGATTAAATAAGTAGAAAAAGCAAAAGCAATAGCACCAAAAAAGGCATATTCACTTTTTACTTTCATACTAAGTAGAAGTAGAAAAAAAGATACCAAATAAACAAAAAGATAATCTGCAGGTCTAGGAAGAAACCTAATTATCTTATCTATTTTATCTAGAAAATCAAATGGATATTTAACCAAAACCTGATAACTAGGCATTCCTAAAAAGGCATTATCAAGCCAAAAAGGCTCTTCTTCATATTTTTCCCTGTGGTCAACTATCTGCTTGGACATTCCAGCAAACTGATCAATATCAGATTGCTTAATCTGTTTTCCAGATAGGAGAGGGTAAAAATAAGTAAGAGAAATAATAGCAAAAGCAGCTATAATTAGCAGATTTATAATCAAATCTTTACTCAGGAATTTATTAATCGATTTCTTCATAATCAATGTATTCTCCTACATCCTTTTTGCTTTTAAAATTAAAGTCTTTTTTTGCCTCTTTCTTTTTATTTTGTTTCGGATTTTGGTGTTGATGTTGTTGAAACTTTTCTAAATTTTTTTTAATCAAATACCTTAAAATATAAGGCACCATTTTTTTTAGTATATAACTAAAAATTATAAAGAATAGAATTATATAAATAATAATCATATATCGAATTATTATTCAAAAATACAATTAATCAAATGAATCAATTTATATGAGATTTTAATTTGAATTATATTTGAATTACGAATATAGTATGAACTCAAAATTATTATCCTATTTATTAATCTTTTCAGGTGTATTTAGTTTTTCACAGTATACAGAAATAATTAATTCAAATAGACCAGGTTCTTCACATGGAGCTTTTTCAGTTGGGGTAAATGTTCTTCAATTTGAATCTGCGGTCTCGGGTCAAAGCCTGAAGCATTCTAATTTAAATAACTCTGAAATTCAGGGCTTGAATTTTAACTACCTATTTAGGTATGGGTTTTTAAATGAAAAATTAGAAGTTTTTTTAGATGGTAATCTAATTACAAGAAATATTCTGGATAAGAATTACAGAAATGATTATTCAACAGACTTTAGTGAAACAATAATTGGCAAACAAACCGTAGGCTTTAAATATCTTTTTTTTGATCCATTCAAGAACAAGAAATGGCATGGTGAAAATGTATATAGTTGGAATGCTGGCAGAAAAATAAAACTAACTGATTTCATTCCTGCGATCTCAGCAATTGTTGGCTCTAGTTTTAATTTTGATAGTAGGATTCAATATGATGATTTATTTTTTAAAGTAAAACAGCCATTACATCCCGATCTTTTAAATGATGGTAGAACAAGGAGGATTTATTTCTATCAACCCGAACAAACTATTTCACCATTTGTTGGTATTGCAACCCAGCATCATTTTAAAGGAAGATGGGTGGTTGTAAATAATTTCTTTTATGAATTAGCCTTAAAAAACCATACTTTCCCAAACAATGCCAAACCTAGCGACTATGATAAAATCAATTATTTATTTACTATAACTTATAATTTACCAAATCCAAAGTGGAGTATTTTTGGAGAGTTCCAAACATTTAAAAACAAGATTTATTCTGACGATCTTTTTAAATTTGGCGTAGCCAACTTAATTTCAAAAAATTCCCAAATAGATTTAAATATTGGGGGGAGTTTTAAAACTACGCCAAGTTATACTTATATTAATGTTGGTTTTTCACAAAGGTTTGACTGGCATAGAGATATTTCTGAGGAAGAAAAGCAGGCTAAAAAAGAGTTTAATAATCAACTCAAACAAAGACGAAAACAAGAAAAGGTTGAGAAAAAAAGTAATAAAAAAAGTTTAAAGAAAAGTAAAATCAACCCTAAGAAGCTAGCTAAAAAAGAAAATCGACAATCAAAAAAGTCAGTTAACAGATCTTTAAAACAAAATAAAAAACAACTAAAAAAGGATCAAAAGGCTCTTAAAAAAATGAACAGAAAAAATGATTGAGATAGTCAAAGTTGAAAATAAAAAACAAGAAAAGGACTTTGTTATGTTTCCTTTTGATTTATATAAGGGCTGTGATTATTGGGTTCCACCAATAATAAAAGAGGAGCTTGAGTCAATGGATAAAACAAAAAATCCAGTTTTCAAAAATGCTGAAGCCGAATTCTATTTGGCTTATAAAGATGGTAAGATTGTTGGTAGAATTGCAGCTATCGTTAACTGGGTAGAAATTGAAGAACAAAAAAAGAATAAGTTAAGATTTGGATGGTATGATACAATTGATGATGTTCAGGTAAGTAAAATGCTTATTGAAAAAGTAATTGATTTTGGAAAGAAAAGAAAATTAGATTTTATTGATGGCCCAGTTGGATTCTCTAACATGGATAAAGCAGGTCTTTTAATTGATGGGTATGAGGAATTAAATACAATGATAACATGGTATCATTTTCCTTATCAAAAAAATCATTTGAAAGAACTTGGACTTGAAAAGCTTGCTGAGTGGGTAGAGTATAAGATAAAGATTTTTTCAGAGGAAGATGCACCTGAAAAAGTTAAAAAGTTTGCAAGTATCATCCAAAAAAGATATGAGCTGCAAGTATTAAACTTTAAATCAACAAAAGAAATAATCCCTTATGTAGATAAAATGTTTGAGCTGTTAAATGTTACCTACAGTAACCTTCAAACATATGTTACAATAAAACAATATCAGATTGATTTTTACAAAGAAAAGTTCATAAAATATATTCATCCAGATTTTATAAAATGCCTATTAGATAAAGAAGGAAATCTGATCGCATTTTTAATTACAATGCCATCATTTTCAAGAGCTTTAAAAAAGATCAATGGTAAAATAGGCTTATTTGGATACTACCATCTTTTCAAAGCACAACACTTTAATGATAGAGTGTCCCTATATTTAATTGGTGTTGATCCAAAGTATCAAAGTAAAGGAGCAACAGCAGTTATTTTTAATGAATTACAACAAACATTTAATAACCGAGGCATTGTTGAAGTTGAGACGAATCCTGAGCTAGTTGAAAATAAAGCAATTCAAGCATTCTGGAAAAACTACGAGAGTACTCTACATAAAAGAAGAGCTACCTTTACAAAAAAAATTAAATAATATTGATGGATTTTAAAGATGATATTGTGGCAATTTCAACGCCCAGTGGAATGGGTGCAATTTCTGTAATTCGTCTAACGGGAGATAGCCCATTAAAAAAAGTAGAGCCTTTTTTTAAATCAAAAAAAGGGACAAGCCTTTCTAATATAAAATCTCATACGTTAATGTATGGAGACTTTATTTATAATGATCAAATAATTGACGAGGTTGTTCTTTCTTACTTCGCAAAGGACAAGTCTTTTACTGGACAAGAAACAATTGAGATCTCTTGCCATGGTTCCACATATATTCAAAAAACCATTATTGAAAAATTATTAACTAATAACATCAGACTTGCAAAGCCTGGTGAGTTTACAATGAGAGCTTTTTTAAATGGAAAATTTGATTTGACACAAGCCGAAGCAGTTTCAGATTTAATTTATTCCGATTCAGCTTCAATGCACAAAATTGCATTGAATCAGATGAGAGGAGGTTTTCAAAATGATTTAAAAAATCTACGAGATGAACTACTTCATTTCACATCAATGATTGAATTAGAGCTTGATTTTTCAGAAGAGGATGTGGAGTTTGCTAATAAGAAAGAGTTAATGAGTTTAATTGAAAAAGTTAAGTTGAAAATACAAGATTTGAAAAGTTCTTTCAAATATGGGAATGCTATAAAGAATGGTGTGCCTGTTGCTATTGCAGGAAAACCAAATTCTGGCAAATCATCTCTTCTAAATTTATTATTAAATGAAGAAAAGGCAATCGTAAGTAACATTCCTGGAACAACAAGAGATGCGATTGAGGATACTATAATTTTAGACGGTATTAAGTTTAGATTTGTTGATACTGCAGGATTAAGAAATACTGACGATGAAATTGAATCTAAAGGAATTGAAATAACAAAAGATAAAATATCTAAAGCATCAGTTTTAATTTATCTTTTTGACATCAACGACTCAAGTGAATCCGAAATTTTAAATGATCTTAATGATTTTAGTCGTAATGACCTTTCAATAATATTAGTCAGAAATAAAATCGATTTAAAAAATGAATCATCAACTGAAATAAAATCTATTTTAGAAAAATGTGATGATAAAGTAAATGATATTTTAGAAATATCTGCAATCCAAAAAAAGTATTTAGATGTAATTAAGAACAAGCTTTTAGATCTTAATAAAGTTTCTAAAAATGAAGACACTATAGTAACCAACTTAAGACACTTTAATTCATTATCAAACGCTGAGTCTGCATTAATTGAAATTGAAAGAGGAATCAATGAAGGTTTGTCTGGAGATTTACTTTCTATTGATCTTAGAAAAGCTATTGACTCAATTGGAGAAATTACAGGTCAAATTACAAATGATGAAATGCTTGGAAATATATTTTCAAACTTTTGTATTGGAAAATAAACAAAATAAATAATGAGTAAATTAATTTCATTAATCATAGGATACGTATTAACGTTTTTGATCATCATGGCATACTACAAAATTAATAATATAAGAACTCCATTTTCAAATTGGGGAGGTTGGAAAAAAGACGTAAAATTGAAGGAGAAATTTATTATATCTTTTATACTTCAAATTCCTGTATTTATTATTTTTGTCATATTATAAGATGAAAAAGCTATTATATATTCTAACATTAGTCCTATTATTAGGGTGTTCAAAAGAAGAAGAAACAAGAATCTTTACTTTAACAGTAAATGCTATGCCACCTGAAGCAGGAACAGTAACACTTGAAATGGGTCAAGAAACGACAGGTGAATACAAATGGGGATCTACTGCAATTATTAATGCTAAGACGAATGAAGGTTATGAGTTCTTAAACTGGACAGGTAATGTTTATTTAGCGGATTTTATGATGACCACCCACTCTCAGATAAACGATAAGAGAACCCAGGGCATAGAAATGAGGTGCCTTGATATAACATTCTGTACCTATGATATTAAAGTAACTGGGAATTTCGTTAAGAAAAATTAGTTAATTAATAAAAATGAATAGACTGTTATATATATTAACACTCTTCCTATTGTTAGGTTGTTCAAAAGAAGAAGAAACAAGAATTTTTACTGTAACCACAAATGCTACGCCACCTGAAGGAGGAACTGTAACGCTAGAAACTACACAATTAACGAAAGATGAATATTTATGGGGCGATACTGCAAACGTTAATGCCTATTCGTCTGTAGGTTATGAATTCTCACACTGGACAGCTAACACTTTTATAACTGGTCTTATTCAAGATGGAAATCCTGGTGCAGCAAACAACAAAACATACACATCTATAGAACTGAGATGCCTTGATTCCACAAACTGTACATATGACATTATTATAACTGGACATTTCGTTAAGAAAAATTAATTAACTATGAAAAATCAAAAAATCATTGCAATAGTTTGTGCTGTATTGTTGAGTATTTTGATGATTGCTTCAGATTATAGTGCATATACAACAGAAATGGCTATTGCTGAAGCAAAGGGTGAAGTTTTTGAAAAAAGTTTTTCACCAATGTGGGAGAGTTTTATTATTCCATTGTTAGTCATTGTAATTGCTTTTTTACCAAACCCAAAAAAATGATTAAAAATGTAATTTTAGTTATGCTACTTATTACATTTACATTAATAGTTTGGTTTATAGATTTATCTAGGAGAGAGACTATGTTAATTAGTACCGTTTTTGCTCTTATGTGGTATTTCACTGAAAACCACTTTTCAAAAAAACAAAAAAAATAAACTTATTATTATGAAAGAAATTAATGAGAACCCTTTACAGCTAGAAGATAAGTTATACACTATTGAAGAATTTGGTTATGCTGTAAGAAGAAAATTTGGGGGGGATGAAAATATTTCTGATGTTATGTTAGGAGAAATTATTCTTACTAAATACCCTGTTTATTCTTGTAAAATTAAAAAACCAAAAAATCATATATCACAAAAAAATTGTGGTTGTTGTTAAATTAAAACTGATAATTATGACAGATAAACTCGAAAAGCTTATATATTCTGTAAAATACTTACCTCAAATATTATATTTTGGATCTGCAGGGCTCTTACTTTTAGATGCGTTTCTTGATGTTGAAATTATTGGAGACAAACTAATAATTCCCTTTTTTATTTTCTTTATTTACATGACTTATTTGGCAAGTAAAAATTATAAAAAAAAGGAAGGCGCGAATGGTTTAGAAAAATTCATTTAT
Organism: uncultured Bacteroidota bacterium; assembly: GCA_902595555.1. GTDB lineage: Bacteria > Bacteroidota > Bacteroidia > Flavobacteriales > Flavobacteriaceae > Eutrophosalina. The sequence goes on along the minus strand of CACJQM010000002.1, from coordinate 146,343 downwards.
TCAACAAAATTTTTACCTCAAATTTTATATTTTGGTTCAGTTGCTTGGTTAATTTTTACATTTTATTATGGGGAATATTTAGAGAATGAAATTAAAATTTTTGGATATGTTTGGAATGACTCTTTATTAGAAGATATATTTTTCTTTTGGTTTTTATACATTACTTATTTAGCAGTTAAAAATTTAAAAACTGAAGATGAGTTTGGGGGTAAAATCTAATTCCAATATAGTTATGGATAATTATAATTTTAATGACAACTATGATTCAATTCCTAAATTGAATAAGAACCAAATGAAAATTTTTAAAATTATTGTTTTGATATTATTAATACTTTTAGTTTTAGGAATGATATTCGGATAAAATGCAAAAACTAATTCTAGCTTTAGTATATTTTTCATTCTTGGTTTCTTGTTCTACTGAAACTGATTCCAAACCAAATATTATTATCATTTTAGCTGATGATGCTGGTTACTCTGACTTTGGCTTTATGGGTAGTGATGAAATTAAAACTCCCAACCTTGATCAATTGGCTTTAGATGGGGTAATTTTTAATAATGCTTACGTCTCTGCTTCAGTTTGTAGTCCTTCTAGAGCTGGTTTATTAACCGGAATGTATCAGCAAAGATTTGGTCATGAGTGTAATTTAGATAGTGATGTAAATAACTCATTTGACCCAAATCAAATTACCATTGCTGAAGCATTAAAAACTGAAGGTTACAAAACTGGATTAATTGGTAAATGGCACCTTGGGGATAAGACACAAAATCATCCTTTAAAAAATGGGTTTGATTATTTCTGGGGATTTATTTCAGGTGCTAGAAATTATTTTTATGACCCAAATGAGCAGTTTAGAAATAGTATTAGAAATGTTGTTCAAAATTATACCCAGACAAAGTTTGACGGATATTTAACAGACGTATTAGGTGACAAAGCAATTGGTTTTATCAACAAAAACCATCAATCAAACAATCCATTTTTTCTTTTCTTGTCATTTAATGCTCCACACACACCAATGCATGCAAAAGATGATGTATTGGAAAAATTTAAAGATAATCCAAGACAGGTTTATGCATCAATGATGTGGTCTATGGATGAAGCTATTGGTAATGTTGTAGAAGCATTAAAAGAAAACGATCAATATGATAATACAATAATTTACTTCTTGAGTGATAATGGTGCAGCCATGTCAAACGATGCATCACCTTTTCCATTTAAAGGTTGGAAGGGAAATCAGTATGAAGGGGGGATAAAAACTCCAATGATAATGACATGGAAAAACAAAATAAAATCCAACACTCAATTTGATGGATTTATTTCTGCTTTAGATATTTTTAAAACAAGTTTAGAAGCTTCAAGCGTTAACAAAGAATATATGGTCAACGCTGATGGTAAAAATATCATGAATTATTTAAATGATAATAATATTAAAAATGAAAACTTATTTTGGAGAAAAGATAAAATGGCAACTGTTCGATCTGGGGACTATAAACTTATTCGTTTAAATGACACATCAACGGTTCTTTATAATATCAAAAAAAATTATTTTGAGGATTTTGATTTGAAAATTAATGAGTCACAAGTTCACGATTCTTTATTAAAGTTATTGTCTTCTTGGGAAAACACATTGATTGATCCAAATTGGATTGAGAATAAAAACTGGAATATTGTTACTGAAATGATTTATGAGGACCTAATGGCTAATAGAGATATAAGAGCCTTATCACCAAAAGATCTAAATAATTCTGTAAAGTAAATCATAACTAATGAAAAAATTTAAAAAATTCATTTTTCTATCGATCGTTGTTTCTATCCTTCATGTAGTAGTTTATGTAGTCCCAAATGAAGAAGGCTCTGAAAGTATTGGTGAGTTATTGTTTATAATTTTATTTTCAATTATTCTTTACAATATTTTTATATTGATTGTACCGACAATTATATATTTGATTAGTAAGTCTATGACCGCATTTAAGGTTTCTTTTTTTATAATCTGGGGCTTTTTTACAATTGCAGTCCTTTCATTTTTTGCAAGTCCGAAAAATTGGATTGAAATCTTAAATTTAAATAGTTAATGAAAAAATTATTCTTGCTAGCATTCCTAACTCAAACAATAGTTTTATCACAAGATAATTTTCAGCCTTATGCAAAACTCAGCGGATCCTGGGTTTTAGACAAATCATTTAGCGATGAATTTAATAAGTCAAAATTAGATGAAACTAAATGGTGGGATTTTAACCCCGCATGGCACGGAAGAAAACCCTCACATTTTGCACGATCAAATGTTAAGGTAAAAAAAGGATTTTTGAGATTATCAGCTAAAAGTTTAGACCCAAAAAAAGTCAGTATTCAAGATAAAGCAAGGGGTTATGATAAGTTTAGTACTGCTATAATAAAGAGTAAAAACAGAAGCTATTATGGATATTATGAAGCCAGAGCAAAATCTATGAAAGCCGCAGTTTGTAATGCATTTTGGTTATATGATCCATTAGACGAATCGATCAAATATAGAGAGGGTGAATACTCAGAGGAGATTGATATTTTTGAGGTTTTTGGTAAAGCAAATAAAAAAGAAAATCAACGAGCTTATTATGCAGCAGTTCATCGTTATCAAACTCCATATGTAGAATCTTTAGTTAACAAAAGAAAATATAAGCTAGAAAATAGGTACACTCGATTAGAAGTTCCATATGATTTTTATGAAGATTTTCATGTTTACGGATTACTTTGGACTGCTGATGAATTAGTTTGGTTTCTTGATGGAAAGGAAGTGTTTAGAAGAAAAAACGATTTTTTTAAAAGACCATTACATGTAATATTTGATGCAGAAATTATGGAAACTTGGGATGGACTTCCAAATGTAGACGACTTACCAAGCACTTTTGAAGTTGATTATGTAAGAGTATGGAGACCTAATTAATCCACTATTTCTCCTCTGTGTGGTTTTAATATTAATTTCATTTCATTAAGATCTTTTTTTAAGATAATCGCATATGCAAGGTGATGGGATTCATTTAAAGATTCAGTTCCAGATTTAAATAGTTTTTTATTTTCAATTTCAAAAAATTCTTTTAAATGTTTCTCGTGATGAATAGCAATATTTTTTCCATCCGGCCCCCTAAAATCCCAAATAAGTTTGATTTTCTCCATTGTTAAATTTAAAATTATTATAAAAAAAAGGCATATCATTTGATGTATAAATAAAAATGAAGAATATATTTTTGATTACATTTCTATTTTTCTCCTTACATGTGAAAAGTCAAACCTTCGATATAATTAATCCTGAAAAAAATATAGGAATGAGTAATTGGAATATTGTAAATGATGATGTTATGGGTGGAATTTCCAAATCATATTTATCTGTAAATGATGAAAACAACTTGATATTCAACGGATATTTATCCTTGGAAAATAATGGAGGTTTTGCCTCATCTAGACTGAGTTTTAATAGAGAAACGCTTGCTGGAGTTAAAGCTTTTCGGTTAAAAATTAAGGGAGATGGCAATACTTATAAATTAAGATTGAATCAATTTAACAGGCGGGCTTCTTATTCAAGTAATTTTAAATCCTCAAAAAATAAATGGACTGAAGTAGAAATTACATTGGATGATTTTGAGCCAACTTGGAGAGGATACTCCTATTCCAATTACCCAGAGGTTGATATAGAAAAAGTAAATTCATTAGGAATACAAATTTCAGACAAACAAGAAGGCGAGTTTATATTAGAAATAAAATATATTAAAGCAATTTATTGATGAATAATTTTTGGGATAGAATTAAAAAAGCTGGAATTGTTGCTTCAATTTTTGCCATTTTAATCTTCCTAATCAAAATTGCTTTAAAGAATGCTTATATAATGAGTATTATATATAGATGGTTTGAATAGTTTTATAAACATTACAAAATATAGATTTAAAAAGTAAATTTGATTAATGATTAGTTCATTATATAATTTTCTTAAGATTAAATTTTGCTACAGAACGTATTGGAAACAATGGGTAGTTTTCTTAGTAATATTATTAGGCTTATTACTTTTCTTAATTAGTTGTAATGGGGAAGAAGATGATGTAATTGGAGACTGTTTTGTTGCACCAGATCCAGAAAGAGTTTGTACAGAGGAGGCTAAGCCGGTTTGCGCGTGCAATGATTTGGTTTATTCAAATTCATGTTATGCAGAAAAGGCAGGGAATTTAAAATGGAAATCTACCGATAAGAATCCTGGAGAAAACTGCGACTATAGATAAATACCGATATACTATAATATAAGTTGGAAATTACTTTTTTATTTTATTGCCCTTTTGTTTAGCTAATACTTGAAGGTCAACTACTGTATCTGATTCATCAACAATCTCTAAACCAAAGACTGTTTCGATTATATCTTCTAATGTTACTAGTCCCATGATGTCACCTTTTTTATCAACAGCTAGAGATATATGTTCTCTTTCTCTTAGAAGTCTGTCAAATAGGATTGGAACTTTTGATTCATAATCGACCTTAACTATTTTTCTTTTAATATCACTAAGTTTAAGTGAACCCTTTTTTTGTATTATTTTTTCAAGAATAGTGTCCTTTAATACATAGTGATCAATACTGTTTTTATTTTTTAAAAAAATAGGTATCCTTGAAAATGGCAGGTTATTATTCTTATTATAAAAATCACTAATTGTAGAGTTTTCATTTGCAATTTTCATTACAGAAAACGGAGTCATTATTTCTTTGAGCTCAACATTTTCAAACTTCACAATATTTTGAATAAAGTCAGAATCTTTCTCTTTTATTATTCCTTCTTCTTCTGCAATCTCAGCAATAGTTGATATATCTTCTCTTTTAAAAATCGAAGCCTTATTTTCACTAAAACCAAGTCTAGTAAATATTTGTAAAACCCATAAAAGTCCAGAATATTTAAATAAAGGCAATATCGATGATAATAAAATTGTGCTGAACGGAGCTAATTTGTGCCAATAATTTGCACCTATTGTTTTTGGAATTATCTCTGATAAAATTAAAACCAAAACAGTCATAACTGCAGAGACTATACCTACTAATAAATCTTCAGAAACTGAAAACCCTAATAATGAATAATTGTTATCAATATTCAAAGAAGCATAAGCTATTTTTGCTTGTACCCCTACCATAATAGCACCAACAGTGTGGGCTATTGTGTTTAAAGTTAAAATTATAATTAAGGGTTCATCGATTGAATCTCTAAGTTTTTCTAGTTTATCGGCAAATTTTTTACCCTCCTTAATTTTTATTTTTATAAAAGTTGGATTTACACTTAGAAGGACAGCCTCTAAGATTGAACATAAAAAAGAAAGACAAATAGTTAAAAAGCCGTAAAGAATTAAAAGCCCCAATAATAATTTTTATTAGTTTAAAGTTAATAAATCAATATTAATAGTGGAAGTTTTAAAACCAAAATTCACAATTATTAAATTCTTATTTCACTTGTTATTAAATACTTACTACAATATATTAGCAAATATTTGATGAGAAATTTAATCATACTTTTTCTTCTAATTCCTTTATTATCTATTAGTCAAGATGAAAAGCCCAATGAGAGAATTGTAGTAGATGATTTTATCCAGAAATATAACTCTCAAGATTATGAGGGAATCTTTTCTTTGTTCTCAGACCAGCTGAAAGAAGAAGTTCCTTTCGAGGAAATATCAAGCTCTCTTAGATCTCTAACTGCTAATTTGGGACAAGTCACCAGTACTGATTTTTTAGAATTTAGAAAAACTGGAATGATTGAGTTTACAGTTCTCCCTGTTATTCGTATTGGCTTAAACAGAAATAAATTTAGTTCATATAAAATTAGTTTTAATAAAAATGAGCTTAGGTTAGATATTTCTATAGATAGAGATGATAAAATATATAATATATCGCTTGATGAAATTGTTGATGAAACTCTGGAGGAAAAAGCCATTAATAATTTAACGTATGATAAAAACATAATCTCTGAAAAACAGAAAGAATTAATTTTTGATGCATCAAAACACCTTCCAAATGAAGGTCAAATGTCCTTTGCATTCATTAGAAACGGAGAGGTTAGTTATTATGGTTTAAAGCGAACAAATGACTCAATCTCATCATTTGAAAATTCTAAAAATGTTTTTGAAATTGGATCAATTTCTAAAGTATTCACATCAAATATTTTTGCAAGTTTTATCCTTCAGGATAAGGTTGGTATTGATGATAATATAAATGATTATTTAGATTATGATATAAAAGATAATGCCTTGATTTCATTTAAAAGCTTAGCGAATCACACATCTGGACTACCTAGATTACCAAATAATTTAAAGGCTAGTTATTCTCGTGAAAAGACTAACGTTTACAAGAAGGAGGATCTAGATATTTATATTAAAGACTCATTAGAAATTAACATTAAAACAAAAGGTAAATTTGTGTATTCAAATTTGGCAGTTGGTCTCATGGGCTACGTATTAAGTAAGATTGAAAATGTTGGTTTTGATGCATTGTACAGCTCTTATATTTTTTCTAAATACAATATGGATAATACAACAATTGATTCTCGTAAATCAAATGAACTGCTTGTAAAGGGTTTAAGCAATACAGGTAATGAACTTGAAAATATGTATTTAGATGCCTTAGCACCTGCTGGATCTGTAATATCTAGTGTTGAAGACTTAGCTAAATATGGACTTGCTCAATTTGATAATTCAAATAATGATTTAGAACTTATACGTCGTAAAACTTTTAAATTAAATAACAGAGTTAGTCTTGGACTTGGCTGGTTTATATTAAAAGCAAAAAAGAATATTTGGTTCAATCACGATGGAAATACAGGAGGATATTCATCATCGATGTTCATTGATGTTGAAAATAAAAACGGAGTAATTATACTTACAAATGTTGATACAGAGTATACTTCTAATCTTGGACTAAGACTTATGAAGTCACTATATTAAAAATTATAAACTACTATTTATAATTATAGACGCTAAAAGTAAATAAGTCAAAGCTGGAAGGGTTTCTATTAGAGAGTCTTTGATTTTAAGTCTAACAATAATAGCAAAAAACATCATTACTGCTATACCAATTGACGAAGCCAGTAGGATTGATTGGTACTTAAACCCCAATATTAATCCTAATCCACCTATAAGTTGAAAAAATCCTATTACGCTTCTACTTTTCTCAAACCCCCATCTTTTGTATTCGCTAGCCATCCTTCTGGATTGAAATGAGCTAAGCCCATAAATAATAAATGAAATTGCAGTAAAGATTATTATTATTTTATTTACTTCCATTTACTTTTCATGATTACTGCAGTGTGTAATAATGTTGCAGCAATTTCTCCTTCAGAATTATATAGCTCGCCTTTAACTGTTGCAATGTTTTTTCCTTTTTTAATTACTTGAGCTGTTGCAGTAACCTCTCCTTCAAATAATGGTCTATGATGAATACTGTGTAAGTTTGTAGAGTTTGGATATATAGAACCCTGTGATTCGTAAATCAATAATAAACTAGTAACATCATCTAGCATCGAATTCATTTGGCCACCTTGGACAGTTCCATTTGGGTTTATAGTCTCGTTAGGAAATATTCCTTTTAATTTTAAAAACCCATCTTTATATTCAAGGATTTCAAATTGGAATATTTTACCTGTACCTCCATTTATCCTATGAAAATCTAAATATTTTTGAAGATCATTTTTCATATTTCAATATTTCAAAAACACTATTAAATACTAAACTCATTACTTAGTCCACCTAAATTCGAATGTATATAAATTAAGTAAACAAGGTATACAAATATTATTACCGAAATACCAAAAAGTAAATTCTTTAAAACAAAATTTAAATTTTTATTTGAAATCAAAATAATTGAATTAATGTATAGTATTACAATTATAAAATTAATAGCACTAAAGATCCCTAAAACATAAAAGCTAATAAAAGCAATGATTGAGAAGAAAAGAAAAATGTAATTTATGTATTTCAAAGAATTATTTTAAAGAATAAAATAAAAAATATCTAGCCTCCCCTTCCTACTTTTCTGACTCCAGCAGATTTAGCTTTATTACTTTTATTATTAAACTTTTGCTTTCCCCCCTTTTTGTTTAAAGAATGCTTTTCTGTTCTATTTCCAAAAAATTTACTTGACATATATTTCTAATATAGAATAAAAGTAGTAAAATAGAAATAAGATGTTTAGTTAAAAAAGAAATATTCTAATTTATATGGTTCTAAACCTTCTGAAGTTTGACCATGTAACCCTACTGGAGTTACCCATGAATAGTTTTCTTTTTGTTCTATCATTAAACTCATTTCTAACTGAATTCAACTGGTTGTTTCCGTTATTTTGATTGTTAATATTCATAGTTAAAATTTTGCTGCAATATTAATCAATTTCATATTAAAAACAATACCTTTTTTAAACAAAATCTATTAAATTAAAATCTAAGATTTTATGACAATAAAAATCATTAATTTAAAAGAATAAAATGGGTAAATACAAGGTACTTGTAGTAGGGGTTGGAAATATGGGTAGTGCCCATGCAAAAGCATATAATGATATTGAAGAATTCGAGCTTGTAGGGTTAGTAGCTAGGACAAACAAAAGAAGATCACCACTTTCAAAAAGCCTAGGCGGAATTAGAGAATTTGATGATTTTGAAAAGGGTTTAAATGAATGTAAGCCCGATGTAGTTTCAATTAACACTTATACTGAGAGCCACAAAGAGTATGCTATTAAAAGTCTTAATCATGGCGCTCATATTTTTATTGAAAAGCCTTTAGCTGAAACTATAGAAGACGCATTAGAGATAATCGACTTAGCTAGAAAAAAAAATAGAAAAATTATTGTAGGATATATTTTAAGATATCACCCAGCTTGGAAAAAATTTATTGAACTTTCCCAAACATTAGGAAGCCCTCTTGTTATGAGAATGAATCTAAATCAACAAAGTTCTGGTGATCAGTGGGATATTCATAAGAACTTGATGAATTCTACAAGCCCAATAGTTGATTGCGGTGTTCATTACGTTGATATTATGTGTCAAATGACAAAATCAAAACCTAAATATGTAAATGCTGTTGGTACAAGATTGACTAATGAAATTGCGGAGGATATGTATAATTATGGTCATTTACAAGTTGTATTTGAAGATGGTTCTATTGGCTGGTATGAATCTGGGTGGGGCCCGATGATTAGCGAAACAGCTTTTTTTGTTAAAGATGTTTTTGGACCAAACGGTTCTGTTAGTATAGTTGAACCAAAAAATGACGGAGACATCTCAAGCTCTAATATAGATAGTCACACAAAGACAAATCAATTATTGATTCATTATCAAGATCGAGATGATAATGGAAAATTTAAATTTGAAGATAAATATATCAATACCTCAAATGAACCAAACCATGATGAATTGTGTCGACTTGAACAAGAATTCTTATTGCATGCAATTGAAAATAATATTGATTTAAGTAATCAGCTTGATGCAGTTATAAATAGTATGAAAATTGTTTTAGCCGCTGATCAATCTGTTAGATTAGGCAAACAAGTTTCAATTAGCTAAACAATTGATAGTTAGGGTTTAATAATTTTTTTCTAACTTATTAGAATGAAAAAATATTTAAATCTTATAATTATTTCTTTAATCTTTTCTTGTACATCACATCCTGATATAAAAGAAATTAAAGGAATTACTTTAAAAGCTCCAAAGCCAGAAAATATTGAAATGTTTTTAAATTTTGTTACTGATGTTTTAGATCCAGATGAAATAAATACAATTATTTTCAGAATAGGATGGAATTATGAATTTTCTTCACATCCTGAGTTAATTGATGAAGATGCTCTATCAAAAGCTGAGGTGAGAAAAATTGTCAAACATTGTAATTCACTTGGAATTCAAGTAATTCCACAAATAAATTTGCTTGGCCATCAATCAACTTTAATAAGAGATCAGAATGGCATAGCAATTAAAACAAAGATGAGACCTCTTTTAGCTAATTATCCAGAATTTGACGAAACACCAGAGATTAAATTACCTGAAAATTATAAGTGGCCAAATGATGACGGATTATATACAAAAAGTTATTGTCCTCTCCACCCGGATGTTCATGAAATTGTCTTGGCTATAGTCAACGAGTTAATAAACGTATTTGGATCAAAGTATTTTCACGCAGGAATGGATGAAGTCTTTTATATCGGAAATGATAATTGCCCAAGATGTTCAGGTAAAAGCAAAGCAAAATTATTTGCTGATGAAGTAAATTTAGTAAACTCATTTTTAAAAGAAAAAAACGTGGAACTCATGATTTGGGGTGATCGTATGATTGATGGTTTTGAAACTGGTTTAGGAATGTGGGAAGCAAGTGAAAATAACACTCATGGTTCTGTAGATTTAATTGATAAAGATGTTATTGTTACAGATTGGCATTATAAAACCGTAACAAATACACATGATTATTTTATTAAAAAAGGTTTTAGAGTTATAACCTGCCCATGGAATGTTACAGATGTGGCGATTGGAAATTATGAAAATTATAAAAAATATAATAGTGATTTGTATTTAGGATTATTACAAACGGTATGGATGCCTTCGGAAGATTTTATTGATTTATATTATGACAGACCAGTAGATGTTTTTGAAAGGAGAAGAAGATCGATTGATACATATAAAAAACTTGTTTCACTTTGGAAATCTGAACAAAAACATTGAGTAAAAGAAAACAAATTATTCTTGTAGTTATAATTCTAGCTATTTTATATTTATGGGCTGAACTTGGAGTGGGGATTTTTTTCCAAGATAGCTGGGGAGGAGATTAATTTTTATATTTATATAATATGAATATATTAAAGTGGTTTTTCTTTTCATTATTTGTTCTCTTAACATTATTCTGCTGTTTTGTTGTTTATGAATTTTATACCAACTTGTCTTTTATTGACTACCCTTATTTAATAGGGGCTATAATTTTTATTTCTTTAGCCATTTTAACTTATAAATACAAAGTAAAATAGAATACTTTCTTATTTTTAATTGATGAAAAATACTATTTTTCTAATCCCTTTATTATTTTTTTTAGGTGTTAATGAATTAAAAGTAATCTCTTATAACATCCGTTATAATAATCCAAATGATGGAATTAATATTTGGGAAAACAGGAAGTCAACAATAGCTAATTTCTTAATTGATGAATCCCCTGACTTTATCGGTTTGCAAGAGGTTAAGCATTCTCAATTATTATTTTTATTAGAGTCAATGATTAATTATGATTTTATTGGAGTAGGAAGAGATGATGGAAAAACAAAAGGAGAATTCAGCCCCATATTTTATAATAAAAATAAATTTAAAGTTTTATCTCAAAAGACATTTTGGTTATCCCCAACACCCGAAAAAGTTTCTGTTGGTTGGGATGCCTCAATGGAAAGGATTTGTACATATGGGTTATTTGAAAACATTAAATCAAAAGAAAAATTCTTGATTTTTAACACACATTTTGACCACATTGGCAATATAGCTAGAAAAGAATCTAGTGATCTTATTCTAAAAAGAATCGATGATATTAACAAAGAAAACCTGCCCGTAATTTTGACGGGAGATTTTAACCTTGAAGATAGTAATCCAACAATTAAAAACATTCAAAAATACTTAACAGACGTTCAATTTAATATTGACAAATCAAATAAATATTATGGAACATTTACTGGATTCAAACATTCAAAAATTATTGAAAAAAGAATCGATTATATTTTTGTGAAAAACATTAAAGTCAATCAATCTAAACATGTGCATTTAAAAACGCCAATTAATGGATGGGCTTCTGATCATCACCCCGTATTAACAACTTTAAAATTTTAAAATATGAAAAAAATATTTTTACTATTATGCTTTTTAGGAATTGCATTTCCATATTATTATTTGTTTCAGTATATAGAATTAAATAACTGGGAATGGTCACTTTCTCAATTTTTTTCAGATGCAAACTCTAATTTTGCATCTGCTATGTTATCAGCAGATTTAAGTGTTGCTGCTTTATCATTCTTTATATTTATTATTTACAGTTTCTATAACAAGCCTATTAAAATTCTAAAATATATGGCTTGTTTTTTCTTAGTTGGTTTTTCTTTAGCCCTACCATTTTATCTTTATGACAATTTTGAAAATCTAAAGAAACTAAATCACATAAAGTAGAACTAATAAATAGTGGCTTATACTTCCAAGTAGGACAAAAATATGCCATATAGCATGGTTGTATTTGATTTTTTCTAAAAGGTAAAATAAAACACCTATGGTATAAAAAATCCCTCCAGCGATTAATAAATTTTTTGCTTCGGAATTAAATAAACTAAATAAAGTATCAATATCAACAACTATTAACCACCCTAAAAGTAGATATAAGATTAATGAAAGTTTATTGTAACGATCAACACTAAAAATTTTAAAAATAGTACCCAAAATAGATAACCCCAGAACAGTAAAAAAAATAGGTAATCCAGAATAATCATTAAGAGTTATAAAGCACACTGGTGCGTAGGATCCTGTAATTAGATAGTATATACTAATATGGTCTAATACTCTTAATTTTTCTTTTAGATTATTTGACTCGACATAGTGATAAGCAGTGGATGAGCAATAAACAAATAAAAGACCGCCAGATAGAAATAATAAGCTTAACGTGCTGTATGGTGTAAGGTCATTATTATAAATAAATAGAAAAGGAATACCAATTAATGTTAAAATAATTCCTAATCCATGTGTCACCCAGTTCCAAAATTCTACTTCTCTAGTCTCACTCATTAAAATCGAAAATAGTAAAGCTTAACAAGAATTATAGACTAATTAGATTTTTTTTTTGGGATTTCAGGATCATTTTCAAGCTCCTGATCTTGAATTTTATTTTGCCTGTATATAACAGTCATAAATGTAACCAAGTAGATTACAAAAATTAAAAAACCAACTATAAAAATTATTAAATCCATTTCCATCATTATATCTATTTGTCTCCTCTTCTTTGTCTAATTGATATTGATAATGCTAGAATGGAAGGAACCCAAATTCCAACAAAAATCCCACCAAGTTTGTCTCCGCTGAACCATAGAAATACAGAGAATAAAAAGGAGATAAATGCCAAAATAATTGGATAATATTTTAAGAAAAAATTTGTCATAATCTAAATGTTTTTTATTGTTTGAATTTTTTAATTAGAGAATTAATTACAGCTACTACTATCAAAATTATCCATATGTATACTATAATAGTACTTTTATATCCTACTAACATTTTTATAATATTTTAACTTTTAAATATGTCCGTCCAATGATAAGAGCAGCAGTAATAATAATAATGTTTTTAATTATATATTGTCCTTCAAGTGTTGGTAGAAATGGATTGGAGTCTTGAAATGTAACTTCTGGTAAGATTAGCAATGGCAAAAAAGTTCCACTCATTTGAACAAAAAGCAAAGCCATCCCTACAAGAGTTGTTTTTTTAAATAAGAAACAAAAAGCAATTAGTACTTCCCAAACCCCAATTATATATGTCCACATCTCAGCTGTAAGGAAAGGCATCCAGTAGACCGTATCCATTACTAGTTGCTGAGCTGGGGATAATCCAACAATTTTTAAAAAACCAAACCAAAAAAAGATTATAAATATTGGAATTCTAACCAAATAATCATTAGTATTAAAATTGTACATTGGTTTGATCATATCAAAAATTAAGCTTCGACTGAAAGTATCCTTTCTTGTTTCTTTTTTACCGGCCCTAAATCTCTTTTTAAATCATTAACGACAGTTTTCAGATATTTGGTTCTTTTCTTTTCAGAAACAAATGGTACCGACCAGAATTGTCTTGTTTTTGTGAATAAAGAAAGCTTCCATCCAAAGACAAATGAATAAACCCCCATAACTAGCCTAAGCTTTACTGAATTCACATATAATGTTAAAACAGGTAAAGCGGGTGCACCGTGAGTTACGTAAGTTCTCAACTTTTTATTTTTAAGAAATGGTTTAGGATAGGCATAAGTCTTTGTTATGTTTATAAATTGGTATGCAAATCCTGGTGTAAAAACTTCATCAAAAAAGATTTCCATTCTTGGGGTTAATCTAAACCACCAAACAGGTGAAATTATATAAATTCTATCTGTCCATGTGACTAAGTCTTGATATTTTTTAATTACCTTATCTCTAGGTCTTGTAAACTTGTCTCTATACAAGTCAATAACTTCAAATTCCTCCTTTCTTATTTCCATTTCATTCTTAATGGTTTTATATATTCCATTGTAACAAAAAGAGTTTTTATCAGGGTGACCAATCACAATAAGATTCTTCATAAACTATGTTTATATTCAACGTAATTCACAAAACATGTGCCATAATACATTGTTTTACAATTCTGTAACGTTGGCATCATTATTGAAATGGTTTGAAAAAAATAAAAAATGAAAAACTTTAAATTACTTTTATTAGTCTTCTTTACTCTAGCTTGTTCCTCTGATTCAGGTGATGATGGGTATGGATCAAACAATAATAACTACAATAATAACAATAACAATAATAATCAATCATCTACAACTGGTTACAATATTTCAGTCACATCAGCTGGAATGAGTGATTATAAATTGAGTGGTAAGGACAGAGATGGTAATGTTTCTGGAAATGACCCAAGTGTTAAGTTTAAAGTTGGAGATCAGGTAACATTTATGGTCAATGCATCTGGACATCCATTTTATTTAAAAACAAAAGCAAGTTTAGGTACTGGGGATCAGATTAGTGGTGTAACAAACCAAGGTACTGTTAATGGAAATGTAACTTGGAAACCATCATCAGCAGGAACCTTTTATTATGTATGTTCTAAACATACAAATATGTTTGGAACTATTACAATAGTTAATTAATAGGATTTTATAAATTCAAGTGTGCTTGCAAAGGCTAGCCAATTTTTTGTGAATTTTCTGTGCAGCTTTTGCAGCAACATTTGATGTCCAATTTCTTTTACCCAACCAATCATTTCTTCATCTTTACAGTAGAATTGGACTGAAAAGGTACTGCCTTTTACATTATCCATTCCCTCCTCAAAAGTTACTTTAAGCAAATCAACTTGATGGACATTCTTGCCAAGTTCAGGTAGAATTTCTCGATCAACATATTCAATCCATTCTTTTTCGATTTCTGCTTCCACAATAAAAGTGATATTGTAAATATTCATTATTTCAAAAATACAAATTGGATATTAATTTTTTATTTAATACATTCTTGTTATGAAAAAATATTTCCTACTACTAATTTTAATAATATATTCTTGTGATACTCAAAATGACTCAGTTGAGAAAATTCAATTTCAAGACAAAGAATATTCAGAGGCCTTTCAATTAATTGAATATTGGCTAGATGCTCAAAAAGATTATGAAAAGTTACCTGGTCTAACTGCTGTAATTACGGATAAAGATGAAAATAAGTGGGCTGGCTCTTTTGGCTTGTCAGACGGTGAGAATAAAATGAAAATAGAAAACACTTTCAGCATTTGCTCAATTTCAAAACTATTCACTTCTGTTGCTTTGATGCAGCTTGTTGAAGAAGGGAAAATAAGTTTGGATGATAAAGTTGAAGATGTTTTACCTTGGTTTGATATAAATAATGACTTTGATAATGCTCCTGATCTTACATTAAAATCAATTCTTTCACATTCATCAGGCCTGCCACGTGAGTCCAATCATCCATATTGGTCATGGCCAGACTTTCCTTTCCCATCTAAACAAGCTGTAATTGATGAATTGAATAATCAAGAAATGCTTTATCCTCCTTCAAAATATTATCAGTATAGTAATTTAGGATTAAGCTTACTTGGATATGTAATTGAAGAAGTCTCAGGTCAATCATTTGATAATTATGTAAATAAAAATATTTTAATTCCACTTGGAATGTCAAGTACAAAAACATATATGTCAATAGATGAATATGGAAAAGTTTTATCCCTTGGGTATTCATCTTTAAATAGAAATGTTGAAAGGGAAAAAGTAAACTTTTTTAATGCTGACGGTATTGCAGCTGCAGCAGGTTTTACATCCAACGTTCTTGATTTAGCCAAGTTTGCTAGATGGCAATTGAATTTATTAGGCTCAGATGAAAAAAATATTTTATATGCAGAAACTTTAAAGAATATGCATAAAATTCATTGGGATGATGAGCTTAGCTCCGTTACCAGAGGTCTAGGATTTGGAGTTTATAATTTGGATGGTGAAAGTTGGGTAGGCCACGGGGGATCATGTCCAGGATACAGGTCTCAGCTTTACATTAGTCCAAATTTAGGAATAGCCTATTCAGTTATGATAAATTCTAGTGGGACTTCACCTACAAAGTATATTAGAGGAATCCACAGGATTTTAAGTAAAGTGAATTTAAATAAAGGTGATGAAATAAATAAATTCAAAGAATTTGAAGGAAAGTACATATCACAACCTTGGGTAAGTGAAACATATGTACAGTCGTGGGGTGGTGATTTGGCATTAATATCACTCCCAAGTGATGAGCCATATTTAAGTCTTTATAAACATGTTGGTGGAGATATTTTTAAAAAGATTCTAAGTAATAATGATCTAGGTCAGGAACTAGAAATACTTAGGGACGAGAACAATAATGTTATAGGATATAAAACACATCAAAATATTTATAAAAAAGATTTAAGTTAATATGAGAAAAATCACAAACCATAAAGGCTGGCTATCAGCAATTTTAAGTATTATTCCCTTTTTCATTTTTATGGTATTTTTTCAAGCTATCGGATTGGGAGTTTCATCTGCTTTAGGCCAGGCGGGAATAATAGAATTCAATTTTGACAGTTACTTGGAGGCTGAGGATGCAATGCGAGATTATTTAGCAGCAGATACTATTATTCAATATTTTGATTTGATTGGCATATTTCTTCTTCTTTGGATTCTGATGAGGTTCGTTGATAAAGAACCATTCATTAAACTAGGGTTTAGTATCAAAGGAAAAACAAATGATATTATTTTAGGAATGACTTTAGGCCTTCTTTTAATGGCCGTCGGTTATTCAATTTTAATTTTGTTAGGGGAAATTAAGTTTGTTTCATTTAATTATGATTTAAAAAGTATTTTATTATTATTTCTTTTGTTTGTAGCAGTTTCAGTTGTTGAAGAGACTTATGTTAGAGGTTATGTTTTGAAGAACCTTTTGAAATCATTTAATCCAGTTGTTTCTTTAATCATATCCTCTGCAATTTTTTCTCTTCTACATTTCTTTAATCCCAATGTAAATTACATCGCTCTCACTGAACTTTTCATTGCAGGAATTTTACTAGGCGTGTCCTATGTTTATACTAAAAATCTTTGGTTTCCAATTGCATTACATCTAAGCTGGAATTTCTTTCAGGTCATATTTGGTTTTAATGTTAGCGGTATGGATACGTATTCACTAATTGAATTTGAAATTTTGGAAAATAATAATATTAATGGTGGGGATTTTGGATTTGAGGGGTCATACTTATCAATTTTATTTTCATTAATTATGATATATTTCTTATGGAAATATTATAGAAAATTTTCTGATTAAATAAATTCTGAATATTCATTAACTTGCGGCGTGTTTCAATTAGTAAAACTTCAATACAAGTCTTTTTTTAGATCAGCTTCAATGGGCGGGAGCTTATTTGCAAAAATATTTGCATGGTTGGGTATTATATACTTTACGTTAATGGCGATAGCTATTGGGTTTATTCATGGAACAGGGATTAGCGTATTAAATCCAGATGCTGATAATAAAATTGAATTCCCATTTGAGTGGATTAATGAAAATTTAATTTATGCTTTTGCTTATTGGATAGTTCTTCGTTATATCCTTCAAAAAATTCCAATTGTCAATATCAGACAGTTGTTACTTACGCCAATGAAAAAAAGTAAAGTGATAAGATTTGCAGTCAATAGAACTAATTTTTCAACTTTTAATTTAATGTCAATTTTCTATTTGGTTCCTTTTTCATTGACTGTTTATTCAATGGGAGATTTGGATTCAAATAAATTAATTTTTTGGAATATTTCCATTATAGCCATAGTTTATATTACGAATTATTTAAATATTGTATTAAATAAGCGGGACTCACTTGTCTTAATTATTGCTGGAGTTCTTATTTTATTTAGAGCTTTAGAATACTGGGATTTTTTAGACTTTACTGTTTATTCAAAAATTATTTTCACCAGCTTTTACAATCAACCAGTTCTAGTTTTGATTCCAATCGGACTTCTTGCATATACATATTATAGCGTAATTAGATTCTTTAGATTCGGACTATATATTGATACTGGTTTACAAGTTCAAGTAGCTGAAGCAAGTCAAGATGATTTCAAATTTTTAAATCGTTTTGGAGAAATGGCTAAGTTTTTAAGAAATGATTTTAGATTGATAAAAAGATCTAAAAGAGCAAGGAATACTGCACTCATGGGCATAGGGTTTGTATTATATGGGCTAATATTTTTATGGGCTCAAGATATTTACGGAGACACAATGTTAATTTTTGGATACTTGTTTTCAACTGGTGGATTTATGTTTACATTTTGTGGATTAGTTCCAAGTTGGGATAGTCAACACTATTCTTTCATGATGTGTCAAAATATAAAATACATTGATTATTTAAAATCTAAATGGTATTTAGGATGTTTAGGAATTGGTATAGCAACTCTTTTGGCTTCACCTATATATGCTTATTTCGGACTATTTCATTTTGTGGCAATTATTTGTTGCGGAGTATATAATTTAGGTTTGAACTCATATCTGACTTTATGGGCTGGAGCGTTTACAAAATCAAAAGTTGATTTAGATTCAATGAAAAATGCAATGGGAGATTCAAAAGCTTTTAATTCAAAAACTTTGCTATTGACAATTCCACAAATGGTAGTTCCAGTAGTTGTTTATTTGGTTGTTTCGAAATTTTTTACTCCTATGATAGGATGTTTTGCAATTGGAATTTTAGGAGCAGTCGGGGTGTTTTTTAGAAAGCCTGTTTTCAAACTTATTATACAAACATATAAAACTGAGAAGTACTCTACTTTATCAGCATATAAGGAAACCAATTAATTATGATAAAATTCAATAACATATCTAAGACTTATTCAAAACAAACAGTTCTTGATGTAGAATCACTGGAAATTCAGCCCGGCCAGGCATTTGGTCTTGTTGGTAATAATGGTGCAGGTAAAACTACGTTATTCAGCACATTATTAGACTTAATTAAACCATCTACAGGTGAAGTTTTAAATAATGATATTAATGTACGGACTAGTGAAGATTGGAAAAGTTTCACCTCTGCATTTCTTGATGAATCATTTCTTATTGGTTATTTAATGCCTGAAGAGTATTTCTACTTTGTAGGAGAATTAAGAAATTTTTCAAAAAAACAAGTAGATGATTTTTTAACTGATTTTGAAGATTTGTTTAATAATGAAATTTTAGGTGGAAAGAAATATATAAGAGATCTTTCTAAAGGAAATCAAAAAAAAGTTGGTATTGTTGCAGCATTAATTGGAGATCCAAAGGTTATTGTCCTTGACGAACCTTTTGCTAATCTTGACCCAACTACTCAAATTAGATTAAAAAAAATAATTAAAAACCTATCTAAAAAAGAAGATGTAACTGTGCTTGTTTCCAGTCATGATTTACAAGATGTTACAGAAGTTTCAGATAGAATTGTTTTATTAGAAAAAGGCCTTATAATAAAGGACATTAAAAAAACAACAAAGACTTTAAAAGATCTTGAAAGCTATTTCACAAAAGAATAAAAAATTATCTTCAGAAATTATTTCAATTGTTGAAAGAGAATTAAAACTCTTTTACTTTAACGCATTTAAAAGAAGGTCAAAAAACCTATTAACACTTGAATTAATTAAAGAGTGCTATGCCGATCAAATTAATTTTTTTATTGATCAAATCTTAAATTTAGTCTCTAAATACGATAATGAGTGTAAACAAAAAGATGTTTATACAGATTTGATGATTTTTAAAAATCATGAGGGTTGTAACAAAAAAATTTTAGAGACATTAATTTTATTTCTTAGTGATAGGTATAATTGCATTGAATTCAGCCCCACAGAATTGAAATCATTACTTTTGTTTGAAGATTAATTTGCTTAATGGCATATTTTTTGAAAAAATTCAATTCAATAAGTTTAGCATGAAACAAATTGTTGCTTTTGGAGCTAGTTCATCAAAAAAATCGATCAATAAAGATTTAGCATCTTATGCTGCCTCAGTTATTGAAGATGCTAATGTATTGATATTGGACCTTAATGATTTTGAAATGCCTATTTATAGTATTGATTATGAGAGTGATAATGGTATTCCGGAAAAAGCTTACAAGTTCAAAGAAAAACTAAAAAA
Source organism: uncultured Bacteroidota bacterium (assembly GCA_902595555.1). Taxonomy (GTDB): domain Bacteria; phylum Bacteroidota; class Bacteroidia; order Flavobacteriales; family Flavobacteriaceae; genus Eutrophosalina. The sequence continues at coordinate 125,990 of CACJQM010000002.1, read as the reverse complement.
TGCAGATGGAATAATAATTTCTTTTGCAGAACATAACAGTGTTTACACAGCAGCTTTTAAGAATATTTTTGATTGGATATCAAGAATTGAAAAAATTGTTTGGTATAATAAGCCTATGTTTTTATTATCAACATCAGATGGTGACAGAGGTGCAAAAACTGTTCTTCAAATTGCACATAATAGGATGTCATTTGGTAATCCTCATAAAATCCCAACATTCTCTCTGCCAAATTTTAATAAGAATTTTGATAAACATAAAGGGATAACTGATGATTATTTGAATGATGAGTTTCAAATGGCACTAAAAGTTTTTATCTCAAATCTATAATCTTACAAATGAGATAGTTTAAATATTAATTGTAATTTTAGTCTAATGAAGTTAAAAGTTTTATTGTTGTTATTTATAACATCCTGTGGTGTTAATAATGATTTAGAAAATAATAGTGTTGATATTGAACTACCTGCTCTTAGATATAATCAATCAACAGCTCAAAGCTATAGAGTCTTAAAAACTACTATTTCTGACCCTACAGTTTTTGACGCTAAGTTCCCAGCAACAGATCTCAGTATTGGTTATGTTTTAAGGTATTATTTCTATACCGGAATTGATCTTTCTTCAACAAGTAACGAATTGATCAGTATGGATATTACTTCTTTTCAAATGCCAGAAACAAATGACCCTATTGAACTTTCTCGCGCTGCAATTTATGAAATAAGAAAAATGAGTTATGGTAGTAGAGAGTATAAAGACTTCGTTGAAAAATATTTTTCTAGTTGTATAGATATATCTAAAATATCTTCAAATTGTGTTATACCAACTATTTATGAACCAGTCTGTGGTTGTGATGGTTTTACTTATTCTAATAAATCTGCTGCAGAATGTAATGGTGTGCTTAATTTTTATGAAGGTCCCTGTAGGTAATTTTATTTTTTCTGCCTCTCCATATTATTATAAATAAGAAGAATTATAAGCCCAAACACTATTCCTGAAACTAAAAGTAAAAGACTAGTTAAACCTACTGCGCTGAATGATAATCTCAATAGTATTGTTGATATTATAAAGCCTGTATTTCTTACTAATTGTGAGTATCTCTCAGTGTATTGAAAAGATACAAGCAAAATAAATACATCAACTAAAATTAGTATTGTAAAAAAGCTTTCAAAAAATAAATAATCAATATTTGAGCTTGTACCGATATCAAGAAAAACGTAATTATACCAGTCTAAAAAGCTGAAAACACAAAGTATAGATAAAGTTGGAACTAAAAATAAACTAATTAGTTTTTTATAACTAATAAATCTATCGAGGTTTTGATGAACTGGTAGTTTTGGTAAATCTTCTTTTAACTTTTTAAATAGATAAATTAAGAAGAAGACAATAAGTACACCTACTAAATCATATATAAGTTGCAGATTGCTTTCGTTTTGAATCCAGTTATCATCAAGATTTACATTAGGAATATCCTTGAATATTTTCCTAATGAGAATCAATGACATTATTTCAAATTGTTTAGCAATAGATGTGGTAAAGGATCTAGGAAGATAATATATTAACAAAAACGCTTCATAAATCAAAATAAATGAGAATGGCGTATAAATTGCTGAAATTGGATTTACGAATAATTTGTCCTGGAAAAAAGATAAATCAACATATCCATTATTATTTAATAAAATTAAGAGTAGGTGAATTATAAACCCTAAAGTAGCAGAAATAAGAATAAATTTTTCAAATTTTTTCAAATTTCCCTCTGAAAATAATCTTGAAAATATGTTTTCAACCGTCTTAATCATTTGTTAAAAAATAATTAATTTTACAGCAAATATATAAGTTAATTATTTTATCGATAATTTTAGGATATGTTTGATAGGTATAAAAAATCTGACTTTTTTCTTTTAACAGCAGTTTTAATCTCCTTTTTAGTTTCTGTTGGGCTATGGTTTTCTGGATATAAAGATGAAGGTTTATATGTTGGTATTTGGGTTCCTTCAATTTTAGCTTTAGGATCGTATTTAAAACAAATTAAATAATAATGGAGATCTATTTATTTGTTCTGGGAGCTATTGTTATTGGTCTGGTAATTGCCAGTGTTCTTCTTGTCAATGATGAAGAAACAAGAAAATACAACGATCTGTAAAAATGGAGATATATATTTTTGGACTTGGAGTTTTTGTTGTTTGTCTAGTTATAGCAAGTGTTTTCTTTGTTAATCAGGAGGAGACAAAGAAATACAATGACATTGACGAAGCAAATGAAATGGATTATGACGGAATGGGAAATTATGGTCGATTCCCAAACAAAAAATAACTTATTTCCTTCTCGCCTCAATAAAACTTCTTACAAAATAAATCATTGCAAGAACTGAAGTTGAACACATTGCAACAACTCTGAATAAACCAATTCCACCTGATTCTAAAGATTTAGGAAGTCTCATACCAACAAGTGCTAAAAGGATTACAAGAGTCAACAACACAGCAATGTGAGCGATAACTTTATTTTGATTTTTAACCCCACTATAACAAAGTAATAATACCACACCAAAACCAACGGGTATCAAAGCAGTAGGAGAGGTTACCTCAAAGTATCCCCATAAACCAAATACTATTAGAGAAATAGAATTAATCAAATTTGCTTTAGTTGCATTCATAGCTAAAATTTTAATCAAATTTAGTTATAATTTATAAAATATAAGGAATGATTGCTTTTCTGTTCTTTGGGTAATTATCAAAATTTTCCAGATACCAATCATGGTGATTTAGCGCTCTTGGAACAAGGTTAAAAAACGTCCAAAGTGTAAAGCTTAGTGCAGGAAGACTCATTGCGATAACAAAAAAACCAATCCATTCTATTATTTCACCCATATAGTTTGGACAGGAAACAAAATTGAAAAAATTTCCATGTGGGATTTTATAACCCTCACTATTTTTTCGTAAAGATATTAATGTATTATCAGAGCTAATATTTATCATCATTCCACAAATAAAGATTATTAGCCCAATTAATACATTGTAGTTGTAGATGGATCCTTGATCCATAATAAACCCAACATAGTAACCATTAAAAAAACCGTTGAAAATATTGAAGAAAAATGCACTTAATGCAATTGATATGGGCATTTTTTTTCCTTTAGTTTTTATTCGAAGAGGGAAAATAATAACTCTGTTGAAATAGTGAATAAACCATATTGATACAAGTAAAATTGAAAATGGATTTAATTTGTTAGGTCCAACAAGACTTAAAACTGGCATTACAACTAAAGCAGGAAATTCCATCCAAAACCAGGCCCATGTATTATTTATCATAAATCCCCAACCTTTTGAACTGTGCCGTCCATAAGGAGTTCTAATTTTGGATATTATCAGATACGCAAATGTTAATACTCCAAAACCAATCCAAACATTAAGAAATAAATCAAAGTTATCTATCATAAACAGCCAAAGCCTTAATAACCTCAACAACAGCTTCTATAGTCTCATCAGATAGACCAGCATCTTTAAGTTTACCTAAATTTTCATCATTGGGCTTATAACTTGATTTTTCAGTTGAAGCTTTATATTCTCGACCAATTTCCATAATTACATTCATAACGTCCCTCATGTTTTCTCTATTTACACCTTGTTCTCTAACATATTGCGCAAGTCTTTGAATAACAGGATTGTTGACTTCAGGTCGAGGTGGACTTTGCCTGTTGTTTGAGCCATAACGTTGACCCCCTCTTTGACCACCTTGCGCCCTAGAGTTTCCTCCTCTTCCTCTGTTATTTTGATTAAAGTCCCCTCTAGCTCTGTTGAATCGATCTTGGTTATTATTTTCAAAAGAATTCATTTGATTATCCTCCTTTTTCATGCTTTCAGCTACTACCTTTGACATCTTTTTTGAAAGCGTCTTTAAAATTTCTAATTGGTCATCAGAAAATGAAAGGTTTTTTAATTTTTTTTCAGTTCTTTTTGAAATTTTTTTCTTTTCAGAAATTTCTTCAGCCATATCTCTTACAAGCTGAACGGTATTTCTTAGCTCTGCTCGGTCAAATCCCTCATCAAATAAATATTTTGCAACTTCTCTCCACGTATCACCTTCAGATTTTTGAGAATAGGAATTGATACTAAAAAATGCTACTAATAAAAAAAGGACAATTTTTTTCATAAAATTTTAAATTTATACATTACAATTTATGATTATTTTTTTAATTAAATTCCTAAATCAATGAATAAGAATACTTTACAGATTTTTCAAATAGATGCATTTACATCTGAAATTTTTAAAGGAAACCCAGCTTGTGTTATGCCATTGGATAATTGGCTACCAGACGAAATGCTTCTAAAAATAGCAAAAGAAAATAATGTTTCAGAAACAGCTTTTTTCATTAAGAAAGATGACCATTTCTATTTAAGATGGTTTACTCCTGAGATTGAAATGGACCTTTGTGGGCATGCAACTTTAGCTACTGCATATTGCCTTAAAAAACATATGAATTTTAATAAAGATTTGCTAAAATTTGATTCGATGAGTGGAGAATTGATGGTGAAATTTGATGGTGATTATATGCAAATGGACTTTCCACATAGAAAGCCAACAAAATCAGATCTACCACAGAATATTATGGATTCATTAAGTATAAAACCTAGAGAAATTTTGAAATCTCGCGACTATGTATTGGTCTATGAAAATGAAGACCAGATTAAAGATATTCAAATAAATAAAGAGCTTTTTGATAAAAAAAACATTGATCCTGGGGGTGTTGTAATTACTTCCATATCTGATAAAGCTGACTTCGTTTCAAGATATTTTGTTCCACAGTGCTCATTTTTTGAAGACCCTGTAACTGGATCTACACATTGTTCTCTAGTGCCGTATTGGAGTGAAAAACTAAATAAATCCAAGTTAAAATGTATACAGCTTTCTGAACGTGGTGGAGAAATGATATGTGAAGATTTGGGTGATAGGGTTTTAATTAATGGAAAAGCTGTTACTTACTCTGAAGGATATGTTCATTTAAAATATTAATTTTATGAACACTAGTGAAAAATATAGTTACCAGACCAACTAAGCAGATTTATCAAAATTACACTAAAGAAGACTTCAAGGTTTGGAATATTCTTTTTAAAAGACAACTAAAAAACCTTAATGATATTGTAGCTGAGGAATTTATTGTAGCGTTAAAAGAATTAAATTTTAGAGCTGAAAAAATCCCAAACTTTATTGAAATTAATAATACCTTAAAAAATACCACAGGGTGGACAATTAAAACAGTCCCAAATATTAGTCCGCCCGAGGAATTTTTTTCCTATTTATCTAAAAAGAAGTTTACTACAACTTGTTGGCTTAGATCAATGAGTCAAATTGATTATTTAGAAGAGCCAGATATGTTTCATGATGTGTTTGCCCACGTACCACTACTAAGTAATAAAGAATACACAAGTTTTTTTAAGGAAATAGGTCAGATTGCAATGTCTGTCATTGATGATCCGGTGAAGCTTAAAAAGCTTCAAAGAATATATTGGTTTACTATTGAATTTGGCTTAATTAAAAAACATGATAAATTCAAGATATATGGCGCTGGAATTATTTCCTCAAAAGAGGAATCTAAGAATGTGTTGTCAAATAAATCTAAAAAAAAGAAATTTGATGTAAATAGAGTAATGAATCACTCTTTTAAAATTGATGTTGTTCAGGACACATATTATTACATAGATTCTTTTGAAGAATTAACACTGTCATTGGATGAAATAAGAAAAAATATTCATCTATAAATCCTATTTCTTCTGTTTAAGTACAGATGTTAAATATACCCCAGTAAATATAAGAACTGAAGCAACAAACATTATTAAAGTTATTGTGTCAGATTTTGTAAAAATTGCAAATAGAATTCCTATTATCGGTTGCAGATACATAAATACAGCCACTTCTGTTGATGTTATCTTACTTAATGCATACCCATTTAAAAAGTAAGTCATACAAGTTGTTCCTACCACTACAAAAACCATTGGTAAAACAGCTTCCCAAAGAGGGAGACTTGCCCAATCAACATCTAAAAATTGATTGATACCTAATGGGAAATTAAAGATTAAACCAATTAAAAATAACCATTTAAATAGTGTGATTAAGTCATATTTTTCTGCCATTGGTTTTACTATAATTAGATAATAAGCATATGAAATGCTATTCACAATGAATAAGAAGTTGCCTAATGGAATATTTCTTCCAATAGAGCTATTTGAATCTGCAGTTAATATTAGAATCATAGCCCCAATAAATCCTAGTATTATACCTAAAATCTTAATAAAATTTATTTTGTTTTTGAAAATAAAAAAGGATAATATCACAACAAATATTGGAGAAATTATTATCAGAATTGAGCTGTTTACAGGTGTGGAATAATCTAACCCTGCAATAAATGCAGCAATGTTAATACTCATTCCAAAAAGACCGCATTTTAAAATTGTTAACCTATCTTTTTTTTCTATGGGTTTAGTTTTAAAAAAAAGGCTTATTGTCCAAAATATAATTGTAGCACCAAGAACCCTCAAAAAAACAAGACCTAAAGAGCCTATGTAAATTGGCATTACCATTTTTGCAACAGTATGGTTTATCCCATAAATTGTAGTGGCAATTGTTGCAGCAAGAAGAGGAAGAATTTTTTTTTGCATTCTTGTTATGACTGATTTTTAATAATCTTTGATATGTATTTGCCAATCATATCAAATTCAAGATTTACTAAGTCACCTATGCTAATATTCTTAAAGTTTGTGTGATTATAAGTATATGGTATAATGGCTACAGAAAATGTATTTTCATTAGAATTAACAACTGTCAGGCTAACTCCATTTATTGCAATCGACCCTTTTTCAATTGTTAGATTATCAGATTTATCATATTCAAAGTCGAAGTACCAGCTACCATTTTCTTCTGATATTTTTTTACAAGTTGCAGTTTGATCAACATGACCTTGAACCATGTGTCCATCAAGCCTATCGCCCAGTTTCATAGCTCTCTCAATATTTATTAAGTCACCAACCTTCCAATTTTTAATCGAACTTTTTAATATTGTTTCTTTTATGGCAGTAACATTGTAAATATTGTTGTCTATTTTCACTACAGTAAGACAAATACCATTGTGAGAAAGACTTTGGTCAATTTTTAATTCATCAGTTATATTGCTGTAAAAACTAATTGAAAGGTTATCACCTTCTTCAACAATTTCTTTGATTTCTGATAAGCTTTCAATTATACCTGTAAACATATAGTTGTATATTTATTTGCTCAAAAATACACATTATAAATAAAGAGATGTCAAAAAACTTTTACCCATTAATAGGTTTTTCGTCGGGTGATCCAAATGGAATTGGCCTTGAGGTATTGCTAAAATCACTTTCCGATAGTACTCTTTGTAATGAATTCAAGCCAGTTGTATTTGTAAATCATAAATTGATTGAAAGTCAAAATGAATTTTTCAAAACCAATTGTCAAATAATTCAAATAAATAATGTTGTAGAGGCAAGCCCAGGGTTAATAAATGTTTTGAGTATTAATGATAAAAAATTTGACCAAAAGTTTGGGGAATCTAATCAACTTGGTGGAGAATTTTCAAGAGATTCATTATTCTGTGCAGCTAAGTATTTGAGTGAAAAAAAAATAGATGCTTTGGTAACAGCCCCAATAAATAAAAATAATATTCAAAGTGAAGATTTTAATTTTAAAGGTCATACAGATTTTTTAGACAGCTGTTTTCAAGGAGATTCTCTTATGTTTATGGTTTCAGATGATATAAAAGTTGCACTATTGACTGAACATATCCCAATTAATAATATTGTAGAAAAAATTACACCTGAATTAATTGAAAAAAGAACAAAAATTATTGAACATTCTCTAAAGAAAGACTTTAATATTAAAAACCCGAAAATTGCGGTTCTTTCAATTAACCCACATGTCGGTGATAATGGAGTAATTGGAGATGAAGATGACAATATTTTAATTCCATCTATCAAAAAAATTTATAAATCTGGTATTGATATTGAAGGTCCATTTGCCAGTGATAGTTTTTTTGGTTCAGATGCATATAAAAAATATGACGCAATTATTGCTAGTTATCATGATCAAGGGCTCATACCTTTTAAAACCTTAACTTTTGGGAAAGGTGTTAACTATACTGCTGGTTTAAATGTAGTTCGTACATCTCCTGACCATGGCACTGCTTATAATATTTCTGGAAAGAATGTAGCAAATGAGAGCTCATTTAAATCTGCAATAGTTACAGCTTTAAATATTCTTAAAAACAGAGGAAAAATTTAGTATATTCGCAAGCCAATCCTAAAAAATGAGCAGGGCGAATCAGTTTTTTTTAAAGTTTATTGGTTTAAAAGATGGTAGTCATAAATTTGAATATGATTTAGATAATAGTTTTTTTGTTTCTCATGATTATTTAGATTTTAATAGTTGTGATATAAAGGTTAAAATCGAGCTTGTAAAAAAAACTACAGTTTTGGAACTACATATAATAGGAAGAGGTTTGGCAAATATAAATTGCACTTTATCGAATGAACCTTTCGACTTTGAAGTTAATTCAAAAATGAAACTCTTATTAAAATTTGGTGATAAATATGATGATTCTAATGATGAGCTAATAATTTTGCCACATGGCTCTCATACTGTTGAGTTGGATCAATTCTTATATGAAATGATAGTTTTATCTATGCCAATTAGGAATGTTCATCCTGGTATTGACGATGGTTCACTTAAATCAGATATCTTAAATAGATTAAAAGATTTTGATATAAATAAAGAAAAAAGTAGTAATTTCGACCCGCGTTGGGATAAACTTAAAAAATTAAAGAAGTAAAAAATGGCACATCCTAAAAGAAAAACATCAAAAACTAGAAGAGACAAAAGACGTACTCATTATAAAGCGTCAAGCGCTCAGATAGCAACAGATAAAACAACTGGACAAGATCATTTATATCACAGAGCTCATTGGCATGAAGGTAAGCTTTACTACAGAGGAAAAGTTTTAGTTGATTCTGCTGAAGAAACTGAATAGCTAATTTAGTGTCTCTCTCATAAAGGAGTTGGCAAATTTGAAAGCCTCATTTCGGTAAATTTCATTCCCTCCAAGATCTACTCCTCTCTTTACACAAAATAAAAATCCTACTTTTTGCATTATTGGAGATGACATCGGAAGAGATAAGTAATTCATAAGCACATCTCCTTCACTATTTAGTTTAAAGAGGCAATTTTTAAAACTATAACCATTTTTAATATGAGAAACAGGTTCCTCGCTATCAAAAGAATGATGTGAATCAGGGTATATTGTTAATCTAACATTATCCTTGCTATTTATTTTTTTAACGAAGTTTTTACATGGTTCAGCCGGTGTCCAATTATCTAATTCCCCAATCAAAATATGAATGGGCTTATCTGTAAAATCAATATTTTCTGGATCAAAAAAACAGGGCGGGTATATAGCTAAATGTGATGCAAATTTTAGATTATTTGTTATAGCATTTCTCATCGGATTCCAACCGGAAAATAAAGCAACTGCACCACCCAGACTCCATCCAGTAATTGAAACCTTATTTATATTAATATTTGGATGTGTTTTGAGTTTATCAAAAGCTTTGTAAGCATCAAGAATCATAGCAGCTGTGGTTATTTCAATTTGAGAACCAACGGTTGATGTTATTTTTCGACTTTGAAAACTATTTAACTCAAATGTTGCAAACCCATTTTTTTGGTACATATCTAAATAATCATAATGATGTTTACGCCAACCCAAACTACCAGCAACTGCAATTATAAGTGGATATTTTTTTTCATTATTTACAGAATCAGAAGGGATGGTTAATTCTCCAAAAACTTCTTGTGGATCAAGTTTATCAAGGTTATTTATAACATCACTCATTGCAAAGGGATTTGCGCTTTGGAATTTAATTTTAGATTTTATTTGAGATTTTACTGAAAAATGAATAAAAAAAACAATAATTGATAAAAACACATACTGTTTTGACTTGTAATTAAGGAAATATGGACGATTTAATGTCATTTCTTTAATAAATATATATTATTCACATCAAAATCAATCTATTTACATAAAAATTATATAATTATTCATTTTATTGAATTTTTTATTATAAAATCAGCTAAAATATTTATTATTAAGCCCAAAAAGTATTAAAAATGAACAAAAAAGTATCAAAAAATTAAAATAACGAGTTAAATATGGATATTTTATGATATAAATGATTGAAATAGCCCTTATTAATAATTAAATTCGATGTTTAATTATCAAATTATTATTGTTTTATGCATTATAGTAACAATTTTGTGTGATTTTTGCTTGTTTTTTATGTTTTTTTGTCGATTTTTGCCCTATTAATACTAATAATTATGAATTTTAAGCAAATTCAACAACTTATTAAGTTTGTTTCCAAAACTGATGTTGCTGAAGTTAATATTGAGAATAATAACTTTAAGATTAATATTAAAGGATCTAAATCTCAAACTAATGAAATAACTCAACAAGTTGTTCAACATCCAATACAACATCAACCTCAAGCACCGGTTGTTCAACCACCCCCTGTTGAAACACCTAAATCAGATGTTCCAAAAGATAGTTCTCCCTCTGATAATTATTTGACGATTAAATCTCCTATTATAGGTACTTTTTATCGTAAACCATCACCTGACAAGGATGTTTTTGTTAATGTTGGTGACACTATTAAAGAAGGAGATACATTATGTGTTATTGAAGCTATGAAATTATTTAATGAAATTGAGTCTGACTTTTCGGGTAAAATTGTAAAAATATTAGTAGAAGATGCTTCACCAGTTGAATTTGATCAACCATTGTTCTTAATTGAACCTTAATAATATTATATGTTTAAGAAAATTCTAGTAGCGAATCGTGGAGAAATTGCTCTACGAGTAATTAGAACTTGTAAAGAAATGGGCATTAAAACAGTAGCTGTCTATTCTAAAGCTGATGAGGAAAGTTTACATGTTAGATTTGCTGATGAAGCAGTTTGCATTGGACCAGCACCTAGCTCAGAATCCTATCTAAAAATCCCTAATATCATAGCAGCGGCAGAAATAACAAATGCAGATGCAATTCATCCTGGATATGGTTTCTTATCTGAAAATGCTAAGTTTTCAAAGATATGTGGAGAACATAAAATAAAATTTATTGGCCCATCGCCAGAAATGATTGAAAAAATGGGAGATAAGGCTACTGCTGTTTCAACAATGAATCTAGCAAAAGTTCCTACAATACCAGGTTCTGGTGGTGCAGTTGAAAATGAAGAGGAAGCTTTAAAAATCGCATCTAAAATTGGTTATCCAGTTATGGTAAAAGCTTCTGCTGGTGGAGGGGGAAAAGGAATGAGAGCCGTATGGAATAAGGCTGATTTTAAAAAAAGTTGGTCTAGTGCTAAGCAAGAGGCTTCAGCAGCATTTGGTAATGACGACATGTACATAGAAAAATTGATTCAGGAACCAAGACATATAGAAATTCAAATAATTGCAGATCAGTTTGGTAATGTTAGTCACCTTTCGGAAAGGGATTGTTCAATTCAGCGCCGTCATCAGAAACTTACAGAAGAGACTCCCTCCCCATTTATGACTTCAAAATTAAGAGATAGAATGGGTAAAGCCGCAGTTAAAGCTGCTAAATTTATTAATTACGAAGGTGTAGGCACAGTTGAATTTTTAGTAGATAAGGATCGAAATTTTTATTTTATGGAAATGAATACTAGAATTCAAGTTGAGCATCCAATTACTGAGCAAGTAATTGATTATGATTTAATCAAAGAACAAATTAAAGTAGCTGCGGGCGTTAAGGTTTCAGGTAATCATTACTATCCAAAACTTCATTCTATAGAATGTAGAATTAATGCAGAAGATCCAGAAAATGATTTTAGGCCTTCACCTGGAAAAATTACTAATTTACATCTACCAGGTGGACAAGGGGTAAGAGTTGATACTCATGTATACAGTGGTTATACAATTTCTCCAAATTATGATTCCATGATTGCTAAAATTATAACAACCAGCCAAAGTGGAGGAAGTTATAATCAAAAAAGAAAAGAGGCAATAAATAAAATGAGACGAGCACTTGATGAATTTGTAATCGAAGGAATTAAAACAACTATTACATTTCATCGAAAACTTATGGACAACGAAGATTATATAAATGGAGTTTATACAACAAAATTTATGGAGGATTTTGAAGATTAAGTTATTAATCCTTTAGATATAATTGTTTCTAAAATTTGAATTGCGTTAGTAGCCGCTCCTTTTCTTAAATTATCACTTACAACCCATAAGTTTAAACTATTTTCACAAGAAAAATCTTTTCGAATTCGTCCCACAAATACCTCATCTTTTCCTCTTGCATTTATTGGCATAGGGTACTTAAAATTTTCAGGATCATCTTCTATTACAATCCCTTTAGAATGATTTAAAAGTTCTTTAACCTCATTTATATCAAAACTTTTCTCTAATGTTAAATTTATAGATTCACTATGTCCACCCATTACCGGTACTCTTACTGCGGTTGCTGTAACACTAATATTTGGATCTAATATCTTATGAGTTTCATTAATTAACTTCATTTCTTCTTTAGTATAACCATTATCTTCAAAATCATCGCAATGTGGAATGGCATTTTGATGAATTTGATATTTGTAAGCCATTTCACCATCAATGTTATTATACTCATTATTAAGTTGATTTAAAGCTATCCTGCCTGTACCAGTGATCGATTGATATGTAGATATTATAACTCGAGTAATTCCATACTTTTTATGTATTGGAGCAATTGCAACTAACATTTGAATTGTTGAGCAGTTAGGGTTAGCTATAATCTTATCATTTTGGTTTAACTCATCACCATTGATTTCAGGGACAATTAATTTTTTTGTTGTATCCATCCTCCATGCTGAAGAATTATCAATAACCGTTACACCTTTTTTTGAAAAAATAGGAGCCCACTTTAAAGAAACTTCTTTTCCAGCTGAAAAAATTGCTACATCTAATTCCTTTTCAAGTGCATCTTCAATACTAATTAATTGGTAACTTTTTTCTTGAAAATTTAGAGATTTTCCGATGGATTTCTTTGAGGATACTAAAGTTAGGTTAGTAAATTGAATTTTTCTTTGATCAAGAACTTTTAACATCTCTTCACCAACAAGTCCCGTTGCACCAATTATTGCTAAATTCATTTTATAAGTATTGCACAAATTTAAATAAATATGAATCCTAGACAATTAAAATTTAAATATTACCTAGTACTGATAAGAATAACTCCATTTATTGCCTCATTTCCATAACGAGTTACTGCATGAGGTCCTTTTATAACTTTAATAGATTTAATTAATGATGTATTTATATCACTAGCATTCATTTTGACTCCATCTACTATATATAGAACATTTATTTCTCCTCTAATTCTTATTTCGGTTGAATCAAACATTGATGATGAAGTGTCATTAATTTGTAAACCTGGGACCTTACCACTTAGTAGCCTATTAAAATCACTTTCATTATTAGGATTTACTTTTTTGCCCTTTATTGTATGAGTTGCAAATCCCTCAGATTTTTTATCACGACTCACATCAGAATCAAGTAAATTTTTACTAGGACCACAACCATAAAAAATATTTAAAGCAAACACAATTAAAAAAATAAATACTCTAGTCATAGTTTATAATATCAATTTTCAATAATAATTCTTTTCATTCTTGAGGATAATGCTGTTAAAATCTCATATGAGATTGTATCTGAGATATTTCCAATCTCTTCTGCCGTTTGATTTTTATCATCAATAATTGACACCATGTCACCTTCCTTACAATCTATATTTGTTATATCAACCATAAGCATATCCATACAAATATTCCCAATTGTAGGAGCAATTTGGTCATTAATTCTAAAACCAATTTTACCATTTCCCAATGCTCTACTGATACCATCAGCATGACCTATTGGAATGATACCAATCTTAAAATCTTTTTCCGCAATAAAACCCCTGTTGTAACCAATAGACTCATTTTTTTGAACATTATGTATTTGTGAAACAACAGAATTTAGAGTCAATACGGGTTTTAATTTCTTATTGTATTCATCATCATTTCCATATCCATACAAACCAATACCTGTGCGTACCATATCATATTGATAATTATGATAGTTCAAAATTCCAGATGTATTTAAAAGATGTTTATTAAAAACTTTATTGAACTTATCGCTCATCTTTTTTGAAATTGTATCAAATAATTTAATTTGGCCCATTGTAAAATCTTTTTCCTTTATATCATCGGAAGCACCTAAGTGTGAAAATAAATATTTTATATTATTACCATCTCCTAAAATATTATACAACAAGTCAACATCATCAATTTTAAACCCCAATCTATTTAGACCTGTATTGAACTTTAAGTGGAATGGATGTTTTTTTGATTTTGATAAAAACCTTTCAAGAATTCTAAATGAATAAATATTAGGCTCTAAATTATATTCTAATATTTCATCAAAATCATCAATTTGGGGGTGAAGAATTAGTATTGGTAATTTTATTCCAGATGATCTTAGCTTAACACCCTCATTGGTATAAGCTACTGCGAGATAATCAACATTATTCTTTTCTAAAAAATTTCCAATAATTAATGGATCAGAACCATAAGCAAACGCTTTAACTACACACATGATTTTTGTGCTTGGCTCTAGATTTTCTTTCAAGTAATTTAAATTACCCTTTAAATTATTTAGGTTGATTGCTACATGTGTACCTTGATAGCTCAATAAATTATGATTTTTTAGATTTAGAGATGAAAGCTTTTCTTGAAAGAGGCTGATACTCTTTTTTTTCACCTATCATTACAGTTTGATCATTATCAACTTTTCTAAAACTGTACAAAGCAGGTTTACCTGTCTCAACACATTTAGCATGTACTTTTGTAACATCCTCTGCTATTGCCATCAAAAATGGCATAGGTCCAAATGGTTTACCCGAAAAGTCCATATCGAGACCTGCAATAATAACTCTCACTCCGTTGTTAGCAAGTGAATTAGATACCGATACTATATCATTTGAAAAAAATTGTGCTTCATCAATTCCAATTACATCGAACTTATCTTTATAATTTAAAATTTCATTAATATCATCAATAGTGGTGGCATCAATTTCAATTTTGCTGTGAGATTTAATCTTATCTGTTTCATTTCTAGTATCAATGTCTGGTTTAAAAACCTTATATGACTTGTTTGATTTTTTTACTCTATTAATTAATTCTTCAGTTTTACCTGAAAACATAGAACCACATATTACTTCAATTCTTCCCAATGCTCTTTTTTCTTAGATAAGTTACTATTTTAGACAAATATAAATTTAAATGTCAAAACTTATTCTAATACCAACCCCAATTGGAAACCTTGGAGACATAACTCAAAGAGCAGTTGAATGTATAAAGACAGTGGACATTCTATTGTGTGAGGATACAAGGAGGAGTTTAAAATTGTTAAATCATTTAAAAATTAAAAAACCTTTAAAATCTTACCATAAGTTTAACGAACATTATACTGTTGAAAAAGTTATTAATGAGATTCAATCAGGTTTAGTGGTTGGTTTAATTTCGGATGCAGGAACACCGAGTATCTCCGATCCTGGATATTTAATTGTTAAAATGTGTATTGATAATAATATCGAAGTTGAATGTTTGCCCGGCCCAACAGCACTTATACCTGCGTTAGCAGTAAGTGGCTTACCCTCTGAAAGATTTGTTTTTGAAGGATTTCTCCCTGTTAAAAAGGGTAGAAAAACAAGGTTAGAAGAGTTGTCAAATGAAAAAAGAACAATGATTTTTTACGAATCTCCATATAAATTATATAAAACCTTACAAGACTTTTCTAATTCCTTTGGACCAGATCGGGAAATTTCTATTTCTAAGGAGTTAACTAAAATTTTTGAATTAACAACAAGAGGAAGAATTAAGGACTTGATACCAGAATACGAAAATAAAAAATTGAAAGGTGAGTTTGTGATAGTTGTAAAAGGCTTCAAATAAAAAAACCCTTCTAAAAGAGAAGGGTTTTTTATTTAATTGGAATTTATAATTTAAAATCTGTAAGTAAGACCTAAATTATATGTTCTTCCCCAACCTGGGAAAACCTTAGCATTTAAAGGTATTCCTTTATAAGTTGGCTCACCAGGTGAAGCAAAGACGTTATTATTAGACATATAATAATATTCTTCATCAAAAATATTATTGATATTAAGTCTTAAATAAACATCTTTTCCACCTATTGAAAGTGTGTAAGAAGAACCAAAATCAAACAGTTCATATGAAGGAAGTTTCATAGTTGTGTCTTCAGGATCTTGGAAATCTTCAGTATTAACAGTTCCAAATATATCATCAGCGTGGAATAAGCTTAGGTTAAACTTAAATTTATCAGATGGATTAACCGTAAGATTTAACCTTGCTGTTTTATGAGCTGTAGTACCCACTTTTTCTCCATCTAGATAAAGAGTAGCAGATCCAATAGATTGACCACTATTATTTGTTACATTAGAATCTGTAACATCACTACCATACTCATAGTTTCCAAGAGTTAACATACCTTCTAAATCTACTAAAGGACTAATTCTCCACTTTGCATCAAACTCAACACCTTGGTGAACTTGCTCAACACCAGTGTAGTTGGCAATACCTCCAACACCGTTAATTCTTACATAGTCTGAAAGGAATCTGTCTTTCCATGATGTTCTATAAACATTCAGATTCATTGTTAAATCACTAGATCTGAAACCATAACCAGCCTCAATACCTACAACTTTTTCATTTGTAAGATCTGAATCTGGTGTAACGTAGTTATCATAATCTTGGAAAACAGCATCAAAGTTTGGAGCTTTAGAATAATATCCTGCATTTACATAAACGTTATTCTTAGCATCAATGTTATAGTTAGCACCAGCTTTTATGGTTCCACCTAAAATATTCTTTTTCTCACTTTTATGCATTGGATCATTAGGTGCATATCTGAAAAAATCGACTCTTTGAAATCCTTGGTTTGCAACAGATCCTTGTA
This sequence comes from uncultured Bacteroidota bacterium, assembly GCA_902595555.1. Taxonomy (GTDB): domain Bacteria; phylum Bacteroidota; class Bacteroidia; order Flavobacteriales; family Flavobacteriaceae; genus Eutrophosalina. The sequence continues at coordinate 108,919 of CACJQM010000002.1, read as the reverse complement.
CAAATACAGAATAAGTATCAGTAACCCACTCAGCTTGACCAAATAACCCTTGCCATGAAACCAATCCATCATTGTGATAGTCAATTTTAGGATCATCATCAGTACTTCCAAATACGTTCCATAAATTACCCCAGTCATTGTGAGGGATTGCTTCTGTAATTACAGCACCATTAGAAACTCGATCATATTTATCAAAGTCTCTGTATCCATCAGCACCTAATAGGTTATCTACTCTTCTATAGTGAATTCCTTTATAGTATCTTAAATCAGCACCAATTTGATAGGCAAAATTCTCAGTTGCTTGTTTTTTAAGATTGATTAATCCACCAACCCAGTTGTGAGAGTTCATAGAAGCTCTTCGAATAATACCATTTCTTTTTACGCCATTAACTCTCTCATCTTGATCGTTAACGATATATAAACCAGTTGCGGCATCTACAACGTTAGAATATGTTCTACCATTGTAGAAAGTAGTAGCCTGACCACTGTTTGAAGAGTAAATCTTATCAAAATCTACATGACCAGTTTGAGGATTTCTAAGTGCATATCTTCCATTGTAGTTGAGATCACCACTAAAATATTGATATCCATATAATCTACCAATATCACCAGTTCCACCACCTCTACCTACAGATGCATAAATAGTAGTAGAAAGAGTTGTTTTATCATTTGGCGTGTACTCCCAGTTTACAGATGCAATAGGTTTGTGATAGAAATTATTTCTCATATTAAAACTTTCTCCATCTAAGGTTCCGTAGTTGTAGTTGTATTTTCTACCAAAATCTTTATACTGCTGTAAAAGAGCTTGGTTATAAAAACTTCTATATCTATGACCGTGAATTTGAGGAGCACCAGTTACAATGAATTGTACGTTGCTCTTTCCATCGTCGCTTTCTTTTCCATAACCAAAAAAGTAAGAATAAGCTTCGAATTCAGTTCCATTAACATATCCATCACCAGCAGTTCTACTGAAAAGTAAAGACAATGCACTACCATTATCCATTTTACCAGTATTATAATTAACAACAGTTTTCAAATAGTTATCATTTCCAGTTCTAACAGAAATTTTTCCTCCCTCTGATAGTTCAGTTGATTTAGTAACAATGTTAATTGTACCACCAACAGATGAGATTGGTAGAGGAGATGAACCTAAACCTCTTTGTACCTGCATTGCTGAAACAACATCAGTAAGACCAGCCCAGTTACTCCAATATACTCTACCATTTTCCATATCATTAACTGGCATACCGTTAATCAATACTGCAATGTTTTCTTGTTGAAAACCTCTAAGAGTAATTCTTGAATCACCGAAAGCACCTCCACCTCCAGTTGCAAATACACCAGGAGTAGAGTTTAACAACTCTGGAAGCTCAAGATTACCAATTCTTTCTTCAATTTCAGATGTTGTAAGTGTAGATACTGCTACTGGTGTTTGTCTATCTTTTGCAAGAAAAACAGATCCAAATACAGTTACACCAGATAATATATTATCACCTGGTTGTAATTGAATTATTCCAACATTTGCAGATTCACCAACCACAACTTCTTGAGATTCATATCCAACATAGGATACGACTAAAGTTGCTCCTGAATCCACTGAAATTGAAAATGAACCATTGAAGTCACTAGAAACCCCATCAGATGTTCCTTTGACTACAATTGTAGCACCTGGAAGACCAGTTCCGACTTCAGAATCGACAACAGTTCCAGTTACTGTAGTTTGTGCAAGACCAATCCCACTAATTAGGATGGCTGCAAAAAACAAAATAAATTTTTTCATTTTCGAATAGTTTTAGTTGTCGCAAATATGAAAATTTTTTTCTCAACAAAGGCTAATAAAAAATTAATTTTATGAACAGGATTTAACCAAAAAATTAAAATATTTTTGAGATCAAAAAATTAAGAGATATTTTTTAATTTTTTCAGATGGGATTCAGTGGAATCATCGTGATTGGTAATTTCACCACCTTCAATTTCTGTTAATAACTTAGAAGCTAGTACTTTACCCAATTCAACACCCCATTGATCAAAACTAAAAATATTCCATATTACACCCTTAGTAAAAACAATATGTTCGTACATGGATATTAGCATCCCTAAAGATTCAGGATTAAGCTGGTCAATTAAGATAGATGTAGTTGGTTTGTTTCCATCAAATACTTTAAAATTCGCGTTCTTGTTTATGGTTTCTTCATCGATATTTTTTGACTCCATATCAGAAACAACTTCTTTTAAACTTCTTCCTTTCATCAGTGCTTGCATTTGACCAACATAATTTGACATTAACTTATTATGACTGTCTTTATTTCCATGAAGTGATTTTTTAAAACCAATAAAATCACAAGGAATTAATTTATCTCCCTGATGAATTAGTTGGAAAAATGCGTGCTGAGTGTTTGTTCCAGTTCCTCCCCAAATTATGTTACCAGTACTATAATTAATTTTTTTACCAGACCGATCAATATTTTTTCCGTTACTTTCCATCATAGACTGCTGTAAATAACTTGGCAGTAGATTGAGGTATTCTGTATATGGGATAATTCCCTGTGTATGTGAGCCCAAAAAATTACTATTCCAAATACCAACCAAAGCTAAACATATTGGAATATTTTTTTCAATTGGAGATTCTTTAAAATGTATATCCATTTTCTCAGCACCTATTAAAAACTTTTTGAAGTTATCATATCCAATTGAAATTGAAATAGATAGTCCAACGGAACCCCACATAGAAAATCTTCCACCTACAAAATCATACATTTTAAAGATATACTCTTCGTCAATTCCAAAATCCTTTACTGCATCAATATTTGTAGATATCGCACAAAAATGATTTTGAATTTCTTTGGTATCTAATTTTTTTTGAATCCAATTTTTAGCAAGATTTGCATTAGTGAGAGTTTCTTGAGTTGTAAATGTTTTGGAAACAACAATAAAAAAAGTTGTCTCTGGATTTAAGGTTTTTAATACCTCCTCACTGTGGTCTCCATCTATATTAGAAATAAAATGAATATTTAATGAGTTTTTATAAAACTTTAATGCTTCAACTGCCATTTTTGGACCTAAGTCAGATCCTCCAATACCTATATTAACAACATCTGTAAATTTTTTACCTGTATTACCCTTAATTTTTCCATCAATAATTTTGGATGAAAAACTTTTAATCTTTTCTCTGTCTGCCACAATTGATGAATTTGATGTTTTGAAGTTTCTTAACTCAGTATGAAGCACCGATCTTCCTTCCGTTTCATTTATTTTATCACCATCAAACAACATTTTAATTGAATCAGAAATTTTACATTCTTCAGCAAGTTCGGTAAGAAGATTAAATATCTTCTGATTTAAAATATTTTTAGAGAAATCAACATCAAAACAATCCCATTTAATCGATAAATAATTTAATCTATTACTTTCTTTTGAGAAAAGACTATTTAAAGTTTCAGTTGATAAATTATTTTTTTGGTCAATTAGCTTCTTCCAAGCTTTCGTTTCTGTAGGATTTATCTTGTGAAGTGACATTGTTAGGGAATAGTAATTAATTTTTCTTCAAAGTTAAGATTTGCTTCCATACTATCAAGTTTTATCTTAATTGGCCTCATGTATGTAAGATATTTTTGTTTTAATATATCCGAAATTGGTTTGGCTTCAGGAAGTTTTTGCTTTAGAGGATCAACTTGTCTTCCATTCTTCCAAAATCTATAGCAAACGTGAGGGCCTGATGTAAATCCTGTCATGCCAATTTCCCCAATTTTATCTCCTTGCTCAACATATGTGCCTACCTTTAATCCCCTTTTTCTCATATGTAGATATTGAGTTGAATATGTAGCATTATGACTCACAGTAACATAGTATCCGTTAGCTCTTGTATATCCTGACTTCACAACTCTACCTGCAGCTGTAGATCTTATTGGCGTTCCAATTGGTGCTGCAAAATCAGTTCCATAATGTGGTTTAACTTTTCCATAGTATGCAATTTTTCTTCTTAAATTATATCTAGACGAGATTCTGCTAAATTGTACAGGTGATAATAAGAATGCTCTTCTCAAATTTTTTCCTTTGTCATCAAAATATTCATACATACCTTTTATTGAGTCAGTTTGAAATTCAATAGCATAAAAAGGTTTCCCTCTATGTTCAAAATAAGCATTGTGTATTCGATTTAAACCTATATATATTGAATCATCTACGTATTTAGATGTATATAAAATTTTAAAATTATCCCCTTTTTCAAGTCTAAAAAAATCAATGTTCCATGCATAAATTTCAGAGAGTTCATTACTCAATAAAGGGCTTAGTTTCAATTCTTGCATTGTTTCGGATAATGAGCTTTTAATTGTTCCCATTGCTTCAAATTCAACAAGTTTTACTTCCTTTTGTTTTTTTTCTGCCCACAGGGAATCTCCTAATGATACAACTATGTAGTCTATTGGATTAGGTTGATAAATAAAGACTAAAGGTTTATTTAATGAATCTTTTGATGATAGAATTGTGTAAGGTCTACCAATATTAATTTTTCTTATATCAAAAACCTTCTTAGCTTCTTGAACGATATCATAAATTTTGGGATAAAATAAATTATTTTTTTCTAGAATTAATCCAAATGAATCACCTGATTCAATTGTGTCTTTTTTTACATTATAGTTATTCAGAGTATATCCATATTCCTTTATAACCTTTTCTTTTTTGATCTCAATATTTGTTTGACTATTTTTTTCACCACATGAAAATAAAAAAATCAATATTGTAAATAAAATAAATCTATTCATTCACCACAATTCTAAATGGATTGGCAAGCCCTCTAAAAGAAACTAAGTTAGCAACAATTGACCCAACTCTCAAGTCTGCTTTCACTTTAATTGGAACTCTGTTGTCATCATTGGTAACCCAAATCTTAATACCTTCATTATCTCTAAAAACTCTTCCTGACTCCATGTAAGGCCTTAGCTTCATGCATTCGACAATTCCGAATTTAGTCTTTATTCTTTCTATACCCAAAAACATCATTTTGAATGGATATATTTCTTTGTCAAAAAAAATGTCTACATAAATTAAGTCATTTGGTTTTAAGGAAGAAATATCAAAATGCTTTCTTAGATAATAAAATGTTGAAATAATATCTTGAATATCAGGATGAATATCAAATTCTTTTTTGATGTTTTTTAACTTATCATAGAATAGAGCTTTATTATTTTTGTAATCGTATATTGTTTCAGCTTCCCTCTCATAACCACCCTCATATATATCCCTGATGGATTTTACAGGTTTTACTTTTTCTTTTGGAAAAAAAGTTTCATAGATATCATCAACTTTAAAGAATAATCTAGCAAGTCCTGTGGTTCTTCCAATTGAAGTCGCCCTTAATACATTTTTACCATCTAAAACTTCATCCTTTAAAGTTAAGGATGCATAACTCGCATTAAAAAACCCATAGTTTAATCTATATTCGAGTTTTTCACCTGATTTGAAAGCGTTAAAATTATAAAGTTGCTTTTCAGTTTTATTCTCGGAAAATTCTTGTTGTGATAAACAAAAATTAATAGGTATTAAGCATAAAAGAAATGAAATAAGTCTCATTTTGAATACAAAATTATAAAACTAGCTTTCTCTATCTAAGAAGTCTATTAGTTTTTTTGTTTTACTTTTTCCAATTTCATTTATAATTTCTTCTTTTCTTACTTTTTTTAATTGCAAAATTGACTTAAACTTTCTGAGTAATTTCAATTTAGTTTTTTCACCAATTCCAGGAATTACATCTAGTTCCGATTTGAGAGAATCTTTAGATCGCTTGCTTTTGTGAAAAGTTAAACTAAATCTATGCGCTTCATTTCTTAAATTTTGAATTACTTTTAGAGTTTCTGACTTTTTGTTCAAGTATAATGGTATAGAATCATTTGGGTAATATAACTCCTCCAGTCTTTTTGCAATCCCAATAATAGGAATTGTTGTATATAATTTTAATTCTTTTAAACTCTTTACAGCTGAACTTAATTGACCCTTGCCGCCATCAATAACTATCAGCTTAGGCAAATCCAATTTCTCATTTAATATCCTCGAATATCTCCTATAGATTACCTCTTCCATTGATTTATAATCATTTGGACCTGATACTGTTTTAATGATAAATTTCCTGTACATTTTTTTCATAGGCTTTCCATCTATGAAAACGACACATGCAGCAACAGTATTTGTACCCTGAATATTTGAAATATCAAAACATTCTATGTGATTGGGTTCATTTTTTAGTTTCAAATCAACTTTCATCTGATTCATTATCCTATTTTTATGTCTCTCAGGATCTAGAATTTGAATCTGCTTAAGCCTTTCTAGTTTAAAAATTTTACAATTTTTTAATGATAATTCTAATAGCTTTTTATTATCCCCAGCCTTGGGAACAATAAACTTTACATTTAATTGTTTAGTGAGATTATATTGTGAAATAATCGTTTTAGATTCAGATTTAAACTTATCCCTTAGGTTAAAAATCACTAAACTAAGTACATCAACATCATCTTCATCCAAGGTCTTTTTGATTTCTTGATTGTGAAATCTTATGACCCTACCGTATGCTATCTGTAAATAATTAATGTAAGCATTTTCAGAATCAGAAATGATAGAAAACACATCGATATTATTAAGTTTTTTACTTACCACAGTTGATCGAGACTGGTAATTTTCTAATGCTTCAATTTTTTCTTTTATATTTTGAGCTCTTTCAAAGTTCATATCATTTGAATGAGTATACATTTCTTCCCTTAACAGTTTTTTCACTTTCTTAAACTTCCCATTCAAAATTTCTCTTACCAAAACAATATTCTGATCATAGATGTTTTCTGAAAGCAGACTTTCACTAACTTTTTTGTCTCCACTTTCATGAAAACCAATTATAATTGAGTGTTCATTTTTTTTAAAAACTTTTAAGAATAACTCCTTCTTACTATTTTTTATTTGTCTTTCTGAAAAATTATAATTACCGTTCCTTATAGGATATAATGTTCTAATTATGTTTAGCAGGACATTTATTACTTTGATATTGGTGTATGGCCCATAATATTCTGAACCATCTTTAATTAATTTTCTAGTTAAAAAAACTCTAGGAAATCTTTCATTTTTTATGCATATCCAAGGATAGGTTTTATCATCTCTCAGCAATATGTTGTATTTAGGTTGATTTTTTTTAATTAGTGAATTTTCAAGAAGAAGAGCATCAGATTCAGATTGAACAACAACATGCTCAATACTATCAATATTTTTAACCAGATTTATGGTTTTTCGAGATTTTATATTTTTTTGAAAATATGATTTTACTCTTTTTTTAAGATTAATTGCTTTTCCAACATAGATAATTTTTTTATTCTTATTTAAAAACTGATACACACCTGGCAATTCAGGTATTGTTTTAAGCATTAATTTAGATGTATCAGACACTTGACTAAAATAATTATTTTATTTGTTTAGATTTAGATAATGGACAAATTTGAAGCCAGAAAAAAATATCGCTCATTAAGAGACAATTTATCTGAAGATGACTTATTAGATTCAAGTGTAAAAATTGCAAACAATTGTTTGAATTTAGACATTTGGGAATATCATAACTACCACGTTTTTTTATCAATTGAAAAAAATAAAGAAATTGATACAAATCCAATAATTAATATCATTAACGGAAGACAGAAACAAGTTATAATTTCAAAATCAAATTTTAAAGACTATAGTTTAACTAATTATATTTTGGATGATGACGTCATTTTAGAATTAAATAAATATGGAATACCAGAGCCTAAAAATGGAAAAAAAATAAAAAATAATCTTATCGATGTGGTATTTGTCCCTTTGCTTAGTTATGATAAAAAAGGCAGCAGAGTAGGTTATGGAAAAGGTTTTTATGATAGATTTTTAAGTAATTTATCTAAAAAAACTATCAAAATAGGCCTGTCTTTATATGAACCTGAAAATTATATTGAAGGAATTGATGAGAATGATATAAAAATAGACTACTGCGTAACGCCAAACAAGATTTTTAGTTTTCTTTAAAGAAAGTTTTATTAAAAACAATCATCATAAAAATTCCAATAGAAATTGCTGAATCAGCAATGTTAAAAACGGGCTCAAAGAATGTAAATTCATTTCCACCAATAAATGGTAAAAATGATGGCCATGTCCAAGTAAACAAGGGAAATTGGAACATATCTACCACATTTCCATAAAAAATAGAACTATATCCATTTCCAGGTGAGAAAGAAGCTATTTGAAAATAACTTTCAGTAAAAAAATAGCCATAAAATACTGAGTCAATAACGTTTCCTATAGCACCCGCTAGTATTAGTGAAAGGGATATACTGAATAATTTACTAGAATTATCCTCAATTGTTTTTTTAAGCCAGTAAAAGATGAAGCCAATAGCAACGATTCTAAATAGGGTAAGAAATAATTTTCCATTCTCTTCACTGATAAATGGTATAAAATCGCTTATTTGAGCTCCCCAAGCCATACCCTTATTTTCAATAAATAAAAGCTTAAACCAACCCAAGTCAAATATTGGATCTTGTCCATAAATTGTAAGAGGAAAATTTAATTTAATATATACTTTGAGAAATTGGTCACAAAATAAAATGAAAGCGACTATAGCTAAACATTTATAAAAACTAATCTTTTGACTTTTCATTAGTACTTTCAAAAATATGATTAGCGGATTTGGTTATAAAACCATCAAAATTATTATACCTGTATGCAAACTCATAATAACATCCTGGGACTTTGTATAATCCATCAGAAAATTTTACCTCAATCTCTTTAGACATAATTGATGATTGTTCTAATCCTTGACTAACAGAACCTTTAATTTCTCCCCCAGATGAATTAATATCAAACCCGTTTTCTTTTAAATAAGTGTTTAATTGAGTTAAATTCTTAAAGAATGAACAATCAGTTACACTAACTGTAAAGTGGTTTGCTATATAGCCCATTGCAAGAACCCAGGAAGCATAATCTGATTCAGATTGTATTTCTTTATATGTTTTATAATCAATTGGTGACCATGGAATACCAGATGTCAAGAACTCAGGGTCAGATATCGAGTTAACGTCGATTTCATCGATTTTATTATTGATTGATTTTTGAAGTTTTTCTGAAAAATTTTCTAGTAAAAGTTCGCTAATAAAAATTCTTGGTAATGTTGGATCTGAATGTAAATAATAAGTTGCTTTGAGTTTTTTTTCAGTGAACGTTAAATCTTCAATTGGCTTGTAACCATTTTTTACAAAATAACTAGAAAGAACATGTCTATTAATTTTTTTGTGATTGAAAGTTCTTAAAGCTATGTGATCGTTAATTATAGTCTTCGATTCTTTTTCTTTTATTAAATCCAAAACCTTATTGATATGTGGATTTAAATCAGAGTAATCATTCCACATTCTTGTAAGAAAATCATTGATTTTCATAGTATCTTTTCCTAAGATTGGTTATTTTTTGCTTCAATACTGAGTGTTGCGTGCGGTACAAGTTTTAATCTTTTTTTGGAGATTAATTTTCCTGTAATTCTGCAAATCCCATAAGTTTTATTTTCAATTCTAATTAGAGCATTTTTTAAATCTCTTATGAACTTTTCTTGTCTTATTGCAAGTTGTGTATTAGCTTCCTTAGACATTGTTTGTGAACCTTCTTCAAATGCTTTAAAAGTTGGAGATGTATCTTCTGTCCCATTGTTGCCATCATTCATATATGCACTTCTAATAAGCTCTAAATCTCTTTGAGCTTTTACAATTTTTTCTTCAATTATTTTTTTAAAACTCCCTAAATCTTTATCAGAGTATCTTACAACCAGGTTATCCTTTTTCATTTTATGTTTTTTTAAAAATTTTTATTTTAATATTTAAGTTATCAAATTCAAACTCTTGGGCGTTGATTAAAGTTTGTTTAAAATTTAAATCAACAGCTAGAGTTTCATTTTTAATATAGTCAATATTTTCAAAAATAGCTTTTTCAATTAAATTATTGTTTTCAATTTCTATAATAATTTTATCACTAACATTAAAACCAGAATCTTTTCTGAAATTTTGAATTCTATTAACTATTTCTCGAGCTATCCCCTCGTTTTTTAATTCTTCATTAATATTTGTATCTAATGCTATAGTAGTACCATTTTCTGAAACTACTTGCCAGCCTTCAATGTCTTCAAAATAAATTTCAATATCCTCTAATAAAATTTCAATATTATTTTCTAAAACCAATGCTTTTTCATTTTCAATTTTCTCAATTTCAGCTGATTTTAAATTATTAATAATAGAGCTAACAATTTTCAAATCCTTTCCAAACTTTGGACCCAATAATTTAAAATTTGGTTTAGCTTTTTTTACTAAAATTTTAGAAGAATCACCAACAAGTTCCACATTTTTAACATTAATTTCAGATTTTATAAATTCAGAAATATCTATTAGACCTTCTTTTTCCATATCATTTCTATAAGGAATAATTATTTTATTTAAAGGCTGTCTAACTTTAATTTTTTCTTTTTTTCTCAGTGACAAAGCAAGGGAGCATATTTCTTGAGATTTTCTAATTTTTGTTTGTAATTCTTTATTTATTAATGATTCTGAATAGTTAGGAAAATCAGTTAAATGCACAGATTTATTATTCATAGTCAAATCTTGAAATAAATTATCCATAAAGAATGGACTTATTGGAGAAGATAAAATTGACACTGTTTTTAAGCATTCTAATAGCGTTTGGAATGCTGCAATTTTATCAGTATTGTATTCACCTTTCCAAAATCTTCTTCTAGACAATCTAACATACCAATTGCTTAGGTTATCTTGAACGAATTTCGAAATAAGCCTGGCTGATTTAGTAGGCTCATAATTTTCATATGCATCATTTACTTCTTTAACAAGTGTGTTTAACTCAGATATAATCCATCTATCTAGCTCACATCTCTCCTTATAATCAATAATTTTTTCTTCATTTTTAAATTTATCAATATTGGCATAAAGACTAAAAAATGAATATATGTTGTGAAGGGTTCCAAAAAACTTTCTTCTTACCTCTTCAATTCCACTAACATCAAATTTTAAGTTATCCCATGGATTAGAATTTGAAATCATATACCATCTAGTTGCATCTGGTCCAAACTTGTCTAAAGTCTCAAAAGGATCTACTGCATTACCTAGCCTTTTCGACATTTTTTGTCCATTCTTATCTAAAACTAGACCATTTGATATAACATTTTTATATGAATTAGAATTGAATACCAATGTCCCTATTACATGTAAAGTATAAAACCACCCTCGAGTTTGATCAACTCCCTCAGCAATATAATCAGCTGGGAAGAACTTGTTATCATCTATATAATTTTTATTTTCAAAAGGATAATGCCATTGAGCATATGGCATTGCACCTGAGTCAAACCAGACATCGATCAAATCGCTTTCCCTGTACATTTTCTTTTTTGAACCAGATGTCAAAACTATATCATCAATAGTATGTTTATGAAGATCAATTTTGTCATAGTTTTCATCACTCATGTCCCCAATTTCAAAATCATCAAAAGGATTTGAATTCATATTTCCATTTTCTACTGAATGATTGATTTCAGTTATTAACTGTTCAATGGATCCAATAACTTTTGTTTCTGATCCATCCTCAGATTTCCATATGGGTAAAGGGATTCCCCAAAATCTTGATCTTGAAAGATTCCAATCATTTGCATTATTCAGCCAGTTACCGAATCTACCTTCACCAGTTGACTTTGGCTTCCAATTAATTTTATTATTCAAGGCAATTAATTCATCTCTTTTTTCGGTTACTTTAATAAACCATGAGTTTAAAGGATAGTATAGAACTGGTTTATCAGTTCTCCAGCAATTTGGATAACTATGAGTATATTTTTCTACTCTAAATGCTTTGTTTTGTTCTTTAAGTTTAATTGCAATTTCAACATCAACTGAACGTTCTGGTGCTTTTCCCTTGTCATAATATTCGTTTTTAACAAATTTTCCACCTAAAAACCCTAATTCTTTTACAAATTTTCCTTGGAGATCAACAAGAGGAACAAGATCATCATTTTTATTTTTAATTAGCATTGGAGGAACTTCTGGTTTAGCATTTCTTGCCGCGATAGCATCATCTGCACCAAATGTTGGTGCGGTATGTACAATACCAGTACCATCCTCAGTGGCAACAAAATCACCCGCTATCAATCTAAATGCATTTTCTGGACTATCATTTGGTAAAGGAGCATCATCCCAAATTTGATGATATTTCATTCCAACAATTTGCTTTCCTGAAAATGTTTCCAATAGCATGTATGGAATTTCTTTATCGTTATTAAAAACTAATTCTTCTTGATTTTGAACCTCTTTAAAGTTTATTTTAAAAACTTTAGTTATCAATTCTTTTGCTAATACAACATTTATTGGTTGATGTGTATATAAATTAAATGTCTTAATTAAACAATATTCAATTTTTTCACCAACTGTTAATGCTGTATTTGAAGGTAATGTCCATGGCGTTGTAGTCCATGCTAGAACAAAAATTTTAGAATATTTTTTTAAAAAATCAGGGACTGATTCATCTATACATTCAAATTGAGCAGTTACAGTTGTATCTGTAATATCTTGATAAGTCCCTGGTTGATTTAGCTCATGTGAGCTAAGTCCCGTTCCAGCTTTAGGAGAATAGGGTTGTACACTATACCCTTTATATATCAACTTTTTTTCGTGTAAGTCTTTTAATAACCACCAAACAGACTCTATATATTTAGATTTATAGGTAATGTAAGGATCATCCATATCTACCCAATAACCTATTCTTTTAGTTAGATTATTCCACACATCTGTATATTTCATCACGGCTTTTTTACATGCCTCATTATAATCTTTGATACTAATCTTTGATCCAATGTCCTCTTTAGAAATATTTAATTCTTTTTCTACACCAAGTTCAATTGGAAGTCCGTGAGTATCCCAACCAGCTTTTCTGTTTACTTTGAAACCTTTCAGAGTTTTATATCTACAAAAGATATCCTTAATTGCTCTGGCCATCACATGATGAATCCCGGGCATTCCATTCGCTGAGGGGGGACCCTCATAGAAAATGAATTCTTTTTTATTTCTGGTTGAAATACTCTTTTCAAATGTTTTATCAACTTTCCAAAAAGAGGAAATATGGTCAGAAACCTTAATTAGATCTAATGTTTTATATTCTTTAAATGACATAAAAAATCAAAAAACGAAAGTAATTAATTTTAATGTAATTTATGGATAATAAACAGGACTTAATTGAAAATAGCCACCAAGTTTAATGATCTACCTGGTGATGAAATTCCAGATGCAAATTCTCTGTAATGAATATCAAAAATATTATCTAATATTATCTTAAAATCAATAGGTCTTTTTAAAATTGTGGTCTTGAACAAGCTTGATAGTTGAAAAACCCCCCATGCAGGCATACCAACATACTGAATGTTTCCATTTGAGTCTACTATCAAAGGCGTTTCATCTAAACCATCCTCACCACCTATACTGTATGAAGATGCATCTTTTGAGCTAGAAAACCTGTATGATAATTGATATTGTGATTTTTCATTCATTAGTTTTAGTTTAATACTACCAAAAAGAGGAGGAATTGAAGGCATTGGGAGCATGTCCTTTAAGGTTGAGCCTTTTGTGTAAGTTATACTTCCATTTATAAGAATATTATCTAAAACTCTTGCTTTTAATTCAAAGTTTCCACCATACACATTAGAATTACCTAAATTAAAATTCGCCATCGTTTGAACTAGTTCTTCATCATAAAGTATTCTATTGCCCTCTCCCATATAATAATCACGTCCTATTGTTCCATTCAAAATTGTATAATAAATATTGAAATTAGTTCTAAAGTTTTTATTGAACTTTGACCATCCAAAATCCAGAGTATAAACATATTCAGGTTTTAATTCCATGTTAGGAACATTCAATATTCCTGAGTTTTCTCTTATTTTTCCTATATCATCAATATTTGGAGATCTAAATCCACTTGAAATATTGAACGATATTTTATTAAAATCATTCATTCTATGTACAATTCCTAAACTTCCGGTTAAAGATGAGTTATTCATTTCTAATCCATCAAATTGCTGAAAAAATAACGTATTATACTTGTCATCATAGTCTGAATTGAAGAAATCATAATCCCAATTAGCTTTGATGCTAATTGTTGAAATTCTCAGTCCAAAATCATAATTGGTATTTCTATTTATAAATCTTTTGTAATTAAAATATCCAGCTACTGATTTATAGCTACTTCCATCATTAGGATATCTGGAAATAGACTTGTTTAAATTGTTAGAATTAACTAATGATTCAAATCCATCAGAATCTAATTTGTTATTTGTTAACTCTATTCCATATGCTATTGATTTTTGTCTATCGATTCTTTTGAAAAAGTCAGAGTTTACAGAGAAAACATTTAAATTCTCATCTTGAATATTCAATAAGTTTGAACCAAATTTTCTTTTATTTCTGCTTTCATCAATTTTTTGGTATGCAAATATTATATCTGCTCTGTCAAATAATTTTTTACTTTGAAAACTTAGTTTAGAAGAAATAAAGGATCTTTTTTGTGGTCCATAATACCACTCCGCAAATTTTAATTTTCCCTCTTCATTTTTTTCACTCAGCTTATCAAATCTATTTATGTTTGATGATTCTGAAAACTGAAAATTTAAAATCAATCTTACAGTTTTAGATATTTTAAAATTGAATTTTTGTATTAGGTCTTTTTGTTTGTACGATGTATTTCTTTGCAAGTTAGGATTGTTGTTTACAGATTGATTTTCAAAAAACTCTCCATTAATATTTTTTGAGTAGTAATTTACTAACCCCCAATCTTCGTATCCATGATTTCTAACTTTACCCATATGAATATCACCAAAATAAGATTTGGTATAACTTGTATAGCTAGCCCAGTTTTTTCTACTTAGTTCAAGCGAATAGTTATTTACCTTTGATTGATCTCTCAAGTTGTAAGAAATTGATTTTGTGTAATCAATCACTTCTTCTTTATCAAGCCTTGGTGTTTTCGTGTAAAAATGAATTACACCTCCAAGGGCATCAGAACCATATCCAACTGAGGATGGACCAAATATCACTTCAGTTCTCTCTAGAGAATTTGCATCAATGGAAATAGCATTATGTACGTGACCAGATCTATATATAGCATTATTCATTCTAACACCATCAACAACTAATAAAACTCTGTTCGCTTCAAAGCCCCTTATTACAGGACTTCCACCGCCACTTTGCGATTTTTGAACATGAATTCCACCACCATGATAGAGCATTTCAGCTGTATTTCTAGGTATATCTAAGTTTGTACTACTTCTGTTTATAACTGAAACTTTCCTTGAAAGAGTCATTACATTTTGAATATTTCTTGAAACGGAAAGAACAACTTCATTTAAACCTAAAGCTTTAGGCGATAGAATTATATTATCACCTTCTTTTAATGAATTGTAGAGTAAAGTTTTTCTCTCATAAACTATGTGAGTAAAAAAAATTGAATCAGAATCTTTAAAGCTGTTTAAATTAACTAATCCATTTCTATTTGAAACTGCCCTAGTTGTTCTTTCAGAATCAAAGACTAATACTCCTCGAATTGGTCTTCCGCTAGTTGAGTCCACGAGTGTAATTTTTTGAGAAAGAACTTCAGAAAAAAATAGAATAAATAAGAGTGATAATATATTATGAAAATACTTCATTTAGGATATCAACAGATTTAGGTCTAATAAAACCAGAAACATGAAATTCATAATATAAAATTAAAAAGTTAAGCATGTCTTTTCTTTGGTTAATGTTTGTTAAAACTTTATTATTATAATCAAATTTTATGCCCAAAATATTCTTTAGATCTTCTACAACTTGACCTTTAACATATTTTTTTGACAAAGGTGTATTTGTAAAAATTCCATTTTCAATATCAAAAAATAAAGACTCATCAGACGAGTATTTAGGTAATATCCCTAGGTAATCAGAAAGTTTAAGAATAAAGAGTAAATGAAAATTAGGCGCTTTTTCAGAGTTATCGAACCACAGCAAACTTTGCTTTATAAATTCAAAAAGCTGCGTATTTTTAAGGTCAATTTTTAAAGTTTTAGAAAGAAATTCAGCTAAAAAAAGACAGATATTTATCTTGATGATATCATTATTAATTGAGGTAAAAGGTTCAATAACTTTAATTGTTTTTAAATATGATAGTTTATTGTTTTTGCTATTATTGAATTCAATATCAAGAATTGTTAAAGGCTGAAGTTGCCCAAGTGTTATTTTTTTCTTTTTTTTTGTTCGTATTCCCCTTATAATAAATGATTTAAAACCAAAGTCTTTTGTATATGCTTTTAGAATTATACTAGTTTCAGAATAATTTATATAACCTAAAATTATCGCTTCAGAATTGGTAAGCATTGATATGATTTAAACAACGCCTTGAGCAAGCATTGCATCAGCAACTTTTATAAATGATGAAATATTAGCACCCTTTCCATAATCTACATAATCTTTCTCTTTTCCATATTTCAGACATTTTTTATGGATTTTTATCATAATTTCTTTAAGTTTTTCATCTACTTCTTCTCTAGTCCATGAATATCTTAAGGAATTTTGAGCCATTTCAAGACCAGATACAGCAACTCCTCCTGCATTAGAGGCTTTTCCAGGTGCAAATAAAATTTTATTATCCTTAAATTGTTTTATAGCATTGTGATCACATGGCATATTTGCGCCTTCTGCAACACATATGCAACCATTTTTGAGTAGCGTTTTAGCGTCTGTACCGTTTACTTCGTTTTGAGTAGCCGAAGGAAGTGCAACATCGCATTTAACTGCCCATGGTTTTTTACCTTTTATAAATTCAGCTTTTGGATATTTCTTTACGTATTCATAAATTCTACCACGTTTATTATTTTTAATATCCATGATGTGATTTAACTTTTCTTCATTAATTCCTTCTTTATCATAAATATACCCTGATGAATCAGACATTGTAAGAACCTTAGCTCCTAGATGAAGACATTTTTCAGCTGCATACTGTGCTACATTACCCGATCCAGAGATTGTCACAGTCTTACCTTTAATACTATCACCTATGTGATTTAGCATATCTTCAGCAAAATATACAGTTCCATATCCTGTTGCCTCAGGTCTAATTAGTGACCCTCCCCAGGAAACACCTTTCCCAGTTAAAACACCTGTAAACTCATTTTTCAACCTTTTATATTGTCCAAATAAATATCCAATTTCTCTTCCTCCAACTCCTATATCTCCAGCTGGTATATCAGTATTAGGACCAATATGCCTGAAAAGTTCTGTCATAAAGCTTTGACAAAATCTCATCACTTCCCCATCTGATTTATTTTTAGGATCAAAATCTGCTCCCCCCTTACCACCACCCATTGGAAGTGTTGTTAAACTATTCTTAAAAACTTGTTCAAATGCTAAAAATTTTAGAATACTTAGGTTAACACTGGGATGAAATCTTAATCCTCCTTTGTACGGACCTATTGCTGAGTTCATTTCAACTCTATACCCTCTGTTAACTCTAATTTCACCGTTATCATCAATCCAATTTACTCTAAACATTACAACTCGTTCCGGCTCAACCATCCTCATTAAAATGTTTTTACCATGATAAATATCTTGGCTAACTATATATGGGATCAAATCTTCAGAAACCTCTTTAACGGCTTGCATAAATTCTGGCTCGTGAGAATTTCTTTTATCTATTTCAGCTAAAAATTGGTTAATTATTTTATTCATTTACAATGATTTATACAAAATTAGTCATAATTAACCAATTGCTTGTTCAAGATCATCAATTAGATCTTTGACATCCTCAATTCCAACACTGAGCCTAATCAATGAATCTACAATACCAGTTTTATCTCTTTCCTCTTTTGGAATTGAAGCGTGAGTCATAGTGGCTGGATGATTAACTAAGCTTTCAACACCACCTAATGATTCTGCTAGAGTGAAAACCTTGAAATTACTTGTTATTTTTTTCACTTTTTCAAAATTTCCATTTTTGACTGTAAATGAAATCATACCTCCAAAATTCTTCATTTGACGAGTGGCCACATCATGATTTCGATGTGTTTTTAATCCAGGCCAATATAGTTTATCTACAGATGCATGAGCATCTAAAAATTCAACAATTTTAGATGCATTTTCGCAATGTCTATCCATTCTTACATGTAATGTTTTTATTCCTCTTAATGTTAAAAATGAGTCCATTGGTCCACATATTGCTCCGCTTGAATTTTGCATGAAATATAATTTTTCAGCAAGTTCATCATTTGATACTGCCAAAAGGCCTAATATTACATCACTGTGTCCAGCAAGAAATTTAGTTGCAGAATGCATAACTATATCAGCTCCTAAATCAATTGGTTTTTGAAGATATGGAGTTGAAAATGTGTTATCTACTCCTAAAAGAATATTGTTTGATTTACAAATATCAGACAGCCCTTTTATGTCAATAACATTTATCATTGGATTAGTTGGTGTCTCTACCCAAATTAATTTTGTTTTATCAGTGATTAAATTCTTAACATTGCTTAAGTCTCTCAAATCGGTAAAGATGAATTTCAAACCAAACTTTTTATAAATCTTATTGAATAGTCTATATGATCCGCCGTATAAGTCATTGGTTGAAATAATTTCATCACCAGATTTGAATAATTTCATAATTGCATCAATTGCTGAAAGCCCAGAACTGAATCCTAAACCATATTTGGCATTTTCTAAACTAGCGATTGATCTCTCTAATGCGTGTCTTGTTGGGTTTTGGGTTCTACTATACTCATAACCTTTATGTTCACCAGGGCTAGCTTGAGCATATGTTGAGGTTTGATAAATAGGTGGCATTACAGCACCATATGCTTTTTCTTTTATTTGTCCTCCGTGAATTACTTTAGTATTAAATTTCATTTATTCAACTATAAATTCGCCTCTCATTATATTATAGTGACCTGGAAATGTGCATAAAAAAACATATGTTCCAGGCTCATCTAATGTGAAGCTAATTTGATCTGATTCTCCGCCACCAATCATTGAAGTGTAGGCAATCGTGTCATCTCCAGGTGGAATATATTCACTTTCTTTTGCTAGCATAGCTGCCTGAGCAAAATCGTCTACATCAACACCATTTTTAAGCAAAACAAAATTATGACCCATAGTTTCTTTGTCAATTTGACCTGTGTGATTTAATAATAAATTAACTTCCTCACCTGCCTTGGCTTTTAGTACACTTTTGTCAAATTCCATGAAATCATTAGAGTTCAAAACAAGCAGATTTGAATTAGTTTCTGTTTTTTCTTCTACTTTCACTCTTTCATAAGAGAATTTCTCTTTTTTTGGTTCGTTTCCACAACTGATTAATAGCAAAACAAAACAAATTTGGGCTAATAGCTTTTTCATAATTATTTTTTTCAAATTTACAATACATTAGTGCAATACAAAAGACATACCGAAAAATTTAATTCGTTTAGAGTTGTTTGTTATTTTTTATAGTTTTTTCATGAAAATTAATTAGCTATATTTATTAAGTAAAACAACAATCAAATGAACAGAAGAAACTTTTCAAAATTAACTGCATTAACAAGTTTGATTGGGTTCGCCCCTGGTCAATTAATGTCATGCACTACAGAACCAACCACTGATCTTAAAATTTCATTAGCTCAATGGTCATTAAATAAAGCAATCAGGGCAGGTAAATTGTCTCCACTTGATTTTGCTAAAAAATCAAGATCATTTGGAATAGATGCTATTGAATATGTTTCAGGTTTGTACACTCATCATTCTAATGTGCTTGATTCAATGTCGATGGAAGAATTATCTAAGGAATTATTAAAAAGATCAAATGATTATGGGATAGAAAATGTATTGATCATGATTGATGCACAAGGAAAGTTAGCTTCATCAAATAAAAAAGAAAATCAGTCTGCTATTGAAAATCATAAAAAATGGATTGATTTTGCTTTATCACTAGGCTGCAAAACATTAAGACTTAATTTAAGTGGGGAAAATGATTTAGATAAATGGACAGCTAACTCAGTAGAATCATTAACTCAGTTGAGTAATTACAATAAAAACATAAATATTGTAGTTGAAAATCATGGGGGACTTTCATCCAATGGAAAACACCTTGCAAATGTCATGTCTCTAGTTAATTTAGATAATTGTGGAACCCTGCCAGATTTTGGAAACTTTTGTATAAAGGGAAGCCCTAAAAATTGTAATGAATGGTATGATAAATACCTAGGCGTAGAAGAATTAATGCCTTATGCTCATGCTGTAAGTGCAAAATCTTATCATTTTGATGAAAATGGAGATGAAACTTCAATTGATTATATACAAATGATGGATATTGTTAAAAGAGCTGGTTATAAAGGATATGTTGGAATTGAATATGAAGGAAATAAATTAAGTGAGGATGATGGAATTATTGCAACAAAAAAACTACTCGAAAAGTTAATTTAAGAATATGAGAACTATTAAGGGACCAGCTATCTTTCTAGCCCAGTTTTGTGGTGATGAAAAACCTTTTAATAACCTAAAAGATATTGGAAAATGGGCAAATAACCTCGGATACAAAGCTGTTCAAATTCCTACATGGGATAAACGAATATTTGATTTAGACAAAGCGGGATCAAGCAAGGATTACTGTGATGAAGTAAAGGGAATTTTAAAAGAACAAGGTTTAGAAATTAGTGAACTCTCCACACATTTACAGGGTCAATTGGTTGCTAGTCACCCAGCTTATGATTTGATGTTTGATGTTTTTGCACCAGAAAATCTTCATGGAAATGTAAAAGAGAGAACAAAATGGGCTGTTGAACAAATGAATAATGCAATTAACGCAAGTAATCATTTAGGAATTTCTCCAATGGCATCATTTTCCGGAGCATTACTTTTTCATACATTTTATCCATGGCCTCAAAGACCTACTGGCTTAGTTGAGGAGGGATTTAAAGAATTAGCTAAACGTTGGAAACCAATTTTGGATCATGCCGACTCAAAAGGAGTTGATATTTGTTATGAAATTCATCCAGGTGAAGACCTTCATGATGGAGTAACTTTTGAAAGGTTTTTGAAAGCTACCAATAATCATTCAAGAGCTAAAATTCTTTATGACCCAAGTCATTTTGTGTTACAACAACTCGACTATTTACAATTTATTGACTTTTATAAAGACTACATTAAGATGTTTCATGTAAAAGATGCTGAATTTAATCCAACCGGAAAAGCAGGTGTTTACGGAGGATATTTAGATTGGAAAGACAGACCCGGCAGGTTTAGATCACCAGGAGACGGGCAAGTAGACTTTAAATCAATTTTTTCTAAGTTAAGTCAATATGGTTTTGAAGGATGGGCAGTACTTGAATGGGAATGTTGTATAAAGAGTCCAGAGCAAGGTGCTAAAGAGGGCGCTAAATTCATTACTGATCATATTATTGAGGTCACAGAAAAATCTTTTGACGATTTTGCAGGTGCCGAAATTGATAAGGAACAAATTAAAAAAATACTTGGTTTATGAGATTTTATACCACATTACTTTTAACAATTTTTTTTATAGCATGTAAAGGGCAATCATCTAAGGATACTGAAATCTGGGAACCAATTCCAAACGAGGTTTACTCTATTTCAGATTCCTCTGCCCCTGATGATGCTATAGTTTTATTTGATGGAACAGATTTATCGAAATGGAAAGCCAAATGGTCAAATAAAGAAAGTGGTTGGCAAATAAATGATGATGGATCTGTTACTGTAGTATTTGAT
Source organism: uncultured Bacteroidota bacterium (assembly GCA_902595555.1). Taxonomy (GTDB): domain Bacteria; phylum Bacteroidota; class Bacteroidia; order Flavobacteriales; family Flavobacteriaceae; genus Eutrophosalina. The sequence goes on along the minus strand of CACJQM010000002.1, from coordinate 87,116 downwards.
GGATCCGGTGGAATAGAAACCTTAGAAAGTTTTGGTTCTGTACAATTACATATTGAATGGAAGACAAGTGAAGACATATCACACAAAAATCAAAGTCGCTCAAATAGTGGTGTGTTTTTACAAAACCGATATGAAATTCAAATCTTGGATAGTTACAAATCGCCTACGTATGTTAATGGACAGGCAGGCTCAGTATATAAACAATATATACCAATGGTCAATGCATCTAGAAAACCTGGTGAATGGCAATCATATGATATAATTTTTGATGCTCCAAAATTTGATTCTGATGGAAAAAAAATAAAATCAGGATATTTTACTGTTTTTCATAATGGTGTGCTAATTCATAACCATGTTGAAATATTAGGTACTACTGAAAATGTTGGTCCACCTAAAAATATTGCTCATGGCGACGGACCAATCTCCCTTCAAAATCATTGTTGTTCTCAAGTATCATTTAGAAATATTTGGGTTAGAAAGCTTTAAGATTAAGTGAATAAGTTCTTTTTATTGTTATTTGCTCTAATTATTACTTCATGCAGTAAGGAACCTGTAAAAGTTGATTTTAGTAGAAATTTTGATTATATGCAGCCGTCTTATTTTTTATTTGAATCTGATTTTAGATTTGAACCAACCAAGCTTGCTAAGGAATCTGGTAATTATAGACAAGGCGATAATTATATATGTAATGTTGCATATGCAGATTTTAACTCTGATGGATATGTTGATGTTATATATGCAAAAGGAAATAATACAATAGATAGACATCCTGTAGAGATATATCTTAACGATGGAGATAATTTAAACTTTACTCATGATGAAAATCTAATTTCGAATAATATTGGAGGTGAAACAGTTAGGAAATCCATTATTGGAGATTTTAATGGGGATAAAAAACCTGATGTTTTTTTTGCAGATCATGGGGCTGAGCCACCTGGCGCTAATCAGTATCTTGGCGCAGAACAATCTATATTGATTAGCTCAGGAAACGGATACGAATTTAAAATTATTAACCAAATACCTAAAGAATTTAATCACGGCGCCTGTTCTGGTGATTTTGATAATGATGGAGACCTTGATATTTTTACCTCAACAGGTCATTTTTTAATAAATGATGGTAATGCAAATTTTACACTTAGTGATGAAATATTTAAATCTGAAACTGTTGGAATTTTCACTGTTGAGATGATAGATATTAATAATGATGGATTTCTTGATTTAATCACTGGCGGTCATTCCTTTGAATCTCATGACATGAAAGGACCAACAATATATTTTGGAAATGGTGTAAATTTTAGTGATGATCGATCTTATATTCTCAAAGATATTCCTTCTTGGGGTGTTGTTGTTGATATTGATTTTCATGATTTAAACAATGATGGATATAAAGAAGTCATTCTAAATAGAACAGGTGGTGAGTCAGGTAATTGGGATTTATTTTATACAGGATGGAGAATTCAAATATTTGAAAATATTGCAGGAAGTGATTATAGAGATGAAACAGAAAAATATATAGATAATTTTCAAGATAGAAATGGAAGATGGACAGTGTGGTATAGAATTGATGATATAGATAATGATGGGTTGGTTGAATTATTTGATGATGACCCTAATCACAACGGAAGTGGAGTAGATTTATTTTGGAATTGGAACGGGACAAAATTTATTAAACAATAAAAACTTTATAAATTTGTACATGCTTCACTCAATGACCGGATATGGGTCAATTTCTTTCCAATCAAATAATTTTTCATTTGACATTGAGTTAAAAACACTTAATAGTAAATTTTTTGATAGTAAAATTAGTTTACCAAGTTATCTAACAAACAAAGAGATTGAAATTGCTAATATTTTAAAAAAGAAATTATTTAGAGGTAAAGTAGATTTAAAAATAAACTCAAACAGTAACAATTCAGATTCAATAAAATTCAATAAAAAAGTAATAAGAGATTATTTTAAAGAACTCAATGAAATTTCTGATTTTGACTCATCACAACTTTTAAAAGCTGTTGTCAATCTACCAAATTCAATTGATAAAAATGAAAGAAATTTTTCAGAGTTAGATTTGGAAAAGTTTTTTTTAGCGCTTGATGAAGTTATTGAAAATGTAATTGTTTTTAGATCTATGGAAGGAGATAGTATTAAAATAGACCTAGAAAATAATTCTAATTTAATATCACAACTATTAAAAGAGGTTGTCACTCTTTCTAAAAAACATTCAGCTAAATTAAAAGACAGTTTAAATAAAAAAATAAACGATTTAATGGTTGACTTAGATAAAAATAGATTAGAACAAGAAGTTATTTATTATTTAGAAAAAATTGATATTAATGAAGAGATAGTAAGACTGCAAAGTCATATAAGTTATTTTAATGATATTTTAAATAATGATAGCATAGAAAAAGGAAAGAAATTAGGATTCATTTGTCAGGAAATTGGTAGAGAAATAAATACAATAGGATCAAAAGCCAATAATTCTGAAATCCAATCTAAAGTAGTTGAAATGAAAACGAGTTTGGAAAAAATAAGAGAACAAGTATTAAACATAGTATGAAATCAGGAAAAGTAATTGTATTGTGTGCACCATCCGGAAGCGGAAAAACTACTCTGACAAAACACCTTTTGGATCAGAAAATATTTAATCTTCAATTCTCCATATCAGCAACAACAAGGCAAAAAAGAGAAAATGAAAATGATAAAATTGATTATCACTTTTTAAGTTTAGATGAATTCAAAGTTAAAATAGACAATAATGAGTTTATTGAATTAGAAAAAGTTTATGAGGATGTGTATTATGGAACTTTAAAATCTGAAGTTGATAAGTTGATCAAAAATCATAACATAATTTTTGATGTAGATGTAATTGGTGCAGTTAGTTTAAAAAAATATTTCCTAGATAAAGCATTGACAATTTTTATTAATCCACCAAGTATAGAGGAATTAGAAAAAAGATTAATTGAAAGAGGATTAAATTCGAAAGATGATCTAAAAGAAAGAATAAAAAAAGCAAAAAAAGAAATTGAAATGAAATCTAGTTTTGATTACTCAATAACCAATGATGATTTGGATATGGCAAAGTCAGAAATTATTGAAATAGTTAAAGATTTCCTAAATAAATGATGAGAAAAGTTGGTTTGTTTTTTGGAACTTTTGATCCAATTCATATTGGACATGAAAAAATTGCGATTTATTTTTTAGAAAGATACTTTGATGAAATATGGTTTGTAATTACACCTTTAAATCCTGATAAGATTAATGAAAATTTGACAGACCAGTCTATTCGTTTGGAAATGGCAAAAAACTTTTGTGATGATAATGAAAAATTCAAATATTGTGACATCGAGTTTAATTTGCCAAAACCGAATTATACAGCTGATACACTGGTTGAGCTTAAAAACAATTATCCTGATCTAAATTTTAGTATAATTATGGGAGAGGATAATTTGATTGGACTAGAAACTTGGAAAAATTATAAGAGAATTTTAGAAGGCAAGATTTATGTGTACCCAAGAGCAAATCAACAAAAATTTGATGCAAAACTTAAAGATCACCATTCGGTTATCTTTTCAGATGCTCCAATTATGAAAATATCATCAAGTGAAATAAGGAGTATTATAAGAAAGGAAGAAGATTATTTAAAATTGGTACCAAGTAAAATTCACAATTATATTTCTAAAAATAATCTTTACAGATAATTTTATTCTTACCTTATTTAACCATTATTTAACATTATTTAACAAGAATTTTTAATAGTATTGTTCCCCCCTAAAAAACTGATTATGGATAAAAGTAAAATTGATATTAGTAAAATAAATGAGAAAATTAAAAAAGAAAGTTCATTTATTGATGTTCTATTGCCTGAGGTCAACAAAGTAATTGTTGGTCAGAAATATATGATAGAAAGATTATTAATTGGCCTTCTTGGAAGAGGTCATATTCTCTTAGAAGGAGTTCCTGGTTTAGCTAAAACCTTGGCAATTAATACACTTAGTCAAGCTGTTAAAGGCTCATTCAGTAGAATTCAGTTTACACCTGATTTACTGCCTGCAGATGTAATTGGCACAATGATTTACAACATGAAAGAAAATGATTTTTCAATCAAGAAAGGTCCAATTTTTGCAAATTTTGTTCTTGCAGATGAGATAAATAGAGCACCTGCTAAGGTACAATCTGCATTGCTTGAAGCCATGCAAGAAAAACAGGTTACAATTGGCGATAACACATTTAAACTACAATTACCATTTCTTGTAATGGCAACACAAAACCCAATTGAGCAAGAAGGGACTTATCCATTGCCAGAAGCACAAATGGATAGATTTATGTTAAAGTGTGTAATTACTTATCCTGAGTTTGATGATGAACAACAAATTATCAGATCCAATATTAATGAGTCTTTTGAAAAGGTAAAACCTGTTATATCAATTAAAGATATTTTAAAAGCACAAGAGACTGTAAAGGAAGTTTACATGGACGAAAAAATTGAGAAGTATATATTGAACTTGATTTTTGCAACCAGATATCCTGAAAAAAATAATTTATCTGATTTAAAACCATTAATTGGATTTGGATCATCACCAAGGGGAAGTATAAATTTAGCTTCAGCTGCTAAATGCCATGCCTTTATACAAAGAAGAGGTTATGTAATTCCTGAGGATATTCGAGCTGTAATCCATGATGTTCTTAGACATAGAATTGGCCTAACATATGAAGCTGAGGCAGAAAATGTAACTGCAGAGGATGTTATAAGTAAAATAGTCAACTCCGTTGAGGTTCCATAAAAAACCAAGATTTTGGAAGCAAAAGACCTTTTAAAAAAAGTTAGAAAAGTTGAAATAAAGACAAAGAGACTATCAAATAATTTATTTGGTGGAGAATATCAGAGTGCTTTTAAGGGAAGGGGAATGACTTTTAGTGAGGTTAGAGGTTATGAATTTGGAGATGATGTTAGATCGATTGATTGGAATGTTACAGCTAGGTATAATCAACCTTTTGTTAAGGTTTTTGAGGAGGAAAGAGAACTTACTCTAATGCTAATCATTGATATAAGTGGTTCAAAATTATTTGGAACAGATTCTCAACTAAAAAAAGATATAGTTACTGAAATATCTGCAACGTTAGCATTTTCTGCTATTCAAAATAATGATAAAGTAGGTCTTATATTATTTTCAGATGAGATAGAGCTTTTTATTGCTCCTAGCAAGGGAAAGACACATATTTTAAGAATTATTAGAGAATTAATCGAGTTTAAACCCAAAAGTAAAAAGACTGATATATCGGTTGCATTGAAATTCTTTTCTAATGTTGTAAGAAAGAAATCGATTGCATTTATTTTATCTGATTTCAATGCTAAAGATTTTTCAAAATCACTTTCTGTTGTGAGTAAAAAACATGACATAACAGGAATCAGAATTTATGATAGGTTTGAGGAAGAAATTCCTAACATTGGTTTTGTTCCAATGATTGATCAGGAGTCTTTTGAGCTAAAGTTCATAGATACATCTTCTTCAAAGATAAGATCAGAATATAAAGCAAAATGTTTAGCAAGAAAAAATTATTTTGAGACTCTATTTAAAAGAAATGGATCTGGTACTATAAGCTGCAGAACAGACCAGGATTATGTAAAATTATTATTAGGTTATTTTAAAAATCGTGGTTAGATTATTTCAGATATTAATAATTGTTTTTTCAATTCAAATTAATTTTTCCCAGGAAGAAAAATTAGAATTGTCCTCATCGGTGGATTCTACTTCTATTAAAGTAGGACAACAATTTAATTATATTATAAAAGCTGAATCTGAAAAAATAGTTGACTTAGTATTTCCTGAAAAATTCAATTTTAGTCCATTTGAAATTGCTGAGGAATTCCCTGTTGATACAAGTTTTTTCAAAGGAAAAAAAACTCTAACTAAAAAATTTAAACTGACTAATTTTGAGGAGGGTTTATATTCAATTCAACCTCAACAAATTTTATTTCAAAACAAAGCATATTTTACTGATTCCGTTGCAATTGAAGTTAGAACCATAAAGGTCGATACAGTTTCTAAAAAGTTTTTTGACATTAAGGAAATTATATTAAATAAAGAACAAAGAACACCCTTATCTAAATATTTATTTTCAATTTTAATCTTACTTGTAGGTTCATTGATAGTCTTTTTACTCTACAAAAAATTTAAAAATCATGTTTATAATAAGAATGATTTTAAAACTCCTTTTGAAAACGCAATTGATGAATTGGTCAATTTAGAAAAAGAAACCTTAGATAGTCAAAATGACTTTAAATTATTCTACTCTAAACTTACCCAGATTGCTAAGGAATATTTAGAAAATGATATCAAAATTTCTGCATCAGAAAGCACAACAACTCAGTTGATAGACAAAATAATTTTATTAAATAATTCTAAGAAAATTAATATATCAAATGAAATAATTGAAAGTTTCAAATCTGTTTTAAATAATGCAGATTTAGTAAAGTTTGCAAAATTCAGCCCTGAAGATGAAGTTGCCTCAGATGATAATAAAGTATTGAAATCATTTATAGTTAATACAAAAAAATCTATCCCAAATAATATAGAACAAGAAAAAGAACAAAAGAGATTGATTGAAATAAGATTTAATGATATGATAAAGAGAAGAAAAATTAAATACTCTTTATTTTCAGGATTAATTATAGTATTTACTTTATCATCTCTGCTAATTGTTTTATTTGGTCCTCCAAATTTTGAATCATTTTTAACATTTAATAGTGATAAAAAAATTTTAAAACAAAAGTGGGTATCAAGTGTTTACACAGGACTGAATTTAAGTTTAGACACACCTGATGCATTGCTAAGATCTCAAGATTCAACTGTTAATAAATTGAGCTTTGTTTCTAAAAATGAAAATTTACAAATCAATTTGATTACAAAAGTAATTGATGAGAATTCTGATCCTGTAAATGAATTATTAGATGAATTTAAACAAAGAAATTTTGTGAATGTAATCACTAAGAAGGAGGAATATAAAACTAATGAAGGTGACCAAGGAATTAAGATATTTGGATCATTTGATGATAATAATTTGAATAAGAAAAGAGATTATGAAACAATACTTTTTGTTGTAAATAAGTTATCAATAAAATTGGAGGTTATTTTTGAAAGGAAAAATGAAGACCTAAAAACCGTTTCGCAGAGAGTTATTAGTTCATTAAAATTTATTAAATAATGTTTGATATTGAATTTTATAATCCTGAATTTTTGTGGCTATTATTAATAGTTCCTCCTCTTGCATTATTCTTCTTTAAGACTAATAAAAACAGGACAAGCTCATTTAAAATATCATCTACATCTGATTTTAGGATTGGATTAAAATCACGAATATACCCTGTTCTTGACATACTCAAGTTATTAACTATAACTATGATAATTATTGCTTTAGCTAGACCTCAGGAAATTAGTAATTCAGTTAGAACAAAAACTAGTAGCGGTATTGATATAGTTATTGCCGTTGATATTTCATCAAGTATGTTAGCACAAGATCTAAAACCAAATAGGCTAGAAGCCTTAAAAAGTGTGGCAGCTGAATTTATAAATGATAGAAAAAATGATCGAATTGGTTTGGTGATTTATGCTGGGGAAAGTTATACCAAAACACCTGTAACCTCTGACAAAACGATTATTATTAAATCACTAAATGATATTGTATTTGATGGAATTATACAAGATGGAACCGCAATAGGTATGGGATTGGCAACATCAGTTAACAGATTAAAAGATAGTCGTGCTGAGAGTAAAGTAATTATTTTACTTACAGATGGAGTCAACAATTCTGGATTTATAGACCCAACTACTGCCGCTGATTTGGCAACTAACTATGGAATTAAAACTTATACAATTGGCCTTGGTTCAAATGGAAATGCATTAGCTCCAGTCGCTTTAAACCCTGACGGATCTTTCAGGTTTGGTATGACTAAAGTTGAAATTGATGAGGATCTTTTAGAATCAATTGCTTTGAAAACAGGTGGTTTATATTTTCGCGCTACTAATAATCAAAGTTTACAAGAAATTTATGATGAAATTAATAAGTTGGAAAAAACAGAAGTTGAGGAAATAAGGTTTTCTGATGCAGAGGAGAAATATAGAATATTTGTGTTAATAGCATTAGGCCTAATATTTGTAGAATTCATATCAAGAAAATTAATTTTTAAAAGTATAGTTTAATGTATCAACTTGAAGAAACATTTTATTTTTATTTTTTGATATCAATACCAATATTGATTTTAGTTTTTTCTTATTACAAAATTTGGCAAACAACTATTATTAAAAAATATTTTAATAGGGATTCATTTAACTTTTTGAGTCCTGAATTTTCTTCATCAAAACTATATTTAAAAGCATCATTGACTTTTTTAGTAATTGTTTTTTTAGTATTTGGTTTAGTCAATCCAAAAATTGGCACCGAGCTTAAAACTGTAAAAAGAGAAGGAGTTGATATTGTTTTTGCTTTAGATGTCTCTAAAAGTATGCTTGCAGAGGATATTGCACCCAACAGAATTTTTAAAGCGAAAAGGTTGGTTTCGGAGATGTTTAATAAGTTGGTCTCTGATCGAGTTGGTATAATAGCTTATGCATCCACAGCAATTCCTGTTTTGCCTATAACAACCGATTTTTCATCTGCTAAAATGTTTTTAGAGAGCTTAAATACTGATATGTTATCTTCACAAGGAACTTCAATAATAGAGGCTATTGAATTATCAAAGGGATATTTTGATGATGATAATCAAACTAACAGAGTTTTGTGTATTCTAAGTGATGGTGAAGACCATGAATTCAAGGAGGATCAGCTATTTTCTGCTATAGATGAAAGTGGAATAACAATATTTACAATTGGATTAGGATCAACAAAAGGTGCACCCATTCCAATTAAAGAAAATAATATTGTTAAATCATATAAAAAGGATGATAAAGGCGAAGTTGTCATAACTAGATTAAATGAAAATTTACTTCAAAAGATGGCTCTCCAATCATCTGGAAAATATATTAAAGGTGATAATACCAATCAAGTTGTTGATGATATCATAAATGAGCTGAAGGAAATGGATAAAAAAGAATTTGAATCAAAACAATTTGTTTCTTTTAAAGATCAATTTCAATGGTTTTTGGCAATAGGATTATTATTACTTTTAATTGACTCAATTGTATATAATAAAAAAACTAAGTGGATTGAAAAACTTAATTTATTTAATGAAAATTAGTAGAATATTTATATTGATATTATTTTTTTCAGGATTTGTTTTTTCTCAAGACGAAAACAAAAAGAATTCTAATAATTTAGTTTTTGATGGAAATATGGAATTTCAAAAAGACAAGTATGCTGAAGCTGAGTTCAACTATAGAAAAGCTTATTCATATGATTCATTAAATTATAAAGCACCCTATAATTTAGGTAATTCCTTATATAAAAATAATTTACCACAAGAGGCTAGGTTTAACTTCTCTAAATCATTGGACAAATTGGAAAGTAAAGAAGAATTACACAAAGCCTTTCATAATCTAGGAAATACTTATATGCAAGAAGAAAATTATCAAGGTGCCGTTGATAATTTTAAAAAAGCTTTATTAAATAATCCAGATGATGAGGAGACTCGTTATAATTATGTTCTTGCAAAAGAACTACTAAAAAATCAAAATAATAATAAGGATAAAAAAGATAATAAGGATAACAAAGACAATAAGGACAAAGAGAAAAATAAGGATCAAAACCAAGATAAAAAAGACAAGGATCAGGAGAAGCAGGATAAGAAAGATGACAAATCAAAATCTGAAAATAAACCATCAAAACAAGATATTTCTCCCCAGCAGCTTAAGAATATTTTGGAAGCGATGAGTAAGGAGGAAAAGAAAGTACAGGAAAAAATTAATAAGAAAAAGTTTAAGGGTAATCCAAAATCTAACAAAAAGGATTGGTAATATGAAAAACAAATTTCAAATCATATTAGTTTTGCTGTTTTGTACACTTTCTTGGTCTCAAGTTAAGTTTGAAACTGAGGTAAGTAAAAATAAGTTAGGTGTTAATGAAAACTTGAGAGTTGATTTTAAAATGAATCAAGATGGAGATAATTTTTCTCCACCTAGCTTTAATGGGTTTAATATAGTTGGTGGGCCGAATCAGTCAGTGAGTAATAGTTGGATAAATGGAAAAAGAACTTTTTCTAAAACCTATTCGTATTTTTTATCACCTGTTAAAAGAGGACGTTTTACTATCGGACAAGCTTCAATTGAAATTGACGGTGATGTATATAAAACCTCCCCTGTTGATATTCAAGTGGTAGAAGCTGTAGATTCATCAGCATCTCCGAACAATAGTGAATCTTTGGTTGATGATGATATACAGCTTATAACCGAAGTTTCTAAAAGAAGTCCTTATTTGAATGAACCAATTTCAATAGTTTATAAGTTGTTCTTTAGTCCAGAAATTAATGTTAGAAATTTAGGTGAAATAGACTCTCCTGAATTTAAAAATTTTTGGTCCCAAAAAATTGATGTACCTAGGTTAGAGATTAAAAGGTCATCTTTAAATGGCAAAAGCTACAATTACGTAACTTGGAAAAAAACTTTATTATATCCTCAAAAGGATGGAAGGTTAGAAATTAACCCCATGACATTGGACGTGTCAATTGACGTTCCAACCAATAGAAGAGATTTTTTTGGGAATATTATTTATACACAAACATCAAGTAAGGTATCATCTGATAAACAAATAATTAATGTCAAAACATTACCTGATGAAAATAGACCTGAAGATTTCGCGGGTGCAGTTGGAGACTTTGATATTTCTCTTTCTTCCAATAAAACTGAATTAAAAGCTACAGAGTCTTTTCAACTAGAATTAAAGGTTGCAGGTACTGGAAATTTAAAATTATTTTCACTCCCTGAAATAATTGTCCCATCATCACTAGAAAAATATGATCCTGAGTTCAAAGAAAATGTTAAAATAGGTCTTTCGGGAATGAATGGAAATATTTCAAACACTTATACTATTGTTCCACAATTTCAAGGAAAATATCCAATTCCAATTGTTAAGTTTTCTTATTTTAACCCTTCTTCTAAAAAATATGTCACAATCTATTCTGATGAGGAAATTATTGATGTTTATGATGGCCCAATTGTTTCTAATGAAAATGAAAAAAACGTTGATCCAAAAATTAATATCCCAAGCAATTCATTACAATTTAATTTTATTGACTTAAAATCTGACTTTAATGATATTGTAACTAAGAGTTCTTTGGTTGATAGATTTAGATATTATTTAATTACCATACCAATTATAATAATTTTTCTAGTTTTAATTTATTTAAGATTTGTAAAAGATTCAATATCATCAGATGAAAAAAAATCGAAACTTTCTAGAAAACTTGCCGATAGCTTTTTAGAAATAGCAAAAAATGATATTAATAATACTGACCTTTTTTATATTTCTTTGGAAAAAGCATTGTTTAATTTTTTAAAATCAAGATTTGATTTTCAAACATCAGAATTCTCTAAGGATAATATAAAAGTTAAATTATCTGATAAAAATATTGAAGGTCATATTATTGAATCACTAATAGAAATATTAAAAAGTTGTGAGTATGCAAGATATACTCCATCATCCCCTAAAGAAATGAAAGCTGATTATGAAAAAGCTGTTGAAATAATTTATAATATTGAGAAATCATGATATCAAAATCAACAAAATTTATCTTCATATTATTTACTTTTTTAAGCTACAGTCAAAACTCAGAATTGTTTGATCAAGGAAATGATTTTTACAACCAGGGACGGTATTTTGAAGCAATAGAAAAGTATAATTTAATTTTAAAAAATGGCAGCCATTCGGATGAATTATATTACAACTTAGGTAATTCATATTATAAACTTAATGATATTGCAAATTCAATTTTTTATTATGAAAAGGCTTTGATACTTAGTCCCAATGATGATAAAATATTAAATAATTTGTCATTCGCTAATAATATGTTAATTGATAAAATTGATTCTTTGCCTAAAAACCAAATTTCTTCCTTTTTCAATAGTCTTATCAATTTATTTAATTATTCTACTTGGCAGTATATTTATTTGTTTTTTGAATACTTAGCTGTCATATTTTTGGTTTTATATTTTATTAGTAAAAAGCCAAAAAATAAAAAAAGGTATTTTATCACAGCTTTATCATTATCATTATTTTTTGTTTTTACTTTAATTGCTGCAAATATTTCTGAAAACAATTATCTCAACGACAATCCAGCAATTATATTTGATAAAGAAGTTGATTTAAGGAGCGAACCAAATTTAAGATCAGAAGAAATTAGCACACTACATGAGGGAACTAAACTTAATGTTATTGAAAGTGTAAATGATTGGAGTTTGATTGAGCTTAAAAATGGCAATAAAGGATGGTTAACCACTTCATCATTTAGACTTGTTAAATAGTCAAAGATTTATTATTTAAAACTTCCAATAAAAGATCACCAATTGAAATCAAAATTGGATAAACTGTAGATTTATTTTTTTGTTCAGATGGAATAATTTCTATAGCAAGCAGCTCTGAAAAGTAATTTATCACCATTGAAATTGATACAATTATAATTAAAAATTTCAGTGAGCTAAATATGCCACCAAGCAGTCTATTAATTGTGCCTAATGAAATATATTTTATGAGTTTAGTCATGTATTTTCCAGCAATTGTAAATAAAAAAGAGGTTAGAATAAATAGTAAAATAAAACTTAAAATATTTAGGATCTGCCCATCAATTTCTACATAATCATCAATAATTTTAGATAAATCATCTGAGAAACTATAAGAAATAATAGCCCCTATTAGTAATCCAAGAAATGAAGCTAATTCATTTACAAGACCGTTTGAAAACCCCTTTAAAAAGGCATACAGTAAAACTACAATTACAATTAAATCAATATAAATCAAAATTTAAATTTTAATTTTATTAGACTATAAATTTATAACATAAATGGAATACTTTGCTGACTTAGGGTATTTAGGATTATTTATTTCTTGTTTTTTAGCTGCAACTTTTATAATTCCTTTTAGTCCTGAAGTTATTTTGGGTATTTTAATTGTTAAGGGATTCAATCTTCAATTAACAATATTGATAGCAACCATTGGAAATTGGATGGGCGGAATGACTTCATACTATATTGGAAGAATTGGAGATTGGAAAAAAATTGAAAAGTATTTTAAAATAAAAAAAGAAAAAGTTTTAGCTTTTAAACTAAGAATCGATAAATGGGGAAGCGTTTTGGCTTTTTTTACATGGTTTCCTTTAGGCGGTGACATTTTAGCTTTAAGTTTAGGTTTTTTCAAGGTTGATGCCTACAAGGTTTCCATTTGGATGCTAATAGGTAAGTTTTTTAGATTTGTAGTATCAGCAATAATTATATATTACGGAATAGATTTAATTAAGTTTTGGTGAAGTTTTAGCAAATTCAATTTAATTAAGATAATTTAGCAGCATATATGATCAAAGAAATAGAAAAACACCTTGCCAATTTAGAGAAAATCAAGCTCAAAAATTTAGATGATGTTGAGAGTTTTAGAATTAAATATATTTCAAAAAAAGGTATAGTTCCCTATATGTTTTCTCAATTAAAGGATGTTCCTAAAAAGGACAAAAGAGAAGTTGGTCTACAAATAAACTCTGTAAAACAAAAGGTTAATGAAATAATTTCATTACATAAAGAAAAATTTAAAACAAAAAAATCAAATGATAGTTTTGAGGACTTAACAAAACCAGCTGAGTTTCTCAAATTAGGTTCAAGACACCCAATATCAATTGTAAAAAATAAAATAATTGATATTTTTCTAAAAATAGGTTTTGACATCTCAGAAGGTCCGGAAATTGAGGATGACTGGCATAACTTTACTGCTTTGAATCTTCCTGAGCACCATCCAGCAAGAGACATGCAAGACACATTCTATCTAAATAAAAATCCTGATTGGCTATTAAGAACTCACACATCCTCAGTTCAAATCAGACATATGGAAAATAATGAACCTCCTATCAGGACCATTTCACCAGGACGTGTTTATAGAAATGAAGATATTTCTGCAAGATCACATTGTTTTTTTCATCAAGTAGAAGGTTTATATATTGATGAAGGGGTTTCTTTTGTTGATCTTAAACAAACTTTATTACATTTTACAAAAGAATTATTCGGAAAAAGTAAAATTAGATTAAGACCATCTTATTTTCCATTCACTGAACCAAGTGCAGAATTGGATATTTATTGGGGATTGGAATCGGAAGCAGATTATAGAATAACTAAAGGTACTGGCTGGTTAGAAATTTTAGGATGCGGTATGGTCGATCCTAATGTTTTAAAAAATTGCAAAATAGATTCTGAAAAATTTTCTGGATTTGCATTTGGACTAGGAATTGAACGAATTGCGATGTTATTATATCAAATTGAAGATATTCGGACTCTATATGAAAATGATTTAAGATTTTTAAATCAGTTTAATAACTCAATCTAATTTTTTTGATAAGCTACTGATTTCTTCCTTTGGATTTTTATTATTATATAATATATCAAACACGGTATTTATTATATAAAAACTCTCTTTATTATTTTTTGAAATTTCAAAGGCATTTTTAGTCGCATAATAACCTTCAACAACCATAGACATTTTTGATATTGCATCATTAACTGACAAACCTTCACCAATCATTTTTCCAAAAGTTCGATTTCTACTGTGATCAGAGTATGTTGTGACTAATAGATCACCTATATAAGCTGAATGACTAAAATCACGTTTAATATTGTCAATAGACTTTATAAAATTGATCATTTCTTTTGTACAATGACTAATTAAAACACTAATAAAATTATCACCATAGTTTAAACCAATTGATATACCAACCAAAATTGAATAAATATTTTTTAAAGCTGCTGCGTATTCTATTCCTACTATATCTTCAGAAATGGATGTTTTAATGTATGATGAACTTAGAACATTAGATAAAAAATCACACATGTTCTTATTAGTTGATCCAATTGTTAAATATGATAATTTACTATTTGCAATTTCTTCAGCATGAGTAGGACCACTTAAGATTCCTAAATTTTCATAAGAAATATCAAAAAACTTATTTAAATGATCACTAATAACTAAATGAGATTCGGGAATAACACCCTTCGATCCAGAAAAAATAACTTTATTTTTAAGAATGGATTTGTACTCAATCAAATTTTTATGAATATATGGTGATGGAATTGTAATAATTATGACATCAGACTTCTTAATAATTTCATCTAGTTTGCTACTTATATAAACCTTATTAATATCAATTTTTAAATTCTTGAGATAACTTGGGTTTTTCCCAGTTTTAATAATGTGCTTTGCTTGATTATCATTACGTACATGCCAAAGAATATTTTCAGAATTTTCTGTCAGCATTTTAATCATCGCAGTTCCCCAACTACCAGAACCTAAAACACCAATATTTTTTACCTCCACCATTTTAACAATTCTTTAATATAATATGCAGCAAATTTAAACTAATTTTAATTTGTTAGTTTTTCATAGTTTGTTTAGCCTAAGACACTCTCCCAGAGTGTTTTTTGCTTTTATGAGTAAATCATCTGTAAAAGTCCAGTTAAATAAAAAATAAAAACTCTAAAAAACTTCTTTCTAGGCTCAATTATTTTATTGTGAAGATAAAATCCTAACAATACAATTATAAAAGTTGTAAGATTAGTATAATTAAATTCTTTTTGAGAGTAATACGTAAGAAATGATGCTGATAATTTAAAAAAAATAAAAATCAAAGTCATTAGGTAAATTCTAAAATCTGAAATTGTGTAAGGTTTTCTATAATAAAAATTATACAGAGAATTTAAACAGCAATAGATTAAAAAAATAATACTTACATATTTCAATAATAAGTCAATTATTTGTAAGGCACTGTCCATTTTAAATTATGGCTTCAATTAGTTTTTTAGTGTAGTCTTTTGGCTTTTTAAATATTGCATTTGCTGAATTCTGATCAACTATAATTCCATTTTTTAAGACTATAATTTCATCAGACATGTATTTTACCAATGACAAATCATGTGAAATAAATATGTAGGTTAATTTGAGTTCAATTTTTAATTTATTCAAAAGTTTTAGAATTGCATTTTGTATAGATTTATCTAACGCAGAAACGCACTCATCACAAATTATAAGTTCAGGTTTTAAACTTAATGCGCGAGCTATTACAACTCTCTGTCTTTCACCTCCTGAAAGTTCAGATGGATATTTATTAAATAAGTGTTTTTTGAGCTCAACTTTATTTAAATACTCAATAGCTAATGTTTTTGCTTCATTTTTATTCATTTTAAAATGAATCATTATTGGGTCTATTATCTGATTAATAATTTTAATATTTGGATTTAATGCAGAGTAGGGGTCTTGAAATATTAATTGAATTTTCCTGCTAAGTTTATATCTACTAATTTCTCTAATATTTATTCCATCATATTTTATTTCACCATTATAATTTTTATAAAAACCAGTAAGACATCTTGAAATAGTTGTTTTGCCTGAGCCTGATTGCCCAATTAAACCAAGAGTTTCTCCTTTTTTTATTTTGAAATTTATATTATCCAGAATTATTTTATTACCTAGTGAAAGATCTAAATTTTTAACAACAAGTATTGTATTTGCTTTACGTTGTTTTCCTGATTTTTTATCAACTATTTTATTTTCCTTGATAAGATTTTTTGTGTATTCTTCTTTAGGTTTCTTAAACAATTGCTTAGTTGTTCCTTTTTCTACAATCATTCCCTTGTTCATTACTAAAACATAATTTGAAATACTATATATCAAATTTAAATTATGACTTACAATAACAAGACTAGTCTTAAACTCTTTCTTCAACTCAATCAATAGGTTTAGTATATCCTTCTTTACTAGGCTATCAAGAGACGATGTTGCCTCATCTGCAATAATTAAATCAGGATTTTTAGCTATAGCAATAGCAATCATAATTCTTTGTTGTTGTCCCCCACTTAATTCATGAGGATATTTATTGTATGTTTCAACTGGGTTGGGAATTTTAACTTTCTCAATTAAATCTAATACTGATTGTTTATCCCTTACTTTCAGAGCTTCATTAATTTGATTTCCGCACCTCATACTTGGATTCAAAAAACTCATAGGGTCTTGAAAAATGATTGAAATTTTGTTTTTAATTATATCCTCTATATTATTTGTTGAAATCAATTCATTTTTAAAAAATATTTTTCCAGTTTGAGTTAGCCCTTTATACTTGATTAAATTTAAAATACTTAATGCAGTTAGTGATTTACCACTGCCTGACTCTCCAATAATTCCTAGAACACTATTTTCATTAATTTCAAAAGAAACACCTTTAACTAAGGCAGTTTGTTTGGCAAATATTTTTAGATTTTTAACAGAGATAATTTTAGAGCTTTTCAAAACTATATTTTAGTCATTTTAATTGCTTCTTCAATGTATATTAATTGGTCCTGAGGAATAATATCAGCTTCAGTTTTCTTATCATTTGTTTTTCCTAATCTTACGATAATAACATTCTCTTTAGGGAAAACCATGACGTATTGACCAAGATGACCTCTCATTGAAAAATATTTCATCCCTTTATAATTACCTAACCAAAAGCCATAACCGTAATGAGGACTTTTTTCAAACCTCTTCATTGTAGCTTTTTTAACAAAAGAAGAATCAAGCAGTTGTTTCCCATTCCAATAACCATAGTCTTTAAAGAGTTTACCAAATTTTGCAAAGTCTCTAGCATTTGAATTGAAACAACAATAAGCTTTTTCATTATTTGATTTTAAATTATCAATTTGCCATAGTGCATTGTTTTCAGCCCCAATAGGATTCCAAAACCAATTATAAACAAGACTTGATAGCTTTTGTCCAGTAGCTTTTTCAATTGTCATAGCTAATAATTGAGTATCTCCACTTAAATATTTAAATGATTGTCCAGGTTCTCGAATTATAGGTCTTGATTTGATCAATTCCACCAAACTTTCGGAGCCGACATATGCTCTGGCCGTTACACCAAATACATTTTTATAATCTTCAGTCCATTTCATTCCAGATGACATACTTGATAAATCACCAACGGTAAGATTAGCTGCTAATCCTTTTTTATATTCGGGTATAAAATCACCTACTTTTTGATCCATGTCTTTAATAAACCCTTCATCTATGGCTCTTCCTAAAACTGCTGTTACTATACTTTTTGCAATAGAGAAAGAATTGCTGTATGATTTTTCACTGTAACCATCATAATATTTTTCATACCATAATGAGTCGTTTTTAATAATTAAAAATGCAACTGTTCCTAATCGATCATTAGTCTTATTCAATATATCCGTTGATTTTGTCTTGTTAAAATCTTTGTGCAAGGGCCAAGCTTGTGGGTTTTCACTTTTTGGTATATCTATATTATCAAAAAATTTATAATCTGTTATATCTGCGACTGTTCTTTTTGTTTTGGAAATTGTTTTAACTAAATCAAAAAGATATAATGTTTCAGATTTAAAAATTAAACCCAAACTAATTATGATTGAGATAGAAAAAATTATAATTATTTTTTTATTCTTCATCTTATCTAATGTATTAAAATAAAAAATATTAAGTGGAATAATTTTTGATTTTGACTATTTTAGTTTAAATCATTTATGAAGGAACCATATTTATTACTAAGGACAAGAATATTTTTTGCAATGATTTTGCTTGTTTTTGTATCATTTCTATTAATTGGAATTACTACAAGTTTTCAAATCAGAGAAAACTCTTTGTATTACCATGAATTGAGATTGGATAGAAAAGAAGCACAGCTTCAAAGAGCCTTCAAAATTTTATTTAATGAAAAGTCTAAGCAACCAGATAACCAGTTGTCATATTTATTTAATAGACGACCTGATCTTGGGATAAATATTAGTACAGTATTAGATGAAGAATTAAAACAAGAAATTTTTAATATATCAGATGTCCAAAATATTGATTTTACTTTATATGACTTGGATGGATCATTGGTAGGCTCTACGGTAAATGAAGGTTCCTCATCGAATTTAGATAAAAGCGTGATAGATGATCTGTCTAATTCAGAGGATTTAAATATTGTTCAAAAGAATGAATTTGAAGATCAGCTGTATCGATCATCTTTTTCCTATATAATGGATATTAATAATAGACCAATTTGGATTCTAAATCTTCCTTATGTCGATGATGATAAATTGAATGCATATGAAATAAGATCCTTCATAATTAATATTGCTCAGGTTTATATTTTACTTTTCGTACTGGCAATAATTATATCATACTTTGTATCGAGCTATATTACTAATCCTATTTCAGAACTAGTCAAAAAGATGAGGCAAATGAGATTGGACAAATCAAATAAAAAAATTAGAACTAATGTTTCAAGTAAAGAAATGTTTACTCTAGTTAGCTCTTATAATAATATGGTTGATCAAATTGATGATAATGTTAAACAAATATCTAAATCTCAAAGAGAGTTAGCTTGGCGGGAAATGGCAAAACAAGTAGCACATGAAATAAAAAATCCACTAACACCAATGAAATTGAGTGTTCAAAGTTTTAAGCAGAGATTTAATTCAAAAGATCCAAAGATTGAAGAGAAGATACAAGACTTTAGCGACACATTGGTTCAGCAAATAGATGTGCTAAGTTCTATATCAACAGCCTTCTCGCACTTTGCTGAGCTGCCTGCCCAAAAAAATGAAAATATTGATATTATTTCTACTACTAAATTAGCATTAGAAATTTTCAATGAAAAAAACATCTCATTTGAATCTAAGATTGATTCACTAAAGGTTAAAATCGATCGTACAACCCTAATTAGGATTATAACAAACCTTGTAAAGAATTCAATTCAAGCAACCGATAATGTAAGTCAAGCTAAAATTATCGTAAGGATAAAAAAGGCAAGAGACAAAGCCATAATTGAAATTGAAGATAATGGAATAGGTATATCAAGAAAAAACAGAGATAAAATATTTGAGCCTAAATTCACTACAAAGTCAAAAGGCATGGGACTTGGGCTAAGTATAATTAAAAACTTAGTTACGAACTATAATGGTGAGATTGATTTTAAATCAACAAAGGGTAAAACCACTTTTAAAATTGAATTACCTATCTATAAATAACTTAGCAATATTCGTTATAAGCCTGTTTTAGGTTTTCAGCTATAAGTGACGCATCACGCCCTTCAATATGATGCCTTTCTAACATATGAACCAACTCACCGTCTTTAAATAATGCAATGCTGGGTGAAGATGGAGGGAAAGGAAACATTAATTCGCGAGCTGAATCAGTAGCCTGACGATCAACACCAGCAAAAGCAGTAAATAAGTTCTCTGGAGTTTTATCATTATTTAATGATGAAATAACACCTGGTCTGGCATTAGCGGCAGCACATCCACATACAGAGTTTATCATAATTATTGCCGTACCATTTTCAATTAATTTTTTTACATCATCATCATTAGAAATTTCTTGAAATCCGTTAGAGGTTAATTCTAACTTCATGGGTTTTACGATTTCTTCTGGGTACATAAATATTTATTTTTTTCAAATATAATAAAGAACTATTAATTGACATTTGTAAATTTGGATTCCTATTTATGTATAAGTGGATTTTAGCTTTTATTGGTTTTTATATATTTAGATTCCCAGGATTCTTCATAGGGATGTTTATTGGTCACCAAATTGATAAAAATAACTTTACTAAACTAGGGAATAGTATTAAAAAAGAGTTTGAACTAAACCTACTCGCTTTAGCATCCATATTAATCAAATCTGATGGCGAAGTTTCAAAGCAGGAGCTACAATTTGTTAGAAATTATTTTATAAGTATATATGGACAGTATAGGGCAAATATTTTATTCAAAGAGTTTAATACCAATATTGATAAAAAAAATATTTCGGCAAAACAGATTTGTAATTTCTTTCTGAAAAGAACGACTTATGGGACAAGGCTCCAATTGATTCACTTTCTTTTTAATATAGCCAAGGCAGATGGTTCCATTTCAAAAGCTGAAATAGAAAAACTTTTAGAGTTTACTCAATTATTAAATATTTCTATAGCTGACTTTGAAAGCATAAAAGCGATGTTTTTTAAATCTTCAGATTCTGATTACAAAATTTTAGAAGTGGATAAAAATTGCTCTAATGAAGATTTAAAAAAGGCATATAGGGAATTAGCTAAAAAACATCATCCAGATAAAGTACAAAACTTAGGAGATGTCTATGTGAAAGCTGCAAAAGAAAAGTTTTCAAAAATACAAGCAGCTTATGAAAATATTAAAAAACAAAGAGGAATATGATGGATCAAATACTTTTTTACTTAAAAATAGGTTTCAGCCACATAATGGACATTAATGCTTATGATCATTTACTATTTTTAGCTTCCATCTCAATTATTTACTCATTTAAAACATGGAAAAAACTTTTTTGGATTGTTACTTTTTTTACAATTGGTCATTCAATGTCATTAGTTATTTCATCTTACGGAATTTATAAACCTAATACAGATATTGTAGAATTCTTAATCCCTGTTACAATAATTATTTCTGCTTTATCAAATATTTTTTTCTTAGACACAAATAAAAAAATTAATTATTTCACAATTCTGATTGCACTATTTTTTGGCTTAATTCACGGTTTTGGTTTTGCTAATTTTTTTAGTCAAATATCATTTTCTGATGGAGTAGATTTAGTTGCTTTAATTGGCTTTTCATTAGGTGTTGAGGTTTCACAAATTTTGATTGCAGTATCTATTTTAGTATTGAATTCAATCTTATTTTGGAACAGCAATAAATTCAAAAAAAATTACATCAGAATAATTTCATTTTTGGTTTGTTTATTAACTATATTAATATTTATTTAGAACGGTGATTGATAAAAAACAACTTAAATACGATAAAGCTTATTTGAAGATGGCAAGCGAATGGGCTAAGCTTTCTTATTGTAAAAGAAGGCAAGTTGGAGCATTGATTGTTAAAGATAGAATGATTATTTCTGATGGTTATAATGGTACACCTACCGGATTAGACAATAATTGTGAGGATGATGAGGGATACACAAAATGGTATGTTTTACATGCTGAAGCCAATGCTATTCTGAAGGTTGCTGCATCTACTCAATCAACCACTGGAGCTACCTTGTATGTAACTCTATCTCCATGTACAGAATGCAGTAAGTTAATTTTCCAGTCCGGAATTAAAAGAGTTGTTTATATAACAGAATATAAGGATAGATCAGGACTAGACTTCTTAATTGAAGCCGGTGTTAAAGTTGATCAAATTACTGACCTTTAATTTTTGAATTTATCTTTTCTGAAACAATTAAAATTAGAATCAGAATCATTGCACAGAGACTTCCAATAATTCCAATAAGGGCGACCTTATTATCTTCTGAAAGAAATGAATCATCAAAATCAAAGTAGAATAAGTTTATCAAAAGAATAACTATTGATAATATTAGTCCAAAATATTTTAGCATTAATAATTACGTATTAAACTATCCTTCACAACTTTCGCAGTCTTTCTTTTGTTTGAATTTTTGAGCTGCGTTCATGCTGTGCTGATAGTACAAAGATTTCAATCCTAGTTTCCATGCCGTAACATGAATCTTATTAATTTCCTTTGTAGATGTGTCTGGGTGTATAATTATATTTAATGATTGACCTTGATCGATATGGTTCTGTCTATTAGCTGCTTGATATATTATTGCCAGTTGATCAATTTCAGAGTATGTTTTAAATACTTCTTTTTCATGGTCAGTTAAGAAATCAAGATCTTGAACCGAACCATCTCTGTCTCTTATTTCCTTCCAAACTTCAGGCTTGTCCATTCCTTTTGTTTGAAGAAGTTCTACTAAGAATGGATTTTTGATTGTGGTCTTTATTTTTGCAATATCCTTAACATAGATATTAGACCATATAGGCTCAATTCCTTGAGAAACCTGACCTAGTATAAATGCAGAAGATGTTGTTGGTGCTATGGCATTTAATGTTGTATTTCTTCTACCATAACCCTTCAATAGTTCTGGTTCTCCAAACTTTTCTGCTAGGTGTCTAGATGCTTTGTTTGAGTTCTCCTTTATTTTTTTAAAAACCTCGCTATTTAAATCGTAAGATTCTTGACTGTCAAATGGTAGCATCTTAGATTGTAGTAAGGAGTGCCATCCAAGTACTCCCATTCCTAGAGCTCTGTTTTCTTTTGAAAAATTATACGCTCTTTCCATAAACAGAAAGGTTTGTTGATCGTCTCTGTTGTCTGAGTTTTTATAAGCTTCTAACTTTTCTAAAAATTCTGTAATTACAGCATCTAAGAAATAAATCATTGTTTCAACAGCATCAGTATCTTTCCATTTATCATAATGCAAAACATTAATGCTTGATAAAACACAAACAAAAGACCAGTTATGATCAGAAGGTAGCATTATCTCTGTACATAAATTACTTGCATATATTGGTAGCTTTTTGTCTTTGTACACATCAGCAGCACCATTGTTTGCATTGTCTGTAAAGAAAATGTAAGGATATCCCATTTCACCTCGGCTTTGTAAAACTTTAGCCCATACGGTTCTCTTTTCGTCGTCACCATCAATCATGGCCTGCATCCAGTCGTTTGTAACTGTGACACCATGAGTTAATTCTTGAATTGGATTACCTTCAGTTCCTATTTCTAGAAACTCCATAATATCTGGGTGATCGATTGGAAGGTATGGTGAAAATCGTCCTCTTCTTACAGAGCCTTGACTTACAACATCAACCATCGATTCAAAAAGTCTCATGATATGTACAGCTCCAGATGCTTCTCCATTATTTTTTATTTCAGCACCTCTATGTCTAATTTTACCAAAATATCCAGATGTTCCCCCTCCTAATTTGGACATCATGCCTACTTCAGATTGAGAGTATAAAATATTTCCAATGTCATCATCAATGTGAGATCCGAAGCAGCTGATTGGTAGACCACGTTCTTTACCAAAGTTTGACCATACTGGAGATGCCAGGGAGTAAAAACCTTGTGACATGTAGTCGTAAAACTTGTCAGCAAAACCAGGCATATCGAGCAATTGTTCTGCTCTTTTAGCAATATTAGCAATTCGTTCCTCTGCACTTAAACCATCTCCTAAATATCCAGCAGCAAGAAACTTTCTGCTGTTTTCATTTAGCCACTCAAATTTTTTAGTAGATGTAGGATTGGTTGTTTGCATGTTTTAGAATAAGTCGTCGCTTGTAATACTTTGGGTTCTTTTACTATAATTTATAGATCGTTTAACAAAGAAGTCTCCATGTTTTGTTCCAATGATTTCATCATCAAACCATTCAGTTTGTGAAACTAAATCTTGGTCAATATCGAATACTTTATCAATACCAATACTTTCTAGTGAGTTATTGAATCTGCTTTTCAGAAATTCATTAACGACTGCCTTGGGTAAGAAATCTAGTTCTCCTTTTTCAAAAATCCAATCAACAACATCTTTCTCTGCTTCAAAAGCTTCCATACACATGTTTTGAATGTTTTTGTGATATTCTTTTGTAAACCAGTCTGGATTTTCTTTTTGAAGAATTTTTATTAGGTCAATACCAAAATCACCATGAATCTGCTCTTCTTTTGATGTGGCCTCAACTACATTAGAAATACCTTTGAGCATATTTTTATGTTTATTGAATGCCATGATTATTAAGAATTGAGAAAACAAAGAGACATGTTCAATAAATAATGAGAATAAAAGAATTGATTCTGCGTACTCTCTATTGTCATCGCTTCTTGAATTTTTCAATGCAGTTTCTAGATACCTAACTCTTTTCATGATGGCTGGTTTCTTTTTGAGTTTTTTAAACTCATTGTTCAAACCTAAAATCTCCAATAGGTGGGAATAAGCATCTGCATGTCTAACTTCACTTTCTGCAAATGTTGAACCTACTGAACCGATTTCTGGTTTTGGGACTCTGTGGTATAGATCACCCCAAAATGATTTGACGGCTACTTCAATTTGAGAAATTGCCAACATTGTATTTTTGATTGCGCTTCTTTCTGTATCGGTCAAACGTGATTTAAAATCTTGGATGTCACTTGTGAAATTAAACTCAGAATGAATCCAATAAGAATGTCTTATAGCCGGGACATATTCATAAAGATGCGGATACTCGTATGGTTTTAAGTTGATTCGTTTTTCGAAAAGATCGGTTTGTCTTTGTTGAGCTCTTTTATTTCTATATAATATATAAGCTTTAGCAGCTTCCTTAAACTCACTTTCCATGAGTTGTGTTTCAACAACATCTTGTACCTCCTCAATTGTAGGCACATATTCTTGATCGTTCTTTTTTCTTTCAAGCAGTGTCTTATATACAGACAACGCAACGTCTTGTGCACTATCCTTACTGCCTGATCCAACAGCAAGCATCGCTTTATTAATAGCTCCTGTGATCTTGTCCAAGTGGAAAGATTTAGTGCTGTAGTCTCTCTTGATGATATGTTCTATCTCCATACTTATTTTAATAATTCTATTAATAAACGGTAAAAAAAATGATTTTTACACTAGTAAAGTTCTAATTTATTTTACCCGCTTTAAAATGGACCTCATATAAGTTTTTAACAAAATTTTCAACATTTATTTTTTAGCACAAAAACGATTAAAATCTCAAAAAAGTAGATTAATAATGTACAAAATATTAATATTAATATACTTAAATAATAGGGAACTAATTTATAAAATTATTTTAAACTTAAAGTTATGATTAATAGTTAATTAGATAATAAAATCTGAAATTTAAAAAGCATTTCTTTTTTATTTTTTTTACAAAAAAATGTAGGTTGTTTTAAACTAAAGTACATTACAAATAAATTTATAATTATTTAAGAGGTTTTTTGAACTATCCTAAAACTTATTAAAAATTAGTGTAGTTTTTTTTGGATTATAATATTCTTTTTTTGCTAGTAAAAATTCAAATAGCTTTTAAAGCTTTAAGTTATTTTGATTTTTCTAAACTAAATGAAAATTCAGATCCAACACCATATTCACTTTCGACATATATTTTTTCGTCGTGGGAATCAATTATGTGTTTTACAATTGAAAGTCCCAGTCCAGATCCACCAGCACTTCTGCTACCACTTTTATCAATTCTAAAAAATCTTTCAAAAATTCTAGTGTAGTTTTCTTTTTCAAAACCAACACCATTATCAGTGACCCTAACTATTATCTTATTCTCATTCAAGTTTTGAATTACAACTTCTGTGGTTCCGTTGTCTTTTCCATACTTAATTGAATTATCAATCAGGTTTGTTAAAACTTGCTCAATTTTTTCTTTGTCCGCATTTACATTTGTTTCAATTTCATTTTCTTTATCTACTATAAACTCAATATTTTTCTTTTTTGCAGTAAACTCAAGCATCTCAAAAACATTTTGAATAAGCTCAATTATATCAAACCTTTTTCTATTTAAATTAGATTCTCCTCTTTCAATTTTTGTAATCAAATCTAAATCTTTGACAATCAAGTTTAGCCTTTCGATAGCTTTAGACGCGGTTTTTAAATATTTTTTATTAACTGCTTTGTCTTCCAATGCACCATCAAGCAATGTTAAAATATAACTTTGGCTAGTAAAAAGGGGAGTTTTAATTTCATGAGCAAGATTACCTATAAACTCCCTTCTGAATGATTCTTGTTTTTTCATTTCGCTGTATTCTAATTTTCTTTTTGAATCATAATCTTTAATCTCACTAACTAATTCCTCCATGTTCGTATTAACAGTTTGACGCATATCTTCTTTAGGAAATATATCCTTCGTGATTTCCTTTAATTTTTTGTATAAAAAAAACCTAGTATACAAAACTCCAATTATATATAAAGTGATAAAAACTATTGCTAGAATTTTAAAAAAATCGATAAAATTTATTGAACCACTTTTATTGACTATTAATAGAGTAAAAAATGAAATAAAAATTGAAGATATTAATGAAATTGATATTAATAAAAGTCTGCTTTTAGTTTTAGACATTTAGTTTTCAAATTTATAACCCACACCTTTTATGGTCTTTATATATTTTTCTCCAATCTTTTCTCTGAGCTTTCTTATATGCACATCAATCGTTCTATCTCCAACAATAACAAGAGTTCCCCATACTTTATTCATTATCTCTTCTCTTGTAAAAACCTTTTCAGGCTTGGATCCTAATAAAAATAATAATTCAAATTCTTTTCTAGGCAACAATATTTCATTTTTATTTTTTATGACAATATATTCTTCTCTATTTATTTTTAACGAACCTAAATCTAAAATTTTTGGATTGGTCTTTTCTAATTTAATTTTTTTAGCAATGTTGGAAATCTTTTTGAGTAGAATTTTTGGTTTTACTGGTTTAGAAATATAATCATCCGCTCCAGCATCATAAGCCGAAATTTGAGTATAATCTTCACTCCTGGCAGAAAGAAAAATTATAATTGTATTGCTAAGTTGATTAATCTTTCTTATTTCAGAACACGCTTCAATTCCCGACATCTCAGGCATCATAACGTCCATTAGAATTATGTCAGGTAGAAATTTTTTTGATTTTTTTATGGCTTTGATTCCATTGCTTGCGGACTTAACAAAATAACCTGAATTACTTAAATTATATTTTAAAATTTCAATGATATCTAAATCATCGTCAACAACTAAAATTTTTATAGGTTCATCCACTGTATTACTAAATTAAATACTTAAAAATTAAGTTTTAATATAGTTAAAAAAAAAAGACAGCCTAAGAGACTGTCTTTTTTAAAACCAATTAAGATTTTGATTCTGAGTACATCTCTAGTAGATTCATAGTTTTCTCTACTAAATCTTTGCTCTCAATTAAAATACTAAAGTATAGTGTTGTATTTTTTGGGCTAGACTCATCCTTTTTAGTTCTAGAAATCTGAATATCAATTTTTTGTTTAAGAGAAGAGTAGAGCTCTTGTTTTTTATCAATCACTTTATTCAACTCTTTAAAATTATTTTTTGAGAAAATAAACTGTATTTCATCATAAAGATTATTTAGCTCTGAATCAATTTCTTGTAATTCTCTTATTTGATTGAAGGTTAGATTTGTATGATTATTATTAATATGCTTGTAAGTAATCTTAGAAATGTACTGTAAAGATTCTGCAATATCTTGCAGATAGGCTAAAACATTTATATAGAAATTACTTGCACCTTTAATAGTAGATTCATCCAGGTTTTTGATGAAATAGAATAGGTCATTTCTCAAGTCCTCTATTTCTTCAGAATATTTTGAAACAGCTTTTTTGTTTTTCTTCAGTCCACTTAAATCTCCTTTGGCGAGACCATGAATTGATTGAGAATAAATCTTTTTGATTTTTTTTGAAGCTTTTGACATATTGCCACTGCTCTCATCAATCACGCCTTGAATTGATTTACTTTCAGCTCTTGTTAATGCATCAGAATTTTTTTCTTCCTCCATCTCTTTTCTATGAGAAACATAATTCCTAACTAAAATTAAGAGAGCCGCAAATATTAAAATTGCAATTGCAGTTGGTCCTCCAAGGTGTATTAAAAATGCAATAATACCGGCGGCAGTAAATGCTATAAATGCTGTAAAGAACCACCCTCCAATTACATTTAATACACCCGCTACTCTGTAGACAGCACTTTCGGATCCCCATGCTCTATCAGATAGTGATGTACCCATAGCCACCATGAAGGTAACATAGGTGGTTGATAATGGTAATTTAAATGAAGTTGCAATTGAGATTAAGATGGCAGCTACCATCATATTCACTGATGCTCTAATCATATCAAAGGCCGGTAATTCAACAGCTTTATTAGAACTCATTTCTACAACTGGAACTTCAAATTGAGCATTAATCTTATCTCTTAATTTTTTAGGAACTATTAAAGATGTGTAATTAGCTACATTATATGAAAACCTTACCAATCCTCTAGAAATAAAGTTAGGTTGAAATCTTTCTTTTGTATCTCTTTGTCTTGCAAGATCAATTTCGGTTTTTGTAACTTTCTTTGCTTTTGATGATATCCAGAGTGTAACAACCATTACCATTCCCGCCAAAAATAAAAGTAAATTAGGAGTTGGAACTTTACTTGAAAGAACTTCCATTGAAAACATGTCTGCCGGAACACCTGAAGCTATCCAAGCTTCATATGATTGCCAAGCAGCAATAGGAACCCCAATAAAGTTTACTAAGTCATTTCCTGCAAAAGCAAGAGCTAATGAAAATGTACCTACACCAATAATTAATTTGTAAATATTTACTTTAAAAGAAAATATTAACATGTATGATATTAATGATAATAAAACAAAACTTACTATTGATATCATGAAAACTTCTGTTTCCAAAAAAGACGATATTGTTGCTCCATCCAATAAATCGTAACTTTCTTTTGCATAAGATGTCCCTTTTATTCCTTTCATCAATATGAAGTATGAAATTGAGGTTAAAGCTACTCCTCCAAAAACAGAACCCACCCACTTAGATTTTTGTTCATAGTTATAAGACAATAATGTTCTTGAAATAAATTGAACTATTGCTCCAATCGAAAATGCAATAAAAACAGAGAGCAAAATTCCAAGTATAATTTGGGATGCTTTTTCAACATTTATATAATTCACTAAATCACCGAATTCACTTCCAAGGCCAGATATTTTTATTAGTGAAACTGCAACAGCAGCTCCCAACAATTCAAAAACTATAGATACAGTCGTAGAGGTTGGAAGACCTAAAGTGTTGAAAAAATCTAATAATAATATATCCGTAATCATAACGGCCATAAATATTATCATGATTTCAGAAAACAATAACATTTCAGGATTAAAAATTCCTTTTCTTGCAACTTCCATCATTCCACTTGAAAATACAGAACCAACTAATACTCCCAAACTTGCTAGTATCATAATTTTTCTAACAGAAATTGCCTTTGAGCCTAGCGCTGAATTTAAAAAATTTACTGCATCATTACTTACACCAACAACAAGATCACCAATAGCTAAAAAAGCTAATGCGACAATCATTATAAAATACACATCCATATTATCAACGAAGTTTGTTAGTAAATCGTTTCCTAAAAGTAATTGAAAGTTAAGTAAGTTCATAATTATATTTTTATTTCGGCATTTATAAATACCATAGATTTATTATTAATTGAATTATCATTGTAATTATAGTTTCTATAATTTAAATTGAGCTTAAATCCTTTAGTGACGACATGCTCGTATCCTAAAATCATAAGTTTACCATCTTTACCTGAGTTCCAAGGGTCAGAGTTACCTGAAAGTATGTTTGATTCTAAAGAATCGTATCTAAAAAATACACTGGAATTTTCAGAAAAATTTTGAGAAATATATCCAGAAAATCCTGAAAGGTTGTGGTCACTAAATGGATCTTTGTATGTTTTTGCATTTAACATCTCATTATACTCCAATCCAACTCTGGTTTTATTTTTATCATAACCAATAAAATAACCAATATTTGTAACATTAAATTTATCATTGGTATCATCTCTAGCTGTACCTGGTTCTGAGTCATAATATAATTTTAAGGATAATCCATTGCTAATTTCATATATTAAATTTCCACCAATTTTCATATATCCATCATCGTCTTGGATATTTTTATAACCCTCTCCATTTAACATAAATAAATTCATTTTTAAATTTTTTGAAACTTTAATTTCTCCATTAACTCCTAAGTCGGCACTGCTTCCAAATTTATTCTCATCTTGAAATGTTTTATATAGATATCTATATCCCCAAATGGATTCTTGATACTTGAATTGTTTATTCCCTATCATACCAAAACTAAGTTTAAAATTATCTTTTAAGCTCCAGTCAATTTGAGCAGTTTTTAAAAATGCAGTATAATCACTTCCAGCACTATTTTTTCCTATGTCAAATGTTACTTTAGCAGATATTTTATCATCTATTTTAAATTTGTATCCTAAATAAACTCTTTTGACTTCAAAGGAATTTTTTTTACTAGATCCAGATGATAAATCTGTATTATAATTCCAAAATATAGTAGAAAAAATATCACCCTTATTTGTATCTTGAGTGTAAATATTAAGACTAAAAAAAATCACTAAGATTGTGAAAGATAATTTTCTTGTATTCATTGTTTTAGTTTTGTTGATACAAATATCTGTCTTGAATTAATAACTAATGTTAAGTTAACGTTAAGAATGAAGCTTAAATTTTTTTACATTATTATTTTTCTTTTTACAAATGCTATAATTTTTTCACAGAACGTAGTGCAGGATATTAATCTATCTAAAAAATTAGATGAGACTTCTGGTTTAGAAATTATAGGCAATCAATTAATTACAATTAATGATTCAGGTAACAATCCTATTTTATTTTACTTGGATAAAAATGGAAATATTGTAAAAGAGAGAAAAATAGAGTGTTGTAAAAATAATGACTGGGAAAGTTTAGCCGTTGATGATGAATTCATATATATAGCTGATTTTGGAAATAATTATGATACTAGAAAGAATCTGTCAATAATTAAAATCCCTATTGCTGAAAACATAAATGAATCAGAAATTATTAATTTTTCATATCCAGAACAAAAAAAGTTTACTACAATTTATCGTTCATCACAATATGATGCGGAGGCACTTATTTCCATAGATAAAAACCTTATAATTTTCACAAAAAATAAATTAAAAAAAATTACTGAAATTTATTCATTACCCAAAAAAGCCGGTAATTTCAAAGCAAAAAAAATAGGCAGTATAGATACTAAATCAATAGTTACTGGAGCTGATTTTGATAAAAAAACAAATACCCTTGCTCTAACATCAACCATTTTATTTGATGATTACTACATCCAGGTTATAAATGATTTTAATCTTAATTATCAAAATCATAAAATTGACACTTACAAAATTCCAATAGGCAAAACACAAGTTGAGTCAATAAAAATTATAGATCCTACAACATTTTGGATAACTTCTGAGGATGAGAGCAGCAGCTCAAGTGCACGATTGATGAAAGTCAAATTATAAAAATATTTAAATTGCGTATATGAAATGGGAAAACCTTTTATCATTAAAAAGACATGGGGATAGTTTAAAAAGGCTAAGATCTGAGCAAGATGAAACTAGAGTTGGATTTGATGTTGACTATGATAGAATTATTTTTTCTTCATTTTTTAGAACTCTACAAGACAAAACTCAAGTTGTACCATTTTCTAAAACCAGTTTTGTTCACACTAGGCTTACTCATAGTCTAGAAGTTTCTGTTGTTGGTAGAAGTCTAGGACGGACAGTTGGTCAGCATATATTAAATAAATATCCTTACTTAAATCAAACTCATGGATTTCAAGTAAACGATTTTGGAAGTATTGTAGCAGCCGCTTGTTTAGCACATGACATAGGTAATCCTCCTTTTGGACATAGCGGTGAATCTTCAATAGGAGATTTTTTTAAAATTGGAGACGGACAAAAATATAAAAGTGAGTTAACAAAAGTTCAGTATAATGACCTATGTAATTTTGAGGGAAATGCCAATGGTTTTAAAATATTAACAGAAAGTAAAATTGGATCACCAGGTGGTTTGAGATTAAGCTATGCAACCCTAGGAGCATTCACAAAATATCCAAAAGCCTCCTTACCTGAGCAGCCAACCAAAAATATTAAAGATAAAAAGTACGGGTTCTTTTCTAATCAGTATGATTTTTTTGATGAAGTTGCAAGTGAGCTTGGATTAAAAGTTGGAGACTCAAATTATAATAGACATCCACTTGCTTATCTAGTCGAGGCAGCAGATGATATTTGTTACACATTAATTGATTTTGAGGACGGAATAAATTTAGATTGGATTCCGGAAGAATATGCTTTAGAGTATTTGGTAAAATTAGTTAAGGATTCAATCGACAAAGAAAAGTATTCCAAAATGGGATTAAAGTCTCAGAGAATTGCATACTTAAGAGCTTTAGCAATAAATACTTTAATCAATGAAGCAGTTAAAATATATATTGAAAATGAAGAGAAAATTTTAGATGGATCATTTGATAAATCTTTAATGTCAACAAGTAATTTCAAAGCTCAAATGGAGGGTATAATTGATATTAGTGTTGAAAAAGTTTATAAATCTAAAGAAGTAATTGAAAAAGAACTCACAGGATATAAGGTTTTAAATTTTCTTCTAAAAACCTTTACAAATTCAGTAATAAATTGGAGAGATGATAAGGTTAATGCCTTTGACGAATTAGCTCTTGAATGTATACCAAAAGAATATTTAAATAAAGAAACTGACTTATATTCTAGTCTTTTAGATGTAAGTTGTTTTATAGCTAGCTTAACCGATGGTTTAGCACTTGAATGGTACAAAAAATTAAGCTAATGAATCAAAAAGAAAAAGATATTTTTTTTATGAATAAAGCAATTGCTGAGGCAAAATTTGCTTTTGAAAAAGATGAAGTTCCAGTTGGTGCTGTAATTGTTTCAAATGATAAAATTATTGCTAGAGCTCATAATCTTACAGAGACGTTAAATGATGTAACCGCTCATGCAGAAATGCAAGCTATAACATCTGCAGCAAATTATTTAGGAGGAAAATATTTAAAGGATTGTACATTATATGTAACCTTGGAACCATGTCAAATGTGTGCAGGAGCTATGTATTGGGCTCAATTAACAAGGCTAGTTTTTGGAGCAAGTGACCCTCACAGGGGATATAGAAAACTAAAGACTACATTACACCCTAAAACAAAAGTTTCTTATGGTGTTTTATCAAATGAGTGTAAACTAATAATAGATGCTTTTTTTATAAAAAAAAGAAAACTTAAAAAACTTTAGTCCTTATACATATAGTCTTCTAAATTCCTTTTTCGATATCTATGATAAAGGAAAATAGGCAATAATAAAAAGCAAAAAATAAGAACGCTACTACCAATTAATTTTTCGCCCAACTCTAAGTCTGTGTTTTTTTTAAACAAACCAAAAAATAATAGAGCAAGATCAAGAATAAAAATTATGTAAAGTAGGATTCTAGTAAACAATTACTTGAGCTTTATATTTAAATCATCCAGTTGATCTTTATCAATTTTAGATGGACTATCAATCATAACATCACGGCCGCTGTTGTTTTTAGGAAATGCTATGTAATCTCTAATTGATTCTTCACCATTCATTACAGCAGCTAGCCTGTCTAATCCAAATGCAATTCCGCCGTGTGGAGGTGCACCATAATTAAATGCTTCTAATAAAAACCCAAATTGATCAAATGCTTCCTTTTTTGAAAATCCTAAAATTGAGAAAACTTCTTCTTGAAGTTTTTGATCATGAATTCTTATTGATCCACCACCTATTTCATTACCATTAATTACAAGGTCATAAGCATTGGCTAGAGTTGATCCAGGATCTTCCCCAATTTTATTTTCAACTGGTGATGTAAACGGGTGATGCATTGCATGATATCTTTTAGAATCTTCATCCCATTCAAACATAGGAAAGTCAGTTACCCATAATGCGTTAAATTTATTTTTATCACGAAGACCTAATTTTTCAGCAACATGTATTCTTAATGAACCGAGCTGTGTCAATGTTTTTTTCTTGTCCCCAGAAATTATAAAAGTTAGATCACCAGCTTTTGAACCTGTCATTGATTTTAGTTGGTCTTCATTAAAAAATTTATCAATAGAAGATTTGATTGTCCCATCGTGATTGTGTTTTATCCAAATCAAACCGAGCGCACCAATTTGAGGCCTCTTCACCCAATCAGTGTAATAATCAATCTCTTTTCTTGAAAAAGATTCTCCGTTTTCAATATTAAATCCATAAATAGATTCACTAGAATCAAAAATTTTGAAACCACTTCCTTTAGCCTTTTCTGAGAGGTTTACAAACTGCATTCCAAATCGTGTATCAGGTTTGTCTGATCCGTAAAGTTCCATCGCATCGCTGTAAGATATACGATCGAATTTTTCTAAAGACGCACCAATACAAACTTTAAATAAATTTTGTACTAAACCTTCAAAAGTATTTAGAACATCTTCTTGATTAACAAACGACATTTCACAATCAATTTGAGTAAATTCAGGTTGTCTATCAGCCCTTAAATCTTCATCTCTGAAACATTTTACAATTTGAACGTATTTGTCAAATCCTGAAACCATTAGTAGTTGTTTAAATGTTTGAGGTGATTGGGGAAGGGCATAAAACTCACCTGGATTTATTCTTGAAGGTACTACAAAATCTCTTGCTCCCTCAGGGGTGGATTTAATTAAATATGGAGTTTCAATATCAATGAATCCTTGCTCTTTTAAATATTTACGAACTTGAAATGTTAGTTCATTTCTAAAAATAATATTGTCCTTGAGAATAGATCTTCTTAAATCTAAATATCTATATTTCATTCTCAACTCTTCTCCACCGTCAGTATCATTTTCAATTGTGAAAGGAGGAAGTTTAGATGAGTTTAAAACAGATATTTCTGAAACTAAAATTTCAATCTCACCAGTTGATATATTCTTATTAATTGCCTCTCTTTTAATTACCTCTCCTTCAACTTGAATTACAAATTCTCTACCAATATCTTTTACTGATTCTATAACTTTTTTTGAACTTTTTTCAGAATTAACAATAAGCTGTGTTATCCCATATCTATCTCTAAGATCAATCCAAATTAAAAACCCTTTGTTTCTAATTTTTTGAACCCATCCAGCAAGCTTAACATTCTTACCAACATCACTAATTTTTAGCTCTCCACAATTATGACTTCTGTACATATTTTACAAATATCTAAAAGAAACTATAAAAACTAAACAAGTTTGATAAGTTTCTAAACCTCTAATTTACCTTTTTAATATTTATATAATGTATTTTAGCATTTATTATAATGGAAGGTTTTAAAGACCATATTAAATTATTTGAAGATTATATTGAGACTTTTATAAACGATTTAAATGATAATGCAGTTTATGAACCCATCAAATATTTTTTAAAACTTCCATCAAAAAGAGTTCGACCTCTACTAACTCTTATTTCAAGTAGCTTATATAGTGATGATATTCAAAATGCATTACCAGCATCATTAGCAAATGAAGTTTTTCACAATTTCACATTAGTACATGACGATATTATGGACTCATCAAAAATTAGACGAGGAAATGAATCCGTACATATAAAATGGAATGTTAATCAAGCAATACTTTCTGGTGATGCTATGCAAATATTAGCTTACAAATGTTTAGAAAATTATGAATCTAAAATTCAAAAAAAATTGCTTCAGATTTTTAATGATACAGCTTTGAAAATCTGTGAAGGTCAACAGCTAGATATTGAATTTGAAAAAGAAAAAGATTTGAAATTTTCAGATTACATCCAAATGATCCAATATAAGACTGCGGTGCTTCTAGGGTCTTCATTGAAGATGGGGGGTATTGTAAATAATGCCTCTGAAACTGATTTAGAGTTGCTCTATGATATAGGTTTGAATTTAGGACTGGCATTTCAAATTCAAGATGACTATTTAGATTTATTTGGTGATGAGAAACTAATTGGTAAGAAAATCGGGGGAGATGTTATAAAAAGAAAAAAAACAGTGATGTACCATGTTTATAAGGACATAAGTTCATCAGAAGATTCCCATTTTTTAGATCAAATTTATGATGATAATAAGCTTGAAGATCTCACCAAAGTTGAAAAAATTACCTCTCTTTATAAAGACAAAGAGGTCAATATTAAAACAAGAAAATTATCACAAGAATATTCATCTAAAGCTATTAGTTTGATTGAAAAATTGAACATCAATAATGATGATAAAAAAGGTCTTATAGATATATGCAATAAGCTTCTCTTAAGAGATTATTAATTTATATATTTGACCCTGTGAACAAGAAATGACTTTCAAAACTCTGAAAGTTTCAAATAAATTAAATCAATGGAATTTATATTAGAATTTTTCCAGTCTCAATCAAGTCCAATAATGCAGGCTCTATACGCGGGTCTTTTTACATGGATTATGACTGCTTTTGGAGCTGCTCTGGTTTTTTTATTTAAAACCTCCAATAGAAAAGTTCTTGATATGGCCTTAGGTTTTACTGGTGGAGTAATGATTGCAGCAAGTTTTTGGTCACTAATAGCACCTGCAATTGATGCAGTTGAAGTTCAAAATGAATTAGGGCAATCTAGTTTACCTCCTTTTTTACCGCCAGCCATTGGATTTTTTATAGGAGCATTATTCATGTTTTTTATTGATAAGGCTATTCCTCACCTGCATGTCTTTGGAAAATTAGATGAAGCTGAGGGACCAAAAACAGATCTCAAAAAAACTTCTTTGTTGGTGCTAGCTATTGCAATTCATAATATTCCTGAGGGTTTGGCAGTTGGTATTGCTTTTGGTGCATTAGTCATACCAGAATTTGCTAATGTTTATTCATTAGGTGCTGCTGTTGCTTTGGGTATTGGTATTGGAATTCAAAATTTCCCTGAGGGTTTTGCTGTTTCTATGCCTGTTAGAAGAGCAGGTTTTAGTAGAAAAAAATCATGGATATGGGGACAGCTTTCAGCAATAGTAGAACCAATATTTGCCGTGATTGGCGCAGCGCTAGTAATATTAGTTTGGCCTATTTTACCCTATGCATTATCATTTGCTGCAGGGGCAATGATTTTTATTGTTGTTGAAGAAGTTATTCCTGAGAGTCAAAGAGGTGGGAACACTGATTTGGCTACAATGGGTTTAATTGCAGGCTTCATTGTGATGATGAGTCTTGATGTTGCTCTTGGTTAATCAATCTATTTTTAAGGGATCTTCATAAACCTTTCCATCCTTTACAACTAAAGATATATCCAAAGTGTTTTTTATATTTTCAAGTGGATTAGTATTTAGTAATATTAAATCTGCGATGTATCCCTCTTTGATTAAGCCGAGATAATTTTCCATATTAAAGTATCTGGACGGATTAATTGTCGCTGTCTTTATGGCGTCCAGTTCACTCATTCCACTTTCAACTAACAATTCCAATTCGATATGTAAACTAAAACCTGGAATCAAAAATCCTAAAGGAGTATCGGTTCCTGCCATAAATTCAATACCATAATCATGCATCTCTTTTGTAGTTCTTTGTACCCAGTCTGAAAAATCTTTCTGTTTTGGATTTATATTCTTATTTGAAAAGTTAATTCTTTCTTCCCATATTTCTCTAGTTTTTTCTGGTAGGTATTTTAAGTTTTCAATCCAGTAATCATCTTTAAAAATTTTATAAATAGGAACTTTATAAATTGAAATAGTAGGAATCTGCCATGTATTATTTTTAGCTAAAGCCTCATATATTTTTATAGTTTCATCTTTATCTAAATTATTAATTGCATAATTTTTTTGAGTATTATGAATCATTCCCCTTAAGTTCAAGCCACTTAAATTTCTTGTGTTTTTCATCATACCTCTTCTCACTTTCAAAAGTTCATTTTTATCTTTTGTAGCCCATAGCTCCAAGTTTTTTATATGCTCTAGACTATTTAAACCTAGATTTGAAGCTGTTTCAATATCCATACTAAGTGGAATATGTCCAGTTACATTTATTTTTTTCTTTTTTGCAATTTTCATTATAATTTCAAATTGCTCAGGCGATAACATTTCGTAGGCTTTTAAAAAATCAGCCCCACTTGCAATTAGTTTGTTTACAACATTTTCAGTTTCTTTAACGTTTTCTGTTTTAACTGAAAGATTTGGAAGCCTTTCACCATTATAAACATTAAATTTTCCGTCAATTAAGGGTCCTGATATTTTTAAGCGTGGATAGCTTTTGGAATATTTTTCTGAAAGCTTCTTTATACTATCCAAAAAATTAAAATCTCCTCCAGTATCCCTAATACTAGTAATACCAAATTTTAAAAATAGCATAGGCATATCTTTCGCCAACTCTTGATCAAAATAAAGGTGAACGTGACTATCCCATAATCCTGGAATTAAGTATTTACCACTTCCATCAATTTTTTTTGAATAAAAAAATGAAGTTTTTTTACCTACACTTGAAATTTTATTATTTGAAATTTCAACATTAGTGTTCTTGGAAATTCCATCTAAAGGATCAATTACATTAACATTGTGAATCAAAATTTTTTCACTGGAAACATCACACGCTAAAAAAATAAAAAAAACAAATAGGAAAGTTTTTTTATTCATATGTGGGAGAAGCTGAGGTTGCACTAGTAACAATATAATTTAGAGAACCCAAAAGGGATTGATTAAATGTTCTACCAGCATTATCAACTCTAAAGCTTTCAATATATCCTCTATCTTGTAATGTTACATATATGGTTTTTCCATCATTTCCACCAAATGCAAGGTTTGAAGGCTTTTTTCCTTTTAATTTTATTTCTCTTAAAAGTTTTCCTTCACTTGATAATTTTAAAATAGTTCCTTTACCATGTCTTGTGACATATAAATTTCCCTGATTATCGCATCTCATTCCATCTAACCCGTAATCTTCGAATGAATAAAATAATTTCTTGTTTGAAATATTACCATCATAATCAAGGTCATAAACCCATATGTTTTTTTGAACACTTTCATTAACATATAATTTAGTTTCATCAGGACTAACTTCGATTCCATTAGTTGTTCCCATATTCCTCTCTAGATAGGTAATTTCACCATCTTTTATCTTTAATAGATTACCGCTACTAGTTTTCCAGCTTGGATCGGAAGCAAATAATAAATTATCACAGCATATTGCTAAATCATTAGGTTGATTGATAGTTGAATCATTAGCATAAACGCTAGCAATTTTTTCATCTTTTTCAATAATCAAAACGTTATGACCAGTGTAATCTGCAAGAAACATCTCTTGATTTTTTCCAAACCTAATCCCATTTGCAACACTGTTATTTGGAAGTTGGTCTATAAAAACAGTAAAGTTTCCATTTGTGTCAACTTTACCAATTGAACCATTTTTATGTGGATTTACAAAATAAAGATTTCCATATTTATCTACTGCTGGACCCTCTAAACCTCTAGTAAATTCACCTACATATGCAAAATCGGTAGCTTGATATAAAACTTCTTTAGTCTCGCAAGAAAGATTAACAAGTACAATAGCTATAAGGCTAAGAAATTTACTGAGATTATAGTTCATTTTTTATTGTAATTTAAAAAAATTATTTTTATGTAGAAGGTCTATCATGAATATAAAATTTTTCAAAATCATAAAATTTTTTTTTGGAATAACACTGCTTTTTATTTATTCATGTCAAAACAATAATTATAATCCAATTATAAATCTCCCTGATGGGTTTGTTTCTACTGTTTATGTGGACAGTATTGCTGAAAGTGTTAGGCATATGGCTGTTAAAAAAAATGGTGATTTATATGTTAAGTTCAGAAGACAAAGTGATGATGGTATACTGGCAGCCGTTAGGGATAACAATCATGATGGTTATGCAGATTCAATTGTAAAATTTGGTCAATATCATAATCCTCAAAGAGGCTCTTACTCAACTGGATCAAGAATACATAAAGGCTATTTATATTACAGTTCTCAACTAACTGTCTACCGTGTCAAGCTAGATGATAAAAACCTTGTTCCATCCTCAAAACCAGAAATTATAGTAATTGATGATCATGAACATGGTTCCCATGAACACATTGCAAAACCAATTGCTTTTGATGATGAAGGATTTATATATGTCCCTTTTGGATCACCAAATAATGCTTGTCAAGATCCTAAAAGAACACCATTAATTCCTGGTAGAGATCCTTGTCCAGATTTATTAAGACATGGAGGAATTTGGAAATTTAAAGCTGATAAATTAAATCAAACTCAGAAGGATGGGCAGTTATTTGCAACAGGTCTTAGAAGCATAGTTGCGATGGACTGGAGTAAATCTAATAAAAAACTTTATGCTGTAGTACATGGTAGAGATGATTTAGCTAGGCTTTGGCCAAATCATTTTAGCAAATGGGAAAGCGCACTTTTACCATCGGAAGAGTTTGTTGAAATAGAAATGGGCGATGATTTTGGTTGGCCATATTGTTATTATGATCAAATGCAAAACAAAAAAGTTTTAGCACCTGAGTATGGTGGTGATGGAAAAATTATAGGTAGATGCGATCAATTTAAGGATCCGATAATTGGATTTCCAGGTCATTGGGCACCAAACGATTTAGTTTTTTATGATGGTGATGGTTTCCCAGAACGTTATAGAAATGGGGCTTTTGTTGCTTTTCATGGCTCAACTAACAGAGCTCCTTATCCACAATCAGGATATTTTGTAGGTTTTGTACCATTCAAAGATGGTAAACCTATTGGTGAATATGAAATATTTGCAGATGGGTTTGCACAAGTTGATCCGATTGTAAATACAAGAGATGCAAAATACAGACCAATGGGAATCGCTTTTTCTGAGAATGGATCGATGTTTATCGCTGACAGTAGAAAGGGTAGAATCTGGAAAATTAATTTTACAGGAAACAAGAAAAAGTTTGGGGATAAGCAACTTAAAACAATGCAAAGCAGAAAAATATTAAGTCATTTTGCTAATCCACATATTGTAAATGATATTATTAAATCGGATAATAATATTCCTGGTCAAAGTATTTACAATACATTCTGTGTATCATGCCATCAATCGGATGGAAAGGGTGATTCAGCTAGATTCCCACCATTAGCTGGTGCCGACTGGGTTACTGGAGATAAGGAAAGATTGATTGATTTATTAATCAATGGTCTTCAGGGAGAAATTGAAGTAAATGGATTGATATATGATGGTGTAATGCCTCATCATAAATTTTTAAAAGATGACCAGATAGCAGATGTTTTAACTTATATTAGAACTAATTTTGGTAATCAAGCCTCCGAAATTACAACTGATGAAGTAAAAAAATATAGAAGTTCAAATCAACTTAAAAACAATAAAGATGAGTAAAATCAAATTCATAAAAACATCAGTTTTTTTTCTTCTTTTTTGTTTTTCAATTTCATCCCAAGATTATGACATACTCATTCAAAATGGACATGTAATTGATGTAAAAAATAAAATTGATGATGTCTATGATATTGCTATTTCAAAAAATAAAATTGTTTCAGTTGACAAAAAAATAAATGCAAAAAATGCTAAAAGAGTTATTGATGCTTCTGGTCTTATAGTTGTACCTGGATTAATTGATATACATAGTCACAACTTTCATGGTACAATTCCTAATAGGTATTTAAGTAATAGTTTTTCAGCACTCCCACCTGATGGTTTTTCTTTTAGGTCTGGAATTACAACTATAGTTGATGTTGGTGGAGCAGGCTGGAGAAATTTTGAAGTTTTCAAAAATCAGGTAATTGACAGATCACAAACAAGAGTATTATCATTTCTCAATATTGTTGGTTTTGGTATGCAGGGTGGAGCAGTTGAACAGAATATTGACGACATGAATGCAGAGTTGACAGCTGAAATTGTAAAAAAATACCCGAATGAAATTGTCGGTATAAAATTGGCTCATTTTAATGGTTACAACTGGCTACCAGTAGATAGAGTAGTTAAAGCGGGAGAAATTTCAGATGTCCCTGTCATGATTGATTTTGGTGGAAGTAAGCCTTTAATGCCTTTAGATAGTTTGCTTCTTAATAAACTCAGACCTGGAGATATTTTTACCCACACATATGCTAATGTTTTAGGAAGAATGTCAATAGTTGATGGAAATAATAAGCTTTTCCCCTTTGTTAAAAAAGCTCAAGAAAGAGGGATTATTTTTGATGTTGGTCATGGTGGTGGTAGTTTTGCTTTTTCTCAAGCAATCCCAGCTATAGATCAGGGATTAAAGCCAAACACTATAAGTACTGATCTTCATACAGGAAGTATGAATAGAGGAATGAAAGATTTACTTAATGTTATGTCCAAGTTTTTAAATATAGGTTTAGATTTAAGTGAGGTTGTAACTGCGACAACCTGGGATGCAGCCAAGGTTATTAAAAGAAATGATTTAGGAAATTTAAGTGTAGGTTCTGTCGCAGACCTAGTTATTTTAAACTTAAGAACTGGTCAATTTGGCTTTGTAGATACTAAAGACAAAAAAATAAAAGGTGATAAAAAACTTGAGTGTGAGCTAACAATTAAAGATGGCCAAATTGTTTATGATCTAAATGGTATCTCAAATAAATTTTGGAACGAATAATTATGAAAATTTTAAATAAGATATTTTTCTCAATCTCAATTATTTCACTTGCTATTACATTATATATGTTGTTTTCAGGGAATCCTGAACAAACAGGTCCTAGTACAATATTCTTTTTACTTTTTTTAGCATTAGGAATTAATAGAACAAAAAAATATAAAGGTTTTACATTTACAGTTTTGATATTCGCAGCTGTTGCTATGTCAATGTATTATCCTGAATATTTTATTGAAAATAATGGTTTTGAATTCAAAACATTAATTGTTCCATTACTTCAAATTATCATGTTTGGAATGGGTACAGCTATGAGTTTTAAAGATTTCTATGGTGTTATCAAAATGCCCAAAGGTGTTTTAATTGGATTAGTTTGTCAGTTTACAATTATGCCAATTCTTGGATTCTCATTAGCATCATTATTTAATTTTCCATTGGAAATTGCTGCTGGCATAATTTTAATAGGATCATCACCAAGTGGATTAGCATCTAATGTTATGGCATACCTTGCAAAAGCAAATATTGCTCTATCAGTTACGCTTACTGCAGTTGCAACATTATTAGCACCAATAATGACTCCATTTTTAATGAAAACATTGGCTGGTTCTTTTGTGCCAATTGATTTTCTAGCTATGATGACTAGCATATTTAAAATTGTAATTGTTCCTGTTTTACTAGGTTTGATTTTCAATTATTTTTTTCATGGAAAAGCAAAGTGGTTGGATAAGGCAATGCCTATAATTTCTATGGCTGGGATTGGATTTATAATTATGATTATTACTGCTGCAGGTCGTGATGATTTACTCTCAATTGGTTTACTATTGATTCTTGCGGCAATAATTCATAACTTACTTGGATATGTATTTGGTTACTGGGGATGTAGGATATTTGGAATGAGTGAGCAAGATTGTAGAACAATAGCTTTTGAAGTCGGAATGCAAAACGGAGGATTAGCTACTGGAATAGCGCTGGAGATGGGTAAAATATCAACTGTAGGACTTGCTCCAGCAATATTTGGACCTTGGATGAATATATCTGGATCATCACTTGCAACATGGTGGAGAGATAAAGAACCAAAAAAATAATAAGATGAAAAATTTAAAAATTAATAATCTATTAAACCTAATATTTTGTTTAACTCTTAGTTTTTCTTTTTCACAAGGATTAAGTGTTGAGCAAATGAAATCTTTGACAAGTAATTGGGATGGTGAAAGGTTTGATGACGGAAGACCAAAAGTATCCACTAATGTTCTTGAGAGAATGAAAAGTGTTACAATTGAGGAAGCTTGGGGTGTACTAAGAAATGAAGGATATCATAATCAGTTTGAAGGTGGATGGGAACCTCTACATGATGACGTACCATTTGTTGGAAGGGCACTCACTGTTCAGTATATGCCTAATAGACCAGATGTTTCTGATCACATAAAAAATGAGGGCTTAAAAAATGGTGAAATTGGTAACACAAATTCTTGGCCTATAGACCGATTGGTTGAATACGATGTTTATGTTGCAGATGGTTTTGGGAAAATTGTAGATGGAACATTGATTGGTGATAATCTTGGTAATTCTATTTATGCAAAATCAAAGACTGGGGTTGTATTTAATGCATCAAGTAGAGATTTAG
The DNA here is from genome assembly GCA_902595555.1 of uncultured Bacteroidota bacterium. Taxonomy (GTDB): domain Bacteria; phylum Bacteroidota; class Bacteroidia; order Flavobacteriales; family Flavobacteriaceae; genus Eutrophosalina. The sequence continues at coordinate 42,347 of CACJQM010000002.1, read as the reverse complement.
AAGGCCTTTCTGAGATTGATGGGTTTAATGCTTTTGTTAGGGGTTGGCATCCTTCTTTTTTAACAGAAGTTATGCTACTAAGTATTAATTATCCGATAAGAATTGGAGCAGCAACAGTTATGCCTGGAGATGTAGTTCTAGCAAAAAAAGAAGGAGTAATATTTATCCCATCACATCTAGCAGAACAAGTGGTAATAACTTCAGAGGTTGTTAGATTAAGAGATTTATTTGGAATTACGAGATTAAAAGAGGGTGTTTATAATCCAGGTCAAATTGACAATAAATGGTCTGATGAAATTGAAAAAGATTTTTCAAAATGGATTAGGGATAAGATTGATGAATTACCTGTTCCAAAAGAGCAAATAAAAGAATTAATTAAAAAAAGAATGTGGTAAAAAATTAAGTTATGGAAAAAGTAAATAAAAGAAGATCAGCATTAAAAAAATTAGGAATCGGAATAGCAGGTATTTTTGGATTCTCTAGTATTAAAGCTGGTGAAAAACCAAAAAAGAAAATTGTTGGAGAGATTGTTAAAAGTCAACAACATCCTCTTTTTTCTGGTGCAGTAAAACATGGAAACACTTTATATATTGCTGGAAAGGGAGCTCATTTTGATGGTGATATTAAAGCACATACTGATCATGTGTTGAAGGAAATTCAAAAAGCGCTTGAAAAGAATGGTTCCTCAATGGAAAAAGTGTTAAAAGTAAATGTTTATTTAGCCGACTTAGCTGACTATAAAGCTATGAACGAAGTTTACCGCGGTAGGTTTGGACCTAATCCACCGGTTAGAACAACAGTCGCAACATATGGTGGAGTTCCAGGAAATTCATTAGTTGAAATTGACTGTATTGCAGCATTAGATTAAAATTAAAGTTATGCCATCTAGAAGAAAAGCAATCAAATCATTAGTATCTGTTCCTTTCATCGGAGCTCTTTTGTCACCAGAAAAGCTGACGGCATCAAGCAGTGTTGTAAATAATTTAACAACTAATTTTTCTCGCGATTACTTCAAAGAATTAGGAGTTAGAACATTCATTAATGCAGCTGGAACTTATACTTCAATGACAGGTTCTTTAATGCCTAAAGAAGTAATTGAAGCAATTAACTATGGTGCATTACAATATGTTAATTTGGATGAGTTACAGGACAAGGTCGGAGAGAGAATAGCAGACTTATTAGATTGTGAATACGCCACAGTATCCTCTGGATGCTTTGGAGCTATGAGTATTGCAATGGCTGGAGTTATGTGCGGAAAAGATCAACAAAAAGTTAAACAATTACCCAATACTAAGGGTATGAAAAACGAGGTAATTTTACAAGAAAGCCACACTATAGGTTATGCACAAGCACTAACAAATGTTGGAGCAAAACTTGTAAAAGTTAAAACTGCTAAGGAGCTTGAAAAATCAATAAATAGAAAAACAGCTATGTTATGGTTTCTAAATGCTAATACAGGTCGAGGTGAAATTAAATGGAAAGAATTTGTAGCATTAGGAAAGAAGCATAAAATTCCAACTTTTATTGATTGTGCTGCAGATATCCCACCAGTTGAAAATTTGTTCAGATTTACTAAAATGGGATTTGATATGGTTGCATTTTCAGGTGGTAAGGGATTGAGAGGACCGCAAAGTGCAGGTTTATTACTTGGTAAGAGAGAGTATATTGAAGCTGCAAGATTACACACACCGCCCAGAGGCGAAACAATAGGAAGAGGAATGAAAGTTAATAAAGAGGAAGTCCTTGGAATGCTCGCCGCACTTGAACTTTATTTAAGCAGGGATCATGATGCCGAGTGGAAAGTTTGGGAAGATCAAATTAATATGATTGCTGATGCGGCAAAGTCAGTCGGTGATGTAGAGACAAAAATTTCTGTTCCAGCATATGCAAATTGTGTACCCACACTTAGAATTAAATGGGATCAAAATAAACTTAAAATTTCACCTGATCAGTTAAGAAAGCAACTCAGAGATGGGGATCCTTCTATTCAGACAGTGGGAGATAAAAACAGCGTTGGAATAACAACTTGGATGATGGTTCCAGGTCAAGAAACTATTGTTTCACAAAAAATAAAATCCATATTAGAAAATTCAAAAAATTCGTAAAATGAAAACAAATAAAATTATATACATATTCCTACTTTCATTAATAATGGTTGCATGTGAGCCTGTAGAGACTCAAACAGATTCTAATTATGATCCAGAATCAAAACTAAAAGAATTAGGAATTGAACTATCAACCCCATCTAGCCCCGTTGCTAACTATGTAAATAGTGTAAGGTCTGGAAATCTATTATTTATATCAGGGAAGGGTCCACTAAAAAATGATGGTAATTATATCAAAGGTAAATTAGGTTATGATTTAACAATTGAACAAGGCTATGAGGCTGCAAGAATTACAGCTATAAATTTAATTTCTACCGTAAAAGCTTCAGTAGGAGATTTAAAGAAAGTTAAAAGAGTTCTTAAAGTAACAGGAATGGTTAATGCAGCTCCAAATTTTACTGATCATCCTAAAGTTGTTAATGGTTGTTCCGACTTAATTGTTGAGGTTTTTGGTGATATAGGAAAGCACACTCGTGCTGCTGTAGGCATGGGCTCACTTCCATCAAATATTGCAGTTGAAATTGATATGATTTTAGAGGTAATGGACTAGCCACCCACGGCAATGGAATAAATAACGATTTACGTTATTTATCCATTCTACCGTTAGGAATTTTAAATTGAGTAATTTGATTTATGATTTACTAATTTCACCAATCATTGTATTGGCAGAAACTGCACTAGGATACATTTCCTTCGCTTTTGAATAAAATTTCATAGCATTTTCCATATCGCCTTCATTGTAGTAAAATTCCCCCATTGAATCGTAAGAGTTGTAACCATTTGGGTATAATTCAATATACTCCTCAAATAATGATTTTGCCTTTTCTTTATCACCTAGATTATAATAAAAATAACCTAATGTATTTATTATGGGAGCTATCATGAAATCATGATCACCACTTACAGCCAATGATTCATTTTCTCCAACTCCATCTCTAAGTTCAGAAAGTAAACCTTCCATTTCCTTAATTTTATTTTCCATTCCCGGAATTGTAAAAGCATAATAGTAATGAATCAGTTTTCCTTTAGGTTCAATTTCTCTCATTGATGCCCAAACATCGTGAGCTCCTTGTGTGACTAGAGGCCAATTTCCACCTTTTTCTAAATCAAGAAGTGATACAAAAATTTTAGATGTTTCATTGTTGTCTGCAACATTTTCTTTGGCTTTTTGAATATGCATATTTTGCTTTTCAGATCCATTTTCTGAAAGCCCAGCGAGAACTACATGAGGGCCAAAGAGTGATGGGTCATATTCAAGAGCTTTCTCAAAATATACCATTGCCTTTTCTCTTTCGACATTATATAAATGAACAAATCCAGCATTTGTCATTTCATTGGCAAAATCATTTTCGCTTTGCCACTCTATGTAATCACCAGTTGATGAGTCAAACGACCAAGTAGCGTTATCCCTATTTTGATTAGTTTCACACCCAACAAACACTATACACAGTATAAATAGAATTTTTTTCATAATAATTTTTGATTTAGATAAATGTAGTAAAAAATCTAATCTCTATTAGCCTTTGCAATTTCCTCAAAATCTACATTTTCATATTTGAAAGACGTATTTTTAAATAGACCTTTACCAAATTTTTCCATCCAATCTTTATGAAATGCTAAATCAAATTGATGAGGAGCGTTAATTTTAAACTCAACGGTATACAAATCATCTATTTCGCCAGGAAGTGAAATATTTCTAGCATAATGAAAATTATCTATCAAGTTAATGTGAGGAGTTAGATCTATAAATGTTTTAAGACCAGTTTTCTCATTAAGCACTGTAGAGCTTATTTTTAAATAAGGAATAAATCCGCCAGCAGGTGTTCCATCGGGGATATTATTAGAATCCCAATTCACTCGAGCTTCAATATGAACGTTAGTTTCTTCAACACTCAAGTTATTTGATTTAGGTTCAATTACATCTTTTATTGCACCCTCAAAAATTAAAACAATTCCCGGTTCAACTCTTTCTTCACCAATTACAAGCTCCTGACTAAATGAGAGTAAGGGAACAAGAAACATGACCAAAAGAATTACTTTCTTGATTATTCCGAATGCAACTATATACTTGAAATATTTACTTTTTCTTATTTCTTCAAATTCGATTTTCATAGTATTAAGAATTTTCATATGATTTTATAAGTATTTGTATATCGTCCAATAGCTTATTCATATCCTCAATATTTGTGCCATCGTAATATCCTCTAATTCTTTTATCTCTATCAACTAAAACAAAGTTTTCAGTATGAATCATACCGTGATTTTTACCATCCGGAATTGCTTTAGCAACTAAATATGACTTTCTAGCTAGATCATATATTTGTTTTTTATCTCCGGTCATTAAATTCCATCTAGAATCATCAACACCTTTAAGCGTTGAATACTCTTTTAAAACTTCAACAGTATCAATTTTAGGTGTTACTGAAAATGAAGCTAACATAACATTCGTGTCTTTTAGATTTTCCTGTAGATACAACATGTTTCCTGTCATAATTGGACATATGTCAGGACAGGTAGTAAAGAAAAAATCAGCTACATAAATTTTATTTTTATAATCCTCTTGAGTCACATTATTGCCGTTTTGATTTAGTAAAGAAAAATCACTAATTCTATGATATTTTTTTACATATCTCAAATCCTCTTCAACTAATTCATCACTAACCATTGATGGACTGTAAATAGGTAGTTTTTTTTCTTGAGTTTGCACATAATTAAATGATGAAATAGCTACAACAGAAAAAACAATAAAAAAAACAATAAGCAGCCCGTATCTTTTTAAAAAACTTTTAATCATAAGTGGTTCAAAATTAAGTCATTTATAAAATTTAAAATATTTTTTCTTAGTTTTTTTGTAACAGTAAAAAAGTTTACTTTTGACATCCAATTTTAGTTATGGACCTAGTATTTCTAATTAAAGCATTTCAACTTATACTTAGTTTATCCATATTGGTGATTCTTCATGAATTTGGACACTATATTCCAGCTAAGTTATTTGGCTGCAGAGTTGAAAAATTCTATTTATTTATTGATTGGCCATTTACTTTATTTAAGAAAAAAATTGGTGAAACTGAATTTGGAATAGGTACACTTCCTCTTGGCGGTTATGTTAAAATTTCAGGAATTGTTGATGAAAGTTTTGATACTGAGCACACTTCGGAAGAACCAAAGGAATGGGAATTTAGATCTAAACCTGCTTGGCAAAGGTTGATTATTTTACTTGGTGGTGTTACTGTAAATTTCATACTTGGTTTTTTACTTTACATGATGATTATGTTTGTTTGGGGCAAGACTGTTGTAACACAGGACAATCTTAATTCTGGATTTAAGGTTTCTGAAGTTATGCAAGAGGTTGGGTTTAATGATGGTGATAAGATTATTTCTGTTGATGGAAAAGAATTAGTAGATCAATTTGAAATTAACAAGATGTTATTTACGAGAAATCTTTCTGAGGTCCAAGTTCTATCCGAGAATGGACAAAGAAGAATCATCAATATACCTGAAGATATTGGGACAAGAATGATGGAGTCCGGTCAAATGCTATCATTTATGCCAATTCCAGACTTAGTAATAGATTCTGTACTGCCAAATATGCCCGGATCCTTTGCAGGTTTACAAAAAGGTGATATTATTTCAAGGGTCAATGGTTCCAAAATATACGGCGATGATGATTTTGAAAATAGTAAGTCAGTGAATGCTGATTATATGGAACTGGAGATTTTAAGAAACGGAAGCTTATTTGATGTAACAATTCCTTTTGATTCATCTGAAAAATTAGTTGGCATGAATATAATGTCGCAGATGATTAAACCAACAAAATTAGATTATGGCTTCTTTGAAAGTCTTGTTGTTGGATTTGATTATGGATATTGGACATTATATGATTATGTTGCCCAATTTAAATACGTATTTACCAAAGCAGGAGCTTCACAGCTTGGTGGTTTTGGAACGATTGGCAAAATTTTCCCAGCTACTTGGGATTGGCAAAGATTTTGGGAAACAACAGCACTTCTTTCAATAATTCTTGCCTTTATGAATCTTCTCCCTATACCAGCACTTGATGGTGGACACGTAATGTTTGTTTTATATGAAATGGTAAGTGGAAGAAAACCTAGTGATAAATTTATGGAGTATGCTACTGGCATAGGTTTTTTCCTTCTTATAGCACTATTTTTATATGCTAATGGTATGGATGTAGTAAGAGCAGTATCTTAATAATTACTACTCATATTTGAATACCCAAAAATTAAATTTATATTTGCCTTCACAAAATTCCTCCTTAGCTCAGTTGGTTAGAGCATCTGACTGTTAATCAGAGGGTCCTTGGTTCGAGTCCAAGAGGGGGAGCAAGCTAACCGCTACATCACATATTCTTAAAAGCCCACTATTAAGTGGGTTTTTTCTTAGCCAATATTTAATAATTAATCTAGGTCTAGTAATTTGTTATAAAAACCTTTTGGAGCGGTGATGTAGAATTTATATTTTACATTTTCTCTTATCAACTGTAGTCTAAATAAATCATTCTTGAAAATAATTCCACCACTATTAATTAATTCATCTAAAATTTTACTTGATTTTTGAAAAACCTGATGATCTCTCTCATAATTAATTACAATTTTTTTAAATAGATCGAGAGATTCATTAAGTTCATCAAAATAAGCAAAAACAAAAGAAGAATCAGTATCTTGACGAACACATAATCTTCCATTTGAAGGACCTTCTCCTTCATTATATAATATTTTATCTAGTCCATTTATCATTTTTCTAATCTTTATATCATTTTCATTAATTCCATCCTTTAAACTCTTATCAACAATTGTAAATTTTTCAACTTTTTCTATTTCTACTGCATAATCCACATCCCATCCAGTTCCAGTGGTATTAAAGTAGCTTATTTCGAATAAGTCACCCCTGTAAATATATTTGTAATGATTAACATCATTAAGTTTTTTAAAATTAGCCATACCGCCATTTTGACTTATTATTAGATCAATAAATTTTTTTGCCTCTAATTCACTCTCTACACCTTTAAATACAACATGACAATTTCCTCCCTCTTTTTCTTCATATTTATAAAAAATTAAGTTTTTTTCAAACCTTTTTTCATTGAAATCAAAAGCTTTATCTATGCCATAAAGCCAGTTAATTTCAACTTCATTTTTATTAATATATTCAAATCCTCCTAAATTCATCTTCGCAATGGTTTTTAATTTTTCAATGTTTTCATACTGGTTGATCAACTTCTCTTTCTCTTCTTTTTCGTCAGCAGCAGCCATTACAAACACGATATAAAGTAACCCTACAACATTAAATAAAAGAGGAAATACAATAGCCTGAACTACACCAATATTTGTTTGTTTATTTTTCATAGCTGCCCAGGTTATGTAACCAAACAATGAAAACAATATGTTGTATAGTAATAATACCCAATACCACTTGATAAAGAAAAAGAGGGTAATTGGACCAATCAAAATGAGATTTGGCAAGATTTTTTTTAATTTGTTATTCATTAATTATATTTTAAATTATTTGCTTTTATTGATTTTTTCCATAGCTGTTGGCCATCTTTATCAAAGATTTTTATAGTTAGCTCACGATCCTTTGCTGGACCCGTAACATTTAGCATTCCAAAATTATTAACACCAACTAGTGTTTCTTTTAAGCTGTATTTATTATAAGATTCATCGTCCTTATTAGCTCCAGCAGTTAAAGATGAACATGTTAAATCATACAGTGGATAAACAGCATCACTCTCTTGCATTTTACTCAACACAGTATGGTGTCTATCACCATCTAGAAAAACAACCCCTTCAATTTTTGCTTCTCTAATTTTATCCAATAAATATTTTCTTTCTTCAGGGTAAGTAGCATAATTTTCATAAACAGCACCACTACTTATCACCTGTCCTCCAATAGCTATAAATTTAAAAGGAGCTTGACTAAAAGATAAGGCATTAATCAACCAATCAATCTGGTCTTTGCCAAGTAGTTGACGATCTTCAGTGAAATTATTATTTGAAGTTCTATGATATCTATTATCCATTAAAAAAAAGTCTAAATCACCCCATTGAAAAAAACCAGTTATTCCACCTTTACCGGTTACATCATAATTTGGGTTACCCCAAAAAAGTTTAAATATCTCAGAAGCAGTTTCTTTTAACCAGAAACTTCCATCAGAATTATTAGGACCAAAATCATGGTCATCCCATGTTGCATAATGATGTGTTGAGGCGAGTAATGGTTGTAGCTCATCTAGTGCTCTTGTGTGAGAGTATCGATTTATAAACCCTGTTCTAGAGTTCCAATCGGGTTCTCTTAAGTAAGTGTTATCGCCTAACCAAAGCATAAAATCTGGATTTTTACTGTGAATTGAATTAAATATTTCAAAATTATTTCCGTAGGGTTTTCCTGGTCTATCAAATTGCGGTTCATTGACATAGCTACAACTTCCAATTACAAAGCTTACATCTGGCGGGTCAGTTCTCCATTTCCAAAGTTTTTGACTTTGAAACTCCATCACATAATCGCGTTCAACTTTCAAATCATTTATAAATATTTCGTATTTATATTTTTTACCTGGCGTAACTTGATCAGCAATCAACTTTGCTACATAACCACTTTTCTTGTCTGTATCTTTACTATCTGTCTTGAATCTAATTTTAGGATTATCAATTTCATAATATTCGAAATGGACTTTGGCTTTTTCATCAGTTTGAACCCAAAGTAAAACTTCTTGCATTGTCGAGTATCCAACCATAGGTCCAGATTTGATTAAATCCTGAGCATGTGCGGAAATTAATAGTATAGAAAATATAATTGATAATCTTATTTTTTTATTCATATAATATTGAATTGTTTCATGTTTATTTAAAATTATAAAATCCTTTCTTTTAGATTTAAAAAATCAATATCTAAATATCCACCACTTGCATTATCATCAGAAACAATTTGTGGTTTTCCATTTATAATTTCGATTGAATTTTTATGAATATGACCTGTGAATATCCCTAGAAGATTAGGAGAATTAAAAACTTCATCATAAAAATTAAATGTTGTTTTGGAATGACCAGCTACAGGCCATCTTGGCCGCTTTTCTAATTTATAATTACGATCAGTAGTTGCATTCCAATTTGGATTTCCGCACCCAAATGAAATACCTTTTCCTGGTGCATACATTGGAATATGAACCAATAAAACCAATGGCATACCTGATGCAGCATGCTCAGAGAAAAAAGCTAGCTGTTCATCATTTATCTCATATGTTGAATTATCAATTGCTAAAAATCTAATACCCTTAATATCATAAGCTGCCATTAAAGGGTTATTTCCTTGATATAGAGAAAGAAGACGATTATCAATCCAAGTGTCCCGAAGAGTGTCTAATTTACCACTCATTCCCTCGTAATGCCAGTCATGATTTCCAGCTACATAAATGTATGGAATACCTGTGGCCTCCAACTTTGAATTAACCCATTCAACTGCTAACTCAGATGGGAAGCTGAAAATATCACCAACTAATGTAATAACATCAGCATTAACTTCCTTTGCATAAGCGAGTGTGTTTTCGAAACACTCCATTGGAGTAGTTTTTTCTCTTGTCTTAAAATGTGTTGTTTGGTTATAGGCTTTTGCCATCCTATTACTAAATTCTCTAAAAGGAATTCCTCTGTTATCATCCATAAATAAATGAGTGTCAGCTATATGAATAACCTTAATATTTTCTTTAATTTTTTCAGCATAAAATGATACTTTTTCTTGATCCATAGTAACATAAACATTTGATTGTAATAGATCATTTTTATTAGATGAAAAACCAAAAGAGAAAGGTGAAAGACCAATTCCACCAAGCAATGTTGTTCGTTGTATAAATGAGCGTCGTTTCATTTATTTTTTGATAAATAGTATTACTAGTAAATTATTATAATTATATTTAAATACAATGATAAATTAATAAATATTATGAAGAAAAATTTAAATTTTATAATTGCTTTTTTAACACTTTTATTTGTTGGATGTAACAATCCATCAGAAAAACATTTAGAGCTAGAAGCTGCTCAAGCCTCTTTGGAGAGTAATCTTGAAATGTACACAATGGTTTGGAATGAAGTGTTTAAAAACAAAAACCTAGATATTATTAACGAAGAATATTTCGATAAAGATGTAGTTGCAGTGGCAACATCAGCCGGTGATGTTGTTGGTCTTGAAAATTTTAAAGCTTACTACGGAAACTATATTACTGGATTCTCAGACGGAGAATTAATTTTTGTAGATCTTTTTGGTCAAGGTGATAAAATGGTAAAACATTGGAGATTTAAAGGCACTCATGACGGAGATTTCTTTGGTGTTCCACCAACTAATAAAACAGTAGATGTTTCAGGAACTACTTTAATTAAAATGAAGGATGGGAAAATAGTAGCTGAGCAAGATTTTATGGATTTTTTAAGCTTCTATACACAACTTGGATTGATGTAAAAGTTTATTAGAGTGTAAAAAATTAAAGCCCTATTTATTTAGGGCTTTTTTTGTTTTCCATCTGTAAAAAAAAATTATAAAAATCAATATAAAATTAATCCCTAGCACGTATGGGTTTGACCAAGGAATTCCATCAAATCTATAATCAGATATTGGCCATAAAATTGGAGTTGGAAAAAACTTTATGCTATGAGTGAAGAAGTCTACAATTATATGCATCGGCCATGCTAACATAGGCCATGCAAAATCTTTATTAATCTTGTAAGCAATCCCTATACAAACTAATGCTGTAATCATACTATGAGATATGTCATATAAATCATATACCCAAAATGGAAGTTCTTCTCGAGTAGGTCTTCCAAATTCAAATTCACTAAATAGAAACAGATAAATAAAATAAATACCAAATGAAAATAAGTCAGGGATAGCACCAAATAAAAACGAAAACCATCTATACTTTTTGTATCCAAAAAGACCTTTACCGTATAAAGCGTGACTAAGTGTATCCATGATTTAAAAAGCCAAAAGTAATTCAATAAAAAATAAGAATCTCATACATAATAAAATAATTTTTATATTTCAAAAAAAAATCATGATTAGAATAATAATAACATTAATATTTCCGTTAATTGTTTTTGCTCAAATTGATTGTGCTCCATGTAATATTAATGCAAATTCGGACTTAGAAATCACTAAAATTAAATCCGATTGGCCAGAGATCACTCAGGGTGAATTAATTAAGATTAATAGTTTAACAAATATTCTTTATGAAAATGACGATAAGTATTGGGAAATTTGGGAAAGAAAACCTTGGTGGAATAATGAAAAATCTGATCCTTGGATTGAGGGTACTAACTGGACAGATAATTATACTGAACCAAATCACAACTTTAAAGATTGCGTCAATGATTCCCTAAGATGGTTATGTGGTTACTCATATGTCCTTAGAACACCCAAGAATTATAAAAAAAATAAAAAATATCCACTTGTTATTTTCTTACATGGTGGTATTAGTTCAAATGCTAGGTCATTGACTAGAAGAGCCCAATCTCTTGAAAACTTTTACATGCCGGAAAATGATGAATATATTATTGCAGCACCAATAAAATTAGGTATTGATTGGAGTCCAAAAAGAATTCAAGATGTTGTTAATGATATACAATCAAATATGAAAATAAATAATAAGAGAATCTATTTGACTGGCTTAAGTATGGGCGGAAGAGGTACTTTTATTGTTGCAGCCGAGTTGCCAAATTTGTTTGCAGCAATAATGCCATTTAGCCCTCATCACCAACCATATTCATATGTTGATTTATCTGAAAAAATTAAACATATTCCAACTTATTTACATCATAGCAAAAACGATAAAACTTCTAAGTTTTCTATGGCTGAGTTAGCCTATAAAGAACTATCAAAAATTAACAACAATGTTGAATTTAATATTGGTAATTCAGGTCATTCAGGCTGGGGAAAACTATATGCTGATAAAGAAATAATCAATTGGCTTCTCTCATGGAAAAAAAATAAAAAATGAGTTTTATAAAAAAAAGAATAAACGGGTTAATAATTGCCATTAGTGGAATGTTTTTTCTTTTAAAAAATGAAGATTCTATTAAAGTGCAATCACTGTTTTTTCTTTTGTTTATTTTCCTTGGCTATTATTTTGAAATAACTAAAAATGAATGGATAATTCATATAATTTTAATTGGATTTATTTTAACTGCTGAAGCTTTGAATACTGTTGCAGAAAAAATCTGTGACTTTATCAATCCAAAATATGATGATAGAATAAAGCTAATAAAAGATATTTCTGCTGGAGCTGTTTCATTTGCAGTTATAAGTTCATTAATTGTCCTATTCATAATTTATTATCCTTACGTATCCGCCTCTTTAAAATAAATTTAAATATTATCCATAACTTTAAAAAAACAAGTTCTTATGGTTAAATCAAATTGTAACTGTAGTTGTGAGCCATGCAATAAAAATAATTGTAGTCAGTGCATATGTGATCCATGTAATTGTGATCCATGTGATTGCTCATAATTAAAAGGGTTATTTATCACAACAGGGTTTTTCAAGTTTATGAAAATGAATCCTTTAATTTTTATTTACATATGTTTATTAAGTGTTTCATGTGATAAGACTGAAAACAGTTCTGAAATTAATGAAATAGAACCTACTAATGAACTAATTACTACAACAATCTATATCACCCAAACTGTTGATGGTATTAATGTTCAGCGTCCTGTTATAATTCAAACACCAGAAAACATTGATTTATCAATAAATTATCCAGTAGTATTTGCTTTTCATGGAAGAGGAGGCACAAATACAAGTTGGGTAAATAAACTAAAAAGCTTTACTGATAATGGGGAATTCGTCGGTATATATCCTCAAGGTTATTTAAAATCATGGAACCTAGGAACCGAGCCATCTAAGGCTGATGACGTATCATTCGTAAATTCAATTATTGAAGAGCTCAAAGAATACAAAAACTTAGATATGAACAAGCTTTATGCGATTGGTACGTCAAATGGTTCTGGGATGGTAAATAAATTAGGAATTCATACTTCACATTTTAAAGCAATTGCTCCAGTTGTAAGTCAGCTTATGGAAAGTATGCCAATTCTTGACAATACTAAACCTCTCTCAGTTTATCAATTTAATGGAGCAGCTGATACAACAATTCCAATTAATGGGGGTCCTAGGTTTGGTCATATATTTTTAGATGCACTTAAAAGTGCAGAGCTGTGGGCTACAAAGTTTGAATGTTCTATACCTGCGGATGTAGAAACTATTGTAGAAGACACTCTTTATATTTTCAAAAATTGTAACGATAATAAGGAAGTTAGGTATTTAAGAGTTGAGAATGGCCAACACAATTTACATAAACAAAATTCAAACCTTTTTGTTGACATATGGCAATTTTTTAAAAGATTCTAAAAATTGTATTTTTAAATATATCTTTTAAAGTTTAATTAACTTAATAGTAGGTGTTTATGAAAAAATTATGGTATTTATTTATATTAATTGGCTTTCTGAGCTTCAGCCAATCTCAAGAAAATGAAAAAGCAAATTATGATTTAGCTTATAAGTTTTCACCAAAAAATATTGCTAAACTGGTCCACTCCACAGCTGTAAGACCTCACTGGCTTAAAAACGGAAATAAATTTTGGTATCAGTTTAAAACAACTGATGGATCTAAATATTATTTGGTTGATGCTGATAGAAGAACTAAGTCTGAGTTGTTTGATAATGATAAAATGGCTGCTTGGTTAACAGAAATTACAAAAGACCCATATGATGGCAAACACTTACCTAAGTTTACTTTCAAGTTTGTTAAAAATGAAACAGCAATTAGATTTAGAGTTACTTCATCTGAAATGGTAGAATCTTCCGATACACTCAAAAAGAAAAAGAAGGAAAAAAAAGTCTTCTTCCTAGAATATAAATTAGGTGGAAATGGTTTAACAATTATTAATAATGAAAAAAAGAAAGAAGAAAATTGGAAAAAGTGGGCAAATATAGCACCTGACAGCACTATTGTTCTCTATTCTAAAAAATTCAATCTGTATTGGATGGATAAAGAAAACTTTTTAAAAGCTGTAAAAGACGAGAAAGATTCCACAATAGTTGAAAACCAATGGACAAAAGATGGTGTTGAACATTTTGGTTATGGTGGATACAATAGAGGAATGGATAATGAGGATATTGAGAAAAAGAAAAATGATAAATTTCCAATTAGAGGCTATTGGTCATCTGACTCTAAGAAATTTATATTTCAAAAAACTGATAGAACAAAAATAAAAGATTTGTGGGTTATAAATTCTGTTGGAAAAAAAAGACCAACGCTAGAAACATACAAATATCATATGGCTGGTGAAGAAGCAGAGTATACCCATGAAATATTAATTTTTGATATAAAGTCAAAAGATGTTAAAAAAGTTCAAATTGATTCTGCAAAGCAAAAAAGAGTTTCATATATAAGCGGGATTAACATTTATAGTAAGCCTAGAAAACCATCAACTATTGATGATGAATTTAAACCAACATTATTGCTATCCGATAAAGGGAAAATATATTTTAGTATTACAAGTAGGGATAGAAAAAAAGTAGATATATGCAGAGCAGATATTGAAAGCGGTGAGATGGAGGTTTTAATTGAGGAGAGGATGAATACCTATATTGAAACTAGACCATTATACTTAATAAAAAATGAAACTGAAATGATTCATTGGTCTGAAAGAGATGGGTGGGCACATTTCTACAGGTATAATAATCAAGGTAAATTATTAAATAGAATTACAAAGGGTTCATTTCATAGTGATTACATTAAACATTATGATGAAAAATCAAACAATCTTTTCTTTACTGCACATGGTGTAAATAATCAGATTGATCCTTATTATGAACACACTTATAAAGTTTCACTCAATGGAGGAGTTCCTAAACTATTAAATAAAGGAAATTTTAACACCATGACTTATCCATCGGATAATCATAGATATTTTGTTAATAATTTTTCAAGAGTTAACACAACCCCTGAATCACACTTAATTAATTCAGATGGGACTGTAATTATGAAATTAGAAAAAGCAGATCTAAGTGCATTATTTGAATCTGGTTATCAATTTCCAGAAACATTTAAAGCTAAAGCTGATGATGGTATTACGGATTTATATGGTGTAATATACAAGCCTTTCGATTTTGATGAAAATAAAAAATACCCACTATTAGAATATGTATATCCTGGTCCACAGACAGAATCAGTTAATAAATCATTTTCAGTTAGAATGGATAGGTTGGATAGAATGGCTCAGTTAGGTTTTATAGTAATTACACTTGGAAATAGAGGAGGCCACCCAGACAGATCAAAATGGTATCATAATTATGGCTACGGAAATTTAAGAGATTATGGATTGGCTGATAAAAAATATGTTGCTCAACAGTTAGCAAATAGACATAATTTTATTGATATTAATAGAGTTGGAATTTATGGCCATAGTGGTGGAGGTTTTATGTCAACTGCTGCCATTTTAGTTTACCCTGATTTCTTCAAAGTTGCGTACTCACAAGCTGGTAATCATGATAATTCAATGTATAATAGTTGGTGGAGTGAAACACATCACGGTATAATGGAAGAAACAGATGATGATGGTAATATTAAGTATAAGTATGACATTGATAAAAACCAATCTCTAGCAAAAAATTTGAAAGGTCATTTATATTTAGTAACAGGCGATATGGACAACAATGTGCATCCTGGCGCTACATTCAGAATGGCAAACGCTTTAATCAAAGCCAATAAGAAATTTGATTTTATGATCTTACCGAGTCAAAGACATGGTTTTGGGAATATGTCAGAATATAATTTTTGGCTCAGAGCAAACCATTTCTCAAAATACTTTTTGGGTGATGAAAATAATTCAGTTGATATGCTGGAGATTAATCGTGATATTCCACAATCAAAATAATTTTATTTTTTATTATGAGATATAGATACTTTTTATTGTTACTTGTTATTCCAGTCATCATATTTTCTTGTAAGGGAGATAATGAAGCTCCCGTTGATGAAGATGGAATTATTACCGGACTTCAAACAAAAACCTTTTCACATGATAATGTAAACAGGAACTATCTAATTTATATTCCTAATTCTTATGATCCTGAAATTGATTATCCTTTAATGTTTTTATTCCATGGTTTTGGAGGAATTGCATCTGAATTTATAAACACAGCAGATATGAGAGATTTAGCTGAGAGTAAAAATTTCATAGTCGTATATCCTCAAGGTCTTAATTTACCTGGGGACAGTGGTTCACATTGGAATTGTTCTAATCCTTCTGCTGATAATAAAAGTAATGTAGACGATATTGGGTTCATTGAAAATTTAATTGATCAGCTTTTAATTGATTATCCCTTTATAGACAACAAAAGAATATATGCCGCGGGCTATTCGAATGGAGGATTTATGTCATATTATTTAGGTTGTAATTCAAAGAAATTTGCTGCTATTGGTTCAGTTGCTGGTACTATGTTAGACGATAGTTACCAAAGTTGTGATGCTCTATTGCCCACTGCTATGATCAATATTCATGGAACTGATGATTTTGATGTTCCCTATGATGGAAATACATATTATCCATCAATTCCAGATGTGGTCGATTGGTGGAAAAATTTTAATAATACACCAAATGAGGATGTGTTGACTAATCAAGATGGTTCAATTGAACAATATATTTATTATAACGATTCGGGTGATAGATATGTTGAGCATATAAAAATAATAGGAGGCGGCCATTATTGGGATGATAAATTAAATTATAATGGCACAAATACTAGCGGATTGATTTGGGCATTTGTTTCTAATTATGACATTGATGGAGTAATAAATTAGAAAAGCTAATTTTTTACATGAAATACAAAATATTACTTTACTTCTTATTATCTGCATTATTTTTCTCATGTAATAATAATTTAGAGACTAAATCTCCAAATGTTATTATAGTAATTACAGATGATCAAGGCTATGGGGATATTGGATATAATGGCAACCCTCATTTGATTACCCCAAACTTAGACAAATTTGCAGGAGAAAGTATGCGTTTTAATAATTTCAATGTTTCACCAGTTTGTGCTCCTACTAGATCAAGTTTGTTAACAGGTAGATATTCGCTCAGAACAGGTGTTACTGATACATATAATGGCGGGGCAATTATGTCCTCCAATGAAATAACCTTAGCAGAAATATTTAATGAAAACAACTATAAAACTGGAATTTTTGGAAAATGGCATTTAGGAGATAATTATCCATCAAGACCATCAGATCAAGGTTTTCAAGAGTCTTTGATTCATTTGTCAGGGGGTATTGGTCAGGTTGGAGATTTTACCAACTATTATAAAGGATCTACAAGTTATTATGATCCAATACTTTGGTTAAATAATAAACAAGAAAAATACAATGGCTATTGTTCAGATATATTTACTGATGAGGCAATCAAGTTTATTGAGGATAATAAAGACAACCAATTTTTTTGTTATTTATCTTTTAATGCACCTCATACTCCATTGCAAGTTCCTGATAAGTATTATCAAATGTATAAGGATATAGATCCAACAAATATTAATGGAGGAAGTTTAGAAATGACTGAAAAAAATATTCTTGATGCAAAGAAGATTTATGGAATGGTAACCAACATTGATGAAAACTTTGGCAAACTAATAAATAAATTAGATGAACTCAACATTAAGGAAAATACAATCGTCATTTTTATGACTGACAATGGACCACAACAACCACGATATGTGTCAAATCTTAAAGGTTTGAAAAGTCAGGTTTACAATGGTGGAATTAAAGTTCCATTTTATCTTAATTTTCCAAAAATCCATAATGAAGGAATTGATTTAGATTTCTTCTCAGCTCATATTGATGTTCTACCTACTATTGCAAAGCTTTGCAATCTCCCAATTCCAAATGATAGAAAAATTGATGGCATAGACTTGTTTGATAATAGTATAAATAAAAAAGAACGAGATTTTTTTTCATATTGGACCAGAAAATCACCTGAGCTTTACAAAAATATTTCTTTGAATGCTGGGAGCTATAAGTTAGTGGGCAATACTAATTATAACTCTGGAATTGAAGACTTTGAGCTTTATAATTTAGAGACGGATCCATACGAAAGTGAAAACTTGATTATTAAAGAAAAACCTGTTGCTTTAGAGATGAAATCGAGAATGGATGAAATTTATAACGAACTAATTAATTCAAAAAATTTAATAGATAAGCCAAGAATAAATATTGGGACAATAAATGAAAATCCAACTTTTTTAAACAGAAACGATGCTAGTGGACAAAGAGGAATTTGGAGTCAAAATGAAATTTTTGGTTTTTGGAAAGTTAGCATTGATATTGGAATATATGATTTCAAATTTAAATTTAATAACCTAGATAATTCTGTTGGTGAAATGACCTTAGAGATAGGAAACAATGTTTTTTCAAATAAAGTTAGTATTGATGAAGATGGATTTGTCTTTATGAAAGATATTAAAGTATTGGCTGGAGATTACGACTTAACACCTTTCTTAAGATTAAACAGAAAAAATATTTTACCCTTTTGGGTTGAAATAAAAAAGAAATAACTATTTATTTTTTAATAGTTGATTTATCTTAAAAATCTGTATACTCATAACAACAACATTTAAAAAAATTATTGAATAGGAGCTTGCTATTATCCCATAGATTAACCATAATGTTGCACCCATAAGATTTATTGATCTTAATTTCAGCATATCATTGACTAAAAATGATCCAATAACAACAAAAGTTGCAATCCAACCAACAATTTCTAGAGTACTTATATCCATATGGGCTTATTAGTTATCAAATTTAAGTAATTTTGACACCTGAGTACTATTGTGAAAAGACTAATTTATTTAATATTCTTATTAATCTTTAATTTAAATCATTACTCACAGGATATTGCTGAGGGTAAAATCCTTTATATTGAAGACAACAAAGAAATTCCTATTCAAGGAGCTACAATCAAGTGGTTGAACACAGACATAGGAACTATCTCAGACGAAAAAGGATTATTTAAATTAGAAAACTCATTAAATAAAGAGTTTATCGAAATTAGTTTTTTGGGATTCAAAACTGATACTGTTTCAGTACAAAAAGACAAAATTATAACTCATTTTCTTAAAGTTTCTGATGAAAATAATCTTAATGAAGTTACTGTTTCAAAAAGAAGAAATTCGATGCAAAGGACTTATTTAATGCCACAAAATATCATTAAAATAAGTGAGGACGAGCTATTAAAAGCAGCTTGTTGTAATTTATCTGAAAGCTTTGAAACCAACCCCTCAGTTGATGTTAATCATAGTGATGCTATAACTGGGACTAAACAAATAGAAATGTTGGGCCTAAAAAGCCCATATATTTTAATTACTGAAGAAAATATTCCAATGGTTAGAGGTGCGTCTCAAACATTCGGTCTTGGTTTTACACCTGGAACTTGGATTGAAAGTATCCAAGTAACAAAAGGAATGGGAAGTGTAACTAATGGTTATGAAAGTATAGTGGGGCAAATTAATACTGAGATTAAAAAACCTTTCACTGATATGCCATTTTTTTTAAATCTATTTAATAGTGTTGATGGAAGGTTTGAAGCAAATGCACACATAAGATCAAAAGTGAGTGAAAAAATGCATAATACTTTGTTTATCCACTACAATGACAGAAAAAGATCAAATGATAAAAACGGAGATGAATTTTTAGATAAACCAGTTCAAGAACAATTAAATTTATTAAGTAAATGGCAATATACAGATACCTCAAAAGGTTTGGTAAGCTTCTTAAATATTAGGTATTTAGATGACTATAAGAAAATTGGTAGTATAAATTTTAATGAAAAAGAGGACTTGTCCCGATTTTGGGGAGGAGAAATACTAACAAACAGATTTGATTCCTCGTTTAAGCTTGGATATGTTAATCCTGAAATTCCATATCAAAGTTTAGGGTTTCAATTGGCTTATAATTTTCATGATCAAGAAGCATATTATGGATTAAATGATTATAATATTTCTCAAAAGAGTTTATTTGTTAATTTGATTTATAACTCTATTCTTTTCAATTCAAAAAATAAAATAAAAGCAGGATTAAATTTCTCAAGTGATGATTATAGTGAATATGTTTTTAAATCTAATATTGATAGAATTGATAGCTCATTTGGAGGATTTTTTGAATATAGTTTTGATAATTTCATTGATTTTAATCTAATTTTTGGATTGAGATACGATATTCATAATAATTTAGGATCATTCTTTACTCCAAGATTACATTTTAGATATCAACTTAATGACAATTTTTCTTTAAAAGGCTCATTTGGTACAGGTAGAAAAATAGCTAATATATTCGCTGAAAATCAAGTTATCTTTCTTAGTAATCGAAAAAATCTAAATAAAAATTTCACTGATAAAATATATGGTTTAAGCCCTGAAAAAGCAACAAATCTAGGCTTTAGTTTAGATCATAAAGTTTTTCTTTTTGGAGGTCAAGGAAATTTAATTTTTGATTTTTATAAAACAATATTTGATAATAGGGTAATTATTGACTTTGAGACTTATGGAGAGTTTAACTTCTACAATTCTTCATTTGGAAAATCAAAATCTGATAATTATCAACTTGAATTTTTATTTTCAAAAAACAATTGGAACATAACTGCTGCATATAAAAAATATGATGTTTCATCATATTATAAAAGTGGTTTAAAAGAAAAACCATTACAACCTAGAAATATTATCTTTTTTAACTACGGGATAGAATCTAATAAAATAAATGATAAAAATTGGAAATTTAATATCACTTATAACAGATTAGGTAAACAAAGATTAATGGATAATCCCAGAGATAGTTCTGAATATGTGGATCCGCATTTTTCTATAATGTCACAAATAACAAGAGTGTTTTCTAACAAATTAGAGGTTTATGTGGGTGGAGAAAATATTAATAACTATAAACAAGAAAATCCAATAATTATGGCTAATAATCCTTTTAGCCCAGGTTTTGATGCGTCAATTGTACATGGCCCGATTTTTGGATCGACTTATTATGTGGGGTTACGATATAAAATTTTAAATTAGCAATATGAAATATTTGTTCTTTCTTTTTTTACTTTTTCCTGTTTTATCTTTTGCTCAGGAAAGTGGTAGTAAATCTAGTAAAGCACAGTTTGTTGTTTTAGGTGAGTGTGAAATGTGTAAAGACAGAATTCAAAGAGCTACTTATAAAATAAAGGGAGTTAAATATTCTAGTTGGTCTATTCCACAAAATAAACTATCTATAATTTATAACTCTAATAAAGTTTCTCTTGATGAAATAAAGAAAAAAATAGCTGACGCTGGTCATGATTCTGAAGATTTCAAAGCGACAGATGAAGCATATGCCAATCTTCATCATTGTTGTAAATATGACAGAGAAAAACAGCTCTAAATTACCTGTCCAAAGAAAAGTTTTTAGGTGGTTCGATTCCTTTTAGATTTTTAACGAAATAATCCCATTTTCTTCTCATAAAGTAATTACTCTGATCACCAAATCCATGTTTTTTATTTGGAAAAATTATTAAGTCAAAATCCTTATTTGCTTTAATTAGTTCATCAACTACAAGTAAAGTATTGTATGGCGGTACATTATTGTCAAGATTACCGTGAGCTAACAATAATTTTCCTTTTAGATTTTTTGCTAATAATTGATTTGCTTGATTGTCATAATTGGTTTTTGTGAAGTCATAATCATTAGACCTTTCGTTATCTTCTATTTCAATATTTTCTAAAAGTCCCTGCCATTTTTCACCCCAATCCGCCTCATAATTTCTATTATCATGATTTCCTGCGCTTGATACAGCTACATCATAAAAATCTGGATATTCTAAGATTGCTCTAGTAGATGCAAATCCTCCACCTGAATGTCCCCAAATACCAACTCTTTCAATATCCATTCCCTTGTATTTTTTGGATAGGTCTTTAATTGCTTTAATATTATCCGGTAATCCATTATCGCCCATATTTCCATAATATGCATCGTGGAATGATTTGGAACGACCTGGTGTTCCCATGGCATCAACTGCAACAACAACAAAACCAAGCTCGGCGAGAGATTGAAAATCCCTTCTAGTTGATGAAAAAGAATAATTTCTAACGCTACCTGCTTGTGGACCTGGATATATATAATTCAGTACTGGATATTTCTCTTTCTCATTGTAAAAACTTGGTAAGTGTAGTATTCCATATAGATCTGTTTCATTGTCTCTTGCTTTTACAGAAAATTCAATTGGTTTTTGCCAATTATTATTAATCAGCTGTGATATATCAACTCTATTAATTTCTTTTAGTGTTTCACCATTTCTGTTCTTTAGGAGCGTAATCGGTGGATTTTCTGTTGAAGAATATGTAGTGGTAAAATAATTCCAATCATCTGATGGATTAATACTGTGTGTTCCCTTTTCAGGTGTTAGGCAAGTTAAGTCTGAGCCATCAAAATTTACTTTATATAAGTAAATATGATAAGGATTACCTTCTTCTTTCCCTCCTCCAGTGAAAAAGATTTCTCTTGATGATTCATCAACGTGTAACACATCTCTAACAAGCCAATCACCTTTTGTAATTCTATTTTTTAATTTACCAGTTTTTAAATCATGGAGATATAAATGCCCCCAATTATCTTTCTCTGAATACCATAAAAACTCATTTGAATCAAAAAATACTCTCCAATTTTCTCCGCTAACACCAGATTCATAATATGTTTTAGTGACTTCAGTGAATACAGATTTTATATTTCCTGTTTTAACATCAGCTATTTGCAGATGAGCTTCTTTATGATCTCTTGTTGATGAAATGAATGCAAGTTTTTTACCATCATCACTAAAATTCGCGTCCAATAATGTTCCATCCCAATCAGCAATATGATCAGTAGTTGTAGATCTTTGATAATCTCTTCCCATTCTAAACTTTACAATTCTTCCAGAATTTACATCAATGAAAATTCTTTCAATTTCAAATATCTTTTCATCACCCGGTAAAGTATATTTCCATTTTTCAAGTTTAGGATGACCAACATTCGTAGTAGCTAAATACATTTCTCCAACACCTCTAGCATCTTGTCTAAATGTTGTTATAGTTTTTGAATCAGGGGACCATTTTAAAACTGGTCTATCATTTTTTATCCATCCAGCATTATTTATTCCGTATCCATAATCTTCATAACCATCAAATGTGAGTTGTTTGGTTTTATTATTAGTCAAATTTCTAACCCAGAGGTTATAATCTTTTATATAAATACTTTTTTTACCATCAGGTGAGGCAAATTCCAGATAATTTCTTCTTGGACTATTAGTGCTTGGTAGCTCCCCCTCTTTAATTTCCAGCTCATTTGTATCAATTAAAAATGATTTGAATACAGTATCGTTTTTAGTTTTATAATACAAAACATTATTATCCCAGTTCTGAGAAATTATTGTATTGGTTACAAATTTGTTAAGGTTTTGAGGTAAGTGTTTTGCAGCTTTTTCATAAACACTAGCGTCAATTTTTGGGTTTGGATTATTACATGAAATAAATAATAAAAGAAGAAATACCCAGGAAATGTATTTTCTGTTCATAAATAAATTTTAACTCAAGTTAAAACTTTTTTATAATCTGGTATTTATTATGCTATTATATATTGATCCGAAAGTATAGCTAAGTCCAATCGAAAAGTTTGTTCTGTAATCAGTTGCAATTTCTCTTTGTTGGAGTAGTAAATCCTCAATTGAAGTATTCCCTGCTGCCAAACTGTACTGTTCCCTTATTAAATTTACATTCCCTGAAAGTCTAACAGCCAACCCTTCAAAAACCCTGATATCTAAATCACTTCTAAGGGAGAATCTTTTTTTTGTACCATCATTCAAAAATTGAGTTGCATTTAAATATGAACTAACATTACCCCATTTTTGTCTAAATCGAATATTTAAGCTCAATGTTTGAGATGATAATTTTTGTTCTTCAAAACCATAAATGGTTTTTTCAATATAATTTCTTTTCCCTACACCTATTCTATAAGCAAGGGTAATTTCTTTACTCAAAACATCTCTGTATGGGTAAAAACTATATTCTATAGCCGGTGCTACATACCTATTTAGATCAATATTTTCATAGGTGTTTTGAAATATTCCAAAAAAAGCTCCTGCTGAAAAATGATCAGAAATACTTCTGACAACTCTCCCTCTGAAACTTGTGGTTTTTCGATTACTCGTATATTCATTGTCATTACTAACGAATTTTCTATTTGTCTCACGTCTTGAAATTTCCATGCCAATTCTCCAATCCTCGGTTAGTTTATCAATTTCAAATTCAACATCATATCTATTCGTTTGTCTGCTTTCTTCCTTATCATTATTATAGGATCCTGATAATTCAAAAACCCAATTTCTCCACTTTTCATCATAAACAGTTAAATCCTTAATATTTGAGTCAACATCTACTGTAAGATTATAATTTGCTTTTTCAAGAAAAGGAACCAATGCTAATTTTAACTTATTAAGTAATTTTTCTCTCAAAGAGCTAGATGTGTCATTAGCATATCCAACAGCTTCTGTTGTGTTACTAATTTTTCCATATTCATTATTACCATCAATTTTTATTTCAAATGAACGTGATCCGGTTGGGTTTCTTTCATCACGAATAAATATTTCAACATCTGCTAAATCTTGATCTCTAACATATTCTAAAAATGAGGTCTCTTGTTTTAAATAATTTTCATCACATCTACAATCTAAGTATGCTTTGATCTTGTTCTCTTGAGCTAGAGAACCAAGAGAAATAATTAATAAAAAAAATGACAAGAAGCTTTTCATGTTTATTTTATAATTTTAAATCAAAAGTTGAGCCTAAATATGTTAAAAAGATTTAAATTTTTATCAAAAATCAATAAATATCTTTTTTCATCTCTTATTATAACAATATTAGTTATAATTTCATGTTCACATAATAAAGGTAATAAAGTGTTATTTGGTAAATTAGAAAATGGTGAAAATATCTACAAGTATCTACTTACTAATGGTCAGTGCGAGGTTGAAATAATTACTTATGGTGGAATTATTACAAGCATAAAAGTTCCTGATAAAAACAATAATATGCTTGATGTTGCTTTAGGCTTTGATACTCTTGAGTCATATTTAGAAGGCCACCCATATTTTGGAGCAATTGTTGGTCGTTATGCTAATAGAATAGATAATGGAAAGTTTACAATAGATAATACTGATTATAATCTAGCGGTCAATAATAATGGCACCTCTCTTCATGGAGGTTTAAAGGGGTTTGATAAGGTAAATTGGAATGTACTTTCATATGATTTGGAAAATAAAAGATTTTTAAAACTAAATTATTTATCTGAGGACATGGAGGAAGGATATCCTGGAAATCTTAATGTCAACGTAACCTACACATTATCTGATGAAAATGAACTATCAGTTGAATATAATGCAAATACTGATAAGGCAACTGTATTGAATTTAACCCAACATTCTTATTTTAATTTATCGGGTGAAAGTTCAGGTGATATTATGGACCATATTCTAGAATTAGATGCTGATTATTATTTACCCGTCAACAAAAAAATAATTCCAACAGGTGAAAAAAGAGCTGTTGCAGGCACACCATTTGATTTTAGAAACAGAAAAAAAATTGGTAAAGATTTATATGATGAAGATGATCAACTATTATTGGGAAATGGTTATGATCATTGTTGGGTTCTAAATGATTATAATAAAGGTGTAAGAAAAATAAGTGAGGTAATTAGTGAAGAGTCAATGATTAAAATGGAAGTATTTTCAGATTTACCAGGTGTGCAATTATATATTGGAAATTTTTTAGATGGATCATTAAAATCAAAAAAAGGAATGAACTACATAAAGAGATCAGGATTTTGTTTAGAGACTCAATTTTTTCCAAATTCACCAAATACTGAAAACTTTCCATCAACAGTACTGGAGCCCGGAAAAGAATTTTACTCTAA
This sequence comes from uncultured Bacteroidota bacterium, assembly GCA_902595555.1. Classification (GTDB taxonomy): domain Bacteria; phylum Bacteroidota; class Bacteroidia; order Flavobacteriales; family Flavobacteriaceae; genus Eutrophosalina. Next base: position 16,223 of record CACJQM010000002.1, on the reverse strand, counting down.
GACATCATTTAAATTTTCAGTTAAATAAAAATAATTACTTAAATCTGGTACACCAGTCGGTACTTGATCTAGTTGTGTAGTTATCTGATGCTGTTAATTTATATCTAAAATTCATTGTTTGATCATCAAACTGTAACTCTGCTACTTCAATTATTTCCTTTGAACAACCATCATCACAATAGCAAGAATCGGCATTTGATTCTGAAAAGCCTGATTTCAAATAAAAAAACTGGCTTCCACCACCTGTTGTTTCATTAGTGATGGTAACATAATTTACATTTTTATATGTAGGAGCTACTTGTTGATAGTCGGTACTATCATCTGATGAGCATGAAATTAAAACAAGTAAAATTGGAATTAAATATTTCATGTGTTATAAAAAGCAATGATTGTGCCAATAAATTTCTATTGTCTAATTGCAACTGCATCATACATTATGTAAACACCACTGCTTACATCCTCTCTTTTCAATCTTAAAATTCCAACGACTGTAACTAATTCATCCATGAAAAAGTCGTCATAGCCAGGTTTAAGGGTCAATTCAATAGCTGATTCAGGCCCCCCATAACCACAAAAAAAACAGTCTGCATATGGATTTTGGGATAAGACAAATACTCCTTCATCAGGTGCAAGTGTTAGCATGTAGCCAGTAATTTTAACTTCTTTACCATCTAGTGATTCAACTTCTTCGCCAAAATATGGAGTTTGAAAATAACCATCAATATCCTCCCTGTATTCTGATTTATAATAAACATCTCTCAATTTAAACCAGTCAATCTCAATTTGAGAAAACAAGTTGTTTGATATAAAAAAAATAAGAATGTATATTAATTTATTCATCTGCAAGCGTTTCTGAAATATTTAAATTATAAACTTGTAGAGCAGGAATTATTGATGAGATTAATCCAATAAAAATTGATAAACCTAGTAACCACAACTCCTCATTTAAAATACCAAAAGACTTCAAATTATAGTTTAAACTTTCTTCCATCAACGAAGATACAAACATAACGCCTAATCTGCTTACTAACAGCCCGATAAAGAATCCAACGGTGGTTAAAATTAAACTTTCAAAAATAATCATCATTGATAGTTGTCTTCTTGAGGAACCTAATGTTCTTATCAACGCCATTTCATATTTCCTTTCTTTCATAGAATTAAATAAATTAATAAATAAGCTAAAGGCAGAAACAATAATTATTAAATAAGCTAAATAGGTCAGTGTCTCAATTCCAAAGCCAAAAAGTTTGAATAATCTTGAAATTTCATAAGAAGGAACAGCTGCTTGAAGATTAGTGTCTTCATTGATTTGCCTTGGAAATTGAATAATATTCATTGGACTTTTAAACTTTATTAGCATAGCAGTAATTTCTTTGTCATCATGCTCATGATCATGTTCTTCGTCATGCTCATGGTCATGTTCCTCGTCGTGATCGTGATCATGTTCTTCTTCATGCTCTTCACTGCCATGATCATGATCATCGTGAAGATCCCATATACTTTGAGGAGATGTAACTATGAGTTGATCAATTACTGAATTTGAAGGTTCCAATAATCCAACCACTTTAAACAATTGGTCTGCATGTTCTTCACCAGTTTCTCTTAATCCGTGAGAACTTACAAGCTCATCATCAATATTTATATTGAATTTTGAATATATTTTTGACCCTACCACAACTTCAAATGGATCCTCCCATTTTCTTCCCTCCTTAATTTTTGCCTTATATAAATCAAGAAATTTTTTCTCAGTACCAACTATCCTGTATCCTTTAAAATTATCTCCATAAAGCAAATCGATACTAGAGCCAACCATTCTGTTATTTTTTATTTTTTTTGCATCTTCTACAGAAATATTTCCTGTTGGAGAATCAATATGATAAACCGCAGACAAAATAAGTTGTAATGGACTCCCTTTTGCGCCAACGACCATATCAATTCCCTTCAAGTTATTATCCATTTGAGTCTTGATTAAGCTATTTAATTGTAACATCAAAGAAATTATCCCAATCCCAAATATTAATAATGCCAAACTTAATATGGAGTTTAAGGGTTTACTTACAATATTCTTTATGCTTAACTTAAATATATTCAAAGCTTAATAGATTTTTTAAAATGTTTTTTTAATCGATTATCGTGAGTTATTACGATTAGTTGGGCTTTAAATTCAGATGCTTGTTTTTTTAAAAGTTTAATAACTCTATCACAGTTTTCATCATCAAGACTTGATGTAGGTTCATCTGCCAAAATTAATTTTGGAGAATTAACAATTGCCATAGCTATTGATGCTCTTTGTTTTTCTCCTTGACTTAATTTTTTCGGCTTCTTATTTTCCTTGTCTAAAATGTCCAAGCTTGATAAAATATCAATAATTCTATTTTGATCCTTTTTGTTTCCTAAATATTGTGCAAGTTGAAGATTTTCCTTTACAGTTAAAGAATTGACAAAATGTGGTTTTTGAAAGACAATACCAATATTTTGCCCCCTAAATTTATCAATTTGATGTTGGGTTAACTTACTTATATCTTGTCCATATAAATTGATTGATCCAGAATTGGATTCAAGCAAACCAGCAAGTAAGTGTAGTAAGGTAGTTTTTCCAATCCCTGAGCTTCCTATGATTAGCAAGTTTTCATCTTTACCTAAATTGATGTCAGGAAAGCTGAAAGATGCTTGTTCATTATACTTAAAGTTTAAACCCTTAGTGCTAATCATATTTTAAATATATCAATTTTTAAAAATAATCTTCAAAACTACTAATAAATCATAAACATTTTATAATTTAGAATCTTTCAAAATAAGATTGCTATGAAGAAGTCAACAATTCTAACATTTTTGTGCATTATGACGTGCATTATTAATTATTCTCAATCTAAAAAATCTAAGGATATAGAATCTATTAAATCAATGTGTGGTTGTTTTAAAATTGATTTTAATTTCGCTGAAACGTTTGTTTTTTCAAATGATGAAGATTATAAGAAGTCAAAAACATATAAGTCTGGTGGACTTGAGTGGGGGCAACTGATTGTTGATGAAAAAAATAAAATTTCCATACAGCATTTACTTATTGTAGGTAGTAAGCAGTTTCCAACTATAGTGAAACATTGGAGACAAGATTGGTTGTATCAAAACACAGATTTATACATTTATGACAAGAACGATAAATGGTCTTTTGTTAATATGGACAAAAAAGATGTAAAAGGTCAATGGACACAGAAGGTTTTTCAAGTTGATGATAGTCCTAGATATGAAGGAACCTCCTCATGGGTTCACGTCGATGGAAAAAGTTATTGGGAAAACACAACTCCAGCTCCATTACCAAGAAGAGAATTTTCTAAACGATCAGACTATAATGTCACATTGAGAGGAAATAGACATGAAGTTACCAATAAAGGTTGGGTACATGATCAAAACAATCAAAAAATTCAGAAAGATGACGAAAGCCAATTTGTATTAGCTCATGAAAAAGGATACAGTACTTATACTAGAGTGCCTGATGAAGATTGTAAAGCAGCTGTGGAGTGGTGGGAGAAGAATTCAAATAAATGGAAAATGGTTAGGGATAAATGGAATACTATTTATGGCTTGAATCAAGATTTAGCCTTAAAACCCGCAGTTGATGATAAAAAATTATATAGTTATTTATTCTCACCCACTATTGTTGATAAGGTAGAGATAGAATCCACAATTGATATGTTTTTAATGGACTAAATAGATTTTAATAGTCCACCATCTATAGGAATATTTGCTCCATTAATATAGCTTGCTTCTTCTGAAGCTAGAAAAGCGACGAGAAAACCAAATTCCTTAGGATCACCAATTCTTTTAAGAGGAACTTGTTGTTTCATGGTTTCATAAAGTTTGTCAATTTCTACATTAAACTTTTTGGCCTTTTCAGAGTTTAATTCTTTCAATCTTTCCGTATCAAAATATCCTGTTAGAATATTATTTATGGTAATATTATTACTCCCAAGATCGTTGGATAATGTTTTGGCCCACGAAATGACAGATGATCTTATTGAATTTGATAATGCTAAATAACTTAGGGGTTCTTTTACACTTACAGATGTCATATTTATAATTCTCCCCCATTTATTTTTTTTCATTTTTTCTAGCGCTAACATTGTAGTAAATACTACGTTTTTGAACAATAAATCAAATGCATTTTGATAATCTTCAATCGATAGGCTATTTACATCACCTGCTTTTGGACCTTGAGTATTATTAACCAATATATCTATTGTATTATTTTCTAAATAATCACCCATAATTTTAGTGTATTCTTCATGATCATTGTAATCACAAATAATATACTCATGATTACAATCAGTGAGTTTATTAAGCTCAGAAATATTATTTTCCAACAAATCACTACTTCTTGCAACTAATGTAACTTTAGCACCAGATAAAGCAAGTTGTTTTGCCACTGCATTTCCTAGTCCTTTGCTACTACCACCAACTAAGGCATGTTTTGATTTAAGTGAAATGTTCATTTATATTCTTCTCTAACAGGTGAAAAAACATCCATTAATATACATTTGGTAAGAGCTTTTCCGGAATGAGGAATGTTTGATGGAATTACAACAACATCTCCATTTTTACAAATCATCTTATTCCCATTTAATATAAACTCAAATTCCCCTTTAACTACATGCATAATCTGCTCGTGATGATGATGGTGTTCGGGTACTTCAGCGCCCTTTTCAACATCCCAAAACGCCCAAGTTATTTTATCTCCGTGTACGAGTTTTCCTTTTAATCCTGGAAAAAATTCTTTTTCTTCTATAGTTTTTAAATTCATATTATTAAGTACAAATTTTGTTGTTAACATAGACTGAAAACGTGACATCAGCTGTAGCTTCTAATATTTTTGAAACTGAACAATATTTTGTAAATGAAAGTTCACTTGCTTTGTATGCTTTTTTTAAATCTACGTCTCCTTCAATAAATACATCAGCATGAATTTCAGTAAAAAGCGATGGTAATTCTCCACCTTCTCTCTTTCCCTCAACTTCAATATATAAATTGCTAAAATCTTGCTTTTGTTTTTTTAGAATGGATATTATATCAATACTACTGCATCCTGCAACCCCCATTAATAACAATTCCATAGGACTAACTCCCTTAGGATTTAAATCAGACTTGTTATCAATTTCAATAGAGTTACCATTTTGGTTTTCAATTTTCGAGTGGTATCCAGATTTATGAATTAATTTTATTTTCATTTTAATACTGGGATCAATACTGCACTTAGGTCCGGATCATTCATATCCTTATCCAATGGAAACATTGGTCTTTTAATTTTTTTATATCCAAGTCTTTCCAAATCTTGGTCTACACCGCCAGGTGTTAATGCCATAACCCAATCACCTCTTATATCGTAAAGCTCTGGAACTAAATAACCAATCTTCACCATTAAAATATCTGTATTTTTTGGATCTAGTTCAAGGTTTGTAAAATCTGAAATATAGTGATAAGGTTTTCTCTTGTTTGTTACAATAATTTTGATACTTCCAACTTGAACAACAACTTCAACTTCAGCGTTTTTATCACCAAGATGAACAGCTTTTAAAGTTCCTTTTAATAAAATAGGCGGAGAAAATCTGTCATCAACTTTTGCTCCGACATATCCAGTTACCTGATCTCCTATCTTTGTATTTAGAGCATTTAAAATTAAATCTGGTCCTGGTATTGATGCATAAATTAATTCAGGTCCATCATTTGATTTAAATTCTTTAATATTTAATAATTTGTTCAGGGTCCATGTAACATCACCGGCTCCGCCAGCCGTTGGATTATCACCCATATCACTAATTATGAAAGGCTTGTTATCATTTTTGTTTTCTTGGTATTTGAATGCTTGATTTAGGGCATCATCTAAGGTTGTAGTAGGAGCTACAAAATCAAATTCATATCTAGCATCCCAAAAACTATTAGCTAACTCTTCAGCCCCTTTAATTACAGCTTTTTTATTGTCACCAACAGTCATAACTACTGCATGATTTCTTGGTGCATCTCCCCAAGCATATCCAACCCAAATTGCAGCATCAACAACCCCTTTACTATCGGCAATAGGTTTGACCTTTTCATATAATGATTTGCCAGGTTCAACTCTTGTACTGGTTTGTTCTCCTGGGAGAAGAATAGGAACTGGTATCCAAGCTTTGTACTTTGGTTTACCTTTTCCAGACTCTAATCTTTCAACCAAATTATCAAACGCTCTTTGTTTTGATTCAAGTGCATCCGTGTGTGGAGCTTTTCTATAGCATGTTATTATATCGGAATAGGTTGCTAACTTTTCAGAAACATTTCCATGCGAATCCATTGAGGTTGATATGAGTGTTTTATTTCCAATGACAGCTCTTAGCCTTTCAATAAAATCACCTTCTGGATCATCCATCCCTTCTACATTCATTGCACCATGAATATCTAGAAATAAACCATCAAGCGGAAGGGTTTGTTTAGTAAGTTCAAGGATTTGTAAAACCATAAATTCATAGGATTCTTTTGAAACAACACCACCCGGAAGAGCTCTTGCTGTCATTGTTGGAAACCAATCAGCCTTATCAATATAGCTTTGATCAAAAAAAGGATATCTTCCAAAAATCTCACTACTGTATCTAATATCAAATTCTTTATCAGTTGTAATTGCTGGTGAGAATGTACTTGACTCAATAGACAATCCTGTAATTCCAATCCTTGGTTTCTTTTTATTTGTGTTGCAAGAAAATAGTAGGATAATTACTAAAAAATATAAAGCGCTAAATCTGTTCATATTAATGATGAATTTATGAAAAATCACAAATAGTATTTGTATAACTTTTACTTTTTTTTCAGGAAAATTTTTTGTATTTTATATATATATGGAACCAAATTTACTAATGTCCAGAACATTCTTAATTCTGGGAGGTATGTTGGTTGTAACAACAATCACATCTCGATTAAACAAAGCTTACGAAACATCACTAGAGGCTGTTTTTACTATAGGAGGAACTTTTTTGTTTTTATTTATGGTAATGATTTATGCAGATTCATACCCGCTAAATCTTGTAATGGTAGCAATTTTTTCTGGGTTTATTGGCTGGTCATTAGGACCAACTATAGCCTATATTGGAGAAAGATTTAAATTCAGAAAATACCTAAAGTCAAAAGCTGTTTTATCAAAATCAGTTAAAAAAAATCCAAACCCTACATTCGCGGATAAATTGTTTGGAGCTAATGACGAGAAGAAGGTGATTTATTATTACAAGTCAGAACCAACAAAAACTTTTGATAATATGTCTGATGAATTTAAAAAGTTAAAAAATGATTTTGATAAAAATATCTTACCTCACGATCGTTATAATCAAGAGTGGCAAAATGTAGTTTTTCAAGCAATGACAGGAACCACTTTAGCTGTTATTATTGCTGGAACAATAGTAGCTTTATTTCCTACTGATTTTAGCTTTCTAGGTATTTTCCTATGGATTTCATTATTAGCATTAATTTTTGTTGAAATTCTCAATGCTTTTATTTTTAAATCTGAAAGAAGAAGAGTTATGTACTCATATGCTGGTGTTGTCATATTTTCTCTGTATTTAATTTATGATTTTAATGCTCTAGAAAAAGCGATAGCAAGAGGAGATAATTCTTGGGGGACTGCCGTAGATATTGCAGTTAATTTATATTTAGATATTATAAATTTATTTCTTGATTTATTGGAAATACTGGCAGCTTCGGATTAGAAAATATTTTTTTCCAATCCTATTAAAAACGCATATTCCATGGCGACTTCTTTTAAGGCTTCAAACCTTCCCGAAGCACCACTATGTCCAGTTTCCATGTTAGTATGAAGAAGTATAATATTTTCTGACTCATTATAATCTCTTAGTTTAGCAACCCATTTAGCTGGTTCCCAATACTGAACTTGAGAATCATGAAGCCCGGTTGTTACTAGAAGATTAGTATAATTTTTATTTTGAATATTATCATATGGAGAATATGAAAGCATGTAATCATAATATTCTTTTTCATTAGGATTACCCCATTCATCATATTCAAGAGTGGTAAGTGGAATAGATTCGTCTAACATTGTTGTCATGACATCAACAAAAGGAACTGCAGCTATCACTCCATTAAATAATTCAGGTTCTAAATTCAATACTGCACCCATCAAAAGTCCACCAGCTGAACCGCCCATTGCATAAATGTGTTCGCTTGATGTATAATTATTTTTAATTAAGTGTTTTGCTACATAAATAAAATCTAAAAATGTATTTTTTTTCTTTAAAAGTTTTCCATCCTCGTACCAATCTCTACCCATGTATTCACTCCCTCTTATATGTGCTATAGCATAAACAAAACCCCGATCTAGCAAACTAAGCCTAACAGATGAGAAATAGGGATCAAGAGTAATTCCGTAAGACCCATAACCATAGAGCAATAGTGGAGTATTTTGATTTAAATCTGTATCCTTGTGCCTAATAATTGATATCGCTACTTTAGTATCATCATGGGATTTAGCCCATAACCTTTCAGTTACATAATTTGATTCATCAAATTTAGAATCTATAACTTCTTGTTTCTTTTTAACTTCAATAGATTTTAATTCCATATCAAAGTCAATTATTGAACTTGGCGTATTGAGTGATGAAAAATTATATCTTAATTTTTTTGATTTAAAATCAATATTAGTTCCCGGTGATATACTGTATGTTTCACCATTTATTGGTAAATAATAATCATCAGAATTATCCCATCTCTTTATATTCATTTTCACAAGTCCAGAATCTCTTTCAACAACAACTAAATAATCATTAAAAATTTCTATTCCTTCTAATAAAACATTTTTCCTATGATCAATTACATTTTCCCAATTCTCTTCATTCGTTTTGTTTAAAGATGATTTCATCAATTTGAAGTTTTTAGCATTGTCCTTATTGGTTATTACATAAAAATTATTTTCAAAATGACTTACAGAATATTCATGACCAATTACTCTTTTATTAAAAATTTTAAATTCACCATTTGGTTTGTTCGCATTTAAAAATCTTACCTCAGAGCTAAGTGTGCTTCTTGAATTGATAAATAAAAATTCTTCAGACTTTGATTTTGAAATACCCACGCTAAAGGACTCATCTTTTTCTTCATATACCAATGCATCTTTTTTTGGATCAGATTCTAGTTTATGTTTAAAAATCTTGTTTACTCTTAGTGTAGTAAGATCCTTTTTAGAATAAAATACAGTTTCATTATCATTAGCCCATGTTACACTACCTGTAGTATTTTCGATTTTTTCGTTATACAATTTTCCGTTTTGAATATTCAAGAAATAAACAGTGTACAATCTTCTTGAAATTGTGTCGGCTGAATATGCTAATTTTTTATTATCTGGACTAATACTGATACCTCCAAGGTTATAAAATGAATGTCCCTCAGCTAATGTATTTACATCAATGAGAATTTCCTCATCATTTTCAAGACTTTTATATTTTCTAGTATAAATAGGATAATCCTTTCCTTTTACAAACTTCTTTACGTACCAATAATCATTGTAGAAATAAGGAACTGATTTGTCATCCTCTTTAATTCTGCCTTTCATTTCATTAAATAATTCTTTTTGCAGTTTTTTTGTTGGCTTAAGTTTTTTACTTGTATGGGTATTCTCAAGATTTAAATAATCAATTACATTTTGATTTTTTCTATCATTTAGCCAATAATAATTATCAATTCTTATATCGGAATGTTTGGTTAATTCTTGCGGTATTTTATCAGCTACAGGCGACGATATTTCCATTTTACAAGCAACGTTTATAATTAAAGAAAAGCAAATAAACAATAAACTTTGGACATTGTATCTGCTCATAATTTATTTTTTGACATGATTTTATTAAACCATTGTTTCTTAATGATTTTAAAAAGTAATTCTCTGCCAAAAATTTTTATGAAAAAGTTTATAATTTTTGTATCTCTTCCAATGAAATTAGAAACTTTACTTTTTGTGATAGATTGTTTAAAAACAAAATCTGCTACATCATCATTATTGCCAAAACCAAATGGAAATGGTGGTTCTTTTTTAATCCCTTCTTCAAGTGCTATTTTTAGTTTTTCTCTAACATCATCTAAATCCTCTTTTTTTTCACTTTCAGTAAAGTTTACAGAATCATGAAAACCTGTTCTAAAAGAGCCCGGTGCAACAGTCTTAATATCTATTCCAAATAAGCTTAATTCATAATGAAGACATTCTGTTAAGCCTTCAACGGCAAACTTTGAAGAGTTATAAAGTGAGGTAAATGGTAGTCCAAACCTTCCTGCAATTGATGAGATATTAATTATTACTCCATCTTTTTGTTTTCTCATTTGAGGTAAAACCCCTCTTATGCAATCGATTAATCCAAAGAAGTTTACATCAAACTGATTCTTAATTTCTTGATCAGAGGCCTCCTCTAAAAAACCAAAAGCTCCATAGCCCGCATTATTAATTAAAACGTCAATTCTACCATATTTTTCAATTGTAAAGTCTACAATATTTTTAATATCAGACTTCACAGTAACATCAAGTTTTTTTATATCAATATTGTCAAGTTCTTTTAGACTTGGAGAACTATCAATATTTCTCATTGTTGCAATAACTTGAAAGTTTTCTTTTTGAAATTTTTTAGCAATCAATTCACCAAATCCTCTTGATGCTCCAGTAATTATAACTACCTTTTTCATAATGCTGTGTAAATGTATTATAAATAAACTTAATCTTGATAAATCATTTTAATTGATTGGGTAAATAAAAAATAATTTGTTCTTTTGCATAAACTGGTTAAAATGAAAGTTATAGAATTAAAAAATTCGGATATTTATGGTGCAACATCTAGCTCTTTGTGTTTAGCTCATTGTGTACTTACACCTTTTCTTTTCTTGTCACCAATATGGTGGTGGTCAAGTTTAAATATTTTATTTATTTCAGTTTCATTTATTGCAGTATACAATTCTGTTAAGAAAACATCCAGACAAATAATGAAGCCTTTACTTTGGATTGGTTTTTCTCTTCTAACCCTTTCAATTGTTAATGAAGAGTTTCATTTCTTACATGTTCCAGAAGTTTTAAATTATTCAGCTGCAGCTTTTCTTGCGGGTCTTCACATTTACAATCTTAAATATTGCCAGTGTGACGATGAAGAATGTTGTACGCCTTAATTAGATTTTAAAAAAATATTTCCTGCGCTAATCTGTATGTATTTGAGTGTGCCTCTAAAATATCTTTGATATTTACTGAGTATCCACCTCCCATGCTAATTTGAATTGGAACGTTATTTTTTCTACATAGTTCCAGTATAAATTTGTCCCTTTTTTTACAACCTTGAATTGTTAAACCAAGTCTACCAAGTTTATCGTTTTCTAATACATCAACTCCTGCCAAATAAAAAATGAAATCAGGCTCAAAATCATCAATAACTTTTGGTAGTGTTTCCTCTAACTTTTTTAGGTATAAGTTGTCATCTGTTTTATCGGGAAATCCAATATCCAAATCACTTTTTTCTTTTTTGAATGGGTAGTTTTTTTCACCGTGAAAGGAAAGAGTAAAAACATTTTTATTTTCACTAAAAATAGAAGCAGTTCCATTTCCTTGATGAACATCCAAATCAACTATCAGTATGTTATTTGCCAAACGATTTTTAAGTAAATAATTTGCTGCTATAGCTTGATCATTAAGCATACAAAATGCTTCACCTCTGTCTTTAAAAGCATGATGTGTTCCACCCGCAATATTCATTGAAATACCATTTTTTATTGAATATTCAGCACATTCAATTGTTCCTTGAGCAATTTTTTTTTCTCTGTATACAAGTTTTTCGCTCATTGGAAAACCGATCGGTCTAATCTCTTTTTTTGTTAAAAGTAAAGATGAAAATCTATCATAATAATCTTTTTGGTGCGTGAGTAAAGCATCGCTATCATTTAGGTTTCCTGGTTTAAAGAAACTTTCTTCATCACATGTGTTTTCTCTTAAAAGTTGTTCTGGAATTAGGTCATATTTAATCATAGGAAACCTATGATTCTCATCAAGTGGATGTTTGTATGTTTTATCAAAAGCTATTTTTAACATTACAATTTAGAGTGCAAAAATATTTATAAATTTAGATATGATTGTTTTAATTGTCCTTTTAATAACCAGCCTTTCCTATATCGGCATTGCCTTTCTGGTTAATGAGAAAAATGCTAAATATTTATTATCAGGATATAATACTATGAATAAACAACAAAAAGACAAATTTGATTTAAAATCGTATCTCATTTATTTTAGGAAATTTTGGATTAATATTGGAGTTTCATCGTCAATAGTAACCTGTCTTACTTTTTTACTTTTTTCAGAAATTATAATGGTTATCGCTCACGCTTTCGTAGTGATAATACCCTTACCATATTTTATTTATAAATCAAATAAGGATTTTAAGTTATGATTATTAATGACATATATGGAAAGCCCTACAAAATTAAAGATTTAGATAATTTTAAATTTCATATAAAAAAATTTCACACATCAAACGGCATGCCTGACAATAGTCTTCATGAAGAGGATGGTTTTTATTTTAGAGTTGATAAAAATTTTTACAACAAACTATTTGAAGAATAAAAAGGTATATTTAATGATATAAGTGAAAGAAAATTATACAGATAGCTTTTTTGATGTTGGTTCTAAATATGGTTTTTTACCCAATAATCATCCATTAGAATCATTACCAATTAGATATAAAAACTTACAGCATTTATTGGATAATATGCCTGTCAAATTAAGTGATGGCTCATCTGGATATTTAGCTTTTCCTAATAAAATAGAAACTGAGGTTGAAAAACTACCAAACTATATTGATTTGGTTGAAAATGAGGATGAAATATTGGTTATCCAAGCACTTTACAGAGCCTATTGTTTTTTAACTTCAGCATTTACATTAGAGCTTTCATATCAAGAGTTCGTAAAAACTAAGAAATATGGTAAAGCTAGACAAACATTACCTAAACAGGTTGCACAGCCTTTTGTATGTGTTGCAAACAAATTGGATGTTTTTCCTTGGTTAGACTACCATTATGCATATTCACTTGGTAACTATCGTTTTTTGGATAGATCTAAAGGATTTCATTGGTCTAATCTTGATCAATGTGTTAAGTTTTCAGGAACAAGTGATGAATCTGGTTTTATTATGAATCATGTTGATATTAATCAACACTCTCCTAAATTAGTTGGATCAGTCCTAAAATCCTTAAAAAGTGTCCAAGAAAATAATGACCAAGAATTAAATAAAAATTTAAAGCAAAATTTTCATTCAATGGAACTTGTAAATGATAGAAGAAAAGATATGTGGGTTGCATCGAGATGGAAACATTACAACGACTTTAGAATTTTTATTATGGGTATAAAAGGGAATGATGAAATATTTGATGATGGATTAATTTATGAGGGTGTATGGGCTGAGCCAAAACAATTTAGAGGACAAACAGGAGCTCAAGATAATATTATTCCGATGGAGGATATTTTTACTGGTGTAATTAATTTTTATCCTGATAATCAGCTAACTAAATACTTATTAGATCTTAGGAGATATAGACCGAAATGTATCCAAGATTTTTTTGTTGATTTAAAGTTAGATATTGATAAAATTAGCGGTGGATCTATTTTTCATTTTCTAAAAGAAAAACAAAATTCTGTCGGTATGTGCTATTTATTAGCTATAGTTGAGGAAATATATAAATTTAGAAATGGTCATTGGCAGTTTGTACAGAAATATATTATGTCCAACACAAAATATGCTAAAGCAACAGGCGGTACACCAATTATTAGTTGGATTCCTAATCAAATTAAATCTGTTTTAAATTTCATTGAAGTTATAATTGATGAGCTTGTTTCAATGAAAAAAGATTTTAATGATGAACAAACAAAAATTTTTAATGACTCTCTCAATACATACAAATCCAAAAAGAAACTTCTTGATAAACAGCTCATTATCGTAAGCGATTCCAATTATAATCCTGGCAAAGTTTTTGAATTAAATAAAAAATTCAAATTAGAAGATTCAAATTTTGAAAAAAAGTAATCTACCCTCGAAAATTTGTCCAGTCTGTAAAAGACCTTTTAACTGGAGAAAGAAGTGGGAAAAAAACTGGGAGAATGTCAAGTATTGTAGTAAAAGATGCAGAGGAAACTAAGTCATTAGTCTGGTTTAGAAATGATTTAAGAATTAATGATAACCTAGCTCTTAATTCAGCATTATCAGCTCCAGGTAAAGTAATTGGTTTTTATTGTTTTAATTTATCTATGTTTAAAATGACCAATCTTGGATTTCCTAGGATTGACAAATTTAGAGCTAAATTTCTGTTAGAAACTATTGAAAATCTCAAAGAAGATTTAAAAAGAATTAATATTACATTGATTATTACAATTGGAGACCCAGTTGAAGAATTGATGAGGGTAATATCTCAGCAAAAAATTAAAAATATTTTCTTCCAAAAAGAGTGGACACAAGAAGAGGTTGAAGAAGAGGATAAATTAAAGAATGAATACAATAATATAAATTTTAAGTCATTTTATAGTCAGTTTTTATACGATCCGAATGATTTAGATATTAATAATATTTCTAATGTTTTTACAAATTTCAGAAAGCATTGTGAAAAAAAGTTAAATGTTAAAGATTTAGTAGAATACCCTAAAAAATTATTAGAAGATAATTTGTTGAAGGATGATTACCTAACCCCAAGTCTGTCGGATTTAGGTCTTGAAGATTTTGAAATCGATTTAAGGAGTGCATTCAAATTCAAAGGTGGCTATAATGCAGCTAAAGAAAGGTTAGACTTTTATCTCTGGCAATCAAAAAAGATAAATTTTTATAAACAAACTAGAAATGGATTAATTGGCCAAGATTACAGTTCAAAATTTTCATCTTGGCTTTCTAATGGATCAATTTCTGCACGCGAAATATTCTGGGAAATAAAGGATTATGAAAAAAATATTTTAAAAAATCAGTCAACTTATTGGTTGATTTTTGAATTAATATGGAGAGATTTTTTTAAATATATTTCTATGAAGTATAGAAATAAAATATTTAAAATTGGAGGTATTTTGGAAAAAGATTATCATTGGAATACAGATAATAAAACTTTTGATAAATGGGTTGATGGATTAACAAATGAACCATTTGTAAATGCTAATATGTTAGAGCTTAAATATACAGGGTGGATGAGTAATCGAGGAAGACAAAACGTTGCTAGTTATTTAGCGAAGGAGTTGAATATTGATTGGAGATGGGGTGCTAGGTATTTTGAATCACAATTGATTGATTATGATGTACATAGTAATTATGGAAATTGGATGTATGTTTCAGGTGTTGGTAATGATCCACGTGACAGAAAATTCAATATAAAATTTCAAGCAGAAAGATATGATCCAACTAACAAATTTCAAAAGATGTGGTTACAAACAAGAATATTTTAATCTATAATCAATTCCAAACTCCTCGATCAATATTTTCTTTTAGAGTTAAGTAGTCTATTTTAGGATATTTTTTCTCAACCATATCTTGAATTTTTTTGTATTTGATTTTTAATTTTTCAAGCATTTCTATATTAAATTTTAAATAACTTGATTGCATTGAGATAATATTTTCAAATTCTTTATTTTTAAGTAGGTCATTTGTTTCAAAATCAAATTTGGAGAAACCTAAGGCTCCTTTCGAAAATTCGGTTAATTCAATGTAGTTTGTTGAATTTCTAACAGAACTAACTTTATTTAAAAAGGGATTAAAGTATTGCCATATACCAGTTCTTAAGACTCGATCTTCCTCTAGAATTTGAGAAAAAGTTTTGGGTAATGAAGAGATCTGTACTTTTAGATTTGAATCACTTATAATTGATAATTTACCTGCATTAAGTATTTCATTTAACACTCCTTCCTGAGGAACGTGTCTCCAACCTGAAAAAAATACATAGTAAATTAAACTATCAAATTTTTGCTCTGATTTCCATTCTCCTTTAGGACCAGTATGCTTTAGTATTTCAGTACCAGCATTAATAATTTGTCTTTTTTTTGACAGAACAAAATCAAGATTTACTAGACTAGAGGATATTTCATTGTGAAGGGAAAGAAGAACTTTTTCTTCTTCAGCTTTAATTTTTCTATTTTCATTTGCATTGTTAACTTCAAGAGCTATCAAAATACCTACAATGATTAAAAAAATTTCAATAAAGGCATACTTGTAATAATC
>CACJQM010000001.1:270000-408580 GCA_902595555.1 uncultured Bacteroidota bacterium | reverse complement strand
ATTGACACAACACCTTTATCCTATCATTTTTTTGCAAATCTGTATTATTTTAAAATGTAAAGATATTGGTTAATTTTGTACCGCGATATGGCAATAAAAATTACTGACGATTGTATAAATTGTGGCGCATGTGAGCCTGAATGCCCCAATACAGCAATTTATGAGGCCGCATTTGATTGGAAATTTTCTGAGGGAACATCTTTAAAGGGAGATATTAAACTTCCTAGTGGACAAAATGTAAATGCAGATACTGAACAAGAAGCTGTTTCTGATGAGTATTATTTTATTGTAACTGATAAGTGCACAGAATGCAAAGGGTTTCATGATGAACCGCAATGTGCTGCTGTATGTCCTGTTGATTGTTGTGTTCCTGATGAAGATAATGTAGAGTCAGAAGAATTTCTCTTAACTAAACAAAGCTTTATGCACGGCGATAATGATAAACAGTCATCAAATGAGACTTCAAGTTGGTTTAGTGTTAAATCATGAAAGCAGGAATTGTAGGTCTTCCAAATGTTGGTAAATCAACACTGTTTAACTGTTTAAGTAACGTGAAGGCTCAAAGTGCTAATTTTCCATTTTGTACAATTGAGCCAAACATTGGTTTAGTAAATATTCCTGACGAAAGACTTAATAAACTAGTTGAATTAATTAATCCTGATAAAATAGTACCGAATTCAGTTGAAATAGTAGACATAGCTGGTCTAGTTAAAGGTGCTAGCAAGGGTGAGGGTTTAGGAAATCAATTCCTTTCAAATATAAGAGAAACAAATGCCATTATTCATGTTCTAAGGTGTTATGAAGATAACAACATAACTCATGTTGAGGGTACAGTTGATCCTTTGAGAGATAAAGAAATAATTGAGTTTGAATTAAAATTAAAAGATATAGAAACCTTGAATAAAAGAAAGGATAAAATTTCTAGAGCGGCGAAAACAGGTGATAAAGCATCTATTAGTGAACTTAAAGTGTTGGATGAAATTCTTAGCAAATTAAATAACGAAAATCATATAAGAATGGAGGATTTTAAAACTGATGATCTTGAGTTTGTAAAATCAATGTCTCTACTTTCGTTGAAGCCTGTTCTGTTTGTATGTAACATAGATGAGAATAATTTGAAAAATCCGGGTGAGGACTTAAAAAATGTTGTAGATAAATTAAAAGAAACTGGATCAAATGTCATTGTGATGGCCATAAAGACAGAGGAAGAAATTAATGATCTTGAAAGTTTTGAGGACAGGAAACTTTTTTTAGATGATCTAGGTCTTGATGAACCTGGATCAAGTAAACTTATAAGAGAAACTCACAACTTGTTAAATCTTTCTACTTTTTACACAGCTGGTAAAAAGGAGGTTAGGGCTTGGACCTTCAAAAAGGGTTCTAAAGCTCCAACAGTAGCAGGAATTATTCATTCTGATTTTGAGAAAGGTTTTATAAAAGCTGAAGTAATAAAATTTATAGACTATATTGATTTAGGAAGTGAGCTAAAAGTCAAGGAAGCTGGTAAACTTAAAACAGAAGGAAAAGAATATATCGTTGTGGATGGTGATGTAATCAATTTTAAATTTAACACCTAAAATAAGATTTCAACATATTTAGAGTTTTAATTGTTAATTATTTTCTTATAACATGATTTTATATGTATGACTAGTGTCATATCTTAGAACATTCAAAAATTTATGCCTCAGATTTCATCTTACACAGAAGAAAATATAAGATCACTAGATTGGAAAGAACATATCAGGATGCGGCCTGGAATGTATATTGGTAAGCTTGGTGATGGTTCGGCATATGATGATGGCATATATATTCTTTTGAAAGAGGTGTTGGACAACTCAGTTGATGAGTTTGTAATGGGAGCTGGAAAAACCATTGAGATAACAATCAAAGAAAACATTGTTAATGTAAGAGACTATGGTAGAGGCATTCCTTTAGGAAAGGTAACAGACGTAGTTTCTAAAATGAATACTGGAGGTAAATATGACACAAGAGCATTTAAAAAATCAGTTGGATTAAATGGTGTAGGAACAAAAGCTGTTAATGCTTTGTCTTCACTTTTTGAAGTTCAATCAATTAGAGAGGGTAAGTTAAAAAAAGTTTCTTTTGAGTATGGTGAAATTAGTAATGATGAGCCAATAATTGAATCATCCAAAAGAAAAGGCACAAAGGTTGTATTTAAGCCTGACTCTAAAATCTTTAAAAATTTTAAATATAGAAGTGAGTATGTCATAAAGATGCTTAAATATTATGTTTATTTAAACCCTGGTTTAACGATTATTTTTAATGGCGAAAAATTAAAATCTGATGATGGTTTAAAAGATTTGTTAGAAGACAATAATAACCCTGAAGATTTCTTATATCCAGTTATACATCTAAAAGGAAAAGATATTGAAATAGCCCTCACTCATAATAAAAAACAGTATAGTGAGGAATATTATTCATTCGTGAATGGACAGCATACTACACAAGGCGGCACACATCTATCTGCATTAAAAGAGTCAATTGTTAAAACAATTAGAGATCATTTTAAAAAACCATATGATTCCTCAGATATTAGGAAATCTATTCTATGTGCAATTAGTATCAAAGTGATGGAACCTGTGTTTGAATCTCAAACAAAAACAAAATTAGGTTCAACAGAGATGGGAGATGGTTTGCCAACAGTAAGAACTTATATAAACGATTTTATTGGTAGAAAACTTGATAATTTTTTACATCAAAATCAAAATATTAAAGAGGAAATTCAAAAGAAAATTATTCAAGCTGAAAAGGAAAGAAAAGAGCTTTCAGGAATAAGAAAGTTAGCAAGAGAAAGAGCTAAAAAATCAAATTTACATAATAAAAAGCTTCGTGATTGTAGAGTGCATCTTGGTGACATGAACAAAGATCAAAGATTAGAGTCAACCTTATTCATAACAGAGGGAGATTCAGCTAGTGGATCAATAACAAAATCAAGAAATGTAAACACCCAAGCAGTTTTCAGTTTAAGAGGGAAACCCCTCAATTCTTATTCAATGACAAAGAAAATTGTATATGAAAATGAAGAGTTTAACCTTCTTCAAGCTGCATTAAATATTGAAGAAGGAATTGATAAGTTAAGATACAATAAGGTTGTCATCGCTACTGATGCCGATGTTGATGGAATGCATATAAGATTGCTCTTAATAACTTTTTTTCTACAGTTTTTTCCAGAATTAATAAAGGAAGGGCATTTATTTATACTTCAAACACCACTATTCAGAGTTAGAAATAAGAAGGAGACAATCTACTGTTATGATGAGATTGAAAAGGATTTAGCTATTGAAAAACTATCTCCTAAACCAGAGATAACAAGATTTAAAGGCCTAGGAGAAATATCGCCTAATGAATTTAAAAATTTCATTGGAGAAAGTATAAGATTGGATCCTGTGATAATTAATAAAGAAACAAGCATTTCTGAAATGTTGTCATTTTATATGGGGAAAAATACACCTGAAAGGCAAAATTTTATTATTGATAATTTGAAGATGGATATAGATAAATTATAGTTATGAATGATAATCTAGATGACAACAATGAATTAGAGTCAGAAGAATCTTTGATTCCAATCTCTGGGATGTATAAAGATTGGTTTATTGATTATGCATCTTATGTAATATTGGAAAGAGCTGTCCCAGCCATTGAAGATGGTTTTAAGCCTGTACAGAGAAGGATTTTACATTCAATGAAGGATTTAGATGATGGAAGATTTAATAAAGTTGCCAACATTGTTGGACACACCATGCAATACCATCCCCACGGTGATGCAAGTATCTCTGATGCTATTGTTCAGATTGGTCAAAAGGATTTACTAATTGAAACACAAGGAAATTGGGGAAATATTTTAACAGGTGATTCAGCAGCAGCATCACGATACATTGAGGCAAGGTTATCTAAATTTGCCTTAGAGGTAGTATATAGTCCTAAAATAACAAAGTGGCAATCATCTTATGATGGAAGAAGGAAGGAGCCAATTAACTTGCCAGTTAAATTTCCCTTGCTTCTTGCGCAGGGGGCTGAAGGAATTGCAGTCGGTTTGTCAACTAAAATCCTCCCGCACAATTTCGTTGAGTTAATAGATGCTTCAATTAAATGTTTAAAAGGTAGAAGATTTGATTTATATCCAGATTTTCCAACAGAGGGTGTTATTGATGTCACAGCTTATAACGATGGTCTAAGAGGGGGTAAAATTAAGGTGAGAGCTAAAATTAATCAGGTAAATAAAAATACTTTGATGATTTCTCAAATTCCTTATACAACAACCAGCACATCGCTCATTGAATCAATTCTAAAAGCAAATGATAAAGGAAAAATAAAAATTAAAAAAATTGAGGATAATACTTCCTCTGATGTTGAAATTCTTGTTCATTTACCTAATGGTGTTTCGCCTGATAAAACAATTGATGGGCTATTTGCATTCACCAATTGTGAAGTATCTATTTCTCCTTTGAGTTGTATAATTGAAAATAATAAGCCTGTCTTTATTGGTGTTTCAGAAATTTTAAAAAAATCTACAGAAAATACAAAAGACTTGCTAAAAGCTGAACTCGAGGTAAAATTAAAAGAACTAAACCTTCTTTGGCATTATTCAACCTTAGAGAAAATTTTCATTGAAAATAGAATTTATAGACGTATTGAGGAACAAGACACATGGGAGGGAGTTTTAAATTCAATTAAAGATGGGCTCAAACCCCATTTAAATCTTTTAAAAAATGAAGTTAGTGAGGATGATATTATCAAACTAACAGAGATCAAAATTAAAAGAATATCAAAATTTGATATAGAAAAAGCTGATAAAAAAATTAAACAGATTGAGGAGGATATTTCTTTAGTTAAACAAAACCTTGAAAACCTTAATGATTTTGCTATTCAATATTTTAAAAACCTAAAAACGACTTATGCAAAGGGAAAAGAAAGAAAAACTGAAATTCGGATATTCGACGACGTAGATGTTAAAAAAGTTGTAGTAAAAAATTCAAAGTTATATGTTAATAGAGATGAAGGTTTTATAGGTACATCTTTGAGAAAAGATGAGTTTGTTGAGGAATGCTCAGATATTGATGATGTAATTGTGTTTACACAAAAAGGTGATATGATAGTATCTAGGGTAGAGAGTAAAAAATTTATAGCAAAAAATATTTTATTTGCATCAGTATTTAAAAAGAAAGATTCCAGAACCATATACAATATGATTTACAAAGATGGTAAAACAGGCATTTCCTATATAAAAAGGTTTAATGTAACTGGTGTAACTCGAGGCAAATTGTATAACCTTACATCTCAGCATCCTAAATCTAAAGTATTGCATTTTTCTGCAAATCCAAATGGTGAGGGAGAAGTTGTAACAATCCAATTAAGACAAAATACATCCTTAAAAAAACTGAAATGGGATTTGGATTTTGCAGACCTAACAATCAAAGGTCGTTCAGTTAAAGGTAATATTGTAACTAAACATGCTGTCAATAAAGTTGTTTTTAAGGAAAAAGGGTTGTCAACTTTAAAACCAAGAAAAATATGGTTTGATGACACAGTACAAAGACTAAACGTAGATGATAGAGGTGATCTCTTAGGAGAGTTTAAGCCTGATGATGACTTGCTAATTGTTCAGCAGTCTGGAAATTTAAAAATTGTTCCACCAGATTTAAACATGCATTTTCCTGAGGATATGATTATTCTCGAAAAAGCAGACAGAGCTAAACCAATATCAATAGCATATTTTAATAAAAAAAAGAAAAAATATTTTGTTAAACGATTTGTCCTAGGACTGTTAAAAGGAAATCAAAGCTTTATAAATGATCCTAAAAATGATACTGTTGAGATTGTATCAACTGATTGGAAACCTGTAATTGAGGTTGTTACAAAAACTAAGAAACTTATTGATAAGTATAATGTAAATTTATTTGATTTTATCTCTGTCAAAGGTGTAAAAGCCTTAGGAAACCAACTTACAAATAAAGAAGTCAAAGAGATAAATCTTTTGGATCCAATCCCATATGAGCCCGAGATTGTTGAATTAAATGAAATTGAAGTGATTGATGAAGATGAAGATGAAGATGTTGTTGTTGATAATGAGTCGGGCGCTAATGATGACTCACCTGAAAACAACCAGATTGAATTGGATTTCTAATTAAGCTTAAACGCTTCACCTCTCCTAATATTACTGTTATCCCCTACAATAGAGTATTCAAAAACATAGCTATTTTCTTTTGTGCTCAGTATTTTCATTGAAATAGAGGTTTTGCTTTTTTTTGGGTTTATATTTTTAAGGATAAATTCACAATCCGAAACCCACCTTACAGAGGAAGTATCTGTTGTGCCTTGAAAAAATTCAACTTCAATACTGTCAGATCTTTTGAAGTTTGAGACATACTCCTTGCCATCAATCATAGTTTTAAATTCGTAATCACCTGTTTTAAATTCTTGACAATTCCTCTCGGGGATAGAGCAGCTTGTAAATAAGAAAAAAATTAAAATATTAGTTTTCAAATGCTTTGAAAGTACCATCTTTTAAAAGTAGTATAATTTTTTCAACATCTGAGGAGTAATTTTTTTGAATATTTTTAGAATCTATTGGAGTAGGGGGATCACTATCATAATTTTCGCCAAATATTAGCCAATCAAGTTTTACGTCAGGGTATACCTTACATATTTTTGTAACAATTTCTAAACTTGGTTTATTTCGACCGTTAATTATGTGCGATATACTTGATCTTTGAACATTTATTTTTTTTGAAAATTCAGAAGCAGAAATCCCTTTTTCTATAAGCAGTTTTTGTATTCTGTTATTAATACCTTCCATGTTTACAATTGTAAATATATGCAATTTTAGAAGAAATAAACAGTCTATTCTAAAAGAAATATTAATGATATTTATAATAAATTACTTTAGATAATATATTATAATACACTGTAAAACAGTAATTTATTAATAATATTTAACTTTTTAACTCTTTTTCTTAAAAAAACAGTTAACATTTGTATACATTCTGAGTCGTTTATGATTTAAAAAAATTATGGTATTCATAATGTTTTTAGAAATTTTAATGAATTATTATTTCACATATTGAATTTTTGTTGAAAATAATTCAATATATTTGCTGTTTTGTTAAATTTTATTCAATATATAAGCCATGAAGTTTAAATTAGATGATGTTGACCACAAAATTTTAGATTTATTAATTGATAATTCTAGAATTCCATTCACTGATATTGCCAAAAAATTACTCATATCTGCAGGTACTGTTCATGTACGTGTAAAAAAAATGGAGGAATTTGGTATAATTAAAGGTGCTTCTCTTGCTTTGGATTATAAAAAACTGGGTTATACTTTCATTGCATACATTGGTATTTTCCTAGAGAAAACTCACCTTACTAATTATGTATTAGAAAAATTAGATAGCATTCCTTACGCTACTGTTGCTCATATAACTACTGGAAGATTTAACATTTTTTGTAAAGTTCGTTGTAAAGATACTGATCATGCAAAAGAAATTATTTTCATGATCGACGATATTGAGGGTGTTTCACGGACTGAAACAATGATATCTCTTGAAGAAAGCATTAATGACAAAAAAAGATTAATGCACAAAATCTTTAATGAAATAAAATAGTTTTTATTAATGAAAAAGTTAACTAAACTTGAAAGGTTCGAAGATAAAGTCCTTTCGAGGTATGATGTTTATAATAATGTTTTTTTAACTCTTCCTTTTGAATCCATTAATGATACTGGAAAACTTCTTCCAATCTTCTCTGATTTTTGTAAAGACGGATATGATAAAAAACATAGTCCACTTAAAATTGTTTCAAGTTTTTTCGATAAACATTGTAAAAAATTAAATGAAGAGGAAAGAAATACCATTCTTTTTAGATTTATCCAATACATTGAACGTCAGGTTGTTTTATTTGATGCAATTGAAGATGCATCCTTTAAAGACATCCATAACATGGATGGTATTGGTACATTAAGAAATCTTAAAGAAATAAGTGAAAAATCTAGTCTTTCTAAAGAACTCATAAAAATTTTACGAAATATTAAAATCAAGCCAGTTTTGACTGCTCATCCAACACAGTTTTATCCAGGATCCGTTCTTGGAATTATAACAGATTTGTCAAATGCTATAAACGATAATAATTTAATAGAAATTAAAAAGTTGCTATCTCAACTTGGCAAAACACCTTTTTTTAAAAAGAAAAAACCATCACCCTACGATGAAGCGGTTAGTTTAACTTGGTATCTTGAAAATGTTTTTTATAACTCAATTTCAAATATTCAGAAATACATCAAATCTAACATCGCTGATTTTGATTTTAAAAATTCTGATTTAGTTTCATTAGGCTTTTGGCCTGGAGGTGACAGAGACGGAAATCCATATGTTACTAATGAAATAACAATAAAAACAGCCCTGAAGTTAAGAAGCGACATAATTAAAAATTATTACAGAGACGTAAGCAAGCTTCGCAGAAGGCTAACTTTTAAGAATATAGAGGAGGTTATTATAGATATTGAAAATAGACTTTACAAAAGCTTCAATCAAAATACAGATCAAACTAGCATAAGTTTAGATGAGCTTAAAGAAAAATTAAATTTCATAAAAGAAGAGGTATCTCAGAATCATGAATCCCTTTACATAGATGAGATTAATGACTTAATTGACAAGATAAATATCTTCGGATATCATTTTGCTTCTTTAGATATAAGACAAGATTCAAGTATACATAATGATGTTTTTGAAAAAATTTTATTACAAGTATTTGACAAAAAAACTTCTCGTAATTATAAAACTCTTTCTGATAGTGAAAAGATTTTGCTTATTAAAAGTAAAAAACTCAGTAATAATACGTTGAATTTTACTGATTCTCAGGTTTTAAGCACATTAGGTTCTATTAGTGCGATGAGATCAATTCAAAAATCAAATGGAGAAAAAGGATGTCATCGCTATATAATAAGTCATAATCAATCTGCATTAAATATTTTAGAAGTGCATAAAATGTTTGAAATTACTGGCTGGATTAATCCAAGCGTAGATATTGTTCCTTTATTTGAAACAATTGAAGATTTAAAACATTCAGTATCTATTATGGAGAAGGTATATAACAATTCCATTTACAAAAATCACTTAGAAAATCGAAATAATGAGCAGATAGTTATGTTAGGGTTTTCTGATGGAACAAAGGACGGTGGTTATTTAACTGCAAACTGGAATATTTTAAAATCCAAAGAACAGCTCATCGATATTTCTTCGAGATATGGAATCAAGCTTAAGTTTTTTGATGGTAGAGGAGGTCCACCTGCTAGGGGAGGTGGTAATACACACCAGTTTTACAGTTCTATGGCAGGCATTATAGATACTAAAGAGATTCAATTAACAATCCAAGGACAAACAATTAGTTCTAATTTTGGCACAATTGATTCATGTCAATATAATTTAGAACAGTTAATAAGTTCGGCTTGTAGTAATCAGAATTTAAGTGATTCTTTTAGCCATTTAAGCGATGATAACAGAAAAACAATGGATATACTCTCAGAATATAGTTTCAAAGCGTATAATGACTTTAAAAATCATCCAATGTTTCTAAGTTATCTAGAAAAAATGAGCACAATTAAATATTATGCAAAGACAAACATTGGAAGTAGACCATCTAAAAGAAAGTCAAGTTCAGATGTTTTTGAGATAGAAACATTAAGAGCTATACCCTTTGTTGGAGGATGGAGTCAACTTAAGCAAAACGTTCCAGGGTTCTTTGGGTTAGGTTCATCAATAAATTTTTTTCATGAAAAAAATGAATTTAATAAAGTTGAAAAGCTTTATAAGGAAATGCCTTTTTTCAGAACATTATTATCCAACTCAATGATGAGTCTTCAAAAATCTTTCTTTGATTTGACTCATTATCTAAAAGACGATAAAGATTTCTCTGAGATATGGAATATTATTTATTCTGAATATAATCTTACAAAACAAATGATTTTAAGATTATCAGGATTTAAAAAATTGATGGAGAATGAGCCTGCTAACAAGGCATCAATTAACAAAAGAGAGGAAATAATTTTACCACTGTTTACTATACAGCAATTCGCCTTACAAAAACTTAACAAGTTAAGATCGGAAGAAAATCCAGCAAAAAATAAGATTAAAGTTTGTGAAAAATTGATTACTAGGTCACTATTTGGAAGTATTAATGCTAGTAGGAATTCTGCCTAATTAAGCTGTATAATAATCAAAAGAATCGGCTATTAAATTCACATCAACATTTACATCTGTTTCGATTAAACCTAGATTTTTAAGTAAAACAAATTTTGGAATATTTAAATGATTTTTTTTATCATATTTAATAAGATTACATATTTTATCAATATCGTTTTTAGAAAAGCTCACTTTATTAAAGAACTTATTTAAATGATTTTTTATTTCATTTGCTTTATCTATTTCTAAACCATTTATTTTACAAGAGATGTAAGATTCACAAACCATACCAATGGCTATAGCTTCACCATGTAATAGTTTATTTTTTTTGTTCATAAAAAGGGATTCAACAGCATGTCCAATTGTATGACCAAAATTTAAGTGTTTTCTGACATCGTTTTCAAACTTATCTTTCTTAACAACTTTGTTTTTTAATTCAATTGAACTAGCAATAATATCTTCATCGTAAGCAAGATTAGGATTTTCAACTAATTTTTTAAAATTTGAATTAGATATAATTGAGTGCTTGAATATTTCAGCATATCCACTATTAATTTCTCTTTTGGAAAGAGTTTTTAAATAATCTGTATCAACTATAACAGAAAGTGGATCTGAAAAAAGTCCAATTTGGTTTTTTATTGAATTTAAATTAATGCCTGTTTTGCTTCCAATAGATGCATCAACCATTGAGAGCAGAGTAGTAGGAATATTTACAAAATCTATTCCTCTTTTATATGTACTTGCTATAAATCCACCCATATCCGTTATTACTCCTCCACCTAAATTTATAAGAAGACAATTCCTGTCCGCATTTTTATTTGTTAAGTGATTCCAAACATCTAGACATGTGTCTAAATTTTTATGAATTTCACCAGACTTAATTTCAATTATTTCAAATTTAAATGAGGCTTTTTCTTTAAACCTTGTTAAACATAATTTCTTTGTGTTTTCATCAACAAGAACATAAAAATTTGTGTAATTATTTGATGCAACTAGTTCATTTAGATGTGCATATCCCTCATCCTTAAATCTTATTTTATATGTGTCTGTGGAAATAATATTCACTTAATTAAAAATCAGATTACAAATTAACAACATTTTAAAAAAACAACATATATTAGAATATTAATTTATTGGATGGATAATAAGATTTTTGACGATACTCAAATTGCTTTCAAAATGAAAAAAAACTTTCATTTATATAATGCAATTTTTTTATTCAATATTATTACTAGAAAGATCTTGGTTACAGTTTTTACTAATCTAACATTAGTGATGTTAAAATTGAATTTACCAATTAAGTGGATTCTGAAAAGAACAATTTATAAGCATTTCTGTGGAGGTGTTGATTTAGTTGAATGTAAAGAAATAATTAATGAAATGTATACTATGAATGTACATTCAATATTGGACTATTCAGTTGAGGGGCAAAAAAATGAATTGTCATTTGACAAGTCATGTAAAAAGAAAATTGATATTATTGATTCAGTTTCAAAAAATAAAGCCATTCCTTTTGCTGTTTTTAAACCTACCAGCATTGGTAGATATGATTTATTTAAAATGGTTAGCAATCAAAATCAATTAAATAAAACTGAAAATGATGAGTGGTTGAATGTGGTTGAAAGATTTCATAAAATTTGTAAACATGCAATGAAAATGAATATTAAAATATTAATTGATGCTGAGGAGTATGAGGTTCAAAAAGCAATTGATGATCTTTCGCTTGAGATGATGATAAACTATAATATTAATGATGTAATAGTATATAATACAATACAGCTTTACAGGTGGGACAGACTTGATTACTTAAAAAAAATATTAAAGAAATATTCAGCCTCAGAATTTAATTTTGGATTTAAATTAGTCAGAGGTGCATATATGGAAAAGGAAAGATTAATGGCAAAAAAAGGAAAATATAAATCACCAATTTGTTCAACAAAAAATGATACTGATAAAAATTTTGATAATGCTGTTGAACTGATGTTTGACAACTTAAAAAAAATAGATTTTTTTGTTGCTACTCACAATGAGAACTCAAACTATAAAGTCATGAAGCTGATGAAAAAAAATGGTCTTCAAAACTCAACGAATAAAATATGGTTTGGTCAGCTTTATGGTATGAGCGATAATATTACATTTAATTTAGCAAAAAATGGTTATAATGTTGCCAAAATATTACCATTTGGACCTGTAGAAAATTTAGTTCCATACCTCATAAGAAGAGCTCAAGAGAATTCATCTTTTGAAGGTCAATCAAGTAGAGAATTGAGTTTATTAAGAAAAGAATTACTCAGAAGAAAGGCTTAAGTCTACAAAGTATACTTTTTCATCACAATTGATTGCTTTGAATGTGTATGATTTTGTATTAAGATTATTTTGCAGTTTATAGGTGTTACAGGAATCCTTGTTTATAATACTTTCTGAAAATAATATTTTAGAACTATTGATAATATTGATTGTGTCATAATTAATAAAAGAATTATCAAATTCCCATATCTTCTTTTTAAAATCGCTTATAACTCTTTTATTAGGGAGATAATTAAACTCAGTGTTTTTTTGATTTACTATAAAGTAAGTTATTAAACAACCAATTGATAGACCAAAAAAATAATATGTAAGCCTTTTATTAAAACTCATTTGTTTTTAATTCTATTTTTCTCATGTTATCATCTTCTATATCAATATTAACTATTGAGAAGGGTTTGTCAATCAAATCAATAATTTTTTTTGGCCATTCAACAAAAAGCCAATCATTAGTGTTTACAATATCAAAAAAGCCAATTTCGTTCAAATCTTTTATGTTTTCAACTCTATATAAATCAGCATGATAAATCTTATTTTTTTTATTATCATAAATATTTAAGATTGGAAATGTTGGACTTGAAACATTATCAATTGAGCCTAATTCATAACATAGATTTTTTATTAATGTAGTTTTTCCTGATCCTAAATCTCCCTCAAATAAAATTATTTTACCATTACTATTTTCAAAAATAAATTTACAAGCTTCATTAATCTCGGATAAGCTGTAATAAAAAATCATTATTTGTATTTTTATTTAAATTACAAAGGAAAGACTTTCCTCAGAGATTAATAAATTAATTTTCATATTTTTGCGGTCATGGAATTAAAGGCATTTGAAGTTGCAAAATTAATTGATGGTGTTGTTGAGGGAGATAAAAATTCTAGTATTAATAAATTATCCAAAATTGAAAATGGTGATAATAACTCATTATCATTTTTAGGCAATTCCAAATACAACGACTTTTTATACAAATCAAATGCTTCTATAGTAATCGTTGATAAATCTCTTGAATTAAAGAAAGATGTAAAACCAACCCTTATTAGGGTTGAGGATCCTAATCTAGCCTTTTCAATTTTACTTGAGTATTTTAATAACCAGCATATAACTAAAACCGGTATTGATTCACAATCTGTAATTTCTTCAAATGCCAATTATGGTGACAATCTTTACTTTGGAAAGTTTTCCATAGCCGAAGATGGCGCAAAAATTGGAAATAATGTAAAAATCCATCCTCATGTACATATTTCTCAAAATGTTGTAATTGGCGATAATTGTGTTATTTATCCTGGTGTAAAAATTTACAGAAATACATTGATAGGGAATAATTGTATCATTCATTCCGGTACTGTTATAGGTTCGGATGGGTTTGGTTTTAACAAAGACTCAAAGGGTAATAATTTGAAAGTTATTCATAATGGAAATGTTGTGATTGAGGATGATGTGGAAATAGGATCTAATTGTTCTATTGATCGTGCTACCTTGGGCTCTACATTGATAAAATCTGGAGTTAAAATTGATAATCTTGTTCAGGTTGCTCACAATGTTGTAATTGGTAATAACACTTGTTTAGCTGCTCAAGTTGGAGTAGCAGGCTCTACTACAATAGGTAATGATTGTTTAATTGGAGGTCAGGTTGGAATTGCAGGCCACTTAAAAATAGGTGACCGAGTTCAAATGCAGGCAAAATCTGGAGTTTTAAAGAATATTTCAGATGATTCAGTAATAATGGGTTATCCAGCTATCAATTATAGAGATTACAATAAATCATATGTTCATTTTAAAAATTTTCCTAAAATCATGAACTTTATAAATAAGTTGATGAAAAAATATAATGACCAATAACCAAACAACAATTAACTCATCAATATCACTTGAAGGGGTAGGTATACACACAGGAAAAGATGTTAAACTTACCTTTAATCCTGCAGATCCAGATACTGGATATGTTTTTAAAAGAGTTGATTTAGATGGTCATCCATTAATTGAAGCACTTTCAAAATATGTTGTCAACACTCAGCGTGGTACAACACTAGAAAAATCAGGTGTTAAATTGAAGACAATAGAACATGTTTTGGCAGCACTTGTTGGTTTAGAGATTGATAACGTTTTAATTGAAATTAATGCGGAAGAACCACCAATTATGGACGGTTCATCAAAATTTTTTGTTGATGCTCTGGAAAAAGCTGGTTTAAAACAATTAAATACTTTAAGAAAAGAGTACGTAATTAAAAACGTAATAACACATAAAGATGAAAAATCTGGTAGTGAAATTACAGTTATTCCCTCAGAAAACTATCAAATTACAGCAATGGTTGACTATGATACAAAGGTTCTTGGAACACAAAATGCATCATTATCAAAACTTTCTGAATTTAAAGACAACTTTTCAAATGCAAGAACATTTAGTTTTCTGCATGAGATAGAGATGTTATTAGAAGACAATTTAATTAAAGGAGGTGATTTGAATAATGCAATTGTATATGTTGATAAGAAAATATCAGATGATACAATGGAAAAATTAAAAAAAGCATTCAACAAGGATAAAGTTTCAGTCAAACCTAATGGTATATTAGATAACTTAACTTTGCATTATCAAAATGAGGCAGCCAGACATAAGCTTCTTGATGTCTTAGGTGATCTTGCATTAATAGGTAAAAGAATCAGAGGAAAAGTTATTGCAAAAAAACCTGGACATTTCATAAATACAGAGTTTGCAAAAAAAATTAGTGATATAATTGAAAAAGAAGAAAATTTAGAATTGAAAAAGAAAGAATACGAAAAAAAAGCAATTATGGATGCTGAGCAAATAATGAATATATTACCTCATAGGCCTCCATTTCTATTTATTGATAAAATATTGAAGATTAGTGAAAACTCAATTACTGGACTTAAGTATGTTTCACCTGATGAACCATATTTTAAAGGTCATTTCCCAGGAAGACCTGTAATGCCAGGTGTTTTACAAATTGAAGCCATGGCTCAGGTTGGAGGAGTACTTGTCTTAAGTACTTTTCCTGACCCCGAAAATTATTTAACCTTTTTTGGTAGAATAGAAAATGCTAAATTTAAAAGACCTGTAGAGCCAGGCGATACTTTGATTTTTGAGCTTGAGCTTTTGTCGCCTATAAGAAGAGGTATAAGTCATATGCTCGCAAGGGCCTATGTTGATGGAGAATTAACAACTGAAGCTGAAATGAAAGCAAAAATCATTAAAAAATAGAATATGAATCAACCATTATCATATGTTCATCCAGCAGCCAAAATTGCAAAAACCGTAGTAATTGAGCCTTTTACAACTATCGCGAAAGATGTTGTTATTGGCGAAGGAACCTGGATAGGTTCAAACGTAACAATTATGGAAGGTGCCAGAATTGGAAAGAATTGCTCAATATTTCCAGGTGCTGTTATTTCAGCTATACCTCAAGATTTAAAATTCAAAGGTGAGGAAACTACCGCGGTCATTGGAGACAATACTGTTATTAGAGAATGTGTAACCATTAATAGAGGAACAAACTGGAGGAAAAAAACTGAAATTGGTAAAAATTGTTTAATAATGGCTTATTGTCATATAGCACATGACTGTAAAGTTGGTGATAACTCAATATTTTCAAATAACTCAACACTAGCAGGACATGTAACTGTTCAGGACTATGTAATTCTTGCAGGTATGGTTGCTGTTCATCAATTTTGCAACATTGGTCGACATGCTTTTATTGCTGGTGGATCATTAGTTAGAAAAGATATTCCCCCATTTGTAAAAGCTGCGAGAGAACCACTCTCATATGTTGGTATTAATTCAGTGGGCTTAAGGAGAAGGGGTTTTGAATCCGAAAAGATTAGAGAGATTCAAAATATTTATAGAATTCTTTATCAAAAAAAATTCAACAACACTCAAGCTATAAATATAATTGAAGCTGAGGTTGAGGCAACAACAGCAAGAGACGAGATATTATTGTTTATAAAAAACTCACAAAGAGGAATTATGAAAGGTTACGTTCAAAATTAATTATGATAACAACTTCAGATATTAGAAAAGGTTTGTGCATAAGATATTCAAATGATATTTATAAAATCATTGAATTCTTACATGTAAAACCTGGTAAGGGACCAGCTTTTGTAAGAACTAAATTGAAGAGTGTTTCTACTGGTAAAGTAGTTGATAATACCTTCACAGCAGGACATAAAATTGATGACGTAAGGGTTGAGAATAGAAAATATCAGTTTTTGTATAAGGATGGGGAGACTTACCATTTTATGAATAATGAAGACTATAATCAAATTGAAGTTGATAAATCACAAATAGAGTCTGATATTTTTTTAAAGGAAGGTCTTGTTGTTACAATAATTGTAAATTCTGAAAATTCAAATATTTTATCTGTTGAAATGCCCCAGAATGTAGTTCTAGAAGTAATTTCCTCAGAGCCTGGTGTTAAAGGAAATACCGCTACAAATGCCACTAAAAATGCTAAACTTGAGACAGGTGCTAACATAAATGTGCCTTTGTTTATAAATGAGGGGGATTTAATAAAGGTAGATACTGATAAGGGTGTATATTTAGAAAGAATGAAAAAGTAAAATGAGTATACTAGTCAATAAGAATTCAAAAATAATAGTTCAGGGTTTTACAGGTTCCGAAGGAACATTTCATTCTAAACAAATGATTGAGTATGGAACAAACATTGTTGCTGGTGTAACACCCGGAAAAGGAGGTTTAATTCATTTGGATAAACCTGTTTTTAACACAGTAGAAGATGCTGTAAATGCAACAGACGCAAATACATCAATCATATTTGTTCCTGCTGGTTTTGCAGCTGATGCAATTTTTGAATCTGTTGATGCTGGAATAAAAGTTATCGTTTGTATAACTGAAGGTATTCCTGTTTTAGATATGACCAAAGTTTATAACTATATAAAGCAAAAAGATTGTACTTTGATAGGTCCAAATTGTCCTGGAATCATAACGCCTGATGAAGCTAAAGTTGGAATAATGCCTGGATTTGTTTTTAAAAAGGGTAGAGTAGGTTTAGTTTCTAAATCAGGTACATTGACATATGAAGCTGCAGATCAGATAGTTAAAGAAGGTTTTGGGATTTCAACAGCGATTGGTATAGGTGGTGATCCAATAATTGGCACCACAGTTGAAGATGCTGTTAAGTTCTTTTTTGAAGACGATGAGACCGATTGTGTTGTAATGATTGGTGAAATCGGTGGTCAATTAGAGAATAATGCTGCTCAATGGATAAAAAAATCAAAAATCAAAAAGCCTGTAATAGGATTCATAGCTGGTGAAACTGCACCAAAGGGAAGAACCATGGGACATGCAGGTGCTATAGTAGGGGGCAAAGATGATACTGCTGCCGCAAAGAAAAGTATTTTAAAAGAATGTGGAGTACATGTTGCCGATTCTCCTGCTGATATAGGTAAATTTGTCAAAAAATATATTAATTAAACATGAAATTATTAGAAGGTAAAAATATATTGATAACAGGTGGAAGTAGAGGTATTGGTAAATCAATAGTTGAAGTTCTTTTCAACAGTGGTGCAAATGTTGGTTTTACATTTTCTTCCTCTCAATCAGCTGCAAATGAAATAGCTAAAAATTTAAATTCCTCATCACAAAAATGTATTGCTTATAAAAGTGATGCTTCAAAATTAGATCAATGTGAGAACCTTGTTGAATCATTCTTAAATGATTTTGAAACAATAGATGTCTTAATTAATAACGCTGGAATTACAAAGGATAATTTATTAATGAGAATGGGTGAGGATGACTTTGATAAAGTTATGGAAGTTAATTTAAAGTCAGTATTTAATATGACTAAAGCTTGTCAGAGAGTTTTTTTAAAAAAACGAAAAGGAAGTATCATTAATATGAGTTCAGTTGTTGGTGTTAAGGGAAATGCTGGACAATCTAATTATGCGGCATCCAAAGCAGGTATAATTGGTTTTTCAAAATCAATAGCACAAGAGCTTGGATCTAGAAGCATAAGATGTAATGTAATTGCCCCAGGGTTCATTAAAACTGAAATGACTGACAACTTGTCTGACTCAATTATTGAAAGTTGGACAGAAAATATCCCTCTAAAGAGACCAGGGGAATCAAATGATGTTGCAAACTTATGTCTCTTTTTGGCATCAGATTTGTCATCTTATATAACAGGACAGGTCATCAATGTTGATGGAGGTCTTTTAACTTAAATAATTATAAATATATATGGAAAAATACTCAAAAATTGGATTACCAGCACTTATTGGAGCTTTAGTGCTCTTTGTCTTCGCAGTTAAAACATTTGTTAACATTGGATATGGTGAGGCAGGAGTGTTGTTTAAAACGTTTGGAAATGGTGTTGTTACTGATGAACCACCTCTAGGTGAAGGTTTAAATATTGTAATGCCATGGAACAAAGTTTATATATACAATGTTAAGCAACAGGAGGTTTTTGAAAGTAAAATGCAAGTTTTATCCTCAAATGGTCTAGATATTTCATTAGATATTTCTGTATTATATCAACCTAAAATTGCAGAGTTAGGATTATTACATCAAACGAAAGGATCTAACTATTTAAATGTCGTAATTATTCCATCATTAAGAGCTGTAGCTCGAAGTGTTGTAGGTCAATATACACCTGAGCAGTTATATTCAACGAAAAGAGATGCAATTCAAAATGAAATTTTTGAACAACTCGTTGATGATGTTGAAAATCAACATGTTCAAATTAATTCTGTTTTGGTAAGGGATGTTACTCTGCCACCAAATATTAAAGCCGCAATCGAAAGAAAACTTACTCAGGAGCAAGAGGCTTTAGAATATGTCTTTAGGTTAGAAAAGGCTAGACAGGAAGCTGAAAAACTAAGAATTGATGCCGAAGGTAAAGCAAATGCGAACAGAATATTAAATAGCTCTTTAACTGCAAATATTTTGAAAGATAAAGGGATTGAAGCAACATTGAAATTATCTGAATCTCCAAATACTAAGACAGTTATTATTGGATCAGGATCTGATGGATTGCCAATAATTCTTGGAAACCAATAGATTATTTTAATTACATTTAATAAAAACCCGTTTTTATAACGGGTTTTTTTATTCAATAAATTATCAAATTCGAATGTGTGTTTTATCTCCTCAAGATAACTGAGTATATTTTCATATATTTACAAAAAAATTATAATTGGCAAAATCACAACAAACATTCAATAAACTCGAAAGAGAAAAGAATAAAGCAAAAAAAAGAGAAGAAAAAAGGAAAAAAATGGCAGCTCGTCGTGAAGCTAAAGCACGTGGAGAGTACAAACAGGATGAGTTCGTATATGTTGATTTTAATGGAAATTTTACTGATACGCCTCCAGATCCGGAAGAAAAAGAACAAATAAGCCTTGAATCAATTATAATTAGTCCTACAAAGAAAGACGATGTTGATACTCGTGTTAACGGAAAAGTAACTTTCTATGACGATGAAAAAGGTTTTGGTTTTATAAAAAACCCTCTGAATCAAGATTCATATTTCTTTCATTTCAGTGAATGCCCTGATACATTAGCTATTGGTGATAAAGTAGAATTTGAATTAATTCGCGGAGAAAAAGGTATGAATGCTGTAAAAATCATTAAACAGTAAATGAACCATAATATATATTATGTTAAATTATAGATGAAAAAAAAGATCTTATATACCCTACTAACAATTCTAGCTGTATTTGTAACATATGCAGCATATGTGATTAATAACCCTGTCAGTCCATTAGAAACTGTTAGTTCAGATGATTCTGATGTCTCTATTACATATAGTCGTCCTTTTAAAAATGATAGATTAATCTTTGGAAATGAATCTGATGAAGCTTTAGTTCCATATGATAATTATTGGAGAACCGGAGCTAATAGACATACATACATAGAAAATAATAGAGATTTATCAATCGATGGTAACACATTATTCCCTGGAAAATATTCAATCTATACAATTCCTGGTGAAAATGAATGGGAAGTCTTTTTTAATAGTAATGTTAAATATTTCGGAGTTTCAAGACCAAATGAATCTGATGATATCCTCTCTGTTAAAGTTCCTGTTGTAAAACTTTTGAATGAGATTGAGCAATTTACAATTGAATTTGAAAATGATTCAATTTTTAACTACATATCATTAAAATGGGATTTAACTAAGGTTATGATTCCTTTCAAATAAAATGACTTTTAAAGGCTTTTTAAAGACCCTTTCCTACATTTTAGGCATATTTATTACTGTTTTAATTTTATCTGGGATTTCCTACCTAATTATCGATGGCATAAATAAGAAAAGTAATGTCATGGATATTGGAGAGTACTCCCCTGTTTCCACTTTAGTAGTTCCTGAGAATCCTACATATAAATCAAAATTTCCTTTTGTAGATGTTCATAGTCATCATTGGGATATGCCAGTAAAAGATCTTTCAAAACTTGTAACCGAAATGGATAGTTTGAATATGGCTTATTTAATTAATTTGAGTGGTTCTGGATTTGGAGCTTTCTCTGGAAAACAGGAATTGATGGATTTAAATTTAACCAAGTCATTAGAGAACGTAAATGAAAATTATCCTGATCGTTTTGGAGTTTTTCTAAACTTAGATCTGGCAAAAATTGATAAACCTGATTTTGAAAAAAACAATATAAATCAGATAGAAAATGCTGTAAATCAAGGTGTTATAGGATTAAAAATTTATAAAAATCTTGGATTAACCTTAAGAGATTCTAGAAATATTCGTGTTCCTGTTGATGATGATAGATTATCTCACATATGGGAAACTTGCGCTAAATTTAATATACCTGTATTAATTCATTCAGGTGAACCGAAAGCTTTTTTTGATCCAGTTGATAAATTCAATGAAAGATGGTTACATGCAAGAGAAAAGCCTAGAAGTTTTAGACCTAGTGATAAATATCCCACTTTTGACCAAGTCATGTATGAACAGGAACAGTTATTTAAAAAACATCCAAAAACAACATTTATAAATGCTCATTTTGGTTGGTATGGAAATGATTTAGGAAGACTTTCCAAACAACTTTCTGAATTGACTAATGTATATGTAGAATTTGGAGCTGTAATAAATGAGCTTGGCAGACAACCTACTACTGCAAGAAGATTTTTTGAGGATTATCAGGATAGAATTCTTTTTGGTAAGGATATATATAAAATGGATGAATATTACATATATTTTCAAGTTCTAGAAACAGATGATGAGTATATTGAATATTATAGAAAAAGACATGGTCTCTGGAGACTATATGGTCTGAATCTTCCTGATGAAATATTAAAAAAAGTTTATTATCAAAATGCACTTAAAATTTTTCCTAATATTAACCCAAATCTTTTCAAATAAGTTTTATTTTTAGCCCATGATTATAGGAATTCCTAAAGAAATTAAAGAAAGTGAACACAGAGTTGGTATGACTCCCTCAGGTGTTCAAACTCTAATTCAAAATGGACATGATGTTTATGTTCAAAATTCTGCAGGTCAAGGAAGTGGACACTCAGATGAAGATTATTCAAATGTAGGTGCTAACCTTCTTAAAACAATTGAAGAAGTATATGATATTTCTGAAATGATAATTAAGGTAAAAGAGCCCTTAAAAAAAGAGTATTCCTTAATAAAAGAAGGTCAAATCATATATACTTATTTTCATTTTGCTTCCTCATTAGAGCTAACAAAAGCAATGATTGATAGTAAATCAGTTTGTATTGCTTACGAAACAGTTGAAAACTCTGATAGGTCTCTCCCACTTTTAACTCCAATGTCTGAAGTTGCTGGAAGAATGGCAGCTCAACAGGGAGCTAAATTTCTCGAAAAACATCAAAAAGGTTGTGGTATCTTATTAGGAGGAGTGCCCGGAGTAAGCCCTGCTAAAGCTGTTGTTCTTGGCGGAGGTGTAGTAGGAACTCAATCAGCTAAAATGTTAGCCGGTTTAGGAGCTGATGTCACTATTTTAGATATAAGTCTTGATAGACTCAGAGAACTTGATGATATAATGCCTAAAAACGTTAAAACTAAGTTTTCAAATCAATATAATATTAAACAAGAAATTCAAAATGCTCATCTAGTAATTGGAGCAGTTCTTATAGCTGGAGCTAAAGCACCTAATCTAATCACCAAGGACATGCTTAAGGATTTGAAAAAGGGTACTGTTTTAGTTGATGTTGCAGTCGATCAAGGAGGTTGCTTTGAAACTACAAAACCAACTACTCACAGCTCCCCTACTTATATTATTGATGATGTTTTGCATTATTCTGTAGCAAATATGCCAGGTGCTGTTCCTATGACATCTACTGAGGCATTAACCAATGCAACAATTTCTTATGCAATTGAAATAGCTAACAAGGGATGGAAAAAAGCGTGTAATGAAAATGAACCATTAAAGAAGGGTCTCAATATTATTAATGGTGATATTGTGTACAAGGCTGTTGCAGACGCATTTGATCTTAACTACACTGAACTAAACATATAATAATGCCTAATATACCATCTGTTGATTTAAATAATTTTCTTTCAGATGATCAGTCACTTAAGCAGGAATTTGTAAATAAATTAGGTAAAGCTTATCAAGATATCGGATTTGTAGCCTTAAAAGGGCATTTTTTAAAAGATTCAGATATAGAAAATATATATAAATACATTAAAGTATTTTTTGATCTTCCAGAGGAGATAAAGTGTAAATATGAGCTTGATGGCTTTGCTGGTCAAAGGGGATACACTTCATTTGGTAAAGAACATGCCAAAGGAAAGAAACATGGAGATTTAAAAGAATTTTGGCATTTTGGCCAATATCTACATGATTCTGAATACTCTAAGCTTGGATATCCTAAAAATCTTATTGTAGATGAAGTACCTGAATTTAATGAAATTGGTAAAACTGTTTACCAATCATTAGAAAAAACAGCTATTTATGTTTTGAGAGCTATTTCTTTGTTTTTAGATCTTGAAGAAGATCATTTTGATAAATTCGTTCAAAAGGGAAATAGTATTTTAAGACCTATCCACTACCCTCCTATTAAAACAAAACCTATAGGAGCTGAAAGAGCTGCTGCTCACGGTGATATTAACCTTATTACTCTATTAATGGGTGCTCATGGACGAGGATTACAAGTTTTAACTAATGATGGTGAGTGGATCGATGCAATAGCTGAAAAGGATGAAATAGTTATTAATGTTGGAGATATGCTTTCAAGATATACCAACAATAAATTAAAATCTACTATTCATAAGGTTATTAATCCCCCAAAGGAATTATGGAAAAAGTCAAGATATTCTATTCCTTTCTTTCTTCATCCAGTTGGAACTATGAAACTGAATGTATTAGACTCATGTATTGATGATGAAAATCCTAAGAAGTACGATGATATTACTGCTCACGACTTCTTAATTCAAAGACTAAAAGACATAGGTGTTTTATAAATGAAAAAATTAACCTCCCTTGAGGATTTAAAGTCACTCATCCCAAAAGACTATAAGTCTGAAGATATAATTAAGTCAAAGTCTAATATTAAAAAACAAACACTAGAGGCACATTACTCTGTAAAAGGCAGAGCAGGCACACCAGTAATAATTTTAAAAGGCTTTTCAGGATTAAAAAAAGAAGATTTAAAAAACCTTGCTAAACCAATAAAAAATAAGCTAGGTATAGGAGGAAGTATTAAAAACAATGAGATCTATTTTCAGGGAGATAAGAGAGATAAAATCATATCAATCCTAGAATCACAAGGACACTTAGTAAAAAGAATTGGTGGCTAGCCATCATGCTCTCCAATTGGTGAATCAGTAAATAAAAGGTATCCAAATATTCCTAATCCTATTAATGCACAAATCCAGTAGACTGTGTCATTTCCAGAGGAAAGCCCAACAATATCTAAAGTAAGTTCAGCGATAAAAAACGCAATAAATGCTTTTACTCTATTTGAATAAAAAAGTGCAGAAACTCTTTTGTAATATGTTGCTAACGCAAACCACATTACAGGAACTAATGAAAGAATAGTAGCAATAATCCAAAACGCTGAGATATTTTGAGAAAACCAAGCCATTGGTCCAATTTCCATCATTTCTTCTGCAATTTTAAGACCAGCATCTTCTCCTATTGCATTTGACTCTGCCATGCTCATTCCCTCTGTAGCAGCAAGATCGATGTCCATATAGCTAAAGACAATTGTACCTAGCATTGCAAATACAATTACTATAAACGGTATCGATAAGACTATGGTAAATAAACTTCGTAGTATAAATGTTGATCCACTAATTGTTCCGTTGAACGTAAAAAATCTTTTCATGTTTAGTTGCTTCTTTTATTGAATTTTTCTTTGTCGTATTTGTCTAACCTGTTAAATAGCACATAAATCACTGCGCAAACAGCAATAAGTATTGGAATTATTACAATTGCACCCCACATATTAGTCAGAAATTTTTACTGCAGTACCGTAAGCTAAAATTTCACAAGCACCTTGCATAACAACAGAAGTTGTCATTCTTACATTAATAACTGCATCAGCACCTAAGATTTTAGCATCTTCAATCATTCTTTCAACAGCTTGTTCTCTAGCATAAGCTTGTAGTTTCGTGTATTCTTCAATCTCACCTCCTACTACACTTTTTAATCCAGCCATCAAATCTCTAAGAGCATTTCTGGCTCTAACAGTTGATCCTCTAGCTATGCCAAGGTTCTCGCTTATTTTTTTATTTGGGATGTATTCACAAGTAGATAATATCATAATATAAATTTACAAAATTATAACCATTTTACATCTTCGATATTTCTGTTAGTCAAGAATTCATTGCATTTTAAAAAGTGTTTGTTTCCAAACCAATAACCTTTATTTGCGCTCAATGGTGATGGGTGTCCACTTTTCAGTATTAAATGGTTATTGTCATGAATAAATTTTTCTTTGTTTTTCGCATAATTTCCCCATAGCATGAATACAAGATTACTTTTTTCTTTAGAAATAATTTTAATTACATTATCAGTGAATGTTTCCCATCCCACATGTCTATGTGAACCCGGAAATTTTCTTCTGACGGAAAGTATAGAATTTAAAAGAAGTACTCCTTGTCTTGACCAATCTGATAAATCACTATTTGTTCTTTCACCAGCTGGATAGTTTTCTTTTAGCTCTTTAAATATGTTATTTAGAGATGGTGGGTTTTCAATCTCTTGACTAACTGAAAAACAAAGACCATTAGCCTGTTTTTCTCCATGATAAGGGTCCTGTCCTATTATAATTACTTTGAGTTTATCAAATGGACATTCATCAAATGCTCGAAATATTTTACTTCCAGGTGGATAGCAAATAAATTTTGAATACTCCTCCCTAGTTTTTGAAATAATATCATTGAAATAATCAGACTGAAATTCTTTTTCTAAAACTTTTTTCCAAGATTCAGAAATCCTTATACTCAACTTTGATTTTTTTGAAATTTAGATACGATAGTTGAGACTGTAGCATCACCTGTAATGTTTACAACTGTTCTACACATATCCAGCGGTCGATCTACTGCAAATATTAAAGCTAATCCTGCCTCTGGTATTCCTGCCTGTGCTAAAACAATTACAAGAACTATAATACCTGCACTAGGCACAGCTGCAGCTCCTATAGATGCTAATGTAGCAGTAGAAATAATACCTAATTGGGCTGTAAAGCTTAAATCAAGACCAAATGTTTGAGCAATAAAAACAGCTGCTACCGCTTGATATACAGCAGTTCCATCCATATTTATGGTTGCTCCAATTGGAAGAACAAAGCTAGAGACTTCCTTTTCAACGTTTAAATGGTTTTGTACCCTATCCATCGTTACAGGGAGAGTTGCAGCACTAGAACTGGTAGAAAATGCCACTAGTTGTGCTGGAAGGATTGCTTTTAAAAATGAGATTGGGTTTCTTCCAGTTAATAATTTTACAATGAGTAGATATATAATAATCATTAAAACAAGCCCTAATAAAAGTGTTACAGAGTACATAAGAAGACTTTTCAATAAGTCTGCATTAGGTGCTTCAACAATTAAAGCTGCTAATAATCCAAACACACCGTATGGTGCAAACATCATTATTATATCAATTATTTTCAAAACCACTTCATTAAAAGAGTCAAAAAAATCTTTAATTGGTTTCGCTTTGTTAGGTGGAATTAAAATCATAGAAATTCCAAATAATATTGAAAAGAATATTACTTGCAACATGTTTTTATTATCTGATGCAGCAGCAACAAAATTAGATGGGACCAAGTCAACTAGAGGTTGTAATGGTCCAGCTTCTTTACTTTCGGCAGCAGCATTTCTTTTTTTCTCAGCGTCCGAATCATACTGTCCAATCAGTTCAGTTCGAGTTTTTTCAGTGATGGAATCACCAGGCTTTACAATATTAACTAGTAATAAACCAACAGAAACCGCGATTACAGTAGTCGTAAGATATGTTGTAATTGTTATCGTACCCATTGAAGATAACTTTGATATATCTTTTAAATCAGAGACTCCTTTAATCAAGGAGGCAAGGATCAATGGGATTGCTATTAATTTTAAAGAATTAATAAAAATTGTACCAAATGGTTTAATCCAATTTGAAATAAATACTCCCCCACCATTCACCGTGCTCATAATAAAACCAAAGAGAACACCAAGAGCCATTCCAATTAAAATCTTCCAATGCAATGATATATTTTTCATTATTTTCTTGAATTATTAATCAATGTGTAATCTAATATAACTAAAGCAGCCATAGCTTCAACAATTGGCACTGCTCTTGGAACTACACATGGGTCATGTCTTCCCTTACCTTTAACAGTAGTTTTTTTACCCTTGGAATCAATACTTTCTTGATCTTTCATAATAGTTGCAACTGGTTTGAATGCAACATTGAAATAAATATCCATACCATTACTTATTCCACCTTGAATTCCTCCAGAGTTATTAGTTTTTGTAGAGCCATCAGAATTTATAATATCATTATGATCACTCCCTCTCATTTTTACCCCATCAAACCCACTACCGTATTCAAAACCTTTTACTGCATTTATAGATAACATCGCAGCACCTAACTCTGAATGTAATTTTTTGAAAACCGGTTCTCCAAGACCAACAGGCGTGTTTTTTATTACACAAGTCACAACACCTCCAACAGTATCACCATCTTTTCGGACTTTTAATATTAATTCTTCCATTTCTTTGGCAACATCTAAATCTGGACATCTAACATTATTTTTTTCTGTATTATCAAAGTCAAGTTCTGAGTGAGATTTGTTGACTGAAATATTTCCAACTGAAGATACATATGCATTTATTTTAACATTATCCAATATTTGTTTAGCAATTGAACCAGCAACTAC
Organism: uncultured Bacteroidota bacterium; assembly: GCA_902595555.1. Classification (GTDB taxonomy): domain Bacteria; phylum Bacteroidota; class Bacteroidia; order Flavobacteriales; family Flavobacteriaceae; genus Eutrophosalina. The sequence goes on along the minus strand of CACJQM010000001.1, from coordinate 380,750 downwards.
TCTACATGCGGTTTCTCTTGCAGAACTCCTACCCCCTCCTCTGTAGTCTCTGTTTCCATATTTTTTTTCATAAACATAATCAGCATGTGAAGGTCTAAAAGATTCTTTTATATGGTTATAGTCTTTTGACTTATGGTCTTTATTTTTAATAATAAATCCAATTGGGGTACCAGTGGTTTTTCCTTCAAATATTCCAGATAATATTTCTAATTGATCATCTTCCTTTCTTTGTGTGACTATTTTAGATTGACCTGGTTTTCTTCTGTCAAGATCAGTTTGAACGGATTTAATGTCTATTTTTTTTCCTGCAGGACATCCATCAATTATACCACCAATACATTCTCCATGCGATTCGCCAAATGTTGTTAGTGTAAATAAATTTCCGAAAGTGTTGCTCATCATGACCTTGCAAAAATAAGTTTAAAATTTAAATTAAATCTATTCCCAGTTCCTAAGTTTACTCGTACGACCTATTCCAGGGTTAAAAGAGTTGGTTGGGTCAAGATTTTTATAAAAGTCAATAAGTGTCTTTTTTGCATCATACTCATGGCCTACATTATGTTCTGAAGGATACTCTGCTCCTCTATTATCATAAGTTTTGAATAATTTTTCTTTAAGCTTAATAGGATCAACTCCTTTTTTGATAATATAATTTTGGTGAAGAACATGACAGAACAAATGCCCATAGTAAAGTTTCATTTCAAACATATCATCAATTTCTTTTGGTAGTTTTTCAAACCAATTCTTTTCATTTCTTGGAAATGCAATATCCATTGACATAGTTCCACCAATATCATCTTCGTTTAATGCTGAATATCTTCCAAAAGCGCTTGCCGCTGTAAATCTGTGTAATATGGCTTTTTTGCCTTCCTTTTCACTGCACTCAAAAAAATCACCCTCATTTTCTTTAAAAAATTTTTTAAAAAAACTTTGAGCTTCCTCAATACCTTCGTCTGACATTTCGATTATCCAATGATGCTCAAATAGTTCTCTATATTTTTCAATTCTTTTTGGTAAGTGATTAGGCCAAAATTTACTCATGAACTGCATCAGTTTATCTGATAAATTATTAGGTAATAATGAAGTTTTTTTAGAGAGATGATCAACTTTTCTTTTTAATTCAAATAAAGTTGGAAGAAAGTTGGTTCCTAGTTTTTCAATTACAATAAATGTGTCTTTGCTATACTTTTTTGCAGCATCATAACAATCTCTGTGTAGATAGTCACCAGATGTTGGGAGGTTTTTAAATTTTGAAAGAATTTCTCTTCTCAATTTCCAAAAAACATCAACATCATTTGATCCTACATAAAAAACTTGATTTTTTTTAGGCATTGGATAAGTATCCAACCTAACAGCAAATACTGCAATTTTTCCAGCGCTTCCAGAAGCACCGTATAATAATCTCTTATCTGCATTAAATCTTGCAGGTATATTAGAATTTATTTCTCTTACGATTGTAGAATATTTATCATCAGAAGCTAATTTATCAGAGTTAATAATATCAGATTCATTATAATTATTATTATCAAGATTTTTTAAAATTTCGACTGGATTTTTACCTAGATTAATATCCAATTCATTAACTAACTCTAGCTTTCCATTTTTATTTACTTTGGCGTAAAGAGCAAGTTCTGTATATGCAGGTCCTCTTTTAACTAGTGATCCACCCGAATTATTGCAAACTCCACCAACTATTGATGCTCCAATAGATGTAGACCCTATTACAGAATGTGGTTCTCTTCCATATGGTACGAGTTTTTTTTCTAAATCATACAAAGTGCTTCCTGCTAATCCAATAATTTGATTTCCATCATTAATTACATTAATGTTGTTGATACGCATTGTGTTAATTATTATAATTGGACGATCGTAATCATTTCCAAAAGGAGTTGAACCCCCAGTTAATCCGGTATTAGCTGCTTGCATTATCATTATGAGGTTTTCTTTAACACACACTTCTATTACATGCCACATTTCAACTAATGTTCCAGGTTTAATAACAGCTAAAGCCTCACCATTACCATACCTCCAACCCTTTGAGAATGGTTCTTTATTTAACTTGCTTGTGAATACGTACTTATTGCCAACTATATTTTTTAAATCGTGAGTTAGTTTGGCTTTATCTTTCATTAGTTTATCAATTAAAGTTATTACTTTTGATCAATATTTCTAAATTTGCATGCGAATGAAAAAACTACTGATTTTATCACTAATAATTTTATCCTCATGTTCAAATAAAAATGAGTTTAATCTTACCGCATCATCTGACATAGACAGCGATGAAATGGTATATTTAGTTCAGTATAAAGAAAACATTCCAGTTCTAAAGGATTCATCAAATGTTGTAGAGGGAAAATTTACTTTTTCAGACTCCATTGTTGTTCCTGAAATGTATTATTTATTTTTTAAGAATATTAAGGGGAATATTCCCGTTGTTTTGGAACCTGGCGACATTAATCTAACAGTGTTTAAAGATTCATTAAGAAGCACAAAAATTACTGGTACAAAATCCAATGATGATTTTAAAAAATACATTGATGAGTCATCACCATTAATTAATGAGCTCAATAACATCCAAAATGAAATAAATTACAATATAGCCTTGAATGACTCACTTCTAGTTGATGACTTGGAAGAACAGTTTGTCAATATGAGAAAAAAACTCACTGATTATGAGTTTGAGTTTATGACAAATAAGAATGATTCATATATCTCTGCTTTGATTTTGCAACGTATGGTTTTTGAAAGATCAATTGATTATGACAAGGCTGATTCCATAATGAAAAATTTTGACGAATCTTTAAAATTGACTTCACCATTTACGGCAGTAGAAAAAATTATTGAAAACTTTAGACTATCGAATACTGAAGCTCCTAGAATTGGATCATTTGCTCCAAAATTCTCAGGACCTGGTTTAGATGGTGAGGTAATTTCTCTTTATGGTATTAAGTCTAAATATATTTTAATAGACTTCTGGGCATCCTGGTGTGCTCCTTGTAGGGTTGAAAACCCTGGATTAGCTGAACTTCAAAATAAGTACTCAGATGATGATTTTACTATTTTGGGAGTTTCTTTAGACATGAATATGGCAAGTTGGAAGAAAGCAATCGAGACTGATGGTATTCAAAACTGGATTCATGTTTCAAATCTCAAATATTTTAATGATCCTATTGCAAAATTATATGACTTAAGTAAAGAAGGCATTCCTTCATCTTTTTTAGTTGACCCTGAGAGAAAAATAATTGCTAGAAACATAAAAGGTGAAGATTTAGAATTTGTTTTGAATGCTGAGCTGAAATATAATGAGTAGTAAATCTTCTTCGATTTGAAACAAATCAAAATATTTTTCGTAAAGTTTTTGTTTTTTATAATTGGAAATCTTCCATTTCCTATCTTGTATACATTCTCTAATTTCTTAAGTTTTATTGTTTATTATTTGATTCGATACAGGGTTGATGTTGTTGAAAAAAATTTAAGTTCTTCAAACCTAAATCTTAATCCAAAACAGATAAAAGTTTTGAAAAAAAAGTTTTACACTCATTTCTGTGATATCTACTTAGAGATGATAAAGTTAGATTACTTAAATAAAAACCAAATAAAAGACAGATTTAAGGTTTTAAACCCTGAAGTTGCTGATAAATATTTAAATGATGGTAAGAGTGTGATACTTTTGGTATCCCATTATGGTGGTTATGAATGGTGCACTACGTTAGATATTCATTTTAAACATCAGGTAGCTGCAATTTATACACCTTTGAAAGATAAAGAACTTAATGATTTAACAATCAAATCTAGAGAGAGACATGGTATCAAACTGATTTCTAGATATAATGCATTGGACAATATAAGAGGACTTGAAAAATCAAATGTTAAGTTTTTATACGGTTTTATGGCCGATCAATCTCCCCAGATAAGAAAAATTAACTATTGGTCTAAGTTTTTAGGTGTTGAGGTTCCTGTTTTTACAGGTGCTGAAAGAATGGCAAAAGAACTTGATGTGCCTGTTGTTTTTGCAAAAATGTCCAAAATTAAGAGAGGCAGGTATGAAATGAAATTAGAACTAATTACTGACAAACCAAATTCAGTAGAGGATTTTGAAATAACAGAAAAATATCTGAGATTAGTTGAGAACCAAATCCATGAAGATCCAAACTATTATTTTTGGACACACAACAGATTTAAACATAGAAAAAATTAGCCAATCAAATTCTTAAAATCCTCAATTATTTCGTTGCATTTTAATTGAGATTTAGCTTCAGTGTAAATTCTAATTATTGGTTCTGTATTTGATTTCCTAATGTGTAGCCATGACTCATTAAATTTTATCTTAACTCCATCCCTAAGATCTATATCTTGTTCTTTGTAAAATTCTTTCATCTTAATCTTTAATTGATCAAAATCAAAATTTTCATTCAAATTGATTTTGTCTTTTATCATGTAAAACTTTGGATATATATCGAGAAGTTCAGAGGTTTTAATATTTAGTTCAGATAAATGTGATAAGAAAAGTACAATTCCAACTAATGCATCTCTCCCATAGTGACTTTCAGGATAAATAACACCTCCGTTACCCTCCCCTCCAATTATTGCATTTACCTCTTTCATTTTTTCGACAACATTTATTTCACCAACCTTAGAACTATGATAATCACATCCGTGTTTTTTTGAAATCAGCTCCAAAGACATTGATGATGACATATTAGATACAGTGGTACCTTTTGTTTTGGATAGTACATAATCACTACATGCAACTATTGTGTTTTCTTCACCAAACAAAAGTCCATTTTCGCAAACAAAAACCAACCTATCAACGTCAGGGTCTAGAGCAATTCCTAAATCTGCTTTTTCTTCCTTTACTGTTTTTTTTAATTGGCTTAAATTTTTGTCAAGTGGCTCAGGATTATGCGCAAAATTTCCATCGGGCTTGCAATTAATTTCAATTACTGAACATCCTAATTGTTTTAGAAGTTCAGGTACAATTACACCACCACTAGAGTTAATTCCATCTACTACAACTTTAAATTTTTTGTTTATTATTTTTTCACAGTTCACAAGTTTAAGATTTTTTACTTCATCAATGTGAATTTGAAATGAGTTAAAACTTTCATGGATTTTTCCATAATCATCTTCTTTCATAAACTCATATTTTCCTTCTTCAACTATTCTAAATATTTCTTCAGCTTCTTCTCCAATGAGAAATTCTCCTTTAGAATTAAATAATTTTAGGGCATTCCAGTTTTTTGGATTATGACTTGCAGTTAAAATAATTCCTCCTTCAGCCTTTTTCCTTTGAACTATAATCTGTGTTGTTGGCGTTGTAGATAGTCCAATATCAATTATATTAATTCCCATTGATATTAAAGTAGATTTAACTAATTCTAGTAGCATTGAACCAGATATTCTACCGTCTCTGCCCAGTACTATAGTTTTACCCTTATTTTGATTTTTTTTGTTTATCCAAGTTCCATATGCACTTGTATATTGAACAACATCAATTGGAGTTAAATTTTTTGTGTTTGGACCATTTACAGTTCCTCTAATTCCAGAAATGGAGCTTATTAAAGTCATATTATTCAAATATACAATTCGATTATTATATATTTATAAGTCATATGGGATATAATTTTAAATATCTACTTATTGCTTTTTTGTTTTTCTCACTTATCTCATGTGAGAATTCTAAAAATGAATATCATAAAAAATTTGCAGTAGTTTCAGCAAAGATTGAAGCTTCAAAAGCAGGATACGAAATCTTGAAAATGGGTGGAAATGCTTTTGATGCAATGATTGCAACCGATTTAGCTCTTGCAGTTGTATATCCAAATGCAGGTAATCTTGGTGGAGGTGGCTTTATGGTTTATAGATTAAGTGATGGTGATTATGGAAGCTTAGACTTTAGAGAAAAAGCCCCATTAGCTGCTACAAAGGACATGTATTTAGATGAGAGTGGAAATGTTATCAAAGGTTTAAGCAGAGAAGGTGCTTTATCGGTTGGTGTTCCAGGAACTGTAGCAGGTTTATTTGAGGTATATGATCGATTTGGATCTCTACCATTAGATTCATTATTCAAACCTGCTTTAAATCTAGCCATGAATGGATTTCCTTTAACAAATAAACAAGCTAAAACATTCAATCAAAATAAGAAGATAATATTATCAAACAGCAATGATATTGAAATTTTTAATAAAGATTTTAAAGAGGGAATGATTTTTAGTAACCCTTCTCTACATTCAACTCTTCAATTTATCTTAGAAAATGGTAGTGAAGGTTTCTATTCAGGAAAGATATCTGATGAGATAATTAATTTTCTTAAATCCAAGGGTGGAATTTTAACAAAAGATGATTTTTTATTATATAAACCAATATGGAGAGATCCATATGTTTTCAACTTTGCTGATCTTAAAATCATTAGTATGGGACTTCCATCCTCAGGTGGAATTGTATTAGCTCAAATTCTCAAATCATTAGAAATTTTGTCTTTAGACAATTTTAAAGAAAGAGATATAAATTATATTAAAACATTAGTTGAATTAGAGAAGCTTTCTTTTGCAGATCGAAGCAAATTTCTTGGTGATCCAGACTTTTATGATATTAAATTTTTAGATTCCATAAACAGTAAAAGCTACTTAAGTTCAAGGCTTAAATCAATAAACTTAAAAAAGCCAAAACCTTCAAAAGATATTGAACCTGGAAATATATCTATTAAAGAATCAAACGAAACTACGCACTACTCTATTGTAGATAAATTTGGAAACGCAGTCTCAGTTACAACGACACTAAATTCAAATTTTGGATCTAAAATTATAGTTCCAAATCTTGGTTTTTTTATGAATAATGAAATGGATGATTTTTCAATCAAGCCAGGTTCTCCAAATATTTATGGATTAATAGGTGGTGATATAAACTCAATTCAACCTGAAAAAAGAATGTTAAGTTCCATGACACCAACAATTATTGAAAAAAATAATGAGTTGTCAATGATTTTAGGAAGTCCTGGTGGTCCTACTATTATAACCTCTGTATTACAAACTATACTTAATGTTTATTTATTTAATGACAGCATAAAAGAGGCGGTTTATCGCCCTAGATTTCACCATTTATGGCTTCCAGATAAAATATATTTTGAAAAAAATTCAATAGATAAAATTACAAAAGACTCATTGATAAATAGTGGATATATTTTTAATAGAAGTCCATCCTCAATTGGAAGAGTTGATGCCATTCACATTGATGAAAATGGCAAAATTTTTGCATCTGCAGATCCAAGAGGCGATGATTACTCAATTGGAGAGTAAATAAGCCGATTTATTCATATATTGAAAGATTATTTTTTTGATGAGTGAGATAATTTCTATCAAAGGCTGCAAGGTTCATAATTTAAAAAATATTGATTTAGATATTCCACGCAACAAGCTTGTAGTAATTACAGGAGTGTCTGGAAGTGGAAAATCATCATTAGCTTTTGACACAATATATTCTGAAGCCCAAAGAAGATACATTGAAACATTCTCTGTATATGCTCGACAATTCATTGGTGATTTAAAAAGACCCGATGTAGAAAAAATTGATGGTTTATCCCCTGTTGTTGCAATTGAGCAAAAAACAACATCTAAAAACCCAAGATCTACTGTTGGAACAACCACTGAAATATATGATTTCTTGAGACTCTTATTCGCAAGAGTATCTGACGCATATAGTTATACAACTAATAAAAAGATGATAACTTATTCTGATGATGAAATATTTGATTTGGTTAGCAATAAGTTTTTTGGTAAAAAGGTTCTTATATTTTCCCCTGTTGTAAAATCTAGAAAGGGTAGCTATAAAGATCTTTTTGTAACTATAAAAAAACAAGGTTTTAATAAAGTAAGAGTGGATGATGAATTAATTGAAATTTATGAAGGAATGGAGCTGGACAGATATAAAATACACAATGTTGAGATTTTAGTTGATAAATTGAATATTGAAAACGACGATAATTCTATTCTTCGATTAAAAGAAAGTATTAATACAGCTTTGTATAATGGTGATAACTCTATGCTTATCATATGTGATGATAGTTTATCATATTTTAGCAAGAATCTGATTTGTCCAGATACAGGCATCTCATATGAGAGACCAGAACCCAATACATTTTCATTTAATTCACCATCAGGGATGTGTAAGAATTGTAATGGATTGGGAAATGTTTATAATATTGATTTGGATCTATTAATTCCTGATAAATCAAAATCAATATACAATGGAGGAATAACTGCATTAGGTGTTTATAAAGATAATTGGGTTTTTAAACAACTAAATAACATTTCTAACAAGTATAATTTTGACATAAAAGATCCAATTTCTAAAATTCCCAAAAAAGCATTAGAAATTATTTTATATGGTGGAAAAGAAAGTTTTAAGGTTGTTTCAAAATCTCTTGGATTAACAAGAGAATATTTGATTGATTTTGAAGGGGTAGTGAATTTCATCGAAAATCAATTTTTTCAAGTTGATAGTAGAAAAATTAAAACTTGGGCAAAAAAATTCATGAAAAATAATATTTGTGAAGTATGCCATGGATCTAGATTGAAAAAAGAATCTCAGTTTTTCAAGATTGATAATAAAAATATTTCTGAGATAAATAATATGGACATCAATGATTTGCAAGTATGGGTGAATTCTTTACCAGGTAAATTTGATGCAAAAAAAAATAAAATTGCTTCAGAAATTATAAAAGAAATTTCAAAGAGAATTGAGTTTATAATTGATGTCGGTCTAGACTATTTAAATTTAAATCGTCAAACTAGATCTCTTTCAGGTGGTGAATCACAAAGAATTAGACTTGCAACACAAATAGGCTCACAGTTGCAAGATGTTCTATATATTTTAGATGAACCATCAATTGGACTGCATCAAATTGACAATACTAAACTTATCAAATCTTTAAAAAAATTAAGGGATCTCGATAATAGTGTTATTGTTGTAGAGCATGATAAAGAAATTATGCTTCAATCAGATTATATAATTGATATCGGACCAGGAGCAGGTAAAAATGGTGGAAAAATAGTTTTTAAAGGATCATATTCTGATATTATTAATTCTAATTCAATTACAGCAGAATATTTAAACAGTGACAAAATAATTTTAAAAAAGAATATTGAAAATAAGAATGATAAATTTTTAATTCTTTCTGGTTGTAATGGGAATAATTTAAAGAATATCACTCTGAAGTTGCCTTTGGGTAAAATTGTTGGTATTTGTGGTGTTTCAGGAAGTGGTAAATCATCTCTTATCAATCAAACTTTATATCCAATTTTAAACAATCATTTTTTTAATGGATCAAAAGAACCATTACCATACAAGAAAATTGATGGGTTAGAAAATATTGATAAAGTAATTCAAATTAATCAATCCCCTATTGGTAGAACTCCAAGAAGTAATCCTGCTACATATACAGGCTTATATAATGAAATAAGAGATCTTTTTTCAAAGTTACCTGAATCTTCCATCAGAGGTTATAAACCAGGAAGGTTTAGTTTTAATGTGAAAGGCGGAAGATGTGAGGAATGTACAGGTGCTGGTATGAAAAAAATTGAAATGAATTTTTTACCAGACGTTTTTGTAGAATGTGATGAATGTAACGGCAAAAGGTTTAATAAGGAAACCTTGTCAGTAAAATTTAAAAATAAATCAATTTCAGATATTTTGGACATGACTATAAAAGATGCTGCAGATTTATTTACGAATTACCCTAAAATTATTAGAAAACTAAATTATCTCAATAAGGTTGGATTAGGTTATATAACACTTGGACAACAATCCACAACATTATCTGGTGGTGAGTCACAAAGAATTAAATTAGCTACAGAACTTTCAAAAAAAGATACTGGAAAAACCATGTATATTTTTGATGAACCTACAACTGGTTTACATTTTGAAGATATTAAAGTGTTTCTTGATATTATTTTTGAATTATCAGAAAAAGGGAATTCTATAATCATTATAGAGCACAACATTGATGTTTTAAAGGTTTCTGATTATATAATTGAATTGGGGCCAAATGGTGGAAAAAATGGTGGAAAAATTACTTTTCAAGGAAAATTAAATGAAATCTTTTCTGATAAAAAATCAATAACTGGCCAATTTATAAAAAAGGAGTTAAATTTATAATATGGTTTCTGAAGATTGGATTGAAAAATCTCACGATTCATGGTCCGTGTTTAAGATAATGGGTGAGCTTGTTGAAGGATATGAAAAATTATCTCAACTAGGCCCATGTGTATCTATTTTTGGTTCTGCCAGGACTAAACCAGATGATAAATATTATAAAAAAACCATTGAAATTTCTGAAGACATAGTAAAGCTTGGATTGGGTGTAATCACAGGTGGTGGTCCTGGAATAATGGAAGCTGCTAATAAAGGAGCTCAAAAAGCAGGTGGAGTTTCAGTTGGATTGAATATTGACCTGCCATATGAGCAAACTCACAATGAATTTATTGATTCAGATAAAGTTATCGATTTTGATTACTTTTTTGTTAGAAAGGTAATGTTTGTGAGGTATGCTCAAGCATTTGTTGTAATGCCAGGCGGATTCGGCACTCTTGATGAGCTTTTTGAAGCAATAACTCTAATTCAAACAAATAAAATAGAAAGATTCCCGGTAATACTTTACGGTAGTGATTTTTGGTCAGGCTGTATTGATTGGATAAAGAATACAGTATGTCAAAAGTTTAATAATGTTTCAACAAATGAAATGTTCCTTTTTGAACTTGTAGACTCTAAAGAAGAAATTATTGATATTCTAAAAAAGTTTTATGATAAAAAGAAATTTGCTCCTAATTTCTAAAAATTGAAATATCTTCTTAATTCAATATTTTTAACAATCCTTCTTTTTTCATTTCAAAAAGGTAATTCTCAGAACTCTCATTTAATTGATAGTGAGTTTTTTGAAAAAGACATGTCAATTTCCGTTAAACAGAATTCAACATATACAAATCAGACTTCAAAAAAAATATCGAAAATTTTTATTTATGATTGGAATCACTCATATTCATCCATGAGCACTCCTTTATCAAAAAAACTATATAGTGAATATGATTCATCAATATTGAAATCATCTTCTAACCAAAGAGGAAAAACATTAATATCACAAATTACAATTGATAATAATCCAGTAGAATGGGAAAGAGTTGTAAATAATGAAGACTTAATTGAAATTAGATTAGATAAGGAATTGGATATTAATCAAAAGATTAAAATTTTATTCGAATATACATTATACCTACCAAAATTTATTGAAAACTATGGTTATACAAATGATGTTATTAATGTTAAAAATTGTTTTTTTCGATTTGTGCCAAAATTTAATCATGAACCTATTCTGATATCAAATCTTTCTCTGGATGATCAGTTTTTTCAAAAATCTATTATCAACCTTAAAATAAAATATAACCCCATTTATTCCATTAATACTAATCTAATAAAAGATTCTTCTAAAACTGAAAACAATAGAAATATAGATTATTATTTGGGATCCTCCGTTTCGGATATTTCTTTAATACTTAATAAAAATAAAGACTTTAAAAATGTGAAAATTAATAAAATTAATGTTTCATCAAACTCTAAAAGAGTTCTATCATTAAAGTCTAATAATCTTCAAAATATTGATAAGTTTTTATTAGATTATTTTCCAAAAAATGAAAATAAAAATATAGTTCTTGATAAAAATGATTTTAAAAAAAATTCACTCTACCCCTATTCAGAAATCCCTGATTTATTTGATCCTTTTGACGAAAATATTTTAAACGAAATAAATCTTCTTAAAAACCTGCTACATTATATATTTTCTAATTCATTGAGTGTTGATAGAAGAAATTTATTTTGGTTTACCTCTGGTCTAGAACTATACTATTTAAATAAGTTTATAGAGGAATATCATCCTGATTTGCTATTAATAGGAAAGTTTTCAAATTTATTTTTTATAAAAAAACACAATCTGTCAAAGACTAAATTCACCAATCAATTTAGATTAGGATATAATTTTGTTTCTGCAAGAAATTTAAACCAAAAACTCATATTACCTTCAAATGAACTTACTAGGATTAATTATAGATTATCCTCCCCTGCAAAATCGTTTTATTCTCTAAAAACTCTTAATAGTTATATTGGTGAAAAACATTTTAAAGAATCAATTTTAAAAATCATTAATTCAGAAAAGCCCATTGCCCAAACAATTCAAATTCAAAATATATTTGAATCTATTTCATCTAAAAACTTAAAATGGTTTTTTAGTGACTTTCTAAACTATGACGGATTAATTGATTTAAAAGTATTTAAAAAGAAGGAAAATTTTGCTATTAAAAATACAATGGGGAATGATTTGAATTTCCCTTTTCCAATTGAAATTCAATTTTTAGATGGTACATCAAAAAAAGAATGGTTTAATACAAACAATTATGAAAGTAAATTAGAGTATTTAAACATAAGTAAAATAATTATTGATCCAGATAAATTATTATTAGATGAAAATTATAAAAACAACACTTATCTAAATTTTAAAAAAAATAACAAAAAAACAATTATCAGGTTTTTCTCCGACATAGATAGTCATGAAAACAACCAAATATTTTATAGACCACAATTTCTGTATAATCTTTATGATGGATTTTCACCAGGTATTACACTAACGAATAAATCACCTATAAAAAAAAGATTTACTTATTTAGTTTCACCTTTTTATTCATTTGAAACAAAGAACATTATTGGCAATTTAAATTTTAATTTGACTACCTACCATTCTAAGACCTTTTCCACAAATTATTATATATCATTGTCAAAATTTCATTTTGATGAAAATCTAAGTTATACAAGATTTAGCCCTACTGTTTTATTAACATTTAGGGATAAAAATCTAGTTTCTAATTATAAACAGTTTCTTCGATACAAGTATATAAGCATTAACAGAGAACAAAACAACCCATCTGATAATTATGGAATATCAAAATTTACATATATAAATTCAAATCCAGGTGCTAAGAAAAGTTATTCTTTTGCTTATGATTTACAGTTTAATAAAGAAATTATTAAAAACTCAATAACCTTAAATTACAGAAATTATTTTAATGAATTCAGGCAATATAATTTAAGATTATTTATAGGAAAGTTTTTTCAAAATAATAATACTGATGGATTGTATAATTTTAGTGTTGACAGAACTACAGATTACTTATATGATAATTACTTATTTGGAAGGTCTGAATCATCAGGTTTTTTTTCACAACAATATGTTAGATACGAAGGTGCATTTAAATCAGATATTAGCGAATTTAAACCAAATGATTTAATGATTTCTTTAAACACTGGCATTACAATATGGAAATGGATTGAAGCTTATTTTGATTATGGATTATTTAAAAATAAAAATGAGCCTATATTAACAGGATTTGATTCAGGTTTTAGATTAAATATTGTTGAAAATTATTTTGAGCTCTTCTTTCCAATTTATTCATCTGAGGATTTCTACATTAATAAAAAATCATATTCAAATAGAATAAGATTTATATTAACATTAGACCCTGAAAATTTAACTAGTTTATTTACTAGGAGATGGTTCTAGAATTTAATTTTAATCTCATTTAATTTATTAAATTTGGTGACCCAATGAAAAACTCTTCATTAACAAAAGCAATTTCATATAAAGACTTTAAAAAAGAAGTGCTTGATGATTATAAAACAATTCTCATAAGCAGAGAGGCAAGTTTACTAGGAAGAAAAGAGGTTTTAAGTGGAAAGGCAAAATTTGGAATTTTTGGTGATGGAAAGGAGTTGCCTCAGGTTGCAATGGCAAAGGTTTTTGAAAAGGGTGACTTTAGATCAGGGTACTACAGAGATCAAACATTTATGTTTTCAATAGATGAGCTTACTGTTCAACAGTTCTTCGCAGGGTTATATGCAAATACTAATTTTGATGAAGAACCCATGTCTGGTGGTAGGCAAATGGGATCTCATTTCAGCTCTGTTTTTGTCGATGAGAAAGGAAAATTTAAAGATTTGCCTAATCAGTATAATATTTCATCTGATGTTTCTCCTACCTCGGGACAAATGCCAAGATTATTGGGCTTAGCCATGGCATCAAAATTATTTAGAACTGGCAAATTCAATTCTGATAAATTATCTGTAAATGGAAATGAGGTAGCATGGGGAACAATTGGTAATGCAAGTACGTCTGAGGGGTTATTTTTTGAAACTTTAAATGCAATAGGAGTTCATCAAGTTCCGGCTGTAATTAGTGTCTGGGATGATGAGTACGGAATTTCTGTTGATAATTCTTACCAAACAACAAAATCGAGTATTTCCGAAGTTTTAAAAGGTTTTCAAAGAACAAAAAGTCAAAAAGGATATGAAATTTTAACAGTTAAGGGCTGGGATTACCCTAGTTTAATTTCTACATACGAATATGCTAATAACATAGCTAGAAAAGAACATGTGCCAGTATTGATTCATGTTATTGAATTAACCCAGCCTGTTGGTCATTCAACATCAGGTTCTCATGAACGATATAAAACTGCTGAAAGATTAGATTGGGAAAAATCATTTGATTGTGTTGTTAAAATGAAAGAATGGATTTTAGAAAATGGTCTTTTTTCCTCCAAAGAACTTGAAAAAGTACATTCAGAATGTAAGGAATATGTTAAAAATCAAAAAGACCTTGCATGGACATCATTTCAATCAACTATTTCAAAAGAAAGGGAATCTTTAGTAAAAATCTTAAAAACAATAATTCAGGATGAAAAATCTAATGAAATAATAGACATAACTAATAGTTTATTACGAATTAGAGAGATTAGTAGAAAAGATATAATGACTGTTTCCAGAAAAATTTTAAGAAGAAATTTAAAGGAAAATAATTTTAATAAACTTAATACATGGGTCAAAAATTATCGCAAAGAAGTTCAGCCTTTTTACAGTTCATTTTTATATAATGAGTATCCTAATAATTTTTCTAATGTAAAACATGTTAAGCCTGAATTCAATACTAATAGTTCTATGGTTGATGGAAGAATTATATTAAAAAATAATTTTGATTCACTTTTGACCAAGCACCAAAATATTATAATCTTTGGTGAAGATACAGGCAAAATTGGAGATGTAAACCAGGGACTTGAGGGTATGCAAATTAAACATGGTAAAGATAGGGTTGATGATAGAGGAATTCGTGAAGCTACAATTGTCGGTGAGGGAATTGGTCTCGCTATGAGAGGTTTAAGACCAATAGCTGAAATTCAATACCTAGATTATTTGATGTTTGCCTTACAAACACTCAGTGATGATTTAGCAACTGTTTCATACAGATCTGTTGGGAAACAATTAGCACCGTTAATTGTAAGAACTAGAGGGCATAGACTTGAAGGTATGTGGCATGCAGGATCTCCAATGGGAATGATTTTAAATTCATTGAAGGGAATGTTAGTTCTCACTCCAAGAAATATGGTTCAGGCTGCTGGAATGTACAATACACTATTATCATGCTCTGACCCTGCCTTAATTATTGAGCCTTTGAATGCATATCGTTTAAAAGAAAAAGAGCCAATTAACATTGGTGAATTTAATGTGCCTCTCGGTCACGTAGAATATATTTCCAAAGGAAAAGACATTACGGTTGTATCATATGGATCAACTTTAAAATTAGTTGAAAAAGCTATAGTTGAGCTATTAAAACATGATATAGAAATTGAATTAATAGACCTCCAGACTTTAATTCCAATTGATATTAATATGGATATTGTTAAAAGTTTAGAAAAAACAAACAAACTTTTAATTATTGATGAAGATTTTCCTGGTGGCGCATCTTCTCACATAATGAAAGTTGTTTTGGAAGATCATGATGGATTTAAATTCTTAGATTCAAAACCTGTTACTCTTACTGCAATGGAGCACAGACCGCCATATGGAAGTGATGGAGACTACTTTTCAAAACCATCAATTGATGATATTTTTGAATCTTGCTATAAGATCATGCATGAATATAGTCCAAAAAAATACCCATTAAAATTTTAGTTTATTATTTCACTTACAAGTTGAGTTATAAGTTTATTTGAATTTCCTTCAAACCCTATCCCTTTACTTTTTAAATCATATTTATTTATTACTCTTATGATATTCACAACTTCTTTGATATTATAATTTTTTGAAGCATTTATATAATCATTTACAAAGAAATAATTTATACCAATTATTTTTGAAATCGAATTTGGATTATTACTATTTATGGAATGTATCTGAAAAATATTAGTGAAATAGTTGTGCAGTGTTGATAGAATTTGCTGTATCGAATAAGAAGAATTTTTTGAAAAATAATCTGATATTAAAAAAACTTTATGATAGTTTTTTTTACCAATTTCGTTTTGTAACTCAAATAAATTGTAGTCATTATTAATACCGAAGTGTTCAACAATTAGATCTGAGCTTATTTCAGCCCCTTGTGTGTTTAAACTTATTTTTTCAAATTCAATTTTTACTTTACTTAAATTATTACCAGTTCGTTCTTTTATAAGCTCACATGTTTTAAAATCAATTTTAAATCCTGATCTTTGAGCAAGATATTTAATCCAATTCGGCATTTTGTTATCATATATTTTTTTAAAATCATATATGGCTCCATATTCCTCATTTATTTTTAAATCTTTCATCTTAGCATTAATTTTAACACCCTCTAAGCATATTACTAGAACTGTTGATTCTGGAATACTTTGTTTTTGAGAAATAATTTTATCAATTTCCTTTAGAATTTTATTTCCATTTTTTACAATAATTAACTGTTTATTCCCCATCATGGGAAATTTTTTGCACATAGTAATATGTCATCAGCTTTAATTTCATTTCCGTAAAAAACATATTGATTCAAGTCTTTTAAATCTTCAGGGATTATTTTTTTAATTTTCTCTGTAAAATCATTTAAAAAAAATATTTCCTCACTATTTAAAATATACAAGCTCTTAAAAAAATTATTTTCAATTTTTTTTATTACTTCTTTATATTCTTCTACATTTGAAATGGCACTCATGATTGAATTAAACTTCGAAAATAAATATAACCATAAGATAAATTTTATTGGTAAAAAAAAATATATTTTTGATCCATTAAGAAAAAAAAATATATTACTAACTAATGAGGAATGGGTAAGGCAAAATATAATTTTATTTTTAAAAAATGACCTTGAAGTTCCACTCTCTCATATTGCCGTAGAGCGAGGTTTTACGATCAATAATTTAAAAAAAAGGTTTGACATTGTTGTTTTTGATAAATATGGGAATATAAATGTATTAATTGAATGTAAATCACCCAGTGTCACTTTGAATCAAAAATCTTTAGATCAATTAGTAATATATAATATGGAATTAAAGTCCAAATACTTAATGCTATCGAATGGTTTAAAACATATTTTTGTAAAATTTATAAATGGTAAATTTTCCATCATAAATAGTATACCTAATTACAAAGATCTATGACTTTTGCTATTGCAATATTAAACTTTAATGGCTCAGTTCTATTAAAAAGATTCATTCCTAAAATTATTGAAAATTGCAGTGAAGCAAAGCTTTATGTTATTGATAATAATTCTAATGATCATTCAGTTGAGTTAATTTCAGAAAAATATCCTGAAATAAACTTAATTATATTGGACAATAATTATGGATATGCTAAAGGATATAATCAGGGAATAAAAAAAATTGATGAGGATGTCATTTTTTTTCTCAATAATGATGCTGTTTTTCTTGATAAAGATTCATTTAAAAACATATGTGAAACCTTCAAATCAAATTTGAACATATGTGTAGCACAACCAAGAATTATTGACTATAACAATCATGATATATATGAGTATGCAGGCGCATCTGGTGGGTATTTAGATTTACTGGGTTATCCTTTTTGTCGTGGAAGAATAGTTAATACAATTGAGAGTTCTGAAAAATATAAGACAACAAGGGAGATATTTTGGGCATCTGGATGTTGTTTTGTAATTCGTAAAAAAACATTTGAGAATGCTGGTGGATTTGATGAAAGTTTTTTTTGTCATATGGAAGAGGTTGATTTATGTTGGAGATTAAAAAATATTAATCCTAAATGTAAAATAGTTACGATTGGTAAATCAAAAGTCTACCACATTGGTGGAGGTACAATGCAATATGACAATCCAAACAAAAGCTATTTCAATTTTAGAAATTCAATTATAATGTTGATAAAAAATCTTCCTGGTAAATTTTTAATACCTGTTATTCTTTTAAGAGTTTTAAGTGATTTTATAATTTTAATTTTTTCTATTCTTACCTTAAAAATTAGATTCTCGTTTTCTATTATCAAAGCTTATTATTACAACATATTTAATTTTAGATACAATTTTAGGAAAAGAGATATATTAAGAACCTCAAATAAATATTATTATACAAAATCAATCTTGCTTGCATATTATCTTTTTAGAAAAAACACTTTTTCAAGCTTAAAATAGGTTTGGTTTGTAATAAAATTTACTAATTTTAAATAAAAACTAATAACATGAAATACAATTACATTTTACTTATCTTAATTCTTTTGTCCTCTTGTGTATCACAAAAGAAATACGCTGAACTAGAGGCAACAAACCAAAAAAATTTAAATCTTTTAAATTCTGCTACCGTTAAATTAAATTCTTGTCTCGATGAAAAAGCTACTGCTGAGGCAAACTCAAAAGCTTTACAAGAACAGATTGCCTTTTTAAAGGCCAATAATCAGGATTTAATTAACAATATGGGTAATCTAACGACATTATCACAAAAAGGCGCTGAAAACCTTGAAAAATCACTTGAAAGTTTAAAAGAAAAAGATTTAGTTATAAGAACTATGCAAGATGCTGTCACAAGAAGAGATTCAGTTACACTTGCATTGGTAACTAGTTTAAAAGGTGCATTTATTGATATTAGTGATAATGATATTGAAATCAATGTTGAAAAAGGAGTTGTTTTTATATCTATATCTGATAAATTATTGTTTAACAGTGGAAGTTATTATGTTTCTGATAGAGCCAAAGAAGTCCTTGGTAAGGTCGCTCAGGTTGTTCTAGATAAGCCAGAAATTGAATTTATGGTTGAAGGTCATACCGATGATGTTCCAATTCAGAATGAAGTTCTTCAAGATAATTGGGATTTAAGTGTAAAAAGAGCTACATCTGTAGTTAGAGTCCTTCAAAATGATTTTGGAGTACCTCCTCAAAGAATGACTGCAGCTGGTCGAAGTTCTTATATTCCTGTTGCGGATAACGAAACATCTGAAGGAAAAGCTAAGAACAGAAGAACTAGAATTGTTGTATTACCTAAGTTAGATCAGTTTTATGATTTAATTGAACAAGGAATGCAAGCTGCAACAAATTAGATATATTATGTATTAATGTTTTCAAATAAAGGGGCTTTTAGCCCCTTTTTTATTTAATGATTTTTAGTTTAGCAAACTTTAGTAAAATCTTTTTTTCACCACTTGCTTTAAAATTAATTTTTGCCCTTATATTATCTCCTTCACCTTCAATATCTTCTACAATCCCTTCTCCAAAGCGTTCATGATATACTTTTTCATTAAGATTAATATTTACTAGTGGGTTTTTAATTTTTGATATAGAATTAGGGTTTATTTTTTTTAAATTTCTCGATGATAGTTTTTTGATTCTTAATTTATTTTCATCAATTTTTTGTCTTACGTAACTTCTATTATTATTTATATTATTGATATAATTTGTGTCAATTTCACTTAAAAATCTACTTGGTTCACAATCAATTATGTTTCCCCATTTAAATCTTTGTTCACAGTGACTTAATATTAACTTTTCTTTTGCTCTAGTCATTGCCACATAAAACAACCTTCTCTCCTCCTCTATCTCTTCTCTTGAATTGATGCTCATGATTGATGGAAATAAATTTTCTTCCAACCCAACTACATAAACAATTGGAAATTCTAGTCCTTTTGCCATATGTATTGACATCAAAGAAACTTTTTCACTTTTAATCTCCTTGTCTGTCTCTGAATATAATGCCACATCTTGAAGATATTTTGAAAGAGAGTTATCACCTTCATAAATTTCTAATTGTTGATCAATAAAATCATTTACTCCATTAAGTAGTTCTTCTATATTTTCGATTCTATTCATTGATTCAAGAGTTCCGTCATTTCTGTAGAAGTCTACCAATTTTGTTTGATGAACAACCAGATTAGAGGTTTCGTATGCGTTATTTTTACTAGAATATATTTTAAAACTTAATATTAAATTTTTAAAATTTTCTAACTTTTCAATAGTTCGTGAATTAAACATTTTACTATTACGATCAATTTCTGATATGGATTCAAATAAACTAACATCCTTATCTTTTGACAATATAACAAGCTTATCTAATGTAGTTTGCCCAATTCCTCTTGGGGGGAAATTTATTATTCTTCTTAAACTTTCTTCGTCATTTAAATTTTCAATTAGTCTTAGATAAGCTAGAACATCTTTAACTTCTTTTCTTTGATAAAAGGAAAGACCTCCGAACACTTGGTAATCTATATTAATTTTTCTTAATGCATCTTCAACTGATCTAGATTGTGCATTGGTTCGATATAAGACAGCAAAACTTGAATTTTTAAGTTGATAATTATTTTTTAATTCAAAAATATTTGATGAAACATATCTTCCTTCCTCTGAGTCGGATAATGATTTATTTAAAATTATTTTATCACCTGTAGTGTTGTTTGTCCAAATAGTTTTATCAAGTTTTAGAATATTATGATTGATTAGGGAATTAGCTGCCTGTACAATATTTTTTGTTGATCTGTAGTTTTGTTCAAGCTTGTATGTTTTTGAGTCAGGGTAATGTTTTTTAAAATTTAAAATATTATCAATATTTGCACCTCTAAAGCTATATATGCTTTGCGAATCATCTCCAACAACACAAAGGTTTTCATGTCTATCAGCTAAAGCTTTTACTATAAGATATTGGGAATAGTTTGTGTCTTGATACTCGTCTACCAAAATATATTTGAATTTGTCTTGATATTTACGTAATGCTTCAGGACTCTTTTTCAATAGCTCATTTGTTTTTAACAATAAATCATCAAAATCCATAACACAAGCCTTAAAACACCTTTTTACATATTCATTATATATATTTCCAAATTGATCTCTTTTTGATGATTTGTCAATTTCTATTAACTCCGGATTATTAAAATAACTCTCAACAGAGATAAAATTATTTTTAAGAGTTGAAATTCTGTTTCTTATGGTTTTTGCTTTATAATGATCTTTATCCAATTTAAATTCTTTTATAATATTAGAAATCAACTTTTCAGAATCATAGGTGTCATAAATAGTAAAGTTTGTGGGAAAACCAATTAAAGGTGCTTCAGATCTTAAAATTCTAGCGAAAATTGAATGAAAAGTCCCCATCCATATATTTCGTGAAATTGATTCGCTAGTTATTTCTGAAATCCTTTTTTTCATTTCTAATGCTGCTTTATTTGTAAAAGTTAAAGCCAGTATATTAAAAGGATCAACACCTTGGTTAATTAAATGTACAATCCTGTAAGTCAGAACTCTTGTTTTTCCGGAACCAGCTCCTGCTATTACTATCAGTGGGCCATCTTTGTGAAGAACCGGTAGTTTTTGTTCCTCATTTAGATTTTCTAAGTAATTATTCAATTTGGTTTTCTAGTAGAAATATTATTTTTAAAGTTAATAAATTAAATTAGAGCTGTGAAAGATAACAAGCTAAATACTTCTATAGAATTTGTTAAGGGGGTTGGAAAAATTAGAGCTAAAATTTTAAAGGAAGAATTGGGTGTTAAGAACTGTTTTGATTTATTAAACTTTTATCCAAATAAATACTTAGATAGATCAAGATTTTATAAGATTAATGAATTATCTGATACAAATATTTATATACAAATCATAGGAGTATTTAAAAATATTACTTATAAAAAATCTGGAAATAAATATAGAATCGAAGGACTATTCTTTGATGGTGACAGTAACATTAAAGTTATATGGTTTAAGGGTTTAAGTTGGGTTGAAAAATCAATTTCTTTAAATTCTAAATATGTATTATTTGGTAAATTAAATTGGTTTGAAAAGAAACCATCATTTGTGCATCCCGATTTTGAAAAATATGAGAATTTCAAAAATAAAGCAATAAAGCTTCAACCGGTTTATTCATCAACAGAAAAATTGTCTAATTCTGGAATATCTAATAAATATTTTATAAAGATCATTAAGAGTTTGTTTGATTTTTTAGACAATCAATTTGATGAAAATTTAAATGAAACAATAAATAAAAAGTATAAATTAATATCACCAAGACAAAGTTTTTATAATATACACTTCCCGAGTGATTATGAATCCTTAGAAAAAGCAAGATTTAGATTAAAATATGAGGAACTTTTCTTTAACCAACTTAAATTTAAGTTAACTCACAATAAAATTAAGAATGCTAATAGTGGTTATTTTTTTCCGAACGTCGGCTCCAAATTCAATAAATTTTACAATGAAAATTTAGTTTTTGAATTAACAAATTCACAAAAAAGAGTTATTAAAGAAATTAGAAATGACTTTTCTTCAAAAAAGCAAATGATTAGACTACTGCAGGGAGATGTAGGATCTGGAAAAACTATAGTTGCTTTAATGTCAATATTAATATCTTTAGATAATGGCTACCAAACTTGTCTTGTAGCTCCAACAGAAATTTTAGCATTTCAACATTTTAAAAATTTCCAAGAAAACCTAAAGTATTTAAAACTCAATATTAGTCTTTTAACTGGATCATCAAAAATCTCGGAAAGAAAAAAAATATTAAATGACTTAAGAAATGGCACATTAGATATTTTAATTGGAACACATGCAGTTCTAGAAGATAATGTTGTATTTAAAAAATTAGGTTTTGCTGTAATTGATGAACAACATAGGTTTGGAGTTAAACAAAGATCCAAAATTTGGAAAAAAAATAATCCTCCACCTCATATATTAATAATGACTGCAACCCCAATTCCTAGAACTCTGACTATGAGTTTATATGGGGATTTGGATTTATCTGTCATAGATGAGCTTCCGCCAGGAAGAAAAGATGTAATTACTGTAGCTAGAAAAGATAAAAATAGACTTAAAGTGTTCGGATTTATTAGGGATCAAATCAAAAAGGGTAGACAAATTTACATTGTATATCCTTTAATTGAAGAATCAAAAAAGATGGATTTAAAATTCCTGGAGGATGGTTATGAAAGTATTTTAAAAGAGTTTAATTCAAAAGAATATAGTATAGGTATTGTGCATGGGAGAATGAAATCTCCTAATAAAGATTTTGAAATGAAGCAATTTGCCAACGGAAAGACAGATATACTTGTTTCTACAACTGTAATTGAAGTTGGTGTTAACGTTCCAAATGCTTCAGTAATGATAATTGAAAATGCTGAGAGGTTTGGTCTATCTCAACTTCATCAATTAAGAGGAAGAGTTGGTAGA
The DNA here is from genome assembly GCA_902595555.1 of uncultured Bacteroidota bacterium. Lineage (GTDB taxonomy): Bacteria > Bacteroidota > Bacteroidia > Flavobacteriales > Flavobacteriaceae > Eutrophosalina. Next base: position 357,259 of record CACJQM010000001.1, on the reverse strand, counting down.
GGTGTTTATGATAGCTATTGTATACTAATGACAAAGGATAAAATATCGGATGATGCAAAAATAAGAATTGATGCTATGGTTAATACAAATGATGGATTTAAAATCTCTGAAGTTGATCTCAAGTTAAGAGGTCCAGGTGATATTCTTGGTACCCAACAGAGTGGAATTTTAGATTTTAAGATTGCGGATCTAGTTGAGGATGAAAAGATTTTAAGCAATGCATCTGATGATGCTTCATTTTTATTAAAAAATGACCCAAAATTAATTCTTAATGAAAACTATAATATTAGAAGATTTATATTAAATAATCCACTAAATAAATCATGGAATGAAATTGGTTAATTTATAATTCTTACTTTATATTTACTTAAATGAATATTTCATATAAATGGTTAAATGAGCTTTTAGATTTTGATCTAAATGTTCAAGAAACTTCTGATTTACTTACTGATATTGGTCTAGAGGTTGAAAAAACCATTAAATATAAAACCCCACGTACCAACTTGTACGAACTATTAATTGGAGAAATAGTGAGATGTGAGAAACATCCAAATGCTGATAGATTAAAATTAACAGAGGTCAATGTAGGTTTAAATAATAATCTTAATATAATTTGTGGAGCACCTAATGTTGCAGTTGGACAAAAGGTAATTGTTGCTCCGGTTGGCAGTAAACTAATTACAATAAAAAACGAATCATTTAAAATTAAAAAATCCAAAATCAGAGGAATTGAAAGTGAAGGAATGATATGTGCGGAGGACGAAATTGGTGTTGGCACTGATCATGATGGAATAATAGTCTTAAAAAATAAATACAAAGTTGGTGACTCTGCTGCCAAGGTTTATAAAAATTTTGAAGATTATATTTTTGAAATTGGATTAACACCAAATAGATGTGATGCTATAAGTCATTTTGGTGTAGCCAGAGATTTGAGAGCTGCCCTATCTCACAGAAATGAAACCAAAAACGAATTAATATTACCATCTACCGTAAATTTTACAAATTTAAGATTAGCCCCTTCAATTTCTGTTAATATTGCTGATTCATCCTTATGTCATCGATTTTGTGGCTTGATTATTAAAGACGTAAAAATTAAACCCTCTTCAAAAAAAATTATTAATAAGTTAAATTCAATTGGATTAAAATCAATTAATAATATTGTTGATATTACAAATTTAGTTATGCATGAAATTGGACAACCCCTACATGCATATGATTTAGATAAAATTAAATCTGGTAAAGTTGAAATTAAAACATTAAAATCCGGTGTAAAATTTAAAACTTTAGATGGAGATGATATTGATCTTCATGAGGATGACCTAATGATTTGTGATGGTAATATTCCAATGTGTATAGCAGGAGTATATGGTGGAAAAAATCATTCAGTTTCAGAAAATACAACAACAATTTTTTTAGAGAGTGCCTTTTTTAATCCAGTTACTGTTCGAAAAACTTCCAAAAGACACAATATTAACACCGATTCATCATATAGGTTCGAAAGAGGTGTTGATATTGAATTGATAGAACATGCTTTAAAAAGAGCTGCCTCCCTAATAGTTGAGGATTGTAATGCTGAAATTATATGTGATGTAATTGATGAATATCCCTATAAAAGCGATGAAAAAAATGTGGTTATTAATTTTAATAAAATTAATAGTCTTATTGGTCATGAAATTGATAAATTAAAAATTAAATCAATTCTTAATTCACTTGATTTTAAAATTAATACTGTTAATGATATTTCAGCTGGAGTTACCATTCCTCAATATAGACATGATGTTAACAGGGAATGTGATGTTGTGGAGGAAATATTAAGAATTCATGGTTATAATAATATACCAATTGATAAAAATGTAAAGTTTTCAATTTCATCATTACTTAATAAGACACATAAATATCAAAATATTATTTCCGACTATTTATCCTCCATTGGTTTTAATGAAATAATGAATAACTCATTAGTTTCAGAAAATTCAAACACAAACAATAAAGATTCAGTTTTTTTAAAAAATTCACTCAGCAAAGACATATCATTGATGAGAAATGATCTCAAAAGTGGATTTCTAAGTTCAATATCATATAATTTAAATAGAAAAAGTATCTCGAACAACCTGTATGAGTTTGGATCTATTTATTATAAATCAGGAAAGAGTTATGAAGAGAAAAAAGTTTTGGGAGTTGCTTTAAATGGTGACGTGATTTCAAAAAACTGGTCAAATAATAATGTTAAATCTAATTTATTTATTCTTAAAAATATCATTGTTAATCTAATGAACAGGTTTAATATATCCCATTCTGAAGAAATCTCAAACAATGGTAATTTACACATAAAAGTTGTAGATAAAGTTGTTGCAACTATAGAACAAATAAACATGAACGACCTTAAAGAATTTGGAATTAAATCTGATGTTTATTTTTCAAATGTTGATTTAGATTTATTCTATTCCTTAATAAATGATGATTTTTTTAATGTTAAACCAATATCTAAATTTCCAATCGTTGTAAGAGATTTTTCATTTTTAATTGATGATGATATTTTGTACAAGGATATAAAAAGCACTGTGATATCTGTTTCACCAAAACTTATTAACGGAGTTAGCCTAATAGATTCTTATAAGTCAGATAATACAAAAAATAAGATATCGTATTCGTTTTCAGTATCATTAAGTTCAAAAGAAAAAACCTTGAGTGATAAAGAGATAAAAAGTATTTCAGAAAAGATTATAAAATCAGTAAGCAAAAAACACGACGCAGTAATAAGGGATCAGTAGATTAAATTTCTTTGTTCTTTAACTTTTTCATCATTTAGGTAGTCTTCAAACTTCATAAGTTTATCAATGTATCCTTTAGGACCTATTTCAAAAACTCTATTTCCTACTGAATTAGCAAACTCATAATCCTGTGTAGTTAGAATTAAATTTCCTTTAAATCTTATTAGAGAATTATTTAAAGCTGTAATTGTCTCTAGATCTAAATGATTAGTTGGGTCATCAAACAATAAGAAGTTCGATCTTTCCATCATAGTTTTTGAAAGCATACATCTTACCTTTTCACCTCCTGATAAAACTTTACAAGATTTTAATGCCTCATCACCACTAAATATCATTTTGCCAAGAAAACCTCTAATAAAATCTTCTTTCCTTTCCTCATCATTATTAGCCCATTGTCTGAGCCAATCTATTAAGTTTAAATCTTTATTGAAATAAGAGTCGTGATCATTAGGTATGAATGACTTAGATATTGTGCTTCCCCATTTAATCGCTTCACTTTGATTAGAGTTATTTAAAATTATTTCATAAAAGCTGCTTGTTATTTTAGAATCCTTTGAAAATAAAATTAATTTATCTCCTTTATTTAGAATTAAATTTAAATCATTAATAGCAGATGAAAAATTCAGATTTTCAATGGTTAATATTTGATCTCCTGACTCTCTTTCCTGTTCAAAAATTATTCCCGGATATCTTCTAGAAGACGGTTTTATTTCTTCAATATTTAACTTTTCTATCATTTTCTTTCTAGAGGTTGCTTGTTTTGATTTTGCAACGTTTGCACTAAATCTGGAAATGAATTCCTCGAGTTCCTTCTTTTTATCCTCAGCCTTTTTGTTTTGTTGAGCTCTTTGTTTTAGTGCTAATTGACTAGACTGATACCAAAATGAGTAATTACCTGTATAATGACTAATTTTTCCATAATCAATATCCGATATATGTGTACATACAGAATCTAAAAAATACCTGTCGTGGGAGACAACAATAACTGTATTTTCATAATTAATTAGAAAATTTTGCAACCATTTAATAGTTTCAAAATCAAGATTATTAGTTGGCTCATCCATAATTAATATATCAGGATTACCAAAAAGTGCTTGAGCCAATAAAACTCTAACTTTGGTTTTTGGTTCTAAATCAGACATTTTAGTATAATGCAAATTTTCATTGACACCAAGTTGTGAAAGTAAAGAAGCAGCATCACTTTCTGCGTTCCATCCATCCATCTCTTCATATCTGTTTTGCAATTCACCAACTCTTACCCCATCCTCATCATTAAAATCTGTTTTTGAATACAAATCATCCATTTCTTTCTTAATCTCATAGAGAACCTTATTTCCCATGATAGTTGTTTTTAAGGTTTCAAAATCATCAAACTCATTTTGATTTTGTTCTAAAACAGAAAGTCTTTTGTTTGTATCAATAATTACATTTCCTGAGTTTGGGTTTAATTTTCCAGAGAGAATTTTTAAAAAAGTAGATTTTCCAGATCCATTAGCACCAATAATTCCATAACAATTTCCTTTTTTAAAAGTTACATTTACCTCATCAAATAAGACTCTTTTACCAAATTGGACTGATAAATTACTTGTACTAATCATAATTTTCGCCAAAAATAATAATTTGATTGAATGCGATTTATATTTTACTCAATAATTTTTTTAATTTAATTGTGTGTATTTAAGAATACTTTTGATTTTACTCTTATTCTTTTCATGTAAAAGTGATAATACAACTTTGTTTAGCGGTAAAATTCTAAATAATACATCAGATTCCATATCAATATACAAAGACAATAATATGATTTATGAGTCTGTCGTTGATGTCGATGGGCTTTTTAATATTACAATGGATACAATAACTTCAGGCTTATACACCTTTTATCATGAACCTGAGTTTCAATACATAATTATTGATGAGAATGATAATTTACAAATAAGGTTAAATACTTTAGATTTTGATGAATCATTGGTCTATACCGGAAAAGGATCCTCAAAAAATAATTTTTTGATGGATGTTTTTTTAAGAAGTGAAAATGATGAATTAGAAATTAATTCTAAACTAGATTTAGCTTTTAATACTTTTAAAAATTTAGTTGATTCATTATATAATAAACAAATGAACTCTTTTATACTGTTCAAAGAAAATAATATCTTAAGTAGTTCTAGCAAAGAGATAATTAATACTGCAATCTTATATCCATATATTTCTAAGTTTCATTCCTACATAATAAGAAATAATATTAAAGAGGAAATTCAAAAGGATTTATTTATTAATTACCAGAATGAAATTAGTTATGATTTAGATGCTCTAGCTTACTTCAAACCATATATTGATTTTTTATATCTTCATATTTACAATAATGTAAAAATAAAAAAAGACTATGAAAACAGTCTAGATTTTAATATCCAGAGACTTTTATACACTGATAAAATTATAAAATCAAAGCTAGTCAAGTCTAGAGTTCTTAGGTTTCATGCCTTTGGATTTATATTGCAAAGACAGGATGATGTAAAAAATAAAACTTTCTTAAAAGCTTTTTTTGAAATATCAAAAGATAAAAAAGTTAATGAAGAAATAAATAATCTTTACAACGAATTAAAGGACTAATTTACTTATTTCCTTTTTTGTAGTCATCAAGAAATTTTTGTAAGCCAATATCTGTAAGAGGGTGATTTAACAAGCTTTTGATTGACTTTAAAGGAGTTGTTACTACATCTGCACCAATTTTAGCACAATCGATTATATGCATTGGACCTCTGATTGATGCTGCTAATATCTCTGTTTCAAAACTATAGTTGTCAAAAATCATTCTAATATCAGAGATAAGTTCAATTCCGTTAGAACTAATATCATCAATTCTTCCAATAAAAGGTGAAATGTAAGTAGCACCTGCTTTAGCTGCTAACAATGCCTGACCAGATGAAAAAATAAGGGTACAATTTGTTTTGATTGAATTTTCCGAAAAATATTTTATTGCTTTAATTCCTTCAGCAATCATTGGGACTTTAACCACTATTTGATCGTGTAAAGCAGCTAACTCTTCTCCTTCTCTTACAATACCATCAAAATCTGTTGAAATAACTTCTGCAGAAACATCACCAGAAACTATTTCACATATTTTTTTATAGTGATTGATAATGTTTTCTTTTCCAGTAATACCCTCTTTAGCCATCAATGATGGGTTGGTTGTAACGCCATCAAGAATTCCAAGAGATTGTGCTTCTTTTATTTCTTCAAGATTTGCAGTGTCGACAAAAAATTTCATTTATAGTTTATTGTATTTAATTAATATTTTTTCAAAAATTAGATCAGGTAATAATCTCTTTAAAATTATAGAAAACTTTTGAAATCTTGTACCTATTACATAATGTATTTTTGGTTTTTTCTTATTAATAATTTTATGTACCAATATCGCAATCATTTTTGGATCACTTCCCCCCTTTTCAACATGATCATTCATTTTTTTCCATAATCTATAGTATTTGTTGAAATACAAAGATTTTTTATCATTAAATGAGTCTATTCTTCTTTTTACAATATCTGTTTTGAAATCACCAGGTGCAATGTTTACAATTTTTATGTTAAAATCTTTTACTTCCATGCGCAGAGATTCTGTAACAATTTCTAATGCACTTTTTGATGCGCAGTAAATTCCTCGAAAAGGGAGTCCAATGTATGCAGCTATTGATGTTATATTTATAACCAATCCACCACCATTTTTTCTCATTAGTGGTAACACTTGTTTTGTTATCTCTAATGGTCCGAAGAAATTTGTTTTAAATAAATTTTCAACATCGTTTAATTTAGATTCTTCAATCGGACCTGTAAAACCAATACCTGCATTATTAATTAATACATCGATTTTTCCTTCTTTTTGATAAACATAATTTAAACATTCATTAATATCATCTTTAATATTAATATTTGACTTAATTAGATTTATAACGCTGTTTTTATAGTTAGATGGATTTCTAGAAGTGCCGTAAACTATATAATTTTTATTTTTTAAATATTCACCTATTGTCTTTCCTATTCCAGAGGAACCACCAGTAATTAAAACAACTTTTGACATAAAAAAAAGGGCAAGTAACTTATATCACACCGCTACGACCATATACCCTTGCTGCGTTCCCACCCTGGGGGATTCAATGGGAGCTGGTTGCATAAGCCCTGCCCATAACAAATATACTATGTTTTAATAAATGTTTATTATTATTTAATTTTACTAATGCATAAATGAGGTGTTTAATATTTTTAGTAATTCTTATTTTCTCATGTGGAATAAATAAATCTCCAGATTATAAAATTATTATAGACTCTAGTGATGAGTTTTTAAATAAAAACTCCTCTGTTAATCTTGCAATTAAAGGTTTGGAAAACACTGATTCTAAAGTTATCTATTACTTAAACGGAAAAAAAATAAATTCTAATAGTAAATTATTAAATTCAAAATTAGGATCTAACACAATTGAAGCGATTATAAAAGATAATAGTGATCAAATCACTTTATCAAAAGAAATAGATGTTTTTTCCACTATATCTCCTCAGGTTTACACATATGAAATATTAAATGAATTTAACCATGATATATCTGCTTACACTCAGGGATTAGAATTTCATGGAGAATACCTTTATGAAAGCACAGGTTTAAATGGGTATTCATCTTTAAAAAAAATTGATTTATTTAAGAATAAAGTAATTGAAACAAGATTTTTAGATAAACAATATTTTGGTGAAGGATTAACAATTATAAATAATAAAATAATCCAACTAACCTGGAAAAGTAAGGTAGGATTTATATATGATTTGGATACTTTTGAAATGGAAGGATCATTTAATTATGGAAAAAGTACTGAGGGATGGGGACTCGCTAACGATGGAACAAACATTTTTAAATCAGACGGTACAGAGAAAATATGGCTACTAGATCCAGAAAGCTATGAAGAAATTAACCACTTGGAAATAGTAACAAATAATAAAAAAATAAAAAATATTAATGAGTTAGAGATTGTTGATAATCAAATATATGCTAATACTTATCAATTCAACAACGATGTATGCGTTATAATTAATAAAGATACAGGAGAAGTTACAGGGATAATCAACTTTAAAGGATTAAGAGATAAGGTAAAGGATCACCCCGAGTTGGATGTTTTAAATGGTATTGCTTATAACAAGAAAAGAAAAACCTTCTTTGTAACTGGGAAGAAATGGAATAAAATATTTGAAATTAGAATTTTTAAGGTCTAAACAAAGGTAAATCTGACATGAATTCGTTTACTTCACTTTTAATTTTAGTAATCAAATTTTCATTTTCATGGTTAGTAATCGTTTGATCAATAAAATCAACAATTTTTTTCATGTCATTTTCTTTTAGACCTCTTGTAGTTACAGCCGCAGTTCCAAATCTTATTCCGGATGTAATAAATGGTGACTTATCATCAAATGGCACCATATTTTTGTTAGCAGTTATATCTGCATTAACTAGTGCTTTTTCAGCATCTTTTCCGGTTATATTTTTATTTCTTAGATCTATTAACATCATATGATTATCTGTTCCTCTTGATATTATGTTATAATTTCTGCTAATAAGCTCATTAGCCATTGTTTTAGCATTATTTCTAACCCTAACAATATAATCCATAAAAGAGTCTTCAATTGCTTCTCCAAATGCAATTGCTTTAGCTCCAATAATATGTTCTAGTGGACCACCTTGATTTCCTGGAAATACTGCTAAATCTAAAAGATTTGACATAGGTTTTAAATTCCCATTTTTAAATTTTTTTCCGAATGGATTCTCAAAATCCTTACCCATTAAAATTAAACCACCACGCGGGCCACGTAATGTTTTGTGAGTAGTTGTTGTAACAACATGACAATAAGGAAGAGGATCATTTAAAATTCCTTTTGCAATTAAACCCGAAGGGTGAGAAATATCAGCTAATAAAAATGCTCCAACAGAGTCAGCAATGTCTCTAAATTTTTTAAAATCCATATCTCTTGAATATGCTGAGGCACCAGCAATAATCATATTTGGCTTTTCTTTTTTAGCTATTTCACTTATTTTTTCATAATTCAATAAACCAGTATCCTTTTCCACTCCATAGAAGGATGTCTTGTAAAATATTCCTGAAAAATTTACACTAGACCCATGAGTTAGATGTCCACCATGAGATAGATCAAATCCCAATAATTTATCACCTGGCTTTAAAAAAGCATGGAATACAGCAGCATTTGCCTGACTTCCAGAGTGTGGCTGAACATTAGCATACTCAGCTCCAAATAAAGATTTTGCTCTTTCAATGGCCAATGTTTCAATTTCATCTACAACTTCACATCCACCATAGTATCTTTTTCCAGGATAACCTTCAGCATATTTATTAGTTAAAACTGATCCACATGCAAGCATAACATCTGGACTGGTAAAATTTTCAGATGCAATTAATTCAATTCCGGAAAGTTGTCTCTGTTCTTCTTTTTTTATTAAATCAAAAATTTTTTTGCTATTACTCATCAGGTAGAATATTTTATATAAAGATACTTATTAACTTTGCTTAGTGCAAGAGAATATCAACATACAGAATAAAAAAGCGAGATTCAAATATTTCACTCAGAAAAAATATGTTGCTGGTTTAGTTTTGACAGGTTTACAGATCAAATCGATTAGATCAAAAAATGTAAATATTGACAATTCATATTGCAACTTTGATTCTAATGAATTGTTTTTATATAATGTGAATTTTGAAAATATTCATGTTAATAAAAAAAATAACACTGTAAAGTTACTCTTGAACAGAAATGAGTTATTAAAAATCAAAAAAGAATCTGATAATCCAGGAATAACGATTGTTCCTTTAAAAATTTTTATTAATCAAAGCGGTTTTGCTAAAATTCAAATCAGTATTGCAAAAGGAAAAAAGAATTACGATAAGAGACAAACAATAAAATCCAGAGAGGCAAAAATCAAAATTAGTAGAGTAATGAAAAAAAATTAAATCGTTTTCTTTAGCATAGGCACAAATTTAAATGACCCTAAGTCTATTTTTTCAAAATTATTTGCATCAGTTTTTTTTATTAAAATCATTTTTTGATTCAAATCTCCAATAGGTATAATCATCTTACCGTTAATTTTTAATTGCTTCAATAATTCCACGGGAATTTCTTTTGAAGCTGCTGTTACTAAAATTTTATCAAAGGGAGCTTTTTCTTCGAATCCTAAATATCCGTCAGCCCAAATTATTTTTTTTGGTTTTAGTTTTAATTTTGATAAAGTTGTTTTAGCTTTTCTTTTCAATTCAAAAATCCTTTCAACAGAATAAACTTCAGTTTTTAAATAAATTAGAATTGCTGTTTGATATCCCGACCCTGTTCCAATTTCCAAAATTTTGTCTCCTTCGTTTATACCCAGTTTTTCAGTTTGGAATGCAACAGTGTAAGGTTGAGAAATTGTTTGACATGCTGATATAGGAAATGCTTTATCTTCATATGCAAAATCTTGAAAGTCATTCTCAATAAAAAAATGCCTTGGTATATTATATATAGCATTCAAAACTCTTTTACTTGTTATTCCTTTGGAAATTAATTCTTCGACTAATTTTTTTCTTTTTCCCTTATGCTTTGGAGAGTCAATCAAAAGATTATTTTTTTAACACAATTAAATATATGTAAATTTGAGATTATGATTAAAGTCGGAATTGTGGGTGTAGGACATTTAGGTGAGATACACCTAAAATTAATCTCAAATTCTAAGTTATTTACTTTAACAGGATTTTATGATAATAATCGAGAAACGGCAGCTTTAATTTCTGAAAAGTATAATGCAATTTCTTATACATCACATGATGAATTATGTAATGATATTGACGCTGTCATTATATGTACTCCTACTCTACATCATTTTGAAACAGCTAAATTCTTTCTAAGTCAAAATAAACATGTTTTCATTGAGAAACCTATAACAACTAATTTGGAACAAGCTAATAAACTGATTGAACTTAAAAATAAAAACAACTTAATTGGTCAAGTTGGCCACGTAGAAAGGTTTAATGGGGCTTTTATGGAAGTTGAGAATATTTTAAACCCTATGTTTATTGAATCACATAGACTGTCTAACTACCCAGCTAGAGGAACTGATGTCTCTGTAGTTTTAGACTTGATGATACACGATATTGATATTGTTTTGTCTATTGTAAAATCAAAGGTTAAATATATATCTGCAAATGGCACGAAAATTATAAGCTCAAGTCCTGACATCGCTAATGCAAGAATTGAATTTGAAAATGGATGTGTAGCTAATTTAACGTCAAGTAGGTTGTCTTTAAAAAAGATGAGAAAAATGAGAGTTTTTCAATTAGACTCATATATTTCAATTGATTTTGATAAAAGTAAATCTGAAATAGTTCAAATTAACGATTACGACAAAAAAAACAAATATGCTATGACACTTCACAATAGTGAGGGCATAGAAAAAGAAATCAAGATTAAAACCTTAGAAAATTTAAATGTCAATTCAATAATTCAAGAACATAATGATTTTGCTTCATCAATAAGAACTAAAAATCCTCCTAAGGTTTCTTTTGAAACCGGTAGAGATGCTCTTGAATTAGCTTTCAAAATATTAAAACAAATTGATTCGAAGTAAGTTAAATCAAATAAAAAATAATATAGCTAATTCAATTACTATCGTAGCTGTTTCAAAAACAAAACCAGCTAGTGATATAATGGAACTTTATAATCATGGTCAATTTCATTTTGGTGAGAATAAGGTACAAGAGCTAATCTTAAAATCTGAAACATTGCCTAAGGATATAAAATGGCACATGATCGGTCATTTACAAAGAAATAAGGTCCGTGCAATTCTACCCTTTATAGAACTTATTCATTCAGTTGATTCTATAAGATTAATTAATAAAATAAATCAAGAAGCTAAGATTATCAATAGAAAAATTAATATTCTCCTACAGGTAAAGATTTCAAAAGATATATCAAAATATGGTTTTGATTTTAATGAGTTGGAACAAATTTTAAACTCTGATCTGCTTAATAATCTTGACTTTGTAAATGTTGTTGGATTGATGGGGATGGCTTCATTTTCTAATGATGAAATAGTTATTGAAAATGAATTTATCAACTTGAATAGTATTTATAATAGATTTAAAGCTAAACATTCTTTCAAAGTCTTATCAATGGGTATGAGTAGTGATTATGAAATAGCAATAAAAAATGGGTCTAATATGTTGAGATTAGGCAGTATAATTTTTGGTTCGAGAAATTAAAATGTACGCTTTTATAGATTTAGAAACTAGTGGAGGAAAGTTCAATAAAGAAAAAATTATTGAAATTGCGATTATTATTTATAATGGGAAAAAAATCATTGAATCATATTCAACACTTGTTAACCCTTGTATAAAAGTAGATTTTTATGTTCAAAAATTAACAGGAATTAAAAATTCTGATTTAGAAAGAGAAAATACATTTAACCACTATGCTAAAAAAGTTTTGAATTTGGTAAAAGATAAAATATTAGTTGGTCATAATGTTGAGTATGATTACAGGGTTTTAAAAAATGAGTTAAAATCCTGTAAAATAAATTATAATTCCAAAACAATATGTACAATCGAAATGGCGCGTAAATCATATAAGGATCTTAAATATTATAATCTTAATTTTTTATGCAACTACTTCGATATTGAACTTGCTAATCATCATAGAGCTTTAGATGATGCAACAGCTACGTTAAATCTTTTTAAAAAACTTAAAGGTTGAATTCTACTTTAATATCAATTTCAGGTCCCACTGCTGTTGGGAAGACTTTATTTGCCATAGAATTAGCAAATAAGTTTGATACCGAAATTATATCTTTTGATTCCAGACAATTTTATAAAGAAATGTCAATTGGTACTGCTGTTCCAAGTAAAGATGAGTTAGCTCAAGTAAAACATCATTTTATTCAACATAAATCCATTCATGATCAATATAAAGTAAGTGATTATATACATGATGTTGATGAATTGATTAAAACATTGTTATCAAAGAAAAAACACATTATACTTGTAGGTGGTTCTAACCTTTATTTAAAGTCAATAATTTATGGTTTGGATGATATTCCTGAAGTCCCACTTGAAATTAGAAATAAATTAAATTTTGAATTTCAAACTCATGGAATTAAATACATTCAAAACTTGCTAAAAAAACTTGATCCTGAGTATTATAACAAGGTTGATAAACTGAATCATAGAAGAATTATTAGAGCATTAGAGGTTTCGATTTTCTCAAATAAACCATTTTCCTATTTTTTAAAAGGAACTGTAAAGAAAAGATACAATCACCACTCTGTTGTTTTAAATCTAGACAGAAACATATTATATGAAAGAATTAATAATAGAGTAGATCAAATGATTGATCATGGATTAATTAATGAAGTAAAAAAACTAAACTTACATAAAAATTTAAACCCATTAAATACCATAGGGTATAAAGAGATTTTTAAATACTTAAATGGTGAACTTGATTTAGAAAAATCAATTGAATTAATAAAAATGAATACGAGAAGATTTGCAAAAAAACAATTGACGTGGCTTAAGAACGAAGGCGATCATCTATGGTTGGATAGCTCTAGTAATAAATTGAGTAATATTGATTTTTTATTTCAAAAACTCTTTTAAGTTACTCTGAATTCTATCAATAATATCATTATTAGATGGAAAAACAAACTCCTCACCTATTAACCTTTCATATAGTTCTATATATCTATTAGAAACCATTTTAACTACATCATCATTAATCTTAGGAATATTTTGACCTTCTAATCCTCTAAAATTATTTTTCATCAACCACTCTCGAAAGAATTCTTTAGATAGTTGTTTTTGTTTTTGACCTTTAGTTTGTAGATCTTCGTATGTATCCAAATAGAAATATCTTGAGGAATCTGGAGTGTGAATTTCATCAATTAAAGTTATTTCACCATTAGCATCATATCCGAATTCATATTTAGTATCTACTAGAATCAAACCACTCTCATTAGCTATTTCATTTCCTCTTTTGTAGAGCATTAAACTTATATCATGAATTTTTTCATAATCATTTTTATTCAAAAGATTTTTGTTTATAATATCTTTTGGATCAATATCTTGATCATGTAGTCCTTGATCTGCTTTTGTTGTTGGAGTAATAATTGGTGAAATAAATTTGTCATTTTCTTTTAAGCCATCAGGAATTTTATTTCCACATATCTTTCTTTTTCCTGACTTATATTCTCTATATGCATGTCCAGAGAGGTATCCTCTAACAACCATTTCAACCTTGATTGGATCACATTTTTTTCCAATTGAAACATTGGGGTCTGGATTAATTTCTAACCAGTTAGGCACAATATCTTTAGTTTTATTTAGCATCTTTACAGCTATTTGATTCAATACTTGCCCCTTGTATGTTATTCCTCTTGGCATAACAACATCAAAGGCAGATATTCTATCACTAGCTATCATTACAAGAGTGTTATCTCTTAGAGTGTATACATCACGAACTTTTCCCTCATATTTTGAGGTTTGATTTTTAAAATTAAAATTTGAATAATTTAAAACTTTACTCATACATTAAATGTTTTCATTTTTGTTGTATGCATCAATAATTGATGTAACTAATTTATGACGGATTACATCGCTACCATCAAGATATACAATCTCGATTCCTTCAATTTTTTGAAGAATATTATTTGCTGTTTTTAATCCTGACAGAGACAGCTTGGGTAAATCTATTTGACCTGGATCACCAGTTATCATAAATTTTGCTTTTTTTCCCATCCTGGTTAAAAACATCTTCATTTGATTTTTTGTGGTGTTTTGTGCCTCATCAAGAATTACAAAAGCATCATCTAATGTCCGACCTCTCATATATGCTAATGGAGCAATTTCTATTATTCCTCTTTTTATGTAATCATCTAATCTCTCTTGGGGAATCATATCTTTTAAAGCATCGTATAGTGGTTGCATATATGGATCAAGTTTATCTTTTAAGTCACCTGGTAAAAAACCCAAGTTTTCTCCAGCCTCAACTGCTGGACGAGTTAAAATAATTCTTTTAACTTCTTTGTTTTTTAAAGCTTTAACAGCGATAGCTACACCAGTATATGTTTTTCCGGTACCTGCTGGTCCTATTGCAAATACCATATCATTATTTTTAAAAGCTTCTAAAATTTTAATCTGATTAAGTGTGTGTGCCTTGATCTTTTTTTTGTTCGTTCCGTATAGAATTACCCGACCATTTGTATCTTTTAGTAAACTCTCCCCTTTTCCATTTATAATTTGATTAAGATTAGACTGATTTAAGTTGTCATTATTCTTTAAAAAATATATTATTGAATCTAATGTTACACAAAGATTTAAAATATCCTTATTTTCTCCTTTTATAAGCAGTTTGTCTCCTTTGGGTTTTATATCAATTTTTTTATTGCTCTTTTTAAGAGCTTTGATAATATCAATTTCAGAATCAAAAAAATCTGAGGGATGTAATTCTTTGATGTAATATTCAAATTTTTCCAAAAAGAAACTAGATAATTTTGTAATTAAGTAAATTTATGAAATAAATATTATCGTAAAGTTAATATATGTCAATAATTACGCTTACTACAGACTTTGGTATAAAGGATTTTCATGTTTCAAAAATCAAGGGTTTATTAAATATTGAACTTGATAATCCTAAAATTATAGACATATCTCATGAAATCTCACCCTTTAATATAATTGAAGGTGCTTATGTGATTAAAAATGCTTATCAAAATTTTCCAAGAGGATCAATTCATATTATTAATATTGATGCTGAAAAAAACCCTGATCAGTCACATTTGGTTGTTCATATGGATGAACATTTTTTTATATGTGCAGACAATGGAATTACATCATTAATTTCCAATAATATAAAACCTAACGATGTATATGAAATTAATATTAGCGATTCTTTTAATTTATCTACAATCGACACATTTGTTAAAGTGGCTTCACACATTTACAGAGGGGGTCACTTAAATTTGATTGGAAAACCAATTGAAAAGATAAAAGAACTAATCGATTTAAAAATAATAGAAAAATCAAAAAACGAATTGTTGTGTAGTGTTATTTATATTGATAATTATGGAAATGTAATAACGAATGTTACAAAGGATTTTTTTGACAAATTTTCTTCATCGAGAAATTTTACAATTAATGCTAGGAATGTTAAGTTTAATAAAATATTTAATTCATACTCTGAAGCTATAGATTTTTCTAAAGAAAAAAAATATAGAGAAGAAGATGGAAAAAAAATTGCACTCTTTAATTCTTCAGGTCATTTAGAATTATCAATATACAAAAGTAATCCAGTTACAAGTGGAGGTGCAAATTCTCTTTTTGGGTTGAGTTATGGAGATAATATTTCAATCGTATTTGACAATTAAAATGTTAATAAATAAATTTTATAATAATATTCTTTTACGATATCTTTAGATTATATGAAATTCATTATATCTTCCTCAGAATTACTTAAGAACCTACAAATACTAGGGTCAATTTTAAACACAAATAATACACTCCCAATTTTAGATAATTTTTTGTTTGATATAAATAATAATGACCTAACTATTACATCATCAGATTTAGAGACTACTCTATCATCTAAAATTTTAATAGAGTCAACAATCATTACAAAAGTAGCTATTCCTGCAAAGTTGCTATTAGATGTGTTAAAATCACTCCCCGAACAGCCCTTAACTTTCTCTTTGGAAAATAATATTCTTGAAATTAATTCCAATAATGGAAAATATGCGCTTTCATATATGAATGGGGATGAATTTCCTAAGTCCGTAATTTTGGAAGATGCCTCTGAAATTGATTTTGATTCACAAGTTCTTTTGAATATTATCAATTCAACCATTTTTGCATCGGGAAATGATGATTTACGACCAGTTATGTCTGGCGTGTTTTTTCAAATTAACTCTGAAGGATCTTGTTTTGTTGCAACTGATGCTCATAAGCTAGTCAAATATGTAAGAAATGATATTAATTCTAAAACTTCAATTGAATTTATTGTACCGAATAAACCTCTAAATATCTTAAAGTCTATTGTGCCAGAAAAAAAGTCTGAAGTAAAAGTTTTATTCAATAATACAAATGCAATTTTTAAATTTTCAACTTTTAAACTAACATGCAGACTTATCGATGGTAAATTTCCAAACTATGAAGCTGTTATCCCAAAGGAAAACCCCAATGTCCTTGAGATTGATAGGGCTCAATTGTTAAGTTCAACCAAAAGAGCCAGTATATTTTCAAGTAAGACTACGAATCAAGTCAAGTTTGAAATAAAAGGAAATCTTTTACAAATTACAGCTGAAGACTTGGATTTTAATAATAAAGCAGAAGAAACTTTGGAATGTAATTATAATGGTGATGATATAGCAATAGGTTTTAATTCAAGATTTATTGTTGAAATGCTGAATAATTTATCCTCTGACTCAGTAAAAATTGAATTATCATCTCCAAACAGAGCAGGATTAATTTCTCCAGTTCATCAAAGTAATGAAAACGAGGATATTACAATGCTCGTAATGCCAATTATGCTAAACTAATAGTTACAGATAATAATCTGTTCTTATGAAATTTGACTTTTTATTATCTATCAGTTTTCTAAGTATATTTTTGTTAGTTGGATTGTCTTTAGAGGCGACAAAAGTTCTTATTGAAAATGATCTTAGAGCATCATGAACACTCAAGGTAGCTACCGCGGAGTCTTTTCTGCCTGTAAATGGATAAACATCAGGTCCTCTTTGACATGAGCTATTTAAATTTACTCTACAAACCAGGTTTACTAAAGAATCAATAATTGGGCCTAGTTTTTCTTCTGAATTTCCAAATAAGCTAACCTGTTGTCCATAGTTAGAGTCAGCCATAAAATTAATTGGGGTATTAATATCTGAAAATGAAATTACTGGAATAACTGGTCCAAATTGCTCTTCTTTATAAACATCCATATCCTCAGATACTGGATACAAAACAGCTGGAAAAACAAAGTTTTTAAATTTTTTACCACCATTTTTGTTAATGATCTTAGCTCCTTTTGATGTAGCATCATCAATTAACTCAATAATATATTTTGGCTTATTTGGTTCTGGAAGAGGTGTAAGTAATGTGTTTTCCCATGGTAAACCTAATTTTAAGGAATCCACACTATCACAAAATTTCTTCAGAAACTTTTCTTTAATTTTTTCATGAACATAAATAACTTTTATTGCTGTACATCTTTGTCCATTGTATGAAAGTGAACCATTTAGACATTCATTGACTGTGAGTTCAAGATCTGCATCATCCATAATTATCGCTGGATTTTTTGCTTCCAAACCAAGTACTAGCCTCAACCTGTTTTTTTGAGGATGCAAATCCTGAAGTGAGATAGCAGATGAACTATGTCCAATTAACGCAAGAACGTTAATTTTTCCTGTTTCCATTATTGGGGCAGCAATTTCTCTTCCTCGACCAAATACAATATTGACCACACCTGGTGGAAATGATTTCTTAAATGCTTCAAGTAAAGGAGCTATTAATAATACACCATGCTTTGCAGGTTTGAAAATAGCTGTGTTGCCCATTATTATAGCAGGAATGAGTAAAGCAAATGTTTCGTTTAAAGGGTAGTTATATGGACCAAGACACAAAACAACACCCAATGGCCCCCTTCTTATTAATGCTCTTACCCCAGAATTGTTATGAAAAAATGCTCCATCACGGTCAATTTTCTTATACTCCTTGATTGTTTCATTTATGTAATCAACTGTTCTGTCAAACTCCTTTTCAGAATCTTTAAGGTTTTTGCCAATTTCCCACATTAAAAGTTTCACTACCTCATCCCTTTTCAAAACCATTAATTCAACAAATTTTTGCATACAATTAATTCTTTCATATACTTTCATAGTTGGCCAGGTACCAGTACCATTTGAATATGCTTTATCAGCTGCTTCAAGAGCCAATAATGCATGTTTTTTATCCATTTTTGGAGAATCACCTAGAGTTATATATTTATCATCATCTTCGTTTGCCAGCAATGTTGATATAACTTCAGTAAATTCACCATTCCATTTACCAATTTTACCATCAATTAAGTATGTGTCATGATGAATGGGAGAATTTAATCTATATTTTTCTGGGATATTTTGGTTCATGTTAATACTATTTTAATTTTTTCATATTACTCATGTTTTTTCTTAGAATAATACCAATTTTTTCAATCCTATGATTCTTTGTTTTTAAATCATATTCATATAGCTTATTGCTATCAATTTCTATACCATTAGGTTTTGAGCCTATATGATGATTATTAATTTTTAACATAAAATCATTAAGTAAAGGCACACATTCGTTGTTAAATAAATAACATCCATATTCAGCTGTATCTGAAATAATTCTATTCATTTCAAATAATTTTTTTCTTGCAACAAGATTTGCGATCAAAGGAAGTTCATGAAGAGATTCATAATATGCTGACTCATCAATTATTCCATTGTCTAACATCGTTTCGAATGCTAATTCAACACCTGACTTAACAAAAGCAATCATTAATATTCCTTTTTCAAAGTAATCTTGATTAGAAATTTCAATATCTGATACAGAGGACTTTTCAAAATCAGTCAAACCAGTTTCTCTTCTCCAGTTAAGAAGCTTCACATCATCATTTACCCAATCTTCCATCATGTCCTTTGAAAAAGTTCCATCTAAAATATTTTTCATGTGATGTTTGAATAATGGGGTTAAAATCTCTTTTAATTCTTCAGAAAGGGTATGTACTAAATATCTTGAATCATCATCTAATCTAGCTAACATACCATTAATACCATTATGTTTTAATTCTTCAGTGATTGTTTCCCAACCGAATTGAATCAACTTTGATGAAAAACCACTATCAAAACCAATCTCAATCATTTTATTAAAACATAAAATTGATCCTGACTGTAATACTCCACATAAAATTGTTTGTTCTCCCATTAAATCAGATTTAACTTCAGCAACAAACGATGATTCCAAGACTCCTGCTCGATGACCACCAGTTGCAACTGCATAAGCTTTAGCGTAATCCAATCCATCTCCGTTTGGATCATTTGGTGGATGAACTGCTATAAGTGTTGGAACTCCGAATCCTCTTAAATACTCTTCCCTAACCTCTGTTCCAGGACACTTTGGAGCAACCATAATTACTGTTATATCTTCTCTAATTTTTAACCCTTCCTCAACAATGTTAAAACCATGTGAATATGATAGGATCGAGTTCTCCTTCATAAGAGGCATAACTTCATTGATAACTTGAGTATGATTTTTATCAGGTGTGAGATTAATTACCATATCTGCATTTGGAATTAGATCGCTATATGTACCAACATTAAATTTATTATTAGATGCATTTAAAAATGATTCATTTTTATTATCTATAGATGATTGTCTTAACACATAAGATATATCCAATCCAGAGTCTCTCATATTTAAACCCTGATTTAAGCCTTGAGCTCCGCATCCAATAATAACTATTTTTTTGTCTATTAAAACATTAACCCCATCTGAAAACTCTTCAGACTTCATAAATCTACACTTTCCTAACTGAGATTGTTTTTCTTCGTTGTTTAGTGAATTATAATAATTAGTCATTCTTATTTGATTTTAAAAATTTTGTTATTTCCATTGATTTCTTTGAAACTGATATTCTTCCTGAACGAACAAATTGCAATAATCCATATTTTTTTAATTTATTATATAAATCTTCGGTTTCTTCTCTCCATCCAGTCTTTTCAATTACAAAATATTCAGGTTTTACAGTAACTATATTAGCCCTACTTTCTTTAATAATGTTTTGTATTTGTCTTTCATTAAACAATGATTTTGATTTTACTTTGTAAAGTGCAGTTTCTAAAAAAATAGTCTCTTCGTCTGTATGATAAAAAGCAGCAATTACTTCAATCTGTTTTTCAATTTGTTTTACAAGCTTTACAATCTGCTCGTTATCAACCTTAACAACAATTATAAATCTATAAATATTTGATATCTCTGACTCTGATGATGTAACACTTCTAATATTAATATGTCTTTTAAGGAAAATTGCGGATATTCTATTTAAGAGCCCAACGTTATTTTCTGTGTATATAGATATAGTAAACTTTGTTTTTTTCATTATTCTAATCTTACATCCGATACTGATGATCCAGAGGGAATCATAGGAAATACATTATCTTCTTTTTCAATTATAACTTCAAGTAAGTATGGGCCCTTGTGTTCTATCATCTTCTTTATTTCATCATTTAGTTTTTCTCTTTTTTCAACTTTTTTTGCTTCAATAAAATAACCTTTAGCAATTGCAACAAAATCAGGGTTAATCATTTCAGTTGATGCATATCTTTTATCAAAAAATAACTGCTGCCATTGTCTAACCATACCTAAAAAGTTATTGTTTAAAATAACAATTTTAACTGCAGCTTCACTTTGAAAAATTGTTCCTAACTCTTGTATTGTCATTTGAAAACCACCATCTCCAATTACTGCAATCACTTCCCTGTCAGGATCTCCAATTTTAGCACCAAATGCAGCTGGTAGTGCAAATCCCATTGTGCCGAGACCTCCTGAGGTTATATTAGATTTACTTTGATTGAATTTTGTATATCTGCAGGCAACCATTTGATGTTGTCCTACGTCAGTAACTAAAATAGATTCACCATTTGTGTTATCATTTATACTTTTTATTACCTCTGCCATGGAAAGCCCACCACTTTTTTTATTATATTCTCTATCTATAACTTTATCAAACTCAATTTCATAAAACTCTCCAAACTTAGCAATCCAATTCTTATGATTGTTCTTGTCTAAAAATTTTAAAATATCATTAAGTGTATCCTTAACGTTACCTAGAACAGCAACATCAGCAATTACATTTTTATTTACTTCAGCTGGATCAATCTCAAAATGAATAATTTTTGCCTGTTTTGCATAGGAGTTTAGGTTTCCAGTTACTCTGTCATCAAACCTCATTCCAACAGCTATTAGTAAATCACACTCATTAGTCAATACATTTGGACCATAATTTCCATGCATACCCACCATTCCAACATTTAGTGGATGTTCGGTCGGGACTGCAGACAAGCCTAGTATAGTCCATGCAGCTGGTATTCCAGTTTTCTCAATAAATTTTATAAATTCAGATTCAGCATTTCCAAGAATAACTCCTTGACCCCAAACTATGAATGGTTTTTTAGCTTTATTAATTAATTCTGCTGCATTTTTTAGACTCTCAGGGTCTGTTTCTGGAACAGAAAAATAGCTTCTAATATTCTTACACTTTTTGTATTCAAAACTTTCAATTAACTCGAACTGTGCATCCTTTGTTATATCAATTAAAACAGGACCAGGACGACCAGATTTAGCAATGTAAAATGCTTTAGCAAATATTTCTGATATCTCAGAAGCTTTTGTTATCTGATAATTCCATTTAGTAACGGGTGTGGAAATACCAATTATATCAGTCTCTTGAAATGCATCTGAACCTAGTAATGATGATGCTACTTGACCTGTTATACAGACCATTGGCGTCGAATCAATTTGTGCATCAGCTATTCCTGTGACAAGATTCGTAGCCCCTGGGCCAGAGGTTGCGATAGCTACTCCAACTTTTCCAGAAGATCTAGCATATCCTTGAGCTGCATGAGTTGCGCCTTGTTCATGTCTTGTTAATATGTGATGTACCTTATCTTGAAATTTATACAATTCGTCGTAAACTGGCATAATAGCACCACCAGGATAACCAAACAAAACATCAACATTTTCTTTAATTAAACAACGAATTACAGCTTCTGCGCCTGATATATTTTTCACATCAATAATTTAATCTGTTACACAACCACTGGATGCACTTGAAACAAGTTTAGAATATTTATACAAAATTCCGGATTTAAATTTTAAATCTGGTTTAACCCATAGTTTTTTTCTAATTTCAAGTTCTTTTTTGTCAATATTAACATTAATTTCATTTTTTTCTGCATCAATCACAATTTCATCCCCGTTTTTCACAAGAGCCAGTACCCCACCTTTAGCTGCTTCAGGTGAAATATGACCAACAACAAATCCATGTGTTCCCCCGGAAAACCTACCATCAGTAATTAATGCTACATCATTTCCTAAACCAGCACCCATAATTGCTGATGTTGGTTTAAGCATCTCAGGCATACCAGGACCACCTACAGGCCCCTCATATCTTATTACTATCACATCACCCTTACTTATTGAATTACTCTTTATTGCATCATTAGCATCATCTTCACAATTAAACACATTTGCTTTTCCTTTAAATACTAGACCTTCCTTTCCAGTAATCTTTGCAACAGAACCTTCAGATGCTAGATTTCCGTACAATATACGTATGTGACCTGATGCTTTGATTGGATTATCTATTGGCCTGATTATATCTTGATTGAAATCAAAAGATTCAACATTTTTTAAATTTTCTTTAATAGTTTTTCCAGTTACAGTTAAACAGTCTTCATGTAGTAAACCATTATCCATCATAAACTTCATAACAGCTGGGACTCCACCAATTTCATGAAGATCTTCCATTAAATATTTTCCACTTGGTTTTAGATTTGCCAAAAAAGGAGTTTCATCAGATATTCTTTGAAAATCATCAATCTTAAAATCAATATTAGCTGTTTTACAAATTGCAAGTATATGTAATACAGCATTAGTTGATCCACCAAGAATTGTTATTAAACGTACCGCATTTTCAATTGACTTCTTTGATAGAATATCACTTGGTTTAATATCTTGTTTAATTAAATTTATTATTGATTTAGAAATTTTAGTTTTTTCGTTTAATTTGTTCTGACTAGTTGCAGGGTTTGATGAATTGTATGGAAGTGACATACCCATTGCTTCAATAGCTGACGACATTGTATTTGCAGTATACATTCCCCCACAAGCACCTGGGCCAGGACATGCTTTACTTATAATATTGTCATAGTCATCATCAGATAATTTTCCTGCAACTTTTTCACCCCAAGCTTCAAAAGCTGAAACAACATCAAGTTTCTTTCCTTTATAACAGCCAGCAGAAATAGTTCCACC
Organism: uncultured Bacteroidota bacterium; assembly: GCA_902595555.1. GTDB lineage: Bacteria > Bacteroidota > Bacteroidia > Flavobacteriales > Flavobacteriaceae > Eutrophosalina. Next base: position 333,375 of record CACJQM010000001.1, on the reverse strand, counting down.
ATAAACAAGTATTGATGGTCTGTTTAATCTAATCATTGCCATAAGTGCACCAGGCATATTCTTATCACATCCTACTACGGTAATAAGTGAATCATATGACATTCCGTTAACAACGGATTCAATTGAGTCAGCAATAATATCTCTCGAAGGTAATGAATATTTCATACCACTAGTTCCCATAGATATTCCATCACTTATACCAATTGTGTTAAAAATTAATGGAACAGCCTCATCTCTATCAATTTTATTTTTTATTTGAATTGATAATTCGTTTAAATGCATATTACACGGATTACCTTCATATCCAGTACTAGCAATTCCAATAAACGGTTTATTAAAATCTTTTTTAGTTAAGCCTATTGCATGTAACATTGCTTGGGCAGCTGGTTGAGATCCTTTTTTAGTAATTACTTTACTATATCTGTTGTAATCCATCTAATAAAAAAAAACTCCATATAACATGGAGTGAATTGTAAATATAGTGTTTATCATATAAAAAGTAGAAATTATCTTATTATATTGGAAAAATTAATTTTTTAAAATGTCAAGTAAAAAATATTCTCTTGTTTTTGAAAGTCAAAAAAAATTTTTTGAATCTAAAGCCACACTTGATATTTCCTACAGAATTAATTCCATAAAGAAGTTAAAGAAGCAAATTCAACTTCATGAGAATGAAATTATTAAAGCCTTAAACAAGGACCTTGGAAAAAGTTTAGCTGAGTCCTACATGTCTGAAATTGGTATTATTTATAATGAAATTAATTATGTGTTAAAAAAAATTAAAAAATGGTCAAAAAAAAGAAAAGTATCTTCCTCTCTTTTTAATTTTTTATCAACTGACTATATCCTGCCTTGCCCATATGGTGTTACTTTAAATATTTCCCCATGGAATTACCCATTTCAACTATCTATCTCTCCGATAATTGGTGCAATATCGGCTGGTAACACTGTTGTATTAAAGCCCTCTGAACATTCTCCAAATACAACAAATATCTTAAAGCTTGTCATTGAAAAATCTTTTGAAAGAGGTCATGTTGATATCGTAACAGGAGGTCCAGATATTGGTCAAAAACTTTTGGAGTTAAATTGGGATTACATATTTTTTACTGGAAGTACAGAAATAGGAAAAATTGTAGCAAAAGAAGCGGCAAAAACACTCACACCTGTGACTTTGGAGCTTGGTGGAAATAATCCGTGTGTAATCGATAAAAACATATCTCTTAAAACAACTTCAAAGAGAGTCATATGGGGGAAGTTTTTAAATTGTGGTCAAACATGTATAGCACCAAACTTTCTGGCGGTTGATGTAAAAATTAAAGATTCATTATTGAATCAACTTATCTCTGATATTAAGGATACTTTTGGAGATGACGTTTACAATAGTCCTTATTATTCAAGAATTATAAACAAAAAACATGTTGAGAGATTATCAAAATTAATTAAAGGTTATAAATTATTACACGGTGGTAATTATAATATGAAAAACAACTTTTTTGAACCAACTATACTGGAGGTTAAATCAATAAAAGACAAAATATTAAAAGATGAGATTTTTGGACCAATACTTCCGGTTTTAACTTACCAATCTGTTGATGATTTGAAAAATATTCTTAATGAATATAATAATCCTTTAGCATTTTATGTGTTTTCAAATAATATTTCATTTGCTGAGGATTTAATTTCAACCAATTCATTTGGTGGAGGTGCAATTAATGACACAATTGGTCAAATTGTAAATAAGAAGCTTCCTTTTGGTGGAGTTGGAAATTCAGGAATTGGAAAATATCATGGACATGAATCTTTTAAAACGTTTAGTCATTTTAAACCATTTATAATTAAGTCTAACTATTTTGATCTTTCCTTTAAATATAAGCTAAGTGAAAATTCCTTATTATTTAGATTAACTAGAAGATTTTTAAAATATATTTCTGTGTAAATGAAAGATGAATTCGATAAAATAGTAAGAACTAGACGTTCTGTTAGAAAATATAAAAAGACAAATATTCCTCATGATGATGTTAAAGATTCTATACTACATGCATCATTAGCTCCAAACAGTAGTAATTTACAACTTTGGCAATTTTATCATGTTACACAAGGTGATTTAATGAAAAAAATTTCTAGAGCTTGTTTTGATCAACCTGCAGCTAGAACTGCAAATCAATTTGTAGTAATTGTTACTAGAAAAGATTTATGGAAGTCAAGAAGAAAATTTAATATGAACTACATAAAAAACAGACCTGAATCCTCTAGCGGAAAAGGTCTTAAAAAAAGATCTATAGCAATTAAATATTATAAATATTTAATTCCAACTGTCTATAGAGAGTTCTTTGGTTTACTTGGCTACTTTAGATATGTAAACGCATTATTAATTGGATTGTTTAGACCCATTTACAGACAAGTTAGGAATTCAGATATGAGAATCGTCGCACATAAAAGCAGTGCATTAGCTGCTCAAAATTTTATGTTGAGTATGACCTCAAAAGGCTATGATACATGTCCTATGGAAGGTTTTGATTCATTGAGAGTAAAAAAAATATTGTCATTAGCTAGTAGTTCAGAGATTAATATGATAATTAGTTGCGGAGTTAAAGATGAACAAGGCGTTTACGGAGAACAAATCAGAGTCCCTTTTGATGAAGTTTATTTTAAAAAATAGGATTTATTATTAAAGTTTTTTAATCCTTCAGCTAGCCAAGTGTAATAAGTTTCAGTATCTGTATATTGTAATGGTTTGTTTAAAAGCTCTAGTTCTGGTGATAAAAGAACATAGTACGGCTGGGAATTATTTTTAAAATTTATGGTTTGAAATGCAGACCACTTCTCTCCTACTTTGTCTAAAATCTTTTGATTTCCATTTTTATCTTTTAATACAATTATTTCTTCATCTGACAAATCAGATCTATCATCTACATATAATGATATTAGAATAAATTGATTATTTATTAAATCATAAACTTTCGGAACTGACCATGTATTTTCTTCAACTCTTCGACAGTTTGCACAAGCCCAGCCTGTAAAGTCTAATAAAATTGGTTTATTTGTTAATATAGATTCATCTAATCCATCATCAAAATCTTTAATGCAATCAAGTCCAAGCGGGCAATTATTTGAATCATTATAAATTGAGTAAAACTCAGGCGGTAATAATCCACTTAATAAAGACATATTTGTAGACTTTGTAAATAATGAACTACCCATATATAATCCGATCAAAATAAATCCTAAAGATGAAATTATATAAGATGTTTTTCTTGATGTTATTATTAAGTAAATACCACATGCTATCGAAATTAATACCCAAATTGCTATAAATACCTCTCTTTTTAATATACCCCATTCTTGAATGAGGTCAACATTAGATAAAAATTTAAATGCTAATGCTAATTCAACAAAACCTAAAATAACTTTTATTGAATTTGTCCAAGAACCTGATTTGGGTAGTTTATTAATGATATTTGGAAAAAATGCTAGCAATGTGAATGGAATTGCCAATGCAACTCCAAAACCTAACATACCGTAGGTTAAATCAATTGCTCCTCCATCAGATGTCAAAGTTCCAACTAAAAGTGTTCCTAGAATTGGCCCCGTACAAGAAAATGATACCAAACATAATGTCAAAGACATAAAAAAAGTAGAGATTAAACCTTTATACATATTTGATTTTGAATCAACAGTATTTGACCATGAAGAAGGTAATGTGATTTCAAAGAGCCCAAATAATGAAAGTGCAAATGCTATAAAGATTGCGAAAAATATAAAATTTAAAATAGGGCTAGTTGAAATCTGATTTAATATTTCAGGATTGATATTTTCCAAAAAATAGAAAGGAATACTTAATGAAACGTAGATTAGTATTATGAATAGTCCATATGACATGGAATATAGCTTAGCTTTTTCGTTCTTAGTTGAAAAGAATGATACTGTGAGTGGAATCATTGGAAAAACACAAGGGGTAAGTAATGCCAAAAACCCCCCCAATAGACCTAGTATTAAAATATTAAGTCTTCGAGTGAAATTATTATCTATTTCTGCAACATATTCGTTTTCTAAAAGTTCAGAATTTCCTAAATCAAGTTTTAGATCACTAACAACTGCAGAATAGTCAAATGAAGTTACTGAAGCAGAGTATTCTGAATTCAGATTGAAAACAAGTTTTACATCTTGAAATATACAAACCCTATCATCACAAACTTGATAATATAAGTCTTGAATAATAGAATTTTGATCATAATTTTCATTTAGCGTAATCTCTTGGGTAAATACTGTTTCATTTATAAAATATGATTGATCCATTTTAAATATTGGATCATACTTTGTTATTGCATCTAGTTCAATAACATCCGAAACTGACTCAAAAATAGATTCGTCCTCAAATACGAATTCAGTTGGAAGTGCACCACCCTCTTCTAAATTTTGAGAATATAATCTCCAATTTTCTTGAATAATTGCAGTGGTGTTAAGTTTAAATTTATTCTCAGTAATCTTTTCGACTGAAGTTGACCATTTGACAGGGTCTTGTGAAAAAGATAAAATGGAAAATAAAACAAATAATATTTTTAAATAGAAATTTTTAAACATTCACCATCAGTTTTAACTAGTCTTCTATCAACTCTCATACCAATAATCCATATAATTTGATTGTTAGCATCAGTTAGAATCCATTTATTTTGCTTGTCAAAAATCGACAATTTTTCATCTTTAAAAAATTTACTTACCTTTTTTTTACCTATCATTCCATAAGGATAAAAAAAATCACCGGTTTCAAATTTTCTTACTTTCAGTGGCATTTTCACTTCATTACTTATATATATTTCATTTTTTAAAGGTTTCTTTGATTTCTTTGATATCTCTACAATTATATTTATTGGATTTTTATTTTTACCCAAATTGATTTCAAAATTCTCATAAGTTGTATCAGAAATCTTTTTTATTAAAAGTTTTTTTCTGTTTGAAATAATTTCATGTGATTGAGAAAAAATCCTTTTGCCAGTTGGTGCCCGTAATATTTTAATAATTTCTGAGTTTTTAAAAAAACCATATTTTCTAAATAGTATAAACTCAACGCATTTACTGTTTAAATCTTTCCATTTTTTTTTGTCTGTTTGAATTATTCCATTTTCAGTTGTCTCAAAAAATATTTTTTCAATTTTAAGTAGATAATTGTTGGTGTTTTTCTTTTCAATTTTTGACTTTTCAATTAATTGTAGGAAGTTTTTTCGATATGATGGGTCAATTGATTTTATTTTAGGAATAAGAATATTTCTTATTTTATTTCTCAAATATTTATTTTCAAGATTAGACATATCCTCTCTCCATTTTAATTTATTTTCGGAGGCAAATTTAATTATATCATCTTTTGAAAAAATCAACATTGGTCTGATAATATTATCGTTAATCTCTTTGATACCACTGAAAACATTTATTTTTTTTCCTCTATAAACATTTATTAGTAAGGTTTCAATGTTGTCATCTATATGGTGAGCAGTTAATATATAGTCGTATTTGTTTTGTTTACATAAATTATCAAAGAATTTATATCGAATTTTTCTTGCTTTCTCTTGAATTGATTTTTTTTGATTAGATAGGTTATGTTTTTTTAAATAAAATTTAATTTTATTATCAAGACAATACTTATCTAAGAATAATTCATCTTTTTCACTTTGATCTCCCCTCAATTCATAGTTTACATGAGCAATTGAAAAATGAATTTTTGTTTTTTTTAGAAGCTCACATAAAACAATGCTATCAACTCCTCCACTGACTGCTACAAGCAATTTGCTTCCCGATGGAACTATTTTTTTAATATGCTGTTTGAATTGATCAAGCATATTTCAAATATACTACTTAAGTGATTTAATCATAGGCTCAGCTTTAAGGAGACATTCTTCAAATTCACTTTCTGGATCAGATTTAAAAGTTATTGCACTTCCAACACTCACATTGATTTCTTTCAGTAACTTGTCATAAATAATTGATCTTATAACTACATTAAAGTCAAAATCTTTATTGGGTTTTATATAGCCAATTGAACCACTATATAAACCTCTTTTTGTTGATTCGTATTCATCAATTATATTCATTGATTCAATCTTGGGAGCACCAGTCATACTTCCCATTGGAAACATTCCAGTAATTATTTTAGAAAATTTGGTTTTAACAGCAATTTCAGCTTCAATAGTTGAAATTAATTGATGAACTCTTTTGAACGTGTTTAATTTATTAAGATTCTTTACTTTAACTGAACCCTTTTCAGCGACTCTAGATAAATCATTTCTAACTAGATCTACGATCATATGATTTTCTGATAATTCTTTAGGACTGGACAATAATGTATATTTTATTTTCTCATCTTCTTTTGAATCTAGACCTCTTTTTGCTGTTCCTTTTATGGGTTGGCTTATGATTTTTCTATTGATTCTTTTTATAAATCTTTCAGGTGAGGATGACAATAAGTATAGTTGATTTAATTTAAAAAAAGTACTCATTGGCGACCTGGTATAATCATTAAGTTTTATATATGTTTTATAAGGATTAATTGTTTTGTTTTTACTATACATATCAAAACAATAATTCATTTCATAACAATCACCTTGCAAAATTCTCTGTTTTATATTTTTTATCTTTCTTACATATTCCTCTTTTGATGTTCTTGTAATCAAATCCACTGAAGATTTCTCTGTACAATCTTTGTAATCAATTGAATTTATATGATCCCAATCTTCATTTAGGTTTTTTTTATCTAGTGAATATATTTCTGCTTTTTCTTCTTTAATTAACCAAATGACCTTTGGCTGATAAAAATATAAATTTGGCAAATTGAATACATCTTTGTTCAGGTCAGTTAAATTTTCAATTTCATTTTTTAAATCATATGAAAGATATCCAAATATCCAATCGTTAACTTTATCAATGTATTTGTCAATTTTTTTTAATGAATTTTTAGATGATTGTAAAAATGACTCAGCCCCGTAAGCAATAATTAATTCATAATCATCAAAACTATCATTTGAATTTAAAAGGGTAAAATGACTTTGGTCAGATGAAAAATTAACAATTTTTTTTACAAATAAATCCTTGTTTTTAAGACTGTATGATTTTGAAAATCTTTTCAATATTTAAATTTAGTTATTATTAACTTTTTTATAAATTTTTTAAATTAATTAAATATTAAACATGTATTATATTTGAATAGCCTATATGCAAGATCTTAATAAGAAAGCAGAGAAATTATTAAAAAAATTAATTTCAATTAAATCTTTTTCCTTCAAAGAGGATAAAACTGCCGAATATTTAGAAAATTGGTTTAAAGAAAATGATATTAAAACGTGTAGATCAGTCAATAATGTTTATGCTTATAACAAGAATTTTCAACAAAACAAACCTACCTTATTATTAAATTCTCATCATGATACTGTTGAACCTAATGATGGATACACTAATGACCCTTATGATCCAATCACAAAGGATGGTAAAATATATGGATTAGGCAGTAATGATGCGGGAATTTCATTAGTTTGTTTGATTATGGTTTTTATTCATTTTTATGAGAGAGAGGACTTAAATTTCAATATAATTATCTTAGCATCAGCTGAGGAGGAAAGGTCCGGTGAGAATGGAATAAAAAGTGTTATTCCTCTTCTGCCAAAAATTGATTTAGCGATTATTGGAGAACCGACAAAAATGGATGTAGCAATTGCTGAGAAAGGGTTAATTGTTTTTGATTTGATTGTCAAAGGTAAATCATCTCATGCCGCTCACGAAAATGATAAAAACCCAATAGTCAAATCAAGCGAAATTATAAGACAAATTTCAAATATGAACTTTTCCAAGTCTTCAGACTTACTTGGTGATGTTAAATTAACTGTAACTCAAATAAATGCTGGAGTTCAACACAATGTAATTCCATCCGATGTCAAAATTGTTTTAGATGCTAGAATTAATGATAAATATTCAAATAATGAGATTTTTAATTATTTAAAACAAAATCTTGATTGTGAGGTTAAACCAAGAAGTTTAGATTTAAACTCTTCATCAATTTCCAGAAATCATAAAATTATTTTGGCTGCTGAAAACCTAAATTTTAAAAAATATGGATCACCCACTCTATCAGATCAAGCAAAAATTGATTGTAAATCTATTAAATTAGGTCCTGGCGATTCTTTAAGATCACATACTGCAAATGAATTTGTTTATGTTGATGAAATAAAAGACGGCATAAATAAATACATTTTACTAATTGAAGAATATAATTCACTAATATAAACACCATGAAAACTAGAAACATTTTTAAACTCCTATTAATTTTATTTATTATAATATCATGTGCTAATTTTTCAGATAAAAAACCAAATATTATAATATTTATTGCTGATGATGTTAGTTGGGACGATATTGGATGTTATGGAAATAATGATGTTGTAACTCCTAATATTGATGCGCTAGCAAAAAATGGATTAATATTTAAAAATGCCTACTTGACCACTAGCTCATGTAGTCCAAGTAGAAATTCTATCCTTACTGGAAGATATCCTCACAACACTGGCGCAGCTGAATTACACACAGAACCACCAGTTGAAATGATATCATTTGCTGAATTATTAAAAGATGATGGATATTATACTTTACAAGCAGGAAAATTTCATATGGGTGAATATGCAAAAAGAGGGTTTGATCAGGTAAATGAAAATAAAAAAGCAAATGGACTAGGCGGTGAAAAGTTATGGGTAGAATCCGTTAAAAATAGACCAAAATCAAAACCTTTCTTTATGTGGTTTGCTTCATATGATGCTCATCGAGTTTGGGGAGATAACGAATTTTCAGGAACTCACAATCCAGATCTAATAAAAGTTCCAGAATATCTTGTTGACGCAGATTTAACTCGTTTGGATTTAGCTGATTATTATGATGAAATAACAAGATTTGATTTCCATATTGGAAAAGTTATATCTGAGTTAAAAGCTCAAGGCGAATATGAAAACACTTTAATTATAGTCATGGCTGATAATGGTAGACCTTTTCCTCACAGTAAAACAAGGTTGAATGATCAAGGTGTTAAAACACCATTTATCATCCATTACCCCGAATTACTAAAAGAAAATAATGTTGTGAATAGTTTGATTAGCTCTATCGATATTGCTCCAACTCTACTCGATATTGCTAAAATTGAAATAAAAGATAATTTTCAAGGTAAAAGCTTCTATAACCTTATTAAAAATCCAAATCAAAAATTTAGAAACTATGTATTTGCTGAACATAATTGGCATGATTACGAGTCTTACCAAAGAATGGTTAGAAACGATAGGTATTTATATATTGTAAATTCTAGACCTGAGTTTCCACAAGAAGGCCCTTTGGATGCTATAAATAGTCCTACTTACATAGATCTTAAAACAGCACAAAAGAACAATACTATTACTAAGATTCAAGCCGAAATCTTTATTCAACCTAGACAAGCAGAGGAATTATATGATTTAAGTAATGACCCATATCAGTTTAATAATCTTATATCTAGTGAAAAAATAAAAGATGAATATTTATTACTAAAAAATATTTTAAATAGTTGGATAACTGAAACTGGAGACTCAAAACCAATACAGATAACCAAAGATTGGTATCTTAGGGAACAAGAGCCATTTAACGAATCATCATTACTTAAGACTGAATTCCATGGAATTAGAGAAGAAATGCCTGGAAATTCAACAAATGCAGTCAAAAACAATAATAAGGGTCCTTTTTAATCTAAATATGTAATGGCCTATTATCTAATGCAGCTAAAGCAGCTTCCTTCATTGCTTCTGAGTATGTTGGATGTGGGTGACTCATAATTGAAATATCTTCGCAAGAGGCTCTAAATTCCATAGCAGTAACGCCTTCTACAATTAAATCAGCTGCTCTTGCTCCAATAATGTGTACACCAAGAATCTCATCAGATTTTTTATCTGCAATGATCTTAACAAAACCATCCAGATCTGAACTAGCTCTTGACCTTCCTAAAGCTCTCATTGGAAATTTTCCAACTTTATAGTCTACATTATCATCAATTAGCTGTTGCTCTGTTCTACCAACAGAGGAAACCTCAGGCCATGTATAGATAACATTAGGTACTAAGTTATAATCAATATGAGGCTTTTCGCCTTTTAAAATTTCAGCTACTGCTATGCCTTCCTCCTCTGCTTTGTGAGCTAACATTGGGCCATTAATAACATCTCCAATTGCATATATGTTTTCGGCATTTGTCTTAAATTTTGAATCCGTCACAATTTTTCCAGCAGAATCTATCTCAATTCCAACATTTTCCAAACCTAAACCTTCTGTATATGCTTTTCTACCCACCGAAACTAAACAATAGTCACATTCAAAAGTTTTTATTTCATCATTTTTATTTTTTGCTTTAACAGAGATGATGTTTTTTTTATTTTCAACTTCAAAAACCTCGTGAGATAAGTAAAAATTTATTTTTTGTTTCTTTAAAATTTTTAGTAGTTCCTTAGAAATATCATTATCCATAAAAGGTGTGATTTTATCAGAATATTCTATTACACTAACCTCAGAACCTAATCTTTTATACACCTGTCCAAGCTCTAAACCAATCACACCCCCACCAATAATAACTAAGTGATTTGGTATTTCATTCAAAGAAAGTGCTTCTGTTGAAGTGATAACTCTTTTTTTGTCAATATTTATAAATGGTAAAGATATTGGCTTAGACCCTGTTGCAATAATACATTTATCGAACATTACATTGGCATTCTTTTCTGCAATTTTTAATGTATTATTATTAACAAAAGATGCTTTACCTTCAAATACAGTGATTTTGTTTTTATTCATTAAATAATCAATCCCTTTAACGGTTTGCTGAACTACCCCGTCTTTCCTTTCAATCATCTTTTTAAAGTTAAGGTTAATTTTTCCTGAAATTTCTATACCATGATTTTCTGCATGTTTTATAATATCTTCATAATGATGAGATGAATCTAAAAGTGATTTTGATGGAATACAACCGACATTTAGGCACGTACCACCAAGTGATTTATATTTTTCTATTATTGCTGTCTTGAATCCTAATTGTGCTAATCTTATCGCACATACGTATCCTCCAGGCCCTGAGCCGATAACAACAACATCAAACTTATTTTCTGACATTAATACAAAAATACAAATGTTCAAATTATTATTTAATCCTTTATTACTTTATTTTAAGATGAAAATTCACCATTTTTACAAATATATTAGCCTATCATAATGTCAAAACAAAAAACTACTATTAACAAAAACACTAATATTAGTCTTTTTGATTCACTAACACCTATATTTCTTTTAGTTGGATTATTGTATATTAATGTTAATATTTATGGAGATTCATCTTTAGAGGGATCAAATCAATTTATTCTACTTATTGGAGCTGCAATAGCATTTTTAGTTGGACTCAAAAATAAAATACAAGTAGATTTCATATTCAATACAATATCAAAAAACATTAAATCAATAAGTAATCCTATAATAATCTTATTACTTGTAGGAGCTCTTTCAGGAACTTGGTTATTGAGTGGTATTATTCCATCTATGATATACTATGGTTTTAATATAATAAATGCATCTTTTTTTCTTCCTGCATGTGTTATAATAAGTGCTATAGTTGCCATTGCTACAGGAAGTAGTTGGTCAACATCTGCAACAATAGGAATTGCATTGATTGGAATTGGCAAAGCACTTGGTTTTGATGTTGGTGTTGTTGCTGGGGCTGTAATATCTGGTGCATATTTTGGTGATAAAATGTCTCCTCTGAGCGATACAACAAATTTAGCTGCAGCAGTTGCAGGGTCAAATTTATTTGATCATATAAAATATATGATGATAACAACTGTACCAACCATATGTATTGCTCTTATTTTTTTTGTTTTTTATAATTTATTTAATCTTCCCTCTGAAAATTTAAATACTGTGGACTATATAGAATCAATTAAAGACTTTTTCTACATATCCCCTGTATTATTTATAGTCCCCCTAATTGTTGTTTTAATGATTATTAAGAAAATAAATCCAATTATCTCATTATTTGTAGGGACTTGTGCTGCGGCTTTATTTACCTTAATATTTCAATCAGAATTAATTGACAATATTATCAATCAAAATGCTAACATTGGAGTTTCTACTTACACAATTATTATGGATTCTATAGTTTCCAAAACCACCATCGAAACAAATACTTTGTTTTTGAATGAATTATTAACATCAGGTGGAATGAGCGGCATGTTAGATACAATATGGCTTGTAATATGTGCAATGATTTTTGGAGGTGTTATGGAAGCGATAGGGGCTCTAAAGACTATAAGTTTATCATTGTTAAATATTGCAAAATCTACCCTTAATTTATTTGCTAGTACGATATTAAGTTGCATAACAGTGAATATTACAGCATCTGATCAATACCTATCAATAGTAATACCCGGAAAAATGTTTTCAGAAGCTTTCAGAGATAGAAAACTTTCTAACGTTAACTTAAGTAGAACAATTGAAGATTCAGGGACAGTAACTTCTGTATTGATTCCATGGAACACATGCGGTGCTTACCAATCCAGTGTTCTGAATGTTAGTGTTTTTGACTATTTTGTCTTTGCAATTTTTAATTGGCTTAGTCCGTTTATGACATTATTTATTGCGGCAATTAATTATAAAATTAAAAAAGTGTTGAATTGAAAGAGAATACTAATTTAAAATACGTAACTGGTGTTTTTTTAACATTATTGTCTATTGTGGTTTTTATCTCCATGATTTCATTCTTTTTTTCTTGGACAACAGATCAGTCATCAATAACTGCACTTTTAGACGAATCTATTGAAATTGAAAACATTGGGAAAAAATTTGGTTTAAGTATATCTTTTTACCTAATCTATAAAGGTTTTGGTATAGGAGCTTTATTTATACCTGTTCTGACATTTATAATTGGACTTTCACTTACTTTTAATAGTGGAATTAATAAAATTTTAGATAGGGTGATTTTATTCATTCTATGTATGTTTTGGTTTTCATTACTTGCTTCATATTTCTTTAAAAATCAAATTTATGGTGGTGTGTTTGGCTTTGAAATGAAATTAAAAATAATCGAATATGTTGGAGATATTGGATTTATATTTCTTCTTCTCTTTGGTTTTTTAACTTTTTTAATTGTCAAGCTAAAAATAACTCCAGTTTATTTATTTGAATTAATAAAATCTAGGGTAAATAATATCAAATTCAATAACCCAATAAAAAAATCTGATTTAAATATCAATGAAGACGAAGATCAATATGAGAATGAAGTAATTGATAAGGAAATTGAAACAACAGAAAACGAAATTAAACCAACGATTCAAAATTTTTCAAAAATAGAGAGTGATTCAGTTAATGAAATTGATATTGATGGAGATGGAGTTGCTGATGGTTCTGACTTAGATGGAGATGGATTAATAGATGACATAAAAATTGATGTTGAGAAAATTAAAGATGAAGAGACTGTTGAAAAGACTTCGACTGATTTATTAAAGAAGTTTGGTGAATTTGATCACACACTAGAACTTAAATCATATAAGCAACCAGATTTAAAACTTTTAAATGAACATGATAAAGATGGAGCAATCACTATAAATCAAGAGGAATTAGAAGAAAATAAAGAAAAAATTATTGATACATTAAAAAATTACAAAATTGGAATTGAAAAGATAAAAGCTACTATAGGTCCCACTGTCACATTATATGAAATAGTTCCTGAAGCTGGAATAAGAATATCTAAAATCAAAAGTCTTGAAGATGATATTGCTCTATCGTTATCAGCCTTGGGAATTAGAATAATTGCACCTATTCCAGGAAAAGGCACAATTGGTATAGAGGTGCCCAATAAAAACAGAAAGATTGTATCAATGAAATCATTGATCAGCTCAAAAAAATATCAAGATGCTGAAATGGAGCTTCCTCTAGCTTTAGGAAAAACAATAAGTAATGAGACTTTAGTTGTTGATTTAACAAAAATGCCCCATTTGCTAGTTGCTGGTGCTACAGGACAAGGTAAATCAGTTGGAATCAATGCCATTATTACTTCTATTTTATATAAAAAACATCCTGCTGAGGTTAAATTTATCTTAGTTGACCCTAAAAAAGTTGAATTAACATTATTTAATAAGATTGAAAGGCATTTTCTAGCTAAACTCCCTGAATCAGAAGAATCTATAATAACAGATACAAAAAAGGTGGTTAAAACACTAAAGTCTTTGTGTATTGAAATGGAAAAAAGGTATGAACTTTTGAAAGATGCTATGTGCAGAAATATAAAGGAGTATAATCAAAAATTTAAAAAGCGAAAACTCAATCCAAATCATGGTCATAAATTCCTTCCTTACTTAGTTTTAGTTGTAGATGAATTTGCTGATATTATAATGACCGCAGGTAAAGAAGTTGAAACACCAATTGGAAGATTAGCACAACTAGCTAGAGCAGTTGGTATTCATTTAATAATTGCTACCCAAAGACCTTCAGTTAATGTAATTACTGGTTTAATCAAAGCTAATTTTCCTGCAAGAATCGCATTTAAAGTAACAGCTAAGGTTGATTCAAGAACAATTCTTGACTCTGGTGGTGCTGATCAGTTAATTGGAAATGGAGATATGTTGTTTACTCAAGGTAATGATTTGATTAGGTTGCAGTGTGGTTTTATAGATACTGAAGAAATAGAAAAAATAACTGATATTATAGGATCCCAGAGAGGTTATTCAGAAGCTTATATTTTGCCAGAATGTGAAGATGATTCAATTTCAACAATAGATGACAATATTGAGGATAGAGATCCTCTGTTTAATGATGCAGCGGAAATTGTAGTGACTGCACAACAAGGATCTGCATCATTATTGCAAAGAAAAATGAAACTTGGCTATAATAGAGCTGGCAGAATTATTGATCAACTTGAAGCAGCTGGAATAGTTGGTCCTTTTGAAGGAAGTAAAGCTAGGGCTGTTTTAGTTAAGGATTTAATAGACCTGAAAGAACTACTTGACACTTAAAATTTTGATTAATTATCTATCATACCTTATATTTTTCTACTGTATTATTTTTTCACAAAATTTTGTTGATTCATTCATAAATCATTATGAAAAAACCGACAATTATTTTATTGAATTTGAATACGTTAGTAAAAATAACAATGAAATTATTTTTAAAAATAAAGGTGAATTAATCTATTCAAATAACAAATACAGGATAACAATTGATGACGTAGTTTTTATTTTTGATGGTAATAAACATTACAATATTATCAAGGAAAATATGGAGGTAAATGTTTTAAAATCAAATGAACTATCCAACTATCTTATTCCATCAAATTTGTCTAAGGTCATTGAAAGGAACAAAAACAATCTTAAAGTATCATTAAATGAGATAGTTATAATATCATATGTTGACAATAATGATTATGAGTATAAAATTGAAATAGACAAGAACTACAACATTGTGCGGATAGATCAAGAATTATCAAATACCTACTCCAATTCTATTTTTTTTAATAAAACATTATTTAATCAAGATTTGGATATTAACTTATTTATTTTTAATAAATCTGATTATGATGGTTATTACATTAATGAATTATGAAAATTTTAGATAAATACATATTAAGATCCTATTTGACTAAATTCTTTAGTTTCTTTTTTTTAATAATGTTTGTCTTTATTTTTCAAACAATATGGATGTTTATAGATGATTTAGCTGGAAAAGAAATTGATTTTGAAATAATTTTTAAGTTTTTAATTTTCTATTGTCCAAAACTAATTCCACTTGTTCTCCCCCTCACAGTTCTTTTAGCATCTATTATGACTTTTGGAGATCTTGCTGAAAATTATGAGTTTGCAGCAATTAAGTCATCAGGCATATCATTATTTAGATCGATGAAAAGTTTAATGTACTTCAATATTTTACTTTGTGTTGTTGTTTATTTTGTATCAAATAATCTAATTCCCTATTCTGAGTTCAAATCATATAATCTCAGAAAAAATTTAGCAAAAGTTAAACCATCACTTGCTATTACTGAGGGAATATTTAACGATCTAGGTTTAATGAATATTAAGGTTTCTAATAAATCAGGAATTGATAATTCCAATTTAGAAGATGTTATAATACACAAAACAAACAGAAATAACGACAATACAATAGTTATTAAAGCAAAAAATGGAAAGTTAATATCTGATGAAGAAAATGATATTTTACGAATTCAATTAATTGACGGATATAGATATGAAGAAATCTTAGCTGAAAACCCAAATTCAAAACAATACAAGCCCCATACTCAAATATATTTTGAAGAACACGAAATATTTATTGACTTAAAGCAAATTTACAATGTTGATTTCTCTGAAGAGAGGTATAACAATACTTTTAGGATGCAAAATTTGAAACAACTTGACTATAGCATTGATTCCTTAGAAAATAAATTGGTTAAGGAATATGCTAATTTTGGGGAAAATTTCTACAGAAGAACAGGCGTATTTAATTTTCAAACAAGATATAATAGACCATTTGAAAAAAACACTATTGATATTACTAACTACAATACAATTTTAGTAGATTTTGATTTACAATCACAAAAATCAATTATCAATTCAGTTGAGAATAATATTAATAATCAGATTGCTAATCTTGATACACAAAAAGCTAACTTTTTTATTAGAGAAAAAATAATTAACCTTCACAAGACAAGCTACCATGATAAATATGCAATACCAATATCAACATTAATATTGTTTCTTTTGGGTGCACCTCTTGGAGCTATTATAAGAAAAGGAGGTTTTGGATTTCCAGTGGTTACAGCATTAATTATGTTTCTATTCTATCATTTTCTTGGAACCTTTGCTAAGAATGCAGCAGAAGATGGAAGTATAAGTCCTTTTATAGGAAGTTGGATTTCAAATATTGTTATGCTTCCCTTAGGCATCTATCTTCTTAAACGAGCATCATCAGATAAGTCTCTATTAAATATTGATAATATATTTGAAGAACTAAAAAATAAGTTAATTAAGTTTAAATGAAATTAAATACAATTAAAGAAGCCATTGAAGATTTAAAAAACAACAAAGTAATAATTGTTGTTGATGATGAAAATAGAGAAAATGAAGGTGACTTTATATATCCAGCAGAGATCATATCACCTGATGTTGTAAACTTTATGGCTACACATGGAAGGGGTTTAATTTGCGTACCACTAACATCTAAAAGATGCAAACATTTAAAACTTGACCCAATGGTTTCAAATAATACTGAACTAATGCAAACAGCTTTTACAATTTCAGTTGATTTAATTGGCGACGGAGTTACCTCAGGGATTTCTGCAAGTGATAGATCAAAAACTATTAATGCCCTGGTAAATGAAAAAACCAAACCCTCTAATCTTGCAAGACCTGGACATATTTTTCCTTTATCTGCTAAAGATGGTGGAGTATTAAGAAGGACAGGTCATACTGAAGCTGCTGTTGATTTGTCAAGATTAGCTGGATTTAAACCTGCTGGTGTATTATGTGAAATAATGAATGAAGATGGAACAATGGCAAGACTTCCCGATTTATTTAAAGTTGCTAATAAATTTGATTTAAAGATTATTTCAATCGAAGATTTAGTTTCATATAGAATGAAAAACGATAGTCTAATTGATCTTATCGATGAATTTAATCTAAAGACCATATATGGTGAGTTTAATTTAAACACATTCAAGCAAAAAAATAATGATCAGATTCATCTTGCTCTATCAAAGGGCAATTGGCTTAAAGATGAACCAGTTTTGTGTAGAGTAAATTCCTTTGGTTCAATTAACAATAGTATTGATGATTTAGTAATTAATGAGGATCCAATAATTAAAAAAATTACCAAAAAAATAAACAAAGAAGGCAAGGGTGTTATAGTCTTTGTGAATCAAGATTCTGAGGCTAAACCAATACTTAACAATATAAATCATTTAAAAACACTTCAGAAGTCTGGAAAAGATTTCAAGCCTTATAAAAAGATGGATGCTAAAGATTTTGGAATTGGTGCTCAAATTTTACACAAATTAAATGTTTCAAATATCAGACTGTTAACTACTAAGGATAGAAAAATTAAAAGAGTTGGGATGGCTGGTTATGGTCTAAAAATAACAGAAACGGTAAATTTTTAGAAAAACCAGAGTTTAACAGCAATTATAACTGCTGATATAACCAAAAATACTTTAACTACACCCTCTCCTTTTTCGACGGAAAATCTACTAGCATTCCAACCACCAATCATAGTGCCAATTCCAAGACATAACCCATATGGTAAATCTACTAAACCGTTAAAGAGGAAAGTTAAAAAAGCTCCAATTGTATATACTAGAACAATTACAACTTTAGTTGCATTTACACGTATTAAATTTAATCTATTATAAAAATGAAGAAATAGCATAATTATAAAACCAATTCCTGCATTTATAAAACCTCCATATAAACCAATAAAGAAAAAAACTAAGCATGAAATTTTTAAGTGCTTTCCTTTCAGTCTTACCGATAAGTTTTTATTAACAATTCTAGGTTTGAAAATAATTATAGTGATTACTAAAATCATTATAATTGATAAAATTTTATTGAATAATGCATCATTTATTTCAACAGCAATGTGAGCACCTATAACAGATCCAATCAAGGCAGCTGCTCCTGTATATGCGCTAAATGGAAAAGTAGATATACCCTTGCTTTTAAAGCCCATGTTTGCAGAGAATGCTGTCATCATTAATGCTATTCTATTTGTTCCATTGGCAACATTAGAAGGTAGACCTAAAAAAATTAAAACTGGTAGAGTAATTATAGAGGCTCCACCAGCCATAGTATTAATAATTGAAACGAAAAATCCAAGTAGTATTAAAAATGGGTATTCCCAAGGTATTTCAAACAATAAATACATCAATAACGAAATTATGCATATTATTCGTTTATATTTTATTTATTAAAGAAAATTACTTTTTATATTTGCACCACTGGAGAAATGGCAGAGTGGTCGAATGCACTGGTCTTGAAAACCAGCGTACCGAAAGGTACCGGGGGTTCGAATCCCTCTTTCTCCGCACTAGCCTTGTAATTTATTTTTTGCAAGGCTTTTTTTATCTTTAATGTTAAATGATCAAAATATTTATTACAGGTGGAACTTTTGACAAAAGTTATGATTATATAAATGGAAAGCTTTTTTTTGAAAAGACTCATTTACCAGAAATGATAAAAAGAAGTAAGTGTCGTTTAGATATTGAAATTGAAACCATTGTAATGAAAGATAGCCTAGATCTAACAACTAAAGATGTATCAATGATAGTAGATTCATGTAAAAATGAAAAAAGCAACAGAATAATAATTACACATGGAACTGACACTATTACTAACACAGCGAAGTTAATATCAAATCAAAAACTTATTAATAAAACTATTATACTTACTGGAGCTATGATTCCATATGCTTTTGGAAGTTCATCTGACGGTTTTTTTAACTTAGGATGTGCTCTTTCTTTTGTTCAAACATTAACCCCAGGAGTATATATTACCATGCAAGGAGAATATTTCAAATGGAATGAAGTTGAAAAGAATAATGAAATTGGTGTATTTGAAAGAAAAAAATGATGATAACTTTTTAAATTTTAATAATAATATAGCAGGTTAAATAGTTAATTTTATTAAATGTTAACTGACCTTGAAAAATCACTAATACAAAAAGAGGAAACTTTCTGCTCTAACACATATCATCCACTCCCTGTAGTTTTAAAAAAAGGTAAGGGTGTTTTTGTTTGGGATATTCATAATAAAAAATATTATGATTTTCTTTCAGCATACTCTGCCGTTAATCAAGGTCATTGTAACGAAAAGATTTTAGAAACTTTTATTAAACAAGCAAAAAAGCTAACGTTAACATCTAGAGCTTTTTATAACAGTGAATTAGGATCAAGTCTGGAGTATATTACTGACGTTTTTGGATATGATAAGATGCTCCCAATGAATTCAGGTGCAGAAGCTGTTGAAGCAGCAATTAAAATTTGCAGAAAATGGGGCTATGAAATTAAGAATGTTGAAAATAACAAGGCTAAAATACTTGTATGTAACGGAAACTTTCACGGCAGAACAACTACGGTTGTTTCATTTTCTTCCCACCACGGCAGTAAAGAACATTTTGGTCCTTTAACAACTGGTTTTGAAATAATTGAGTATAATAACATTAATGAGCTTGAATCAAGGTTAATAAATGATAAAAATATTGTAGGTTTTTTAGTAGAACCAATTCAAGGAGAAGGTGGTGTAGTTGTTCCTGATGATGGTTATTTAAAAAAATGTAAAAAACTGTGTGAAAAACACAATGTTCTCCTAATTGCTGATGAAATTCAGACGGGTGTATGTCGAACAGGAAAGCTGTTAGCTAGTCATCATGAAAATATACAACCAGATATTGTTATTCTTGGTAAAGCACTTTCTGGTGGATTCTATCCTGTTTCAGGAGTCTTAACTAGTAAAGAAATCATGAGTGTTATGAAAGTTGGACAACATGGTTCTACCTTTGGAGGAAACCCACTTGCATGTGTTGTAGCTAAAGAAGCTATAAAGTTTTCTGTAGACAATAATCTGTCTGAAAAAGCGCATAAACTTGGGTTTATGTTTAGAAATTATTTGGATGAAATAAAAGATGATATACCAATAATGAAATCTGTTAGAGGAAAAGGTTTATTAAATGCAATAGTTTTAGATTGTGATGAAAATTCAGAGATTCCATGGAATATATGTCTTGACATGAGGGATAATGGGTTAATTGCAAAACCTACACAAGGAAATAAAATTAGATTTGCTCCTCCTCTAGTTATATCTGAAAAGCAATTAAAAAAAGCTTTATTAATTATAGAAAACAGTCTTCGCAAATTTTAAATTAAATGAACATTCATATTACCAATGAAAATCATCGACTTACAGATGTAATTGTTGGTAACTCATTTAGTTTTAAATCAAATATAAATTTTAGAGATTTATATGATCCAATATCATTATTTTATTATTTAAGAGGTAAATTCCCTAACAAGTATAAACTACAAAATCAAATTTCAAATTTCAAAAAAGTATTACTCAAATATGGGGTTAAAATACATGACTTAGATATCATCAATACTAATCAAATTTTTGCTAGAGATCTCGGATTTATAATAGAAAATAAATTTTTCATATCATCTATTTTACCGGACAGAGAAAATGAAATTAAAGGATTGAAGAATATCTTAAAAAGAATCAAAAACGTTATTAAACTACCAAAAGATGCTCATATTGAAGGTGGTGACGTAG
Source organism: uncultured Bacteroidota bacterium (assembly GCA_902595555.1). Taxonomy (GTDB): domain Bacteria; phylum Bacteroidota; class Bacteroidia; order Flavobacteriales; family Flavobacteriaceae; genus Eutrophosalina. Next base: position 312,049 of record CACJQM010000001.1, on the reverse strand, counting down.
TTTTAGATGATGATAATATTTTTATTGGATATTATGGTCAAAAAGACTATAAAAAACAAATTACTGCCAGGACAAATAAAAAGGCTATTAAATTGATTAAAAATCATTTTTCAAGTAAGAATGTTATACCACTTGAATTAATTAAATCCCCACATTTACCTAGCTCTAATGCTTTACATTTAGATTGTTGTTTTCAACCAGTTTCTGAAAATAAAGCTGTTATATGTAAAGAAGCTTTTAAAAATCCATTTGAATTAGACCTTTTAATTTCTCATTACGGAGCTAAAAATATTTTTGAAATTTCACTAAAGGAAATGTCAAAATTATATTCAAATTTCTTTTCAATAGAGAAAAATATAGTTATTTCAGATAAAAGATTTCATAGACTTAATAAATGGCTAAGTTCAGTAGGTGTTAAAGTGGAAAAAGTAAATTATTCTGAAGTTTCCAAACTTGGTGGCTTATTTAGGTGCTCTACTCTACCCTTAATTAGAAAAAAAGATTGAAATAATAATAAAATGGTCTATTTATTGATGTACAATTGATAATACATTTTTTAGAATATGTTATTTATATATAAATTTGTAAAGTGAGAGCAATTGTTTTCTTTATATTTTTTCCTATCGCTACATTGGCACAGACGAATTTTATTTCCTCTGATATGTATGAATCAAATTTTCAATTGGTTCAAAGAGAAATAGCCTCTGTATATAATCCAAAAACCACAACTTTTACTGGTAACAAGTATTTTTACAAAAAACCTCAAGAAGCAGTTCTTGTTTTATTTGATGGTGAAGAACCAATAAAAGTTAAAACTAATTATAATTTACTTGACCAAACTTTTGACATTGAAGGGGAAGACAACATATTGAAATTAGAGCCAAATAAAGTTTTAAAAGTTACATTCAGTGATAGAGTTTTTGTCTCTAAAAATGGTAAGTTTTATGAATCTATAGAGGAAAATTCTAATTTTTCATTACTAGCTGACACTTTTCTTGAAGCCTATATTCCTGAATATCAACCAGGAATTCAGGAAAAACCAGATCCAAGATATAGGAGAAATAATTCCGTTTTTTTATTTTACAATAATAGATTTACATACATAGAAAGAAGAAAAAACTTTTTGATTTCAATGTTTAACAAATCCAAATCCAAGGAAATAAACACATTTTATAAGAAAAATAAAATATCACCAAGGGATAATGAAGAGCTTAAAGACCTTTTCATTACTTTTTTTGATTTTCTAAGCTTATAATTCGAGAATCAACTTAGCTCTTCTAGAAATTTCCTTCCAATCTTTATTCTTTATTAGTTTTTTTGATGCAATCCAACTTGCTCCAACTCCAATAAAATGTTCATTTTTTATAAAATCGTTGGCATTCTTATCATTGATTCCGCCAAGAGCTATAAAATTTAATTCTGAAGATTTATAAGGAGAATAAATTGATTTAAAGTAGCTCAACCCTCCTAATTGTATGGTTGGAAACAACTTTAGAACCTTACAACCTAATTTTATTGCAGTATTAATATCTGATGAGGTAGATACTCCAGGAATAAAATTAAAATCAATCTTAAATGATTCTTTAATCAATTCAATGTCAGTGCATGGTGAAAGAGCAAAGTCTGCACCAATGTCCTTGGCAAACTTCAAATCATCTAAAGTTAAAACAGTTCCAATTCCGATATTAAAATCAAGGTTAGTACCGAGTATGAGCTCAATTGCCTTTTTAGCTTCTTTGGTTCTTAAAGTAATTTCTAAATTTCTAATTCCTGAATCAGAAAGACATTTAGCAAGATCAATAGCTAAGGAGGAATTCTCAATTGTTAGGACTGAAATAATTTTATTTTCCTTAAGCATAATTAATTGAATTATTTATTCTAAAAGCTTCTATTTCTTTATCGTCAAAGCAGTTTACATCCCCAAATTTTGTGTGTGATATTGCAAATGAAGCTGTTGCAAAAGAAACTACTTTTTCCATCGACCAGCTCTTTAAAAATCCATGTAAGGTAGCTCCTGTAAATGAATCTCCTGCACCTACTCTATCAACATGTTCAAAATTGTATATATTACTTTTATATATTTTACTTTTTTGAAATATTAATCCTCCGATTTCATCTTTATTTCTAACTGTCATACATATAGTTGGTATATTATTCACACTTAATATATTTTTTAAAGTTTCCTCAGATTCATTATAAAAACCATTAAATTTTAATTTTGATTTTAAATCAAAAACATGATTAAATGTATTTGAATTAGTAAAAAGAACATCTATATATTTTAAAATTTTCAGGTTAAAATTTTTACTTTCGTTCCTAGACCAAAGATCTTTTCTGTAATTAATATCATAAACAATCTTTATGTCGTTATTCTTGGCATTCTCTATTAGTTTAAAAATATTATCGTAGCAAACATTTGATAGTGGTGGTGTTATCCCTGAGATAATTATATAAGAACAATCCTTTAGGGTTTTATTTATGAGTTTATCATTTAATTTAAATTTAGAAAAACTACTGTTTTTTCTATCGTAAATAATTTTAGATGGTTTATTTTTTGATCCGGGTATTGCGAGATATTTTCCAAGTCTATTATGATCAATATTAGCGTTGACCTTTACTCCGTGTGAGTTTAAGAATAATGTTGCTTTATTACCTAGTTCATTATTTGGAAATGATGATAAAAATTCACAATTGTACCCCCGTCTTCCTAAAAAAGACAATGAGTTGGCTTCAGAACCACCATAAGTACTAAGTAATTTTTCACTATAAGTTGAAAGAAAATCATCATTTTCAGGTGTCAACCTAAGCATTAATTCACCATATCCAACAATTTTATCCATTTTATACAGAATTACCTAAGCCTAAAACAACTGCAGAAATGATTAATACGAATAAACCAATCAATAATTTATTAAAAGGTTTTTGTGCATTATCCCATTCACCAGCATTATATGCCCAATAATTACTGATAATTAGAGATAAACCTAATAATATCGGCCAACCGATAACTGGACCAATTTCACCTAGTAAAGCAGCTCCTTGACCGTAAACACCTAAGGCTGCAAACCAACAAAAACCTGCAATTAATGACCATTTATAGGCATTCAGTGAATTTTTCAAACTAAAAGTAGTCCATGAATTATTTTTAAATAAAAGTAGAACAGCGTATGAGAAATTCATAATAAAAGCACCCCACAAAACAACGACCCATGCAGCAAGACTTGAATTTCTAGTAATAACTCCAAATTCTTGGGCTTTTTCTGCAATTGGAGCAGCATTTGCAAAACCAACATTCAATAAGGATGATAGCAATCCACATGTTACAGCAATCAACAATCCTTTTAATATATTTTTAGATTTACTTGAGGAATTAATTAATTTGTCTCTATCAATTCCTGCTTTTGCTGTAATGGCAACTCCTATTAGTGATATTATTAAACCTCCTATTATGTAAGGAAATGATGGTTGAGAAGTAGCATTCTCAATCTGAAAGAGTGGAATCAAGCTACCAGCAGATCCTGCAAGACCCATGACAATTCCCATTGTGAGAGATAAGCCAATGTAAGGAACACTAACACCAAACATTATACCTCCAATTCCCCACAAAAAACCATATAGCATTGCAGAATAAATAGCATCTTTTGGAGAACTAGCTATAATGTCAAACAAATCTGGAATTACAATATATGCCCAAATCATTGGGAATAAAATCATAGCGACTAAAACGTGAATCACCCACCATGATTCCCATGACATTGGATTCATATATTTCATTCCTAAACCGAACGTTCCTTGAAAAAAACTTGCAAAAATTAGTAGTAAAAAAGGTAAAAATAGTTCCATAGTTATTGTTTTGTAATAGTTATTCTTTTTTTAATGAGATAATCCTCCAATGCTAGTTCTGAGCAATCATGACCCACACCACTCTCCTTAATTCCACCATGTGGAAGATAAATATCATACTTAATCCCATTTACGTGGATCTCCCCAAAGTCAAGTTCATCAATAAAACGATTAATTCTACTTTTATCATTAGTAAATATATATGATGCGAGTCCATATTTTGTATTGTTTGCAGATAATAGAACATCATCATCAGATTTAAATGGTATTAATGTTGCTACAGGACCAAAAATCTCCTCATGAAAAATCTTCATTTTATCATTTACACCAGAGATAATTGTTGGATATATCCAATTTCCTTTGTCTAAGTTTTCGGGTGTTTTACCTCCATATTCTAAAGAACCACCACTATCTACAGTGTTTTTAATTAATCCTAATACTCTGTCTTTAGATTTATTTGTAATTAATGGTCCAATGTCATAGTCAAGTTCTTTGTTATAACCAATCTTAAGATTTTTGGCTTTTGAGATTAGTTTATTTAGAAATGAATCAAAAATATTTTGATGAATATAAAATCTATTAGCAGCAACACATATTTGTCCACAATTTCCAAATTTAATAGCAGCACCTATATCGGCTGCAAGATCAATATCAGCATCATCAAATACAATGAAAGGTGCATTTCCACCAAGCTCCATACTATATTTTTTAATTGATGTAGATGAATCGGATATTACTTTTTTTGCAGTTTCAGTTGAACCAATCATCGTAATTAAATTTGGAATGGTACTTTTTGACAAAGTTGTTGCAACCTGATTGGGTTCTCCACAAATAATATTCACCACACCCTTAGGAAAATCAATTTCATCAAGAATTTGACCAATAATGTATAAGGATAATGGTGATAATTCTGAGGGCTTTAGAATAATACTACATCCTGAAGCAAGAGCAGGACCTAATTTAAAACCAGCATTTAACAATGGGAAATTCCAAGCTAAATATGCTACCACCACACCAATAGGTTTTGAAATCAAATAGTGTTTATGAGTATTTTCATTATCTACAATTTCTTTGTCTGATTGATAATCTTCAATAATATCAGAGTAATATTTTAAACTGTTGGTTATTGATTCAATGTCTTCAGCTGTTGCTAGGTATGGTTTTCCCATTTCATAAGAGATAGACCTTCTTAATATTTCTTCATTTTCCAATATTTTTTCTCTTAAAAGAAGCATCCACTCTTTCCTCTTTTTAATAGGAGTATTTGACCAAACTTTAAATCCCTCTTTTGCCGAATCAAGAGCACTTAAAGAGTCATTGCTTGATCCCCAGGCAAGAGTTGCTATTTTTTCATCATTTAATGGGCTAATAATATCCTTAGTAATATTTTGGTGTGAGGAGGTTAACTCTCCATTAATATACATTTTAAGGTTACCAAAGTTCATAACTAAATCTTTATTTCATTTAAATAAGTTTCATCAACATCAACACCCAGACCAGGTTTATCATTGACAGAAATATAGCCATCCTTCATTATAATATTATCTTTTATAATATTTTCTCGAATTTTATTTTCTGTTCTATCATATTCAATATATGCATCATCCATATATAACCTCCCTGGAATTGGTTCAAGATTGGAAATAAAATTAATTGCTGTATAAAAGGCAATGCCCGAACCCCAAGTGTGAGGAATAACTTTTACTCCTTTTGTCGAGGATAATGCTGATATCCTTTTGGCCTCGGTCAAACCTCCGCATGAACATATATCCATCTGTAAAAAATCAACACAGTTTTTGTCCAAAAGTTTTTGAAAACCGTATCTGAGATACTCACACTCACCAGCTGCAACTGGGATTAAGGATTTTGATTTAAAATCTGAATATTGATCATAAAACTCAGGCGACAATGGTTCTTCAAACCATTTAATATCTTGGTCTTCTAATTTCTTGGATAATTTTAGAGCCTCATCATATGAGTAAGCGTGGTTTGAGTCTATCATTAACTCAATATCAGGACCAATGGCATTTCTAACTGCTTTAACATTAGAAATATCATCCTTTAAATTTAAACCAACCTTCATTTTAATTGATTTAAAGCCCTCATTTACATATTCCAAAGCTTCATTACATAAATCGTCAGTTAATGTCTTTGAATCAGAAAAATAAAGTCCAGTTGCATATGGCCTTATTTTTTCTATATATGAACCACCTAATAAAGTAGACACAGGTAGTTTATAATATTTCCCTTTAATATCCCACAAAGCAATGTCTATAGCGCTTATTGCGGAAACAAAAACACCTGATCTACCATAATCATGAACTCTTCTAAATAATGTTGACCAAATAACATCAGACTCAAGTGGATTCATACCAATTATATTTTGTTTGATATAATTAATACTTTCTTTGACGACTGGAGCTGGTCCATAAGCTTCACCCCATCCAACCATTCCATCATCACAGATTATCTTTACAATACAAATTTTTCGATTACTATATTCCCATTGGGAAAAGAAGAACTCTTTTTCAAGATCTTCATTTAATACGTAAGGAATTATTTTAGATATTTTCATTTTTTAAAAACCTTTCCAGAGACCATTTGAATCTCCATTTATATAATCAATTTTAATATTGCTAAAAAACTTTGGATAAGGGTAATCATAAGTATGATTTACACTAAATCCATTATCGTCTAATAATCCTGCATCATCAAGAAATACCTGGAAATAACTATTTGTATAAATGTTATTAGTAGGTTGAATTAATACATTTTTTGGCCAATGATTTTTTAAAAACAGATTATTTTCAAAAAATACATTTTCAATTTCTAATTTTCCACCAGGATCTGGTTTATATTGATCTCCTAATACCATAACTGGATCATTTTCAAAATAAAATATATTATTTGCTACAAATACACCTTTTGCTTTTTTATCTACAGCAATCTTTGGTATTATTTCTTTTCCAACATAAACATAATTACCATAAACATATGAATTGTATGGACCTTTTCTCTCATTTCCTTTTCCTGAATATCCGCTTAACCAAAAAGTTTTACCCTCTTGAAATGCATTTTCCTTTCCTTTAATCCTGTGCCCATCATTTATACTTACGTTGTTTCTGTATGAGCAATTAAAGTTGGTTCCTAAAATTTCAATAAAACCACCAGCATTATTTCTACTTAAATTATTTTCAACTATGATATCGTTACAATTAAAGTCAATATGACATCCTGCTGAGTCGGCTGGTCCATTAGCATTTTGAAAACTATTGTTTGTGATTAAAGCATAGGAACTTCCCCATGTCCATAAACCACTTCCTCTTCCCCACTTTCGGGGGTCATCATTAGATCCTGTATAATTAATATCATTATTTTTAGCTAATAGATTTGTAGTGCTATTAAAAACCATCCCTGGACCACCAGTCTTAAATACTTTATTATTTAAAATATTTATGTTTTTAAATTGATTGTTCCTTTTACCAATAAGTCTAATAGCAGTATGTGAAATATTTATAAATTCAGAATCTTGAATAGTAATATTTTCAAGATTTCCACTTTCAGATAGATTCAGAATTCTAATACCCCAACCATAACTTTGTGTTCCATTAGGAGTTTTAACCTCTTTTTTATCTCTAATAAAACCTTGATTTTCGTAAAAAACATCTTTTATTGAAACGTTAGTTATTTCTAAATTATTATGTTCTTTTTTATCAGTTACTAAGTATAAAATTCCAGATCTTAAATCAGATTTTAGTTTTTTATGTAAAAATTCATTAGGACCACCACCGTCAGCTGTAATTTCAATATTGTTAATGTTAATATTCGATGAATTTTCAATTAAAATAGATGCTATTTTACCTCTAGAGTTGATTGTTGGAAGCTTAACAATACTATCAGCTTGATAGTTTGAGATTTCAATGCCATTTACGTTTAATAATTCAATTGTATTTAAAAAAGTAGAACCGTTTGAAAGCAATATCTTATCTCCGTTATATAGTTCAATCTCTTCTAAATAATCAAGACTTTTGAAAGGTTTTTCTTTTGTTCCTATATTTGAATTATCAGCAGATTTTGAGTTAAAATAATACGTCTTGCCAAGATTATTACTCTCTCCATATTGTACCCCATCACATGATATAAAAACAAATAATATAAGTACAAATATTTTTTTCATCTAATTTCCATTATATGCACCAATATTAGGTTTTGAATTAGAACTTACAGAATTTCCAAAGTAATCTCTTCCCCCATTATTCTGAATATAGTTTTTGACATCGTCACTACCATTAATAACATAACCTGATCCAATTGCAGGACTAGAGGACTGTAATTTATAATCATTAGCAGTTGAACCACCTGGATTAGCTAGAAGTGGATTTGTAAAAATTTCAGTACCATTATGCTCATAATCAGATCCTCCATCAATAACTAAATTCCCATAAAACAGATTATTTTTCCAATCATTCATAGTTCCATCATTTCTTGTATCAATTTTCAATTTAGCTTTATCGCTTATATAAATTAGATTATTGTATATATATGTTTCTTTAGTATTTGGTCTAATAAATATCTCTAAATGATCGAATGGAGCATTATTATTAGCTGGATTTTGGCTGGGGATAAAAACTGTATTGTTGTATATAAAATTATCTTCAGATCCAATTCTTCTAGTGTTGCTTCCGGCATAATCAGAAACCCAAAATGTCTTACCAACATTAGTGTTTGTTCTTCCTCCATCACCTATACTGATGTTGTACCTATATCCACACATAATATTTTCACCTAAAATCTCAGCAAAACCACCATAATTATTTTTACTCAAGTTATATTGTATCACAACTCTTTCACATCCCCAGTCTATGTGTGCACCATATGAATCAGCAGGACCATATACATCCTCAAATAGATTATTTTGAATTACAGTATCATTACAAGTGTATGTCCACAAGCTGCTTCCCCTATTCCACATTCTGCTATCTTTTCCTGAACCTGATCCCTTAAATTCAGAATTTTCAACAACAACATCCTTACATCTGGCTAAAACAATACCTGAGCCACCAGTATCTGTAAACTTTGAGTTTTTAATCGAAATATTTCTGTGATAATAATCTGCTTGGGCACCCGTCATTCTATTTACTATATGTAAACCATAATGTCCAGTATTTGAAATATCTAAGTTTTCAGCAGTAATACCATCATAATAATTTAATACATTATCGTCATTGATTGATTCAAATCTAATACCATAACCTTGATGATTATTATCAGAATCTGTTGGTGAAGGATATATATTATTTATTTTTAAGTCACTTAAGCTTATATTTTTAACGTTATTAGATCCACTTCTTAAAACTAGTAGTCCATATCTTTCATTTAAACCTGATCTACTTGATTGGTTCATGAGTTTAACTGATCCATTACTATTTTTATGAGATGCTTGATTTGTTAATTCTAAACCCGAAACAGTAACATATTCTCTATTTTCAATGAACACAGCTGCTTGATATCCATCACCATCAATAACAGGCTTGTTACCACTAGCATAGTTTTCAATCACAATTGGTTTGTTTTCAGAACCAGATCCTCTAAGCTTAAAATAACCTTTCCATGTTTCACCTGATTTAAATTTAATTTTATCACCAGGGTTAAAGGTTATACTATTAATTTTTCCTAAATTTTTAAAGGGCTTATCTTCACTTTTACCATCATTGTTATCATTTCCAGAATTATAACTTATATAGTAAGTTGTATCACCAGGAGATGTTGTCGAATCAAAATCATTTGGGTCTGTAGTGTCAGTAGTTCCTGAATTATTTCCTCCACCGTTATTGTTGCCCCCACCGTTATTGTTTCCACCTCCGTTATCAGAGCCTCCACCATCACCTCCCGAATCAGATGAACATGCAATAACAAAAAACGATATAATTAGTAAAAAAATTTTCTTTTTCATAGATTAGTAATAATGATATTTATATGAGAATAATAAATATAAAAATAAATATTATGATAAAACACTTACCTCTTTTATTCCTTTCATTTTTTTTATTAAATAGTTGTATTAGTCATGAAAAAAAATCACCAAATATTCTTTTAATAATGATTGATGACTTAAATGATTATAATGAAGACCTTAATGGACATCCACAAGTCATTACTCCAAATATCAAAAATTTTGCTAAATCAGCTGTATCATTTAAGAATGCTTATTCAAACGATCCAATGTGTGGTCCGTCCAGATCTAGCATGTTACTTGGAGTTTACCCTCATAACTCCTCTAACTTTTGGCAAAGATCATGGTTACAAAACAATGTTTTGTCGAACACAAAAACCATAATGGAAAAATTTAAAGAAAATAATTATGATGTTATCGGAAGTGGTAAGATATTACATCATAATAAAAATGAATTGTGGACTGAATTTGAACATCAAGCTGATTACAGTCCAATTGCATATCAAGGTGAATGGAAAAGAGGTAAAAAAGGGATTGCCCATCCAGATGTTCCTAAACCATATAGAACAGTAAAAGACCTTGATGGTTTTAATATGGCAGGAGGTGCTATTGATGGGTCTTACGGTCCTCTTAAAAATTTAGATGGCATCAAAGTTAATGGTGAGGAAGTTAGATGGGCATATGGTCCATCAAGAAAAGGTAAAACATTTAAATACATAGATGAAAACAATAGAGATCTAACGCCTGATGAAATTAATGCCCAATGGGCGGAAAATAGATTATTAGAATTAGCAAACTCTGATAGTGAAAAACCTTTTTTTCTAGCTGTTGGTTTTTTAAGACCTCATACACCCTTAATCGTACCTCAAAAATACTTTGACATGTATCCTCTAGAGGATATTGAACTTGCAAATATTTTAGAGAATGACAAAGATGATACTTATTTACATACTGTCAGTCAATTTGAAACACCTGGAAGAAGAGTTCGATCAATTCAAATGTATAAAAACTTGGTTGCATCATACGCAGATGACAAGGAAGGTTTAAAAAGATTCACACAAGCATACTTGGCATGTGTAACAGCAGTAGATGAAAATATAGGACAGGTTCTTAATGCTGTGGACAATTCCAAATTGAAAGACAATACTATAGTTGTTATTGTAAGTGATCATGGATGGACAATGGGTGAAAAAGAACATGTATATAAAAATTCTCTATGGGAAGAAAGCACAAGAGTTCCAATGCTCATTAGAGCTCCTGGAATATCTAAAGCTGATTCTAAAGTATATCATCCAGTATCATTAATAGATGTTTACCCAACGTTATTGGATTTAGCAGGGCTTGACTTTGAAACTACCAAAAATGATCAAGGAAGACCTCTAGATGGATTTAGTTTAAAACCATTTTTAAAAACTCCCAATTTAAATGAATGGGAAGGCCCAGATGGAGCTTTAAGTGTAGTCTATACATCTGATAAAAATGCTGATATACCATCTAATCATCACTATTCAGTTAGAACAAGAGATTGGAGATATATATTGTACAATACTGGTGAAGAAGAACTATACAATAATTCCAACGATCCCAAAGAATGGAATAATTTAATATTTAACAAAACTCACCCAAAAACACAAGAACTAAGGAATCTTTTAAAAGAAATGACCTATCCTGTGGTTCCAGAGGGGTTCTCAAATATCAAATAAATGAAAAAGATTTCATCAGTAATTTTTATTTTTTTATTTCTAATTAACTACTCACAAATCCGAGATGATATCACCTATTTGAATGGAGAATGGGAAATAATATATGATTATAACAATATTGGTAAATCAGAATCCTATAATACTAATGAGGGGTTTTCAAAAGGAAAAATTGAAAATATTGCTGTTCCAAGTGTATGGGAGAGGTTTAAAAAGGATTATGAAGGAGTTGTTTACTACAGAACAAGTTTTAAAGTAAACAAAGATAAAATGGGTAGTAAAATTCATTTAAATTTTAATGCCTCAAACTATATAACTGAAGTTTTTTTAAATGATAATTCAGTTGGTTTTCATGAAGGAGGGTTTAGTCCTTTTAGTTTCAACATTGAACATATAATTGATTTTGATACAGATAACATATTAATAGTAAAGGTTATGGGACCAATAACAATTCAAGACAAAGTTATTGATGGAATTGGGCAGATGGAGACTCCACAATGGAGAGGTTCGTACACTGGAGGAATTTGGCAGGATGTATTTCTCTCATACACAGCACAGACACACATAAAAGACATCTTTATTACAGGAAACTTTAAAAATGGAGAGATAGAGGTTGTAAATGAAATAACTAATGGTTTAGGAGATGGATTATATAAATTGAAATATAATGTTAACCAAAATCAAAAGTTTGAAGAATTTTTAAAACTTGAAAATTCAAATCTGAATGTACTCAAAAAAGTAAAAAATAGAATTAAAAATCATAAAACTTGGTCACCCGATAATCCTTTTTTGTATGAATTTGACATCAAATTAGAAAAAGTTAATATCACTGATAATGATACGGTTTTTATCGAACTAGATAATATTAAAGAAACATTTGGTTTCAGAGAATTTACAGTAAAAAACAATAAATTTTACCTAAATGATAAGCCATTATATTTAAAAGCTGCTTTTTTTGAAGGATTATATCCAGTGAAACTTTCATATCCTGATTCAAAAGAAATGATGATAAAAGAAATTTTATTAGCAAAAAAGGCAGGATTCAACATGATTAGACCTTGGAGAAAACCTCCACCAAAAGAATGGTTACACTTGGCAGATTCAATTGGTGTATTAACTGTTGGAAGTATGGCAATTGAATGTATGGATATGCCTATTGAAACACCATATTTACCTCAAAGAGTTGAAAGTGAAATTACTGAAGCAATTCTTAGGGACAGGAACCATCCTTCTATTGTACAATGGGAGTTATTTAATGAAATTAGAAGACCTGTACTAGCAAACATGTTAAAACCAATGTCATTAAAAGCACGAGAGCTTGATCCAACAAGACTAATACTAGATGAATCTGGTGGATGGGCAGAAGGAGCTAATTTATATCTCCCCTACAGCACTAAAGCATTTAAATTCAACGATATTCATAATTATCCTGGACCAAACATAAACAATAACAAATTTGATGGTTTCTTAACGATTGGAAAGACAGCTGAGGAGAATAAAAAACTTGGTCTTAAGGCTAGAACCCCTGGAAGGAATGTTGTTCCAAACATACCCTCATATGTTTCCGAAATAGGTTATGGAAGTCTTCCTGATATGGAAGATAATGAATTGAGATTTTTAAAAGATGGTAATCCAATTACATACCCATATTTATATCACCTTAGATTTAACAGAGAAATTAAGAAAAAGCTAAAGGAAACAGGTTTAATCAAAGTTTTCAAATCTGCATCTAATTTTTACAAAAAGCAGCAAGAAATACATGGTATAGCTAATAAGAGAATGTTAGAAGCAATAAGATCAAATAGTAACGTTATAGGTTACTGTGTTCATGCTTTAACAGCTGGAGATTGGATTATTGGTGCTGGATTATTAGACTTATGGAGAAATCCTAAGGGTTTAGCTTATGAAAAAACTAAGGAAGGCAACATGTCTAAAATTGCTGTCATTAGAACAGGAAAAAGAAATTATTACTCTGGTGAAAATGTTGAATTTTCAACTATTATAATTAATGAAAATGAAAATGAAACAAATAAAGTCAAGTTTAGTGTTAACAAAATATCAGGAAATAACACAGAAAAAATGATTTATAGCAATGAGTTTTTAGTTGATGTAAAAAACGGAATTACAGAGCTTGAAAAAATTCAATTAGGAAATAGTTTAGATAATGGAGAATATGTAATTAAAGTTTCATTAATTAATAACGGAAATGTTGACTATTCAACAACAATAAATTTTGATGTTTTTTTTGTTGATAGAATCAATAAAAACCTGAAAGTTGCTTTAATTAAAGAAGATAGAAAATTAACTGATTTTTTAAAAAAATATAATGTCAGTTATGAGATTTTTAATGAAAAAACTGATAAAAACACAACAGTAATCATTAATCAATCAGATAGTGAATTTTTTAGTTCTAAAGATGGAAATATAGTTGAAAAAGGCAACACTAACATTAAAAATAATTTTAAGAAGCTAATTGATAATATTAATGTTTTTGTGGCTAGTGGTGGTAATGCAATTTTTTTAAAAATTCCTGGAAAAACTAGAAAAAGAATCGGACCAAATTTAACATTTGTGCCAGATGGTATTGATTATTTACCACAAAAACCTATAAAAAATATATCACAAGGTTTATGGGATGGTATCTTACATATTAATTCTAATCATAAATTTTTTAAAAACCTTCCAGTAAATGTTAATATGAGTGGTGTTTATGAAAATATTGCCCCAACCATTAGTTTAAGAAATTTTAAAGGTGAAAATATTGTTCAAACAATAGCCTTTGACAGAATACCAGATGGAAACATATTAAAAAGGAACTATATTGGCTCAGGTGAAGTTTGGTCTGGATCTGATCTTTCTATTGTAAAACATGATAAAGGGAAAATGGTTTTATCTACATTAAAACTAGTTGAAAACTTAAATTATGATCCTGTCTCAGAAATAGTTTTATTGAATATTATTAATTACTTTAGATAGAGTGAATACGGAAAACTATGTAATTGATTTTCTTTCCAATGAATGGGTTAGAAACACTATAGTTTCATTATTATATATTTTACTGGTCCTATTCATTGGACGACAGTTATCATATAAACAGAGACTTTATCTAGCTAAATCAATTGCAATTTTATTAATAATAACCACAGTTACTGGTCATGCTAGAAATATTGCTAATGGATATTGGAATATTTCAGAGAATTTACCCTTGCACTTATGTGGAATTTCAAATCTTATTGCTTGTTTTATTCTATTTACTAAAAAGAATAAAGTTTTGTTTGAATTCTTATTTTATGCGGGAATCATTGGTGGAATTCAAGCTTTTTTAACTCCACAAATAAATAATTTTGACGGATCTAATTATGAGTACATTGAATATCATTTTAGCCATGCTGGTATTATTTTACTTCCGATATTCATGTATAATTATTTAAATTATGAAATAACTAAGTTTTCATGGCTTAGAGTAGTTTTATATTTGAATGTTGTGCTTATGATTGTTATGCCATTGAATTTTCAAATTGATTCTAATTACATGTATTTAGCCTACCCTCCTAATGTTAATAATCCACTTATTATTGGAGAATGGCCATATTATGTTATTTACTGGGAGTTTATAATTGTTATTTTTACTTACACTACTTACGTTATTACAACAAGAAAGAAAGCCTGATATGAAGACACCTATAGAAACCTTCTCTAATTGGGTTAGGAATGGGAAGGATGATGGTATGGAAAAGAATCACTTTGAATCTGTCTCAAAAATGTTTGATATTATAGTCAACTCAAAAGGAAAATTTTCGATTATTGACGCTGGTTGTGGGAATGGATGGGCTGTTAGATATATAGGGAAACACCCTAATTGCAAAAGTTCTACAGGAATAGATGGATCTAATTTGATGATTAAAAAAGCAAAAAAACTGGATTCAAATAATCAATATTTTCATGGTGATTTGTTGAAATGGAAACCTGTAAATAAAGTAGATGCCGTGATATCAATGGAGGTTTTATATTATTTTGAAAATCCACTAAATGTTCTTAGAAATATTTTTAATAATTGGTTAAAAAAAAATGGGAAATTTGTGATGGGAATTGATTTTTATTACGAAAATCCTGATTGTCACGACTGGCAAGAAAAAACTGGTGTTTCAATAATGAATCTCATGAAAATAAATGAATGGGAAAAACTTTTTACAGAATCTGGTTTTAGTGATGTAAAAAAATATCAGTTTTGTAGCTCTGGAAGTTGGAAAGGAACTTTAGTCATCGAGGGAACCAAAATCAATATTTAATTTATCCAAAGCCAAAATACCTCCTTTTAAGTCATATAATTTACTAAATCCTTCATCAGTCAATATTTTGACTGCTTCAAGACTTCTTCTTCCCGATCTACAATAAATTAGTACATGTTTATCATAATCTATCTTTTTGAACATATTGATAAATTTTTCATCATAAAAATTAATATTAATAGAATTGTTGATTCTACTAATTTTATGTTCCTCCGGTGTTCTAACATCAACAATTAAAAAGTCTTTAGATTTTGATAAAAATGAGAACTCATCAAAATCGATAGATTTGATTTCATTTTGAGAATGTAGTGAAAGTGAAATTATAATTATGAAATAAATTAATCTCATTATTGTGATTCAATTTGTTTATTAATTCCTGAGTAACCCTCAAGAACATTAATTAAATCTTTTTTCCCATTCTTCATAAGAATAGAGCAAGCAATTACACTTCTGTATCCACCAGCACAAAAAACATATGAATTATCAGAAATATTATCTATTTCTTGCCCAATTGTACTTAATGGTATGTTTTGAGACGCCTTATAAGTGCCATTATTAAATTCATTTTTGGTTCTCACATCTATAACATTAGAATTTTCATCTGATTTTATAAAATCAGATGGATTAACACATTTAAGAGAGTTAGGTTCTGAGAATGATAAAATTTGATCCTCATTATCAATATTGATATACCCCATACACTTATCAAAACCAATTCTAGCTAATCTCATAACAACTTCTTTTTCTTTACCACTACTACATACAAATATTATTTGTGTGTTTACATCTTTCAAAATTTCACCTACCCATGGAGCAAAACGCCCATTTAAACCAATAAAAATTGAATTTGGTAAATGATATTTCACAAAATCATCAGAATCTCTGGTATCCAGAATAGTAATATCATCACTTTTGATAAACTCTTTATATTCATCGGGCGAGATAAGATTTAATGAATTATTCATTACAACACTTAAATCATCATACCCTTCCTGGTTTAATTTAACATTTGCAGGAAAATAAGCTGGTGGTTCAGGAAGATCATTAGTTAACTCTCTTATAAATTCGGTTTTTGTAAAAGTCCCATTAAGTGAATAGTTGATTATTTTTTGATTTGATAATGAATCTACAGTTTCCTTCATCATACTTTTTCCACATGCAGATCCAGCTCCATGTCCAGGATATACTGTAATATCATCATTTAAAGGTTTTATTTTATTATTTATAGAATCATATAAAACTCCTGCTAAATCTTCTTTACTCATTCCTTTATATCTCTGGGCAACGTCTGGTATACCTACATCACCTAGAAACAATGTGTCACCTGTAAAAATTGAATGTTGTTTATTGTATTTATCAATAAGTAAATATGATGTACTTTCTAATGTATGTCCCGGAGTGTGAATCACCTTTATATTGCAATCACCTAATCTAAAATTATCACCGTCTTTGGAAATTATACATTCATATGATGGATCAGCGTTTGGACCATATACAATGGGAGCGTCAGTAAGCTTTGATAGTGTAAGGTGACCACTAACAAAATCTGCATGAAAATGGGTTTGAAAAATATATTTTATTTTAGAATTTGTTGAACTAGCTTTTTCAATAAAATGATCAACTTCTCTGCTTGGATCAATAATAGCGACCTCTCCTGAACATTCAATGTAGTATGAAGCTTGAGATAAACAGGAAGTGTAAAATTGTTCAACAATCACAGGTTAAATTTAAAAAATATGCTTGAATAAGTTTTTTATTTTTTTTAAATTAATTTTGAGGATTATGGAATATGGTTTAGTAAGTATAAATATTGTTCCTGTTAGAAAGAAAAATAATGCAAAATCTGAAATGATAAATCAATTGTTTTTTGGTGAAATCATTTCAATAATAGAAGTAAAAGATAATTGGAGTTTAATAAGAAGTAATCTTGATGATTATAAAGGTTGGATTAGAAATTTACACTTCCAAAAGATTCAAAAAAAGGATTATAATCTATTATCAAAAAAACAGAATGAATTTGCTACCGGTGAAATGGTATTAGTAAATTCTAATTTTAAAATTACTGTTCCAACCGGAAGCTTAATTAGTACGGCAAAATTTCTCAAATACAGTTATAAAAAAACTAATACATCTAGATCTATAATAAAAGTTATAAAATCATTTTTAAATACACCATACCTATGGGGTGGCAAAACTAAATTTGGTGCCGATTGTTCCGGTCTTGTACAATCCGTATTCAAAACAATTAATATAATATTACCACGTGACGCTTGCGATCAATATAAATATGGAAAAGAAATTGATTCAGATTTTAAACTTGGTGACTTAGCATTTTTTGGAAAAAGTCCTAAAAAAATAACTCATGTAGGGATATTAATTGACAATACAAAAATTGTTCATGCTTATGGTGTTGTTAGGATAGATAAATTGACTTCCGAAGGAATTTATAACAACGAAGAAAAAAGAATAACTCATATTCTTCAGAAAGTAAAAAGAGTTAACTAAAAAATTATTGTAATTCTTCAATTTTAGCTTTTATCTTCATAAAAGCTTCATTATTGCCTAGAACTCCATATATATTTTTAAGAGTATTTAGAGCATCTATATTAGTTGGTGAAACATTTAATAGTTCCTCTAGAAGGGGCACACATTCCCTGTATAAATCCTCACGCTTAACCTTGAGCTCATCATATCTTAAATTATCTTTTTTGGAAGTTCCTAAACTATTCATTTCGTCGACAATGGAAACTTCATCTTCAAGAATGACTGATACTAAATTTAAATATGCATCTACATAGTCTGGAATAAGCTTTATGGCTTGAAAATATTTTTCTTTAGCAAGAGCTAACTCACCTTGCTCTGCATATATAACACCAAGATTATAATACAAAATACCGTTATCAGGGTCGAGTTCTATGGCTTTTTCCATCAAAGTTTTAAATTTATTTCTGTAAAGAAGTCTATCTTCATCATTATCAGAGTTATTACTGATTCTAATGTATAAATCAGCCTCGTTTAGTAATAAACTTACATCATCAGGTTGAATTTCTCTTGCTTCTTTAATTGCAGCTTCAGCTAAATCATTTTTACCTTGTTGTACATAAATCAATGCAATATTTTTTACAATTTCAGGAAATCTAGATTCTGTTTGTCCAATTCTTGGATTTGAATAATCCTTTGAGCTTTTCAATAAATCATATTCTGTTTGAGAAACCTTTTCCTCTACTCCTGTCTCATTATTTGTAACAAAATACTCATCAACTATTCCTGTATAGCCCATATTTTTTAATTTCACATAATATTCAAGAGACAAATCATAATCTTTTCCGTTGACTGCACTTCCGGCAGCAAAATATAAATAATCAATATTTTTGTCCATATCCATTTCATAAGCCATTATAAGTTTTTCTGCAGCATCTAAAAAATTACTGTTTTGATTATCTGTTACGGCAGAATTAACTACGGAATTGGATATTACAATACCTAAATTTGAGTATTCAAGTTCTAATTTTGTAGGAAGATTTGAATTAGGATTAAGTTTATTTAGGTTATTTAATGAGTTGATTGCATTTTTAAAATCCTTAAGCTCGTTACTTACTTTTGCATCGTAAAAATAAAATTGAGCCTTATACTTGTCTTCTGATGATAGGATTAAAGATTTAGAAGTCTCCAATTCATCTTTAGCTTCTTCCCAAAAAGATTCTAATACAAGCTTATCGATTTTTCTGAGTTCCTTTTTTTGAGCATGAACATTAAAACATAAAGCAGTTAATGCAATACAAACAATATTTCTCATAATTTTTTTTTCTAAATGTATTAATTTATTTGATCATCATCAACAACTTCAATATCATCAATATCTTGAACTTCTTCATCATCAAGTACAACTTTTGCTACTGCAGCAATTGAATCACCATCTTTTAAATTAATTAATTTCACACCTTGAGTTGCCCTACCCATAACTCTTAGAGAATTGACTTCCATTCTGATTGCAATTCCTGATTTGTTAATAATCATTAAATCATCTCCATCAGCAACATTTTTAATAGAAACTAGATTTCCAGTTTTATCAGTTATAGAAATTGTTTTAACTCCCTTTCCTCCTCTATTTGTGATTCTATAGTCATCTAGTTTTGATCTTTTTCCGTACCCATTTTCTGAAACAACTAAAATATCACTATCCATATCATTAACAGATAGCATTCCAACAACCTCATCATTATCATCTTTGAGCCTTACACCTCTTACACCAGATGCATTCCTACCCATGGGTCTTGTTTTACTTTCCTCGAACCTAATACACTTACCAGATTTGACAGACATTAAAATTTGTGAATTTCCGGTTGTTAATTTGGCTTCTAATAGCTCATCCCCTTCCTTTATCGTAATAGCATTAATACCATTAGATCTAGGTCTAGAATATTGTTCCAGTGATGTTTTTTTAACTTGACCTTTCTTAGTACACATTATCACAAAATGATTATTAATGTAATCCTCATCTTTAAGATCTTGAGTACATATAAATGCTTTTACCTTGTCATCAGGTTCAATATTAATTAAGTTTTGAATTGCTCTTCCTTTAGAAAGCTTACTGCCTTCAGGGATTTCAAAAACCCTCATCCAAAAGCATTTACCTTTTTGGGTAAAGAAAAGCATATACTGATGATTTGTTCCAACAAATAAATACTCCAAGAAGTCCTCACTCCTAGTCGTTGAGCCTTTTTGGCCAACGCCACCTCTATGTTGTGTTTTGTATTCTGCTAAAGGAGTTCTTTTAATATATCCAGCATGTGATATAGTCAACACCACTTTCTCATCTGGAATCATATCTTCAATACTAAGCTCTCCACCAGAAAACTCAATAACAGATCTTCTTTCATCACCATGTTTTTCTTTAATTTCAATAAGCTCATCTTTAATAATCGACATTCTTCGGTCTTTATCCTCAAGAATATTTTTTAAATCTTTAATGAGTTCTAGTAATCCATTGTATTCATCTCTTAATTTATCCTGTTCTAATCCAGTTAATTGTCTTAATCTCATTTCAACAATTGCCTTCGCTTGAACTTCTGATAAATCATATTCTTTTATTAAATTTTTTCTGGCATCATCTGCATTGGAAGATTTTTTTATTATTTCGATAACTTTATCAATATTATCAGATGCTACTATCAATCCATCAAGGATATGAGCTCTTTCTTCTGCCTTTTTTAAATCATATTTTGTTCTTCGTACTACAACATCATGTCTATGTTCAACGAAGTATTTAATCATCTCCTTTAGGTTAAGAAGCTTTGGTCTACCTTTTACTAAAGCAATATTATTTACACTGAATGATGATTGAAGAGCTGTATATTTGTAGAGTGTATTTAATACAATGTTTGGGATAGCATCTCTTTTAAGGATATAAACTATTCTCATTCCCTTCCTGTCGGATTCATCTCTAATATTTGAAATACCTTCAATTTTTTTATCATTTATAAGCTCAGCAGTTCTTTGAATCATATCTGCTTTGTTGACCTGGTAAGGAATTTCACTAACTATTATACATTCACGACCATTTACTTCTTCAAATGATGCTTTACCTCTCATAACAACTTTACCTCTTCCAGTCTCAAAGGCATTTTTTACACCATCATAACCATAAATAACACCACCCGTTGGAAAATCAGGAGCTTTAACATGCTTTATAAGCTCATCTATTTCAATATTATTATCATCGATATAAGCAACTGTACCATCAATTACTTCGGATAAGTTATGTGGAGGCATATTAGTAGCCATACCAACTGCAATCCCTGAAGCACCATTGACAAGTAAGCTAGGAATTTTAGTTGGCAGAACGGTAGGTTCCTTTATGGAATCATCATAATTCAGTTGAAAATCAACAGTATCTTTATCAAGATCCTCAACCATCTCCTCAGAAATCTTCTTAAGTCTGGCCTCTGTGTATCTCATTGCAGCTGGGCTATCACCATCAATTGATCCAAAATTACCTTGACCATCGACTAACATATATCTTAGACTCCACTCTTGGGCCATTCTAACCATTGTATCATAGACAGAGCTATCACCATGAGGGTGATATTTTCCTAAAACCTCACCAACAATGAAGGCTGATTTTTTATACTTACTATTTGATCTCAAACCTAACTCACTCATTCCAAAAAGAACTCTTCTGTGAACTGGTTTTAAACCGTCTCTAACGTCAGGAAGTGCTCTTGAAACTATCACTGACATTGAATAATCAATGTAAGCGGATTTCATAGCTTCTTCAATATTTATTGGAATTAATTTTTCACCTTCTGCCATAGTAATTTTTTCTAGTTTATAAAGATACTCATATGAGAAAAAAGATTAAATTTAAATGGTCTAGATTTTTATAAACTTATTAACATTTTCATGATGTTTTTAAGAATAGGTTTGATTTTTGTTGGTTTAATATTTTAATTATTATTTTTACGATATGGACGATAATTTTTCATCAAGAGTTAAGGATGTTATAACATACAGTAAAGAAGAAGCTATAAGACTAGGACACGATTTTATTGGAACTGAACACCTTCTTTTAGGAATACTAAGAGACGGAGGTGGAAAAGCTATTAAAATTCTAAATTCATTAGATATAGATCTTGATTTTTTAAGAAAAAAGATTGAAATACTTAGCCCTCCAAATCCAATAATGAACTATGAGGAAAACTTGAGAAAAAATTTACACCTTACTAGACAAGCTGAAAGAGCTTTGAAAACAACTTTTTTAGAGGCGAAGTTATTCCAAGGAAACTCCATAAATACAGCTCACTTATTACTATGTATATTAAGAAATGAAAATGATCCTACCACAAAGCTTTTAGAAAAATTAAACTTGAGCTATGATATAGTTAAAGATCAATTCAAAGAACAAATCTCTGAAACTAAAGATGATATTGATGAAATAACATCATCGCAAACCTTTGATGATGATTCTGAACAAGAAGAAAGTCCAATTGAAGAAAACCCATTTAATGTTAAATCCACATCAAATAAATCAAAGAAATCAAAAACACCTGTTTTAGATAATTTTGGAAGAGATCTAACACATTTCGCCAGCGAAGGTAAACTTGACCCCATCATAGGAAGACATAAAGAAATTGAGAGAGTTTCTCAAATTTTAAGTAGAAGAAAGAAGAATAACCCTCTTCTGATAGGTGAACCAGGGGTTGGTAAATCAGCAATTGCTGAAGGTTTAGCACTTAGGATTGTAGAGAGAAAAGTCTCAAGACTTTTATATAACAAACGTGTAATATCGCTTGACTTAGCAAGTGTTGTAGCGGGTACAAAATATAGAGGACAGTTTGAAGAAAGAATGAAAGCAGTGATGAATGAAATTGAAAAGAACAAAGATATTATACTATTTATTGATGAAATACACACTATTGTTGGTGCAGGTGGAGCAATGGGAAGCTTAGATGCTTCAAATATGTTTAAGCCTGCTCTTGCTAGAGGTGAAATTCAATGTATTGGTGCAACAACTTTGGATGAATATAGAAAATATATAGAAAAGGACGGAGCACTAGAGAGAAGGTTTCAAAAAATAATTGTTGAACCAACATCAATTTCCGAAACAGTTGAAATATTGAACGATATAAAACATAAGTATGAAGACCATCATAACGTTAAATATACTGATGAGGCAATTGAAGCTTGTGTAAAACTAACTGATAGATACATAAACGACAGAAATCTTCCAGATAAAGCAATTGATGCAATGGATGAAGCAGGATCTAGAGTTCACATAACTAATATGGATGTGCCTCAAGAAATAGTTGATCTTGAAAATAAGTTGGAATCTGTAAGAAATAAAAAGAATACTGTAGTTAAAAATCAAAAATATGAGGAAGCTGCTAGGCTTAGAGACGATGAAAAGAAAATAGAAAAAGAATTACTTGATCAACAAAAAATGTGGGACGATGAATTAAAGAAAAGAAGAGAAGTTGTTTCTGAAGATAATATTATTGAAGTTGTTTCCTTAATATCTGGAGTTCCCTTGAGAAAAATTGATCAGACTGAAAATGTTGTAGAATTTAATTTAGAAAAGAGCATAAAGGATAAAATCATTGGTCAAGATACTGCAGTTGATGCTGTTGTTAATGCAATTCAAAGAAATAAGACCGGATTAAAAGATCCTAACAAACCGATAGGATCATTCATTTTCCTTGGACAAACTGGTATAGGTAAAACTCAACTTGCTAAATCTCTTGGAGAAGAATTATTCAATAATAAAGATTCACTCATTAGAATAGATATGAGTGAGTATATGGAGAAATTTTCAGTTAGTAGACTCATAGGAGCGCCTCCAGGCTATGTAGGTTATGAAGAAGGTGGTCAACTAAGTGAAAGGGTAAGAAGAAAACCATATTCAGTTGTCTTGTTAGACGAAATTGAGAAGGCGCACCCAGATGTTTTCAATATGTTATTACAAGTATTGGATGATGGTTACTTAACTGATAGTGTTGGAAGAAAAGTAGATTTTAAAAACACGGTTATAATAATGACCTCCAATATAGGCACAAGAAAGTTAAAAGAATTTGGAACTGGCGTTGGTTTTGATACTGATTATAAGAAGAAAGATGTGAATAAATTATCATCAGAAGTTTTAAAGAAAAGTTTAAGTAAAAAATTCTCACCCGAATTTTTAAATAGAATTGATGAAATAGTTGTCTTTAATCAACTTACAACCAAAGAAATTGAGAAAATTGCCAAAATTGAAATAAACAACTTTGTTCAAAGGTTAAAAGAAATTGATTATGATATAAAAATTGATAGCAAGGTTCTTAAATTTATCTCTGTAAAAGGTTTCGATAAAGAATTTGGAGCAAGACCAATAAAAAGAGCTATTCAAAAATACCTAGAGGATCCACTAGCAAAGAAAATTGTTTCTGGTGAAATTAAAAAAGGTGATAAAATCGAAATTTCACATATCAAAGATTCAGAATCTCTTGATATAAAGATTAGCTAAAGAATTTTGCAGAGAAAACCAAATGAAGACTTGGGTTGTTAGATACAAACTAGAAAAAAGTGGAAAATATTTTTTTCGTAATGTAAATGCTGTTTATCAACATGAGGCTAATGCTATATTTGATGCTGAGATGCCTAACGTAATCAGATGTGGAAGTGCTAAAATATCCTCATAGATACTTTTAGATTTTTTTCGAAAAGACATAGTAGTTATTATCTATTTTAATTTTATCTGATTTTATAGGTATTCTCTTATAAGATGTTTCACATTCAATAAACAATTTTTTGTTGTCAATTTCGATTTCAATTGGCATTTTGAAATCATCAATTACATTAATCCATCTTAGATTTAAATAACCATCATTGATAGAATACTCAAGAGTAGGTATCCTAAAGTCTCTTAGATATTGGTCAAAGAATGGAGCTAAATTATAATTCATTTTTTCAGAAATATAATCCTCAATTTCTTTTGTTGTAACAGTTTTGTGATAAAACTCCTCATTTAATCCTCTAAGTATTTTTCTCCATTTCTCATCATCTTTACTAATCTGTCTAAGTGTGTGTAAAATATTAGCACCTTTTGAATATAAATCGCTTCCTCTTTGATTTACACCATACTTTCCAATAATTGGAGATTTGTTTCTAATAGATGCTCGTGTACCGATTACATATTCAGAGGCTGCTTCTTTTCCATAATGATAATCTAGAAAAAGATTTTCAGAATAGGTAGTAAATGATTCATGGACCCACATATCAGCTATGTCCTTATATGTAATATTATTTGCAAACCATTCATGACCAGCTTCATGAATAATTATGTAATCAAACTTTAATCCCCAACCGGTTCTAGACAAATCCATTCCCTTATAGCCTTTCATATATTTGTTTCCATATGTTATTGAACTTTGATGTTCCATTCCCAAATATGGTACTTCAACAATCTTAAAGCTGTCTTCATAGAATGGATATGGTCCGAACCAATGTT
The DNA here is from genome assembly GCA_902595555.1 of uncultured Bacteroidota bacterium. Lineage (GTDB taxonomy): Bacteria > Bacteroidota > Bacteroidia > Flavobacteriales > Flavobacteriaceae > Eutrophosalina. Next base: position 286,282 of record CACJQM010000001.1, on the reverse strand, counting down.
CAAAAGCTTCCATCATTTTAATCGCATCTTTAAAATGCGATTTAGCTCTTAAAATATTATCTCTTAACACATAATAAATCATATCTAAGTCACCTTTTTCACCATCATATACTTCGGAGAACATTAAATAATCACCTATATTAATATTAACACCATAATTATTAATAGGATTGGAAACAAACCAATGATATGTTTTGGTATCACCAAAATCTTCAATAGATCTTAATCTTCCATTTGAGACATTAACTAAATCTTTGGGAACATTTACACTTATAAGCATACTATCAACTTCATCATACATATGATCTTTGTTGGGCCACCATATGCTTGCCCCTATTCCTTGATTGCTATTTGCAACAAAATGTTTACCATTAAAATCTCTTGTCCATGTTAAACCGCCATCCCATGGTGGATTAACTGCAATTTTTGGATTTCCTTCATAATGAATTTTAATGGATTTGATTTTATCCTTTTTTTGTTTTTTCTTCAATTTTATAAAATGAGAATATCCCTCAGATCTGAAATTTAACTCATTCCCGTCCTGTGTTATTTTCGTGATTTTTAATGGTTCTTGAAGGTCAATTTGCATCTCATCATTGACTTCTAAGACTTTATATTGTACAGTATTACTTCCTTTTATAAACCTATTGTCTGGATCAACTGAAATATCTAAGTGATAATATGTTAAATCCCACCAAGCTCTTTGAGGAGTTATGGAGCCTCTTAGAGAATCTTGGCGAGTAAAATTTTGCGAGAAAATTAACAGGGGCGATAATATTAAAAAAAAAGAAATTAATAATCTATTCATATTAGTTATTTTAAAATTTCCATATCAACTAATAAGTCACGTAAAGTTGGGCCTTTTTTAACGCCCTTTTTAGTAATAATAACTATAACTCCGTTTGTGCCTCTAACACCATAAGGTGCAACATCTTTAGCATTTTTAAGAACACTAACACTTTCAATATCAAGTGTATTTATTAATGATAATAAATCTAATCCAGGAAATCTTGCATTAGCTCCTACAAAATGATCTTCAAGTGGAACCCCATCTAAAACAAATAAAGGTCTATTTCCACCTAATAACGATCCATTTCCTCGTATTCTAATATAACTGGGTGTTCCAGGCGTTCCTCCCTGGGAAAAAACAGTTAAACCTGCTACCCTACCTTTAAGTTCTTGGTCAATTGACAATTGAGAAAATGTAATTGATGAAGTTAACATTAAAACAGTAAAAATTATAAATTTCATTGTTAAATTCATTTTTGTAAAGTAATAAAATTTGCCATTAATTTGTATTAATATAATGAAAAAAACACCCCTATTCAATCAACATGTTGCACATGGTGCCAAAATGGTAAATTTTGGCGGATTCAACATGCCTATTCAATATAAAGGAATTTCTATTGAGCATCAATGTGTTCGTAATAATGTTGGAATATTTGATGTATCACATATGGGTGAGTTTTATGTTGAGGGAAATGAGGCTAAAGATTTTCTAAATTACATTTGCTCTAATGATATTTTAAAAATTGAAGTTAATAGAGCCCAATACAATTGTTTTATTAATAATAACGGAGGTATAGTCGATGATTTAATCGTTTATAGAATTGAGGAGAAAAAATATATGTTAGTTGTCAATGCAGCTAATATTGAAAAAGATTGGGAATGGGTTCAAAAGAATTTAAAAAAGTATGATTGTACTATTAAAAATTTATCCGATGAAATTGGTCTTATCTCAGTACAAGGACCTAATTCATTAAATCTAATTAATGAAGTATTTAATTCTGATTTTAGTCAATTAAAGAAGTTTTCTTTCAATAATATTAAAATAAATAATAAATCAATTATAGTTTCAAACACAGGTTATACTGGATCAAAAGGCTATGAATTATACATTGATGTGAATATATTAAGTGATATTTGGAATCAATTATTTTTAAAGGGTGAGGAATATCAAATACAAGCTATTGGACTAGGAGCTCGTGATACTTTAAGAATGGAAATGGGTTATTGTTTATATGGAAATGATATTGATGATACCACTACTCCATTTGAGGCTAACTTAATGTGGGTCACAAATATTGAAAAAGATTTTATAGGTAAAGAAGAATTACTGATTTCAATAAATTCATCAACCAAAAAGATGATAAATTTTAAAATGATTGACAGAGGAATTCCAAGAAATGGATATGACATATGTAATAAAGAAGGGGATAAAATCGGTAATGTTACATCAGGAACATTTTCACCAACTAATAAAGTAGGTATAGGAATTGGTTATATAAATATCAAACATTCATTGGGTGATGAAATTTATCTTTTAATAAGAGATAAATTGGTTAAAGCCGAAATCACTAAACTTCCACTAAAAAATGGGTAGAGCTTTTGAATTTAGAAAGGCCCGAAAGCTAAAGAGATGGTCAACAATGGCAAAAACCTTTACCAGAATAGGTAAAGATATTTCTGTTTCTGTTAAAGAAGGCGGACCCAATCCAGAATCCAACTCAAGACTAAGAGCAATAATACAAAATGCAAAGGCAGCAAACATGCCAAAGGATAATATTCTAAGGGCTATTAAAAATGCATCTGAAAAAAGTACTGAAAATTATAAGGAAATTACTTTGGAGGGATATGGACCTCATGGCGTTGCCGTAATAATTGACTGTACTACTGATAATAATAATAGAACTGTTGGGAATATTAGAAGTTATTTTAATAAAGCAGGTGGAAACCTTGGAACTAATGGGTCAGTTGAATTTATGTTTATAAGATGTTGTTCATTTAAAATATCAAATAATAATCTTGATTTAGATAGTTTAGAACTTGAATTAATTGATTATGGTTTAGAGGAAATTATAAAAGATGAAGTTAATAATGAATTGTTATTATATGGCAATTATGATTCTTTTGGATTAATTCAAAAAGAACTAGAAAATAGAGATATTCAAATCATCAATTCTGAGTTTGAAAGAATTCCAAACAATTATAAAGATCTAAATGATGATCAAAAAAATGATGTTGAAAAGTTTTTAGAAACTTGTGAGAATGATGATGATGTTCAAAAGGTCCATCACAACATGAAATAACTAAGAGTACTCTGGTATTTTTCCAATCGAATCTTTAAAGTTAATTTTCAATTTTTCCATATCCTTATTTATATTGGCAGTTAGGAAATAGGGTTTAGAGAATGTGACTATCCTTTTTTTAAAATTTAAAGAAATACATATAACTGGAATATTGGATTTTTTTGCAATGTAGTAGAAGCCTGATTTCCATTTATATACTTTTTTTCTAGTACCCTCAGGTGAAATAGCTAATTTAAACTCCTTTTTACTTTTAATTAGATTTGAAATTTGATCAACTGTGTTTGTTTTACTATTTCTGACAACAGGAATACCACCAAGATATTTTAACAAGATGTTTAGTGGAAAGATAAAAAGCTCCTTTTTGCCGATAAACTTGATATCCTCCCCTATCGAATTTCTTATTGCAAAACCTAAAAACAAATCTATCCAATGAGTATGAGGACCAGCAATCAAAACGCACTTGACAGGTAATTTTGAGTATCCATTAATTTTCCATCCTAAAATCTTGTGAAATATAAATTTTATCATTTTTGTTTTAGAATTGATTCAGCCATCTTTAGATCATCAATAGTGTCAATTGATACATGCTCTTTAAAGATCTCAATCATTCTAATCTTCTCACCATGTTCGACTATTCTTAAAGCTTCGATCATTTCAGCTTTTTCTAATGGTGTTTGATCATATTTTGCAAATTTTTTTAAGTATAATGTTCTAAATGCATATACTCCTATATGTTTATAATAATTAGGTTTTAAATCATCTCTATCAAATGGGATGATACTTCTTGAAAATAAAATAGAGTCATTATTATTATCAACTACTACTTTGACATTATTTGGGTTATTTATTTCATCAATATTGGATAGTTTGATCATTAATGAAACTACATTAACAAGATTATTTGAATCACACTTAAATTCGTTGATTATTTTGATTAGATCATCTTTACTAATAAATGGCTCATCTCCTTGAACATTAACTATAATATCAGAATTAAATTTATCAGCAAATTCCGCAATCCTATCTGTTCCAGTATTATGTGATTTCAAGCTTTTTAAGAACTTTATATTATGTTTTTTCAAAATTTCTACAATTTCATCAGCGTCAGTCACAACAATTACTTCTTTAAATAGATTTGTAGAAACTATATTTTTATATGTCCTCACAATTACCGGAATTCCATCCAAATCTTTAATCAATTTTTTTTCAAGTCTAGAGGAATTTAATCTTGCAGGAATTAAGGCAGAGACTGTCATTTATTAATTTGACGAAAGATAATAAAAACATATAAAATATGATTCAGATAAATTATTTTCATAAATTAAAAAAAATTGTAGTTTTGTTTTGACCTATGAAAAAATTACTCTCAGAACTAGCAGATTTTACAGAAAAATATAGAAAACATATTACATATGCACTTTTCTTCTTTTCTCTTGTTTTAGTATATCAAATATATCAATCAATTAACTCACCTATCAAATTTAATCAGGTAAAAAACGAGAGATATCTAAAAGTTATTGATAGACTTAAAGACATACGTAATGCTCAAGTTGCTTTTAAAAGCGTTAATGGTATTTACTCAAGTAGTTTTGATGAATTAATCAAATTTGTTGATTCAGCTCAATTTACTATAGTTCAAAAAAGAGATTCAAGTTACATGCAATATGATAGGGTGTACAGGATCGATATGCTAAGAGAAGTTATAGTTATTGATACTCTAGGCTATGTCTCTGTGAAAGACTCTCTATTCTCAAGCAATGATTCCTACAAGAAAATGGCATATGTGCCAATTGATGGAGTTGATGAACAATTTAAATTAAAGGCTGATATAATTGATAAAAATGGCTACAATGTCCCTGTTTTTGAAGTTAGAGTTTCAAAAGATCTAATTCTTTTTGATCAGAGTAGAGATTTAATCACTCAAGAAAAGCAAACAGTATCAGTAGATGGAGTTAATGGTCCAGACATTGTTTTAGGCTCTCTTTCAGACGTTAGTACCAATGGTAATTGGCCTACAACATTTGATTTTGAAAGAAAATAACTACAATCAAAAAAATCTTACCATTTCAGTAAGTACCAATTTTATCTCACTCACAGAAAGTGACTTTTCAACAAATAGTTTAATAACTTTTAAAAAGAAAAGTTTTGATAATCCTATATCTGTTGAAAATATAACTGATGAGCTAGGAACAATGTTAGATAAGAATAATATTAAAAATGAGAATTTTAATAAAATAAAATTAATTCAGGAAAATGATTTATTTGTTTTTGTACCTGACGAACTTTACAGCTCAAAAGAGAAAAAAAATTATTTAAAATTTAACACTAAGATTCAAGAAAATGACTACTTGGCTGTTGATGATATTGATAGACTTAGAATTAAAAATGTTTACATACCATATATTAATGTCAATAACTTCTTGGTAGATATATTTAAGAATATTGAATATTATCATTTTAACACTGAGTTACTAAAGAGGATTGATGAATTTAGGGTAAATGAAGAGTATTTTGTTCATATAGAAAAAGGGAAAATAAAAATTGTTGTATTTAAAAAAGATGGATTTAAATTTTTTAATTCATTTGAAATCGAAAATTCCTCTGATATTGTATATTATATTCTACTAACTCTAAAAGAACAGAAACTTGAAATAGAAAAAACAATAATAAATTATATCATAGATTATAATTACGAAGAATTAAATGATATTTCAAATAATTTCTTTGATAATCACAAAATATTAAATAAAAAATACAAGGCTGATTTTTTACATTGTTAATGAGAATTATTGGAGGAAATAAGGGAGGTTTAAGGATTTCTCCACCAAAGAAATTAAAGCTAAGACCCACTACTGACAGATCTAAAGAAGCTTTATTTAATATTTTAAATAATAAATTAGATTATACTCTAATTACTGCATTAGATTTATTTAGCGGGACTGGAAATATTAGCTATGAATTTTCCTCTAGAGGAGTTAAATATGTATGTGCAGTAGAAATAAATAAAAAATCAATAGAATTTATAAAAAACTTTAGTAAAATAAATGATTTCAATATTGAAACAATCAAAATAGATGTCTTAAGTTTTTTAAAATTAACAGACAAAAAGTTTGATGTAATCTTTGCTGATCCTCCTTATAATATAAAGGATGAAAAATATTACGAAATAATTAATATAATTTTTAAAAATAAAATACTTAAAAATGATGGTTTTTTAATAATTGAACATTCATCAAAAACACAAATAAACCAACATGATTTCTTCTTTGAAAATCGTAAATACGGTGATTCAAACTTTAGTTTTTATAGATATATAAATAATTGATTTTCAGTATTTTCTTTATATATATTTGAATTGATGGATTAAATTTCTAATCATCATCTTTTCCTACTTTAAAAAGATATTCTTTTTCAGATTTTGTTAAAGAATCGTAGCCTGAATCTGATATTTTATCTAAAATTTCATCAATCTTATTTTGGTCAAAGTTTTTATTGTCTTTCTTAGATTTAACAGATGATTTGTTGTTTGTATTTTTTTTAAAGTAAGAAAGAATTGAATTTACTAAATCACTACCATTATTGTATTTGACAGAATAGTAATATCCCCACAGAGCACCACCAATGTGAGCAATATGTCCTCCTGAATTATTCAATGGAATTTGTATGATATCATAAAAAAATAGAAAAAGAGCTATATAGAGAATCTTGATATCAAAAAATATGATTCTAATTCTATACTGTGGATCATATGCAGCAAGAAAGAACAAAACACTCATCACACCAGCGGAAGCACCGATCATCACTGAGTTAACACCCTTAAAAACAGGAAAAAGATTATAACTGATTAAATATGTTAATCCACCTGCAACAATTCCACTTAAGAACAAATTCAATATTAGTTTTTCTCCAAAAATATTTTTTAAAATGTTTCCAAAATAATATAGTATTAACATGTTCCAAAAAATATGACTAAAACTACCGTGAATAAATCCATATGTAAGAATAGACCATGGCTTTAATATGAATTCTGAGAGAGTTGCGTCTATAGTAAACCAATTAACAATAGATAATCCTTTTATATTGAAAAGAAATAATACTGTTTTTAAAACAAATGGAAGTAAATAGAGTGTAATATTGAAGAGAATAATTTTTTCTACAATATTCAGCCCCGAGATGTAAAGGTTAATTTTATTCTTTAATTCCATCTGTTTTTATTAAACTGATTATTTTTCCAATACCACATCATAACAAAGCCAGTAAATGCACCACCAATATGAGCAAAGTGCGCAATTGGTCCAATGGAAGCAGATGTAAATCCAAAGAAAAAATCTCCTAAAATTATTAAAGGAATTAAGTACTTAGCTTTTACTGGAATTGGAGGAAACAACAACATCAATTTAGAATTTGGAAACATAAATGTGAATGCAACTAAAACACCATAAATTGCTCCAGAGGCTCCAACCATAACTGCATTATAATCTCCAACCATACTTGCGAGTTTTGACTGGGGAACATATTCAAAAATCATGGGATTAGCAGATCCTGTTTTAAGTATATTTAAAATTATTTCATTAGAAACGCCGTATTCTAACAATGTAGATGTTACTGAATCAATATTTAAATAATACATTATCATTTGTACTATTGCAGCCCCTAACCCTGAGGATATATAGAAGAATAAAAACTTATTAGTTCCCCATATATTTGCCAAAGTTGAACCAAACATCCATAAGCCAAACATGTTAAAAAATAGATGAGCTTCATTACCATGCATAAAAAGGTGTGTAAATAATTGAGATATAATAAACTTATCGTTTTCAAAGTAATGAAGAGCTAAAAAATCATTACTTATTGCACCTGATACTTTAGAGCCAAAGAAAAAAATGACATTGATTATCAACAGATGTATAATAACTCTTGGAGTATTTCCCATTATTTAAACTTTGTATTAATTTCTTTATCCTCAATTGCAATATAAATTTTTTTATTCTCAGGTGTAAATTTTGAGTCTTTACAAGCAAAAAGCTGATTTAAAAGTAAAATTTGTTCTTGTTCATTAACTAAATGACTAATATTTATAGATTTAGATAAACAAATTAATTTGGCTAAATAATCATTCATACTTGAGGAATGCTCTTTATAATTTAAAATTTCATTTTCAATGAGTTCATTAAAGAACTCCTCTAACCCATCATGCTTAAATACAGGATGAATTCCAGAAACTTCTATTTCATTATTTGAAAATTTTTCAAAAATGAAGCCAAGATGAATCAGAGCCTTTTTTAATTTAATTAATATGCTAAAATCAGATTCGCTAAAACTGAATTTTACAGGGAAGAGAAGGGTCTGAGATACATTCGTTTTATTATTCATTTCAGACAAAATTCTCTCATATAATATTCTTTGATATGCTTTTCTTATGTTAATTATCAATAGCTCAGACTTTGTTTTTGTAACAATAAACTTGTTTAAAAAATTAAAACTTGAATATGTTGATGAGGCTGTTAAATCATGTTCGCTAAATATGTCCATTGATGAAGATAGCTTTTGATCTATAGAACCTGTATTTATTTCATTTATTTCATCATTAACATTTCCTCCTGGATTTTTAAAAGGATTAAAATCATTATTAAAATCTATTGATGGTGTAGATATTTTAGAAGTATGCATGTTTGGCATAGATATATTAACATTGTCACTGAAATCAATATTTGGAGATATATTAAATTTTCCAAGAGCATGTCTTACACTGGATCGAATAATTGAATACAATGAACTTTCATTTTCAAACTTAACTTCAATTTTATTAGGATGAACATTAACATCAATTTGATTAGCAGGTGTTTCAATAAATAAAATATATGATGGTCGAAGCTCAGGCTTAATCAAACCTTCGTATGCAGTAGCTATAGAATGACTTAAATAACTATTTCTTATAAATCTACCATTAACAAAAAAAAACTGAAGAGAATTGGTTTTGTTCAGGAATTCAGGTTTGAAAACGTAGCCATTAATTGATGCTATATCAGTTATCTCATCTATTGGCACCAACTTCTTATCAATATTCTTAGAAAATAAACGAGTAATTCTTTCTTTCAAATTTGATTTATTTAAAACATATAAATCTTTAGCATTATGTTTTAGAGAAAAAGATAAGCCAGGATTACAAAGGGATTGTCGTGAAAACTCACTAATTATATGTCTGAGCTCTACATTGTCTGACTTTAAAAACTTTCGTCTTGCAGGAACATTATAAAAAAGACTACTTACACTAATTGTAGTTCCCCTTAAACCACCTTCTTGATTAAATTTAGTGATTTCTCCGTTTTCTATAAATAAAACATTTCTAACTCCATCATTATTATTAGATGATGAGATTTTAATTTTAGCAACAGAGGAAATACTTGAGATTGCTTCACCTCTAAAACCATTGGTAGTCAAAGAGAAAAGGTCACTAGATTTTGAAATTTTAGACGTTGTGTGCTTTAAAAAACATAATCTCAAATCTTTTTCATTCATACCAACCCCATTGTCACTTATCTCAATTAAGGTTTTACCATAATCCTTGATCAATAATTTAATATCAGTTGATTCTGCATCAATTGAATTTTCAACAAGCTCTTTAATTACTGAAGATGGTCTTTGAATAACTTCCCCAGCTGCAATTTTATTGATTAAATCAATTGATAATTTATTAATAGTTGCTTTCATTTAAAAAAAATTGATAAATCAAAGTCAATTATATAGAGAAAAATTAGGGTAAGAAGTATTATAATAAAAAGTATGGTTTTTGAGAACAAACTATTTGAGCGATTTCTTGACCTTAATCTAGCCTCATCCCATGCATTTGATTTGTCAAAAACACTGTTCGATTCTCTGTGTTTTGAATAGGCTGAATCAAAACCATATAAATTAGTTTTATTTGATTTTGAATATCTAGGTGAATACCTAAACTTTTTATTCCTTGGCCTTCTAAAAATATTTATTAAACTCAATTTTTAATTTTAAATAAATTTACAAAAAATGCCTCCAAGTATACTTTAAAAATTCCTAAAGTAATCCTTATCTTTGAAAAAATTATGCTAGGAAAAATAAAAGAACTCAAAAAGATACTTTCCAAAGAAAAGAAAATTATTATTACAACGCATACCAATCCGGACGGTGATGCTGTCGGAAGTAGTTTAGCATTATATCATTTTCTTAAAAAAATGAATCATAATGTTAATGTTATTACTCCTAATAAACATCCAGATTTTTTAAACTGGATTCCAGGGTGCAATGACATTATAATCTTTGATGAGAATGTTGAGAGAGCTAATAAACTGATTGCTAACTCTGATATTGTATTTACTCTTGATTTTAATGACCTAAATAGATGTGGTTTGGTAGGTGAAGCAATCAATTTGAAAAAACATGAAATTATTATGATTGATCACCATCAATCACCCTCAGACTACTCCAATATTACATTTTCCTATCCTGATATATCCTCAACTTGTGAATTAATCTTTAAAATAATCACACAGATTAGTGATACTGATTTAATTGACAGAGACATATCTACATGTATTTATCTAGGGATGATGACTGACACAGGATCATTTCAGTATAATGGTGTTAATAGTGAAACTCACTCAATTTTATCATCTTTAATGAAAAAAGGGATAGATCATTCGAAAATTTATAACAATATTTACAATAGCAATAATCTCAGTAAACTAAGGATATTAGGGTCTGCACTAAATAGCTTAAATCAAATTAAAGAAAAGAAAACAACATACATGAGACTTTCAAAGAATCAACTAATTGAAAATAACTATAAAAAAGGTGATACAGAAGGTCTTGTAAATTATGGCCTATCCCTAAAAAATATTGACTTTACAGCAATTTTTATTGAGGATATTGAGGAAATGGATAATGTAAAAATATCTTTTAGATCTAAAAATATCTTTCCTTGCGATAAATTTGCAAAAAAGTTCTTTAATGGTGGTGGTCACAAAAACGCTGCTGGAGGTAAATATACAGGCACAATTGATGATGCAGTTGAAAAGTTTAAAAAATCACTAACAGACTTTAATTTTTAAAATTAAATTATGAATTCAAAAAAATACATTTTAATACTATTATTAACTATTAATTTTTCATGTAATATGTCACAAAAAAATAACGACGGTGTAATTTATGCATCAATAGAAACTAATAAAGGAATTATTAAAACAGAATTGTTTTACAATCAAACGCCTGTAACAGTAGCAAATTTCATATCACTTGCCGAAGGCAAAAACAAGGAAGTAAGTGATCAGTATAAAGGAAAAAAATATTATGACGGTTTGACTTTTCATAGGGTTATTCCAGATTTTATGATTCAAGGTGGAGATCCAACAGGAAGTGGTTCCGGATCTCCTGGATATAATTTTAAAGATGAATTTGTTGATGAACTTAAGCATGATTCAGCTGGTATTCTTTCCATGGCAAATGCAGGTCCTGGAACAAATGGAAGTCAGTTTTTCATAACTCACAAAGAAACTCCATGGCTTGATGGTGCTCACACTGTATTTGGAAAAGTGTTAGAGGGGCAAGATATTGTGGATAAAATAGAACAAGGTGATTCAATTTTAACCGTTGAAATAATCAGAGATGGTAGCGGCGCAAAAAAATTTAATGCTACTAAAGTTTTTACTAATCATTTTAAAGAAGAAGAAAAAAGAAAAAAAGAAGCTGAAAAACAGTTGTTAAAATTAAAGGAGGATGTTTCAACTATACATTCTAAACTAAAAAATGATGCAACTGAAACTGAAACAGGACTTAAATATTTTATAAATGAAAATGGTGAAGGAGATAAGGTTGACGAAAATAAAGTTGTATTAACTCACTATGCAGTTTATTTCGAAGACGGGAACCTTTTAGACACTTCCATTCTAAAGGTAGCTGAAAAGTACAATATGGTTGACAAGAGAAGGGCTCAAGCTGGTGGATATTCACCTATTGAAGCAAAAGTAGGTCCAAAAGATATGATGATTCAGGGTTTCAAGGAAGGTTTAAAACTGTTAAATGTTGGAGACAAGGCAACACTATTCTTGCCATACTATTTAGCTTACGGAGAAACTGAATCTAGAGGAATCCCTGCAAAATCAAATTTAATTTTTGAAGTTGAAATAGTTGATCAAAAGTAGAAATGAATAGTATTTTAAAAACATCATCTCTTGTTTTTTTAACTATTTTCTTACTTACATTAACAATTAACAAAACTTCAATAATTAATATTGAGAATTTTTACTACCCGATTTATACCGAATGGTTTAGTATTTTATCTTTTGTATTTATATATTCAAGTATCGCTATTGGAGATATAATCTATTTTGTATTTCCATTATTTGTAATCATTTATTTTTTTAGAATTGAAAGAAGAAGAGATAAGCTTTATTTTATTATTAAAATTCCAATTATAATTTATTGTTTTTTTTACTGGTCATGGGGTTTTAATTATAATCTAAAATCAGAATTTGAATCATTAAAAACTAATGATTACTCTAAAGAAGAACTCTATTCAACAACTCAATATTACATTAAAAAAACAAATGATTTACAAATTGCATTATCTAAAACCAGTCAGGAAAAAGTAGAATCAAAACTTAGTTTTTTTCAAGTTAAGAATGAATGTATCAAGTCAATTAAAAAAAGTAATTGGATGTTTGAAAATAAGCAGATACATAGTTTTCCTGTAAAAAAATCACTCTTTTCAACTCCACTTTCATACATGGGCTTCTCTGGATATATTAATCCATTTACACTTGAGGCAAATATCAATTATAATATTCCTGATATTTCAATTCCAGTTACTATTTCACACGAAATCGCACATCAAATAGGATATGCATTTGAAGATGAAGCAAACTACATAGCTATAGAAACTCTATCAAAAAGCGAAAATAATTATTTAAGATATTCTGGACATTTAATGGCTGTCCAGTATTTGCTAGCTGAAATAAGAAAGATAGACCCTGAATTACACAAACTATACATCAAAAATTTAAATGTTGGTGTAATTAAAAACATACAGCAGAAAAATGAATACTATTTAAAATACCAAAATAAATACGAAAGTTTTTTCAAAAAAAATTATGATATTTTCTTAAAAATCAACAACCAAAAAGCGGGTATAAAAACATACAGTTTGGTTGTTGACTTGTTAATTAACAATTATCAATCTAAAATATAAGAATCTAATTCTGATTCTACTTGATTTTTAAGCTTTGTAAATTCTAAACTTAAAGCATCCACCATTTCCTCAAATTTATTAATTAAGGATTTAGCTTTATCTAAACTTGAAATCTGCATACCAGTAGGACCATATGATGAATTTAATCCTCTAGATGCCACACCTAGCCTATCTGAGATTGATTCGATATCCTTTTCTCTAACATCTTTTTTTGATTTATTTCCAGAGACAAAAACATCAATTTCATTAATACTATTATTTAATTCATTATACAACTTTACATTGTTGCTATAATTTGTAGATCTTGATATTAAAGACATTAGAGATTTATTATTGTCTTTAATTTTATTGAATTTATTGTTAATTACAGAGAAAATTTTATAGGTATTTTCAATTTCTATAACATAGTCTTCAAATGAATTGGAATTTGGATTTTCTAAAACACCTGATCTTATCCTTTCAACTTCAAAGAATTTACTTCCAATTTTGTTAACTTGACCATTAAAACTTGTATATACGTTAAAAGAATATTTTCCTGGATTAACCCTAATACTTCGTGAATAAGATCTTGATGATCCTGAGTTAACATTTGAATTTAAGTTTTTAGTTAAATCCCATGAAACCCTATTAAATCCCTTTTTATATGGTCTAGAAAATCTATCAACAAATTCATTATTAGTGTCATAAATTTCAATTACTATTTGAGGTGAGTCTTGATTCAGCTCAGCATCTAACTCATCCCATCCTGGAAACGGTATGTCAGAATCAGATTTTTCAAGTTCTTTTTCTCTTTTTTTTCTTTTTTGTTTTTTTGTTGATACTTCATCACTTAAATAAAAAGTAAAAATTGCACCATAGTCAGGATTTTTAGCATAATAAGTATCACTACCCTGAGAAGACGATCCTGATCTTATTGGGCTGTATTGAAGTGCTTTTCTGGGTGTAAACACTAGATTACTTTTTAATGAATTTGATGATAAAAATCTTAAAGACGAATAATCATCAAGAACATAAAACCCTCTACCAAATGTTGCAGCAACCAAATCATTTTCTCTTTTTTGTATAGCTAAATCTCTTATCGAAATTGTGGGTAAACCAGATGAAAACTTAACCCATTTATTACCACCATTAACAGAAACATATATTCCATATTCTGTTCCTAAAAACATTAAATTCCTATCAACATGATCTTGAACTAATCTCCAGCATAAAAAACCATCTGGTATTCCCTCCCCAATATCTTTCCATGATTTACCCCCATCAGTAGATTTATATACATAGGGCTTATAATCTCCAAACTTGTGGTTATCCAATAATACATAAACAGTGTTTGCATCAAATAAATCTGCCTTTATATCATTTACGAAAGATCCTTTTGGAACACCTGGTAATTTTTCAACGTTAACTTTAGTCCAAGTCTGACCATAGTCTTGTGTATACTGGATGATACCATCATCAGTTCCTGCGTAAATGATATTTTCATCAATAGGTGATTGAGATAAAGATGTTATTGTATTATATGTGGACATAGCATAAACATCCCAAGGATTATCCCAACTTTGGACTTTACCCATTATTGGTAGTGAGAATCTTTCTTGATTAAGAGTTAGATCTCCAGAAATTGCCCTCCAATCATCTCCCCTGTTATTTGAAACCCAAACTCGTTGAGATCCAAAAAATATTGTTTTAGGGTCATGTGAACTAACTAATATTGGTGAATCCCAATTAAATCTTTCATAGTCTTCATTTAAATCATTTTGCGGTTTAATAAATGTAGCTTCTCCATTAGTTCTGTCAATACGATGAATATTTCCCTGTTGAGACTGAGCATAAACAATGTCAGGATTACCTGGCTCAGTAGCAGGTTGATGACCATCTCCACCAAGAAGTACAAACCAATCAGAATTTGTAATACCAGATGTTTTAAATGTTCTACTTGGACCTCCCTGTGTATTATTGTCTTGCGTTCCACCAAAAATATTGTAAAATGGATATGCATCATCAACAGCAAGTTTATAAAACTGTGTGAGTGGAAGGTTTGCAACAAATTTCCATGATTTAGTATCATCAAAAGATTCATAAACACCTCCATCAGTTCCAATCAACAAATAGTTTGGATCACTAAGTTTGAAAGTCAATGAATGATTGTCTACATGTTTATCACTTTCATTCATAATATAAAAATCTTCTCCCCCATTCTCTGATACTTGAACTTTTGTATCCATCAAGTATATTTTATCAAATACATGAGGAGACGCAACAAGCTCCTGATAATAGTGAGGTCCTGTTGCTCCAGAAACAGTATCGGACATTTTTTTCCAATTTCCACCAGAATTAGTTGTCTTATAGACAGCCCCATTTCTTCTGTCAGTTTCGACAGCAGCATATAGTATAGAACTATCAAAAGGAGATATCGCTAAACCAATTTTTCCAAGATTAGAGCTTGGTAAACCATTTTTAATTTCTGTCCATGTAATTCCATGATCTGTTGACTTATATATAGAGGTTCCTGGTCCACCTCCCATATATGAAGCCACATTTCTATGTCTTTGCCATGTTGCAGCATATAAAATATTTGGATTATTATGATCAATGGCTATATCAGTAACACCTGTCCACTCATTAACACTTAGAACGTTTTTCCATGTTTTTCCTCCATTATCAGTTCTGTATAACCCTCTTTCACCACCGGAGGACCAAAGAGGACCCTGTGAAGCTACAAATACAATATTTGGATCTTTTGGATTAACAATAATTTTAGATATGTGTTCGGAGGATTTTAATCCCATAGATTTCCAACTCTTTCCTCCGTTATCACTTACAAAAACACCATGTCCAATACCAACATGTCTACCTCCAACATTTTCTCCAGTTCCAAGCCATATTTTTGATGAATTATGAGGATCTATGGTAATACAACCTGTAGAATAAAAATCTTGATCATCCGTAATGGCTTTCCATGTTGTTCCAGAGT
>CACJQM010000001.1:0-265000 GCA_902595555.1 uncultured Bacteroidota bacterium | reverse complement strand
TTCCATATAAATATGGATGATTATTCTTCAAATAATCGGGTTTCCCCATTCGGATATTTACGGATCAATATGTATGTGCCACTCCCCGTAACTTTTCGCAGCTTATCACGTCCTTCTTCGCCTCTGAGAGCCAAGGTATCCCCCTTACGCTCTTAATTAGCCTATCGTAACTTTACTTTTCTTTGAAATTGTATTTATTATAATATTGCTCGTACAAATCCACATATATATTGTATATGTAATTTATACTTTGTAGTGTATCTATGATTACAAACATAAATTGGATAACTGATGTTTGTAATATAAAAATTTTCAATATGTCAATGAACGTTTTAGTGGAGAATGTGGGAGTCGAACCCACGACCTCTTGAATGCAAATCAAGTGCTCTAGCCAGCTGAGCTAATTCCCCAATTCTGAAAAAGAATTCAGTATGGATGAATTTCCCAACTCTAAATTCCCAAGATCGTATTGTAGTCTCGGGCAGACTCGAACTGCCGACCTCTACATTATCAGTGTAGCGCTCTAACCAGCTGAGCTACGAGACTCAATGATAATTAAAATGACAGCACTTAGCAAAACACATACCTCAACAATTCTAAAATTCAGTCGTCATACTTTCTCTAGAAAGGAGGTGTTCCAGCCGCACCTTCCGGTACGGCTACCTTGTTACGACTTAGCCCCAGTCATTAGTTTTACCCTAGGCGGCTCCTTGCGGTTACCGACTTCAGGCACTCCCAACTTCCATGGCTTGACGGGCGGTGTGTACAAGGCCCGGGAACGTATTCACCGGATCATGGCTGATATCCGATTACTAGCGATTCCAGCTTCACGGAGTCGAGTTGCAGACTCCGATCCGAACTGAGATCGGTTTTGTAGATTTGCTCCTTCTCGCGAAGTGGCTGCTCTCTGTACCGACCATTGTAGCACGTGTGTAGCCCAGGACGTAAGGGCCGTGATGATTTGACGTCATCCCCACCTTCCTCACGGTTTGCACCGGCAGTTTCGTTAGAGTTCCCGACATTACTCGTTGGCAACTAACGATGGGGGTTGCGCTCGTTATAGGACTTAACCTGACACCTCACGGCACGAGCTGACGACAACCATGCAGCACCTTGTAATGAGTCCGAAGAAGGGTCTATCTCTAGACCTGTCCCGTTACATTTAAGCCCTGGTAAGGTTCCTCGCGTATCATCGAATTAAACCACATGCTCCACCGCTTGTGCGGGCCCCCGTCAATTCCTTTGAGTTTCAATCTTGCGATCGTACTCCCCAGGTGGGATACTTATCACTTTCGCTTGGCCACACATCTACCTGAAGTAGACATACAGCTAGTATCCATCGTTTACGGCGTGGACTACCAGGGTATCTAATCCTGTTCGCTACCCACGCTTTCGTCCCTGAGCGTCAGTTAATTGTTAGTGATCTGCCTTCGCAATTGGTATTCTGTGTGATATCTATGCATTTCACCGCTACACCACACATTCTAACCACTTCACAATAACTCAAGTCTTTCAGTTTCAAAGGCAATTCTACAGTTGAGCTGTAGGATTTCACCTCTGACTTAAAAAACCGCCTGCGGACCCTTTAAACCCAATAATTCCGGATAACGCTTGGATCCTCCGTATTACCGCGGCTGCTGGCACGGAGTTAGCCGATCCTTATTCTTACAGTACCGTCAAGCCCCGACACGTCGGAGTTTTTCTTCCTGTATAAAAGCAGTTTACAACCCGTAGGGCTGTCATCCTGCACGCGGCATAGCTGGATCAGACTTTCGTCCATTGTCCAATATTCCTCACTGCTGCCTCCCGTAGGAGTCTGGTCCGTGTCTCAGTACCAGTGTGGGGGATCCCCCTCTCAGGGCCCCTACCTATCGTAGTCTAGGTGAGCCGTTACCTCACCTACAAACTAATAGGACGCATGCTCATCTTTTACCACCGAAGCTTTAATCATAAAACCATGCGATTTCATGATATTATAGGGGATTAATCCAAATTTCTCTGGGCTATACCCTAGTAAAAGGTAGATTGCATACGCGTTACGCACCCGTCCGCCACTCGTCTTTTGGTGCAAGCACCAAGAGTTACCGTTCGACTTGCATGTGTTAAGCTTGCCGCTAGCGTTCATCCTGAGCCAGGATCAAACTCTTCGTTGTAAAAAAAATTAAATAATATTTAACAACTTGAATTGATAAAGGAACTGTCTCGGAATGGTTTTGCTAAATTCAATATATGATTAAAATAATCATTATACGCTGTCAATTTCAATACTTTCAATGAACTTAATCATCTTCTCTGTTAAACAGAAAAGCGGTTGCAAATATACACTCCTTTCATATACTACCAAACATTTCTGGGTAAAATAAGTTAATTTTTTCTCACAGAATTATTAACAATCTGATTTACAGATGTTTCTCTTCAAGAATTTAAAGGTTTGAATTTCTTAAAATATCCTCAATAAATGAGTCTTCACGAACATTTAATGGATCGTAGGTTTCTTTAAGAGAAATTTTGAAAACTTTTGCAATTGTGTTATAAGTAAAAGCCCTAAAACCATTTCTCAGTTCTCTAACAAGTGAAAATGCAGTTGATCCAGTTTCTCTAAAAATTAACTTTACTAATATCTGTCCCTCTGTTCGGGTTAACCTTTTTAGCTCTGCAGTTAATTCTTCCTGTAAAAACTTTTCAAGCATCCTTGTGTATTTTTTTTGTTTTCGTCTAGAATTGATTTTTTCTAACCTTAAATTCAATTTGGTTAGTCTCTCGGATGCCATTTTTGCATAAGGATATACTTTTAAAACCTTTCTTTTCAAAACAAAATAATCTATTCTTTCTTGGTTATTTTCAAACTCTACAGGTTTGTAAATAACAACTTCGCCCAAATCAATTTCTTTCTTATATATTGAGTCTCCTTCAATTTTAAAATAGGTTGAATTATTCTCATCCTGAGACAACATTTTTTGAGGGCTCAAAATAAAAATTACAAAACATAAGAATAAACGCATTTTGCAAATTTAAAATAAAAAAAAGGTTAATTTTAACAACCAAAACAAATAAAATGGCAAAGAGTATTTTAAACGATAAATCAATTAAATTTTTAGAATCATATCTAAATAATGCTGCACCAACTGGTTATGAATGGGAAGGTCAAAAAATATGGATGGATTATTTAAAGCCATATGTGGATGAATTTATTACTGATACATACGGAACAGCTGTTGGAGTTGTTAATCCAAAGTCAAAATTTAAAGTAGTAATTGAAGGACATTCAGATGAAATTTCATGGTACGTCAATTACATTACGGATAAAGGATTGATTTATGTAATTAGAAATGGCGGAAGTGATCACCAAATAGCTCCTTCAAAATGGGTAAATATTCACACGAAAAAAGGTGTTGTTAAGGGTGTATTTGGATGGCCTGCAATTCACACTCGAACACCTGGTAAAGAAGAACCTCCAAAACTTGAAAATATTTCTATTGACGTAGGTGCTAAAGACAAAAAAGAGGTTGAAAAAATGGGTATACATGTTGGTTGTGTTATTACCTATCCTGATTCTTTTCAAATACTTAATAAAAATAGATTTGTATGTCGTGCAATTGACAACAGAATTGGTGGGTTTATGATTGCTGAGGTTGCTAGGCTGTTAAAAGAAAATAAAAAAACATTACCATTTTGTTTGTACGTAACTAACTCTGTTCAAGAGGAAATTGGACTTAGAGGTGCTCAAATGATTACAGAAACTCTAAAACCAAATATTGCGATTGTGACAGATGTTTGTCACGATACATCAACACCAATGATAGATGTTAAAAAACAAGGTGACAATGTAATTGATAAAGGTCCAGTTATATCATATGCACCTGCCATTCAAAATAATCTTAGAGAGAGAATAATTGATACCGCAAAAAAGAAAAAAATTCCTTTTCAAAGACATGCATCATCTAGATACACTGGAACTGATACTGATGCATTTGCATATAGTAATGGTGGTGTTGCATCTGCACTAATTTCACTTCCACTAAGGTATATGCATACTACTGTAGAGCTTGTGAGTAGAGAAGATGTTGAAAATGTTATTAAATTAATTTATGAGACCTTGCTTACTATTGGTCCTGATGATGATTTTAGTTATTTTAAATCTTAAATAAAATTAACTATTGAGAACCTTCAACGATTTGTTCTACTATTTCGGGGTTTAATAATGTTGAAATATCTCCAAAATTATCTTTTTCACCAGAGGCAATTTTTCTTAAAATTCTTCTCATAATCTTACCACTTCGTGTTTTGGGAAGTCCAGGAACAAGTTGGATTTTTTCGGGCTTGGCGATCGGACCAATTGTTTTTGATATTAATTTATTTATTTCAACCTCTATATCATCTTTATTGGAATCATCTTTAAGAATAACAAATGCATAAAGTGCATTCCCCTTTATATCATGTGGATATCCAACAAGAGCACTTTCTACAACATTATCATGCATATTTATTACATCCTCAATTGGTGCTGTTCCCAAATTATGACCTGAAACAATAACAACATCATCTACCCTACCAGTAATTCTATAATTTCCATATTCATCTCTAAATGCTCCATCCCCAGGAAAATAATAACCGGGATAAGCCGAAAAATAAACATTTTTGTAACGTTCATGGTCACCATAAATTGTTCTTGCTATGGATGGCCATGGATATTTAATTCCAAGAATTCCATTTTTGTTATTATCATCAAATTCATTACCATTTTCATCAAATAAAACAGGCTGAATTCCCATCATTGGTTTGGTTGCAAAAGTAGGTTTTCCCTCAGTTACATTAGCTAAAGATGTAATCATGATTCCACCTGTTTCTGTTTGCCACCAAGTATCAACAATTGGACATTTATTCTTTCCTATGTTTTCATTGTACCAATTCCATGCTTCCTCATTGATTGGTTCTCCAACAGTTCCTAATACTTTTAATGATGATAGATCGTATTTATTTACAAAATCCAAAGGGTGTTTTGCAAGGGCTCTAATTGCTGTTGGAGCAGTATAAAATTGGTTAACCTTGTGTTTTTCACAAATCTCCCAAAATCTGCCAAAGTCTGGATATGATGGAACACCTTCAAACATCATGGTTGTAGCACCGTTTAGCAATGGACCATAAACTATGTAACTATGCCCTGTAATCCAACCAATATCTGCTGTACACCAATAGATATCATCATCATCGTAATCAAATACATTTTTAAATGAATAGGCAGTATAAACCATGTAGCCCCCAGATGAGTGTACCATTCCTTTGGGTTTTCCAGTTGACCCTGATGTGTATAAAATAAATAAAGGATCTTCAGAATCCATTATTTCAGCTGGAAAATAATCATCAACTTTATCTAATTCATCGTTCCACCATTTTTCATTCTTATTTAATGTAATTCCGCTATTTATCCGATTTAATACTATTACTGAATCAACACAATCACAATCTTTTAAAGCCTCGTCAACTATAGATTTTAAGTCAATTGTTTTATTTCCTCTAAAGCTTCCATCAGAGGTTAGGACCATCTTACATGATGCATCATTAATTCTAGCTGATAGTGCAGATGAAGAAAAACCTGCAAACACAACAGAATGTATAGCTCCTACCCTAGCACAGGCTAAGACAGCAATAGCAAGTTCAGGAACCATTGGCAAATAAATACAAACTCTATCCCCTTTTTGAATATTGTTATTTTTTAAAACATTAGAAAACTTACACACCCTACTATGTAATTCTCTGTATGAAATATGCTCTGCTGGTTGATTAGGATCATTTGGCTCAAAAATAATGGCTGTTTTATCAGGATGATCCTCAACATGTCTGTCAAGACAGTTTTCAGTTATATTCAATTTTGCATCTGTAAACCATTTAAAACTTGGTTTTGAAAAATCAAAATCAACTACTTTTGACCACTTACTTTTCCAAATAAATGATTCAGCAACATCAGTCCAAAACACTTCTGGATTATCAACGCTTTGGTTGTAAAGTTTGTCGTATTCCTCTAAACTTTTGGGTAAGAGATTGTTTTTAAATATCATACTTAAATCTATAAATTAATTTAAAGATTTAATAATTTCTTTATTGATATTTCTAGCAAATGATGGCCCATTATATATAAAGCCAGTATATAGTTGTATTAAGCTTGCGCCAGCCTTAAGTTTATCTAAAGCATCTTGCGTTGACATAATTCCGCCAACTCCAATAATTGGAAGCTTTTTATTAGAATACTCGTGAATTAATTTAATAATTTCTGTGCTTCTGATTGTTAAAGGTTTTCCGCTTAAACCTCCAATTTCACTGGTTAATTTTTTCTTAGATTTTAAATTATTTCTGCTGATTGTTGTATTTGATGTTATGATACCATCAATTTTAAGATCAAGTGCCATATCGACTATTTTTTTTATATCATCATCATTTAAATCAGGTGAAATTTTAATTAGAATAGGTTTGGTATCTCTTTTATTATTCTCCCTGATCAATGGGTATAATATTTCACGTAAATCATTTATGTTTTGAAGATCTCTTAAATTTGGTGTGTTTGGTGAACTCACATTTACCGCAAAATAATCAACATGATCATATAAAGCTTTAAAACAGATTAAATAATCATCCTTTGCCTTTTCATTTGGTGTAACTTTATTTTTACCAATATTACCGCCAATTATAATATTGCCCTTGTTTCTTAATCTACCTACAACTTTATCAACTCCATCATTGTTAAAACCAAGTCGGTTAATTAAAGCATTATCATTAACTAATCTAAAAATTCTTTTTTTTGGATTCCCATCTTGAGAAACTGGTGTTACAGTACCTATCTCAATGAAACCAAAGCCCAATGAAGACATTTGTTTATATACCTCGGCATTTTTATCAAAACCTGCCGCCAATCCTACTGGGTTTGGAAATTTTATACCAAAAACTTCTTTTTCAAGTGATGGATTATTTTTACCATTTATCTTAAAATGATAGAAGGATTTTCTTAGATAAAAAATAGGTGAAAATAGTTTCATTGCACCTACTACAAAATGGTGAACTTTTTCAGGGTCAATTGAAAAGAAAAAGGGCTTTAAAAAAACACTCCACAAAATTTTTTCGATTTTGTGAAAAAGCTCTTTGTAAAAAATCATTTATGGTTTTTAATCTTTCTTATTTAATGCCTCTGACAATTCAAAAGAAATTGCAGATTTATCAAATTTTATTTTTCCAGCCATAGTCACTAAAACACAAGTATTATTACTGTCATTAATCTCAACTATCTTTCCATGCATACCACTTTTTGTAACTACCCTATCTCCAGTTTTTATATTCGAAATAAATTTTTTCTCTTTTTTTGCTTTTTTACTCTGAGGCAAAATAAACAAAAAATACATTGCTATAAAAAGCAGTATTATCGGTAAAAATTGACCAAATCCTTCCATATTACTTATTTAAAACAAAACCTGATAATTTTATTATTTTTTTACCAGTATTTGTGTTTGTTGTTAAAGTTACTGACTTCATTTGTTTTCCTGGTTTATTTGAAGTGTCAAACCTAACTTTTATTTTTCCTTTTTGACCTGGTCCTATGTTTACATTCTGAGGATATTCTGGAACAGTACATCCACAGCTAGCAGAAGCATCAAAAATTATTAAATCAGATTTTCCTGTATTTGTAAAATTAAAATCAACCTCAACCGGTTCACCATCTTTAACTTCACCAAAATAATGTGTATCAAAATCAAACTCAATTTCGGGTGAATCATAAGACTTGTCCAGTCTTTCTTCAGTTGCTTTTACGTTCTCAGCCTTAATCTTTTTCGAGGGATCAGAATCACAAGATTTAAAAACAAATCCAACAAAGAATACAGCCAAAAGGCTAAAGAATAAATAACCGTATACTTTCATAAAAAATTTCATATCATAAAATTATAAAAATTATTGTGAACCCCTTTCATTTTTATTTATCATTCCTTCTTTATCCAATTTTCTGTAAATATTATTTAAAACACCGTTGATGAATGTGCTGCTATTTGGACTAGAATATTCTTTAGAAATTTCAACATATTCATTTATACTAACCTTTACGGGTATTGATGGAAAGCTTGTGAATTCATTTATACACATTTTCAAAATAATCATATCAATAACAGCGATTCTATCATTGTCCCATTCAGGCGTATATTCATTTATAAGATCTTGTATATTCTTATCATCTTTAACAGCAATTTTAAATAATTCTTTTCCGAACTTTTTATCAGACCTGTCTTTAAAGATTTTTGTTGGAATTTGAGTTGAACCATTAATTGAAGAATTAATTAACCAATTTAAAACCATTGTATTAACAAGTGGTAAGTCATCAACCCAACCAATTTCACAGTCCTCATAAAAATCAAATAGTTCATCATTAGTTGCAATCACATTTTTATAAACGTCTTGAACAAAAGAATTTTCATTTTTTGAATAATTAATAAAAATTTCACTTTTCAATATCTCTTGAAATATATTTTGAACTTTATTAATATTATTAGTCCAATAATTTAATTCATATTTTTCTGATGCTTTAATTAAAAATTTATCTGAGTCAATTGATTTTAGGAGTTTATTTTCTGAAAATAGCTTTACAATCAATTTAGAATCTTCTTTGAAATATTTTTTTTCGTTTAGGTCAACAACTCTTATGGATTCTTTAAAAATTTCTTTTAATAGAATTAATTGAGTTAAAAAAAGTTTGTAAAAGTTTTGAGATGTTTGTTCAAATTGTTTTAAAAGGGACCTATTATCTGTTTTTCCAGTGGTCTTTGAATACAATAATTGCAATATTTTAATTCTTATGTGCCTTCTGTTTAACATTTAAATGAACTTGGTGGCAAATGTAAATATTTTTAAACTATAAACATCAATTAAAATGTATATTTGAAAATCAATTTTATGGGTGAATTAAAATACCTAAATAAGTTTTTTTATCATTACAGAAGCAAAATTATAATTGGCATTATTATAACAATTATTGCCAGAATTTTTGCTTTGGTGGCTCCAAATTTAATTGGAAACTCAATAACCTTAATAGAGCAATATACTTTAAACAATTCTATAGAATTGGGTTATTTAAAAGAACAATTACTCAAAAACATAATTTTCATAATCCTCTCTGCCTTGATTGCTGGTCTATTTACTTTTATAATGAGACAAACCCTGATTAATGTTTCACGATTTATCGAATATGATTTGAAAAATGAGATTTTTCAAAAATATCAAGAATTAAGTGTAAAGTTTTACAAAAATAATCGTGTTGGTGATTTAATGAATAGGATAAGTGAGGATGTTAGCAAGGTTCGAATGTATGTAGGACCAGCTTTAATGTATACAATAAATACAATTTCATTGTTTGTAATAATAATAACCTATATGATTAGTATTGATCCTAAACTTACTATGTATACAATCATACCATTACCTATTCTATCAATTCTTATATACAAACTGAGTAGGCAAATTAATATTAAAAGTAAAAGGGTACAAGAATCATTATCTAAGCTGACTACATTTTCTCAAGAATCTTTTAGTGGAATATCAATCATTAAGTCAAATACAATTGAGGATAAGGTTAATGATTTTATGATTGAATTTTCTAGTGAAACAAAAGATAAAAGTGTAGATCTTGCAAAATTTCAATCCTGGTTTTTTCCAATGATGCTTTTACTAATTGGTTGTAGTAATATTCTTGTGATTTTTATTGGTGGAAACCAATACATAAATGGTGAAATAAATCTTGGTGTATTGGCAGAATTTATAATTTATGTGAACATGTTGACTTGGCCAGTAGCTACTGTAGGATGGGTTACCTCAATAGTTCAGCAGGCAGAAGCATCACAAAAAAGAATTAATGAATTTCTTTCAGAAAAAAATGAAATTATTAGTGTTAACCAAAATGATTATAAAATTAAAGGAGAACTAGAGTTTAAAAGAGTTAGTTTAAAATATCCAGAAACCAATATTGAAGCCTTAAGTGAGATTGATTTTAAAATCAATACTGGTCAGTCCCTTGGTATAATTGGATCCGTTGGGTCTGGAAAATCAACAGTTCTAGAGCTTATTGTTAGAAATTATGACCCAGATTCAGGAAAAATATTAATTGATAACAAAAACCTGAAGGACCACAATATCGAAGTTATTAGACGTGATATTGGTTATGTGCCACAAACAACATTTCTTTTTTCAGATACCATTTACAATAATATCAATTTTGGAAATATTAATTCTAAAGCTGAGGATATTCAATATTATTCAAAAATTGCCTGCATTCATGATGATATCATGTCTTTTCCTAAAAAATATGCATCCATGTTAGGTGAAAGAGGAATTAATCTTTCAGGTGGACAAAAACAGCGATTAGCAATTGCAAGAGCTCTTATAAAAAAACCACAAATTTTAATACTAGATGACAGTCTTTCTGCACTCGACACTGAAACAGAACATAATGTCATAACAAACCTAAAAAAAGAAATAAAAGATATTACTAAAATTATAGTAAGTCATCGAATATCAACAATAGAAAAATGTGATTTAATTTTAGTGTTAAATTCCGGAAAAGTTATTGAGTATGGAACTCATAAAAAGCTATGTGAAATTAATGGTTATTATAAAGAAACTTACGACAAGCAAAAAACAAAAAATTAATATTAGTCTTTGTTAATCGTAGTTTTTTAACCATTTTTGATTCAAATTAAAATTGAAATGGAAGAAAATAAACAACATGTAAATGAAGACATTTATTCAAAAGTCTTAAGAGCAGGTAGAAGAACTTATTTTTTTGATGTAAGATCTACTAAAGCTGGCGATTATTATTTAACAATCTCAGAAAGTAAAAAATTCACAAATGAGGATGGTACCTTTTACTTTAAAAAGCACAAAATCTACTTATATAAAGAAGATTTTGAAAACTTCTCAAATATTTTAGGTGAAATGACTAAATATATTATAGATGAAAAGGGCTTAGAAGTTATTAGCGAAATCCATGACAAGGATTTTAAGTCTAAAAAAGAGGAAGAGTCATCAAATGATGATTCTAAAGAAGATGAGGTTAAAGAGGATAAAAAAGATGATGAAAAGTCTGATGAAGTTGAATTTGAAGATATCTAAGATTTTCTAAAAGGTCTTTTCAGAATTTTTACAATATCATTTTTGTCATCATAATTATCATCGATACCAAAAACTATTTTATCTCTATCTAGTTCCATATAGGTTCCAAATATTCTATCCCATATTGAAAAGATGTTTCCATAGTTGGAATCAGTATAAGGCATGAAGGAATGATGATGAACCTTATGCATATTTGGAGATACAATCACATAGGAAAGTAGTTTATCAACTTTATCACTCAATCCTATATTTGCATGATTAAACTGTGAAAAGGCTACTGATAGGGATTGATATAAGAAAACAATTTCAATAGATGCTTCAGAAATTATTATTGCTAATAATGTAAAAAAGAATCTAATCACACTTTCTATTGGATGGTGTCTATTAGCAGTAGTTGTGTCTACATGCTTATCTGAGTGATGAACCATATGAATGGTCCAAAGTATTTTTACTTTATGTTGAACAAAATGAGAAAAATAAGCAGCTATCAAATCAAGCAACATTAATGTTATTAAAATAGAAATAATTGGATAATCAACTATACTCAAATAGGAAAGTAATCCAAAATCAGAGGCTGAAATAAAATCACAAGTTAATACGATTAAAAATGCCAAAGAAAAGTTAACAATAATCGTTGTTAGTGTTAAAAATATATTGGTAGATGCATGTTTAAGCTTATTATATTTAAACATCTTGAAAGGCAAAAAACCCTCAAGAACCCAAAAAAACATTAAACCTAAAGCCAAAATTGATCCTCTTTGAGCTGATGTAATCTCTGAAAAAAAACTTGTGATTGTTTCAATCATAGTATAAAATTATAAATTAAATTTGTAATTACTATGGCGAGAACACCTTCAAATATGGTTAATTTAGGAACGCTAGCTCCTAGTTTTAAACTACTTAACACAATAAATAATGAAACTGTCATTTCTGATAATTATTTTAACAAAAAGGGTACCATAATTATGTTTATTTGTAATCATTGTCCTTTTGTTATTCACGTTTTAGATGAAATTGTTTCAATCACAAAAAAATATGAAAAGGAAATATCATTTATAGCTATTTCTAGTAATGACATAGTGAACTATCCTGAAGATTCTCCTGAACTTATGAAAAAACTAGCTGAAGAAAAAAAATTCAATTTCCCTTATTTGTTTGATGAAACTCAAGAAGTTGCTAAAAAATATGATGCTGCTTGTACACCAGATTTTTTTATATATAATGGTGATAAACAACTAGTTTACAGAGGACAGCTAGATAATTCTCGTCCAGGAAATGATGTTCCTGTGACAGGGCATGACTTAAGAAAAGCTATTGACTCATTAATTAAGGGAGAAGAAATTGATAAAAATCAAAAACCAAGTATTGGTTGCAACATAAAGTGGAAATAATCAAAATGCAACTTTACAATAAAAATATATGTTGTACAATTTTAAATCATCTTCCTCGAAATCATCATTAAATTCTTCACAAAATTCAATAAAATTATCTTCCTCAGAATCGATAAGAAAATCAAATAGTTCGTCTTGTGACTCATCATCGAATATATCATTTATCAAATAAGACAAATCCAATTTTGTTCCAGAATAAACTATGGTTCCGATTTCTTCTAAAATTTCACTGTAGCTCAAGTTTTTAGATTCAGCAATTTCATCAATAGTTAGTTTTTTATCTATTGATTGAATTATAAATAATTTTAACCCTGATTTTGAGCCTGAAGATTTAATAATTAAGTCTTGTTCCCTTTCAATATTATTTTCATCACAATACTTGGAAATAATTGAAATAAATCTTTCTCCAAATTTTTTAGCTTTACCCTCACCTACACCCGTTATTGCTGAAAGCTCCGAAAAGCTTATGGGATACTTGAATGTCATTTCCTGAATTGATGATTCTTGAAAAACTGCAAAAGGCGGAATATTAAAATCCTTCGATAACTTTAATCTTTCGTTAATTAGTATTTTATAAAGTACTTCATCACTAGTCTCTTGTTTTTTTGTCAATGTTGGTGTTGATGAGGAATCATAGTTAAAATTATTATCAATAGACATTAAGTGTGATTTTGGATTATTCATAAAAGATTTGCCTTTTTGTAATATTTTAATCACACCATAATCCTCTACCTTTTTTTCAATAAGTTCGTTGAGCATCATATTTCTAATAACTGATTTCCAAAAAATTATTTCTGCACTATTTTTAAGATCTGCATTAGATTTGTTTTGATTATAAAATTCGTCAGGAATAGTAATATCCAAAGCAATCATAATTTTTGCCAAATCTTTAATTTTTTTAGTTTGATTGTTTTTTGAAATTTGCTCAAGTATTTCAGTTATATAATCCTTTACATCTATCTTCTTTTTTGGATTCAATGAATTATCATCCATTTTGGCGCCTGAACCATTCAATTCATCAAATGATTCACCAAAATAATTTAGTAATATTTTTCTTCGGTTTGATGATGATTCAGCATAAGAGGCAACATCTTCAAGTAATGCCAAACCTTTGTCTCTTTCAGCTACAGGTTTTGATGATAAAAATTTCTCTAGCTTTTCAATATCATCATAAGAATAGAAAGCCAAGCAGTGACCTTCTCCACCATCTCTTCCAGCTCTACCAGTTTCTTGGTAGTAAGCTTCTAAAGATTTTGGTATGTCATAATGAACTACATATCTAATATCTGGCTTATCAATCCCCATTCCAAATGCAATGGTTGCGACTATAACATTGCATCTATGCATTAAAAAATGTTCTTGATTTGAAGATCTAATATTATTTTCAAGCCCTGCATGATAAGGCAATGCATTTATATTATTTAATTGCAAAAGGGTTGTAAACTCATCAACTTTTTTTCTTGACAAACAATAAACTATTCCGGATTTACCCTCATTTTTTTTTATAAAAGAAACAATATCCTTATCTACATTTTCTGTTTTGTGTTTAACCTCATAAAAAAGATTGGGTCGATTGAAAGATGACTTGAAAATATTTGGCTTGTTTAAGTTTAAATTTTTGATAATATCATCCTGAACCTTAGGAGTTGCGGTTGCAGTTAAGGCTATTATTTTAAGTTTTGTGTCAATTTCTTGAACGGCGCTATTAATCTTTCTGTAATCCGGTCTGAAATCATGCCCCCACTCTGAAATACAATGTGCTTCATCTATCGCTACAAAAGAAATTTTCTGATCCTTAAGAAAGTCTATATTCTTTTGTTTGGTAAGTGATTCTGGAGCCATATAAAGAAGTTTTGTAATTCCATTTTTAATTTGATCTTTAACTAATTCCACATCAGACTTGCTCAGTGATGAATTTAAAACATTAGCAACTCCATCAATGTTGAAAAGACCTTTCAAAACATCAACTTGATTTTTCATCAATGCTATTAGAGGAGAAATTATAATTGCTGTTCCTTCAGAAGCAATAGCAGATAACTGGTAGCAAAGGGATTTCCCTCCACCTGTTGGCATAATAACCAAGGTATTTTCATTTTGTAAAATAGAATTGATAATTTCATGTTGGTTTTCTCTAAATTCAGAATAACCAAAATGTTTAGTTAATAGTGGTGTTAGATTGTGTTTTAAATTCATTCCTTAAAAGGAATTAAGGTATATTTGCACATAGCTTATTTTAAATATAAGCTTAATTTTTATTGGATTTTTAATATAAATAAATAAGTTTTGAACAATAGTAAATCAGTTGAAATTAGCAGTCAAGTTATTGATATACAGATAGATGCAATAAATAAGCTAAAAAAATCTATCAATAAAGATTTTGATGAAATCATAGCTCATCTTTCAAAAATTAAAGGGAGAATCATTGTTACTGGTATAGGTAAAAGTGCAATAATTGGAATGAAAATCTCATCAACTTTAAATTCAACTGGTTCCCCATCTATTTTTATGCACGGTTCTGATGCATTACATGGTGATCTTGGAACAATAACAAAAGATGATACATTGATCTATCTATCAAAAAGTGGAAATAATTCTGATACGATAGAATTAATAAATAATTTAAACAAAAGAAAAATTGATGTAATTGCAATAACTGCAAATAAAGATTCTTATTTGGGTAAGAATTCAA
This sequence comes from uncultured Bacteroidota bacterium, assembly GCA_902595555.1. Lineage (GTDB taxonomy): Bacteria > Bacteroidota > Bacteroidia > Flavobacteriales > Flavobacteriaceae > Eutrophosalina. The sequence continues at coordinate 249,784 of CACJQM010000001.1, read as the reverse complement.
AATTTACTATTTATACGCCAATAGAAAAAGAAGCATGTCCAAATAATTTAGCTCCAACTACAAGCAGTGGAATACAATTACTTGTTGGTGATATGATTGCAATATGTCTTATGACATTAAATGAGTTTGATGAAAAATCTTTTGCCAAATTCCACCCAGCTGGAACTCTCGGAAAAAAACTTACCACCACTACTGGAGATTTAATAAATTTTGAAAATAAACCTGAAGTTAAAATTAACTCTAAGTTTAGTGATGCAATAAATGAAATATCAAGTAAAATGCTTGGAGCTACTGCTGTTTTAAAAAATGAAAAAATAGTTGGAATTATAACAGATGGTGATGTAAGAAGAATTCTTGAAAAATATAATGATCCACTAAATGTTCCTCTTTCAAAAATTATCAAGAAAGCTCCAATGACAGTAAAACATTCTCTACTAGCCATTGATGCTCTTCAAATTATGAATGACAATAAGATTACAAACCTCGTAGTTACTAAAAAAGAAAAATATCTAGGCATGTTACATATCCATGATATTATAAACGCTGGTCTATGAATAAAGCAAAATTAAATCCTGATGACATGTCATTTTTAGATCATCTGGAAGATTTAAGATGGCACGTTCTTCGTTCATTTATTGCAATATTTATAGTTGGTATTGGTGCTTTTATATTCAAAGACTTTATTTTTGATAATATAATATTTGGACCTAAAGACGTTAACTTTCCTACTTATAGGATTTTATGTAATATTTCCAACCTAATTGGTCTAGACGATAGTTTTTGTATAAATGAAATGCCATTCAGAATTCAAAGTAGAACTGTCTCCGGTCAGTTTTCTGCTCATATTTGGACATCAATTGCAGCAGGATTTGTAATTGCATTTCCCTATGTGCTTTATCAGTTTTGGAGCTTTATAAGTCCAGGACTTTATCAAAACGAAAAAAAATATGCAAGAGGATTCATATTTGTTTCTAGTCTTCTATTCTTTATTGGAGTTCTTTTTGGATATTATGTGGTTTGTCCATTATCTGTAAACTTTTTAGGAAATTACTCAGTTAGTAATGAGGTTTTCAACGACTTTGATTTAAATAGTTATATTGGTTTAGTAAGAGCTTCAGTGCTTGCCTCAGGCTTAATTTTTGAATTACCCATAATAATTTATTTTTTAACTAAAATAGGTTTAGTAAATCCTGAAATTCTTAGAAAATATAGAAAATTTGCACTAGTTGGCGTTTTAGTACTAGCAGCGGTAATCACCCCCCCAGACATTGCTAGTCAAATCATTGTTGCAATCCCAATAGTAGTTTTATATCAAATTAGTATATATATTTCTGGTGTAGTAATTAAAAGAAATAAATGAAACTACAAGCAATTCAAATAGAAAAATCTTATAAATCAAGAAAAGTTGTTGATGGTGTAGATATAGAATTAAATCAAGGAGAAATTGTTGGTTTATTAGGTCCAAATGGAGCAGGTAAAACAACATGTTTTTACATGATTGTAGGATTAATAAAATCTAATTCTGGAAAAATTTTAATTGACGATATTGATGTTTCTGACGACCCAATGTACAAAAGAGCTATAAATGGGATTGGATATCTTGCTCAAGAAGCTTCTGTATTTCGGAAACTAACTGTTGAGGATAACATAAAAGCTGTTTTAGAATTAGGAGATCTTTCAAAAGAGGAGCAAGATAATAAACTTGAAAGTTTGATCGATGAATTTAGCTTAAATAAAGTAAGAAAAAATCGTGGTGATTTACTTTCTGGTGGAGAAAGAAGACGAACTGAGATTGCAAGAGCATTAGCTACTGACCCTAAATTTTTGTTATTAGATGAGCCATTTGCTGGAGTCGATCCAATAGCTGTTGAGGAAATTCAAAAAATAATATCACATTTAAAAACTAAGAACATAGGTGTTTTAATAACCGATCATAATGTTCAAGAAACTTTAGCGATAACTGACCGAACATACTTAATGTTCGAAGGTAAAATATTAAAAAGCGGTAAACCAGAATTACTAGCTAAAGATGAAATAGTAAGAAAATTATATTTAGGAAAAAACTTTATTTTCAGGAAAAAAAATATATGAGTAAAGAATATATTCATTTTTTTTCTGGTTCCATTATAGAAGCTAACCATCTAACAACAAAACTTTCAGAAAATAAAATAAAATATATTGTAAAGGATGATCATTATTCTGCCACACTTGCTGGGTTTGGGGCTTCAAACTACTTAAATTCTTGTAAAATATTTATTAAAAAAGAAGATTTAGATTTAGCTAAAATGATTTATAAAAATTAAACAACAAAGAAGAAAATATATAAATCAAAACTGCTAAACTAACTAAATTAAAAATGTCAATTTGATATATGAATAGACATAATATAGCAGATAGTATTAAAACGAATAGTAAAATATAAAAATAAACTTTATTAGTTTTTGTAAAATCTTTTTTAAATGATTCAAATTTTATATTTGAAACTAGAAGAAATGACGAAATAATTATTGTAATTACTAATACAGTTGAGTCAATAGAAAATGAAACAAATGGTAAACCCATGAAGAAAACTCCGTTTGCTGGTGTAGGAAGACCTAAAAAGTAGGATTTTGTAGGTAAAGTATTAAACCTAGCTAACCTTATCATTGAGAATATCAGAATAAAAAATGCAAAAAATGGAGTATACTCAAAATTGGGTGATTGATTCTGAAGTAAATCATAAATCAGTATTGATGGTGTTAGTGAAAATGTAATAAGATCAGACATAGAATCTAATTGAACTCCAATTTTTGATTTGGCATTAAGTAATTTAGCAAGGTAGCCGTCAAGAAAATCTAGTACAGCTCCGATGAGAACTAAAACTAAAGCTGAATGATATGCAGAATTGATAAATGACAATTTATCATTGAATATGCAGAGAATTGCAATGCAACCACAAAGAGCATTCAGAATGGTTAGAAAGTTTGGTAGTATTTTGATTAATTTCAATTGTTACCTTAAGTTTATAATAGCAAATTTAATTATTAATAAATTGAAAACTTATAAATCTCTGCTTTTAAGCCTATTCTCAGGTTTATTATTAGGTCTATCATGGCCAACTTATGGTTTTTCATCTCTAATTTTTATAGCTTTTGTTCCTTTATTATATCTTATTAATAACTATCATAAAAAATTTTCCTTTGGCCTATTTTCACTCATTTATTTAACATTTATCATATGGAATTCAATATCAACTGGCTGGTTATACTATTCAACAACTGAGGGTATGCTCTTTGCTATTCTAGTAAACTCCCTTCTAATGACTATTGTGTTCAGTTTTTATAAAATCGTATCACAAAAAATAAATTCAAAACTGAGTTTACTGTTTTTAGTTAGTCTATGGATATCTTTTGAAAAATTTCACCTTAATTGGGATTTTTCATGGCCTTGGTTAAACTTGGGAAATGTTTTTTCTGAAAAAATCGGATGGATACAATGGTACGAATATACTGGTGCATTTGGAGGAACATTGTGGGTACTCGTTATAAATATTGTCATTTATAAAATTTTAATTCGATTTTTGGGAAAAAAAGCTTTAAAAAAACAATTAATTACTGTTAGTTTATTACTTATCACTCCAATATTAATATCAAAATATATATATCACAAAATTGATTTGAAAGGAGATTCAAAACAATTTTTTATTGTACAACCTAATATAGATCCCTACAACGAAAAATATAAAAAAAGTAATCTTGACAACTACTTATATCTACAAAATCTAATAGATAAAAATGAAGTAAAAAATTCTACAATCATTCTACCGGAAACCTATTTTTCTGATGCAATACAAATTGATAGCTACAATGATAATCAACTTAAAAAAATGCTAAATGATTTAATGAATAAATCTTATTCTGAGATTCTAACTGGTATAGAATTATTTGAAATTATTTATGACAGTATTGACGTAAAAGAATACTCTAATAATTTAAATGATGGAAGATGGCTAAATCTATACAATAGTGCAGCTTTTATTGCTAAAAAGAATCAATTTTACAACAAATCAAAACTAGTTGTTGGAGTTGAATTAATGCCTTACAAGAGTTTTATAGAACCTATTTTAGGAAAAGTATTGCTTGATTTCGGTGGATTATCATATTCGAGAGGATATGATATTTTTAGAAAAAATTTTAAATCGAGTCAAGGTTTCAATATTTCTCCAATTATATGCTTTGAATCAATTTATGGGGAATATGTAACAGAATATACAAGGAAAGGATCAAACTTGTTTGCGATAATTACAAATGATGGGTGGTGGGATTTTAGTGAGGGTCACAAACAGCATCTATCTTTTGCTAAGCTAAGGGCAATTGAAAATAGAAGAAATATTGTTAGAAGTGCAAATACTGGTATCTCTGCAGTAATAAATTATAAGGGTGAAATTATTCAATCAATTAGCTATGGTGAAGAAGGATTTATTAAGTCTGAAGTTCCTCTATTAAAAAAAATAACATTTTACGTAAAATATGGTGATTATATTTTTAGAATATCTCTTTTCTTTCTAATCATAATATTGTTACATTTCGTAGCTACTACCCTAAAAACTAAATAATTATAAATTGTTTATTATTTTTTTTTTTAAAAGCTTGTGAAAGTGAATTATTAATTTATTTTTGCACAAAACTAGAAATATGTATTGGACTCTAGAATTAGCCTCTTATTTAAGTGATGCCCCTTGGCCAGCCAATAAAGATGAATTGATTGATTATTCTATAAGAACCGGTGCTCCTCTTGAAGTTGTTGAAAATTTACAAGCAATCGAAGATGAGGATGGCGGAGAAGTTTATGAATCAATTCAAGAAATTTGGCCTGATTTTCCAACTGATGATGATTATTTGTGGAATGAGGAAGAGTATTAGTTTTTATTTATTTGTATAAAATACATTTAAGTCTCTCCAGAGGCTTTTTTTTTGCTTAAATTTACGTACGTAAAAATGAGTTTAGTAGATTCCATATTAAATATTTTTCTTGGCGATAAAGGAAAAAAAGACATAAAGGAAGTTTCTCCAATTGTTGACTTAATATTAAAATGCGAGGATGAAATCAAAGATATCAGCAATGATGATCTGCGTTCGATAACTGCTAGCTTTAAGTCCGAAATTGAAGAATTAAAGAAGCCTTTTAACTCTGAGATTAACGGCATTAAAGAGATTATTAATAACTCTGACAACATTGAAGAAAATGAGAACAATTACAAAAAAATTGAAAAATGGGAACAAGCTTATTTAGATAAACTTGATGAATATTTGAACTCAATTTTACCAAAAGCCTTTGCAGTAGTAAAGGAAACAACAAAAAGGTTTACTGAAAATACTGAGATTATAGTTAAAGCAAATGATAACGATGAAAAGCTATCAACCTCTAGATCATATGTTACTCTAAAAAAAGAAAATTCAATTTGGTCGAATTCATGGGATGCTGCTGGAAAAAGTATTATCTGGGATATGATCCATTACGATGTTCAATTGATTGGTGGAATTGCATTACACAATGGTAAAATTGCTGAAATGCAAACTGGAGAAGGTAAGACTTTGGTAGCCACTCTACCAGTCTACCTAAATGCTCTCTCAGGTAATGGAGTTCATGTAATAACTGTTAATGATTATCTAGCAAAAAGAGATTGTGCATGGATGGCTCCAATATTTGAATTTCATGGCTTAAGTGTTGATTGTATTGATCATTATAAACCTCATTCACAGGAAAGAAAAAATGCCTACTTATCTGATATAACATATGGAACAAACAACGAATTTGGTTTTGATTATTTGAGAGATAATATGGCTCACAAAAATGAGGACAGAGTACAAAGACAGCATTCATATGCTATTGTGGATGAAGTTGACTCCGTTTTAATTGATGATGCAAGAACTCCACTAATTATTTCAGGACCAATTCCGCAAGGAGGTAATCATGAGTTTAATGAATTAAAACCTAAAATATCATCTCTGGTTCAAATTCAAAGACAACTAGTAACTAGAATTCTCTCTGAATCAAAAAAACTTTATCAGGATGGCAATATTGAAGAAGGTAGTTTTAAATTACTTCAGTCATTTAGAGGACTTCCTAAAAATAAAGCTTTAATTAAATTTTTAAGTGAAGATGGAGTAAAGCAATCTCTTTTAAAAACAGAAAATTTTTACATGCAAGATAACAATAGGGAAATGCCTAAAGTTGATGCTGACTTATACTTTACTATTGATGAAAAAAATAATCAAATTGAACTTACTGATAAGGGAATTGAACATTTATCATCTGATGTCAACGATACCAATTTCTTTGTTTTACCAGATATTTCAATAGAAATAGCCAACGTTGAAAACAAAGGATTAGAAATTGAAAAAGAAGCTGAAGAAAAAGAAAAGCTTTATGCTGAATTTAGTGAGAAAAGCGAAAGAATACATACTTTAAATCAGTTACTAAAGGCATATACATTATTTGAAAAAGATGTAGAATATGTTGTAATGGATAATAAAGTAAAAATTGTTGACGAACAAACTGGTAGAATTATGGATGGAAGAAGATATTCTGATGGTCTTCACCAAGCAATAGAAGCCAAAGAGAATGTTAAGATTGAAGATGCTACACAAACATTTGCAACTATTACATTACAGAATTATTTTAGAATGTATAGAAAACTTTCGGGAATGACAGGAACAGCAGTGACAGAAGCAGGTGAGTTTTTAAATATATATGATTTAGATGTAATGGTTATTCCAACGAATAAACCAATAGTTAGAGATGACAGAAATGATTTAATATATAAAACAAAGAGAGAAAAATATAATGCTGTAATATCAAATGTCATTGATTTAACTCAAAAAGGAAGACCTGTTTTAATTGGAACAACATCCGTTGAAATTTCTGAGTTATTATCAAGGATGTTAACACGCCAAAATGTAAAGCATAATGTTTTAAATGCCAAACTACATAAAAAAGAGGCTGATGTCGTTGCAGAAGCTGGTAAGGCTGGTATTGTAACAATCGCAACTAATATGGCAGGTAGAGGGACTGATATAAAAATAAGTGATGAAATTAAAGATAATGGTGGATTAGCAATTATAGGTACTGAAAGACACGATTCTAGAAGGGTCGACAGACAACTTAGAGGAAGAGCAGGAAGACAAGGTGACCCTGGAAGCTCTCAATTTTATGTTTCACTTGAAGATAACTTAATGCGACTATTTGGATCAGAAAGAGTATCTAAAATGATGGATAAAATGGGGCACAAAGAGGGTGAGGTTATTCAACATTCGATGATGACAAAAACTATAGAAAGAGCTCAAAAGAAAGTTGAAGAAAACAACTTTGGAATAAGAAAAAGACTTCTTGAATATGATGATGTAATGAACTTACAAAGAACTGTTATTTATAAAAGAAGAAAAAATGCTTTAGACTTTAACAGGTTAAAAGTTGATATTGCTAACATGATTTATGAAACGGTTGATTCTATATTTAGCAATTCTAAAGAAAATAACGACTTTAAATCATTTGAGTTTGATTTAATAAGGTATTTCTCTGTAACATCTCCAATCTCCAAAGATGATTTTGAAAAAGGAGATGAAATAAAATGTATTGAAAAAACATATCAATTGGTTCTTGAATATTATGAGAAAAAAAACAAAGAAAATGCCACCAAGGTATTTCCTATAGTTAAGAACGTATATGAGAATCCTCAAAATAAGTTTGAAAGAATAGTTGTACCATTTACTGATGGTAAAAAAACAATGAATATTGTAACAAACTTAAAAGATGCTTATGAGTCAGATGGGAAAGAATTAATAAATGATTTTGAAAAAAACATTTCACTAGCGATTATTGATGATTCATGGAAAACTCATCTGAGAAAAATGGATGAATTGAAGCAAGCCGTTCAATTAGCAGTTCATGAACAAAAAGATCCTTTGGTCATATATAAATTTGAAGCTAAAGAACTGTTTTTTTCTATGATTGATCAATTAAATAAAGACATTTTAACATTTTTATTTAAGGGAAGTCTTCCTAGCCAGAATCCTAATGAAATAAGAGAAGATAGACAAACTAGACGCAGAGAAAAATATAACACATCTAAAGAAGAAGTTTTAAATAGTGATGAACTTGCTAATAGAAACAGACAAGTTGGCTCAAATGTTTCATCCAATCAAAGCGTTGTAGAAACTATTGTTAGAGAAACTAGAAAAATTGGAAGAAATGAAAGGGTTAAAATTAAAAATATCCAATCAGGTGAAACAAAAGAGTTAAAATTCAAACAAGCTGAGCCACTTCTACAAACTGGAAATTGGAATATAATTGAAAATTAAAGCCAATGAATATTCTATTAATTGGTCCTTTACCCCCACTTAGAGGTGGAATCTCAGACTTTAATTATGAACTTTTAAAAGATCTGGTCAAAACACAAAATGTTCAAGCACTTTCTTTTCACTATTTATACCCTAAATTTTTATTCCCAGGAAAAAGTCAATTGAGTAAAAAAGTTACAATTGATTTTAAAATAAAAAAAATCAATCCATATAATCCACTTGACTACATAAATGCTTTGAATCACATTAGAAAAATAAAGCCAGAAAAAATTATTTCTACACATTGGAATCCAATTTTTTCAATTTCTTTCGCAATTTTAAACTATCTCTCCTCAAATAGTATAGAAAAAATTGGGATCTTACACAATGTTAAGAGTCATGAACCCCTTTTTTTGGATAATTTATTTTTTAGATTCTATTTGAATTCGTTGAATAAAGCTGTATTTCTATCAAACTTTACAAAAAAACAAGTTGATAATCTTACTAAAATCAACTCACTTTCATTATTTCATCCTTTTCCAAAACTTAATCAGAAGCTTATTAACCGAAATGATGCACTTTTGGAAAGAAAACTTGATCCTGAAAAAAAATATTTACTTCATTTTGGTATAATTAGAAAATATAAAGGGCTTGAAATTTTATTAAAATCACTTAAAAAAGCTTTAGAAAAAAATAAATTAATACATCTAATAATAGCAGGTGAATTTTATGAAAACATTAAAAAATATCAAAAATTAATTGATGAATTAGATATTCAAAACAATATAACTATTGAAAATAGTTTTATCCATGAATCAGATTTTTTTAAATGGTTTTCAATGGCTGATTTCATAATTCAAACAAACACAAGTGCAACACAAAGTGGAATAACAGCTTTATCAATTTATTTTGAAAAAATCATGATTACAACTGCATCCGGTGGTATTAGGGAGACTTTAAATGAAAAAAATTCCTTTATATGTCAAAAAAATACGGATTCTATTTCCTTAAAAATCTTAGAAGCTTGTGAATCAAATAATGAGAAAAAAACATATGAATTAAAAAAACTTAAGAAAAGTTTAAATTGGGATAGATTTTCAAATAATCTAATAAATTTTATAAAGTGAAAAGGTTAATTTTTTTATCAATTTTAATTCAATTTTTTATTTCATGTAAGAATGACACAAATCCAAATATCTTAATTATTTTAACTGATGATCAAGGTTGGGGAGATTTAAGTATAAATGGCAATACGAATTTAAAAACTCCTAACATTGATAACATTGCATTGAATGGAGCCTCATTTGAAAGGTTTTATGTAAGCCCTGTATGTTCACCAACTCGAGCAGAGCTATTATCTGGAAAATTCTTTGTGAGAAGTGGTGTTAATGGTGTCACACGTGGATATGAAAGAATGAATACTGATGTAAAGCTTATTTCAGATTTCTTTAAAGGGAAAAAATATAAAACAGGTGCTTTTGGAAAATGGCACAATGGCTCACAACCTCCTTATCATCCAAATAATAGAGGATTTGATGAATTTTATGGCTTTACATCTGGACATTGGGGTAATTATTTTGACCCAATACTTGAAAAAAATGGAAAAATTATTAAAACCGAAGGCTATATCAATGATGTTATAACTAATGAAGCAATTTCATTTATACAGAAATCAAATAAACCTTTTCTATCATTCATTTCTTATAATACCCCTCACTCTCCTATGCAAGTTCCAGACAAATATTTTGATGGTAAAGACATTTTACTTAGGGGCAGATACTCAAAAAGGGAAAATATTGAAAAAACAAAAGCTGCAATGGGAATGATTGAAAACATTGATGAAAATATTGGTAATGTTGTTAGATTACTTAAGGAAAAGGGAGTTTATGAAAATACTATTATAATTTTTTTCAGTGATAACGGACCTAATGGAAATCGTTGGAATAATGACCTAAAAGATAGAAAAGGCAGTACAAATGAAGGTGGAGTCAGAGTTCCATTTTTCATTCAATGGCCAAAGAATATTAAAAAAGGTTTAAAAATAAAACAAATTTCTAGTGTTTTGGATGTATTTCCAACTCTGCTAGAGCTCACAGGAAACGAATCATTAAATGATTTGGACGGAATGAGTTTAAAAAGATTTTTAGACTCACCTTTATTAATGGATGATGAAAGAACGATATTTTCATACTGGAATAATAGAATTAGTGCTAGAAATAATAATTATATACTGGATCATGAAAACAATCTCTATGACTTAGTTAAAGATTTTTATCAGTATAATCCTATTGAAAAAGATAACAATCCTCATTATCAAAAACTACTAAATGATAAAAACGAATGGTTAACCAAAGTTGTTAATCCCAATAAAGAAAAGCTCACGAGAAGACCATTTACGATAAACTATAATACTGCTAAATATACTCACTTACCTGCCAGAGATGCTGAAATTAATGGAGATCTAAAAAGATCATCAATACATGCAAACTGTTCATTTATTGAAAACTGGAAAAATACTAATGATTATATTTTCTGGGAAATAGACGTTTTAGAAGACGGAATTAATAATATTGAATTATACTATACACTTGAAAAGGAAAGCGTTGGCACTGAAATTGCTTTAGAATTTGAAAATCAAATAATAAAAAAAACTATTGATGAATTTCACGATCCCAGTTTAGTAGGATTTGAAGAAGATAAGATAAAAAGAATTGAATCCTACACTAAGGATTTTAAAAAAATAAAAATTGGGAGAATGAGTTTTAAGAAAGGTTTAAGTAAGTTAAAACTCAAAACAACTAAGAAAGTAGGAAAAAAATCAATAGACTTCAGATTATTAATTTTAAAAAATGAAAATGAAAAAAACTCTTAGTCTTTTATTAATTATATTCTTTGTTCAATTAAACTCACAAAACAATAAAGAGGCATATTTTGCATCAGGTTGTTTTTGGTGTGTTGAATCAATTTACGAAAGTTTAATAGGTGTAAGTAAAGTAGAATCGGGCTATTCGGGTGGTTACACTAACAATCCTACATACTATTCCGTTTTAACGGGAAAAACCGGACATGCAGAAAGTATAAAAGTTTATTATGATGCTGAAAAAATATCTTTCAAACAACTAGTTAAGGTTTTTTTTGGATCACATGATCCAACAACTTTGAACAGACAAGGACCTGATAGAGGAACACATTACAGGTCGATTGCATTTTACAGCAATGACAATGAAAAGAAAATTATAAACGAAGAAATTAATCGTCTACTAAAAAATAAAACCTACCCAAAAATTGTTACTGAGGTCAAAAAGTTCGAAAAATTTTATATCGCTGAAGATTATCATCAAGATTATAAGCAGAAAAATCCCAATAACGCATACATATGGAATGTTTCTGTTCCAAGAATTAATAAATTCAAATCAAAGTTTACTGATCTTTTAAAGGATTAATTTGGATTTTCTAAAATATAAGAAGGGTTTGTGAAATAAATATCCTGACAATAAACCGTATATAGCTCCTATTATGATATCCAATGGAAAATGTACTCCAATATATATTCGACTGTATGAAATAATTGCTGCCCATATAAAAAGTAAAAATGAGGTTCTCTTATAATTATTCTCATTAGGAGTTAAAAAATAAATAAAAGATGCAAATGCAAAAGTATTAGCGGCATGAGCTGAAAAAAATCCATAAAGACCACCACAACCATCTTTGACAATTCTAATAATTTCTATTAATTCAGGATTATGGCAAGGTCTTAATCTTTCAAAGAATTCTTTAAAAAAGTTACTAGATTGGTCAGTGAAAACTATCATTAGTATCATTGATAAAAGAAAAATTAGAATCGACTTTAAATCTTTGATTTTAAAAAACCGTAAAAATTCAATAACTAAAAACAAATATATAACCTCAATAATATCACTTTCAGAAATAAATAACCAAAAACTATCAAAATATTTAGAACCTAATGAGTTAAAAAAAACAAATAGAGATTTATCTAAATCTAGAACAAAGTCCATTAATTAATCATTTAAGCCATATTTATCAAAAAGGTAAACCAAAGATGCAACTGCCGATGAGCCCATTTCTAATTCTCTTTTATTAATAGCATCAAAAGTATCAATTTCTGTATGATGGTAGTCAAAGTACCTTTGAGAGTTAGGTCTCAAGCCTGAAAGAACATTATAATCCTTTCTTAAATTTGAAATATCTGCCCCACTACCACCTTTGATAAATACATTTATAAAATAGGGTGCAAACAGTTTTTTCCATTCCAATATTCTTAAAAAATTTGAATCATTACATGTAAATGAGAAACCTAAAGGCCTAAATCCACCCGCATCTGACTCAATCGCAAATATGTGGTTAATACCTTCTTTATCTGCGATTTCTTTATACTTAAGAGACCCCCTTAAACCATTTTCTTCATTCATAAATAAAACAACCCTTATTGTTCTTTTGGGTTTGTAATCAATATTATTGAAAAGATTGATTAAATCCATAGAGTGAACAACTCCTGCTCCGTCGTCATGGCTTCCATCTCCAATATCCCAAGAATCTAGGTGACCTCCAATTAAAATAACCTCATCAGGATAGGTTGTTCCTTTTTTTTCAGCAATCACATTATAAGACTGAACGTCCGGCATTTGCTTACATTGTTGTCTTAATAAAAATTTTAAATCAGGTTTAATCTTCAATAAGCTACTTAGTTTATCAGCTCCTTTAGTACTGATTGCAGCTGCAGGTATTCTTTTACTAACAGGCAACGCACCATATGTCAAGCCACCTGTATGAGGAAAATCATCAGTTCTCAGTGTCATGGATCTAACTATCACTCCAATGGCTCCATATTTTGAGGCTTCTAAGGCACCTAATGCTCTTTGATCTACTGCTGTTCCATAAGCCGTAAATGTTGTAATAAATGTTGGATCCATTGGTCTATTAAAAAAAACAATTTTACCATCTATTTTTTCTTTTCCCAACTCTTTTAATTGTTCAATAGATTGAACTTCAATGACATTTGATTTAATACCAACTGAAGGAGTAGCCACTGAACCACCCAGAGCAGCAACAGGAACATTAAAGGTTATACCTGGCTCTGTTTCAATCAAAGCAAATTCTTTTGGACCCCTCACCCATCTTGGAACCATTACTGGTTGTAGCCAAACTTTATCAAAGTTGAGTTTGTCCAATTCATTTTTTGACCATTTGACTGCTAATTCTGCTTCATAAGAACCTGATAATCTTCCTCCAATTTCATTTGATAGATAATCTAGCCATGAATATGCTTTGCTTTTTGTAAAGCCAGCATCAAAAATACTTTTAATGACTTTATCGTCTTGACTGTAGTTAAGGCTGATATTTAATAGTAGAACTAAGAAAATAATTTTTTTCATAAACTATTTCCCTGAAAATTTTAAAACATCTTTATCAGTGATACAATTAGATTCAGATAATATTATTAATCTTTCAACTACATTTCTTAGTTCTCTCACATTTCCTGGCCAATCAAATGATGATAATTTTTTTAAAGCTTTATTATCTATTGTGATATCACTTTTATCATATTGACCAGATAATTGTTCTAAAAAATGATTTACAAGTTCAGGTATATCATCTTTTCTCTCATCAAGTTTGGGTACGTTAAGCTCAATAACTGAAATTCTGTGATATAAATCCTCTCTAAACTTGTTTGTAGATATTAAATCCTTTACGTCCTTGTTTGTGGCTGCTATTACTCTGGTATCTACAAAAATATCTTTTTCACTTCCAACTTTTTGAATTTTATTTTCCTGAATTGCTCTCAGGACTTTGGATTGTGCAGATAAGCTCATATCACCAATTTCATCTAAAAAAAGTGTACCATTGTTAGCAGCTTCAAACTTACCAGTACGGTCTTTGTGAGCAGAAGTAAATGAGCCTTTTAAGTGTCCAAAAAGTTCACTCTCAATTAACTCGGATGGTATTGCAGCACAATTTACCTCAACGAAAGGACCATCATTTCTTAAACTATTTAAGTGAATTTGTCTTGCTACCAACTCTTTCCCAGCACCATTGGGTCCAAGTATGAGAACTTTAGCATTTGTGGGTGATATTTTAGCTAATAAATCCTTTAATTCAACAATTTTTTTTGCACTACCAACAATATCATAACGACCTTTTTTAATAGCTTTTTTTGATTTTGTTGTTTTTGTTGGAGTTTTCGATTTTAATGCACCTCTAACTGATGTCAATAGATTATTGAGATCTGGTGGTTTTTCTATGTAATCAAAAGCACCAATCCTCATAGCTTGAACAGCAGTTTTCAAATCTCCATGACCAGAAATCATTATTACATTAGTTTCCTCACTAAATTTTTTAATAAAATTCAAAACTTCAATTCCATCTTTCTTTGGCATTTTAATATCACAAATAACAAGGTTATATGCTGCTGCTTTAATTTTAGCAACTGCATCTACCCCATCAACAGCTTCATCAATTATAGATTTTGGGTATTCATCAGATAAGACTTTTTTTAAAACTCTTCTGATAGCGTCTTCATCCTCAACAATTAAAATTTTTGACATAGTAAGAATTTATATAGGTAAAGTTAAGAAAACATATCTTTAACCTTTTCAAAAAACGATTTATCATTTTTATCAGGGTTTGGCGTGAAATGTTCATTGTTTTTCATTTGTTGAAAAAATTCTCTTTGCTCCTTATTAAGAGTTTTTGGTGTCCAAACATTAACATGTACAAGCAAATCTCCGTTTCCATAACCATTTATTGATTTTAATCCCTTTCCCCTTAATCTCAAAATCTTACCAGATTGAATACCTGCATCCAATTTAATACGGACCTTACCACTAACAGTATTAATTTCTTTAGAAATTCCTAGAACTGCTTCAGAGATACTAATGTATAAATCATAATGAAGATTATTTCCTTCTCTTTTTAAATTTTCATCAGGAAGTTCATTGATTAAAACAAGTAAATCACCCGGTATTCCATCTGATAGAGCCTCATTTCCCTTTCCAGATACTCTAAGTTGCATACCATCCTCAACACCAGCAGGAATTTTTACCTCAACGGTTTCTTCACTTAATATTTGACCGTTAGAATCAGAACCTGGAGCCTTTCTTGAAACAATTTTTCCTGTTCCTGAGCAGACATTACAGGTAGTTGTAGATTGCATTCTGCCAAGAATAGTATTTGTAATTTGAGTTACTTGACCTGAACCTCCACATTGAGAACAAGTTGAAAACTCGGTTCCAGGTGCTTGAACCTTTCTTTTAACTTTAATTTTTTTATTTACTCCATTAGCTATTTCAGATATTGTTAGCGAAACCTTTATTCTTAGATTTGTTCCTTTGGAACGTCTTTGACCACCACCAAATCCACCAAATCCACCGCCGAATGCACTTCCAAAAATATCACCAAATTGGCTGAATATATCATCCATATTCATACCTCCCGAACCAAAACCTCCTGCACCTTCAAAAGCAGCATGTCCAAATTGATCATATTTAGCTCTTTTATCAGAATTTCCTAAAACTTCATAGGCTTCAGCAGCTTGTTTAAATTTGGCTTCGGCATCTTTGTCACCTGGATTCTTGTCTGGGTGGTATTTAATTGCTGATTTTCTGTAAGCTTTCTTTATTTCACTTTCAGATGCGCCCTTATCAATACCTAATACTTTATAATAATCTTCTTTCATTTAAGTCAATTAGCAACAACAACCTTTGGATATCTTAATATTTTTTCACCTAACAAATAACCTGTTTCTACTACATCTACAATTTTTCCTATCATTTTTTTATCTGTTGCTTTAATTTGTGTTATGGCTTCATGTTTTTCAGAATCAAAAACGTCTCCAATTTTAACTTCAATTACACTTAAACCGTTAGATTTTAAAATATCATGAAACTTATTGTAGATTAATTCAAAACCTTTTATTAAATCATCATTTTCAGACTTTTTAAATTCATTAAGTGCTCTATCCATATCATCAGTAATGGGCAAAAGAGCAGTCATTAATTCACTAGATGCTGTTTTGAAAAGATCTAACCTTTCTTTTGCAGTTCTTTTTCTAAAATTTTCAAATTCAGCAAAAAGTCTTAAAAACTTATCTTTTTCTTCGTTTAAATTTTCATTTAAAGATTTTACTTGATCTTTAAGTGATGGAGTTTTAGTTTTTGTAGATTTTTTATTTTTCGTGGCCATAACTGATTATTATTTGACAAATTTACTGCCAACATTTTAATTTTGACAAAATGTCATAAGATTATTTTAATTAATCCAAAGAGGGATAAATAAATTTATAACCTAAATCTTGTATTTTTTTTGAGGAAACTCGTTTGTTAGAACCAATCATATCATTATAGAAGTCGGACAATCCAAGAAAACTCAGAGGTATCGTCAGAAAACTTTTTGGAAAGTTTAAACTCAAAAAAGGTTTTTTGTAATTAGATGAAATGTTGTTTTGCAATTCTTTAAAACTAACCGGATTTGGAGCTACACCATTTACTAAACCATTTATGTTATTTACTGATGTAAATAAAAAAATATTGACTAAATCATCAATATGGATCCAAGACTGACATTGATTACCACCATCTATAATCGAACTAATTCCAAGGTTATTTAATTGCAATAATTTCTCAAAAATACCTCCCTTTTCTGATAAAACAAGTCCAATTCTGATAATAGATAAATCAATTTTAAAATCTCTAAAAATTTTTGCTTTTTTTTCCCACTCATACACAACATTTCCTAAAAATGTTTCAGATATCTCATTTGAATTTTCATAGTAAACTTTAGATTTATGATTTGGATATATACCTATAGCTGAGGCAGAAATAATACGCTTCACCTTATTCTTCTTTTTTTTCATCAATCTATAAATTGTTGATAGAGCATCTAGCCTTGAGTTTAAAATCATTTTTTTGTTAGATTTTGTCCAAAGTGAAAAAACAGAACTACCAGCCAGATTAACAATAACATCTACCCCATCAATACATTTGTTATCGATAGTTTTTTTTGATGTGTTCCAAACAAAGTATTTTAATCCGGAATTATCTTGATTTTTAATTTTTCTTGTTAAAATATTTACTGAATGTCCATTATCAATTAACAATTTAGATAATCTGTTGCCAATCAGTCCAGTACCACCTGTAATTAAAAATTTCAATTTTATAAGATTTTATCTTTTACATCAAAGTTAATTTGTAATTTTGCATTAATAAAATATCAGAGTGAAAATCGTACTTTCTAATAAATCAAAAATTGAAAATGTTGACTTTGAAAATCTCCAATTTGGAAAGATTTTTACAGATCATTTATTTGTTTGTAAATATTCGAATAATTCATGGAATGATGGAGAAATTATGCCTTATGAGGATTTTTTAATTAGTCCATCTGCTCGTGTTTTTCATTACGGACAAGCAATTTTTGAAGGAATGAAATGTTATAGAAGCGATAAGGATTCTTTAATATTATTTAGACCCGACGAAAATTTCAAAAGATTTAATAAGTCATCTTCAAGAATGGCCATTCCTGAAATTCCAGAAAAAATATTTTTTGATGGCCTAACTGAATTGTTAAGGATTGATAAAGATTGGGTAAAGAAAGGTGATGGAAATGCATTATACGTAAGACCTTTTGTTTTTGCATCAGAACCATCCATAAACGCAAGTGAAGCAATAGAATATACTTTTATGATTATTTGTTGTCCTGCAAAATCTTATTACGGTAATCAAAAAATTAAAGTTAAAATTGAAGAAAAATATAGTCGAGCTGCTAAAGGAGGAGTTGGATACGCAAAAGCTGCTGGTAATTATGCTGCCCAATTTTATCCAACTGCGATTGCAAAAGAGGAAGGTTATCAGCAAATAATATGGACAGATTCTAATAACCATAAGTCAATAGAAGAGGCAGGAACAATGAATTTATTTTTTAGGATAGGTGAAAAATTGATAACCTCACCAACTAGTGACAGTATTTTGGATGGAATAACCAGAAAAAGTATTATTAAACTTGCCAAAGATTTAAATATTGATGTTGAAGAAAGAATAATAACTGTTGATGAATTGTTGGAAGCTCAAGACAGTGGAAGTTTAAAAGAAATTTTTGGGACTGGAACTGCTGTTGTTATTTTACCAATTAAAACATTTGGTTATCAAAATAATGATTTCAACCTTCCAGACTTAGATAATCCATGGTCATTAGAATTGAAGAAAAAACTCACTGATATACAGTATGATAAATCATCTGAATATGAGGATTGGAAAGTAAAAATTAATTAAAGAATTTTTTAAAATCTGGCTTAAAGTAGTTTGGACCTTTCATTACTTTACCGTCTTCCCTAAATATAGGATTTCCATCATCACCCAATTTACTCATATTACTTTTTTGAATTTCATCAAATACAGGTTCAATTATATCTTGCATACCATGTTCTATAATGGTTCCACACAGAATGTATAGCATATCGCCTAATGCGTCAGCAACCTCTATAATATCATTATTATTAGCAGCATCTATATATTCTTCATTCTCTTCACTCATTAATTTAAATCTCAATTTATTTTTTTCAGGACCAAGGTCAGCTATGGGATTATTGCTGTAACCGATTTTATAAGTATCATGAAATTGTTTAACAGAATCTAATTGTTTTTTCATTAGGATTATATATTTGAATTATCTTTATAAAAATAAATATGTTTACTAAAGGACAACTTATTTTTGCGATCTTTTTTGTAATAATTTTTACTATTGCAATAATAATTAGCTATAGAATTGATAATATATACTTAAAAAAAACTTACAAAGGAGTTGTATGGGTATTAGTAGGTTTCATAGTATTTTTTTCACTGTTAGTAATATTAAAAAAACTTGTCAATGCTTAAAGAAATTATAGCTGTTTTTGTTGGCGGTGGTTTAGGAAGTGTATTAAGATTTCTAGTTAATAAAATTGAAATTGTTTCTGACAACAACTTTCCATATTCAACATTTATATCAAATTTTTTAGGTTGTCTTATACTTGGTTTAGTTTTAGGATATTTCATTAAAAATGAAAATCCCAATTCAATATTATTTGTGTTTTTAACCGTCGGACTTTGTGGAGGGTTTACAACATTTTCATCATTCTCAAACGAGAGCTTACAATTGATTCAAAATGGTGAAATATTCATCTTTTTAGCTTATTTATTAGGCAGTTTGATTGTTGGAATTGTATCTGTTTATGTAGGTACATTAATTTTTAAATTACTGTAAATCAGTGCTTTATTAATTCTAAATTTAGATTTTATAAAAAATTGGTATCGTTTTTTATTAAATCTTAATTTTTTCAACCTCAATTTTTTGAATTCCTTAAAAAATCAATATTTCCTATTTGTTTAATTGAAATTCAAATTCATTTAAACATAAATTTAAGCCCATCAAATATTTACTTAATTAATATATCATGAAAAATTTTAAAACATTAATTCTATTAATGGGTTCTACTTTTTTGTTTTTTTCAAACCAAAATGTACAGTCCCAGGATTTTGGCGCTGATGTTGTAAGCTCCTACGTTTGGAGAGGCACCCAGTTTGGCGAAGGTCCACACATTCAACCTTACATTTCTACCGGTAAAGGTGGATTTGAAGTTGGTTTATGGGGAAGTTTCCCTACAACTGCTGGTGGTGGCGGAAATGAACTTGATGCATATGTATCTTATGATTTTGGTCCATTAGCTTTAACTGTAACTAATTATACTTTTCCTGATGGTGATGGTACTTACAGCTCAGGCGGTTTTTTTGAGGGTGACTTAGAAATTTCTGCATCAACAGAAATTGGTGGATTATCACTCATGGGTGGTTATTTCCCTGACCTAGAAACATTATACATTGAAGCGGGATTTGGACTAGGAGATGTTGATTTTGCCATTGGATTCGGAAGCGATAGTGCTGATGCTTTTTATGTTGGTGCAGGAGAAAGTGCTATATGTAATGTATCGTTTGGATATAGTAAGGAAATCAAGATTACTGATGATTACTCTTTGCCTTTATTTTCATCCTTCATATTTAACCCAAAATCTGAAGCTGCTTTCATAGTCTTCGGAGCTAGTTTTTAATAATTATTATGAAAAAGGTAGAAGCGATAATTAGAAAATCAAAATTCAACGAAGTTGTAGACGCGCTACAAGCAGTTGAAGTAAATTTTTTCAGCTACTGGGATGTAACTGGTGTTGGAAATCAAAAGATCGGTAAGGTTTACCGAGGAATAAGTTACAGCACCTCAGATATTCAGAGAAGGTACTTATCAATAGTAGTCTCAGACTCATTTTTGGATGTAACTGTAAAAGCGATTTTAAAATCAGGATCCACTGACCAAGTTGGTGACGGGAAGATTTTTGTTACTGATATTGAAGAAGCTTACAGAATAAGAACAGGTGAAAAAGGAACTAAATCAATAAACTAAAATTATGGAATTATTAACTACAAATAACGTTTGGATGATGATCTGTACTGCATTAGTCTTTTTTATGCATTTAGGATTTTCATTCTTAGAGGTCGGTCTAACTAGACAGAAAAACACAATAAATATTTTATTTAAAAACTTCTTTGTGATTACAATGGGACTAATTGTCTATTGTGCATTTGGATTTAATTTAATGTATCCCGGTGAATTTGGACTTATTGATGGATGGTTAGGATTTGCGGGTCCAGGTTTAGATCCTGGAGCTGATTATGATCAATTAACATATGCTGATGGTGGTTACACTTATTGGACTGATTTCTTGTTTCAAGGAATGTTCGCAGCAACTGCTGCAACAATAATCTCTGGAGCTGTAGCTGAAAGAATCAAGATTTTTTCTTTCATGTTGATTGCTTTTCTTTACGTTGCTATTGTTTATCCAATTGTTGGATCGTGGCAATGGGGAGGAGGTGCTTTTAGTACTTTTACAGAAGATGTAGGATTTTACGATTTTGCAGGATCAACATTAGTTCACTCTGTTGGAGGATGGGGTGCCTTAGTTGTAATTTATTTCTTAGGTGCTAGAAAAGGTAAATTTGACAGTGATGGAAAGCCTGTGGCTATTCCAGGATCAAATATTCCTTTATCTGCTGCAGGAGTTTTAATTCTATGGCTCGGTTGGTTTGGATTTAATGGAGGATCAGTATTATCAGCAGATCCTGCACTAACATCTTTAACTTTAGTTACAACATGCCTAGCCGCAGCTGCAGGTGGAATTGGTGCTGCTTTATTTTCAGGTATTCTATATAAGAATCTTGACTTAACAATGTTTATGAATGGAGTTTTAGGTGGATTAGTTGGTATTACAGCCGGTGCTGACCAAATGCTGCCTGGTTCTGCAATTTTAATTGGTTTATTTGCTGGTGTTATTGTTGTTCTTTCTGTTGCTCTGCTAGATAAATGCAAACTAGATGATCCAGTTGGAGCAATACCTGTACACCTATTTTGTGGAATTTGGGGAACATTAGCTGTTGGAATATTTGGAGAGCTAGCAGGTTTTCAACAATTTATGGTTCAACTAGCTTGTGTTGGAATTGCTGGATTATTTTGTGTGATTGGAGCTACAGTAATAACCTTGCTTGTTAAAGGAATAGTTGGACTGCGAGTTGATGAAAAAGAAGAAGCTGAAGGTTTAGATATTGCTGAGCATGGCACTGGAGCTTATGGTGATTTTAGTATTAGATAATAATATCCGTAATAGTTTGTTAGTTGTTTAGATTATTGTCTAATAAAAGAGGTTGTTTTCATGGGACAACCTCTTTTTTTTTAAAATGAAGTTCTGCTATTGTAGTGGTCAACAACTTTTTCAGATGAATCGAGGAAATTTTCATCATTTCCAGCATAAATTATAGCTCTTGAAATATTTACAAGTATTCTTTTATTTTTTTGGGTTGAATTCAAAATTACATTTTCAAAATCACCACCTTGACTTCCTACGCCAGGAATTAATAAAAAGCTTTTCTCACTAATATTTCTAATTTTCAATAAATAATCAGACTTAGTTGCACCAACAACATACATAATTCTATCAGCATTTTGCCATTTTTGAGACTCTGATACTACACTTAAATACAAGTCGTTCTGTAACTGAAAATCAACAGCACCATCATTTGAAGTTAGAGCTAATAGAATAGCATACTTATTTTCATAATTTAAAAATTCTGTCACGGAATCATGACCCATATAAGGAGATAAGGTAATAGAATGAAATGGCATCTTCTCAAAAAAAGCTTTTGCATACATTTTTGAGGTATTACCAATATCAGCTCTTTTTGCATCAGCTATAGTAAATAAATCAGGATGATTATCTCCAATATACTTAATTGTTTTTTCAAGAGAATTCCAACCATCAACTCCCCTAGCCTCATAAAAAGCAGTGTTAATTTTTACTGCAGCTATTTTTTTAGAGAGCCTATCAACTAATAATTTATTGAACTGAAAAACGGGATCATCTTGTGACAGGAGATGCTTTGGTATTTTATCAATATCAGTATCTAAACCTAAACATAAAAATGTTTTTTTTGATATTATATTTTCTTCTAATTGATTTAAGTTCATAAATTATAATTCTTCATTTTTTATTAATTCTGAATCCTGAACAATTTTTAATTCTTCTACAAGTTTATCAATATCGCCATTAACAATATTTTGTAAATCATATAAAGTTAAATTAATTCTATGGTCTGTAACTCTACCTTGAGGATAGTTATATGTTCTAATTTTTGCCGACCTATCTCCTGAGGATACCATTGAATTTCTTTTTGCTGAATCTGCTTCTTCTCTTTTTTTCATTTCAAGCTCATACAACCTTGATCTTAAAACCTTAAGAGCTTTATCAAGATTTTTATGTTGTGATTTTTGATCTTGGCAACTCACTATTATTCCAGTTGGTTCGTGATGTAATTTAATAGCAGAGTATGTAGTATTTACAGATTGACCACCTGGTCCTGTTGATGTAGTCCTTTCGATTCTTACATCTTGCATATTTAACTCAACATCAAATTCTTCAGCTTCCGGTAGGACAATCACAGTTGCTGCTGAAGTATGTACTCTTCCTTGTGTTTCGGTTTGTGGAACACGTTGCACCCTGTGAACGCCAGACTCAAATTTCATGGTTCCATAAACATTTTCCCCATTGACCTCAAAAATTATTTCTTTGTATCCACCTGCAGTTCCTTCATTATAATCAACGAGATTTACTTTCCAGCCTTGTTTTTCAGCATATTTTGAGTACATTCTGAAAAGATCACCTGCAAAAATACTAGCTTCATCACCTCCGGTTCCAGCTCTGAGTTCCATTACTATATTTTTAGGATCATCTGGATCTTTAGGGATTAATAATTTCTTTAAATCATCCTCAATCTTTACCACTTTGGCTTGAGCTTCATTCAATTCTAAATTTGCCAACTCAATCATCTCTTTATCATTTTCATTTTTTATAATTTCCTTGGCTTCAGAAATATTTGAAAGAACTTCTTCGTATTCATTTTTTTTATCAATGACAGTCTTTAAGTCTTTATAATCCTTTGAAATCTTAATATATCTGGATTGGTCAGAAATTATATCAGGCTTAGTGAGTAAATCTGAAAGTTCATTGAATCTATCTTCTAATATTTTTAGTTTCTCTAGCATATTAATAATTGAAATGTCCTTTTGACGATTTAATTGTTAGTTTATTGGTGCTATTTTCCTCAACTCTTCCAATAATTTTTGCCTCTAAACTAAATGAGTCACAAATACTAATTATTTCATCAGCAGTGTTACCATCTGTATATATTTCCAATCTATGCCCCATGTTAAATACTTGATACATTTCTCTCCAATTAGTACCTGATTCTTTTTGTATTAAATTAAATACAGGTGGAATATCAAATAAATTATCTTTTATAATATGTTTGTTCTCAACAAAGTTCATAACTTTTGTTTGAGCTCCACCACTACAGTGGATTAATCCATTAATTTTTTTTCTGTTAATTTTTGAAAAAATTTCTTTCATGACAGGCGCATACGTTCTAGTAGGCGATAGAACTAATTGACCTGCATTTAAATTAGTTCCTTCAATTTTATCTGTTAATTTTTTAGATCCTGAATAAATTAAATCATCTGGAAGAGAATTATCATATGTTTCAGGAAATTTATCTTTTAGATATTTATCAAAAACATCATGCCTAGCTGATGTCAAGCCGTTACTTCCAATACCGCTATTATATTGATCTTCATAATTGGTTTTTCCAAATGAAGCTAATCCAACTATAACATTGCCAGCATTAATATTTGAGTTGTCAATTACATCGTCTTTTTTTAATCTGCAAACCACAGTTGAATCAACAATTATGGTTTTAACCAAATCACCGACATCTGCAGTTTCACCACCAGATGATTTTACATTAATACCGTGTGAATTTAATTTTGAAATAACATATTCATTTCCTTCAATAATGGTTTTTATAACATCACCCGGAATGAGTTTCTTATTTCTTCCAATAGTTGATGAAACTATAATATTATCAATAGCTCCAACACAGATTAGATCATCAATATTCATTATTAATGAATCTTGCGAGATTCCTTTCCAAACATCCAAATCTCCTGTTTCTTTCCAGTATGCATAAGCTAAAGATGACTTAGTTCCAGCACCATCAGCATGCATAACAATACAATAATCATCATCGCCGGATATTAGATCAGGAATTATTTTACAAAATGCATTAGGAAATAGACCTTTATCGATATTTTTTATCGCATCATGAACCTCTTTCTTATCAAATGAAACTCCTCTGCTGTCATATTTTGATGAATTGTTCAACTAACGAATATTAATTCAAAGATAAGGGTTATAAAAGATTCAAAAAAAATAAAGAATTATAAATGCAATCTTTAATTAAAAAATTATTAAAAAATAGATGCAAAAATTGTTAAAAAGAAAATAAATTACAGTAATAAATGTGATGTTAATAAAAAGCAATAAAATTGAATTCAAGTACGATATTTTTTTTAAAAATAATTATACATTTATATCCCATAAACACTTAATCTACAATTGTTATGGGCAAATCCAAACTTGAATATTTATGGCTAGATGGTTATAAACCAACTGCCAACCTTAGAGGTAAAACAAAAATTATAGAAAATTTTAGTGGAAAACTTGAAGACTGTCCGATGTGGGCGTTTGATGGTAGTTCTACTAGACAGGCAGAAGGAGGATCATCAGATTGTCTTTTGAAGCCTGTTGCAATTTATCCAGATCCAGTTAGAAAAAATGGATGGATAGTTATGACTGAAGTATTGAATCCTGATGGATCTCCTCACGAATCTAATGGGAGAGCAACCATTGACGATGATGACAACGACTTTTGGTTTGGTCTTGAGCAGGAATATTTCTTGTGGGATCCTGAAACTAACCTTCCTTTAGGTTTTCCAAAAGATCAGACTCCACAGGGACAATTCTATTGTTCTGTTGGTGGTAAAAATGCTTTCGGAAGAGAAATAATGGAAAGACATTTAGATATATGCTTAGATGCAGGTATAACTGTTGAGGGGACAAATGCTGAGGTTGCTGCCGGACAATGGGAGTTTCAAACATTTGCAAAAGGAGCTGCTAAGGCAGGTGATGAAATGTGGATTGCTAGGTATTTTTTAGAAAGATTAGCTGAAGAATATGGTTTAGCTATTGAATACCATCCAAAACCTCTTGGTGCTACGGACTGGAATGGATCAGGAATGCATGCTAACTTTTCAAATACAACTCTTAGAACTTGTGGGTCTAAAGAAACATATGAAAAAATTTGTGAAGCATTTAGACCTGTAGTCAAAGAACATATTGAAGTTTATGGAGCTTACAATGATCAAAGGTTAACTGGAGATCATGAGACTCAATCAATACATGAATTTAGTTATGGAGTTTCAGATCGTGGTGCTTCAATAAGAATACCAATTATGACTGTTGAAAAAGGTTATAAAGGTTGGCTTGAAGATAGAAGACCAGCATCAAATGGAGATCCATATAAAATTGCAGGAAGGATAATCAAAACAGTTAAATCTGCTAAGGTTTAAGATTAATTCTTAATTTTTTAAGAAACACCTTTTTAATATTTATTAGGAAGGTGTTTTTTTATAGTATATATAAATAGTAACTAATAAATAACATCAGGTAGATAATGCCGTGATAAAAGTTTAAAAATCTTTTCTTGTTTGACAAATAAAAAAATACCAAAATTAAGCTGAAGAAAATCATAACATAAATGTCAAAACTCAATATTCTTTCACTTAAGATATTTAAATCTGTAACAATAGATGTTAATCCAATTACCGCAAGTATATTAAAAATATTAGATCCAATAATATTTCCAATTGAAATGTCTAATTCAGATTTATAAATTGCAACAAGTGATGTAACAAGTTCAGGCAAACTCGTACCTATCGCAACTAAAGTAAGACCTATAACCCTCTCGGATACACCAAAATACTCTGCAAAATATATTGAGCTGTTAACAAATAATTCTGATCCATAGTATAGAAGTATACTAGAAATAACAATTAATATCAGAATTTTAGAATTTGAGGCAGTACTCACTTTTATTTCTTCAACATGTTCATCATCTCTAATTTTAACAATAAAAATTAAAAAAAGTATAAGTGCCGAAAACAATAAAAACCCCTCAGTTCTATTAACAGAAAAATCATTAATAAAATAGAAAAAGACAAAACTAATAAGCATTAAAAAAGTCCAATCATATTTTATATTTGATTTAGGTATTTTAATATTGATAAAGCAAAGTACTGTACCAAGTACTAATCCTAAATTCGCAATATTAGAGCCTATTACATTTGAAATTGCAATGTCAGCAGATCCTTTAAGAGCAGAACTAAGACTAATAAGTAGTTCTGGGGCCGAAGTAGCGAATGACACGACAGTTAAGCCTATAACAACTTTAGATAAATTTAGCTTAATGGAAAGATCAACCGCAGATTTTAATAGATAATTGCTTCCAACAATAAGTAGTAGTAGTCCAGATATTAATAAAAATACTTGAGTTATCATTTTATTTTGCTAAGATAGTACATGTATTGTATATTGCATTAGATGATAAGCAAACTTATATTTCAATTTTTAGCAAAAATTAATAAGATTATTTTACCAAGCTTTACAAAAAAACATCTGGATTTAAAAAGAGCTAGCAAATTACAATTGCTAATTATAGGCTATAGATATTTCATAACTAAAAACTCTCTTTAGTTATGAGATTACTTCTTCTTTTATTTTTTTTATCATTATTCTATAGTTGTGAAACAAATGAAGTTGAGTATGCCATTGTTGTACATGGTGGAGCTGGAACAATTTTAAAGAAAAATATGTCTGATGAAATGGAAAATGCTTACATCCAAAAAATGGAAGAAGCAATTAATGCGGGTTACAATATTTTAGAAAAAAATGGTTCTAGCATAGATGCGGTTGAGGCAACTATCAAAATCTTAGAAAATTCTGAATTATTTAATGCAGGCAAAGGCTCTGTACTTTCTAATGCTGGTATTGTTGAAATGGATGCATCCATCATGAGAGGAGATAATCTTAATGCTGGTGCCATTAGTGGTGTAACTAAAATAAAAAATCCAATATCTGCTGCTCGACTAGTTATGGAAAAATCTGAACACGTTTTTCTGTCTGGTAAGGGAGCAGAGTCATTTGCAAAATATGAAAATCTAGAAATTGTTGAAAATGAATATTTTATTACTCAGAGGAGATTAAATTCCCTTAGAAATGCAAAGAAAAGAGATTCATTAACAGACAATAAATTTGGAACAGTAGGTTGTGTGGCTCTTGATTCAGATGGGAATATTACATCAGGAACTTCAACAGGTGGGATGACAAATAAAAAATGGAATCGAATTGGTGACGTGCCAATAATTGGAGCTGGTACTTATGCTAATAATAAAACATGCGGAATTTCATCAACAGGATGGGGTGAATACTTCATAAGAAATGTTGTTGCTTACGATATTTCATCTCAAATGGAATACAATAACTCATCAATTCAATCAGCTTCAAAAAAAACATTAAAAAAAGTTAAAGACTTAGGTGGTAGTGGTGGTGTTGTTGGACTAGATTCAAAAGGTAATATAACTATGGATTTTAACACAGAAGGGATGTATAGAGGCTACAAAAAATCTAATGGTGATTTTAAAATTAAAATCTATAAGTAATTCGAAATAATTTTAGGTAAGTTTTTAAAAAAAGATTTAATAAAAATCCATTTTGGAAATGAACCAATAATTTTTAATTCCTCAATAAAACTGCTTTCATTATCTAAAAACCTAAAGATTGATTTAAACGAATTTTTTTTGAACATGTTTTCAAAAAGAATTGAACCTAAATGATTTTTATGATATAAAACATCAATAAATAACAGGTCATAAAACCAAAATCTATTTCTTAATTTAAATTTTTTAAAACTTCTTTCAGATTTAATAAAATCAATCAACTTATCTGAGTACTTATCTATAAATCTGAAAGTATACCCACTTGATGGTTTTGTCCATCCACCAGCTGTACCAATGTTTACTAAGTTTTTAGTATTAGCATTGTCAAAAGGAAAACACGTCATGGGTATTATTCCAGTCTCTTTTAGTTTAACATCATAATCAAGAATACCCAATGATTGAAGGTGCTTCTTTATTTCACTTTCATATTCACTATTTGTTATTAATTCTTTAGAAAATAGTGTAAACTCAACAAGTGCTTCATTTTTACTTGTTGGTAAAACATAAATAAATCTAGTTTCATTTTTTTGATCGATCGAAAAATCCATCAAGGTTGCTTTAGATTCATCGAAAACAGGCTTATTTGTTTTGATTGTCCAACCAACAAAATGTTGCAACAAAACAGGAAAATTTAAATTAGTTTTATATAAGTCATCTGGGATGCTATTTAAAACTTTAGCAGCTTTAAATGTTTCATTTCTTGTTTTAACAACAACACCATCATTTTGGTCATGAACATCAACTACATCTCCTTTATTAATTTTAATGTTGGGTTGTCTTTTTACTTTATCATAAATATGATTATAAAATGACTCACTTTTTATCATTTTATAATTCATATTACTTAGATTTCTCTCGATTAATACATTTTGGCTTTTGAAAATAATTTTATCCCATGATTTAATTATAAAATCATTCCAATAGGAATCTTTTTTTTCCCAAAAACTCCATGTTTTTTTTGGAATTAAGTTTGGATTTTTTTCAATTACTAAAATTGATTTATCATCAAAATAATTGTCAGAAATAATTTTATTTAAAAATATTAAGGTTGAAAGACCTCCTCCACAAAAAATTAAATCATATTTCTCTTTCAATATTAATATTTTAAAGTGATTATAAAAATAAACTAAAATAATTATAGTTTTGCACCAAGGCCTCGTAGCATAACTGAATAGTGCATCTGATTACGGCTCAGAAGGTTGTAGGTTTGAATCCTGCCGAGGTCACAAAAAAAGGGAATCTTACTTGATTCCCTTTTTTTAATTATTTATATTAATAAATTAATTTGATCATTATGAAAAACAACATCTTACTATTGATTTTTATTTCTTTTTCTACATTACTTTTTTCACAAGAAAAAAGTGTGATATCTGATTTAGATGAGCTAAAGTTAGATATAGGCCAAATTTATAAACCAACAACATACTCGGTTGATAATCAAGGAAAAAAATATGATTGTGAAAGAGTATATTACTATTATAAAAAAGGTGCTTTTAGTATGACTGGCAAAGTGATGGAATTCAACAGAGCCAATGGAACAATTAAAGCAGTTGAACCCGGATATCATGAAGTTGTTGCAATTTGCTATGGAAGTGGAAAAAGTATAAGAAGAACGTTTAACGTAACAATAAATTATCCAAAAGTTAAAAGCATAGACATAATTACTGAAAATGAGTCCATATACACTGACACATACATCCCTCTTTCATATAAAATTACTGATCAAATGGATGTTGTTAGAGATATCGATTATTGGAAATCAGATAATGCTGAAAGATACTTTTCAAACTTAGAATTTTCAATTAATTCATCTAATGATAAATTAAATATCGATGATTCCAATAATGTTTTAGCTGTCAAAGCTGGATCAGCCACCATTAATGTTGTTTTTGATGGAGTAAAATCCTCGAAGACCATTAATATTAAAAAGAATCCTGTCACAAATATTAATTTAAGCTTACAAAAACCTGAAAAAGTCAGAACTGGGGATGTAATAAATTTGAAAGCTGATGCATACGATAAACGAGGAAATCTTATTAGTAACATTAAACTTAAATATTCATTTACTGGAAAATCTTTTGATAAAAGTAATTCTGCTTCTGGATTAATTCTCCAAGATGGTAGATTTGTTGGTGATGTGCCTGGAAAATATATTTTAACTGCATCATTTGGAAATACATCAAAATCAAAAATCATTAATGTTTTTCAAAGAAAAGTTCAAAGAGAAGTGAAAAAAATTGGAGCTGGATCTGTTAATGATAAACACACTTCAGATTTTTGGGTATTTGAAGGAGTTGACAAAAGAGATTATGCTGTTACTGGTACATGGGGTGCTGACGGAACAGCATACTTCTGGGATGTTACTAACCCATCAGATATTAAAAAAATTGATAGTGTTCAAGTTGATGCAAGAACAGTCAATGATGTTAAAGTTTCCCCTAATGGAAAAATTGCAATAATTAGCAGAGAGGGTGCTTCAAATAGAAAGAATGGAATAATCATAATCGATGTTACAAATCCATACGACGTTAAGATCATAAAAGAATATACCAAAAACTTAACTGGCGGTGTTCATAATCTATTTATTGATGAAAAACATGTATACGCACTTAGTGCTGGGCAAAAATATTATATTCTCAACATTGAAGACCCAACAAACCCTATTGAAGTTGGAATGTTTGAATTGGGTAAAGAAGGGCAAGCTATTCATGATGTTTGGGTTGAAGATGGTATAGCATATTCCTCTAACTGGAGAGATGGAGTTTATCTAGTTGATGTAGGAAATGGAATAGCAGGAGGTACGCCATCTAATCCAGTGGCTTTTGGTAATTATACTTATGATAGTGGAGCAAATCATGCAACATTCCCATTTAAGAGCAAATCTACTGGAAAGTTTTATGCTGTTATGGGAGATGAAATTTTTCCAAATGGTGTAAATCCAAACGGAACTAACGAAACTGCTGGATTTTTACATTTTGTTGATTTTTCAGATGTTAAAAATCCTGTAGAAATTGCTCGTTATGAACTTCCTGGACATGGTTCTCACAATTATTGGATAGACAATGATATTTTATATGTCGGTATGTATACTGGTGGAGTGAGGATAGTTGACATCAGTGGAGACTTACTTGGAGATCTCTACAAGCAAGGAAGAGAAATTGGGTATATTTTAACAGGAACAGCAGATGGTTACATACCTAATGACACGATGGTATGGGGAGCTCAACTATACAAAGGTCATGTATTTTACTCAGATTTCAACACTGGTATTGGTGTTGCTAAAGTTTCTGATCTTAAGCCTAACAATTCAATGACAAATCAGTATGTGGACTAGTTATTTAATTAACAATTAAACTTAAATTTTAAAACAAAAATTATCATGAGATACATTATTACAATATTATTTTTCATTTTTTCTATTCAAATAAATTTTTCACAAAACCAAACTATTGAATCTAATTTAAATGGATTGGTATTAGAGGTTGGTGATACATTTATGCCAGAATCATTTGTTAAAAATTTTGATGGAACAACAAGAAATTGTGAAACTATAATTTATTACAATAAAAAAGGTGTTTTCAATGTTGGTGGATCCATAGTACAAGACCCATCAACTGGAAAAATAGTAGCTAATGAACCTGGTAAACACGAAGTTGTTGCAGTTTGTGTTGATTCAAGAAATAATGGTGATAGACTTAGTCAAACATTTATTGTAACTGTAAATTATACAAAAACAAAATCAGTTAAAATTGAAGTTTCAGATGAAGCTTTTGCAGGGAGCTACGTTCCTCTCACATACAAATCAGTCACTGCAAATGGTAATGAAAGAAATGATTTAATTGCTAATATCAATTCTTCTAATACAGATATTGTAAGTGTTGATTCTAATGGGCTAGTTAAAGCTTTAAAAAAAGGGGAAGCAACCTTAACTGTTGAAGTTGATGGTGTAAAAGCAACAAAAAAAATAAAAGTTAAAGACAGTCCAGTAATTTCACTTAACATATCAGTAAGCAGCAATTCAGTTAGAACTGGAGATGTTGTAACACTGAGTTCCAAAATGCTTGGTAATAAAGGAAAAGAAATTAATAATTTAAATCCAACATACTCATTTCACGGAGTATCTTTTGATGGTAGCAGCTCAGCTTCTGGTTTAGTAAAGGAAAATAAATTTGTAGCCGATGTTTCTGGACTTTACACAGTAAACGCACATTTTGGTAACGTAACGTCCTCCACTAAAATAAAAGTTACTGATCGGGATATTAAAAGAGATATAGTGCAATTAGGGACTGGAGATGTATTTGATAAACACACGTCTGATGCATGGTTTTTTGAAGGAGTTGATGGAAAAGATTATGGTGTATCAGGAACATTCTTTGATGGTAAAGCTTATTTCTGGGATGTAACTGATCCTACAAATATTACAAAAGTTGATAGTATTAAAGTTGATGCAAGAATTGTAAATGATGTAAAAGTTTCAAAAGATTCAAAAATATGTGTTATTACTAAAGAGGGTGCATCAAACAGAAAAAATGGTTTTGTAATATTGGATATTTCTAATCCAAGTGACGTTAAAGTACTATCCGAGTATACAGATGGTTTAACAGGTGGGGTTCACAATGTCTTTATTGACAATAATCATGTTTATGCATTAAATGCCTTTGGAAATCCAGCTAAATTTGAAGTAGTTAATATAGAAGATCCTAAAAACCCAAAAGGTGTTGGAAAATTTGAATTAGAACTTGGCTCTGCTATTCACGACATATGGATTGAAGATGGTATTGCATATACTTCAAATTGGAAAGATGGTTTGTATATAATTGATGTTGGAAATGGTTTAGCAGGTGGATCTCCTTCAAATCCTGTTGCTGTTGCTAACTATAAATATAAGACTGGGGCAAATCACGCTGCATTCCCGTTTAAAAGTAAATCAACAGGGAAATTTTATGTAGTCCTTGGAGATGAAATATTTCCTGAGGGTGTAGATTTTTTTGCAGCAAATGAAACAACAGGATTTTTACATTTTGTCGATTTTACAGACTTAAAGAATCCTAAGGAAGTTGCCAGATATGAATTACCTGGTTACGGCTCCCACAACTTTTGGATTGAAGATGATGTTGTTTATGCAGGAATGTATAATGGAGGTGTAAGAGTTATTGATGTTAGTGGAGAATTATTGGGAGATTTATATAAGCAAGGAAGAGAAATTGCTGCTTTTAAAACTGGTTCACCTAATGGGTTTATCCCAAATAATACTATGACATGGGGTTCTCAGTATTTTAAGGGCCATATCTTTTACTCAGATTTTAATGCTGGTATCGGTGCTCTAAAATTATTGGATACAAAACCTGATAACTCAAATACAATGCAATTCACAACAGACAAGTCATTTGATAGCTTATTTGGAGCAAAAAATCTTTTAGAGTTTTTTGAAATTTTAGCTAGTCCTCCAATTGATTAATATGGTAAGATTTATTTTATTTTTTTTAGTTAGTAATTTTGTTTTTTCTCAGAGTTACTTCGTGTATGTTGCATCTGAATCAGATGATACAGTTTCACTTTTAAAATTTGAAAATAACGAAATTAATGAGGTTGAAAGAATTACAGTTGGCACATACCCTACTGAGATTGAAGGTCCACACGGAATTACGGTTGATCCAAATGGTAAGTTTTGGTATCTATCATTAGCTCATGGTAATCCATTTGGTAAACTAGTTAAATACTCAACTGAAAGCAATGAGGTTGTGGATGAAACTACTCTAGGTTTATTTCCTGCATCAATGCAAGTTTCAACAACAACTGGATTTCTTTATTGCGTGAATTTTAATCTACACGGAAGTATGAAACCATCAACTGTTTCCGTAGTTGATCCAGTAACGATGACGGAAATTACCACAATAACAACAGGATCTATGCCTCACGGATCAAGGATTTCACCAGATGGCTTATTTCAATACTCAGTTGCAATGATGTCGGGTGAATTATTTGAAATTGACGCTCTTGGACTTGAAGTTAATAGAACTTTAGACTTAGAAAATAAAATGATGAAAAATGATGGGATGAAATCAATGGACGGAATGAAATCAATGGATGAAATGAAATCAATGGATGAAATGAAATCAATGGATGGAATGAAACATTCAATGGTTAAACCAACATGGGTGATTCCACATCCTAAGCAGAATTTAGCTTATGTAGCTGGAAATGGCTCTGATGAAGTAATTGAAGTTGACTTAGATGCTTGGAAAGTTTCTGATAGATTTAAGACTGGTAAAGGCCCTTACAATTTAGAAATATCACCTGATGGTAAATTATTGATTGGTACAATCAAAAGCGAAGGGAAAACAGCTATTTGGAACCTAGATGATAAAAAACTATTAGGAGAAATTAAAAATACTACTAGTGTTTCGCATGGAATAGCTATATCATCAGATAGTAAATATGCATTTATCTCAGTTGAGGGAATTGGGGGAGAGCCAGGAATTGTTGATGTAATAAGTTTAGAAAATTATCAACTAATAAGTTCTATTGAGGTTGGAAAACAAGCAGGTGGAATAGCATTCTGGAAACAAGATAATTTATAGAATTACTGCTTACCGTTTATTTCATTAACCATTACTTTTAATAAGCCATCACTTTTTTTATCGTTCATCAACTGCCAAAACATAATTCCGTGAAGTCCATTTTCTTTGACGTATTTTGATTTTAGTCTAACAGATTTTTTATCATCATAGGTTAAAAATAGTTTATTTTCTTTGTCATATGCATATGGTGCTTTAGCAATTGAATCCCAATAAAATTCAAAACCCTTAGTTTGTTCTTCAAAATTCGAGTGACCTATACCCCTTTTGAATTTTCCACTTTGATATAATCCATTGTTTTCATTTGATACGTTTTCATATACTCTTCCATAAAAAGCAGCACCTAAAACAATTTTTTGTGCAGGAACACCAATTTTTTTTAGATAATTAACTCCATAATCACCAGATCTTTTTTGTTCATTAGTTGAGTATAATCCAGTATGATGACCTGTAAATTTTGAAAAACCACTGACAAGGTCATAACTCATTAAATTTACATTATCAATAAGTGGCATCACTTTTTCCCAATCAATTGAATTGTCAAAAAACCTATCAAATCCACCAGCTGCAAAACTCAAAATATCACCCTTTTTCATATATTTTCTTAATCTCACAACTAAATCTGTAAAATTATCTTTATCCTCAGGTCTGTATGTGTGTCCAGGAAATCCCGAAATTGCAGGATATTCCCAGTCTAAATCAATACCATCAGCATCATACTCCTCAATAATTCTAGCTGTAGACTTTGCAAAATCATCTCTACCTTCCTCTGTATTAAAAACATCTGAGCATGTTTTACATCCACCCCATCCACCTAATGATACTAACACTTTTAAGTTCGGGTGATTTTTCTTTTGATTAACTATTCCAAGAAGACTAATACTATCAGCTTCATTATCGATTGCAAGTTCGTTTCCTTTAAGATGTAAAAAGCTATAAATTATCTGATTAACACCTGTTAAATCAAATTCATTAATAGTTTCTCCATTTCCTGTATAGTAAGCAATTACTTTAGGTTGATTTGTACTTTTTTCACATGAGAGAAAAAAGGAAATTAGTATAAATAGAATGGCGTTTTTCATTTTTCTCCTATTATTTTTTTTATTACATGGACTGTCGTCATAAAAGTTATTTTATGAACAGAATTTTTATAATCCTCATTTTCAATCCTATCCTCTAAATAATTTAAGAATTCATCAATTGAGCTTTGTCTATTCATTTTAAAAAAATACAAAAAAAAAGGGAGATAAAATCCCCCTTTCAATTTAAAAGTGTAGTTTATTTATTGTGAAGCTGAAGCTCTTGTATATATCCAAAAAGCGCCTATTTTACCATCTTCAATATAGACATCTGCTATATCATAAACAGTTTTCTCCTCTCCATCAACAGTAGTAGTTAGTGTATGACCAGAAATAACCCATTCTCCAACTTGGCCATCAACCTTCATAGTGTATGAGAAAAAAGTATTCCACTTAGGATCTTCTGCAGCAAACCAACCACTTAACCTTTCAATGTGAGCATCAGGACTGTCTACAACTCCTCCAGCTGGGTCATAAATTCTAAATGCTCCCATGGTTTCAGTAGAATCAGCATTCATCTCGCGAATTGTTTCTAAATCTCTATTGTTATGAGCATCAATATATTTATCCCATAAATCAAGATTTTCAGGATTTGCATCAGTTGCGTCAAATATCTCTCCACCTCTATTTAAAAAGCCTGGAGCTCTTTCTGCCTCAGTTTCAGCAGGCACAGGCGCATCACATGAAAACATGAAAAGTGCCATGAATGTTAATAAAAATATATTTTTCATAGTTGTATAATTTTTGACAAAATTAATCAATAATTCCATTCCACTGATTTACCCTAAAAAATTTACCATCTCTAATAAAAATTTTATCAACAACTCTAAATTTTTCAACCTCACCATCCTTGTATCTGTTTTCACGAAAAGAGACAGTTACGGTTTCGAAATCATCACCCTCTCTTTTTAAAGGAACAGCATTCCAAATATATCTTGTTATTGAATCATATGGTGATTGAATTTGAGATAGAAACTCATTTGCCGGATTAACAACAGCAATAGGTTTTCCCATTGATGGTTCAAAAAACATTACAGTGTCAGCAGAAACCTCATTCATGAAATCAAAATTTCCATCTGCATATGCTAAAATTGCATCTACAGCTAATTTGGTAGATTCATCAGATCCAAGCTGAAATTTTTTACCCTCATTTGTGCCATTATAAGTCATTCCAGCTGATTTTTCAACTTCGACTGTTTTTGTATCACAACTTATAAAAGCTGTTATAATAAATAGTATTAGTATTTTTTTCATAATTAATAAAAGTTATAATGTTTGTTATTGTAATTAGCAGACATACCAGCTTCTCCGCCCTTGACTAAAGGTATTACCTTTGCTACAAAACTTGGTTCTTCAATATTAAACCTCCAATCTAAGTAAGTTTCATATTGCTCATATGAGTCCCAATATTCATATATGAAATAGGTTTCATTTTCTTCATTATAAAAAGCTTCTAAATGAGTACATCCATCAGCATTTCTGGTAACTGTCAATCCATCTTTTGAGTCCATTAATTTCTGGAATTTATCGATATTCTTCTTGCTAACTTTTGCTGTGAAAATAACAACATTTCTGTCAACTGGACCAACAGCATTTACCATTCCTGTAGCATCAAAATACTCTCCAGTTGAGGTAATTTTACCATCTTTGAAATCAAAATTATGATACGATGTAATACTAAAATCTCTTCCTGTAGAATTACTTTTTCCTGTCCAAGTCCCATAAGCTCTAACACTTCCATCAGGCTTCATGGTTAAAGTATCTATACCAGGAAGCCAAACAGGATTGTTAAACTTAACATCAGTATAGTTATCTACATAAAATTGAGCAACTTGTTTTGAAGTCGCATAATCAACTTGTCCCATCCCATACATTGGAGCAACATCGAGAAGATCCTCTGAGACTACCTCTTCCCAAAGAGCCATATTTTGGGTTTCAAATGTTTCAACCCATTTTTGAGCTAATTTTTTATTTGCCTCGTAATCTGGATGGCTTGTATTACAAGCTGTAAAGCTTATCAATAAAAGCAATAATATTATTTTTTTCATAGTATTTTTTAGTGTTATAATTAATATGTGTATTGATCCAATAAAGTTAAATTCCATTCATCAACAACGGAACTTACAGGTGCTTTTTGAGTTTGCTCATAATTATTATTGAAATCAGGGTCTGAGAATCTTTTATCCATTCTTTCAGACCAATTTTTGTGGTAGTCAAATCTTGTTTTGTCTAAAAGAACTAACATAAAATCAGAGTCAGTTGCAAATACTGGCTTCATCAATGCGTAATAATAATTCACACCTAGCTTTTTGTCAGCATCAATCCAAAACTTTTGATTGTCTAAAAAAGGTTGTTCACCAGCATCAGTTAAATTATAATGAACAACTCTTCTGTACTTATATTCTTTCTTTTCCTCAGGCGACATAGCAAAATATCCATCCATATTACTGTATTCAGGCATTAGCTCATATAATCTTGCACCCTTAAAATCAGTTGCTTTAAGGAAAGATTGAAATATATCTTGGATATTTTCAACTTGACCC
This sequence comes from uncultured Bacteroidota bacterium, assembly GCA_902595555.1. Lineage (GTDB taxonomy): Bacteria > Bacteroidota > Bacteroidia > Flavobacteriales > Flavobacteriaceae > Eutrophosalina. The sequence goes on along the minus strand of CACJQM010000001.1, from coordinate 211,013 downwards.
ATTTTTGCAAAAACTTTGGCTCCAACTTCATCAGAAGCATTTTCCTGATCAACCCATTCTTGCAGTGTAGATACAGATCTTACAAAAAAATGAGTGTTAGATAATTCTTTTTGAAAAATAGACATGTTTAAGTTTTCTCCAACAACTTCTTTTGTTCCACTCATCCATAGATCAAGAAATTCCATAGTGTCAGATTGATTTTCAGAATCCATTTCACCAATAACAAAATATTGGCCAAATGAGAATAATGTTGTTAAAAATAAAATGGTTGTTAATATAATTTTTTTCATAATTTTTTTGGTTTTTGTAAAGATAATTAGTTTAGAACAATTCTAAATAAATTTCTAAACTATAATTATTGAAATTTAAAATATGTTAAATATTTATATTGGATTTTTAAAGATATTCTAGAAATAGCAAGCAAAATTGAGGATTTGACTAATATTAACTTAAATAGTCCTCTTCTTTTTTAATAGTGACATCAGATAAATTCATCAATATTTCAGCTAATCCAGTAGTTTTTGGTAACTCATATAAAAAGAAGTATTTCATTGCTTCTAACTTACCTTTTAGTAGCTTCTGATCAAAATTATTTTTTTCTAAGTGATTTTTAGCAACAATTCCGATATCCAGCCAACTCCATGATATTATTATCAAACTAAAAAACTCCATAAAAACTGATGCATCAGCTAAAAATCTTTCATAATCCCCTTTTAATGCTAATGGCATAAGTTTTTTCAAAACCTTTTGAGTTAAATCAATTTTTTCACTCAGCATACTGGCATAAATTTTTAGATCATCGTCTTTATTAGCTTTTGAAATAGATTTTATTATTTCAGTAGATAATAATTCCAATCCTTTTCCATTTTCCATAGTTATCTTTCTTCCCAAAAGATCTTGAGACTGAATTCCTGTAGTACCTTCATATATAGATGAAATTCTAATATCTCTGTAGTACTGTTGAAGTATAAAATCAGAACAAAAACCGTATCCGCCAAGAACTTGAATTCCATTACTTACTGAAATATTTCCAGCTTCTGAAGGGTATGTTTTTGCTACGGGGATAATCATATCCAAAAGAGTTTTGTATTTATACTTTTCTTCTTTGGTTTCTGCAGTATTTTCTAAATCATAATATTTTGCTGCTAAAAAAACTAATGACATCGATCCTTCTGACATTGATTTTTGTAATAATAGCATTCTTCGAACATCAGGATGTTCTATAATTAGTGATGGTTTTTCATCAGGATTTTTCTTTCCTGATGCTGACAGTTTTCTACCCTGAGGTCTTTCATTAGCATAGTTTAATGAAGCATGATATGCGGCTGTTGCAATTGCTGAGGCTCCTCTTCCTACAGCAATCCTGGCTGCATTCATCATTAAAAACATGTAGTACAGTCCTTTATTTTCTTCTCCTACTAACCATGCCCTACAATCGTTATTATCACCAAAGCTCAGGTGAGATGTACAATATCCCTTTTGACCCATTTTTTGAAAATCTCCAATCGTATTTACATCGTTAAAATCCAAAGATTCAGTATCATTTGGTCTATTTTTAGGTACTATAAATAATGAAATACCCTTTGTTCCAGCTGGAGCACCTTCAATTCTAGCTAACAATAGGTGGACAACATTTTCAGTGAAGTGATTATCACCCGCCGATATGAAGATTTTTTGTCCAGAAATATTAAAATACCCATTTTTAGTTCTAGTTGCTTTAGTTGTTATATCTGAAAGTGAACTACCTGCTTGAGGTTCGGTTAAACACATTGTTCCACCCCATTTTCCACTAAGCATATTTGGAACATATTTTTTGTTTAGATCTTCATCAGCAAAATGAATGATAAGCTCTGCTGCACCTTGAGTCAAACCGGCATATCCTGGTAAATGATTATTAGCAGCTTCCAATATAAACATTGCTGCTGTATGCGCTAATAATGGCATTTGCATCCCACCATCTTTATAGTCAAATGAAGCAGAAATAATTCCCATTTCTCCGCCTTTATACATTAATGTCTTTACCTTTTCATGAACATGTATTTTACCGTCTTTATAATAAGCAGGATTTTCATCCATTTCTTTAAAAACGGGATATAATTCTTTGTCCGAAAATTCTTTAATAGATTCAATAAAAAGGTCTATGGCTTCCTTATCATAATCCTCAAATCTTTTTTTATCCAACATTTTCTCTAATCCATGAACCTCATAAAGCATGAATTTTAATGTTTCAAAATCAATGTATTTATTACTCATAATTTAAAAAAGGTTTAAATCTTTGATGGTTTAAATTTCTCTTGCTAAAATAGGAAAAATGAGATTTAAAAAGAATGTATTTTTTACTCATATGCCATTGCCAAAAATTCAGCCACGCAAACAGGCTTATCTTGTCCTTTAAACTCAAAAGTAATTGACATTTTATATTTGGCTGTTCCAGGTGAATATTCAACATTCATTAAGGCAACTCGACCTCTAACATATCCTCCGGAAAGAGTAGGGCTCATAAATCTAACTCTGTCCAGACCATAGTTAACTCCCATTTTTACATTCTTGACATTGAATGTTTCATATACGAACTTAGTCCCAAGAGATAAGATATAAAAACCGTGGGCAACAGTTGTTTTGTATGGTGAATATTTTTTAGACTTTTCAATATCAATATGTATCCACTGTTCATCATGTGTTAACTTAGCAAATGTATTAATATCATCCTGTGTTATCTTAAACCATTCACTCAATCCAACCTCTTTACCTATATAATTTGAAAGATTACTTAAATTGTCAATTTCAGTTTTGTAATTTGAATTACTCATATTGATAATAATTAATTTGCCTTTAATATAATCATTTAATGTATTTTTTATAAATTGTGAACTATGTCAACCAAAAAATTCGATTTTCCTTTTTACGATTGTGAAACAAAACTAAAAGACAAGGTATTTCTGAGACAACCTAAAGGTAATGATTGGAAAGATTATACATGGGGTGAGGTAGGTTTAACTGCCAGAAAACTGGCAACTGGATTGAAAAGTCTAGGGCTAAAAGAAAAGAGTCATATTGGTTTAGTTTCAAAAAATTGTAGTGAATGGATTATAGCAGACTTAGCAATAACTATGGCTGGCTATGTTTCTGTTCCATTTTTCCCAACACTTAAATCAAATGAAATGAATCATTTGATTGAATTTGGTGATGTAGAGGCATTATTTGTTGGTAAGCTTGAAGGAAATTGGGATGAAATGAAAAAAGGTATTGATACTGAAAATCTGCCAATAATTGCATTTCCACATTATGAAGGTAATTCAAAAGTTGATGAAGGACATCAGTGGCATGACTTTATAAATAAGTTTGATCCACAAACTGAAAATTATTATCCAGCGGTTGATGATGTATGGACAATAATATTTACATCAGGAACTACTGGTGCATCAAAAGGAGCTGTTATCAAGTACCAATCATTAATGAATACAAGAGAAATTCATGAAGCGTATAATCCATTAGCGATTGATGTAGGTGGAGATAACAGATTTATTTCATACCTACCTTTAAACCATATTTTTGAAAGAATTTGTATTGAATGGACAGCCTTAAGGTATGGTGGAAGTATTTCTTTTGTTGAATCATTGGAAACTTTTGGCCAAAACCTTGCAGATACTAAACCTACAACGTTCCAAGGTGTTCCAAGGATATATACAAAATTTCAGGAAAAGATTTTGGCTAAGATGTCCCAAAAGAAACTAAATATATTTTTAAAAATACCTTTAGTTTCATCCTTAATTAAGAAAAAACTTAAAGCTGCACTTGGATTAACTGAAGTTAGAGTTGTTGTTTCTGGTGCTGCAGCATTACCAGTTTCACTAATTGATTGGTACAAGACTATTGGAATTTATATTTTTAATGGATATGGGATGACTGAAAACTGTTGTGTTTGTACTGCTCTAGACCCTTATCAACCTCTTGGAGTTGGATCTGTAGGTACAGTAAGTAGTCCAAGTGTGAAATTAAAAATAACAGATGAAGGAGAAATATGTATGACAGGGCCATTTTTACTAGACAGCTACTATAAAAATGAAGAAGTAACAAATGAAACTTTAAAGGATGGGTGGCTTCATACTGGTGATTTAGGATATATAGATGATGATGGATTTCTCTATATAACTGGACGGGTTAAGGATATTTTCAAAACAAGCAAAGGAAAATATATTGAACCAAGTGTTTTAGAATCACTTTTCGGAAATATTACTGAATTTCAACAAATGTGTGTAGTTGGACTTGGGCTTGATCAACCTATATTGCTTGCTGTTCCATCAGAAAAAGCTAAATCTGATAAAAATGGTGTGTCTAAAAAATTATCTAAATTTTTATCCGATATTAATTCTGATCTGGATGGTTACAAAAAAATTAAAAAAATCATATTAGTAAAAGAAGAATGGATCCCTGAAAATGGATTGACTACACCTACTCTAAAAATTAAACGTGCCAAAATTGATGAAAGATTCTCTGGAAACTATCAAGAATGGTATAATTCTACAGATGATGTAATCTGGGAATAATCCTCGATTTGTGAGTTTTTACAGATATGCGATTTACAATATAATGTGTAAATTTGCACAAAATAACTCTAGAATATGAAAATATTCTTAAATTAGACCCGAGAAAATAATTAACAAACAAAATATTATGAAACTTAAATTCTATTTATCTAGCTTTCTTTTTATAATGTCTGGTATTCTATTTGTGAATGCTCAGGAACAAAAAGGAAATTCTGGAGAGGAAGTTTTTTCTGCATCTAAAAAAACAGAAAAATCTGTTGATGCTGCTGCTTCAGTAACAGTAATCGACTCCAAAACAATTGAAAATAGACCTACTACTAACGTAACTCAGCTATTGGATAACGTTGTTGGACTTACCCTAGACAGACAAGGTGCTAACAGATATAATATAACTCTGAGAGACAGAGCTAGTGTCTTTAACACATCAACTGTAGTATTGTTGGATCACAGACAAATTTCAACAATTGGTCTACAGGTATTTGATGCTGCTAATTCTAGCTTATCTGGACTTGATCTTGAAAAAATTGAAGTTGTAAGAGGTGGTACAATTTCTTCCACTTATGGTGCCTACACAAATTCTGGTGTTGTACATTTCATGACAAAAGATCCTTTTAAGCATCCAGGAACATCAATAGAGGTGTCTTCAGGTGGACTAGCAAATCAAGAATCAATGTTAGGAAAAGGAAACTGGGACATTTTTCAAGCATCTTTAAGACATGCCGCTGCTAATGATGATGGTACTTTTGGTTATAAAATTAACGCGAGATACAGTGAAAATGGAGAGTATGAAATCGACGATACCACAGCACTACAAACTGGAGGTCAGTTATTAGACAAAGCTACAGGATACAATGTTGATGCGACTTTATATTTTAGACCAACATCTGGTCTTGAAGTTACAGCTCAGGCTGGAATTACAGGTAGAGAGGGAGTTTCATGGAGCGAATTTTATGCCGAAGCTTTTGAAAATAATCGTAATCAATTCTTTAATGTAAGAATGAAAAGCGGTAACCTTACTGCTCAGTATAGTTTTTCTGAAAGCAATAGTCCTTTCGAAGGAGATGATCAAGGATTTTATTACAGAACTACACCAAGAACAACTTTTAAAAATACAACTGACTATTCTGAAAGTCACGTATCAGCTCAATATGATTTAACATTTGATGCAATTAATACTTCGTTCAGTGCTGGTGTTGAGCACAAAATGGGTAAGTTTAATTCTAACTGGCCTGTAGGTGCATCACCTGAAACGCAAAGTAAAGGTGGTATCTTCGGAAGAAATGATGCTACAGGATCAGAATTTAGAGTTTACGGAACATACTTCCAAAGTAGAACTGCAATCTCAGATAATGTTCACCTAGTCTTAGGAGGAAGATATGATCAATACACAAATATAAATGAAGGTGCTTTTTCACCAAAAGCTGCTTTTGTATTTAAGACTGGTGACAATAGCTCATTTAGATTATCTGCAAGTCAAGCAACCACAAGTAGTGATGTTCAAACAATGTTCCGTGATCACGGACCTGCATATTGGGGTGGTGGAAATGCAACATTAATGGGTAACGCAACTCAGCAAACATTTAACAATCCATACGTCACTTGGCTAGTTCCTGGGTTTGACCAAATTATTGCTGCAAATCCAATATACTATCAAGGACTTGGTTTAGATACTTTTTCTATTTATTTAGCATTACTTCCTCAACTAATTCCTGCATTGTCGCAATCAGTAGTTGGATTATTTGTTAATGTTCCTGCATTTTTAACGAGTACAACTACATTTAATTCTATTGTTGCTAATAGTGAAATTATTCCTGTGGATTTAGTTGGAAACAATACAAGCTTAGAAGCTTCAGATACTGCTACAATTGCAACAGAAACCACATATGAATTAGGATATAAAGGAGAATTTAAAAGATTCAAAGTTGGTGTTGATGTGTATAGACAAACAAAGCAGAATTTTTCTGCTCCTGAAATCATCAGTCCTTTTGCTTCACTTCCCGCATCTGCTGCAACTAGTCTAGCCATGGATTATTCGTTTGTATTTTCTAGAGCCCTAGGAGGAAGTTTCTTAGCTCAATTATTAGGTGATATAATGGGTAATGCTTTTGCTCAAGGATACCTAACTATAGCAGGAAGCCCTGTAGGAATAGTTAATTCAGATCAATCATCACAAAGAGGTGCTATTAACTTAGGATACAGAAACTTCGGAGACATAGAATTCTACGGAGCAGATGTTTCTACTGAATATGCAGCAACTGATAACTTAAACTTGTTTGCAAATTATTCATGGTTATCACAAAACTGGTTTGAAAAAACTGATTTAGGAGAAGGAGAAGCAGGAACAAGACAATACAGTTTAAATACTCCAAAACACAGAGTAAAAGCTGGATTAACTTATTACCCAAGTAAAGGATTCTCAGGAGGATTATCTATGAGATATCAAAACTCATTCACAGCTCAACAAGGATGGTACAGTGGATTTGTACCTAAAAGAACTGTTTGGGATGCTCACGTTGGATATAAGTTTAGCAAAAAAACACACTTAAATATTAACGTATCTAACCTAATGGGTAAAAGATATAGAGTGTATAATGGTATGCCAGAAATTGGAACATCTGCTGTTGCAGCATTGAGATACAATTTCTAGTACCAAACTAAATTATTTTACTAGTCTTCAAGTCTTAGTAAAATCAATTATAAATAAAAGAAAGAGCAACACAGTTTGCTCTTTCTTTTGTTATATATGCATTGAAAGGGAATGAAAGATTTTAAATCTACAATCAATAATAAGAGTGCTTCTTTTAGGAATAATAAAGAAGCAATGAAATCTTTGGTTAGTGAACTAGATGGATATTTAAAAATTAGTCATTTACAGGGTAATGAAATTGCTTTAAAAAGAGCCAAGGAAAGAGGAAAGTCTCTAACCAGAGATAAAATAGCTAAACTTTTAGATAAAGACAGCCCATTTCTTGAATTGATGCCTTTAGCAGGTTTAAAGCATGAAAATGGATTTGGACCTGGCGGAACTACAATAGCTGGAATAGGGTTGGTAAAAAATAAGCTTTGTATAATCAATGCTAACATAGGGACAAAAAAAGGTGGTGTAGTTGACTATGCTACAAGTTTAAAAAACTTGAGATTATCTCAAATTGCAAAAGAGAATAAATTAACTACAATTAATTTAGTTGAAAGTGGTGGTGCCAACCTTCCAGATCAAGATAGAGTCTTCAATAACTATGGAGCAATGTTTAAAGAAATGTCTCAAAGAAGTAAAGATGGGATCTTGAGTATTTCAATAGTATTTGGAAATGCTACTGCTGGTGGAGCATATGTTCCTGGAATGTCTGATTATACCATTATGCAAAAAGACCAAGCAAAAGTATTTTTGGCTGGTCCTCCCCTAGTTAAGATGGCCACTAATGAGGAATCTACTGACGAAGAATTAGGAGGAGCAATTATGCACAGTAACTTATCTGGTGTTTCAGACTTTTTAGCAGAAAGTGAAGATGAAGCAATTAAGATTGCAAGAGATGTTGTTGAATTTAATATTAAGGACAATCCAATTGAAAAAATAAACGATCAAAATCCCCCTAAATATGATAAGGAAGAAATTTTGGGCATCATTCCTGAAAATTTAAAAACACCATTTGATATTAGAGATCTTATAGTAAGGTTTGTTGATGATTCTAAGTTTACTGAGTTTAAGACAAATTATGGATTAACTATGAAATGTGGCTGGGCTAAAGTGAACAATAGAAAAATTGGCATTGTAGCTAGCAACGGAGTTATATTTAGTGAATCAGCTAAAAAAGCTACTCAATTCATTCAATTAGCAAATAAGAGTAATATTCCAATCCTGTTTATTCATAATACAACTGGATTTATGGTTGGGAAGAGACATGAACAGAAAGCTATTATAAATCATGGAGCTCAGCTAATTCATGCAGTTGCAGGAAGCGAGGTTCCCCACATTACTCTCTTAGTTGGTAATTCATATGGAGCAGGAAATTATGCAATGTGTGGTAGATCTTTTGATCCAAGATTTTTATTTGCATACCCTAATGTTAAATCCGGTGTAATGGGTGCTGAACAATTAGCTGGTGTTATGGAAATAATCAAGGTTAACTCAGCAGCTAAACAAAACAAAAAGCTTGATAAAAGACAGCTCAACAGAGATAAGAAAAATTTAATTTTATTGGCTGAAGAAAAGGCTAGTATATGGCACACTACATCTGAAGTTATGGATGATGGTGTTATTGATCCAAGGGAAACTAGATCATATTTAAAAATGTGTCTTGAAATTATTTATAAAGAAAAGATCAAAGGATCAAAATCCTTTGGTACATTTAGAATGTAAAGAATGTTTTTCACAAAAGAAGAAATAAAGAGTTTTAATACAAAAGAATTTAATTTTTTGATAGTTAAAATTTGTGATCATCATCTTGAAATAACACTCAATAGACCTGAAAAGAAAAATGCTCTTAATACAGAAATGATTAATGAGTTAGCCCTTTGCACTGATTATGCTAACCATGAAGATTCGATTCGAGCTGTAATTTACAAGTCTAGTGATAATGTTTTTTGCTCAGGTCTTGATTTAATTGATTTTAAAGAAAATTCTAGTAGTATTCAAATTGCAGATGTTTTTAATAAACTTCATAAACCAAAGCTTGTTCTTTTAGAGGGTGATGTACATGCAGGTGGAGTTTTAATTGTTGCGTGTGCTAATTATGTAATTTCTAAAAAGGATGTTAAACTTTCTCTACCAGAGGTAAAAAGAGGTTTATACCCACTTCAAGTAATGGACTCACTTTTTAGATCGATGCCCAAAAAATCCGTAATAGATTGGTGCATTAATGGGAAAGAGATGACAGCAGAAGAATGCAAAAAATTAAATTTAATAGACGAAGTTTGTGATAATAATTTGATGGATTTATGTCAAAATTGGATTGAACAAACCTTATCAATGTCACCTAACGCAATAAAAACCGGACTTAGGGTGTATGATGAATTATACATTGATAATGATAAAATAGACACATTGAATAATGAACTGAATGAATTAAAAAAATCAGATGATTTTGAAGAGGGAATTAAGGCATTTAAAGAAAAAAGAAAACCTAAATGGAAATAAATAACAGAACAGTAAGGCTCAATGAGAGACCTAATGGATTACCAGATAAAAAGATTTGGTCCTTTAATGAAGAAAATTTTGATCTTAAGTTAGATGATAATCAATTTGTTATTAAAAATGAATTTATTTCACTAGATCCAGCAATGCGTGGATGGCTCAATGATGCTAGGTCATATATAAAGCCTGTAAACGTTGGGGATGTTATGCGAGCTGGTACAGTTGGAAAAATTATAAAATCAAATAATAAGTATTTCAATGAGGGAGATTATGTATCTGGTTGGGGAGGCGTTCAGGATTATACAATTACTAATGGTGAAAACTTTCAAAAAATAAATGATGATAAAGTTGCAAAAGAATCCTACTTGGGTGTTTTGGGAATGCCAGGGTTTACAGCCTATTTTGGAATACTAAGAGAAGGACAAATCAAAGAAGGGGAAACTGTAGTAGTTTCAGCAGCAGCTGGTGCTGTCGGAAGTGTAGTTGGACAAATAGCAAAAATCAAAGGATGTAAGGTAATAGGAATAGCTGGAGGTGAAAACAAATGTAAATATGTGACTGAGGAATTAAAATTCGATCATTGTTTAGATTATAAAAGTGATAACTTCTTTAGTGAACTCAAAGATAAATGTAAAGGTGGTGTTGATGTGTATTTTGATAATGTTGGAGGTAGCTTACTAAACCATATGTTAATTTTTATTTCAAAGGGAGCTAGAATTGTGATTTGTGGTGCTATATCCCAATATAATAGTCAAAAAGTGGTTGGTCCAAGTAATTACCTATCATTATTAGTTAATAGAGCTTCAATGAAAGGGATGGTGGTATTTGATTATGCAAAAGACTACGGTTTAGCTCAAAAAGAAATGAGAGATTGGATTTTAAGTGGAAAATTAAAATCGAATGAAGATATATATGAGGGAATTGAGAATTTTCATGAAATTTTTCTAAAGCTTTTTAATGGTGAGAAAAAGGGTAAACTAATTTTAAAACTATAATTTAAAACAGATTTAATTTAATAACTTAATAGTATGACTAAACCAAAATTTTTTGATGACTTAAAGCTACCTGCAATAGCTGCTCCCCTTTTTCTAGTTTCTGGTCCTAAATTAGTAATTGAATGTTGCAAAAGCGGAATTGTAGGTACTTTTCCAGCATTAAATCAAAGGACTAGCGAGGGTTTTGAAGAATGGGTTGTACAAATAAAAAAAGAATTGTCAGAATTTGAAGAGGAAACAGGTACAAAGCCTGCACCTTTTGGAGTAAACCTTATTGTACACAATACAAATCCAAGAGTAAGAGATGACCTAAAAATTTGTATGAAACACAAAGTACCTTTAATAATAACCTCCTTGGGTGCGGTTTCACAGTTAGTTGGTGCTGTCCACTCTTATGGTGGTCTTGTGTATCATGATGTTATAAAGAAGAGGCATGCTGAAAAAGCAGCAGAGGCTGGAGTTGACGGATTAATTTTGGTATCAGCAGGAGCAGGTGGACATGGAGGAACGATTAATCCAATGTCACTTATTGCAGAAATCAAAAAATTCTTTAAAAAGACAATAATTCTTTCAGGATGTATCAGTACAGGTCGTGATATAGCCTCTGCGATGCAAATGGGAGCTGATTTTGCATATATGGGCACTAGGTTCATAAACACGCAAGAAAGTCTTGCTGACGAAGGTTATAAAGACATGATTATAAATTCTAAAGCAGATGATATTGTGTACACTGCAGCTGTATCAGGTGTTAATGCTAATTTTCTAAAACCAAGTCTTGAAGCAATGGGAATAACTGAGGATATGTGGAAAAATTCAAAGAAAATTGATTTTGGAAAAGAATTGAGTGCAGCGGAAGCTGAAGCTAAAGCTTGGAAAACTATATGGTCAGCAGGTCAAGGTGTCACTAGTATTACAGATTCTCCAAGTGTCAAAAATTTAGTTGATAAACTTAAAGAAGAGTTTATTGAAGCTGTAGAAGATCAAAAAAGTTTACTGGAGAGATTTTCTTAAGAAAGAAATTTTACTTTTTTACAATAATTAGAGTAGCTTTTGCTCCCGTAGCAAGATTCCACTGATTTGAAGAAATTAATTTTTTATTGTCATCATAAATCCTAAGTTCAGCAGTATTCGGTCCTGAGTCACCTTGATTTAACGCTATAAAGTCGATTTTATTAAAACCCTCTCCTAACTTTAGGTTTATTCCTCTGAAGCTTGAATCAAGAGTAAGATTTTGGACAACAACCTCATCATTAACCATAATTCTAACTCGATCACCATCAACATACTCAAAATCTCTGCATACTATATTGGCAGCATCAGAAACAGTTGCAATATCCCCTAAATATGCATCGCCCAAGTAATTATTAGGATTTTTCTCTTTTTCCTTATTTAATTTTTTAACATAAGCATCACCCGGGTTCAAAAAATATTCTTTATTATTATTCATCATACCTTTAGGTAAATCTTTCCTTTCCTCCTTCTTAATCGTAAAAGCATTAGGATTTAATAAGGTGACGTTAGGTAATACGGTTTTAGTTTTGGGAGGGGCAATATCTATTTTTCTATTTTGATTCTCTATTTGTGAATAGGAAACAGTTGAGAGTAGAAAAAAAATAAATATTATGGTTTTTTTCATATTATGATTACAACAAATATATCTAAACAAAAATTATTCCAATTATTTAGCTATGTGCTTGTTGTATTTATATTTAGAAAGAATACCTAATACAAAAACAAATACTATACTCCAATAGACAAAATTTGGAGTTATTACTTTATCCCCTGACGCATATGAGTGTAATCCCACTAAATAAAAATTAACTCCAAAATATGTCATCATTATACTGGCAAAAGCTATAATTGACATTAGGTTAAATAACCAATTGCCTCTTAGTTTTGGAATAAGTCTCATATGAAGAACAAATGCATATATCAAAATACTGATTAGTGCCCAAGTTTCTTTTGGATCCCAACCCCAATATCTTCCCCAACTTTCATTGGCCCACATTCCTCCTAAAAAGTTTCCAATAGTTAACATAATTAGGCCCACTGTAAGTGAAAGTTCATTTATAATTGTAAGCTCTTTTAGTTTTAACTTAATTATCTCTTTATTCTTTTTGGTAAGGAAAATCATTAAAATAAGTGAAACTATTCCCAAGATCATCCCAAGTGTAAAAGGCCCGTAACTTCCTACTATAACAGATACATGAATCATTAGCCAGTAGCTATCTAATACGGGAACTAAATTTGCAATTGATGGGTCCATCCAATTCCAATGAGCAATCATTAAAATCATTGAAGAAACAAATGCGGTTGATGCTACTGTTAAATCAGATTTTTTAGCAAATAATAGACCAACACCTATTGTTGCCCAAGCTACATATATCATAGATTCATAAGCATCTCCCCAAGGTGCATGACCAGATATAAACCATCTTGCAATTAATCCTAGCGTATGAACAAAGAATAATATAAAAATTGAAGATTTAAATAGTAAAAGAATATACCTCATTATTTTTTTGACAAGACTATTGTCAGAAAAAATATCAAAAACTATAAATAAGAAGTAAAGCATACCTACAGAGAAATACCATATAAAAAGTTTTTCGAAAACATTAATCTTGTTATACAAAACTTCTGCTTTTATCTTATTATCAGTAGGCATAATATCACGAGAATATTTTAATTGAAATCCTTTTATACTTTCTAGCATTCCTTCTGCCTGCTTGTAATCATTAAATTTTATACTATTATCTAATTCTCTCAGGTATAGAGGAAATATATTGTTTACAAACAAAGAATCAATACCTACAAAATTTTGATCTTTCAGTTCCGAGTAGGAAACCCATTTATTATTCAAATCATTTGGCTTAGGGAAAATTCTAAGTATATCTCCCTCTAGAGCTGAAAAAAGTAAATTGACCTTTCTATCGGATTCTATAAAATCTTTTTCAAATTGAGTAGGAAGAGATGATTTATAAGCATTCTCAAGGTTTGTAGAAATTTTATAGTTCCCTTGCTCATCAAAAAAATCCATGAAAGCTGCATATTTTTGTTTTTCGTCTATTCCAAGCATTCTTCTAATACTATCGTTTCCTCTTTTAATGTAAATGATAGGTTCTGAGTACCATGCCAAAGGATTTCTTAAAATGGATAATAAAACTTGATCAGAATTCAGCCCTTTATATTTATCAGATTTACTAACTTTTCTAAGAAGTTCAGATGAAAAAGTATTAATAGGTTTCATTCTACCACCAGTATCTTGAATTACAAGCTCTCCAAATTTCTTTGAGTGTTCTAGACTTACCACATAACTATCTACAATTGAATCTGAAATAGTTTTTTTATTCTCGTGGGTATGATCTTGGGAATTTAATGACGTAATTGAAAATAATAAAATGATAATTTTAGTTGCTTCCCTACTTAGTTTCAGATTATTTAGCTTTTTACCTAAATCTTTAAACCTGGTCCTACCGTAAAACATTGTAGCTAAAAGTCCAATATATAAAAGGATATAACCTATGTAAGTAATCAAAGTTCCATAAAAATCTTTGTTGACGGATAAAATTGTTCCTAATTCATCAGGATCAAATGATGCTTGGAAAAAACGATAACCTTTATGGTTTAAAATATTATTCATATATATATCATAGTCAAACACTTTGTCATCGTTTACTGTAACCTTACTTTTGAAACTACTATAACTCTTTTCTGTTCCAGGATATTTTTCTGCAATAAAATCATTCAATTGAATTGAGAAAGGCAATTTTGAAACAATAGAGCCATATTTAAGTGAAAAATCTAAACCAGAAACTCTAATTCTTTCAAAATTATCTGTAATACCTTTTCCTCCAAATAATTCAATTACTTTACTTTCATCTCCGGATGAAACTTTTAATATGAGAGCATTTTGATTTGTTTCTTCTTCTTCGCTCTTAACTATCTCATATTCGCCTTTAACAATTCCATCAGGAACAACAAATTGTAATCCGGCTATATTATATAATGAACGAAGTTGAAGGTCCTCAATTTCATCAACATTTACACCTCCGGTTTTCTGATCTATCATCCTCATGTATGTTCCTCCGAAAGAGCTTTGAATGAAAAGCTCTTCATCCACATTAATGAAATTTATTGCACCCTCTGTGTAGTTGTTTAATGAAAATAAGACTCCATGAATATTTAGTACCTGTCCTTCTTCAATATAGTGATCATGTCTATCTCCTTTTGATGCTTCAACAATTTTTATAAAGTTTTTTCCTATATCCTTTTCTACTACTGAAAATTCAACATTCTCCTTAAAGTCTAGGTACTCAATTTTGAATTTTTGCTTATTGAATTTGTTTGATACTGTAAAATTATTGTTGGTGTATTCGGAAAGTAATAATTTCTTTTCCAATTTTCTTCTTAATGGATTTCCTTCAATTTCACCATCAACAAGCACAGTTAAATATGTATCAGAAGACAGGTATTCATTAGAGGTATTTCCCTCACGAATTGGCATTACACCTTCGTAACCGATATATCTTGTTACACCCGCTCCAATAATAATCAAAATCCATGATAAATGCATTAGTAGGATTCCTAATTTTGGTCTTGAAAGAAGGTTATATCTTTTAATATTGAAAATGAAATTAATCAAGAACAAAATCATCATAATTTCAAACCAAAAGGCATTATAAATAAGTATTCTGGCAGCATCAGTACCATGCATGCTTTCAATGAATGTACCAATCCCCATAGCCGCTGAAAATGTAATAAATAAAATCGCGGTAAGTCTTGTAGAAACTAAGAGTGAAATTATTTTTTCAACCATTTATTGGCAAAATTACATTCTCTACTATCCTGATTTACTGAAATATAAGTTTCAACTATTTTTTCACTCATCCAGTTTTGGATTGTATTTAATTGCTTTTCTTTCAGTGCTAATTCTTTTATTTTAATGAAATCTTTAGAGTAGTCAGCTACATGTTCATCAAACCGATTACTGACTTTAATTATTTTATAACTACTGGACCCTGCATTATCTTGTTCAAGTAATGGTGCAGAGACTTCATTATCCTTTAATCTTTGTATCTGGGTATACAAAACAGGATCAATTTTAGTTAATTCAAATCTTGTATCACCCGTTGTTGGATTTATTAATACTCCTCCATTATTTTTAGTAGCTTTTTCATCAGAGAAAGATTTTGCAGCTTCTTCAAACGATAATTCATCATCGATAATTCTTTTTCTGATTAAATCAATTTTCTTTTTTGCTTCTAGTAGGGCACTATTAGAAACCTCTGGTTTCAATAAGATATGTCTTACATCAATTTCTTGACCCCTGACCTTGTCAACCTTTACAATGTGCCATCCAAAGTCTGTTTCAAATGGGTCAGAAACTTCCCCTTCTTTAAGCCTGTAGCACACATCCTCAAATTCTTTCACCATTTGATTTTTTCTGCTTCTATTTAGAGTATACTTTCCCCCTGTTGAACGAGAACCTGGATCTTGTGAATAAAGAATAGCTTTCGTTGCAAAACTTGATCCATTTACAACAACATCATTTTTAATGGATTCAAGTCTTTGAATGATTTTATTTTTGTCTTCTTGACTTACCTCCGGTTTTACAACAATTTGAGATATTTCAAGTTCAGCTCCAAATATTGGTAAATCGTATCGTGGTATATTTTCAAAAAACACTCTAACTTCTTCTGGTGTGATTTCTATTTCATCAATTATCGATGTTTGCATTCTTTCAGATAATTGATTGATTCTGTTTATTTCAAATAGTTCTTGTCGAAATGATTGTTCGTCCTTTTTCTTATAAAACTCCAAGACCTTTTCCATATTACCAAGCTGATTTAGAAAGTAGTCTATTGTTTGGTCAACATAACTATAAATCTGTTCGTTATCAACATCTAAACTATCTTGCTCAGCATGGTGAGCGTAAAGTTTATCCTCCATTAATTTTCCAAGTAGACTACAACGATCAAATTGTTCTACATTGACTCCTTGCGATTGTAAGTCAATAAGAGTTTTATCAATATCAGAATCAAGAATGATAAAATCTCCAACAACTGCAGCAACACCATCAATTTTTTGTCTGACAAATTGATTGTCTTGAGCAAAAACGTTGAATGATTGAAAACTTAAGAAAAATATTAAAACTGAAACTTTAATTAAATTTCTCATATGTTTTTTTGAAAAGCGCATCCTCAATTAATTCTTTTTCAATTTTAGTTAAATAATCTATTCTTTTTCTGTTTGAAATTAATTCTCTAATTCTTTCGTAAATATAGTCCAAAGGTGCATAATCATTAGCCTTTTTATACTTATTTATTTTTATCAAATATAAAGCCAAAGAATCTTCTTCTATATAAAATAAATTGTTTTTAACAATTCTTTGAATTTCATCATTATTTAAAGTTGGAATTTTATTAAAAAATAGATTTTTATTAATCCAAGTTGAATCATTAAATGAGTAATTTAAAAGCTGAATGGAAATTGAATCAAAAAAATATCTGTCACCAAGATTAAATCTGTTAAACCTTCTTTTTATTTCATTAATATTAAAATTGTTTTTATTTAGTTTTAGATATCTTCCTTGAATAATTTCATTGTAAAGTGTGAAATTTTTAGAATTATTTTCAAAAAAAACTTTTATTTCATTATCAGTTACAATAGTATCAGGATTATTTTTTGAAATTTTATTTTTATAATCTGATAATATTAGATTTTCACGATATTTTTTTGACTTTTCATCAATTGATTCCTTTTCATTTTCATTTAAATTATTTTGAGCATTTTGCAATAGTAATTTTGAGGTTGCCCACTCAGAAATAATTTTATTTGCAAGTTCTACAGAATCTTCAACCGAAATGTTTTTGGGAATTAGATCATTTAAGTAAGAATAGCTAAGAAATTCTTCACCAACCCTAGCTACATAATTATCGTCACTTTTTTTATTAAAATCACATGAAATTAAAAGCAGTAAGAATAAAAAGTACCTTTTCAATCTATCTTGTATAATTAGGAGATTCCTTTGTTATAGTAATATTGTGAGGATGACTTTCGTCTAGACCTGCGCTAGTAATTTGAACAAACTTTGAATTATCTTTTAATTCTTTAATGTTTTTTGATCCACAATATCCCATCCCGGATTTTAATCCTCCTACAAATTGAAACATACTTTCAACCACACTTCCCTTATAAGGAACTCTACCAACTATGCCTTCCGGAACCAATTTGTTTTTGTCTTTTATCGTTGACTGAAAATATCTTTCTTTGCTCCCTTTTTCCATTGCTTCAACTGAACCCATTCCTCTGTAAGTTTTAAATTTTCTACCCTCATAAATTATTGTCTCACCAGGTGATTCAAGTGTGCCAGCTAGCAATGAACCAAGCATAACACAGTCAGCTCCTGCAGCTATTGCTTTTGTAATATCTCCAGTATGTTTAACTCCACCATCTGCAATTATAGAAATATCAGTTCCTTTCAAGGCATTTGATACATTATATATTGCTGATAGTTGCGGATAGCCAACTCCAGCTATAATTCTGGTAGTGCATATTGAACCTGGACCAATACCAACCTTTACCCCATCTACTCCAGCTTTTGCTAAAAATTTGGCAGCTTCAGCAGTTGCGATATTTCCTGCTACGACATCCAAATCTGGAAATGTTTTCTTAACATCCTTTATAATTTTTAGAACTGATTTTGTATGAGCATGTGCGGTATCAATAACTATTGCATCTACACCAGCTTTGTACAACATTTTACATCTTTCAAGGTTTTCTCCACCAACACCAATTGCAGCAGCTACTCTCAATCTTCCAAACTCATCTTTATTTGAAGACGGTTTTAAGGTTATTTTTTGAATATCACGAAAAGTTATCAGTCCAACCAATTTATTTTTATCATCAATAATTGGCAATTTTTCAATTTTATTTTTTTGAAGAATTTTTTCAGCCTGTTTTAATGTTATCCCTGGATTACCGGTAACTAAATTATCTTTAGTCATAACATCATTAACAGATTTATTCATATCGGATTCAAACCTTAAATCTCTGTTTGTAAGTATTCCAACTAAAGAGTTAGATTTATCAACAATTGGAATACCTCCAATACTGAATTCTTTCATGCATTTTAATGCGTCTTTAACCTTACTTTTTTTTGTGAGTGTTACTGGATCTAAAATCATTCCTGATTCAGATCTTTTAACTTTTCTTATTTTTTCAGCTTGTTGCTTTACAGTTAGATTCTTATGTATAACACCCATACCACCTTCCTGAGCCATTGCAATAGCCATTTTACTTTCTGTTACAGTATCCATAGCAGCAGATACAACAGGAACCTTTAAACTAAGATTTCTAGAAAATTTTGAAAGTAACTCAACATCAGATGGTAGTACTTCTGAATATGACGGCACAAGTAAAACATCATCGAAGGTTAATCCAGTTTCAATAAATTTTGTTTTACTCATAGCAACTAATGAAAAATTAATTGCGCACAAATATAAGATATTTTAGCGACCTATTATAAAACCTAATAAGTTGACCACGAAAAACATAGCATCCCAGGAGCAGAACTTCCAGGATTAGGACAACCAACTTTTTTATAATTTGAACAACTTAGACAATCAGACAATTTAGAAAAAGCTTTCTTAATTGAGTGGTCACTACAAACATTATCAATTTCAACAGATAAATTATGTTTTGAGCACTTAAGTGAATCAACTAAGTTTTCACAAGTCAGACAACTATCAACCGATTTAATCATTTTTAAATTTTATTCAAAACTATAATGAATAACGTTTAGAATGAATTTAAATTAATGAGTAAAAAAATTAGAACATGTTGAATCAAATTCTAAAAGATCTTTCTTTTCGAAATTTAAGTAAATATTTTTGTCAATATCGATTGGATCTTCGTTGAAGAAAGACCAACTTTCACCTGCAACATTAGCAGTTATTTTATACTCCTTGCCAGCAAATAATGACTTTTCAACTTTTGCCTTAAATTTAGATGTTTCTGTTAATTTAATTTTTTCAGGTCTTATAAAATAAGTTTTACCATTTATGCTAACTTGATTTAATTCACCGAGGATTTTTGCACAATAACAATTAACTGGATTACAATACATATTAACTGGGTTGTCATATTGTTGTAAAATACCTGCTTTAAAAATCAAAATTTTATCAGAAATATTGAAAGTATCTTTAATGTCATGAGTAACCAATATTGTAGTTGTTTTCGTTTGCTTAATAATTTTATGAATCTCTTGCTGAATTGTAAATTTTATACTGGAATCTAAATTACTAAACGGTTCATCAAGCAATAATAAATCAGGTTCTCTGACAAGGGCTCGAGCTAAGCAAACTCTTTGTTGTTCTCCTCCGGAAAGTTGATCAGGAAATCTTTCACATAAATCTTTGAGATTAGTTAGTTCTAAAATATAATCAAGTTTTGAAAAAAAACTTTTCTCCAAATTGATTGTTATATTCTTTAAAACATTGATGTGGGGAAATAAAGGATAATCCTGAAATACAAAACCTATTTTTCGAAGATTTGGATTTACAAAAGTTGTATCATCGTTAAGAATTTTTCCATTTAGCTCAATAGATCCAGAATTAATTTTTTCTAATCCCGCAAGACATTTCAGAAAAGTAGTCTTACCAGAGCCGCTTTCACCAATAAATGAAACAATTTCGCCCTTGTTAACAGAAAAATTTAAATTTCTTATTAATGGCTCACTCTCATTATAATATTTTTTTAAGTCACTTATCCTGAGAAACATCTATTTGTTTATTTACAATATTTTTCAAAAATATCAACAATATTGTTCCCAACACAACAATTGTTAAAGAATATACTGCTGATTTTGGTATCATTTCATCAATTGCATATTGATAAGTTTGAACCGCAAGAGTATCAAAATTAAAAGGCCTTAGTATTAAAGTTATAGGCAATTCTTTAATAATATCAACAAATGTTATTAAAAAGGCTATTGCAATAGCTGATTGATTAATAGGGAAATGAATACTTCTAAATAATTTTAATGGTCCCATTCCAAGATTAAATGCAGTATCATCATATGAACTAGGGTGTTTTTCAAAACTTGACTTTAATGGTGAAATTCCTACAGCCATATACCTCATCACATAAGCATAAACAAGAAGTGAAAAAGAACCAATCATAATTTCAGATTTTAACGGGCTTGATGTAACCATGATTATAAGAGCAAGGCCAATTACTGCGCCCGGTAATGCATATGTTAATGATATTGCTTCATTAAATAAAGCTACTGTCTTATTTTTTATTATTCTTTTTATAAACTGGAAATAGACTGCTATTGTAATAATTATTGCAGATGCAATTAGTGACACAATAACAGTGTTGGAGGTTAAATTGAAAAGTCTATTAAAATCTATTCTTTCATATTCATAAACGACATTATTTATAATAAAAATTACTGGAATTAAGAATCCGAATAATATTGGTACTAAACAGGACAAATGCAAGAATATCTTTTTATTAATTGAGCTTTCATTATCTGTAAATTTCTTTGTATTTGGTTGATAATTAAATTTGAATTTAGAGTTTAAGAATCTTTCAAGCATAAAAAAAACAACAACTACAATAAATAAAATTATTGCTAATAGGGATGCTGTTTGAACATCCTGCATTGAATACCAAGATCTAAAAATACCGCTAGTAAAAGTGTTAACTCCAAAATACTTTACAGCACCATACTCATTTAGCACCTCCATTACAACAAGAAATAATCCAGAAAATATCGACACTCTAGATAATGGAATAATGATTTTTAAGAAGGTTTTTGAACTTGACATTCCAAGACTTTTGGATAATTCAATATAATTTGACCCTATTAGAGAAAATGAGAGTCTACAAGCAGTATATATGTATGGATAAAGAGAAAGCGCCATAATAATACCTAAAACTTCAATCTGTATATAATCTTGGTTAAATAATGAAGAAAAATCAGGTAAATATTTTCTTGTAAAACTTTGTAATGGACCTGTATAGCTTAAAATATCACTGTATGTGAATGCCATTATGTAGGCTGGGATTGCTAGCGGCAAATAAAGCATTATGTCATAAAAATTTTTTCCTTTAAAATTATTTGTACTTATAAACCACGCAGGTATCACACCAAAAATCAAAGAAAAAAAAGATGTTATCAAGACTAGGTATATGGTGTCAAGCGAGTATTCTACTAATAAGTTTTCCCATAAGTAGGAAAAGTTACTAGCCTCAACACCAAAAACACTAAATAAAAGTGATATTATTGGTAAGAGAGCTATAATTAAAAGAAAAACAGTAGAAAGAATTAACTTACTACTGTTTGAAAGATATTTTTTTTTTATTTCCAACCTGTTTTGTCAAATATACGAATTGCTTCATCTCTCTTGACACCTAGCATATTCAAATCGACTGGATCTTTTTTAAATTCACCCCAGGCTTGAACAATCTCATCTGGCTTTACATTCGGATTAACAGAATATTCATAACCATTGTTTACATAGGTTTCTTGACCTTCAACACTTGTTAAATATTTTATCAACTCAATCGCATTTTCTTTATTTGGGGCATTTTTAGCTAATGCTATTCCAGATACATTTATATGAGCACCTCGTTCTCCAGCACCTTGATTTGGAAAGAATACTGATACAGCTTTACCAGCATTTATTTCCTCTTCTTTGTCGGAGGCTAACAACAAACCAATATAATATGAGTTAACGATTGCTATGTCACCCTGACCAGCGGCAATGGCTTTAACCTGATCTCTATCACTTCCTTTTGGATCTCTCGCAAAATTCTTTACAACAGCCTCAGACCAACTAGTTACTGCTTCTGGACCCAAATTAGCTACTAGAGATGACATTAAAGCTTGATTATATGCATTAGATGATGATCTAACCAGCAGTCTTCCTCTCCATTTTTCATTGGCTAAATCCTCATAAGTGGACAGATCTTCCTTGTTAACCCTTTCATTGCTATAAACTACCACTCTCGATCTATAAGTAACTGGTACCCAAAAACCATTCTTATCAAGAAACTGTGGATCAATGTTATCAAATACTTTTTGATCATTAAATTTTTGAAATAGGCCCATATCACTAGCTTGCCACAGCTTACCTACATCAACAGTAATAAATAAATCAGCTTGAGAATTATCTCCTTCATTCTTCAACCTTTGAATTAGTTCATCTGCACCAGCCTTTGTTACATTTACTTTTATTCCAGTTTTTTCTTCAAACTTTTTGTATTGCATCTTGTCAGAGTCGTAGTGACGTTGACTGTATATGTTTATTTCTTTTGACTTATTTGTATTTGGCATACAACTTGATAATAAGACAATAACAACAAGGTAGATATAGTTCTTCATATTTTACTTTTTTTAGATCGACGAAATTAGTTTAAACAATATTAAAAAAAAAATTATTTTTATTTAGAATAATTCTAAATAAATATATATATTCGCCGAAAATAAAATAAAAAATGAAAAATTACAAATCAATTTTAAAGGTGTGTTTAGTAATGATTACTTCGTTTTTATTTGTTTCATGTGATTCAGATAATGATGACAATGTTATTGAAGTTACGGCTCCAGCAACATATGAATTCCTTAGAGATGGTGTATCAACGGTATCTTTCTCAGGACAAACTACTAGATTAAATCAAGTAGATGCTATCTATAACGCGTTAAATTCAAAGGCTGATGATGGTAGTGGAGCTCAAAAATTTTACACTGAAGCTCAAATTGATGCAATGTTTGCAGACGGTGCTGGATTTATGAATGCTGCATTGAACGGAACAGGCAAAAAAGTTAGAAGTAAAACTTCTGCTGGTTGTGCTGCTGGTAATTCAGCAACTCAAGCTCAATTCGATGATCAAATAGCTGACTTTACTGCTAATGTTGTTTCTGCTTGGAGTGCAGATGCTAGCGCAGGTGTTGCAGGTAAATTAACTGATGCTACAAGGAGTATTCATGTTAATGGTGCAGGACACGAAATCGATCAAACTTTCGTGAAAGGTTTAATTGGTGGAATGTGTTTAGATCAGATCGTTAATAATTATCTACAACCTTGTCAACTTGATTCAGGAACAAGAAGAGATGATAATACTAATGGTACCTTAGCAAGCGGTAAAAACTACACTGATATGGAGCATAAATGGGATGAAGCTTTTGGATACCTTTACGGTCAGGAAGCGGATTACTCTAGAGCTGATTTAGGATCAGCACCAACTGGAAATGGAACTACATTAAATAAATATTTCAAAAAAATTAATGATAGTAACATGCCTGGTATTTCTCAAACAGTTTATGATGCCTTTAAATTAGGTAGAGCAGCAATTGTTGCTGGAAACTATGAAGTTAGAGATGCTCAAGCTAATATCATCAAGATTAACCTATCAAAAGTGATTGGATACAAATCTGTTGATTACTTAAACGGTTACATGAGCAAGATGGCAGCAGGTAATACTGCAGATGCATTTCATGCATTATCTGAAGGATATGGTTTTATCATGAGTCTTCAGTTTACTAATGATGGAAATGATAACCCACATTTTACAAAAGCTGAAGTTGATGCTATGTTAGCTAAACTTTCTGACTTTTGGACTGTTAAGGATTCAGATTTAACTTCAATGGTAAGTCAAATCAAATCAAAAATGAATATCTAATATTTGATGGTTATTATATCATTTAATTAATATTAAAAAAACAGTGGTATTAAGATGCCACTGTTTTTTATTTTTATGTTATGAAAAAATTTAAGTACACTCTCATTTCCCTATTTTCTATTTTTTTAATAATTGCTTGCTCTGGTGATTCCGAAGAAGAGCAAGATAATATTCCTGAGTTTGATAGATCAACGATTCTAAAAAATTACGCTGAAAACATAATTATACCTAGATATAATGATTTTAAAACAGACCTTGATGCACTCAAAATTGCGGTTGATGACTTTGTAGCAAACCCAAATTCAGTAAATTTTGACAAGGTACACAGCCAGTGGTTTAATGCCTACAAGACATGGCAACACGTTGAAATGTTCAATATTGGCAAGGCAGAGCAATTAATGTATTTCAACACTATGAATACCTATCCAGTTGATGAATTGAGAATAAATGATAATATTTCCTCTAAAAGGTATGAATTGAGTAATGCGAATGATTGGTCATCACAAGGTTTGAGTGGAGTCGACTACATGCTACATGGAGTTGGTGACACAAAAGAAAAGGTAATTCAAAAATATTTGAATGACTCTAATTATGGGGATTACTTAAAAAATCTTTTAGCAATAATGACTAAGAATACTGATGATATTGTACAAGATTGGCCATCATATAAAGATTCATTCATTCAATCATCAGGAAATTCAAATACGAGTGCTTTAAATATGATTACAAATGATTTTGTATACTATTTTGAAAAAGGACTAAGAGCAAATAAAATTGGTATTCCAGCTGGCGTATACTCTGGGGGAAATACCCTACCCTCTAAAGTAGAGGCATATTACTCCTCAAAAAACTCATTTCAAGATATCTCAAAAGATTTAGCAAAAGAAGCTGTAATTGCTTCTGAGAATTTATTTTTAGGTAAAGCTGCAACCGGAGCAACTGGACCAAGTTTGAAAACGTACTTAGATTATATACATGCTGCTGATGTTAATAAAGAAAATTTAAGTCCAATTATTATAAGTAATTTTCAAAAAGCAAAGCAAGCTGTCGATTTACTTGATTCTAATTTTGTTGATCAAATAAATAACGATAAATTAAAAATGCTAAATGCATTCGATAAACTTCAAGCAATTGTTGTCAACATGAAAACCAATATGCTTTCATTACTAAGCATCCAAGTTGACTATATAGATGCTGACGGAGATTAAAAATCGTAATTTTCAATCTTGGAAATTATAAAATCTTATTTTTCAAAAAAGCAAGAATCCTCAAGTCTAGCCTTATTTCGGTTAGGCTTTGGATTTTTAATGACTTATAGTATTATAAGATTTTGGTTTAAAGGTTGGATCAAGACAATGTATATTGACCCATCATTCCACTTTACCTTTTATGGCTTTGAATGGGTAAAACCAATAGAAGAGTATACATATATCCTTTTTCTAATTTGTGGCATTTCAGCCTTTTTTGTTGGTATTGGTTATAAATATTACTTATCCATAATAACTTTCTTTTTGTCCTTCACTTATATTGAATTAATGGATAAGACTACATATCTAAACCATTATTATTTTGTTAGTATTCTTAGCTTTTTAATGATTTTTCTTCCTGCAAACTCATCATACTCTATGGATTCATATTTAAGTAAAAAATCATTTAAATATACTCCGAGATGGTGTGTGGATAGCATAAAACTTCTATTGTTCATTGTGTATTTTTATGCTGGTTTAGCCAAAATTAATAAGGATTGGTTATTAGAAGCTCAACCATTAAAAATATGGTTGACCACGGGAAGCTATGATTTACCGCTGATTGGGTCAAATATTATGCAACAAGAATGGTTTCATTATTTTATGAGTTGGGGAGGCATGTTTTATGATCTTTTAATTCCTTTTATTCTTCTTTACCATAGAACAAGAATATTTGGTTTTATTCTAGTTGTATTTTTCCACATTTTCACAGTAATTCTGTTCCCAATTGGAATGTTCCCTTACATAATGATCATTTCATCTTTGATTTTCTTTACTTCAAAAACCCACAAAAAAATACTTGATTTTATATTAAAACCATTTTCCAAGACTTTGGGAAGCCTAAAACAAATTAACACAGTGAATATTAGAAGAGAAAAAATAGCATTAACAGTTGTAACAATTTTTTTCATTATCCAATTTATTTTTCCATTTAGATATGCTTTTTACCCTGGTGAACTATTTTGGAATGAACAAGGTTACAGATTTTCTTGGCGAGTTATGTTAATGGAAAAAAGAGGTTACACCACTTTTAAAATTGTTGATATAGAGAAGGGGAATTCATTTTACGTAATGAATGATGAATTTCTAACTGAATTTCAAGAGAGACAAATGAGTTTCCAACCTGATTTTATTCTTGAATATGCGCATCATTTGGGTGATCACTATAAAGAACTGGGATATAATAATATTGAGGTTTATGCTGATAGTTACGTAGCACTAAATGGAAGAATGAGTAAAAGATTTGTTGATCCTAAAGTTGATCTGCTAAAAGAAAAAAGAGGCTTTAATAATAAAAAATGGATACTACCTCTAAATGAAGAAATTAATAAACTTTAACATAGTATTTTTGATTTTTATTAACTTCTGTTTAGGGCAGGAAAAAGTTTCTGGCTATGTTCTTGATGAAGACACAAATCTTCCCTTAAATAACGTTGCAATTTATGATAACAACAGCGATCAAATCTATTACTCCGATAGTGATGGTTACTTTGAATTCATAAAAAATAAAAACACAGTAGAGATAGTATTTTTTATTGAAGGTTACATTCTCCTCTCTAAACAATTAGATGAAGATAACGTTAACCTAAATATAAAACTTTCATCAAGAGTTGAAAAGCTAAACGAGGTTGTAGTAAGAGCTAATAAGAAAAAAATATTTCAAATCAGAAGAATGAAAGATTTTGAGGAAACATCTGTATTTGCAGGTAAAAAAAATGAAGTCATTTTACTCGAACTTTCTATGGCAAACCTGGCCTCAAATAATGCAAGACAAATTTATAACCAAATACCTGGTTTAAATATATACCAAAATGATGATGCAGGTTTGCAATTAAACATCGGAGGACGTGGACTAGACCCAAATCGAACTTCAAATTTTAATACTAGACAGAACGGATATGATATTAGTGCTGATGCACTTGGTTATCCTGAAAGTTATTACACACCACCTGCTGAAGGTTTAAGTGAAATTCAGATATTAAGAGGAGCTGCATCATTACAGTATGGAACTCAGTTTGGGGGGCTGATAAATTTTATAATGAAAAGACCAAACCTAGATAAAAAATTAGAATTAATTACTAGAAACACAATTGGTTCAAATAATCTCTTTACCAACTTCACAAGTTTAAGCTCAAAAGGTGAAAAATTAAATTACTATGGATATATAAATTATAAAAAAGGGGATGGATTTAGAATTAATTCAAATTTTGAGTCCCTAAATACTTTTCAATTTTTAGAATATAATTTCAATGATTCTACAAGTTTAAGTTCAGAAATAACATATTTAAACTATTTAGCACAACAGGCAGGCGGACTTAGTGATCAAATGTTTAAGGAAGATCCATATCAAAGTAATAGATCCAGAAATTGGTTTGAAGTGGATTGGTTGTTGTACAATATAAAGTATAAAAAAGAATTTTCAGACAAAACAAACTTCACTTTTAGTTTTTTTGGATTAGAAGCAAAAAGAAACTCTTTAGGGTTTAGAACTAACAGAGTAAGTCAAGTTGACACAGGTCAAGAAAGAGACTTAATTAAAGGCGATTTTTCAAATTTTGGCTTTGAATCACGGTTACTAACAAGATATAAAGCATTTAAAAATAAATCTTACTTTTTAATAGGTTTGAAATACTATAATTCCAATTCATCTAGTATTCAAGGGCCTGGTTCTAATGGAATTGATGCAAATTTTAATTTTCAAAACTCTTTATATCCAAATTATAATAACCAATCAGATTATACCTATCCTAATAAAAATATTGCACTTTTTGGTGAAAATATTTTTTACCTAACTGAGAATTTTTCAATCACACCAGGGTTTAGATATGAAAATATTGAAACTAAGAGTGATGGATTTTATAGAAAAATAAATTTAGATGGTGCTGGTAACGTCATTTTTAATGAAAAATATGATGAGCTTGACGTTAAGAAAAGAAATTTTCTGTTGCTAGGATTAGGTATCAGTTACAAACCAAACAGAAATATTGAGATGTATACCAATATAAGCGAAAACTACAGATCAGTAACATTTGCTGACATAAGCATAATAAACCCAGCCTATGCAGTAAATCCCGATATTGATGATGAGAAAGGTTACACATTTGATCTTGGATTTAGAGGTAATATAAATAGAAAAATATCTTATGATACAAATATTTTTTTACTTCTCTATGAGGACAGAATAGGATTTGTTCAAAAAGTTTTTCCTGATGGAAATGTTAAAAGTGAGAGGGGAAATGTTGGAAATGCACGAATTAATGGAATTGAATCATTATTTGATTTTGATTTAAATGAAATCTTTTTTAAAAACAATGATATTGACATTAATTACTTTGTTAATTACTCATACATTGAGTCTGAATACCTAGAGTCCGATCAGGTTGGTATTGAAGGTAATTCTGTTGAATTTGTTCCAAATCATAATTTGAAGACAGGTTTAAAGTTTGGATATAAAAATTTATCATTTAACTTCCAATATTCATTTATTTCAAAACAATTTACAGATTCATCAAATGCTATTGGAGGCAATTTAAGTGGTGTTATTGGTGAGATACCAAAATACAGCCTTGCAGACATATCTCTTTCATATAAGTTAAAAAACCTTAGCTTTGAGACTGGTGTGAATAACTTGTTTAATGAAAAATATTTTACTAGAAGAGCAACGGGATACCCAGGCCCTGGTATAATACCATCAGCACCTAGAAATTTATATTTTACAATGCAAATAAAATTTTAATGATAAAAAATGATGTGATAATATATGATGGTGTTTGTATCATGTGTAATTCATTTTTTAGATGGGTTCATAAAAATGATAAAGAAAATGTATTCTTCTTCTCCCATTTTCAAAGTAATTTTTCATTAAAGAACATGAATCAATTAAAAAATGCTGATTCAATAGCCGTAATTTTAAAAGATGGAGAAGTAATTAGAAAGACAAAGGCAGTACACTACATTCTAAAAAAGACAAAAAAATTTCTAATTGTTAGGCTTTTGATTGGCATATTACCATACGCATTCTTAAATATTTTTTATGATTTTGTTGCATCTACTAGATACACCATATTTGGAAAATATGATAACTGTCCAGTACTAGACAAAAAATATCAGAATAAGTTTATCGATTAAAAAAAGGAACTTAGATAATCTGAGTTTACCTAAGTTCCTCTCAAGGTGTGAACTAGAAAAAACTATAATAAATTAACTAAATAAAATATTATTTAGAATTATTATAAATAAAGGTCAAACATATAATTTAATATTGATATTTAAAAGAACTTCTAGCGATATTATTATTTAGAATCATTATATATTAGCTCTGTGAACTGATAGCTATACTTTTAGACCCTTTAGCGTTATTTTTCGATATCCCTTTAAAAGTAAATTTGGCATATCAAGTCAAAAAGTTGGTTGGATTAATAAGTATTAACTACAAAATTGCTCCCTTAGAAATTAGAGAGAAATTTTACTTCGACAATTCTGAAAAAATTGTTTTCAATAATCTTCTAAAAAAGAAAGTAGGTGTTGAGGGATTAATGATGATTTCAACATGTAACAGAACAGAAATTTATTTTGAATTTGAAAACCACGTCGGAGAGGAAAAAAAATTTTTACACACAATTGTTAAAGAATTAGTTGACTTTAAAAGTTATAAAGACAGTCTTTCCCCCTACCTTAATAACCTTACTGGCTCTTACAATGTTGCAAATCACCTGTTTAGACTTGTTTCAGGGCTTGAATCTATGATTATTGGTGAATTCCAGATTGTTGAACAATTGAAAGATGCATATTATTTTTCAAAAAAACATAAAATGCTTGGTCCAATCCTTGGAAGAATGATCCAAAAATCATTAGAGACTGGTAAATACATAAGAACAAATACTGACATAGGCAGAGGTGCGGTTTCAGTAAGCTATGCTGCAGTTGAACAAATAACGAAAAAATATGATTTAACTAAATCTAAATTTTTGTGTGTTGGTCTTGGTGAAACATCAAAGCTATCCATAAGACACTTACATCAAAAAGGAATAAAGAATATTAAAATTGCAAATAGAACTAAATCAAAGTCAGATGAGTTTTGTAAAGAACTTGGGTATGAATCAGTGAAATTTGAAAATTTTAAAAGTGAAATAAAAGAAAGTGATGTGGTTATTTTTTCAACCAGCTCCAAAAATACACTCCTTACAAAATCTGATTTAACAAACATAACGTTAAAAAGAGATAAAAAACTTCTCTTAGTTGATTTATCTGTGCCAAGAAACTTATCCTCTGACTTGTATGACCTTGATAATATTGAAATAATAAATGTTGATAATCTTAAGGATGCTGTGAATGAAAATTATAAAAAAAGAAAAGGTGAAATCATAAAAGCTGAATTATACATTGAAGAGTTTTTAGTTGAGTTTGATGATTGGACCAATTCAAGATTACTTAGACCATCAATTTTATCATTAAAAAAACAAGTAAGAGAATTAATAGTTAATGAAACATTAAATAACATAGAAGACTATTACTCTGAAGAAAGAAACGGTGAAGAGCTAAATTCTCACCTTAACAAAGTTTATGATAAATTCTCTAGCAATCTTGTAAAAAAAATAAAAAAAGCCAGCAACAATGGTAAAGATGAAAAAGCGATTGAAGTCATAAATCAAATTTTTCTAAATGAGAAATAAAGTTGTCATTGGGACTAGAACAAGTAAATTAGCTCTTTATCAAACCCATAAAGTAAAAAAAGAGTTAAAAAAAAACTTCCCTGATTTAGATATAGGAGTTTTAGAAGTCAAAACAAAAGGTGATATTCTTCTTGATAAGCCACTTGATAGAAATCTTGATAAAGGGTTTTTTGTAAAGGAAATTCAAGAACTATTACTTACAAATAAAATAGATATTGCAGTACATAGTTTAAAAGATCTTCCTGTTGAACAATTAGATGAACTTAAAATAAGTGCTATTTTAAAAAGAGGGAATCCCAAGGATGTTTTTTTAAGTAGAAAAAATAAAAAACTTTCTGATTTTACTGAAAGTGATTTAATTGGAACTACATCCCTAAGAAGAAAGGCACAACTTTTAAAGTTGAATCCTAAACTTAAAATTAAGGATGTAAGGGGTAATGTTGATACAAGGATAAAAAAAATGATTGAGGGCCAATATGATGGCTTGGTGATGGCAGCTGCTGGTATAGAAAGATTAAAATTAAATAAACATATTACAGAGTATTTAGAATATGAGTTATTTCTTAATGCACCGGGTCAAGGTGCAATTGCAGTTGAAATAAACTCGAAAAATGATGAGCTTGATAAAATTGTTTCAACCATTAATCATGAAAAAACCATGATTTGCACAAAAAATGAAAGAAATTTTATGAAAAAAATGGGTGGTGGATGTAATTATCCAATTGGTGCACACTCGTATGTGAATGAAGGTAAGCTAATTTTAGAGGGGATTGTCTTATCATTGGATGGGAAAAAATCAATTAAACATAGAGTTGAATCATCAAACCTTAATGAAGATTTATCCATAGATCTTAGTAAAAAGTTCAATGAAGAGAATGTTAGAGACTTAATAAATGAAATTGACAATGAAATCAAATAATCACATCACTGTAATATTGACCAATGAAAATTTTGAAAAAGGTTTTTTAAGACTTAGAAGAAGTGGTGTAAACTTATTACACTTTCCAATGATTAAAACATCATCAAGAAAACAAAACAGCAACATAGATTTAAAAGATAAAGAATGTATAATTTTCACTTCCAAAAACGGAGTGAAATATTTTTTTACTGACAGCTTAGCTAAGGAAATTAAAATGGATGAAAAGTTTTTTGTTTGTATTGGGAAAAAAACGGCACAAAAATTGAAAGAATTCGGATTTGAAGCGAGCTATGTTTGCAAAAGAAATTATTCAAAATTCATGAGTGATGAAATTAAAAAAAGTGGTGTTTTAAAAGACAAAAAGAGCCTTCTTGTACAAGGATCACTATCTGATAATTCACTACTTGATTCATTAATATCTTTTTCTAATACCCAAAAAGCAATTTTTTACAATACAGAATTATTAAATAAAAAATACGATGATCTTGAAAAAATATGCCAGAAGGAAGAACCATATGTTATATTTACAAGCCCATCATCTTTTGATTCATTTATTAATCATTATGATCCAAAAAAAGTAAATATTGTTAGTATTGGCAACACTACTTCATCACATATCAATGGAAAAGGGTTTGATACGGTTTTAACATCAAAAATGCAATCGTTTGAGGGGATTAGTGAATCATTAATGGCTTTCCTCAAAGAAAAATCAGAATATGAATTATCCTAAAACTAGACTTAGAAGGCTTAGATATAATAGAAATATTCGAAATATGTTCGAAGATATTACTGTAAACAAATCTGATTTAATACAGCCAATTTTTTTAGTTGAGGGAAAAAATATAAAAAAGGAAATTAAATCTTTGACTGGACAATTTCAACTATCCATAGATAATGCCATAGATTTTTGTAAAAGCTTAATGAATGAGGGGGTAAATTCAATTATATTATTTGGTGTTTCCTCTGAAAAGGATGATACAGGTGAAATTTCTTGTTCAAGCCAAAGTATTGTACCAAAAGCAATTAAAGAAATTAAAAATAAGTTTGGTGATCAACTTTTAGTTATAGCAGATGTTTGTAATTGTAGCTATACAAATCATGGGCACTGCGGAACAATTGTTGAAAATGATGTCGATAATGACTTAACATTAGAGACCTTGTCTAAACAATCACTAACATTAGCAAAAGCAGGTGCTGATGTGCTTGCTCCCTCTGACATGATGGATGGAAGAGTTCAATCTATAAGAAATAAACTTGATTCATCAGGATTTGAAAAAACACCTATTTTTCCATATTCGGTAAAATACGCATCAGCATTTTACGGTCCATTCAGGGATGCAGTTGGAAGCGGGCCGAAAAAAGGCGATAGAAAAACTTATCAGATGAGCTTTAAGAATTCCAATGAATATTTGAGAGAAGTTGAACAGGATTTAAATGAAGGTGCAGATGCAATCATAATAAAACCTGCTCTTGCTTACCTTGATATTGTAAATGAAGTAAGAAGAAATTTTGATGTCCCTATAATTGCCTACAATGTCAGCGGTGAATATTCAATGATAAAATCATCAGCAGAAAAAGGTCAAATTAATGAAAAGGATGTTTTAATGGAAACTATACATTGTATGAAAAGAGCTGGTGCAAATGCAATAATCACCTACTTCGCATATGATATAGCAAAAAATTTAAACTCTAAAAATGTATAAGAAAAGTATCAATGCGTTTAGTGAAGCTAAAAAATTCATTCCAGGTGGTGTAAATTCACCTGTAAGAGCATTTAAGAGTGTAGATTCAACACCTGTTTTTTTTGAAAAAGGAAAAGGCTCTAAAATGATTGATATTGACAAAAATGAATACATCGATTGTGTCTCATCCTGGGGGCCGTTAATTTTTGGACATGCAAATGAAACTATAATTAGTTCAATAATTGAAACTAGTAAAAACGGGACAACCTATGGCGCATCAACAGAAATTGAAACTCTTATCGCAAAAAAAATTGTTGACATGGTTCCTTCAGTTGAAAAGGTAAGAATGGTAAACTCTGGGACGGAAGCTACAATGAGTGCTATAAGGTTAGCTAGAGGATATACAAATAAAGAAAAGATAATTAAGTTTTCAGGTAATTATCATGGTCATGGTGATAGTTTCTTAATTAAAGCCGGATCGGGTGCAGTTACATTAGGACTTCCAGATAGCCCTGGAGTTACTAAAAACATTGCAAAAGATACTTTAATAGCTAACTTTAATAATATAGAATCAGTTGAAAAACTATTTAATGATAATAGCAAAAATATTGCTGCAGTTATAGTTGAACCTATAGCTGGAAACATGGGGCTTGTTAAACCTCAAAAAACATTCCTTCAAGAACTTAGAAATCTATGCAATAAATTTAAGAGTGTATTAATCTTTGATGAAGTCATGACAGGATTTAGAGTTGCAGCTGGTGGAGCTCAAGAATTGTATGGTGTTCACCCTGATTTAACAACATTGGGAAAAATCATTGGTGGAGGCCTCCCAGTTGGAGCCTATGGTGGTAAAGAAGAAATTATGAATTTATTAGCGCCTGAAGGCCCTGTATATCAAGCTGGCACACTTTCTGGAAATCCACTTGCTATGTCAGCTGGATTGACTGTGCTTAATTTACTTGAAAATAAGGTTTACGAGAAACTAGAAAATATTTCAAAGAAAATAGAAGATGGATGGAATAAAAATATAATTGAAACAAAAACTAAAGCTCATATTGCCAGAGTTGGATCTATGATGACTTTATTTTTTAGCGATAAAAATCAAATAAATAATTATAATGATGCTCTCGAACTGAATACTATGCAATACGCGAAATATTTCAAATCAATGCTTAATATGGGAGTGTACCTACCACCGTCCCAGTATGAGTGTTTATTTTTGTCAACAGCTATTGATGATGATGATATAGATCATTTAATTAAATCGAATAAAAAAGCACTGGAAGAATTAAAATGAGTAGTATATTTTTAGATACAATTAAAGGAAAAAGCTGTTCAAGACCACCAGTATGGTTCATGAGGCAAGCAGGAAGAATTCTTCCATCTTACAGAAAACTCAAAGAAAATCATCATTTCTATGATATGATGAAAGATCCTGAACTAGCGTCTGAGGTGACTTTATTGCCTATAAATGATCTTGGTGTTGATAGCGCTATTCTCTTCTCAGATATTTTAGTTATTCCTGATGCACTTGGACTTGAATTAATATTTACTAAAAATGGACCAAAGTTTACAAATGCATTAAGTGAAGGGAGTCACAATCAATTAGACTTTGTTCCTCAAAAACTAGATTATATATATACAAACATCAAAAAAACTGTTGAAAAGAAAAAGGATACTCCCTTAATCGGGTTTTGTGGAGGACCTTTGACAACCTTTTTATTTATGTTCAGAGGAGATGAAACACAAAAAAGCTTTAAAGATGCAATAAAGTTTTTCTATAATAATAGGAAAGAAAGTGTAAAAATTATTGAACTAATAACTGAAGCTTCCATAGATTATGTTAAAAACCAAGTAAAAAGTGGTATTGAATGTTTCCAACTTTTTGAAACATATTGCGGAAGTATACCCTATGATTTATATGAAGAATTAATCTTACCATATTCAAAAAAAATACTCAATACCGCAAAAGAATTAGGATGTTCTACGATTTTTTTTCCAAAAGATTTTTCACTTGGATTAAAAAGTATTAATAATGAAATCTGTGATTTTGTAAGTATAGATTGGACCATGAAATTAGATGATGCTAGAAATCTCGTTGATGATAAAGTTGGATTACAAGGAAATATGGATCCTAGAATATTCTACTACAGTGAACCAGAAATTAAAAATTATTTAGAAACTCTTTCAAATTTTGGTAAAAAAAATCATGATTGGGTTTTTAACTTAGGTCATGGATTCTTACCCGATATTGATTATAAAAAAGTTCAAAATGTTGTGAATTGGATAAAAACTAAAAACTGGGGCAGATAGATGAAAGTAAGTGACAAATTAATAAAAAAATACAACAAAAGTGGACCAAGGTATACCTCATACCCACCTGCAACTTTTTTTGATAGTGACTTTTCTAATGAGGATTTCAAAACAAAAATTATAGAATCAAATTTAGAACATCCCCAAAATATTTCTGTTTACATTCACATTCCATTTTGCCCTCAAATATGTCATTTTTGTGGATGTACAACAGAGACGGGCTTTACGAAACCTTTTTTGGAAAGATATGTAGATGCCGTTATCAAAGAGATTGACTATGTTGGAAAGTTAATTGATAAAAAAAGGAAGCTTACACAAGTGCACTGGGGAGGTGGTACACCTAATGCGATTTCTTATAAGTTTATTGAAAGAATAACCAATAAACTTTTTGATGAATTCACATTTTCTAAAAATTATGAAATGGCTATTGAATGTAACCCAGCCCATTTAGAATTTAGACACATTGAGTTATTGAAAAAATTTGGATTTAATAGAATATCACTAGGTATTCAAGATTTTAGAAATGATGTTTTGGATGCTATAAACAGAAAACCATCTAAACATCCAATCGCAGAAATTGTAAAAAAAATTAAAGATGAAGGCTTCACAGGTACCAATATTGATTTAGTATATGGCTTACCATTACAAACTGTCGAAAGCTTTAAAAAGACTGTTGAAAGAGCTATTGAATTAGATACTGAACGTATAGTTACCTTCTCTTACGCTCATGTGCCCTCGATACTTCCAAGACAAAAAATTCTTGAAACTATAGGCTTTCCTAGTTCTAAAGAAAAGGCATTAATGTATGAGAATTCATATGAATTATTTTTGAAAGCAGGATATGTATCAATTGGAATGGATCATTTTTCTAAACCGGGTGATGAGTTCGAAGTTGCTCTCAAAAACAAGCAACTTCATAGAAATTTTCAAGGATATTGTACACGTGAAACAACCGGACAAGTTTACGCATTTGGTGCTTCTTCAATCTCTCAACTAGACTCAGCTTATAGTCAAAACATCAAAAATGCAGCACAATACATAAAGGCAATTGAAAAAAACAATCTAGCAGTTTTAAGAGGATATGAGGTAAATATTAATCAAAAAATTGTTAGGGAGGTTATAAATTCTATAATGTGTAACTACTATCTAGATTTAGAAATTGTTGCTGAAAAATATAATTTAGATGTTAATGAGATAGTTAATGTTGTTGATTTTAGTAAAGATAAATTTCAAGATTTCATAAATGATAAACTTTTAATTATTGAAAATTATAAACTCATAGTTTTTGAAAAAGGGAGGCTATTTACTAGAAATATTGCTATGAGATTTGATCCATTGCTAAATCAAAAAATTGGGACTTATTCAAAAACTATATAGATGAGGGGATTATTAATGATAAATCTGGGATCGCCTGATAGCACTTCTGTTAAAGATGTAAAAAAGTATTTAGATGAATTTTTGATGGATGAAAGGGTAATAGGAAAAAGTTATTGGTTTAGGTGGTTTTTAGTTAAAGTAATTATTTTAAATACAAGGCCTAAAAAATCCGCAAAAGCTTATAAAAAAATATGGTGGAAAGAAGGTTCCCCATTAATAGTACTTTCAAGAAGATTATTTGACAAAGTGTTAAAACTTGTGAAATTTCCAGTTGCTTTGGCCATGAGATACGGTTCAATCAGTATTATTAATGGTTTAAAAGAACTAGATGAAAAAGGAGTTAAAAATATTACTGTACTCCCACTCTATCCCCATTATGCAATGTCATCATATGAAACTGTTGTAGAAAAGGTTAAGGATGAAGTGAAAACAAATTTTCCACACTTAAAAATAAAAACTGTAAAGCCCTTCTACAAGGAAAAAAACTATATTGATTTGTTGTGTAATAAAATTAAAGCTACAATTGATAAAATAGATTATGACCATATATTATTTTCATATCATGGTATACCAATTAGCCATTTGAAAATTTCTGATCCAACAAATTCTCATTGCTATAAGGTAAAAAACTGTTGCAGCGTTCATTCTAAAGCACATGAGTTTTGTTACAAACATCAAGTAATAGAAACAACTGAAGCAGTAATTAATAAATTGAAAATTGATAAAAATAAGTATAGTAATGCTTTTCAATCCAGATTACCCAATGAAGCTTGGCTTAAACCATATACGGATGATGAACTCGTAAGGCTGGCAAAAGAAGGAAAAAAAAGACTGGTAATAGTAACCCCCGCTTTTGTTACTGATTGTTTGGAAACTTTAGAAGAAATTGCAATGGAAGGAAAAGAAGAGTTTCTAGAAGCAGGAGGAGAAAGCTACCACTACGTACCTTGTTTAAACGATGATGATGATTGGGCAGCATTAATTTCAAAGTGGGCAAATAAATGAACTACTTAGTTTTAAAGACAATCCATATAATTTCAGTAGTAGCTTGGTTTGCAGGTCTATTTTACGTTGGTAGATTATTTATTTATTTTAAAGAAGCTGCAGCTTATGAACCTAAAAAGAAAGAAATACTACAAGATCAATTTTTATTAATGACAAAAAGATGCATGTACATAATAACATGGCCTTCATTAATTATATCAACCTTTTTTGGACTATACATGTTACATAAAAACCCATCATTAATTTATTTAAATTGGATGATCGTAAAATTGGTTTTTGTAACTGTACTTATTGTATATACTGCTTATTGCCAAAAAATTCTTTTACAAATGATGAAAGGTTCAATAAAATTTTCAGATTTTAAGCTTAGACTATGGAATGAATTTGCTACTCTTCTTCTAATCTCTATTGTTTCATTAGCGATTTTAAAAACTGCCTTATCATGGGTAAAAGCAGTGGTAGTATTTTTATTAATAGGAATAATATTATTTACTCTAATAAAACTTTACAAAAAATATATTAATTCAAAAACTGATTAAGCTAAAATCCAAATTGCAATAACTATATAAAATACAGATTTAAAAATTTTTATCTTATTATGATTAATAATTTTTTTAATAAGTACTGTGTTAAAGGAAGATAAAAAAACAACCAGTAAAAATATTGTATTTGCAATAAACCAAAATAAAAGACCTAATAATGCAAATTGCAATTCATAGGTCCATGAATTGTGAAATATATAATTTGGAAAAAATGCAATAAAAAAAACACTGACTTTAGGATTCAAAATATTCATTAATAAACCAGTGATAAAATCATTTTTATTGTAATTAGATTTTTTATCAATTTTTAGGGATTCATTATAAGTTTTAATAGCTAAAAAAATAAAATAAAAAAAACCAAATAGCTTTAACACAAAAAAGACATTCTCATTAGAATTAATCAATGCTGAAATACCAAAAACTAACAAAAGTGTGTGAAAAATCAATCCAGTCGTCAAGCCAAAAACAGTTTTTACACCAGCCCTTATTCCCTCTGTTGAACTCTTAAAAAAAACGTAAATTATGTCTGGACCTGGACTCAAAGTCAAAATACTGGCGGATAACAAAAAAATTAAAATAGTATCTAATTGCATAATTTTTGATTTAAACTATGAATAATTTCTATTAATATATAATTTTGAAATCCTGAAATGAAGAATATAGACATACTTTTAAATAATATTTCTGAAACGAGAAATGAACTTCTTAATCATCCAATATACTCTAAGTTAAAATCAGAGCATGCCATTGCAAAATTTATGGAAACACATGTCTTTGCAGTTTGGGACTTTATGTCACTTGTAAAAGCTCTTCAAATAGATTTAACTAGTGTTAAATTACCATGGACACCTACA
Source organism: uncultured Bacteroidota bacterium (assembly GCA_902595555.1). Lineage (GTDB taxonomy): Bacteria > Bacteroidota > Bacteroidia > Flavobacteriales > Flavobacteriaceae > Eutrophosalina. The sequence goes on along the minus strand of CACJQM010000001.1, from coordinate 171,037 downwards.
AAGGATAATGTTTCAAGAAGGTTGATAAATGAAATAGTTTTGGGTGAAGAAAGTGATATTGATCAAGAAGAAAACCCAACAAGTCATTATGAATTGTATTTGGAAGCTATGGAAACTATAGGTGCAAAGACAGATAAAATTAAAAAATTTGTTTCTAATGTTATCGAATGTAATGATTACAAAGTAGCGGTTTCAAAATCAGATATTCCGCATGCAGCCGTAGAATTTATGAATTTTACATTTGATGTTATTGATACAAAAAAGACACATATAATAGCAAGTGTTTTTACTTTTGGAAGAGAGGATTTGATTCCTGATATGTTTATTAACATTGTTAAATCTCTTAATGAAAAACCCGGAAGTAAAACAAACGATTTACTATACTACCTTGAGAGACACATTGAAATGGATGGTGACGAACACGGTCCGATGGCATTGAAAATGATTTCTGGGCTTTGCGGAGATGATAAAGAAAAGTGGAATGATGCTGTTGAATTTTCTAATCAGGCACTAAAGCAAAGAATAAAACTTTGGGACTACATCAGCAGTCAAATTTAAAAACTATCACTTGTTCTGGACTCTAAAAGACTTTTAGGTGGTTCAAAACTTTTGATGTGATCTTCAGCTATTTTTTTAATTTCTATGACTTTTTCTGGAAATTTTTTAGCAATATTAAATTTCTCTGAGGGATCGACATTTAGATTATATAATAAAGGATCTTCTAGAACAATTTTTTCATTACTACCCTCTGGATAGTTGTAAGCACCTTTAATTATGAAATGTGCTTTATAATCACCAAGTCTTACAGCATAAATTTCTCTTTCCCTGTAAAAAATTATTTTATTTCTTTCACTAGGTGCATGATTTAATAAGGTTTGTTTAATACTTACACCATCAATAACTCTGTCTGAGATTTTTTCAGTATTAGTAAAATCAACTATTGTTGGTAACAGATCCATAGAGGAGCCAATTTGATCAATTACACCAGGTTTTATATCTGCTCCCCAAAAAATCCCTGGAACTCTCTGGCCACCTTCCCATGTCATTCCCTTACCCTCTCTAAGTAAACCAGCTGAACCTCCATGAGTTTCAAAAGGTAACCATGGGCCATTATCGGATGTGAAGACTACTATTGTTTTTTTGTCAAGATTGAATTTTTTAAGCTCACTAATTATAGTACCAACACCGTGATCAATTTCCTCTATAACATCACCATACAAACCATTTTTACTTTTTCCCAAAAAATCTTCTGAAGCATAAAGAGGAATATGAGGCAAACTATGAGCTAAATAAATAAAGAATTTATCATCTTTTAATTCATTAATCTTTTCAACTACCTTCTCCGAAAATCTTTTTGTTATGGTGGTTTGATCAGCTGGCCTTTCAACTATTTCATTATTTTCCATTAAAGGAACATTATAATTGTTAGAGTTGATAGGTTTTTTTTCGTACTGGGGCCAATAATTATTTCCAGGACAACAAGTAACTCCATTTATGGCATTCATATCATTTGAATATGGAATTCCATAATAATAATCGAATCCATGCTGTAAAGGTAGATACTCCTTTTTATGACCTAAATGCCATTTACCAATTGCAATAGTGTTATATCCATTTTCCTTAAGCTTTTCTGCAATTGTAATCTCAGAGGAAGGTAATCCAAAATCAGAGTCAGGAAAAAGAACTCTCGCACTAGTCCCAATCATTCCATTTCTTATTGGTAATCTACCAGTCATTAATGCAGCTCTACTTGGTGTACATACGCTAGATGCTGAATAAAATTGGGTCCATTTTTGACCCTCAAAACACATCATATCAAGGTTAGGTGTTTTTATGGTAGGGTGCCCATATGATCCTACATCACCATAACCCATATCATCAACAAAAACAATTATAAAATTATAGTCATTTTTTACAGTGTTCTGACAACTAAGAAATGTTAGAAAGTAAATTATAATTAAGAATAATTTTCTCATACATTTTAAATATAAAAAAGTCATTGCAAATTATAACTATATTAGCAGTCCAAACAAAATTAATATGATGAAAAGACTTTTTTTATTAATTCTAGTAAGTTTATTTTCAATTAACTCACATTCTCAGTTGCAAAAAGCTAAAAAGTTTGCAAAAACAATTACCGCAGAAGATCTTAAAGAATATTTGTATGTATATGCTTCTGATGAATTTGAAGGAAGAAATACCGGTGACGCTGGTCAGAAAAAAGCTGTAGAATACTTGCGAAACTTTTATATCGAAAATGAAATTGAGCCAGGTGATCCTGATAAAGATTACTTTCAAAAAATGAAATTAAATTTAAGAAGAGGAAATGAAGGAGAAGTTGATACTGAAAATGTTATAGCAATAATTAAAGGAACCGAGATTCCAGAAGAATATGTCATTTTAACTGCGCACCTTGATCATGTTGGGTATGGAAGAACAGGATCCAGAGCAGGAAGAAACGTAAATAAAATTCATAATGGAGCTGATGATGATGGCTCAGGAACTGTTGCAGTTCTTGAAATTGCACAAGCATTTAAAGAAGCTAGCAAAAAGGGGAAAGGTCCAAAGAGGAGTATTATTTTTCTTCACGTAACAGGTGAAGAGAAAGGTTTATTAGGATCTGCTTATTATGCTGATAATCCAATATATCCACTTGAAGATACTGTCACAAATCTAAATCTAGATATGATTGGTAGAACAGATCCAACTAGAGAAGGAAAAAATAGGGAATATATTTACATAATAGGATCAGATCATGATAGTCAAGATTTGCACAACTTATCTGAAAAAACAAATTCGGAGACGGTTAACATAGACTTAGACTATAGATTTAATGCTAAAGATGATCCACAAAGATTTTATTACAGAAGCGATCATTACAATTTTGCTAAAAATGGAATACCAATAATTTTTTATTTTTCGGGAACGCACCCTGATTATCACATGCCTTCTGATACACCTGACAAAATTGAATATGATTTACTTGAAGTAAGAAGTAGATTAGTGTTTTATACTGCTTGGAATATCGCTAATAGAGAAGAAAGAATTGTTTTAGATCCCAAACCTGAAGTTAAAACATTTGAAGTTGATGAAGATAAATTAGATGGATATGCAGGGAATTATGGAGCTGAAGGAATCCCTCTAAAAATCGGAGTATTTATAAGAGATAAAAACCTTTTTATTGAAGTCATGAATCAATCTGTTCAACTAGATCCATTATCAGAGGATGTTTTTGGAAGCGAAGCTATGGGTTTAAAATTAACATTCGATACTGCAAACGGAACTATGGAGTTCAAGCAAGGTCCTTATCAAATTAAATTAAATAAGGAGTAAATAAAATAAGCATTAGTTAATTTTTAAAATGTTCATCAACCAAAGCTTTAGATAATTCAGGGTTGTTTTTGAGTTCATTAAAACTCCAAAAAACAATTCCTAGATTATTTTTTGATTTATTTATCTTGATTTGATTAATTACTTCTTTTATTTGATCTTTCCCAGAATAGTTACTTAACCTTATTCCAGGCCATATCTTCTTATTTTTTTTATTTTGGGAATTCCACCAATCAAGTAAAATAGGATAACTATATTTTGGATTATCAATAGTCCAATACAGTTGTGGTGAAAAGTAGTCTGCCCATCCTCTTTCCAACCATTTTTTTGGATCAGCAAAAATCATATCATATTGATCAAAACTAGTATCAGCAATATTTGGGTGTTTGGGTCTCCAAATTCCAAATGGACTAATCCCAAAAACCACATGAGGTTTAATTTTTTTAATTCCTTTATTTACTTTTTTTATAAAAGAATTGACACTTTTTCTTCTCCAATTATTTTTATTATTAACAAAAATATTTTTTTTGGATTTTTTCCATAATTCATGATCAGGAAAATCTTCACCGTTATTATATGATGGATATGGGTAAAAATAATCATCAAAATGAATACCATCAATGTCATATCTTTTTACAATATCATATACGACATTTAATGAGTGTTGCATTGCATTTTTATCTGTAGGATTAAGCCACCAGTATCCGTTTTTTAACTGAAAAACAAGTTCATTTTTAGTGTTAATAATACTTTTTTGATTTATAGATTTATTTTGGGGGTGGTTTGCTCTGTAAGGGTTTAACCATGCATGAATTTTAATACCTCTTTTATGACTTTCATCAATCCAAAACTTTAGAGGGTCATAGAACGGTTCAGGTGGTAAACCCGTTTCTCCAGTTAAAAAATATGACCATGGTTCTATTTCACTATAATATAATGCATCACATTGTGGTCTTACTTGTAGAATAATAGTATTCATGTTTGTATTCTTAACGGTTTCTATAATATTTATGGCCTCTTCCATTTGTTTATCAGTAGATAAACCAGGTTCACTAGGCCAATTAATATTTGCAACTGAAGCAACCCAAACTGCTCTAAACTCGAGCTCTTGTGAAAATATATTTATAAAAAAAAGAAGAAAGAATATCTTTATTAGATTCATTCAATTAATTCTACTCGACTGTGAGAAATTGAATTATTATAAATTTTTAATTCAAAACTGATTGGATTACAGCAAACTTCACAATCTTCAATAAAGCTATGAAAATTTACAGATGAATCTATTAATTTTAACTGCATTTCCCAACAATGTGGGCACGTAAAAGAAAACTCGATCATTTAAATTTTGGGTGGAAGACCGGACTCGAACCGGCGACCTCCTGAACCACAATCAGGCGTTCTAACCAACTGAACTACAACCACCATTTTTAAGTTCGCTAATATAATATTTATGATAATAAAATAATAGTATTAAATCAAATCATTGATAGATTTGACACCCACTATTTTGTTTGAAGTAAAACCCTCTGCATGATCAACACCAATTAGTCTACCCAAATCCAATGACCTATTAAAAATAGTGTCAAGAAAATTCTTTTTACTAATTAAAGTTTCTGACTCTTTACTTTTTGGATCATAGAACTGAGATGAATAGCATTTGATGGCATTCATTTTAATATTCTCAAACCCACTTATATCTACAAGAAAATCTGGGCTGCTATTTTTCCATTGTATATAATGATAAACATTTAATGGTCTCCAAGATTGTTGTGTTTTACCATCTAATTTGGTTTTTATTTTTTCCAAGCCGCTTAAAAAACAAGCATCAGAAACCAGATCAGCTCCTTTTGGATGATCTATATGTCTATCATCCTTTGCATTACATAAAACAATCTTAGGTTTATATTTTCTAATTATTTTTATGACCTCAAGTTGATGCTCTTCATCGTTTTGAAAAAATCCATCTTTAAATCCTAAATTTTCTCTAATTTTTACTCCCATCACTTCTGCGGCACTTGCACTTTCCTGGTCTCTTATTTCAGCTGTCCCACGTGTACCGAGCTCTCCTCTGGTCAAATCAATTATGCCAACGGATTTACCAGAATGAATTTCTTTGATTATTGTTCCACCACATCCCAGCTCAATATCATCAGGATGAGCTCCAAAAGCAAGTATATCTAAGTTTTTATCCATTAATTTCTAAAGCATTTGAAAGATCATTAATCAAATCATCTGCATCTTCAATTCCAACAGATAATCTGAGAAGATTTTTAGTTATACCGATTTTATCTCTGTCTTTAGGATCCATTTTTCTGTGAGAGGTTTTTGCTGGAGAAGTAATTGTGGATTCAACACCAGCTAAACTCATTGTTGGTTGAATAATTTTTAGAGTTTTTACAAATTTATCAGAGTCAATTGAATCATTAAGCTCAAATGAGACCATACCGCCAAATCCGGCTGTCATTTGTTTTTTTGCAATATCATGCTTAGGATGATTGACTAATCCAGGATAATAAACTTTATTAATTTTTTTATGGCTGGATAAAAAATTAGCAATTTTCAAAGCATTGTAGTTTTGTTGTAAAACTCTAACAGAAAGAGTTTTAATACTTCTTTCTAAAAGCCATGAAATATATTCACTAATATTTGATCCAAAATTCAATCCAGATTTTTTAATAATAGAAATTAAATCATTAGAACCACAAACTACTCCTGCAAGGATATCACTGTGTCCACCTAAGTATTTTGTGGCACTGTGTATAACTAAATCAATACCTAATGATATTGGATTTTGATTAACTGGACTAGCAAATGTATTATCAATTATGGAAATTAAATTATTTTTTTTTGCAAAGGAAGCAATAGACTTTATATCAGTAATGCTCAATAAAGGATTACTTGGTGATTCAATGTAAATAATTTTTGTTTTAGAATTTAAAGCACCTTCTAACTCATCCTGATTACTTACATCAACATAATCGAATTCAATATTAAATTTTTTAAATTCTGTGTTTACCAAGTTGATTGTTCCCCCATACAAAGATTTCTGTAATATTACGTGACTCTCAGAACTTAATAAAGAAAACATTGAAGTTGCTACGGAAGCTAATCCTGAACCAAATAGAACAGCATCTTCAGCTCCTTCAAGTTCTGCAATTTTTTTTGATGCTGATAGTTGATTTGGGGTATTGAAATACCTTGGATACGCATCACTTTTTAAATAATCATAAGTGATTGAGGGGTATATCGGAGTTATATTTCCATGAAATTTATCATCGATTATACCTCCGGAATGTATGCATTTGGTACTTAATTTTTTTGACATAGTTTAACTTGAAATCCAATCTATAATTGATTGATCATCTGGTTTGGTTCTAGGTGAAACAACTCTAACAATAAAACCATTCTCATCAATCAAATATTTTTGAAAATTCCAAGACACAGAAGAATCCATTACACCATTCTCACTTTTTTTAGTTAAAAACTTGTACACCGGATGGATACTTGATCCCTTAACTGAAATTTTACTCATCATCGGAAAACTTACACCATAATTTTCTTTACAAAAGGATGCAATTTTTTCATTTGATCCTGGTTCTTGCCAAAGAAAATTATTTGCTGGAAAACCAACAATAACAAAATTTTCATTTTTATATTGATTGTATAGTTTTTCCAAATTTTCGTATTGATATGTCAAACCACATTTTGATGCAGTATTTACAACCATGACCTTTTTACCTTTCAAAGATTTAAAGTCAAACTTATTTCCATAAATATCTTGAACATCAAAATTATGTATTGATTTTGGCACTACATTGTTAGTTTGCGAAAAGATACAATTAAAAAAAAGAACCATAGATAAACTTAAAATTATTTTCATATTCGTTATTTAAATTATTTCGGCTGATAAATTAGCATCAATCAACCTCTTCAACCTTGGTTTTAAATCAATAAGTGTACCAGACTTTACTGAGCATTTACCCTTATAGTGGACAATCAGTGTACATTGCTCGGCTTGTAATGGTGTATGATCGCAAATGTTAATCAAACATTCAATAACGTGATCGAAGGTATTAAAATCATCATTGTATAAAATAATTTGATGTTCATCACCTTTCTGCTCATCAACAGAATAATCTTTCTTTTCCTTCTCTTTAACGCTCATAACCAGTTAGTTATGTGCAAATTTACGATATTTATATTAAGTGATTGATTTTACGATTTTAATAAAATCACTATGTTTTAATGATGCTCCTCCAATCAAACCGCCATCTACATCTGGTTGATCAAAAATATCTTTAGCTGTCTCTGGTTTTACACTACCACCATAAATTATTGTTAAGTTATCAGAAATTGATTCCGAGAACTTAACTTTAAACTTTTCTCGAATGAAATTATGCATTTCTTGTGCTTGGCTTGGGTTAGCAGAAAGTCCGGTTCCTATTGCCCAGACTGGTTCATAAGCAATTATTAATTTTTTAGGATTTATATCATTTAAATTAAAAATTGTGTTATTTAACTGATCCTCTATAACTGAAAATTCTTTATTAGAATTTCTTGATTCTAAATCCTCTCCAATACATAAAAAAATTTCAAAATTATTTTTTACACATAATTCAATTTTTTTTAATAGTATATCATCATTCTCTTTAAAAATAGTCCTTCTTTCAGAGTGTCCAATTATTACGCTATTAATATTTATACTTTTGAGCATATCACATGAAACATCACCAGTTAGAGCTCCTTTTTCTAAATGAGATACATTCTGAGCTAAAACTTTGATATTTGTATGTTCGCATTTAATTTTTGAGTCCCTCAGGAAGGGAAATGATGGAGATAAATACAATTCACAATTAGTAATGCCCGCGCTATTTTCAATAACAGAATCAATCAAACTCATTGATTGATTTAGATCATTATTCATTTTCCAATTACCTGCAACTATTTTTCTTCTCATAATTAACTTATTCTAGGGTCTAAAAATTTATAAATATAATCTACAAAGATATTAATCATTATGAAAGAAAAACTTACGACTATAACTGCTCCAATTATTACAGGAACATCTAATAAATTTAAAGAGTTTACTATCTCTCTTCCTAATCCATTCCATCCAAAAATATATTCTACAAATACAGAGCCTGCCAACAAACTAGCAAACCAACCAGAAAGAGCGGTAATCACAGGGTTTAATGAATTCTTTAAACAATGATTGAGAATTACCTTAGATTTTGACAAACCCTTTGCATAAGCAGTTATCACGTAATTCTTCTTTAATGTTTCAATCAAAGAATTTCTCATCATCATGCTAATTACAGCAATGGGTCGGATTCCAAGAACAATTGAAGGCAATATTAGATTTTTTAGTTCCAGTCTATATTCATCACCAAAATCATCCAATTCAAATAAACTTCCAGTCATATTCAAGCCCGTAATATCAGCTAAAACAAAACCAAAAATCCAAGCAAAAATTATTGAACTTAAAAAAGATGGCATACTCATACCAAACGTACTAAATAACTGAATGGAATTGTCAAATAAAGTTTCTTTGTAGAGAGCTGAAAAAATACCTAAAAGCAAACCAAAAACTGTGGCAAACAAAATTGATGAAATTGCTAAAACAACTGTGTTTGGAAAAGTATCCATAATGATCGTTGAAACTTTTACACCTCTTCTTTGATAGGATTCCCTTAAATATGGAAATTTTAAAACTAAGGTTGAATTCTGAAAGTCATATATTTTGGTGAATGAGTACTTATTTTCTCTAATAAAATTAATTTTTTCAGGATTTTTAGAATGAATGGAGATTATAGATAAATCATTCAGGTAATATAAATATTGTTTTAAAATAGGCTCATCAAAACCATATTTCTTTTTAATTATCTCTAATTGTTCAACATCTTCGTTTTGATCCATCATCATTCTAGCAGGATCACCGGGTAAAATCTGAAAAAGAAAAAATATGACTGTTACAACACCAAATAAAGTAAATAGGATGTTAAATAGCTTCATTTAAATCAATGATTTATTAGAATCAGAGCAAAAACAGAATAGTTAATGATGTCTTGATAATTTGCATCTACTCCTTCACTGATTAATGTCTCACCATCATTGTCTTCAATTTGTTTTACCCTGAGAAGTTTTTGAATTATTAAGTCAGTCAATGAACTAATTCTCATATCTCTCCATGCCTCACCATAATCATGATTTTTATCCTTCATTAAACTTTTAACAATTTCAATCTGTTTTTTGTAATTAACAACAGCAGAATCAGTATCCATATCTGGTTCTTCTACTACACCCAACTCAATTTGAATTAATGACATTACAGAATAATTTATTATTCCAATAAATTCAGATGCTTGACCCTCATCTATTTTTTTTGTTTTATTAGTTTGAAGACTTCTAATCCTTTGAGCCTTAATATAAATCTGATCAGTCAAAGATGGAAGTCTTAAAATTCTCCAAGCACTACCATAATCTTTCATTTTTTTTGAAAAAATTTCTAAGCAATTTTTAATTATGGAGTCAAATTGATTTTCAGTTGTCACAAAAACTTATTTTATGTAAATTTCGATTAAAATTACCTAATAAACTAATTCGCTAAATGAATATTAATATAAGAGGAGAACTTTATGATTTATCATCCTCAAAGGTTATGGGAATTTTAAATTTAACCCCAGATTCTTTTTATGATGGTGGTAAATATAATAATGTAGATGATGTAAGCAATCAAATATCTAAAATGATAGAAGAAGGATTAGATATTCTAGACATAGGTGGATACAGTTCACGTCCCGGTGCAAAAAACATCAGCTCTGATGAAGAAAAATCTCGAGTTCTACCTGTGCTAAAACATATCAAAAAAAAATTTCCTCAATTAGTAATATCAATTGATACTTTCAGGTCTGAAATTGCAGAGGCTTGTCTCACTGAGGGTGCAGATATGATTAATGATATTAGCTCTGGAATAATGGATAAGGAAATGATGAAGATTATATCAAAATTTAACTGTCCCTACATTATGATGCACATGCTGGGTAATCCACAAAATATGCAGAATTCGCCAAAATACAAAGATGTGGTAATTGATGTAATTAAATTTCTTTCTCAAAGAATAAAAACAGCTCGTGATTTTGGTATTGTCGATTTAATCACAGATCCTGGGTTTGGATTTGGAAAGACAACAGAAAACAACTTTGAAATTTTAAATAATTTGGAGAAATTCAAGATTTTAGATGTACCCCTGCTTACTGGTTTTTCTCGTAAATCTATGATTTACAAAACACTGAACACAACAAGTAAAAATGCACTAAATGGAACATCTAGCTTAAATACGATTGCGTTAACAAAAGGGGCAAAAATTCTTAGAGTTCACGATGTTAAAGAAGCCAAAGAGTGTATTATTTTATATGAAAAAACAATAAGTAGTCTATTTTGACTAATTTTGTAAAGCTTTGGAAATCCTTGACTTAATAAAATCAACTATTCTACCAATTATTGATGTTATACTTGTAGCTATAATGCTTTATTATGCGTATAAGTTAGTTCGTGGAACAGCAGCAATAATAGTATTTAGAGGTTTTGTAATCATTTATATTATTTGGTGGATAACTGATCTACTCAACATGAATATTTTGAGTAGTATATTGGGAGGTTTTATTGGGGTTGGTGTATTTGCCGTTATTATAGTTTTTCAGCAAGAAATAAGGAAGTTTCTTCTACTTCTTGGATCATCTAGAATTACTAATAACAAATCTCTTTGGAAACGATTTAATCTTTTTTTTAAAATTAGTAAAGAGCAAACTAAATTAAATATTGAAGATTTTATAGTTGCCTGTGATAAATTGAGAAAAGATAAAACTGGGGCAATTTTTGTTTTTGAAAGAAATAATAATCTTGATTTTGTTAAAGAGGATGGTGATACAATTAATGCTGAACTATCATTACCAATTATTGAGAGCATTTTTTATAAAAATAGCCCTCTTCATGACGGTGCCGTTATTGTTGTTGGAAATATTATTGTGGCATCAAGGGTTACCCTGCCTGTATCAAAAAATAGAAAAATCAACAAGTCATTAGGCTTAAGACACAAAGCTGGAATTGGAATTACTGAGGAATCTGATGCAATCTCAATAGTTATTTCTGAGGAGACAGGAAAGTTGTCATATATTAAAAATGGAAAAATTGTAGATTACAAAAATGATGAGGAACTTAAAGATTTAATTTCAAATGACTTGCTCGATTAATTCAGAATCTTGAAATTGATATTCAAATAATTTTTTGTAATAACCATTATCAATTTTTATAAGTTCTTTATGACTGCCAAATTCTTTAATCATACCATTATCTAGATATAAAATCTTATCTGCATTTAAAATTGTTGATAATCGATGAGCAATAATTATGGATGTTTTACCCTCAATAATTTTATTTGTTGCATACTGAATTAACTGCTCTGTTCTAGAATCTATTGATGAGGTAGCCTCATCAAGAATTAAAATTTTGGGATTAGATACATATGCTCTTAAAAACGATATTAATTGTCTTTGACCTTCAGAAAGCATTACCCCTCTTTCTTTTACATTATAATTAAAGCCGCCAGGAAGATTGTTAATGAAATCTAGAATTCCAATCTCTTTTGCTGCTGACTCTACATCCTTATCACTAATTTCTTTATTAAAAAGAGATATATTATTATAGATAGAATCAGCAAAAAGGAAGATGTCTTGTGAAACCAATGATATTTGGGATCTCAGATTTTTCAGAGAATAATCTTTAATATTAACATCATCTATATTAATTTTTCCACTACTCAATTCGAAAAATCTCAAGATTAATTTAATTATAGTAGATTTTCCTGAACCTGTTGGCCCAACAATTGCTATTCTCTCTCCCTTTTTTATTTTAAGAGATAAGTTCTTAATAATTATATTATCCTTATCATAGCCAAAATTTACCTTATCAAATAAAATATTGCCTTTGATAGATTTACTTTTAATCTTGCCAAAATCATTAACAAATTCTTCGGTATCTAATATTTTAAAAACTCTGTTAGCAGCGACCATTCCCATTTGGAGGGTATTAAATTTATCTGCTATTTGTCTAAGTGGTCTAAATAGCATTTGAGACAATTGAATAAACAAAAATATTGTACCTAAACTAATTGAATTTTCAACAGCAATATTATTAAATCCTGCATACCAAACAATCAACCCTACAGTTATCGATGTAGATATTTCAGAAATTGGGAAGAAAATTGAATTGTACCAAACAGTTTTTAACCATGCTTGTTTATGTCTTTCATTAATTTTCTTAAAGTTATTATATTCAATAAGTTGTCGATTAAATATTTGAATTTCTTTAATTCCTGAAAGACGTTCTTGTACAAAAGAATTAAGATTTGCTACTTCATTTCTAACTTGGTTAAATGCTACTTTCATAGCCATTTGAAAGAGTCTTGTTGCTACAAGAATAAATGGAAGTACTAGAAAAATTATCAATGATAACTTCAAACTTAAAATTAACATAACAGAAAGCACTGAAAACATTAAAATCAAATCTGCAACAATCATAAATAATCCTTGACTAAAAATACTTGCAATTGTTTCCATATCGTTAACCGTTCTTGTCACAAGTCTTCCAACAGATGATTTATTGTAATAAGACATTTTAAAAGAAATTATTTTAGAAAATAATTTAGTTCTTATGTCAAATACTACCTTTTGACCTAAAAGATTTGTAAAAAAAACAAATAAAAACTGGAATGTAACTTGAAAAAGGAGAATTCCTAACATGATAGAAATTATAGTAACTAATCCTTTATAATCTTTTGGGGTTATAAAATCATCAACTGCAATTTTTAAAAGATATTGATTAAAAATTGAAAAAAAGGAGATTAAAACTGCCGCAAAAGAAACAAATAAGAAATTAAGTTTATATGGCTTAACATATCTAACCAGCCTGTTAAATAACTTAAAATTGAACTTCCTTTTATCCATTTAATAAAATTTTATCCCAATCGTAATCAATATTTTTTAAAAATAAAGCGTGGGCAGGAACTGAGAAACCAGCTAGCTGTCTGTCTTTTTTTTCAATAATTAATTTAAATTCTTTTTCTGTAATTTTCCCTAAACCTATCTCAATTAATGTGCCGACAATTGCTCTAACCATGTTGCGTAAAAACCTATCGGCCTTGATTTTAAATATTAAAGAATTTTCATTGAGCATCCATTTTGCTTCATAAATTTTACAATCATATGTTTTTACATCAGTTTTTGATTTAGAAAAAGATTTAAAGTTTGTATACTGCAACATTATATTACAACATTTATTCATTTTTTTAATATCTAAGGACTTTTTAAAAAAGTAGGCTTTGTCAATTTCAAAAGGATTTTTTTTCAAAGATATATGGTATTCATATTCTCTATATAATGCATCAAACCTTGCATGGGCATTATTATGAACTAAAATTAACTTCCAAACTACTATATCTTTTGGTAAAAATGAATTAACCTTATGTTCAAATGATTTTAGATCATTTATTATAATATCCGAGTCAAAATGAGCATACATTTGCTTGGCATGAACACCTGCATCAGTTCGACCAGCGGCAACTAATTTAACTGGATTATTTAATATTTTGGAAAAGCAATTTTCTGTAATTTCTTGAATAGTTATGGCATTAGGTTGAGACTGCCAACCATGGTAATTAGTTCCCAGATATGAAATTTCAATAAAATATCTCAATTACAGGTTAAATTTGTTAAATTCAAAGATAAGTAATAACGGTTTAAACAATTGAAAAAAATTCTTTTGATATCAGACACCCATGGTTACATAGACAATGTAATTTTAAAATACGCTAAAAAAGCTGATTTGGTTATTCATGCTGGTGATATAGGGGATATTGATGTAATAGATAAATTATCAAAAGTTTCAAGTTTAAAAGCTGTATTTGGTAATATTGACAACGCTCAGATTAGATCTTGTACTAATGAAAATGAGTTGTTAAATATTGAAGGATTTAAAATTCTCATTACACACATAGCAGGAAAACAACCAAACTACAATAACAGATTGAGAAAAATAATTAACAATGAATCTCCAGATATTTTGATTTATGGTCACTCACATATATTAAGAGTGGAAAATGATAAAATAAATGATATAATTTGCATTAACCCAGGTGCAGCTGGTAAACACGGTTTTCATAAAAAAAGAACTATGATAAGATTTAATTTAAATGAAAAAAAGATAGAAAATATGGAGATTGTTGAGCTGGGTAACAGGTCAAGCCTATCTTAATCTGTTGGATGAATCAATAATTGACTTATCCTTACTAATTGCCCTGTGCGATAAATAAATCAAAATAAAAGAAATAATAAAATAGGTAAGACCCAAATCTGTTAATGATTGAATTAATGATCTCTCATCAAAAAAATTAAACAACCCAAAAATCATTATTAGAACAACAATTTTTAATATCAAAAGTTGAATTTTTTGATATCTAAATAAAAAAATATTTAATAATATTAAAGATGAAATAATTTCAGAAAAATAGTATTCAACCAAATATGGTCTAAAATAACCAAAGTAACTTTCTGAAATTGACATGGATACATTACTGTCAATTGAAAAAATTAAAAAAAAATTTATTGCAAAGATTAATAACATGTAAAGAGATTGAATTCTTTGTATCACTCTAATAATTTTACAGATAAAAATATTGTTTTTTATCTATAAATAAAAATATTGTATATTTGCTTTGCTATCGAAAATCAACTTTCCAGATAGCAACACATCACGAACCAAGATTATGTCAGAAATTAAAGATTTAAACAAAAAAAAGATTTCAGAACTGGTTGAATTAGCAACTGAATTAGGTGTTGATTCCTCAGGAAAAAAAGATGAATTGATTCAAAAAATAGTAGACTTTCACTTGAAAAAAGAAAGAAAAGAACCTGTTAAAAACAATATTGTTAAAGAAAAATCAAGAGAAAAAAGTCACAACAAGGACAATCGTAATAGGTACAAAGAACCTGATTTTGAATTTGATGGAATTATTGAGTCTGAGGGTGTATTGGATATAATGCAGGAAGGATATGGATTTTTAAGATCATCAGATTACAATTATCTAAGCTCTCCAGATGATATCTATGTTTCTCAATCTCAAGTAAGATTATTTGGTCTTAAAACTGGTGATACCGTATTGGGTCAAGTAAGACCACCTAAAGAAGGAGAAAAGTACTTTCCACTAATTAAAGTAAATAAAATTAACGGTCTTAGTCCTGATGTGGTTAGAGATAGAGTATCCTTTGAGCACTTAACTCCACTATTTCCAGATGAAAAATTTAATATTGCTGACAAAGAAAGTAGTATTTCTACAAGAATTATGGATCTTTTTACACCAATTGGTAAAGGACAGAGAGGAATGATTGTATCTCAGCCAAAGACAGGAAAAACCATGTTATTGAAGGATGTTGCAAATGCAATTGCTGCTAATCACCCAGAGGTGTACCAAATAATTCTATTGATAGATGAAAGACCTGAAGAAGTTACGGACATGCAAAGAAATGTTAAAGGGGAGGTAGTCGCATCAACATTTGATGAACCCGCTGATAGACACGTTAGAGTTGCCAATATTGTTCTCTCTAAAGCGAAGAGACTTGTTGAATGTGGCCATGATGTAGTCATACTTCTAGATTCAATTACAAGGTTAGCGAGAGCATACAACACAGTTCAACCTGCATCAGGAAAAATTCTTAGTGGTGGTGTTGACGCAAATGCTCTTCATAAACCTAAAAGATTCTTTGGAGCAGCAAGAAATATTGAAGGTGGTGGTTCCTTGTCAATTATTGCAACTGCTTTGACCGAAACTGGATCAAAAATGGACGAAGTAATTTTTGAAGAATTTAAGGGAACTGGTAATATGGAGTTACAACTTGATAGAAAAATTTCCAATAGAAGAATTTTTCCAGCAATTGATTTAGTATCTTCAAGCACAAGACGTGACGATTTGATTCTTGATGAAAACACAATTCAAAGAATGTGGATTATGAGAAAATATCTTGCCGATATGAACCCTGTTGAAGCTATGGAATTTGTTGAGGATAAAATTAAAAAGACCTTGAATAACGAAGAGTTTCTTATCTCTATGAACTCTTAGCCTTAGCTTTTGGCTTAGATTTTTTTACTGTTTTTAATCCGTTAACGTGCTTAGATAATTTAGATTTCAAATTAGCAGACTTATTTTTGTGAATAATATTATTCTTAGCTAGTTTATCTAATAGAGATGTAACATTAGTAAACAACTTTTCAGCTTCTTTCTTGCTGGTAGTTTCTTTCAAAGTTTTAATTGCGTTTCTAGTTGTTTTGTGCTGTAAACGATTTTTAGCATTCCTAGTTTTTGTCTGTCTAATTCTTTTGATAGCTGATTTATGATTTGCCATACTTATTCTAAAATTTTAGCCTCGCAAATATAATAGTTTTTTATATCTGCAAACAATTTTCAAGTTTTAATTTAATCATTATCAAAATAAAATCAATCCAAACCTGATAATTTGTAGCCCGTAGGGGAATCGAACCCCTCTTACCAGGATGAAAACCTGGCGTCCTAGCCGATAGACGAACGGGCCAGAAAATAACCGTGCAAATTTATATAAAGGAAATAAAGATGCAAAATATTAAATGCAAAATTAATATGACTTGGCAAAAAACACCTGACATTCAGAGCTTTTACCTGTTACAATACATTTTCCTGGATTTTTTTTATCAAAAGGAATACATCTTATTGTTGCTTTCGTGTCTTGTTTAATTTTATTTTCAGTTTCAACTGTTCCATCCCAATGTGCTAAAACAAAACCACCAGTTTCAATCATTTCTTTAAATTCATCATAAGATTTGGCTGTGGAGGTATTATCATCCATGTGTTTTTTTGAAGCATTAAGAAGTTCATTCTGTATATCGTCAATTAAGAATGATATCTCAGACATAGCATCTGAAAATTTTAAAACTTTCTTTTGCATCTTATCTCTCCTAAAAATCTCAAGAGATTTTTCTTTTAGATCTCGTGGGCCTACAGCTATTCTAATTGGAACACCCTTTACTTCATGTTCATTAAACTTAAATCCAGGTTTGTGATTCAATCTATTATCATATTTTACTGTTATACCATTTTTTCTTATTTCATCAATTAATGGATTAACATAATCAGAAATATCGGACAACTCAGATTCAGATTTGAAAATTGGAATAATAACAACTTGGTATGGAGCTAGCTTTGGAGGAAGTACAAGTCCATTATCATCGCCATGACTCATAATTAAAGCACCCATCAATCTGGTTGAAACACCCCAAGATGTTGCCCATACATGGTCAAGCTTGCCATCTTTATCTGCAAACTTTACATCAAAAGCCTTAGCAAAGTTTTGACCCAGAAAATGAGATGTTCCAGCTTGTAACGCCTTTCCATCTTGCATTAAGGATTCAATACAGTAAGTTTCTTCAGCTCCGGCAAATTTTTCAGAATCAGATTTTAAACCAGAGAGGACAGCTATTCCCATAAAATTTTCTACAAAATTTGCATATAAATCAATAATCAATTTTGTTTCCTCTAGAGCTTCTTTTTTTGTTGCGTGTGCTGTGTGTCCTTCTTGCCATAAAAATTCAGCAGTTCTTAAAAAAAGGCGAGTCCTCATCTCCCATCTCACTACATTTGCCCATTGATTTAACAAGATTGGTAAATCTCTGTATGATTGAATCCAGTTTTTATAAGTCCTCCAAATTATTGCCTCACTGGTAGGTCTCACAATTAGCTCTTCCTCTAGTTTTGAATCTTGGTCTACTACCAACTTCCCAGGGTTCTCCTCATCATTTTTTAGCCTGTAGTGCGTAACAACAGCACATTCCTTAGCAAAACCTTCAGCGTTTTTTTCTTCAGCTTCAAATAAAC
Source organism: uncultured Bacteroidota bacterium (assembly GCA_902595555.1). Classification (GTDB taxonomy): domain Bacteria; phylum Bacteroidota; class Bacteroidia; order Flavobacteriales; family Flavobacteriaceae; genus Eutrophosalina. The sequence goes on along the minus strand of CACJQM010000001.1, from coordinate 152,754 downwards.
TCTTGGGAACAAATAGTGGAAAATAGGCGTTGTAGTGACCTGTTTCTTTAAATTTTGAGTCAAGTTCTTGCTGAATTTTTTCCCAAATTGCATAACCATATGGTTTGATAACCATACAACCACGAACAGATGAGTTTTCAGCTAAATCGGCCATTACAACCAATTCGTTGTACCATTTTGAATAATTTTCGCTCCTAGTTGTTAATTTTTTAGACATAATTTATTTGGCACAAAATTTGTTTTTATATTTATGTAACAAAAATATGCTAATAATGCCATCTAACAAATTAAAATCCAATCTTAATAATTCCTTTTTAGTTTTAATATTGATAGTTCTTACTGGTTGTGGATCCTTTAATTCATCCAGCCTTGTATCTGCAGATGGTATATATAGTAACGGAAATAAAATTGAAACACAGAATAGCTCATCAAAGTATTATGAAAATTATTTCAAAGAAAAAGCTCTTGAATTAGGTAATGATTTTGTTTTTTCTGATTCAATAAATTCAAATTCAGATTTTATTACATCTAATCAGATTAGCTACTCAACAAATAACGCAGCATGGGGACAAATTCCCGATACTAAGGATTATATAATCTACAATTCTTACAGAGACAGATATTTTGGTTATGGTTATTACGGTCAAATGTATCCACCGTATGGTTATGGATATGGTTACGGATATCCCTACTATTCATACTTCGCTATGAGAAACTGGTACAGATATGGTTGGGGTATTGGCTATTATCCATTTTATTTTGACTTTTATCCATATGGCTGGTGGGGAAGAACAATGCCTTTTGGTTACCGTAATAGATATTCATACTACGGAACATACGGAAACAACGTATATGACAATTATATGAATAGAGATTATAACAATAATGTTTCTTACAATGACGGAAGAAGAGGCAGCTCATCAAATGTTGTTATTTATGGAGATGGTAAAAGGACAAGTGCTAATGGAGACAGTAAAAATAATAATAGTGCTAAACAAATCACTTATTACAATGTTGGTAGAGGGGTAACTCTGCAAGATGATAATATTGGAAACAAGGATAATGACACTAGAATAAGAACTTATAAAGAATTTGTTAAAAGCAATAATTCAAACTCTGTAACTAGAAATAGAACATATGCTAGACCTGAAATGGGTGTTGGTTTAACAGGGTCAGCTGCTTCAGGTAGAACATCATCCAATGGAGATCAAACGAGAAGGTATTACAATAATCCAAACAGTGTTAACAATGTTAGAGGAAGTAAGCCAACACAATACGACTGGGGACTAGGTGGTAGAAATCGAAGTACGTCAAGTGGGTCACAGGCTAGGTCATATAGCAATCCTGGATCTTACTCAAATACAAGCTCAAGCTCATCAAGATCTTATAGCACACCAAGTAGTACTACTAGTAGCTATTCAAGACCTTCTTCTCCTCCATCAGGTAATGTAAGTAGCTCTTCATCAAGTGGTGGATCCTCTGTTGGATCTGGCGGAAGAGGATCAAGATAATTTTAATGAGAATCATTTCGAAATTACTTTTGGTTTTAGTGCCATTATTTATTAATGCACAAAGTGTTTCTGATGCAATTAATTGGAGTTTTGAAAATGAAAGTGGAAATTCTAGATATGAATCTATGGCGGGTGCCTTTGGGGCTCTAGGTGGTAACCTCTCTGCTATTTCTAATAACCCAGCATCTGGAGCAGTTTTCGAATTATCAAGATTTGGAGTTTCATTAATTGTAAATAATAATTCAACAGAATCAGTATACAACAACAATCAAAACAGTCTTAGCTCTGGAAATTCAAATTATCAAGCTGGTCTTATTTATGTTTTTAAAAATTATGGAAGTGGTAATTTAAATAAATTTTCAGTAGGATTAAATTTTCAATCTGTAAGTAATTTTAATGATGAAATTAAAATATCAGGAAGAAGTCAAAACTCGGTTGACAATTTCTTTTTAAATAATTCTTTAGGTGTTAACGTAAATAATATTAGTGTTGGTTCTAATGAAACTGTAAGTGGAGTCTATAGATGGCTTGGTGATAATTTAGGTTATTATGCTCAACAAGCTTTTTTAGGCTATCAATCTTATCTTTTGAATTATGATTCAGAATCAGGCTCATTCTACTCACTAGCTAAATATGATAATGGGGTAAATCATGATCATCAAATATTTTCATCAGGTTTTAATAATCAAGTTTCTTTCAACTTATCATGGCAGTTCAAAGAGAATTTATATATGGGATTAAATTTAAATTTTTATGATGTCCTAGCTGAGAAAGAAATAAGGCATATTGAAAGTAGTTTCGACTCAGACTCACCAATAACTAACATTGATTTTAGAAATTATTTAACAACTAATGGTCAAGGAATATCTGTACAGGCTGGAATGATATATAAAGTTGGTACTGTTAGATTGGGATTATCATACTCTACTCCTACCTATTACAACTTTGAAGATAATCTTGAGCAATATATAAAAACGAACTCGATTGATGTTGATAATGTATCTTACACTGACATCGTTGATCCAAGAATAACCAACATATATAAATATGATTTCAAATCCCCATCAAAATTGACATTTAGTGGAGGAGTTGTTATAAACAATATGATTATATTAAGTGCTGATATAATTTCAAAAAACTATTCCAAATCTGAGTTTAAACACCAAAATGATGGTGTTTACAATTATCTAAATAATGCTGTTGCGAAAAACCTAACAAATGTATTGGATTATAAATTTGGTACAGAAATAAAATTCAATCAATTTAGTATAAGAGGTGGTTATAAAGCCTTGAATAACCCATATAAAAACATTGACGAAAAGTATGTAACTACCCAGTCTTTTGGATTTGGTTATGAGTTCAATTCAGCTACATTAGACCTAGCAATAATAAATTCAAAACATGATTATGCTTATCAATTATTTGATACAGGATTAACTGAATCTGCTAATATTAATAATAATTTACTCAAATTAATATTGTCTTACAATATCATCTTTTAAAAAATAAATCTTTTATATCTTTGCGAAACTTATTTTAAATATGAAATACAATAAATTCCTTGAAGAACTTGAACAAATAGACGCCGATCACAAAAAGTTTTCAATTGAAACTCCACTAAGAAAAGACGCGTTTGAGATGTCTGACGATGAAAAAATTTCTATCATCCAAAAAAATGTTCAGGAAATCTTACAAACGTTAGGTATGGATATGAATGATGATAGCTTGAAAGGGACCCCACTAAGGGTTGCTAAAGCCTATGTAAAAGAAATATTCGGAGGTTTGAATCCTAAAAATTTACCAAAAGCGTCAACATTTGATAATAAGTACCAATACGGAGAGATGTTAGTTGAAAAAAATATTACTGTTTTTTCAACATGTGAACATCATCTTCTTCCAATATACGGTAAAGCTCATGTAGCATACTTTTCTAATGGAAATGTAATAGGATTGTCTAAAATGAATAGAATTGTGGATTACTTTGCTAGAAGACCACAGGTTCAGGAAAGATTAAACATTCAAATAGTAAGAAAATTACAACAATTCTTAAATACAGAAGATGTTGCATGTGTAATAGATGCAAAACACATGTGTGTAAATTCCAGAGGAATTAGACATGTCGATTGTAGTACAGTTACTGGAGAATTCGGAGGAAAATTTAAAGATAAGTTAATAAAAAGGGAATTTTTAGATTATATTCGTTAAGAAAGATAAGTATTTAACGATGTCGATATCAAATCAGAATCTTAAATTTTATAACTCTCTTACATCATCAAAAGAAATTTTTAAGCCAATTAATAAATCAAGAATTGGTATGTATGTTTGTGGGCCAACAGTCTACAATACAGTTCACCTAGGCAATTGTAGAACCTTTATTTCATTTGATTTAATATATAGATATTTAAAACACATTGGCTACGATATAAGATATGTTAGAAACATAACTGATGTTGGTCATCTTGAGGAAAATAGCGATGATGATAAAATTTTGAAAAGAGCCAAAATTGAAAACCTTGAGCCAATGGAAGTTGTTCAAAAATATTCCAATGAATTTCATGAGATAATGGAAAAGTTTAGTTTGGTAAAGCCAAGCATTGAACCTACTGCCAGCGGTCACATTCCCGAGCAAATAGAAATGATTGAGGAAATTATTAGTAATGGACATGCTTACGAAAAGAATGGTTCCGTATACTTTGACCTTAATAGTTTTTCAAATGATTTTGATTATGGAAAACTTAGTAAAAGAAATTTAGATGACGTCATTAATGAATCTAGAAAACTAGAGAATGTAAGTGACAAAAAAAATCCACAAGATTTTGCTCTTTGGAAAAAAGCAGCTGATAAACATATTATGAAATGGAATTCACCTTGGAGTTTAGGTTTTCCTGGATGGCATTTAGAATGTTCTGCTATGAGTAGAAAGTACTTAGGTGAAAAGTTTGACATACACGGTGGAGGTATTGATTTAAAATTCCCACACCACGATTGTGAAATTGCTCAATGCGAATCAACAAATAAGAAAAATCCTGCTAATTACTGGCTACACACCAATATGCTTACTTTAAATGGAAAGAAAATGTCAAAATCAACAAATAATTTTATTCTTCCTCAAGAAATATTTGATGGCAATAATAAATTTTTTGAAAAATCTTTCAGTCCCAACATAGTAAAATTCTTTATGTATCAAGCTCATTACAGAAGCCAACTTGACATATCTAATGATGCATTACTTGCATCAGAAAAAGGTTTTAAAAAAATTGAAAAAGCCTTCTTTTTAATCGATGATTTAAAAGTTTCTAAATCATGTGATTTTAATTGCGATTCATGGATTGATAAATGCTATCAAAATTTAAATGATGATATCAACACACCAAAATTAATTGCAAATATTTTTGAGATTGTAAAATTTATTTTTGAAGTTAAAAATGATAAAATGAAAATTGATAAAGAATCCAAAACAAAAATTAAAAATTCACTTAGTGTTTTTGTAGAAGAAATTTTGGGACTAAACTTTACTAAAAAAAGTAGTGTTGATTTAGATGTTGATTTAATCGAACTTGTTAAAGAAATTAGAAATATTGAAAGAGACAAAAAAAATTACGAATTATCTGATTTAATTAGAGATCGTCTCAATAGTTTAGGTATTAATATTGAAGACAATAAATGAAAAAAATTTTAGTCTTTCCAATAGTACTTTTAATCAAAATTTATCAGCTAATTATTTCCCCTGTTCTTGGTCATAATTGCAGATATAATCCTACCTGTTCTGAATATTCAAAAATGTGTTTTCAGAAACATGGGCTTTTTTACGGATTTTATTATTCTTTTAAAAGGATTATTAGCTGTCACCCATGGGGAAATAGTGGTTATGACCCTATTCCCTAACAATATTAATATATTTGAAAAAAACTACAAATGAATGATTTTATATTCGAACATGACCTAAATGAAAAGTTTATCAGTATAGGACCTATTACAATATATTGGTATAGCTTAATGTTTCTTTTAGCATTTGTTTTTGGATATTATTTATTAAAAAAAATATATATAAAAGAAAATAAGGATGTAGAGCTATTAGATCCTTTTTTAGTACATATGGTTTTAGGAACCATAATAGGTGCAAGATTAGGTGAGGTGTTTTTTTATAATTGGGACTATTTTAAAGATAATTTATTAGAAATCTTTCTACCATTTAAGATAAATGGTTTTGACTGGGAGTTTGTTGGATTTAGAGGTTTATCAAGTCATGGTGCAACAATAGGAATTATAATATCTATAATTATCTATAAAATAAAATATAAATATGATTCAGTTCTCTGGATATTTGATAGACTTGTTATTGCTGTAGCATTGGGTGGAACATTAGTTAGAATTGGAAATTTTTTTAATTCTGAAATTGTTGGGATATTTACTAAATCTGATTACGGTGTTGTATTTGTAAACAGAGGAGAAGTCCTGCCTAGACACCCAGCTCAGCTCTACGAGGCATTTGGATATATTATACTTTTTGTCATATTGATGATAGTATATAATAAAACAAAATTAAAAGATAAAAAAGGCTTCATTTTTGGATTCTTCCTTATGTTTTTATTTGCGGTTAGATTTATAGTTGAGTATGTTAAAGAAAGTCAAGGGGGCTTGGAAGAACAATTTGGGATTTTATCAACCGGACAATGGCTTAGTATTCCTTTCATAATTTTCGGCATTGGATTAATGATTAAAAGTCTGTTATTTTTAAATGAAAAAAAATAATTTGATATCAGGATTTAAAAAACTGGCCATAACACTTTTTTTAATGTTTACTGGTCCAGTTTTTCTATATCAAGCTTTTAGTAATATTGGACACCAATGGTATTATTACGTTTTAGCTATTGGCTTAATTTTGTGCATAGCGTCACTAATTACATTATTTTCTGGCATAAAGTCTATTATAAACCATATTTTTGAAAAAGATTAAATGAGATGATTGAAATAACTTTTCCAGACGGAGCCATAAAAGAATATAAAAAGGGTATATCACCTATTGAAATTGCTAGAAGCATTAGTAATTCCCTAGCCAAAAACCTTTTATCAGTATCTTTCAATAAAAAACAAATTGAATCATCTTCAATATTAGAAGAAAGTGGTAGCATAGAATTTCACTTTTGGGAGGATCCGAAAGGAAAAAGTGCTTTTTGGCATTCATCAGCTCATTTATTTGCTCAAATAGTTAAAGAATTATATCCAAAATCAAAGTTGACGATAGGACCACCAATAGAAAATGGATTTTATTATGATTTGGATTTAGGGGATCAAACAATCTCAGAAAATGATTTTGAAAAAATTGAAAAGAGAATAATAGAAGAAGCTAGAAAAGATCATAAATTTTCAATTAGAGAATCGTCAAAGGAAGATGCAATAAACTTTTATAAAAATTATAACAACCAATACAAAATTGAATTAATTGAAAATTTGGGTGATGAAAAAATTACGTTCTGTGATCATGCAAATTTTTCAGACCTCTGTAAAGGAGGACATATTCCATCAACTGGTCACATAAAAGCAGTAAAACTTCTTAATGTTGCTGGTGCGTATTGGAGAGGTGACGAAAATAATAAACAACTTACTAGAGTTTATGGAATTTCATTTCCAAAACAGAAATTACTTAATGAGCATCTTGAGCTTATAGAAGAAGCAAAAAAAAGAGATCATAGAGTACTTGGAAAAAAACTAAAACTTTTTACATTTTCTCAACAAGTTGGACTTGGTCTTCCATTATGGCTACCAAAGGGTGCGGAACTTAGAAAAAGATTAGAGGATTTTTTAACAAAAGCACAAAAAGCTGCAGGTTATGACATGGTTGTTAGTCCTCATATCGGAAATAAGAAACTTTACGAAACATCTGGACATTTTCAAAAATATGGTGAAAGTAGTTTTATGCCAATAAAATCACCTAGCTCAGATGAAGAATTCCTGCTTAAACCAATGAATTGCCCACACCATTGCGAAATTTACAAATCTGAACAATGGAGTTACAAGGATTTACCAATTCGTTATGCTGAATTTGGAACAGTTTACAGATACGAACAAAGTGGTGAATTACACGGCTTAACTAGAGTAAGAGGATTTACACAAGATGATGCTCACATATTCTGCTCACAAGATCAATTAGTTGAAGAATTTGAGAAGGTAATTGATTTAGTTCTTTATGTTTTTAATACTCTAGGTTTTGATAATTATGAAGTTCAAATTTCATTAAAAGATAAAAATGATGATAAAAAATATATTGGGAGTGCTGAAATGTGGGATCTTGCAGAGAATGCAATTGTAGAAGCCACAACAGCTAAAAAATTAAATTATACAATTGAATATGGGGAAGCTGCCTTCTATGGGCCCAAACTTGATTTTATGGTTAAAGATGCGCTTAATAGAAAATGGCAACTAGGGACAATACAAGTTGACTACAATTTACCGGAAAGATTTGATTTAAAATTCAAAAATAAAAACAATCAAGATGAAAGACCAGTCATGATCCACAGAGCACCATTTGGTAGTCTTGAAAGGTTTGTAGCAATATTAATCGAACATACTGGTGGCGTTTTTCCAATGTGGTTAACATCAAATCAAATTGTTTTAATTAGCGTTGGTGAAAAACATGAAAAATTTGCTAAAAAAGTTTCAAGTTTATTAGAAAAAGCTGAAATTCGTGCAACTTTAGACAATAGGAACGAAACTGTTGGTAAAAAGATAAGGGAAAGTGAACAAAACAAAGTTCCATACATGGGTATAATTGGCGACAAGGAAGTATCTAATAATAGTGTATCAATTCGTGGACTTGGTGGTGATGAGGTTGGTGAGATGAATATTGATGAATTGATTAACTTTATAAAAAACGAGGAAAAGAAATCTTTAATTAATAACTAAATTTTAAAACCATAGCAGCACTAAGAAGAAAAAGAGGGAGAAGACCTGGGAGAATAATAAAAAAGAACCCACACAACATAAATGAGTTTATTAAGGCTCCAGAGGTTAGGTTGGTAGGTGATAATGTAGAAATTGGAATATACCCGTTACAAAAGGCTTTAGAAATAGCTAAAAGTTTGGATACAGACCTAGTTGAGATTTCTCCAAAAGCAAATCCACCAGTTTGTAAAGCTTTAGACTACAAAAAGTTTTTATATGATCAAAAAAAGAGAGAAAAATATCTTAAAGCTAAAACTCAAAAAGTTGTTGTAAAAGAAATAAGATTTGGACCTCAAACTGACATTCATGATTATGAATTTAAAAAGAAGCATGCTATTAAATTTCTCGAAGATGGAGCAAAGTTAAAAGCATTTGTTTTTTTTAAGGGAAGATCAATCATTTTTAAAGAGCAAGGGCAAATTCTACTTCTAAAATTAGCTCAAGAATTAGAGGAATATGGAAAAGTTGAGCAATTACCTGTGCTAGAAGGAAAAAAAATGATTATGTTTGTGAGCCCAAAAAAAGCAAAAAAGAAGTAATAATGAGTAAACAGAAGACTAAATCTAGCGCAAAAAAAAGATTTAAGGTTACAGGAACTGGCAAAATCAAAAGAAAACATGCCTTCAAAAACCATATTTTAACAAAAAAATCTAAGAAAAGAAAGTTAAAGCTTACTCATTCATCTCTTGTTAGCGATAGTGATTTGGGTAGTATTAAAAAACAATTGAGATTAAAATAATTTGTATAACCGGTAAAGGGTTTTTTTAAAGTTCTTTTTAGACACCCAAGCCAAAATTATAATTAAAATGCCAAGATCATCAAATTCAGTAGCTTCTAGAAAAAGAAGAAAAAAAATTCTAAAAAAAGCAAAAGGTTATTTCGGAAGAAGAAAAAATGTTTACACAGTAGCAAAAAATGCTGTTGAAAAAGGACTTTCTTATGCCTATAGAGACAGAAAAACTAAGAAAAGAGTATTTAGGTCTCTATGGATAACCCGTATTAACGCTGCAGCTAGACAACATGGACTATCATATTCAGAGCTAATTAATCAATTAAAAGTTAAAGGAATTGAAATTAATAGAAAGGTCTTAGCAGACTTAGCTATGAACGATTCAGAAAAGTTTTCAGAGATTGTTAAAAGTATAAAAAATTAGAAGGGATCTTCTTCATCATCAGATCTATAGCTACCACTTTCAAATGCTTGGTCAGGGTTTACTTTAGGATCTTGATTTAACTTAGACTCATATTCAAAAGGATTATCATAAGAGCTTAAATTTTCAAATTTTCCAAGAGAACTGATAAACTTCAATTTGATTGAATTTAAACCACCATTTCTATGTTTTGCAACAATGAATTCGGCTTGACCTAATGCAGAAGAATGATCTTCATCATCCCACTCGTCCATCTTGTAATACTCCGGTCGATATAAAAATGATACGATATCGGCATCTTGTTCTATAGCTCCTGATTCTCTTAAATCGGAAAGAATAGGTCTTTTTACTCCACCTCTTAGCTCAACAGCTCTGGATAACTGAGATAATGCAATTATCGGAATATCCAATTCCTTTGCAAGAGCTTTTAAATTTCTTGAAATAGTAGAAATTTCTTGTTCTCTATTGCCACTTTTTTGACTAGAACCCAAAGTCATTAGCTGCAAGTAATCTAAAACAATAAGTTTAATCCCATATTGTGATGAAAGTCGTCTAGCCTTTGCTCTTAATTCAAATATTGATAAAGATGGCGTATCATCAATATACAGAGGAGCATTTTCCAAATTGGAAACTTTAACATTTAATTGTTCCCATTCAAATTTCTCAAGTTTACCTGTTCTAAGCTTTTCTGAATTCAAACCGGTTTCTGATGAGATTAACCTTGTAATCAACTGTATACTTGACATTTCCAATGAGAAAAATGCAACTGGAATATTATTTTCTACGGACATATTTCTAGCCATAGATAATGTAAAGGCAGTTTTACCCATACCAGGCCTTGCTGCAATAATAATAAGATCACTTGGTTGCCATCCAGATGTTAACTTATCGATTTCAAAAAATCCTGAAGCAATACCACTCAAACCCTCCTTTTTTGAAATTTCCTCAATTTTTTGTTTTGCTTGAATTACAAGATCTTCAGCTGTTTGAGTATTTTTTTTAAGATTGCCTTGTGAAATATCGTAGATTTTAGATTCAGCATCATCCAGAAGATCAAAAACATCAGAAGTTTCATCATAAGAATTTTCAATAATTTCATTTGAAATTTGAATAAGTCTCCTTTGAATAAATTTCTGTAAAATAATACGAGAGTGAAATTCTATGTGAGCAGATGAAGATACTTTTTGAGTAAGTTCAACTAAATAGTAGTCACCACCAACTAAATTAAGTTTTCCTTCTTTTTTTAATTGATGAGATACTGTCTTAATATCTATAGGTTCTTGTTTATCAAATAGGTTTATGATTGAATTAAAAATGATTTTATGACTTTCTTTATAGAAGGCATCGGGTTGTAAAATATCAATAACTTCATCAACACCTTTTTTGTCAATCATCATAGCACCCAAGACTACCTCCTCAAGATCGACTGCTTGTGGGGGAATTTTTCCTTTCTGAATTGGAAAAATTGAGGGATTTCCAGAAATTGATGATGATTTTAAACTTTCGACTCTTTTCACATATCTAACTTAAACAAATCCAAGTCTAATAAACAATAATTGGAAAAAATTAAACGAACAGAAAAATGTTAATAAGTGAGTGGTTATTGTTAATATCGACTATAATTCATTAAAAACACCCATTTCGGTAAATCTTTTTAATCTATTTTCAAGTAGATCTTTTATTTTCTGTTTTTTTAGGTCTTGAAATGTTGATATTATTTCTTTTTTAACTGTGTTAAAAATTTTATCTCTGTTTTGATGTGCTCCACCTAATGGCTCTTTAATTATCTTATCAATTAACTTATTTTCCTTCATGTCCTTTGGGGTCAACTTTAAAACATTAGCAGCCTCCTCTTTAAAATCCCAACTTCTCCAAAGTATTGAAGAACATGATTCAGGTGAAATAACAGAATACCAAGTATTCTCAAGCATCATAATCTTATCACCAATACCAATGCCTAATGCACCACCAGATGCGCCTTCTCCGATAACTATGACAATGATCTGAGTTTTTAGATTAAACATTTCATAAAGATTTCTTGCAATAGCTTCTGCCTGTCCCCTTTCCTCTGCTTCGATACCTGGGTAAGCACCAGGTGTATCTACCATAGTAACAACTGGAATTTTAAATTTTTCAGCTAATCTCATTAATCTCAAAGCTTTACGATAACCCTCAGGATTTGCCATGCCAAAATTTCTATATTGTCTAGTTTTGATGTTGTTTCCCTTTTGCTGACCTATAAACATAAAAGTTTGATTGTCAATCTTACCCAATCCTCCAATCATTGCCTTGTCATCAGAGATATTTCGATCACCGTGTAACTCAAGAAAATTATTTTCAGTCAAAGCATTGATATAATCTAAAGTGTAAGGTCTTGATGGATGTCTTGAGAGTTGAACTCGTTGCCATGGAGTTATATTTGAATATATTTCTTTCTTTTTAGCCTCTATTTTTTCTTTTAATTTTTTAGAAGTATCGCGTACATCAACTTTACTTTCATCGCCAAGCATATTACATTTCTCAAGCTGATCTTTTAAATCTTTTAAAGGAAGTTCAAAATCTAAATATTCCATAAATTCTATATCAAATATACATTTAATAGAATCATAATTTTACTTTTTTGCGATTTTCATTATCTGTAAAGTAATCAGTAAAAAAACAAAATTAGGCCCCCAAGCGCCAAGAGCTGCATTAAAGTCAGATTTTACAACTAAAACAGAAAAAAATTTGTCGAAAAATATAAATATGAAAGCAAGAGCGATTCCAAATGCTAAGTTCAAACCTATTCCTCCCCTTCTTTTAAAAGAGGATACTGACACAGCTAATAATGTTAAAATTAAAACAGAGAAAGGAATACTCAGTCTTCTATTTCTTTCTAGTAGATGATCATTTAACAACGGTGAACCACTTGCTCTTTCTTCCTCTATAAATTTATTTAGCTCAAAAAAACTTAGTGCTTTAGCTTGGTATTTTAAAGATGATAAATCATTGATATTAAAGTTAAATAGAGTGTCATAAATTCTTCTTGATTCTAAAACCTCAGTCTCTTTAACAAAAGATCTTTTAAAAAAATCTGTTAGTCTAAAAATACTATCCTCTTCAACCCATCGAATATTTCTTGCAGAAATTTTTTCAACTAGTTTATTTTCATTAAATAATTCATGAGAAAAGTTATAGGCTTGATTTCTTGTAGGATTATAGGAGCTAACATATATAAATTCATTATCAGAAATTTGTTTATACAAATTAGATAAGTTCCTATCCTTTTTATTTTTACTTAAATATTTATACTGAAATTCATTGAAGCTTTTATTTTTTTCTGGGACTATAAACATTCCTGAAAATGCAGAAACTAAAAAAATTATTGTGGCAGATATAATATATGGTTTTAAGAACCTATTAAAAGATATTCCTGAGCTTAATATAGCAGTAATCTCAGAATCTGAGGATAATTTAGAGGTAAACCATATCACTGATAAAAAAACAAAAATTGGAAATAAAAAATAGCCGTAATACCATACAAAATCAGAGTAATAATCTAGAATTTGATTTAAGGACAACTCATGTTCTTTAAATTTATCAATCTTTTCAGAAACATCTACAAGAATTCCAATTGGAATAAATAATAGAAACATCATCAAAAATGTCAACAAAAACTTCTTAATAATATATAAGTCAAGAATTTTCATCAAAGTTTATTATCTAATTGTTTTACCATTTTATTTTTCCAATCTAAAAATCGACCTTCATTAATAGCAATCTTGCACTCTTCAATAAGCCAACTGTAAAATCCAAGATTATGAATAGTTGCAATTTCTTTTCCAAGATATTCATTGATTGTAAATAAATGTCTAAGATATGATTTTGTATATAGTTTATCCACAAATGTGGTACCACAAGGATCAATTTCACTATTATCATCTTCCCATTTTTTATTTTTAATATTTATTGTTCCATTTCTGGTAAATAACATGCCGTTTCTAGCATTTCTAGTAGGCATAACACAATCAAACATATCTACACCCAAAGCAATGTTTTCAATTATATTTATTGGTGTGCCAACACCCATTAAATACCTTGGTTTAGCAATGGGAAGTATTTTACACACATCCTCACACATCTCATACATTAATTCATGTGGTTCTCCAACGGATAATCCACCAATTGCATTAGCTGGGAGGTCATGTCCAGCTATTATTTCAGCAGATTGTTTTCTTAAATCAGAATAAACACTTCCTTGAACAATTGGTAATAAATATTGATTATGATCATAAATTGGTTTGGTTGCATTGAATCTATTTATACATCTTTTTAACCATTCATGTGTTAAGTCCATTGACTTTCTGGCATAATTTTTTTCACATGGATAAGGTGGGCACTCATCGAACGCCATAATAATATCAGCACCAATATTACGTTGAATATCCATAACATTTTCTGGCGTAAAAAAATGGTATGAACCATCAATGTGAGACTTAAACTTAACACCATCTGGATTAATTTTTCTATTCGCTGACAAAGAATATACTTGGTATCCTCCACTGTCAGTTAAAATATTATTATTCCAACTCATGAATTTATGTATTCCACCAGCTTTATTTATAATTTTTTGACCTGGTCTTAAATAAAGATGATAGGTATTTGATAGTATAACTTTTGGAGAAACATTTTCAATAAGATCCTTGTTATGTACACCTTTGATCGCAGCTGATGTAGCTACAGGCATGAATATTGGTGTTTCAAAAGTTCCATGATCTGTTGTGACCTCACCAGTTCGAGCCGATGTGTTTTGATCAGTTTTATGAATCTTAAAATTCATTTATTTCAAATATAATTTATATAAATTTTAGAAAATGATTTCTTGTTGATTAATTAATACTAATAGTTAATAAGTTTAAGTTTTTAAAGAATTAAAATGTTTAATAAATCATATTTTTGAATTAATGACTAACCTATCCGATTTTGTCATCCAAGTCAGGAGAGATATTTTAAGAATGGTACATGCAGTTAATTCAGGTCACCCAGGTGGATCACTTGGTTGCGCGGAATTTATGGTTGTTCTTTATCAAAAAATTATGAAAAGAAATAAAGATTTCACAATGGACGGTGAAAACGAAGATCTTTTTTTTCTTTCTAACGGTCATATTTCCCCTGTATTTTACAGCGTACTAGCTCGATCAGGATATTTTCCAATTTCAGAGCTTCAAACGTTCAGAAAAATAAACTCAAGATTACAAGGTCATCCCACAACTCATGAAGGCTTGCCAGGCGTAAGAATTGCAAGTGGTTCTTTGGGCCAAGGTTTTTCAGTTGCCATTGGTGCTGCAATTAGCAAAAAACTTAATAAAGAAAAATCTATTGTTTATAGCTTACATGGAGATGGTGAATTACAAGAGGGGCAAAATTGGGAAGGCATTATGTATGCAGCAGCTAACAAAATTGATAATCTAGTTTGTACAATTGATAATAACAATAAACAAATTGATGGCGATTTAAAAGACGTTTTAGACATGGGTAATTTAGAAGCAAAATTTGATGCATTTGGTTGGAAAGTTTTAACCCTTGAAAAAGGCAATGATATTGATGAAGTTGAAAAAGTATTAAAAAAAGCCAAAAACTTATGTTTTAATGAAAAACCCATTGTAATTATAATGAATACTGAGATGGGTAATGGAGTAGATTTTATGATGGGTACTCACAAATGGCACGGAGTGGCTCCCAATGATGAGCAACTTGAAAAGGCTTTAAATCAGAATCCTGAAACAATTAAAGATTATTAAATGGGAAAATTCGTAAATCAAGGGGATAAAGACACTAGGTCTGGTTTCGGAGTTGGATTACTTGAATTAGGTCGTTCAAATAAAAATATTTTAGCACTCTGTGCAGATTTAACTGGATCACTAAAAATGAATGAGTTTAAAAATGAGTTTCCAGATAGATTTTTTCAAGTTGGAATAGCTGAGGCCAATATGATGGGTATAGCAGCTGGAATGACAATTGGTGGAAAAATACCTTTCACTGGCACTTTTGCTAATTTTTCAACTGGCAGAGTATATGATCAAATTAGACAAAGTATAGCTTACTCTGGAAAAAATGTTAAAATATGTGCATCTCATGCAGGTGTTACTTTAGGTGAAGATGGAGCTACTCACCAAATTTTAGAGGACATTGGACTTATGAAAATGCTTCCAGGAATGACAGTAATAAATACATGTGACTTTAATCAAACAAGAGCAGCTACTATTGCAATTGCTGAGCATAAAGGGCCTGTTTATTTAAGATTTGGAAGACCAAAGGTTCCTAACTTTACAGATTTCGATCAAAAATTTGAGATTGGAAAGGGTATGAAACTAATTGACGGAAATGATGTAACAATAGTTGCAACAGGTCATTTGGTTTGGGAAGCAATACAATGTGTTGAAAAGTTAAATGCAGAGGGGATTTCAGCTGATTTAATTAACATACATACCATTAAGCCACTTGACGATGAATTAATTCTAAAATCTATTGCCAAAACTAAATGTGTTGTTTCTGCAGAAGAACATAATGTAATTGGTGGACTAGGAGAATCCATTTCTAGGTTGATTGTTGAGAAAAATTTAGTTCCAATGGAATTTGTAGCAGTTCAAGATTCATTTGGCGAATCTGGAACTCCAAAAGAGTTAATGGAAAAATATCAATTATCCTGTGAAAATATATACTCAAAATGCAAAAAAGTTATTTCAAGAAAATAATTCCTCTATTTTTTTTAATTGTAAATTTTTTCAGTAATAATTTAAACTCACAATTTGAAATAGGTGTTAAAGGAGGCCTTAGCTTCAATGCTGGACTAAATCAAGATTATTTCTTTGAATCAGAGAACATGTCATATAACTTATTTGAAAAAAATAATGGTTATCATGTTGGATTGTACACAAAAATTAAATTATTGAAATCATTTTTTGTTCAACCTGAAATTTATTACTCCTCAATAAATAGAAAATATGATTTAACTTTTCCAGCAGATCATGAAAAATATATTGTTGATGAATATCGACAAAATAGGATTATTATACCTGTTTTAGTTGGTATGGATTTGTTTGATAGAGTTAGTTTATTTGTTGGTCCAAATTTCAATTTTAACAGTAAGATGTTTTTTGAGGAAAATACTGAAGAAATTTCAATTGATGACTTATATGAAAAGTCTAAAATATACCTCCAGTATGGATTGTCAGTTAAATTCAAAAAATTGATAATTGATTTTAGAATAGAAAGAGGTTTTGATGAAAGAGAAATAAAGTTTGTTGAAAATATAACAAATGATATAGATCAAATTGTAAAATCAGATGGACTTCTAACTATGATGTCAATAGGTTACCAATTTTAATCATTATCCAGATAATCAGGAACTCCATCTCCATCTGAATCGTCTGGAATTCCATCACCATTTACATCATATTCATCTTTAGTTAATATTTCATCACCATCATCATCAGAATCAAGGTAATTGGGGAAACCATCTTCGTCAGTATCATCATTATCAAAGTTATGATCTCCATCTAAATCTTCCAGAATAGTCAATACTGTATCGTTATCATGATCCGTTCTATTAAGTGTTAGCAGATTAACCTGAAAAATAAGGGGAGAGTATGGCTTAATTGTACCTGTTCCATTTTCATAATAACCTAAACCTGATGGGAAAATTGCAAATGCAATTCCAAAATTATCAAACTCATAAGTACCGTCCGGATTTATTTGTATTGATCCTCTTTTAATTTTTGGTAAAAACTCTTGAAAACCTCTAACAACATTTTTGGCTTCAAGCCAAACGGGAGATTTTCTTTGATCAAATATTTTGTTATCAAAGAGCAATCCTTTATATGTAATAAAAACTGAGTCAGCAACTGTTGGATTATCACCCGATCCTTCTCTAAGAACTTCATAATATAATTTGTGAACTACAATGTTGTCGTCATCATCTTTAACTTCAATATCAATTGATTTAACCTGCTCAAAAATTGGTGTTTTGTCTGCATTATCACCAGCAATTGTGTCAATAATAAGTTCTGGATTTTGATTGCTTCCAATGTTTTCAAAATCAGTGTAATTATAAAAATGCGTTTGCATAAACTCAATTATTGAATCATTTTCTGCAATATATTGTTCTGCAAGATCTCGTTTTGGAACTGTATCGTCTTGAGAATCATCATCTTTTTTACAAGATGTAAGAAAAGAAATATTGAAACTCAGGAATAGAATCAATAAATAACTTTTTTTTGACATATTTTTTAAAATCATCGGCAAGATACAATTTTCTTAATATTTTTGTAAAGCATTTGTAAGCTATTTATAAAGATGAAAACAGAGGTTTTAAACCATAATCAAATATTAAGAATTTGTAACCGATTTGCATTTCAAATTGTAGAAAACTCGAGTGATATTAATGAAATTCTTATAATTGGAATAAAATCAAAGGGCTATGAAATTGCTAAAATTGTAAAAAAACAGATTGAAAATATAGTAAATAAAAAAGTCAATTTAAAGCATATTACAATTGATAAAAATAACCCTAAAGACTCGATTAAGTCAGATTTATCAATAAATGATGATAAAAATGCCGTTTTTTTAATCGATGATGTTTTAAATACAGGAAAGACTTTAGCATATTCACTTTCTTATCTACTTAGTTATAAATTTGAAAGTATAAAGACGCTCGTTTTAATTGATAGAAATCACAAAAAATATCCTATTAAGGTTGATTTTAAGGGGGTTTCATTATCAACAAACATTGATGATAAAGTTAAATTACTTGATGAAAAAAAAGATCTAAAGGCCATTCTTTTCTAAAATTTTCAAAATTTCATCACATATTTTTTTGACATCTCTTTTATTTGAGTTTATGGTATAATTTGCTTTTGAATAATAAATATTTCTTTCAAATAGGTGTTTATTAACAAAACTTAACATTTCACTTTCATTATTTATCGATTTTATAATAGGTCTAGTTGATTTCCTTGAAAATAATCTCTCTGCCAAAATTTTTGATTCTAAATTTAGAAAAAAGGTGAGATTAGTTTTTTTATTTATTAATTCCATATTATCAAAATAACAGGGTGTTCCTCCGCCAATTGAAAGAATATGAAAATCATCATAGTCAAGAATCTTTAGTAGTATACTTCTTTCAATATTTCTAAATTCAATTTCACCTAAATCATCAAAAATTTGTGAAATTGATTTTGAATAGAAATGTTCAATTTCAGCATCTAAATCAATAAATCTTGCACCAATTTTTTTTGAAAGTTTTTTACCAACTTTTGTCTTGCCACATCCCATGTAGCCTAATAGTACAATAGACGATGTCATATTTAACAAATTTATGAGAAATAATCTTTGATTTATATGTTTACGGCCCTATATTTGCAAGCGTTTGAAAAAGACCTGGTAGCTCAGCTGGTAGAGCATCTCCCTTTTAAGGAGAGGGTCCTGGGTTCGAACCCCAGCCAGGTCACTAATCTAGCGCACGTGGCGGAACTGGTAGACGCGCTAGGTTGAGGGCCTAGTGGGAATTTTCCCTTGGAGGTTCGATTCCTCTCGTGTGCACTACTCATTTTTAAAAACATTATCTTAGATTAAATTGAAGAAAAAGGTTTTTATTATAGGTTCAGGTTTTTCATCTCTTTCTGCAGCCTGCTATTTATCAAAAAATAATTACGATGTAAGTGTTTATGAAAAAAATAAGACATTAGGAGGGCGTGCCACTCAATTTAAAGCTAAAGGTTTTACTTTCGACATGGGACCAAGTTGGTATTGGATGCCAGATGTGTTTGAAAGATTTTTTAATGATTTTGGGAAAACCAGAAGTGATTTTTATACCATTAAAAAACTAGACCCAGGATACAGAGTGGTATTTGATAAGAAAAACCAAATCCAAATTGGTGATGATTTAGATAAAATTGCTTTTGAGTTTGAAAAAATTGAAAAGGGATCTGGAAAAAAGCTCAAAAATTTTATTAAAAAGGCAAAAAATAATTATGAGTTAGCAGTTAATAATATGCTTTACAAAATGCCTGGTAAATCTATTCTTGAACTAATAAATATTGATACAATTTTTAAAGTCAATTTATTTTTTAAAAATATAAAGAATGATGTCGAAAAAACCTTTAAAGATGATAGACTGAGATCAATTTTACAGTTTCCTGTATTATTTTTAGGTGCTAAACCATCCAATACACCTGCCTTCTATAATTTTATGAATTATGCAGATTTCGGATTAGGAACTTGGCAACCAAAAAATGGATTTTATGATGTCGTAAGAGCTATGGTTGAGATTGGAAAGAATAATGGGGTTAAGTTTCATACAAATTGTGACGTGCAAAAAATAAAAGTTGTAAATAGTGAAATCGATGGAATTGTAATAAATGGTGAATATAAGAAATGTGATATTTTAATATCAGGAGCTGATTATCAACACACTGAATCATTATTAGAAAAAAAATACAGACAATACTCCATTAAGTACTGGCGGAATAGAACTTGGTCACCATCATCACTATTATTTTATATTGGTTTAAATACAAAACTGAAAAATCTTGATCATCACAATTTATTTTTTGACACTGATTTTAATAAACATGCTGATGAGATATATACCAATCCAAAATGGCCAACTGATCCACTATTTTACCTTAACATCACCTCCAAAACAAATAGTCATACAGCACCAAAAGGACATGAGAATTGTTTTATACTTATTCCACTAGCTACTGATTTAGAAGATACTGATTCATTAAGAGATAAATATTTTAAAATTATTTTGGATAGGTTGAAAAATCTTTCTGATAATGATATTGAAAAAAATATCATTTACAAGAAAAGCTACTGTGTAAATGATTTTAAAAAAGATTATAATTCATATGGTGGGAATGCTTATGGTCTTGCAAACACTTTAATGCAAACCGCATTTTTGAGACCTAAATTGCAAAGTAAAAAAGTAAAAAAATTGTATTTTAGTGGACAGTTAACCGTACCTGGACCCGGCGTTCCTCCAGCTATTGTTTCTGGAAAGCTGGTTTCGGATATTATTTTAAAGAATGAAAGAGCTATTTGATCAAATTTCTGAAGAATGTTCAAAGAATGTAACTAAATCATATAGTACATCATTTAGTCTGGCTACTAAAATGCTTTCAAGTTCAATAAGACAAGATATATACAACATCTATGGTTTTGTAAGATTTGCTGATGAAATTGTTGATAGTTTTCACAATTACAACAAGGAAGAATTATTCAAAAGGTTTGTCAATGATTTAAATCATTCTTTAAAAGAAAAAATCAGTTTGAATCCAATATTAAATTCATTTCAAAAGACGGTTCACAAATATGGTATTCAAAAGGAACTTATTGATGCTTTTTTAAAAAGCATGAAGCAAGATCTGAAGAAAAAAAACTATAAAACCTCAAAAGAATACAAAGATTATATATATGGGTCTGCAGATGTTGTTGGCCTAATGTGTTTAAAGGTTTTTGTTTCTGGAAATGAAAGTGAGTACAAGAAACTTAAACCATATGCTATGTCTTTGGGATCTGCATTTCAAAAAGTAAACTTTTTGAGGGATTTAAATGATGATTATCAAAAATTAGATAGGATTTACTTTCCAGGTGTTGAATATAGTTCTTTTGATGAAAACACGAAGAATCAAATTATGGTTGATATTGAAAAAGATTTTAGTGAGGCATTGAAAGGAATTTATATGTTGCCTAACAACTCCAAATTTGGAGTATATGCAGCATACAAATATTACAAGAGACTTTTAATTAAACTTAAGAGATCTTCTTACTTAAAAATTAAAAAACAAAGAATTCGTGTACCAAATTATCAAAAAGTTGATGTTTTAGCACGATCTTATGTTAGATATAGATTAAATATTTTATAATAAATGGAGATTTTTCTTTGGATATTATCATTAGTAGGGGCCTTTTCAGTTATGGAATTCATGGCCTGGTTTACTCATAAGTATATTATGCATGGTTTTTTGTGGTACCTTCATGAAGATCATCACAAAAAAGACCACGATTCTTGGTTTGAAAGAAATGATACATTCTTTCTGTTTTATGCGGTTGTAAGTATGCTTTTTGTGCTTTCGTGGGCTAAACTTGATTTTTTCTATGGACTTCCTATAGCAATAGGTATTTTCCTATACGGACTAACTTATTTTATCGTACATGACATATTTATTCACCGTCGTTTTAAGATTTTTAGAAACGTTAATAATAGATATGCAAGAGGAATTAGAAGAGCTCATAAAATTCATCATAAAAATATTCACAAAAAAGGGGGAGAATGCTTTGGAATGTTAGTTGTTCCCTTTAAATATTTTAAATAAGTGAAATTTTTGCTGTAGCAGCAGCACAATCATATCCTTTATTTCCGTGCTTACCCCCACTCCTATCTAGTGATTGCTGATAATTATCATCTGTTAGTAAACATAAAATAATAGGAGAATTACCATTAGTGTTTAAATCTTTAATACCATCAAAAACTGATTGGGAAATGTATTTAAAGTGTGATGTTTCTCCTCTAATTACGCTACCAATTGCTAAAATAGCATCATATTTTTTTGAAGATTGAACTTTATAACAACCAAAAATTAATTCAAAACTTCCAGGAACTTTAAGTTCATCGATTTTATTTTTTGAAATGCCAATCTCTTCAAAAAAATCATAAGCACCATCCAGTAGTCTATTAATTATTTCAGGATTCCACTCTGAGCACACAATAGCAAACTTCTTGTTAGAGGCTGATTTTAGTTTATCTAAATCTAAATTAGAGGGTCTGTGTTTCGTAGACATGACTACTTGACTTGTTCTAATCTTACATCAATGAGATTAGCTTGATCTGATTTTGGAAAATCGTTCTTTATTTCCTCGTAAAACTTTACTGATTTATTAAGTTTATTAAGTTCTTTAGCCAAATCTCCAGCCTTGAGCAAAATCAACGGTCTAACAAAACTGTTTTCTGAATAAGATAAGGCACTTTCATAATAACTTAATCCATCATCAAATTGATTTAACTGAACGAAAGAATCTCCGATAGTTGAAAGGCTTAATGATTGCAAAATTTCGTCATCAGAGGAAAAGTTTTCTAGCATCTCAATTGCTAAATCATATTTTTTCATATTATAATAAGCCATTCCAGCAGAATAATAGGATAAATTTGAAGCATCAGTACCAGAATAATTATCAATAATATCTAAGAAACCAAATTTACCTTCTGCACCGTTTAGCGACAGATTAAATAAGGAATCCTTATTTTCATCAGACTTCATTGCAAGATCGAAATATTTTTGAGCTGTAAATATCTCAAGATTACTTTCTGCTGTTTTGGGTTGCACAATAAACTTATCATAAGCGAAATAAATAGAAAAGAGTACCAGAACAGATAATATGGCTCCAATAATATAATTTTGGTATTGACTAACAAAAGTTTCTGTTTTTGAAGCGCTATCATCCAGCGTATCAAAAACTTGCTTAGTCGATTCAATATTTTTTGCACGAACCGAAGATTTACTTTTATTAGATCTTTTCTTATATGTAGCCATAATTACCCCGCAAAAATAAAATTTTATACGAATCAAACATGATAATTACTTAATTATTTTATATAATTTGCATCTTTAATTGACTAAAAGTGATATCCGTATTTCTAAAAAAAATATCAATAATTAATTATAAAAATATTTTAGATAAAGAATATGAGTTGGATCCCAAAATAAATTGCTTTGTTGGGGATAACGGTGTTGGAAAAACAAATATTTTAGATGCTGTTTATCATCTTTCTATGGGAAAAAGTTATTTTAATGTAAAGAATGATCAGTTGATTAATAGAGGAAAAGATTATATGCTAGTTGATGGAGTTTTTGAATTAAACAATAAAAATGAAAGCATTGTTTTTAGTTTAAAAATTGGAGAAAAAAAGGTTCTTAAAAGAAATGGCAAACCTTACAAAAAATTCTCAAATCATATTGGACTTATTCCAGTAGTACTAATTTCCCCATATGATAATGACCTAATAAATGAAGGTAGCAGTGAAAGAAGAAAATTTATTGATTCCATTATATCTCAAAATGATAAAGAATATTTAATCAATTTAATAGCATATACAAGAGTTATTCAAAATAGAAATAAGTTATTAAAACAATACAATAGGTCTGTTGATTTTGACTTAGATACTATAAAAGTTTATGATGATCAAATATATAAGCTCTCAGAGCCAATTTTTAAAGCGAGAGATAAATTTATTAAGGAATTTACTCCTTTAGTATTGGAAAAATACAAGCATATTTCTGATGACAAAGAAAAAATTTCAATTGAATACAAAAGTGATCTTATTAATAATCATATTGAAAATCTAATAAAAGATTCATTTCAGAAGGATGTTATTCTTCAGTATACGTCAGTAGGTTTACATAAAGATGATTTTGTTTTTAATATTGATGAAAATCGAATAAAGAGATTTGGCAGTCAAGGGCAACAAAAGTCTTTTTTAATAGCACTAAAACTTGCTCAATTTGACTACCTAAAAAATGAAACTGGCAACTCCCCAATTCTTTTAATGGATGATATTTTTGATAAATTAGATTTAATGAGAGTGAAAAGAATAGTTGAAATAGTTAATTCTACTAATTTTGGACAGCTCTTTCTATCTGATACGGATAAGGAAAGAATTGAAAAAGTTTTATCAAGTTTAAATCTTTCTTCAAAAATTTTTGAAGTATGAAAAGAAATTACAAATCAAAATCAATCAAATCGATTCTTGAAAATTTTGTTGAACAAGAAAATCTAGTTGATGGTATTTTTAATATAAAAATTAAAGAATCTTGGGAAAAAGCTGTTGAAAAAAAGATTTTTGATTACACTAAAGAAATTTATGTTAAAGGAGATGTTCTCTTTATTAAAGTATCTAATCCAATACTAAAGCAGGAAATACTTTACAGTAGACAAAAGGTAATCGATTTAATCAATGAAGATTTAGGTAAAGAAGTAATAAAAAAAATCGTTTTAAAATAGTATTTCTCTACCTGAAAAATGAAATTGTGCCTCAATTTTTGCATTTTCGTCACTATCTGAACCGTGTACTGAATTTTCACCTTTAGATATTGCATACTTACTCCTAATGGTACCTTTCTCAGCGGTTGATGGATCTGTATCACCAATAAGTTTTCTAAATTCTGAAACAGCATTTTCCTTCTCAAGCACTGCTGCAACAATAGGACTTCTGCTCATATATTTTGTTAATTCATCAAAAAATGGTCTTTCTGAGTGAACAGAATAAAATGTTTTTGCTTCATCAATACTTAACTTAGTTAATTTGAGAGCTCTTATATTGAATCCAGCATCATTAATATCTTTTAAAATATTTCCTATCAAGCCCCTTTCAACAGCGTCTGGCTTGATCATTATAAAAGTTATATTGGACATAATTTTTTTTGCAAACCTAATAAAAACATTCAAATCATTTGTTGTAAATTTCATTATAAATTAAAGTGTGATTACAATAACATTAATTGGTACAGGAAGATTATCGTTTAATTTTATGAACGAAATTCTAAAAAATGATTCTCTACATTTAAATCAAGTTTTTGGAAGATCTAAGTTTAGACCAAAGCATATTTCTGATGAAGTAGATTATGTGAAGGATTTTAAAAATTTAAAAACAAGCGATTACTATTTTATATGCGTAAACGATAACCAAATTTCAAAAGTTAGCAACAACCTTGATGTCAATGATAAAGTTATCGTTCATTTGTCTGGAAGTACAGATATCAATGTCTTATCTAAACATAAAAACTACGGTGTTTTTTATCCACTTCAAACCTTCAGTTATGAAAGTGAATTATTATTTAAAGAAATTCCTATTTTGATTGAAGGAAACAACAAAAACACATCATTAAAAATTAAAACACTAGCCAAATTATTTTCAAAAAAAGTTAAAGAGATGAATGGAAATGAAAGAATCATTTGTCATATATCTGCAACTATAGCAAATAATTTTTCTAATCATATGATAGTCGCTGCAGAAAAACTTTTGGAAAAAAATAAAATTGATACAAATCTTATCAAACCATTAATTTTTGAAACTTTTAAAAAACTGAAAAAAACTTCAGCAATTGATGCGCAAACTGGACCAGCTATTAGGAATGATAAAGAAACAATTGATAAACATATTAATCATTTAAGTGAAAGCGATTTTTTAAATTTATATAAAATTGTCACTAAAAATATAATGTCTAATGAGCTATAAAGAAAAACTTGTAAAAATTAAAAATTTTGTTTTTGATGTAGATGGAGTCTTTACTGATGGATCAATAATAGTAGATAATCAAGGAAATGAATTTAGAGTCTTTAGTACTCGAGATGGAATTGCAGTCAAACTGGCAACAGACAAGGGTTATAATTTCTGTGTTATTAGCGGTGGAAAAAATGAGGGAGTAAGAAAAAGATTAAATAGGCTTGGAGTTAAAAATGTTTTTTTAGGCGTTGATGATAAAATTCAAGTTTTTGAATCCTTTATTAATGATAATAATTTGAATTTGACTGAGACTATGTTCATGGGTGATGATTTGCCAGATATAAATATTTTAAAAAAGGTTGGTTTATCATGCAGCCCTAATGATGCTGCACATGAAGTTAGAGAAATTGTAGATTACGTTTCAATAAAAAAAGGTGGTGAGGGTTGTGTTAGAGATATTATTGAACAAGTACTAACAATTCAAAATAATTGGGGATAGAAATATGAGTAATTGGAAAAAAGAATATTCTCTAGTTTTATTAGCTAATATATTCTACATAATAATTTTTCTACTAATAATGTAAGTGAATGCATCAAGACGATTGGGCTATATTAATATTTACCATACTATTCATAGTAATATATGGGGCATACAAAACAAGAGATAATAAAAATATTCAATCATTTCTTAAAGGTAATAATTCATCAAATTGGTTCACAATAGGTATATCAGTAATGGCTACACAAGCTAGTGCGATTACCTTTTTGTCAACACCAGGTCAAGCATATTATGATGGAATGGGTTTCCTTCAGTTCTATCTTGGTCTTCCTTTAGCAATGATAATTATTTGTATGTTTTTTGTTCCCCTTTATCACAAGCTTAAGGTTTATACTGCATATGAGTTTTTAGAAAATAGATTTGATAAAAAAACTAGAACACTTGGTGCAATTTTATTTTTAGTACAAAGAGGACTCGCTGCAGGGATAACAATATTTGCCCCATCAATAATTTTGTCGACTGTATTGGGTATTGATATAAAAATTTTGAATTTTTTAGTTGGATTTTTAGTAATAATATACACAGTTACGGGAGGAACTAAGGCTGTTAATATTACCCAAAAACAACAAATGTTTGTTATATTTTTTGGCTTATTTTTTGTCTTCTTTATACTACTTGAAAAATATCCTGAGAATTTGACAATTTCAAAATTTTTAGATTATTCTAGATCAAGTGAAAAATTCAAAATAATAGACTTTTCAATTGATCCTAACAACAGGTATACATTCTGGAGTGGTATTACAGGAGGTTTATTTTTAGCACTTTCATATTTTGGAACAGATCAAAGTCAGGTTCAAAGATATATTTCCGGGAAATCTGTAAAAGAAATTCGATTAGGTTTAATTTTCAATGGGATTTTTAAAATACCTATGCAATTTTTTATTCTTCTTCTAGGTGTAATGGTTTTTGTTTTTTTTGAGTTTAATAAGTCTCCTGTAAATTATAATCCGCAAGTTATTTCATATATGGAAAAAAATCATTCCTCTGAATATGATGAATTAATTAAAGAATATAATGAACTAACTAAGAACAAAAATGAAATCCAGGAAAGATTTTTATCAAATCCAATAAATTTTCCAATAGAATTAAATTCTATTCAAAAAAATGAGAAAGATTTAAGAAATACAATAAAACAAATTGTGTCTGAGAATAATGATACTATTGAGGAAAATGACAAAGACTATGTTTTTCTTCATTTCATTTTAAATTATTTACCAAGAGGATTAATTGGATTATTAATTGCTGTAATTATATGTGCTGCAATGTCATCTACTGCTTCAGAGCTCAATGCACTGGCTGCAACAACTACAATCGATTTATACAAAAGAAATCATCTCAAAAAAAGATCTGAAAAGCACTACTTAAATGCTACTAAAATATTCACGATAATTTGGGGATTTATCGCAATATTATTTGCTAGCTTCGGAACATTATTCGAAAATTTAATTCAATTAGTAAATATTATTGGCTCAATTTTCTATGGAACCATTCTAGGAATATTTCTTGTAGCGTTTTTCTTTAAAAACGTTAAATCAAATTCTGTTTTTTACTCAGCATGCCTTTCTCAAATAACAATTTTTATTATTTTTTTTAGTACAGATATAAGCTACCTTTGGCTTAATTTTATTGGTGCCTTTCTGACAGTTGTCTTTTCTAACTCCTTAAAAAAATTAAATTAATTATTTAATCTATCATTCAATATTTTTAAAATATTGATTGCATCTGGTGATTGGGATTTCAATGCAATTTCATAACCTTTTTTAGCATATTTTTTTGCTTTCTTAATTTTTCCAGCCTTTTCATTAATTAAAGCTTTATATCTAAGTTGCCAATATTTAAGATCATCTGAATCATCAAAAGCAATATCTATCCATTTTACTGCTTTATCTATGTGAATATTTTCCTCATAATAATACATTGCAGCCTTTCTGAAATCATTTTTAGTTGGATTTTTAGCCATAGTTTCCTCAATACTATTAAGCATTTTTTCTCTAGTTAGAGCATCAATAACATAGATTGCTAGTTTATTATCCCATGAGATATTTAAACTTGCACCAGCATTGGATATGTCACCAAAAGAAATTGTAAAAGTTTCAATTGAAAATGGCAAATCATAAAAATCACTGGTAACTCTAGCTTTGATTAAGGTTTCATCAAAACTTTTTAGAGAGCCCCATGCATCAGTCTTTTTATAAATGACAAGATCCAAACTGTTTTCTCTGGGGACTGAATAAACATGATATTCACCTGCTTCAACAAGTTGATTGTTAATTTTAACATTATCAGAGAATGAAATTGAGGTTGCTTGGTTAGCACCTGTCCTCCATATTTGATCAAATGGCACTATATTTCCAAAAATGGTCCTTCCCTTTTTAGATGGTCTTGAATAATCCAAATTAATATTTACCAAACCTACTTTCTGTGAAACTTTTGCCCTTGGGCTGGCAACTGGTGACTGTAATTGCGTGTAGG
Source organism: uncultured Bacteroidota bacterium (assembly GCA_902595555.1). GTDB lineage: Bacteria > Bacteroidota > Bacteroidia > Flavobacteriales > Flavobacteriaceae > Eutrophosalina. The sequence continues at coordinate 123,855 of CACJQM010000001.1, read as the reverse complement.
AAAATTGAAATAATAAAATTGTAAATAAGAATGAGATAATTTTTTTCATGATTTGAATATTAACATTTAATTTTACAAATATTATGAAAATTTTCAAGATTCATACAAAACAAAAACTTCCAATTAGTGTGGATGAGGCATGGGATTTTTTATCTAGTCCGAAAAATTTGAAAAAAATTACACCAAAAGAAATGAACTTCAATATTATTGATTGTGATTTTAAAAAAATATATCCCGGACAAATCATTATCTACACTGTTACACCAATATTAAAAATACCATTGAAGTGGGTTACTGAAATCACCCATGTTGTTGATAAAAAATATTTTGTTGATGAACAGAGATTTGGACCATATGCTTTATGGCATCATAAGCACTTTATAAGAGAGATTGATGGAGGTATTGAAATGGAAGATGTTATTCATTATAAAATACCTTTTGGCCCTATTGGTGTTCTTGCAAATTACCTTTTTGTTCAAAAAAAACTTGGCTCGATATTTGTCTATAGAAGAAAAAAGTTAATTGAACTATTTGGTGATTTAAAATGAAAAATATTTTACTTATTGGAGGCTCCTATGGAATTGGTTCCTCCCTCGCTCAGATTTTAGCTGAAAATAATCAAGTTATTATAGCTTCAAGATCTAAACCTGAAAATGATTTAAACAATGTTAAACACATAACATTTGACGCATCTAATGATGAAATAGATTTAAATCAACTTCCCGAAACCATAGACGGTTTTGTATATTTTCCTGGAAGTATAAACTTAAGACCATTCAAGGGACTAAGTATTGATTCCTTCAAACAGGATCTTGAAATAAATGTAATAAGCTTAATAAAGGTACTTAAATCCATATTACCAAAACTTAATACATCTGATAACCCTAGTCTTGTTTTTTTGAGCACTGTAGCTGTGTCTCAAGGAATGCCATTCCACTCTAGTGTTGCTACTGCAAAAGGAGCAATTGAAGGCTTGGCAAAATCTTTAGCAGCAGAATATGCACCTAAAATGAGAGTTAATGTTATTGCTCCATCTATAGTCGACACTCCACTTGCAAATAGGTTTTTAAATAATGAAACCAAAGTTCAGAAATCTGCAGAAAAGCATCCACTAAACAGGGTTGGAAACAAGCAAGATATAGCGGAAATGATAAATTTTTTACTTTCTGATAAATCAAGCTGGATGACAGGCCAAATTCTCAATGTTGACGGTGGTCTATCTACAATAATTAAAAATTAATCAATATGGTTATTTTTTGGTTTAGAAGAGACTTAAGGCTAGATGATAATCATGCGTTATTTAAAGCTTTAAAATCTGGCTATGACGTTCTGCCTATATTTATATTTGACAGTAACATCACTAATAAATTAAACCAAAACGATCATAGGCTAAACTATATAAATAATGTTTTGGATGGTCTAAATAAAAGGCTTTCAGAAAATAAAAAGAAAATATACATATATAAGGGAAATCCGATTGAAATTATTTCAAAACTTATAATTAAGTTAAAAATTAAAGAGATATATCTAAATAAAGATTATGAACCATACGCAAGAGATAGAGATGATAAAATTGAAAAGCTTTGTGTAGCTAATAATGTTAGCTACAATTCTTTTAAGGATCATGTGATTTTTGAAGAAGATCAAATAGTAAAAAAAGATGGCACACCCTACGTAGTTTATACACCATACTCTAGAAAATGGATTGAAAAGTTTCAATCCAATCAACTTGATTCATATCCATCTGAACTAAATCTTGGTGGTTTTGTAGATTCAGACAAAATTAGAGAAGTCAATTATCTAATGGATTTTGAAAAGAATATTATCAGTCCAAAGACTTATAATCTTAATAATGATTTAATCGATAAATACGAAGAAACAAGAAATTTTCCAGCTCTAGACAGTACATCTAGAATTGGTGTAAATCTTAGGTTTGGAACAGTTAGTACAAGAAAAATAGTTAAAACATCCTCAGAAAGATCAAACAATACATTTTTAAAAGAATTGATTTGGAGGGAATTTTTCATTCAGATCTTATGGCATTTTCCTCATACTACTGAAAAGTCATTTAAAGATAAATATGAAAGAATTGAATGGAGAAATAATATGGATGACTTTAAACTCTGGTGCGATGGAAAAACTGGATACCCTATTGTTGATGCAGGCATGAATCAATTAAATAAAACTGGTTTCATGCATAACAGGTTAAGAATGGTGGTTGGAAGTTTTTTATGTAAACATTTATTAATAGACTGGAGACTTGGTGAAAAATATTTTGCTGATAAACTTTTTGACTACGAACAAGCAAGCAATGTAGGTAATTGGCAATGGGTTGCAGGATGTGGAGTTGATGCTGCACCTTACTTTAGAATTTTTAATCCTGAGGAACAACAAAAAAAGTTTGACAAAGAACTTCAATTCATTAAGAAATGGATACCAAACTATGATAAGGATAATTACATCAACAAAATCGTTGATCACAAATTTGCTCGGGAAAGATGTTTAAATACCTATAAAAAGGCACTCAATAAATAATGGATATTTCAATTATTTTTCCAAATCAAATTTTTGAAAAATCTAAATTATTAGATGAATCCACAAAGATATATTTGATTGAAGAGTATTTGTTTTTTAACCAATTCAAGTTTCATAAACAAAAAATACTTTTTCACAGAATGACAATGAAGTCATATGAAAGATTTTTACAAAAAAACAGCTTCGATATTAAATATATAGATTCAACAGAAAAGTTCTCTGACATTAGAATTTTTATTGAAAATCTAAATTCTAATATAAATTCAATTAAAATTTATGATCCTGTTGACAATTGGTTATCTAAAAGAATAATTGATACATGTAAATTAAAAAATATCAATGTTGAAGTTTATGATAATCCTCTTTTTATTAATAAAAATGAAGATTTAAGTTCATTCTTCAGAAGCGATAAAAAAAAGTTTTTTCAAACTTCATTTTACAAACAACAAAGATTAAAATTGGATGTCATGATGATTGGAGATAAACCTGAGGGTGGAAAGTGGACTTATGATGATCTAAACAGAGAAAAATATCCAAAAGGTAAAATTCCGCCGACAATTACTTACCCAGAAAAAAATATAAATTACACTGAAGCATTTAATTACGTAAATGACAATTTCAATAATAACTATGGAAAAATTAACGAAGAAATCATCTACCCCTATAACTTCAAATTAGCTAAAGAATGGTTAAATGCATTTTTAAAAACAAGATTTGAAGAATTTGGACCATATGAGGATGCTGTTGTAAAAGAAAGATCGATTTTAAACCACAGCGTATTGTCACCTTTAATCAATATTGGATTAATTAACCCAAAGCATTTAGTAAAAAGTATACTAAATTATTATTATCAACATAATATTCGCATAAATTCATGCGAAGGTTTTATAAGACAAATAATTGGTTGGAGAGAGTTTATTCGAGGAGTATATATATGTAAAGGCACTGAGGAAAGAAATAAGAACTTTTGGAATTTCAAAAAAAAGATTCCAAAATCCTTTTATGATGCTACAACTGGTATTGAACCTGTTGACGATACAATTAAAAAAATCAATAAATCCGCGTATGCAAATCACATTGAAAGACTTATGATTGTAGGGAATTTTATGTTATTGTGTGAATTTGATCCAGATGAAGTATATAAGTGGTTTATGGAGCTTTTCATTGATTCATATGATTGGGTTATGGTACCAAATGTTTATGGTATGAGTCAATTTGGTGATGGTGGTTTAATGTCTACAAAGCCTTATATAAGCGGAAGTAGTTACATCTTAAAAATGAGTAATTACAAAAAAGGAGAATGGTGCTCTATATGGGATTCTTTATTTTGGAACTTTATTGATAAGCAAAGAGAATTTTTTAAAACAAATCCAAGAATGAGAATGCTAGTAAGCTCATATGATAGAATGAATATTGAAAAAAAGGGGAAATTAATTAATACTGCACATAACTTCCTGAAAAATTTATAGAAATGAATAGTGATGATATTGATAGAATTATAGAAATGGCTTGGGAAGATAGAACCACTTTTGATGCAATTAAGATGCAATTTGGAGTTGATGAGAAAGATGTAATAAAAATAATGAGGTCAAATTTAAAAAGGTCTAGTTTTAAGCTATGGAGAAAAAGAGTTGGTGGAAGAAAAACTAAACACCTTAAAGTTTTGAACAAAGAGGGTATTTCGACTCTTAGATTTAAATGCTCCCGTCAGAGAAATATTTCTAATAATCGTATTACTTGAACCTTTCTATTGAGGCACCAATTTGACTTAATCTACTATCAATATTTTCGTAGCCCCTATCAATTTGTTCTATGTTGTGAATAGTACTGGTTCCCTCAGCTGAAAGAGCAGCAATTAAAAGAGATATACCAGCTCTAATATCTGGTGATGTCATTTTTGTAGCTTTCAAATTTGATTTAAACCCATGACCTATTACTACTGCTCTATGAGGATCACACAAAATAATTTTTGCCCCCATATCAATAAGTTTGTCCACAAAAAATAATCTACTCTCAAACATTTTCTGATGAATCAATACACTACCTTTTGCCTGAGTTGCTACGACTAGAACTATACTTATTAAATCGGGAGTAAACAATGGCCAGGGACCATCTGAAATAGTCAAAACACTACCATCAATGTTATTTTGAATTTCATAACCATTCATATGAGCAGGAATTCTAATACTATTTTTATTTTTTTCTATTGTAATTCCAAGCTTAGAAAAAACATTTAAAATTTGGTCAAGTGATTTTAATTCTACTCCTTCTATCGTTATATCACTTTTAGTCAGAGCAGCCAAGCCTATCCAACTGCCAATCTCTATTATATCTGGTTGAATTTTATGATTACAACCTGAAAGTCTTTTTACTCCATTAATTTTCAATAAATTTGAACCAATACCGCTAATATTGCCCCCCATTTCATTTATCATTAAACAAAGTTGCTGAATGTAAGGCTCACATGCTGCATTATACAAAGTTGTTTCACCATCAGTTAGAGATGCTGTCATAACTATGTTAGCAGTCCCTGTAACAGAGGGTTGATCTAATAGAATATATGTACCTTTTAAAGATTTACCATTTACGTTGTACCTGTAATTATCTTTATCATATTGAAATTTTGCGCCTAACTTGACTAGGCCTTCGAAATGAGTGTCCAATTTTCTTCTACCTATTTTATCACCACCTGGTTTTGGTATAGATGCATGTCCAAATCTTGAAAGTAAAGGTCCAATTATCATTATTGAACCCCTTAATCCCTTGGCTTTTTCTTCAAAATCCTTTGTATTTAAATAATCTAGATTAATACTTGATGCTTCAAATGAATACTTGTGCTCGTTAATTTTTTCAATAGAGACACCCATGCATTTTAATAAATCAATTAACCGATTCACATCTATGATATTTGGAATATTATCAATGATAACCTTTTCTTCAGTTAACAATACCGCACTAATAACTTGAAGAGCTTCATTTTTAGCTCCTTGAGGTTTAATTGTACCAGATAATTTTTTACCACCTTTAACTTTAAAAGCTTCCATTATTTTCTTTTAAAGTTTCTATAGGGTTTTTTTCCTTTTTTAGGAGATTTAGAAAACTTTTTAGCAGAGAGAGAAATCAAATCTTTTGAATCAGTAAGCGGTTTACTGTTTTTGTCAATTTTAATTTTTCCATTTGAAAGCTCGAGAATATGATTAAAAATTATTCCATCGTCAACTGAATCTTTATTCCACTTCAAGAAACATTTTTTCATATGGTTAGCAATAACATAAATAAGTTCTTTCTTCATTTCACCCTCCTCCCAATTTGTAGCAACATCAATCATTTTTTTTATATTATTTCCATAAAAACGATACTTTGGATGATTTTGAGGATAATTTAATTTTTCTGGTTTTTCCTCAAAAATCTCTTTTGATGGCTTTGGAAATGGAGAATCTACATCTAGATTAAACCCCGACATAATAAATAATTGATCCCATAATTTATGTTGAAAATCAGGGACATCTCTAAGGTGTGGATTTAAATTACCCATAACACCAATAATAGCTTTTGCCATTTTATTTCGTTCTTTTTTATCTGGACAACTAACGGCTTGATCAACCATTTTTTGGATATGTCGACCATACTCAGGGATGATTAAACCAGTTCTTTCTGTATTATACTCTAGGGAATTTATCAAAATTGCGTATTAGGTGATAAAATTAAAGATTTTTTTACTACAAAGAAATAATTCCATCAATTTTAGACACTTCCATGTACCTGTCAATTACTTCATTTGCATTATTCATATGCATTATCAAGGTCAAACTAACATATTTTTTATTTGATGATTCTTTACTAGATAATCTACATTGTGTCAAGTCAAATTTTGATAAAAGTTCATCTTTTTTTTTGTCATTATTCTGAATTATAAATTTGAAAATATAATCAGAGGGCCATTCTTGATAATTTTCAAGATCTTTTCTCAATTTATCAAAATCTTTTTCAGATGATTGTATCACAATTCAAATATACTAACAAATTATAGTTATATTTTTGCTTTATTATTTGCAATATTAATGATGAATAGAGTTTTAATTACAGGCGGTCCAGGAACAGGAAAAACATCATTGATAAATGAATTAAAGAGAAATGGTTACAATTGTTCTGAGGAAATCGTCAGAAAAATTACATTAATTAAAAGAAAAGAAGGTCATAAACAATATTTTTTATCAAACCCTCTGGATTTTAGCTTACAATTATTTGATCAAAGATTAACTCAGTATAATAAAAAACATGATTATGATACGATCATTTATGATAGAGGACCGATTGATGTTTTAGCATATTTGGATTTTAAATCTATTCTAATTCCTAAAAATCTGATTAAAAAATCAAAAAAATTAAGTTATAAATATTCATTTATTCTAAATCCTTGGAAAGAGATTTATGTAAATGATGATATTCGTTATGAAACTTTTGAGGAATGTAAAAAAATACACAATGATTTAATAAAAAAATACAATGAATTTGGAATAAAATTAATTACAGTACCTGAGGGGAATTTAGATGAAAGATATAAATTTGTTCAATCTTATATTGGATAGTATGAAAAAAAAATTAAAGATATTATTCATGGGTACTCCAGACTTTGCTGTAAATAGCCTTGATTCAATTTACAGATCAAAACATGATTTGTGTTGTGTGGTTACATCACCCGATAAAAAATCTGGACGAGGTCAAAAACTACGGACTAGTCCAGTTAAAGATTATTGTATTGAAAATAAGATAAATCTCATCCAACCAGATAGTTTTGAGAGCAAGGAATTTATAGAAAATATCAAGAAATATAACGCAGATATTTTTATTGTAGTTGCATTTAAAATATTACCAAGAAAAGTCTGGAATATACCAGCTTTGGGATCAATCAATATCCATGCATCATTATTACCTAATTTGAGAGGAGCTGCTCCAATAAATTGGGCAATAATTCATGGGTTAAAAATAACTGGGTTAACAAGTTTTTTTATTAATGAAGGAGTAGATACAGGAGATATAATTGATCAAGTCGAAACTCCAATCAATAAAACAGATAATTTTGGAAGTCTTTATGAAAAATTAAAAAATATGAGTGGAAATTTTATTTTAAAAACTATAGAAAACTTAAATAAAAGAAAGCCACAAATACCCATACAAAATATAATTAATGCCCCAAAACTTGATAAAGAAAACACCAAGATTGATTGGACAGCAAATGGAAAAGAAATTTGTAATAAAATAAGGGGACTATCACCCGTACCCGCAGCTTGGTGTTTAATTGAAGGGTCGAATAAAATAATTAAAATTTATGATGCTATTTTTCATCCAATAAATGATAGTTTTAAAAATGGAGAAATTTATATAGAAAATAAAAAGAAATTAATGGTGTCTTTGAATAATGGGAGTTTAGAAATATTGAGTTTAATGATTGAAGGAAAAAAGAAAATTCATGCTATTGATTTTATTAATGGAATGAAGAATCATAAAATAAAACTAATTTAATTGAACAAAGGAAAAATTCTTATTTCAAATTTTACCCTATTAAATGATAACCAGTTTAATAAGTCTGTTATTTTACTTGTAAAAGATGATGATGAAGCAACCATTGGTTTTATATTAAATAAAAAAACTAAATATTTAATATCTGACTTAAATGAATCATGCAAAGGGCTTGAAATATCGGCGTATGAGGGTGGACCTGTTTCCCTAGACTCATTACATTTTATTCATAAAAAAAATGATTTGATTGAGGATAGCATAAAGATTAATGATGATTTATTTTGGGGTATGAACTTTGACAAGATCATAGATCTCCTAAATAATGATAAAATAAACAAAAATGATGTAAAATTTTTCATTGGATACTCAGGATGGGGAGAAACTCAACTTGCTGATGAGATTAATGAGAATTCATGGTTAATATCATCTGATTTTTCATCTAATGATATTCTAAACACATCTGATATATATTGGAAAAATAAAATAAATGAGTTTGGTGAATATTATAAAATATGGTCAAATTCACCAGATAATCCCAATCTTAATTAAGGTTGTTATTTAGTAATTTTATTATTTCTTGTGATTGATTATTAGAGTAAATTTTGTTTCGGTAATTTGTGACACAAAATAAACCTTGTGTTACATTAGTTCCAAATACCTCATCTGATTGAGTTAGATCAAAAGTTGATATATCTCTCTCAGAAATTGAATAAGAAGATTTTTTCAAAATATTTATAAGATTTTTTCTTAAAACCCCATTCAGACATCCTGATTTGATAGTAGGAGTAAAAATTTGATCATTTTTGATAATAAAAATATTAGAATTAATAAACTCTGCAACCATTTTATCTTTATTTAAAAGAACACAATTATTTAAACCATTTTCCTTAGCATAAATTGATGCAACAACGTTGATTATTTTGTTGTTAGTTTTTATTGATGATATAAGTTGATTGTCTAAATAATAGTCTTTGTATAAGTCAACAACATATTTACCATTATTAATTTTAAATTTTGGACTAGATATTTCGTTACAGGAGATCATGAAAGATGATTTGTTATTGTCTGGGGTGTACTTACCCTCGGAAAATCTAAAAACATTTATTCTGATTCTTGAATGTCCATTTTTTGATACCATTTTGTGTATTTTCAAAATATTTTTCTGGAGAAAATCAGGTGTATAATTATCTGGAATGTCCAATCTAATTATTCTCATAGATGACATTAATCTAAAATAATGGTCTTCCCAAAAAACAATCTTATTATCAATGATTCTTAACGTTTCAAATACTGAATCACCATAAAGAAATGCTCTATTATTTAATAGTTGATCAGATTGATCTGTAATTGTACCATTAAAATTGATCATTTGAGTGATTATGATGATCCTAGAACTTGTTTTAAATCAGCTATTTGACTTTCCCACAACATTTTAGATTCTTCAACCTCATCTTCATCAGAAAAATCAGTAATCATGAGTGATACATCTTTTGTTAATTCATCTACTGCTATTCTAATTTCAAAATAGCAATCATCATCTCCATCTAACCATTTGAACTTAACAAATTGATTATTTTTTGTTGAGACTAAATCAGCTTTTTCTTCCACACCGTCCCAGAAAAACGAGAAAACCTTTCCTCTAGAATTGACATCGTCTGCAAACCATTCAGATAAACTAGAAGCACTTGTAATATATTGGTATAACATGTTTGGAGAGGCCTGAATTGGAAATTCTAATTCGTATTTAATTTTTTCTGACATTCTGAGCAATATATATATTAAAATTGAACTTCAAAAGAAAAAATATTTTTTTTCTTTCATGTTTGACCCTAGTTATTTAGTTTATATATTTGACGCTCATTTTGGCGAGGTAGCTCAGGCGGTTAGAGCGTCGGATTCATAACCCGGAGGTCGGGAGTTCAAGTCTCCCCCTCGCTACTATCCCTTAAAATTTTTAATGAACTTTTCAAAACCAAAATCACTTTCAGATCCAGATTGAAGATCTTTTATTTTTATACAATTACTTTCACTTTCGGATTCTCCATAAATGAGTGCATATTTAAAATTATTCTTATTTGAATAGTTGAACTGTTTTGAAAGTTTATTATTATCAGGATATATTGATACCTTCCAACCATTAGCTCTAAGCTGATTGATTTTTTCAAATATTTCAATTAAATATTTTTTTCCAAAATTTATTACCAGAATATCATTATTAAGAGAGAGATCTTTTGGGAATAGATTTTTGTCATCAATAACATGATAAATTCTATCTAATCCAAAGGAAATTCCTATGCCTGAGTTATCTTTTAAATTAAACGCTTCAGTTAAATTTTCATAACGACCTCCACCACCTAATGATCCAATTTCAGAATCTGACCCTAAGGATACCTCATAAATCAAACCTGTGTAATATTCTAAACCTCTAGCTAGAGAAAGATCAAATTCAATATTTATCAATTTTTTATCATTCATTATCAATTTTGATAATGTTTCAATCTCATCTAAAAGGTTATCATCATCGTGGTCAAGAAAGTTGGATTTTAAATTATTTAAATATGTTTTTGGTGACATTTTTTTGGAAATCATCTCAAATAATTCATCAAGATCTCTTAAATCTTTAAATTTATTTTTTACCTCCTCTTTAGCCTTATCGATACCAATTTTATCTATTTTATCAATAATTACTAAAAACTCATTAAAATCTTCAACTATTCCAATATGATTAGCAATTTTATTAAGAACTCTTCTATGATTAATCCTAATATTTACTGAATCTAACTTTAATTTCCTAAAAACATCTGAAAACAATTGAAGCATTTCATATTCAAGCATAATTGAATTTGATCCGATAACATCAGCATCACACTGTGTAAATTCTTGATATCTTCCCTTTTGAGGTCTGTCTGCCCTCCAAACATTCTGAATTTGAAATCTTTTGAACGGAAAAGTGATTTCACTTTGATGTTGTGAAACATATCTAGCTAAGGGAACGGTAAGATCAAATCTTAAACCTTTTTCAGATATTGAGGAGATAAAATCATTGTATTTTTCATTATTAAAAGATTTTATATCTGCTTTTTTAATTTTTTCTCCAGAATTAATTATGTTAAAAATAAACTTATCTCCTTCACTTCCATATTTTTGATATAGAGTGTTTCTTTTTTCAATTGAAGGTGTTTCTATTTCATTATATCCAAAACTGGTAAAAACTGATCTGATTGTATCTGTAATATACCTTCTTCTCTTAAGAGTTAATGGGTTAAAATCTCTAGTTCCTTTTGGATTTGAGGGTTTTTGTGACATTGATTAATCAAATATCACTCTTTTGGAAAAAATAAAAAAATAAAGGGATTATTTTTGTTCTTTAACTACATCAAAAGAAAGTTCAAAGTTAACTTCTCTGTGTAGTCTGATTTTAACACTGTAACTACCAGTTTTTTTGATATTAGATGAGAGTTGAATATATTTTTTCTCAATCTCCAATTTATTTTCTGCTAATTCCTTAGAGATATCAGCAGAAGTGATTGATCCAAAAAGCTTGTCGCCCTCAAGAGCTTTAGCTGCAATTTTTAAATCTAATTTTTCTAACTTTTTAACAATCTTTTGAGCCTCGTCAATGGCTTTCTTTTGCTTGTTTTGAGACTGTTTAATTTTCTCAGCAAGAACCTTTTTATTAGATTCTGTAGCTAGCATTGCTAGGCCGTTAGGGATTAAGAAATTTCTACCATAGCCGTTTTTAACTTTGACTAAATCATCCTTAAAACCTAAGTTCTCGACATCCTCTTTTAAAATTAGTTCCATTTAAATTATTTTAACAAATCAGATTGATAAGGAAGAAGAGCTAAGTGTCTGGCTCTTTTGATTGCAGTAGATACTTTTCTTTGGAATTTTAATGAAGTTCCAGTTAATCGTCTAGGGAGGATTTTACCTTGTTCATTAATGAACTTAAGTAGATAATCAGGATCTTTATAATCAATATATTTTATCCCTAATCTTTTAAACCTACAATACTTTTTCCTGTTGTTAGTAGAAATATCAAGTGGTGTAAGATATCTGATTTCACCTTGATTAGTATTTAAATTTAATTCAGCCATTATACTTTTTCCTTTTTTAATTTTTTTCTTCTTTTAATAGCCCAATCGTTAGCATCTTTATCTAAACTGACATTAAGGTATCTCATAATCCTTTCATCTCTTTTTAGCTCTGTTTCATAAAGTTCAATGACATTTTCCTGAGAATCATACTCAAAATCAATTAAGGCATAGAAACCACTTAATTTTTTTTGAATGGAATAGGCTAGCTTTTTGAGTCCCCAATTCTCAATATCAATGATTTTACAACCATTGTCCTTTAAAAATTTTTCATATTTCTTGATAGCATCTTTAACCTGATCTTCAGATAATGCTGGATTTAATATAAAAACTGACTCGTAGTGACTCATAAATTTAGGTGGCAAAAATACTGTTTATCTTGTAACAAACAAAAAAAATGAAATTTAATTATATGGATCTACATCAATTAGAACTTTTACAGATCTAAATTCTGGATAATTACTAAATTTTGATAACAATTTTTTAATTAATTTCTTCTGATTAGGAATATTATATTTTGGATCTAATTTTAATAATATATTGATTATATAAAAGTTGTTTATTCGAGAAACAAGTGGATACTCAGGCCCCAAAACTTCAATATTTGAGATCTGATTAAATGAATTTGCTAACCATTGGGAGCTAGTGAATAGCTTCTCATTATTCTTGCTTTTTAAAATAATCTTTATTAGCCTTGAGAAGGGTGGATAATTAAATTCTTTTCGTTGAATTATTTGGTTTTTATAAAAATGAATATCATCGTTTTCAATAATACGTCTGTTAACATAATGATTTATATTTTTAGTTTGGATGACAACTTTTCCTCTGCTCTCAGATCTACCCGCCCGACCGGATACTTGTCTAATAAGTTGAAAATATCTTTCATGTGATCTGAAATCTGGATAATTCAATAAAAAATCAGATTCTATTACACAAACTAAAGAGACATTTTTAAAATCAAGTCCCTTAGTCACCATTTGTGTGCCAACTAAAATTTGAAATTCATTTTCCTCAAATCTAGAGATAAGGTCTTTAAAACTTGATTTTTTTCTTGTTGTATCATAGTCAAGTCTTGCAACTTTTTTTTCTGGAAATAGTAGACTTATCTCTTTCTCAATTAATTGAGTTCCAACGCCCTTTTTCTCTAATGATTGCAATCCACAAGCGCTACATGTTTTTGATTCATTTTTAGAAAAACCACAATAGTGGCACTTTAAAACTTTTTTATTTAAGTGAAAAGTTAAACTAACGTCACAATTCGGACATTGATCCACATTTGCACATGCTGAACATTGTAAAAATGTTGAATGCCCCCTCCTATTTCTAAAAATTATAATTTGTTTATTGCTATGCAATTGTTTACTCATCTCATCAACCATAATTTCAGAAAATACAACAGAATTTTCTGAATCTGGATTTGTAAAAATTAATTCAGGTGGTTCAAAATCCCCAAATCTTTTATTTAGCTCGATGAGTGAATATTTATCAATCTCAGAGTTATAAAAACTTTCTATACTTGGTGTTGCAGATGCAAGAATACATTTCGAATTCATTTGTTTTGATAAGTAAACTGCCAAATCTCTTGCATTGTACAGAGGTCTTGATTCAAACTGCTTATATGAAACTTCATTTTCCTCATCTACTATAATCAAACCAAGGTTTTTGAATGGTAGAAAAATTGACGATCTCGCACCAAGAACCACTTTTGGTTTATTGTCATGATTTAAATCGTTCCATATTTCATATCTCAGGTTAGGATTAATTCCTGAGTGATAGACATGAAGGTTAGTTGGAAAATAGCTCTGTAATCTAGAAACCAACTGAGTTGTTAATGCTATTTCAGGCACTAGAAATAATACATTTAATTTTTTTGATATTATTTCCTTAATTAATTCAATATATATTTCGGTTTTTCCTGAGGATGTGACTCCTTTAAAAAGAACAACTTTATTATTATTTAGTTCCTTTTTAATTTCCAATAGAGCTTTATTTTGATAATCAGAAAGTTGAATATGATTATCGTTTATAGATTCAAAAAGTTCAAATCTATCAACTCTCAATTTTTTCTTTGCAAGGATATTTTTTTTAACTAGACCATTTAGAACAGCATTTGAAATATTAAATTTATCAAGTAAATTTTGTTGAGATTCTCTAAAATTAGACTTTTCACTTAAAAAAAAGTTTAGAATTTTTTTATGATTTTGACTTCTCAACCCAGACATCGTGGATTGTGTAACTTTTTGTTCTGGGTTAAGTTCATAAAAAGTTTTTGTTTTTGGTTTATAGTCATCAAATATCTCCTCTCTGATTTTTACTAGATCACTTACAGCTAATTCATTTATTAACTTCATAGATTCCTTTCCAAATAACTTTATCAAATCAACCATTGATATTTGCTTAAAATTTGAAATTGATTTATATAAATCGTCAGCCTTTTTTGAGATTTTAAATGAATTATTATCCAAAATCACATCAATTATAGTTTCACTTTTAATTAAAAATAACTTTGGTAATGCAGTCTCATAAACTTTTCCTATGGGACATAGGTAATAGGCGGATATCCAATTAAAAAATTCAATTTGATTTTGATTTAAACAGGGTTGATCATCTATGATAAATTCAATTTCCTTCAATTCATATTCATAATTTTTGCCAAAGATTTTATTTATTACAACTGCAGTATATAATTTCTTTTTTCCAAAGCTAACTACAACCCTGGATCCTTTATAAATATTTGAAAACTCATCTTTGCTGACAGCATAATTAAATGTCTTATCAATTGGTAGCGGAAGAACAACCTCAATAGAATTAGTTACAATCAAAATATCGTGTAAGTTTAATTATTTTAGCAATTTACTTATTAAAAATAATTTATGGAATTAATTGTTGCCACACACAACAAAAACAAGGTTTTAGAATTCAAAAAAAAATTAAGCAATAATTTTTCGATAAAAAGTTTACATGACTTAAATTTTTATGAAGAAATTCCTGAAAATGAAAATTCTATAAAAAAAAATGCAATTTTTAAGTCAAAATTTATTCATAACATATATAAATCAAATGTTTTTTCGGATGATACAGGTCTTGAAATTGAAGCTTTAAATAATGAACCTGGTGTTAGATCTGCCAGATACTCAGGTGAGGAGAAAGACCCATTAAAAAATATTCAACTAGTTCTGAAAAAGCTGGAAGGTATTTCAAATAGAAAAGCAAGATTTAAAACAGTTATTTCATTAATATATAATGATAAAAGTTATTGTTTTGAGGGAATTGTTAATGGAACAATAATTGATAAACCTAAAGGTAATATGGGTTTTGGTTATGATCCAATTTTTGTTGCTAATAATATGAATGAAACTTTTGCTGAAATTAGCTTGGACGAAAAGAATAAAATTAGTCACAGAGCAATTGCAACAAATAAATTAATTGATTTCTTATCCAAAAAAGTATTTTAATGTAAGTTTACATCTCATGAAATTTAATAATTGGTTATTTTATTTTTGTTTTTTGCTTT
The DNA here is from genome assembly GCA_902595555.1 of uncultured Bacteroidota bacterium. Taxonomy (GTDB): domain Bacteria; phylum Bacteroidota; class Bacteroidia; order Flavobacteriales; family Flavobacteriaceae; genus Eutrophosalina. The sequence continues at coordinate 108,192 of CACJQM010000001.1, read as the reverse complement.
TTCAGTTGTCTTTCACGCAAGAGAGGGTTATTGGAATTATTGAAAATGACGCCGACTCCAAACCAATTTCGAACGTTCATGTCATAAATCTTAATTCTGTTGTTGGGACTATAAGTAACAAAGAAGGTGTATTTGAAATAGATGCAAATGTAAATGATACTCTTTTTTTCTCATACCTAGGTTTTAAATCTATTAAAGTTAGAGTCACCAATGATCTTATTAAGTTCAAAAACTCTAAAATTAAATTAACTGAACTTGCATATGCTCTAGAAGAGATAATAGTAACTCCATACAAATTAACTGGATATCTAGAAATTGATGCTAAAAATGTTCCAATAAGTAAATCTTACAGATACAGTATCCCCGGACTACCATCAAAGGGTTATGAAGCAGGTTCACGTAACCCAGGTGCAATTAGTAAAGTTTTTGGCGCCATATTCAATCCAGTAGATTTTTTGTATAATCTTTTTGGTAAAAAACCAAAGCAGTTAAAGAAGTTACAGCTAATGAAGGATGATTTTAGAATTAGAGAACTGTTAAATACAAAATTTGATCGAGAAACCTTGGTTGAGCTTCTTCAAATAGAAAAATTTGATATTGACGAAATCCTAAGGAATTGTAGCTATTCTGAAAGTTTTATTGTTGGTGCTAATGACTTACAAATTCTTGAAGCTATAAGTCAATGCTATGAAGAATTTAAGTTGTTAAATAGAAAATAATACTTATAATTTTTTAACATTATCTTTGCATTTTTAAATTCATGAATAATAATTCTATAAACGCCATATCACCAATTGATGGTAGATATTACAGTCAAACTCATTTTCTTGATGAATTTTTTTCAGAAAAAGCATTGATTAAGTATAGATTAAGGGTTGAGGTTGAATATTTTATCAAACTTACAGAGTCAAAAATAAATCAGCTCAGTGATTGGAATAAAAATAATAATTCCAAACTAAGAGATATTTATAACAACTTTGATGACTCTGATGCTATTAAAGTAAAAGAAATTGAAAAAACAACAAATCATGATGTGAAGGCAGTTGAGTATTTTTTAAAAGAAAAGTTTGAGTTATTAGATCTTGAAAAATATTCTGAATTTATTCATTTTGGCCTGACATCCCAAGATGTAAACAATACAGCTATCCCTCTTTCATTAAAAGAATATTTTAATAGCTATTATGATTTATTAGGCAATTTCATAGAGAACCTAAAAAATAAGGCGAACGAATATAAAGATATTGCAATGTTGGCTAGAACTCATGGTCAACCTGCATCTCCAACAAGACTTGGTAAAGAATTTGAAGTGTTTATAGTTCGCTTGAAAGAACAAATTAAACATCTAGAAAAGATTCCGTTTTGTGCAAAATTTGGAGGTGCAACTGGTAATTTTAATGCACACCATGTAGCATATCCAAAAATTGATTGGAAAAAATTCGCAAAATCATTTGTTAGTAATTTAGGTTTGGAATTGTCTTACCCAACTACACAAATAGAGCACTACGATAATTTAGCGGCAATATTTGATAACCTAAAAAGAATCAATTCAATCATAATTGATTTAAATAAAGATATGTGGCTATACATATCAATGGATTATTTCAAACAAATAATTAAAAAAGATGAAATCGGTTCTTCTGCCATGCCACATAAGGTCAATCCAATTGACTTTGAAAATTCGGAAGGCAACCTTGGTGTTGCTAACTCAATATTTAATCATTTGTCATCAAAATTGCCTGTATCGAGATTACAGAGAGATCTTACTGACAGTACAGTTTTAAGAAATATTGGTGTCCCAATAGCTCATACTGTTATTGGAATAAATTCTACAATAAAAGGAATAAATAAAATTTTAGTAAATACTGAAAAAATTAATTCAGACCTGGAAAAGAACTGGATTGTTATAGCTGAAGGAATTCAAACAATTCTAAGAAGAGAGGGGTTTCCTAAACCATATGAGGCATTAAAAGAACTAACAAGAAATAATAAAGAAATTAATAAAAAAACATTTACTGTCTTTATTGAAAATTTAGAAATTAGTGATGAAATAAAAAATGAACTTAAAAAAATAAGTCCATTTAATTATACTGGAATATGAAAATAAATAAAACACATTTTGTCGTAGGAATTATAATTATAGCTATACTATCGAGACTAATTCCTCATCCACCAAATTTTACACCTGTAACAGCTGTTGCATTATTTTCAATAATTAATTTTAAAAATAAATATATCGCTGTTTCAATTCCGATAATATGCTTATTTATTTCAGATTTGATTTTAGGAATTTCTTTAATTAATCTGTTTGTATATTTTTCTTTTATTTTAATTAGCGGAATAGGGTATCTATTCGGGAAAATAAATATTAAATCTGTTCTTTTATCAAGTATCGTTTTCTTCCTTTTTACAAACTTTGGAGTGTGGTTAATCGGATATCCCAAGACTTTAGAAGGATTAATAACATGTTATATTGCTGCGATACCATTTTTTGGATATACGTTAGCTGGAGACCTATTTTATTCTTATTCTGCTAAAATTTCATTAAACTTCTTTGAGAGAAAATTTTTTTCTATTCCCTCAAATTAGGTTTTTCAACAGTTTCATTTTCAAGATTTAACTTGATTTTTCCATTTGATATTCTGGAGATGTCCTTATCAATTTTTCCAAATTCGTCAGAGGATTTATTGTAATGATTAACAACTGTTTTTAATGTATTACCTAGTTTATCATGATAAAGCTGGTAGCTTGCTAGATGGTTGGATAAATTTCTTACGTTTTTGATAACAGTATCAATCTCCTTTTCAAATTTCAAATTATTTAATGCTTTCATGGTAATTTGCAACATTGGAAATAAACTCATAGGAGATACGATCATTACCTTTTTCAAATAAGCGTAAGAAACAAGTTCATTTGAGTTAATTTTTAAACTACCTACTCTACTATTTAATAAATCTTGGTATAAACCATCAGCTGGAATAAACATAAAAGCATAATCCAGTGTCTTTTCCTGGGGTTTTATATATTTTGATGTTTCGTCAATTCTTGACTTTATATCTTCTTTAAATTTCTTTTCCAAATTTTTTATTTCAGCATCATCAGAACTCTCTATCATTCTATTATAGTTATCAAGAGAAAATTTTGCATCAATAGGGATAATATTTTCATTTACTTTTATAATAGCATCAACAATATCACCACTTTTAAATGTGTACTGCATTTGAAAAATCTCTGGTGGAAGAACATTCGAAAGTAAATTTTCAAGCTGTATTTCACCAAAAATACCACGTTGTTTTTGGTTACCTAAGATTTTTTCTAATGACTTCATTTGGTTTGCAAAACTTAATACTTGCTCATTAGTTCCCTTGATCTTAGCAAGTTCATTAGTAACATCTTTAATTATTTTGTTGGAGTCTGCAAATTGTTTTTGCATTGATGATTTAGATGATATCTGAAAATCCGAAATCTCTTTATTAATAACTTTTAGTTTAGATTCAATTTCTAACCTGCTTTTCTCAGAATTATCGTTTATTTCTTTTCTTATGTTCTGAATTTGATTGGATAAACTGTTGGTAAGTTGTATTATAACATCGGATTCGTTACCACCTTTGTTTTTAAATAAAACAAAAACTAAAATTGCTAGAATTATACAGAGAACTATAATAATTATTAATTCCAAAATTACTTGGTTAAGTACATTTTTCTTCTCGAATAAATTTCATAGAAATCATCATCTTTTAGATCATCTATGAATAAAATACTTTCACCTGTACTTTTCATCTCTGGGCCTAAGCTTTTATCAACATTTGGGAATTTACTGAATGAGAATACAGGTTGTTTTATTGCAAAGCCATCTAATTTAGGATCAAACTTAAAATCATCAACTTTATTTTTACCCAGCATAATTTTAGTAGCATAGTTTACATATGGTTGTTTGTATGCTTTTGAAATAAATGGGACTGTTCTAGATGCTCGTGGGTTAGCCTCAATTATGAAAACTGTATCATCCTTAATCGCAAATTGAATATTTATTAAACCTACTGTATTTAATGCCAGTGCAATTTTATGGGTGTGATCAATAATTTGTTGCATAACAAAATCTCCTAAATTAAATGGTGGAAGTGTTGCGTTTGAATCACCAGAGTGAATACCGCATGGCTCAATATGCTCCATAATTCCAATAATTTGAACTTTTTCACCATCACATATGGCATCTGCCTCAGCCTCAATTGCACCATCAAGATAATGATCTAATAATAGTTTATTGTTAGGTATTTTTTGTAACAAATCTACCACGTGAGCCTCAAGTTCTTCTTTATTAATAACGATTTTCATTCCCTGACCACCCAATACATAGGAAGGTCTAACTAAAATTGGAAACTTCAATGTATCAGCAAGCTTTAAAGCTTGATCTGCAGTCTCAGCAACACCAAATTCAGGATAAGGTATTTTGTTCTTTTTTAAAAGTTCAGAAAATGATCCTCTGTCCTCAGCTAAATCAAGAGATTTATAAGTAGTGCCTATTATTTTTACTCCGTGTCTGTCTAATTTTTCAGCTAACTTTAACGCAGTTTGCCCACCAAGTTGTACGATAACACCGATTGGGTTCTCATGTTGAATTATATCATAAATATGTTCCCAAAAAACGGGTTCAAAGTATAATTTATCTGCAACATCGAAATCAGTTGAAACTGTTTCAGGGTTACAGTTAATCATTATTGTTTCATAACCACATTCTGAAGCTGCTAGAACACCATGTACACAACAATAATCAAATTCAATTCCCTGTCCTATCCTATTAGGACCTGATCCCAGTACAACTACCTTTTCACGGTCAGTTGATTTACTTTCATTATGAGTATATGTTTTGCCATTAGCAGTTGAAATTTCTTGTTCAAATGTTGAATAATAATATGGTGTTAAAGCCTGAAACTCAGCAGCACATGTATCAACTAATTTATAGACTCTATTTATATTTAAATCTTTTCTTTTTTTATGTACTTCGCTTTCAAGACATTTAAGCATGTGGGCAATCTGTCTATCGGCAAAACCTTTTTGTTTAGCCTCTAGTAATAATTCTTTTGATACAGTTTTTATATCATGTTTCTCTATTTCATTTTCCAAATTAGAGAGTTCTTCATACTGTTTGAGGAACCAAATGTCAATTTTTGTGATTTCATGGATTCTTTCAATAGATATACCAATCTTTATTGCATCGTATATTACAAAAACTCTATCCCAGCTAGGAAATTTTAACTTGTTGATTATTGTTTGATAATCTGTGTAACCTTTTCCATCAGCACCCAAACCATTTCTTTTAATCTCCAATGATTGTGTTGCCTTGTGTAAAGCTTCTTGGAATGACCTTCCAATGGCCATAACCTCACCAACAGCTTTCATCTGTAATCCAACAGTTCTTTCAGATCCTTCAAATTTGTCAAAGTTCCATCTTGGTATTTTAACTATAACATAATCTAATGTAGGCTCAAACAGCGCTGAGGTGGATTTTGTTATCTGATTATCCAATTCGTCTAATGAGTAACCAATAGCAAGTTTACTTGCAATTTTAGCGATTGGATAGCCTGTTGCTTTAGATGCTAATGCAGAAGACCTTGAAACTCGTGGATTTATTTCTATGGCAATTATATCTTCCTTATCATCTGGACTAACTGCAAATTGAACATTACAACCTCCAGCAAAATCTCCTATACTTCTCATCATCTTTATAGCCATGTCTCTCATTTTTTGATAAGTAGTATCAGAAAGAGTCATGGCAGGCGCAACAGTAATTGAATCTCCAGTATGTATCCCCATTGGATCCATATTTTCAATCGTACAAATGATAACCACATTATCATTTTTGTCTCTTAATAATTCTAATTCATATTCCTTCCAACCGAGTAGAGCTTTATCAATCATTACCTCATGTATTGGAGAAGCTTCAAGACCTCGCTTCAGAAGAGTATCATATTTTTCCTTTTCATATACAATAGAAGCTCCTGTTCCGCCAAGTGTAAAAGAGGGCCTTACACATAAGGGGAATCCAAATTCTTGAGCAATTTCTTTTCCTTTTAGAAAAGATGTTGCTGTTTCTGAGGGCGCATAGGGAATATCAATTTTATCTAATAACTGCCTAAATTTTTCTCTATCCTCTGTGATTTGAATTGCATCAATATCAACTCCAATGATATCAACATTAAATTCTTCCCAAATACCTTTTTCACCAGCTTCAATACACAAATTAAGTGCTGTTTGACCTCCCATAGTTGGCAGAACAGCATCAATTTTATGCTTTTTTAAAATCTTTCTTATAGATTTTGTATTTAATGGAAGAAGATAAATATGATCAGCCATTACGGGATCGGTCATGATTGTTGCAGGATTTGAATTAATTAGAATAGTCTCAATACCATCTTCTTTCAATGATCTAAGTGCTTGAGAACCAGAATAATCAAACTCACATGCTTGTCCAATAATAATTGGTCCAGAACCGATTATAAGGATACTTTTTAGGTCTTTTCTTAGGGGCATCTTTTTGGCTTACCAATATATCAAAAAAAAGGTGTTACTAAAATAGCAACACCTTTTTTTTTATTAAATTTTATCAACTCATTTCTTATGATTAGGCTCACTCGAAACACTTAATTTTTTTCTTCCCTTTTTTCTTCTTGCAGATAAGACTTTTCTACCTTCTGCAGTAGACATTCTTTCTCTAAAACCATGTTTGTTTTTTCTTTTCCTGTTTGATGGTTGAAATGTTCTTTTCATGAAGAAAAATATTTTTAAATTTCGGCCAAATATACAATAAATTAATTTTAAAGATTATATAAAATTCTTTTTTTACTTTTACCTAAAACAACATCATGTTTAACAAAATATTTAAGCTCATATTATCTATTGGCATTTTTGGATTTTCAATACAACAATTTATGGTTGATAACATTGGAAATGGTATCGCATTAATATTTTTATCATTAACATTCTTATTGCTATATTTTAAAAATGAAATTTTGATTATGGCTTTCTTAAGGATGAGAAAACAAGATTTTGAAGGAACAGAGAAATGGCTAATGAAAATAAAAAATCCAGAGTCTGCATTAATCAAAAAACAAGTTGGATATTACAATTATCTGTTTGGAATTGTATATTCCCAGAGGAACTTAACAACGGCAGAGAAATATTTCAAAAAAGCAATTTCATATGGTTTAAATATGAATCAAGACCTTGCGATGGCTAAACTTAGCCTTGCTGGAATTTTGATGCAAAAAAGAAGAAAAAGGGAGGCAACAATGTTCTTGAATGAGGCAAAAAAACTTGATTCACAGGGTTTGCTTAATCAACAAATTAAATTAATGCAAACTCAAATGAAAAGAATTTAATTTTCTGAAATAATCCTAGGTAAGTTTTTATTAAACCAAGACGCTTTTCTAAGAATCATTGCATGATTTCCACCTGAAACAAAAATTGCTTTTTTAATGTAGATTGATGGAAAAACTAAATCAATAGTTCCATGGATATGTATTACATCTTTTAGAGGGGTTTTTTGATTCCAATTAACTATTTGATCAATCGACCATTTTAAATAATTTTCGTCTCTAACTGATAGATACTTTCTATATAACTGAATTCTATTTCTAACAATTGGGCCAAATACAAATAATGCTAATGATTCAAAATCATGAATCCAATTTATATTTAAAAATTTGTAAGCCTTTGTTTTTTTTCCAATTTGCATCATTAAAGGAAGTTCTTTATTTGATTTTACACTAGAAATAATTATAACTTTCTTGCATTTTATAATTTTTGAAATTTCTTGAACTATGATTCCTCCAAATGATACTCCGATAAGTGCAATGTTATTTCCTTTGATTAATCTACTAATTCTCAAAGCATATTCGGACATCAATTCATTTTTGTAAGGCATCTGCCACTCTAAATGGTGAACTTTGAAATTTGAAGGAAGTTTTATAAACTCAAATATCTTTGGGTTTGCAGCCATTCCTGGCATTAAGTAAACATCATATATAATATCTTGATTCATAGCTCAATAGTAAAATTCAATGTGAATTTTTGTATATTTGCGTCTGCAAAAATAAATAACAAACTGTTTTTATGACAAATTTAGATATTAATGACAATAATTTTCTTAGACAATTTGAAGTTAATATCGGTGGTCAATTAGCAAAAGTTGAATATGCTCTTCAAGAAAGAAAAATCTTCTTAACAAAAATTATTCTTCCTGAAAACACGTCAGATGAATTTAAAGAAGAATTCTTAGTTCAAATTTTTGAAATTATTAAAGGTAGAAAATTAAGAATGATGCCTACTTCCTCGGAAATTAAAAAATTCTTAAAAAGCAATAAGGAATATATGGACTTATTGCCTATAGGTGTAAGGCTATAGTTTCTTTTTCATAAACTTTAGCATTCATAATTATTCCATCATCAATATTAATCAACTCACAATCAACCAAATTGTCAACTAGATTCTTAGACCATAAAGTTTTTACTCTTATATAATTATCAGTATATCCATAAATATATCCATCATAGTTTTTTGACTCAAATAAAACAGGTCTTATTTGATTCATATTTGATTCATAAAAATTCTTTTTCTTTTTATCTGATAATTTTCTTAAAATTTGACTTCTCGTAGCTCTAATTTTTTTTGGAATTTTATAGTTAATTTTTAAGGATTCAGTATTGTCTCTTTCGGAGTAAGAAAAAACATGCAGATAAGAAATATTTAAAGCTTTCAAAAATTCATAGGTTTCATTGAAGTCCTCCTCTGTTTCACCGGGAAAACCAACAATTACATCTACACCTATACAACAGTCAGGCATTAACTCTTTTATTTTATTAATTCTAGATATATATAAGTCCTTCAAATACCTTCTTTTCATTAACTTCAAAATTTTATCCGATCCACTTTGAAGGGGAATATGAAAATGTTTAACAAAAGAATTACTATTTTGAACAAATTGAATGATTTCATCTGACAATAGGTTCGGTTCAATCGAGGAAATCCGAACTCTGTCCAAGTCTGGAATTAAATCAATGTTAGATATTAACTCGTAAAAATTAGTTTCTCTTTTTTTGGTCTTAGTGTCAAAAATTCCATAATCACCAATATTAACACCTGTTAAAACAATCTCTTTAACTCCACTTGCAACTAAATGTTTAACGTTATCTAATAACTCTGATATAGTACCACTCCTAGACTTTCCTCTGGCTTGTGGTATTGTACAATAGGTGCATTTATAGTCACAACCGTCTTGGACTTTTAAGAATGATCTTGTTCTATCACCTAGTGAATATGAACTTTTAAAAAAATCAACAGAATTAATTTCGCAAGAATGAATATTATTATTGTCTTGATCTTCTAAGTTTAAATAGTTTAGGATATCAAACTTTTTATCTGCACCTAATACCAAATCAACTCCGGGTATTTCTGATATTTTTTTTGGCTTTAATTGAGCGTAACATCCAATAGCAATTACTGAAGAATTAGGGTTTTTTCTTTTTACTTTATTAACAAGATATTTAAATTCTTTATCTGCATTTTGTGTAACTGAACAAGTGTTTATAACATAAATATCAGATGCATCATCAAAAGAAACTTTTTCATAACCTTTTTTAACAAATTCTCTTGAAATTGATGATGTTTCTGAGTAATTTAGTTTACAACCTAATGTTTTAAATGCAACCTTCAATTATTTTTTTTTGCAAATATAATTTTATATTGTGAATGTGCTAGATAAAAAAATTATTGCGATAATATTAATTCTTGTTTCAATTTCCTGTGTTACTGACAAGGTTGTAAATGAAAATGTTTTTAGATATAATGAATACTCAAACATTAGCTCATTAGACCCTGCTTTTTCATCAACACTTCGAAACATTTGGCCGTGCAATCAATTATTCAATGGTCTAGTAAAAATGGATGAAAACCTTAATGTTGTTCCAGACTTAGCTGAGTATTGGACAGTTAGTGATGATAAAAAAGAATATAGTTTTAAAATCCGAGATGATATATATTTTCACGAATCCGAATTTTTTAAAAATAAAACTAGAAAAGTTAATGCATTTGATTTTGAATATAGCTTTAGTAGAATTATTGATGAAAATATAGCATCACCGGGATCTTGGGTTATGAATAATGTAGAAAGTTTTAAAGCTATCAATGATTCAATTTTTGAAATAAAACTCGATAAGGAATTTGGCTCATTTATAGAAATTTTAACAATGAAATATTGTTCTGTTGTTCCACACGAAGTTGTCGAAAATCTTGGTGATTCCTTTTCAAAGAGCCCAGTCGGAACAGGTCCATTTGAATTTAAAAGATGGGATGAAAACATAAAAATGGTATTGACTAAAAATGATAAGTATTTTGAAATTGATAGCTTAGGAAACAGTTTACCATATTTGGATGCAATTTCAATTAGGTTTATACCAGATAAAAAAAGTGAATTTATGGAGTTTTTATCTGGAAATCTGGATTTTATTAGTAGCCCCGAAAATACTATAATTGATCAGATATTTGATTTAAATGGAAACCTAAATGATAATTTTAAAAGCAAATATATACTTTCAAAAAGCCCCTATTTAAACACTGAGTACATAGGTTTCAACACATCAAATAAATTAGATTCAGATATTTTACTACGAAAAGCCATTAATTATGCAATTGACAGAGATAAAATGATAAAATTTTTAAGAAAAAATATTGGATATCCTGCATCTAATGGGATTGTTCCTAATGGGCTTAATAATAGTTTTATCTCAAATAGATATCTCAAAGATATTGATAAAGCAAAAATTCTAATTGAGAAATACAAGCAGATAAATAAGATTGATGATATAAATTTAGATGTTACTACAGATGCACAATATCTTGACGTATTGGAATTTGTTCAGTCTGAATTAAAATTGATTGGAATTAAATTAAATATAAACTTAACACCTCCATCTATATTAAGACAAGGAAAAGCAACTGGCAAATTTCAAATGTTTAGAGCCAGCTGGATTGCAGATTATGGTAACCCCGAAAATTATTTTTCATTGTTTTACTCAAAAAACCACACACCATTTGGACCGAATTACACTTATTTCTCAAATGAACAGTATGACATACTTTATGAGAAAACTATGACAGAAAGTGATAAAAGTAATTTGAAAAAGATCTACAACCAACTCGAGGATATAATTCAAAACTATTCTCCTATTGTTCCTCTCTATTATGATATGAGTGTTAGGTTAGTCCAAAAAAATATTTACGGATTAAATAATAATCCTTTCAATTTGCTTAATCTGAAAAATGTTTATAAAAGATAGAAGATTATTTTTCTTCTGAATTCTCAGTCTCTTCAGCAGGAGCTTCCTCAGCAACTGGAGCATCTTCAGCAGGAGCTTCCTCAGCAACTGGAGCATCTTCAGCTGGAGTTTGTTCAGTGTTTTTCTTCAATGAAAGACCAGCATACCTGTTTTTGAACTTATCTATCCTTCCCGCAGTATCTACAAGTTTAGTTTTACCTGTATAATATGGGTGTGAGGTACGAGATATTTCTAGCTTAACTAAAGGATATTCAACACCTTCCACCTTAATCGTATCTTTAGTATCAACTGCTGACTTAGTTATAAAAACATCATTGTTTGACATATCTTTGAAAGCAACAAGTCTATAATTTTCTGGATGTATACCTTTTTTCATTGATTAAAATAATGGGTGCAAATTTAGTTTTTTTTTATAATTATGCAATGAATATTTAGAATAGATAATTTCTAATTACATTTACATTAATTATGAAAAACACAAATCAAAAAAAATTAATTTACCAATATGGACTATTAACAGGAGCTATAGCAGTTGCATTTGAGATAATGCGTTTTTCTATGGGAATACATTATGAAAATGATGGTATAACTACACTTGTATCTATACTTATATTATTTGGAGGTATCCTGGCAGGCTCTCTTGCAGTAAAAAAGGATAATTCTGGTCTTATATCATTAAATCAAACTTTGAAATCAGGTGTTGGAATAGCGTTGATTTACACTTTTGTCATATTAATCTGGACTGCCATACTGGTTAATGTTTTGGAACCCACTTTTTGGGATACTGCGGCTGAACTTGCTTATGAAGTTGCGAAGGAACAGGATCCTGAGGCAATGGGGAACGTAGCGTTTGAAGATTTTAAACCTTTTGTTACATGGTTACAATGGGGTGTATACCCAATAACCATAGCTTTCTCATTATTCTTTGGTTTTATTTTAAGCTTGGTTATTGGCATTGTGATTAAAAAATCCGAGTAGTACAATGGATTTATCTGTCGTTATTCCACTTTATAATGAAAGTGAATCAATTGATGAGCTAAACACCTCAATTAATAACATTTTAAATAATTCAGGTTTAGATTACGAATTAATATATGTAGATGATGGAAGTGTCGATAGTTCTTGGGAAAAAATTAAAGATATATGCAAAAATCAAAATAAACTTTCTGCCTACAGGTTTTTGAAAAATTATGGTAAATCAATGGCCCTTTCAGCTGGTTTTAAAAAATCAAAAGGAGAAATTGTAATAACAATGGATGCTGATTTACAAGATGATCCCAATGAAATTTTAGCATTATATAAAATGATTAATGAAGATGACAAACATATAGTCTCAGGATGGAAAAAAAAGAGATATGATTCAATTATTTTTAAAAATATTCCTTCAAAACTATTTAATTGGGCAGCAAGAAAAGCATCTGGAATTAAATTAAATGATTTTAACTGCGGGATTAAAGCATATAAAAGTTCAGTTATAAAACAGATCGAACTTACTGATGGCATGCACAGATATATTCCTGTACTTGCTAAAAATGCTGGGTTTAATAGAATATCTGAAAAGATTGTACAACACCACCCAAGAAAATATGGAAAAACTAAATATGGTGCAGATAGATTTATAAAGGGGTTTCTAGATTTACTAACACTCTCATTTGTTCAAAGATTTGGAAAAAGACCTATGCATTTTTTTGGTTTATTTGGAACTATAATTTTATTAGTAGGTTTTATTTTTTCAATTTATTTAGGGATTGATAAGCTATTTATAAATACATCAGGTAGATTAATTACTGAAAGACCTGAGTTCTTTATTTCTTTAGCTGCAATGATAATAGGATTACAATTCTTTTTAGCTGGTTTTTTGGGTGAAATAATTCTTAGAACTAGAAAAAGAAAGGATAATTACATAATTAAAGAAGAGATAAAACGAAGCTAGTTATGGATTTAATTTCAAAAAATTTTGAAGAATGGTGTTCAAATATTTTTGATACTGAAACCATAAACACTGCTAAAAATTTAAAGAAAGAAAACCCAAAAGATTTTGATGACGCATTTTATAAAAATCTTGAATTCGGTACCGGTGGAATGAGAGGAATTATGGGGGTTGGTCCAAACAGAGTCAACAAGTACACTTTTGGAAAAACTACTCAAGGCATATGTAATTTTTTAAAATCAATAAATAGAAATAGAGAAATTTCTATTGTAATTGGCCACGATTGTAGAAATAACGGAAAAGAATTACAAGAAATTGTTTGTGATATATTCTCTGCAAATGGAATCAGGATATATAAATTTGACTCATTAAGGCCAACTCCTTTAATATCTTTTGCTGTCAGACAACTTAATTGCAATTGTGGAATTGTATTAACGGCATCACATAACCCTCCTGAATACAATGGCTATAAGGTCTATTGGGAAGACGGCGGACAGATTGTTCCACCTATTGACAATAAATTAATGACAGAAGTTGAAAAGACAAAATACGCAGATATAAATTTTAATAGAGATCCAAAACTTATTGAACTGCTTGACGAAAAAATTGATAAAATTTATGTTAATAAATCCATTTCCTATACACAATCAATTATTCCAAAAAATGATTTAAAAAATTTAAATATTGTTTTTACATCATTGCATGGCACATCATACAAGCTGTTCCCTGATTTGTTAAAAAAATCTGGTTTTAATAATTTAAAATTAGTTGATAGTCAAATGAACCCAGATGGAAACTTTACCAATGTAAACTCATCTAACCCAGAGGATTCAAATTCATTGTCCCAAGCCATTGATCTTGCAACACTAGAAAAAAGTGATTTAGTAATAGGAACTGACCCAGATGCTGACAGATTTGGAATTGCTGTTAGAAACTTTGAAAATGATTTTGTACATATTAATGGAAATCAATCTATGGTATTAATGACTGATTATATATTATCGAAATACAAAGGAAATAAAGAAAATTCATTCATAGCTAGTACTGTGGTATCAACACCTATGATGAATAAAATCGCAAAAAAAAATAATGTTAAAATATTGCTTTCTTTGACAGGATTTAAATGGATTGGTAAAATGATTAATGATTTTAAAGATTTAAACTTTATTTGTGGTGGAGAGGAAAGCTTTGGTTTTTTGTCTGGTGATTTTGTAAGAGATAAAGATGCTTTAACATCCTCTTTAATTCTTTCAGAAATGTGTAATGAACTTAAAAACAATGGTTCTTCGTTTTTTGAATACTTAATAAATTGTTACATAAAATATGGTTTTTACATGGAGGAATTAGTAACTCAAACAGAATTGGGGAGTGAAGGAGCGAAGAAAATAAAAGATAAAATTAATTCGTTGAGAAAAAATCCACCACATAAATTGGATAATAGTGATATAATCTTAGTTTATGATTACAAAAAATCTTTTTTGGAGGATAAGAGAAATGGTAAATTGTCAAAAATCAATCTACCAAAATCTAATTTGATGATTTTCGAATCGTCAGATGGTACACGAGTTGCAATAAGACCAAGTGGGACTGAACCAAAAATTAAATTTTATTTTAGTGTAAATACTAAATTAGGTTCAAAAGATGAATTTTTGACTAAGAAAGAATATTTAAATAAAAAAATTAAATCATTAATTAAACAACTAGTATAAATGCATTTTAAACGGGTTCTAAAATATGTATTTCATTACAAAAAATATTTTTCATTAAATATTTTGTTCAGTGTATTGTATGCATTTTTTAGTGCTGTAGCATTTCTTTCACTTATGCCAATGCTTGAGGTTTTATTTAATGGAACCGATAACACTATTAAAAAACCATCAATGGAAATTTCTAATAATTTAGGAGATTTCATAGAAAATTGGCTTAACTATCAAGTCAGTAGTTTTGCATCAAATGATAATCAAAAAGCAATATTATTTGTAGTTGGAATTGTAATAATACTATTCTTTTTAAAAAATGTTTCTAATTATTTTGCACTGTTTTTTTCAACACTGATTAGAAATGGTGTTATAAAAGATCTGAAAAAAAACATATATGAGAAAATGGTTGTACTGCCTCTTGAATATTTTTCAAAAAATAAAAAAGGTGATTTAATTTCAAGAATGTCATCAGATGTAAATGAAGTTCAAAACTCTTTTTTATCAATAATAGAAATTTTTATTCGTGATCCTTTAACAATTATTTTTACTCTTGGGGCTATGTTTATAATTAGCTATAAACTAACGGTATTTGTAATAATTTTTATTCCTTTTTCTGGATTTATTATATCGTTTATTGGAAAAACATTGAAGAGAAAGTCCCTACTTGTTCAAAAAGAACAGGCTGAATTAACTTCGATTACAGAAGAAACAATAAATGGAATTAAAATAATTAAGAGTTTCTTAGCTGAAAACTTCTTTATATCAAAATTTGATGTAACAAACTCTAGATTTCTAAATTTTTCCAATAAACTTATTAATAGACAAAATATTGCAGCTCCTCTGAGCGAATTTTTAGGCATACTTGTTATTGGAGTATTATTGTGGTATGGTGGCAAATTAGTTTTGATTGAAATGGAATTAAAACCAGCAGCATTTATTACGTACATGGGACTGGCTTATGGTGTTCTCACACCAGCAAAATCTATAAGCAAAGCATTTTACTCGTTAAAAAAAGGGAATGCAGCAGCTGAAAGGGTTTTCGATATTATAGATATGCATAGTGAATATTTTAATGACTCAAAGAACAACAAACTGAAATTTTTTGAAAAAGAAATTGAGTTTAATAATGTTAGTTTTAAATACGATAAATCAAAAGTTCTTGAAAATATTTCTTTTAAAGTAAAGAAAGGCCAGATGGTTGCAATTGTTGGTGCATCAGGTAGTGGTAAATCGACATTAGTTAATTTAATTCCAAGATTTTATGAAAATATTACAGGAAAAATAATAATCGATGGCTTTGATGTAAAAGACTTACCAAGATCTGATCTTAGGTCGATTATTGCAGTTGTTAGTCAAGAATCAATATTATTTAATTCGTCTATAAAAGAAAATATTCTTCTTGGAGATAATAGTGAGGATGCAGACGAAAGATTAAAAAAATCAATAAGCATAGCAAATGCTCAGGAATTTATTGATGAATTTGAAGAAAAATTAAATTATAATGTTGGAGATAACGGATCAAACTTATCTGGGGGTCAAAAACAAAGAATTGCAATTGCACGAGCCGTATATTCAAATTGTCCAATCTTAATACTTGACGAGGCTACTTCATCGCTGGACTCAAAATCTGAAAAATTAGTACAAAATGCAATCGATAAATTGATGGTTGATAAAACCTCTATTGTAATAGCCCACCGACTCTCAACTATACAAAATGCAGATAAAATTATTGTTTTAGATAAGGGACAAATTGTTGAAGAGGGATCACATAAAGAACTTTTAAAAAACAATAGTTTTTATAAAAAATTAATTCAACTTCAATCATTTAGCTAATCAATTTGTTGATAAATTATGCAAATGGTTAAAAAACTCTAATAGTTATAACCTATTAAAATAGTTTTTTAACATAAATTTGAAGTTATTCATGATAGCATTTTTTAAATCAAAAAATAGCGAAATATACGCAGTTCATTCAATTGATAATTTAACTCCAACAGAACTAAAAAAACTTTCTTGGATATTTTCTGGTTCCGATCATTTAAACATAAAAAAAATTCAAGAAAAATATATCGGTCCAAGGAAAACTATGATTACTCCATGGTCGACAAATGCCGTTGAAATTGTTGAAAATATGGGTATAAATAGTGTTTTAAGAATTGAGTTATTCATTTCTTATAACAACAGCTCTAAATTTGATAAAATGACTAGTGAAATTTATGATGAATTAAATCAAGAAATTTTTGATATAAATTTAAAACCCGATGAAATTAAACAAATTACTGATATTGCTGATTATAATAGAACAGAAGGTTTAGCTTTAAGTCAAGATGAGATAGAATATTTAGAGGGTCTATCAAAAAAAATAAATAGGAATTTAACAGATTCTGAAGTTTTTGGGTTTTCACAAGTAAACTCCGAACATTGTCGACATAAAATTTTCAATGGTAAATTTATAATTGATGATAAAGAGATGAGTAACTCTCTTTTTCAATTAATTAAAAAAACAACTAAACAGAATTTAAATTATGTAGTTTCTGCATACAAAGACAATGTTGCATTTATTGAGGGACCCACAATTAAACAATTCGCCCCTGAACATGGGCATAAACCATCCACATATAAAGAATCTAATTTTAAATCTGTAATATCATTAAAAGCAGAAACTCATAATTTTCCTACAACTGTTGAGCCTTTTAGTGGTGCTGCAACAGGTTCAGGAGGAGAAATAAGGGATAGATTAGCTGGTGGTCAGGGCTCATTACCATTAGCTGGAACCGCAGTATACATGACTCCCTACCCTAGAATTAATGATTCAAAAATTGGTTTTAATGAAAGAAATTGGCTTTATCAAAAACCAATAGAAATATTAATAAAAGCATCAAATGGTGCCTCTGATTTTGGAAATAAATTTGGACAGCCCTTAATTTCAGGTTCATTATTGACTTTTGAACATAAAGAAAAAAATAAGCTCTATGGGTTTGATAAAGTTATAATGTTAGCCGGTGGCATTGGTTTTGGAAAATACTCTGATTCAAAGAAAAAGAAAATACAAGAAGGTGATCTAATTATTGTTCTTGGGGGTGATAACTACCGAATTGGAATGGGTGGAGCAGCTGTTTCGTCAACAGAAACTGGAAATTATAGTTCAGGAATTGAGTTAAATGCAGTGCAAAGATCTAATCCAGAAATGCAAAAAAGAGTTTCAAATGCCATAAGAGCAGTGGTTGAATCAGATAATAACTTTATAAAGTCAATTCATGATCATGGAGCTGGAGGACATTTAAATTGTATTTCAGAGCTTGTTGAAGAAAGTGGAGGTGTTTTAAATGTAGATGATTTACCAATTGGTGATAAAACTCTTTCCGCAAAAGAAATAATTGGTAATGAGTCTCAGGAAAGAATGGGATTAGTTATTCACCCTGATGATTTGGATAAGCTCAAAAAAATATGTGCTCGTGAAAATGCACCGATATACGTTGTAGGTGAAGTAAAAGAAAATTCGAGATTTTTGGTGAATTCAAAAAAAGATAACAAAACAATTATTGACTTAAGCCTTGAAGATTTTTTTGGAAACTCTCCAAAAACAATTTTGAAGGATAAAAAACAAGAAACCTCTTTCTCTAATATGCTTTATGATGAAAAAGAAATTAAAAATAATCTTGATAAAGTTTTAGACCTTGAATCTGTCGCCTGTAAAGATTGGCTTACAAATAAAGTTGATAGATGTGTCACTGGTAAAGTTGCATTACAACAGTGTACTGGCCCACTTCAACTTCCTCTCAATAATTGTGGAGTTATGGCCTTAGATTTTAATTCAAATCATGGAGTAGTAACATCTATTGGACACTCACCAATAACAAGTTTAATTGATCCTGCATCAGGTAGTAGAAATTCTATTGGTGAAGCATTAACGAATTTAATTTGGTCTCCCTTGAAAGATGGATTGAGATCTGTTTCCCTTTCTGCAAATTGGATGTGGCCTGCTAATAATGAAGGTGAAAATTCAAGACTATATGATGCAGTAAAAGCTTGTTCAGATTTTTGTATCGAATTAGGTATAAATGTTCCTACAGGTAAGGATTCAATGTCAATGAAACAAAAGTACCCGGACAAGGAAGTTTTAGCACCAGGAACTGTTATTATTTCAGCAACAGGTCATAGTGATGATTTTAAAAAGACTATTGAGCCATACTTGAAACATGATGAATCGTATTTATATTATATTGACATGTCATCATGCGAGTACCAACTTGGTGGATCTGCACTATATCAAGTGAATAATAAAATTGGTAATAAATGTAATGACATTACATCTTCTGATAATTTTAAAAATATTTTTAATTCAATTCAACTTCTTATAAGAGAGGGACTTATATTTTCAGGGCATGACATAAGTTCAGGAGGAATATTAGTATCGCTTTTGGAAATGTGTTTTGTAAGTGTCGAAATAGGCTTGGATATTGATCTTACTAGTATAGATGAAGAAGATATAACTAAATTATTATTTAGTGAAAATCATGGTATTATATTTCAAGCAAAAAATAGTATAGAGGGTCACTTAAATCAATCCAATATTAAATATCATAAAATTGGTTCTATAACAAAAAATAACCAATTGAATTTAGTAAAAAATGATTTCAATCTAAGTTTAGATATTATTGAATACAGAAAAAAATGGTTTAAAAAATCATACCTTCTTGACAAACTACAGAGTGGAGATAATAAAGCTAAAGAAAGGTATGACAACCTAAATTCTAACAATCTAAATTTCAAGTTTCCAAGCTGGTTTAAATCCAAATTTACTTTTAAAACAAATCAAAAAGTTAAGGCAGCAATTATCAGAGATAAAGGAAGTAATTCTGAAAGAGAGATGGCATATGCAATGCATATTTCAGGATTTGATGTAAGAGATGTTCATATGACAGATCTAATTTCAGGAAAAGAAGATCTAAATGATATAAAATTTTTAGTTGCAGTAGGAGGTTTTTCTAATTCTGATGTGCTTGGATCTGCAAAAGGTTGGGCAGGATCATTTATATATAATGAAAAAGCTAACTCAAGCTTAAAGAAATTCTATGAAAGAAGTGACACGTTATCACTTGGTGTATGTAATGGATGTCAATTATTTATTGAGTTAGGCCTACTCCACCCAGAGCATGAAATCAAACCGAAAATGGAATTCAATGAATCGAACAAGTTTGAATGTATATTCACGAGTGTAAAGATTGCTTCAAATAACTCTATAATGTTTAAAGATTTTGAAGATACAGAGTTGGGTATTTGGTCAGCCCATGGTGAAGGAAGATTTAGCTTGCCACAAAAGGAAAAAGATTACAATATCATTGGAAAATATTCCAGTTCAGAATTTCCTACCAATCCAAATGGTTCAGATTATGACACTGCAATCATAGCTAGCAAAGATGGAAGACACATAGCTATGATGCCTCACCTTGAAAGATCTACCTTTCCATGGAATTGGGGTTATTACCCTAACCCAAAAAATTCAGATGATATATCACCATGGATATACGCCTTTATCAATGCGTATAATTGGTTAAAATAATTCTATTTTACTATGCGTGCATAGTATTTTTTGTTATATTTATTATTACCTATGAAATATATTGAACACGCTCTTAGATATACATGGCAATCCATTTTTAAAATGTACAATGAGGAAGCAAAAAAATACGGTGGAACATTGGCTCATGCCCAAGCGCTATTGAATTTAGATCCCAACAATGGAACACCATCGACATCCTTAGGTCCAAAAATGGGTATGCAATCAACTAGTCTATCTAGAACCTTAAAGTCAATGGAAAAACACAATCTTATAGTTAGAGTTGATAACCCAAATGATAAGCGTGGTGTTTTAATAAAACTTACTCAAGAGGGATTAGATCACAGAAACCTAGCTAAAAAAATTGGTTACAAATTTAATAAAGCAGTCTATGAAAAGGTAGGAAAAAAAGACTTGGATATTTTTCTAGACGTAATGGATAAGATAAATATTATTATAAAAAATAAAGAAATCGATTAATGAATAAAAAAATATCAAATATAGCTGTACTGGGATCAGGAATTATGGGTTCAGGAATTGCTTGTCATTTTGCAAACATTGGTGTTGAAGTTTTACTATTGGACATATGCCCAAAGGAACTAAATGAATCGGAAAAAAAGAAAAATTTGTCTCTGGAAAGTAAAGAAGTTAAAAATAGAATTGTAAATGATATGTTTAATAAATGTATCAAATCAAAGCCATCACCTATATATAATAAAAAGTTCATTAAAAGAGTAACATTAGGGAATTTTGAAGATGATATAAATAAAATAAGTGAAGTTGATTGGATTATTGAGGTTGTTGTTGAAAAATTAGAAATTAAAAAAACTGTTTTTGATTTAGTTGAAAGGCATAGAACTGAGGGAACTCTGGTTACATCAAATACATCAGGTATTCCTATAAAACTTATGAATGAAGGAAGATCCGATGATTTTAAGAAAAATTTTGCCATAACACATTTTTTTAATCCACCGCGATATTTGAATTTGTTCGAAGTTATTCCTGGTCCTAACTGCGACAAAAGTGTACTAGATTTTTTGATGGAATATGGTGAAAAGTTTTTGGGCAAAACATCTGTTCTTGCTAAAGATACACCTGCTTTTATTGGAAATAGAATTGGAACTTTTGGTATTCAAAGTCTATTTCATCAAGTAAAAAATGGTGAGTTTAGTGTTGAAGAAATAGATAAGTTAACCGGTACTGCCATTGGTAGACCCAAATCTGCAACCTTCAGAACAGCTGATGTAGTTGGATTAGATACTTTATGTCACGTAGCTAATGGGATATATGAAAATTGTCCAAAAGATGAATACAGGGATGTTTTCAAACTGCCAGATTTTCTTAAAAGGATGTTAGATGAGAAAATGCTTGGTAGCAAAACCAAGCAAGGTTTTTACAAAAAAATTAAAGGAAAGGATGGAAAGTCAAAGATTCTATCTTTAGATCTAAAATCATTTGAGTACAAAGAGCAAAAAAAAGTAAATTTTGAAACACTTAATGCCGCTAGAAAAGCTAAAAATAGAGCTGATAAATTTAAAATATTAGTTAGTGGTGATGATACGGCATCAGATTTCTACAGAGAAGTTTTTGCTAAAACGTTTGCTTACGTTCAGAATAGAATCCCAGAAATTTCTGAAGATATACACAGTATAGACTCAGCACTTAGAGCGGGATTTGGATGGAAAGAAGGACCTTTTGAAATTTGGAATTACATTGGAGTAAAAGAAGGTGTCGAATTAATGAAAAAGTTTGATTTAGAGCCAGCGAAGTGGGTTTCTGAAATGATTTCAAGCAATCATAATAATTTTTACTCTACAAAAAATGGATTTAATGAATGTTATGATAAAAAGACAAAATCATACATAAAAATCCCTGGACAAGAAGGTTTTATAATTCTAAAAAATTCACCCAACAACAAAGTTGTATGGTCAAATAAAGAAGCAAGATTAATAGATATTGGAGATAATATTTTGAATCTAGAGTTCGGATCCAAGATGAATTCTATCAATCAAAATATAATTCAAGCATTAGACAAATCTGTTGATTTGGCGGAAGCTAACTATAAAGGTTTAGTTTTAGGAAATGAATCACCTCATTTTTCTGCTGGAGCGGACATAAGTGTAATTTTTCTAGCATCTGTTGAACAAGAGTATGATGAATTAAATTATTTCATGAAAATGTTTCAAAACACAATGATGAAATTAAGATATTCCTCAATTCCTGTCATAGGCGCTCCACATGGATATACACTTGGAGGTGGATGTGAGGTTTGTTTGCATTGTGATAAACTAGTTGCTTACAGTGAAACATATATTGGTCTTGTCGAAGTTGGTGTAGGTCTTGTACCTGGGGGAGGTGGTTTAAAAGAAATGGCTCTTAGAGCTTCTGAAACATTTAGACCTAACGATGTTGAAGTAAACTTACTGCAAGAATATTTTATAAATATTGGTATGGCTAAAACTGCTACATCTGCACATGAAGGCTTTGATTTAGATTACCTAGTCAAGGGAAGAGATCATGTTGTAATGAATAAAAAAAATCAAATTTCGATTGCTAAAAATGTTGCATTAAACATGTATGATATGGGTTACACCAAACCAATTCCAAAAAATGATATCAAAGTTTTAGGAAAACAAGGGCTTGGCATGCTTTACGTTGGCGCAGATTCAATGCTAGCTGGGGGATATATTTCAGAACATGATAAAAAAATAGCTAACAAAATTGCAAACGTTTTATGCGGAGGGGAACTATCTCAAGCAACATTAGTTTCTGAACAATATTTATTAGACCTTGAAAGAGAAGCTTTCTTATCGCTATGTGGTGAGAAGAAAACGCTGGAAAGAATCCAGTATATGTTAAAAAACGGAAAACCATTAAGAAATTAATATGAGAGAAGCATATATAGTAAAAGCTTACAGAACTGCTGTTGGTAAAGCACCAAGAGGGTTTTTTAAGTTCAAAAGACCAGATGAACTTGCTGCAGAAACTATTGAATATTTAATATCACAAATTCCTGGATTTGATAAAACACAAATTGATGATTTAATTGTCGGTAATGCGATGCCTGAGGCTGAACAGGGCTTTAATGTAGCTAGATTAATTTCTTTGATGGGTCTTAAAGTAGATGATGTACCGGGTGTTACCATTAATAGATTTTGTGCATCTGGATTGGAAACAATTGCAGTTGCTACAGCAAAAATTAGATCAGGCATGTCAGAATGTATTATTGCTGGTGGTGTTGAAAGTATGAGCTATATACCAATGACAGGTTTTAAACCTGTTCCTAATTATAATACTGTATCCAAAGGAAAAGAGGATTACTATTGGGGTATGGGATTAACTGCTGAGGAAGTTGCAAATCAATATAGTGTTTCAAGAGAGGATCAAGATAAATTCGCTTATGAATCTCATCAAAAAGCTGTGAAAGCATTGGAAGAAAAGAAATTTGATTCACAGATTGCCCCGATAACTGTTAATGAGGTTTATTTAGATGAAAATTTAAAGAAAAAAGAAAGACAAACTACTTTTAATCAAGATCAAGGGCCTAGAAAAGACACTAGTATTGAAGCGTTATCAAAATTACGACCAGTATTCTCGTCAAGTGGATCTGTAACAGCTGGTAATTCTTCACAAATGAGTGATGGTGCTGCTTTTGTAATGATTGTAAGTGAGGATATGTTAAAAAAATTAAATATTGAACCTATTGCTAAGCTTGTTAGTTATAGTGTAGCAGGTCTTCCACCTAAAATAATGGGTATGGGGCCAGTAAGAGCTGTTCCAAAAGCGCTAAAACAAGCAAATATGAAAATTAATGATATTGAATTGATTGAACTTAATGAGGCATTCGCATCACAATCGATTGCTGTAATAAATGAGTTAAATCTTGATAAAAATATTATTAATGTTAACGGAGGTGCAATTGCACTGGGTCATCCATTAGGATGCTCAGGTGCTAAACTTTCAGTACAGTTATTTGATGAAATGAAACAAAGAAAGTTGAAATACGGAATGGTAACTATGTGTGTTGGAACTGGCCAAGGAGCCGCAGGAATTTTTGAAATATTATAAAAATGGAAATTACAAAAGAAAAAATTATAAAAGGAGGTGAGTTTATTACAAGAGAAACTCTAAGTGACGAAATATTTACACCCGAAGATTTTAGTGAGGAGCAAAAAATGATGCGTGATGCAGTTAAAGATTTCACTGACAAAGAAATATGGTCAAAAAAACATGAATTTGAAACTCATAATTACCAGCTAACTGCTGATGTGATGAAAAAAGCCGGAAACTTAGGCTTTTTAGGAGTTAATGTTCCTGAGGAATATGGAGGCCTTGGAATGCCTTTTACATCATCAATGCTTGTTTGCGATTATATTTCTGGAAGTTCTGGGTCAACCTCAACAGCTTTTGGCGCGCATACAGGAATCGGAACAATGCCAATTTTACTTTATGGCACAGATGAGCAAAAAAGAAAATACATCCCAAAGCTTGCAACAGGAGAACACATTGGAGCTTATTGTTTAACTGAACCAAGTGCTGGTTCAGATGCCAATAATGGTAAAACTAAAGCTGTTCTCAGTGATGATAAAAAACATTATTTAATTACTGGTCAAAAAATGTGGATTTCAAATGCTGGTTTTGCAGATATTTTAACTGTCTTTGCCAGAATTGAGGATGATAAAAATATTACAGCCTTTATAGTTGAAAATAATCCTGAAAACGGTATCAAGTTAGGTAAAGAGGAATCAAAACTTGGAATTCATTCCTCATCAACAAGACAAATATTTTTTAATGAAACTAAGGTGCCAGTTGAAAATATGCTTTCTAAAAGAGGGGGAGGTTTTAAAATTGCAATGAATGCATTAAATATTGGAAGAATTAAACTTGCTGCTGCATGTTTAGATGCTGAAAGAAGAGTAACTACTGCAAGTATTCAATATGCCAATGAAAGAGAGCAATTCAAAACTAAAATAATTGATTTTGGAGCGATCAAGGAAAAAATTGCAAAAATGGCAATGGATACCTATGTTGGTGAATCTGCAACTTACAGAGCTGGTAAAAATATTGAAGATAGGATAGCAGAGCTAAAAAGTGAAGGAAAATCTCATCAAGAAGCTGAACTTAAAGGAGTCGAAGAATTTGTCATTGAATGTTCAATATTAAAAGTAGCACTTTCTGAAGATGCTCAAAACTGTGCTGATCAGGGTATTCAAGTGTTTGGTGGTATGGGTTATTCAACTGAGACACCCATGGAATCAGCATGGAGAGATTCTCGAATTGCTAGAATATATGAAGGGACAAATGAAATTAATAGACTAGTTACCATTGGAATGCTTATAAAAAAAGGCATGAAGGGAGAATTAGATTTAATGCAAAAGGCAGAAGAAGTTGCTAATGAATTAACTGAAATTCCATCTTTTGATGTTCCTGATTTTGAAGATCTATTTGATGAGGAAAAATATGTTTTAAATAATTTGAAAAAGGTATTTTTGATGCTTTCAGGTGCTGGATTAAAGAAATATGGTATGGATTTAGAAAATCACCAAGAAGTTCTTTTATCAATATCTGATATACTCATAGAAATTTATATGTCAGAATCAGCAATTTTAAGAACCGAAAAAAATTGCAAAAGATTTGGGACTGATAATTATCATGCTCAAATAGCTATTAGTAAATTATACTTGTTTGAAGCCTGTGAAATGATAATATCAAAATCAAGAGAATTGATTTTTTCTCTATCAGAAGGTAGTGAACAAAAGTTTCTATTAATGGGATTAAAAAGGTTTACCAAATACTATAACTATCCAAAACCAATTGAACTCAAAAGAACAATTGCTAAAATTGTCAGTGAAGAAAACAGATACAATCTTTAATATCAATTATTTATTTTGAGGTTTCTTATTTTTCTTTTCTTGATTAGCTTAAATGCTTATTCTCAAAATAATTATGATAAAGTAATATTTAATATAATTAGTGATATTTCAGAAGAAAGAATAAAAGATGATATAATAACCCTTGCTAATTTTGG
This sequence comes from uncultured Bacteroidota bacterium, assembly GCA_902595555.1. GTDB lineage: Bacteria > Bacteroidota > Bacteroidia > Flavobacteriales > Flavobacteriaceae > Eutrophosalina. The sequence continues at coordinate 81,644 of CACJQM010000001.1, read as the reverse complement.
GACCAGACACACTTTGAGTGATACTGTATCAAATGAAAGAGGAATAGGTGCTGCTCGGCGTTGGATAAAAAAAACATTTGAATCAATTTCTGAAGATTGCAACAATTGTTTAGAAGTTTTTGATCAAAAAAATTATTTTAAAAAAAATAACTTAAGATTAATTAAAGATGTTTGGATTAATAATGTTGTAGCTATTCAAAGAGGGTCAAAATATCCTAATAGATATGTATTAATGAGTGGTGATATTGATAGTAGAGTTTCAGACCCAAATGACTTTATTTCTGATTCGCCAGGAGCCAATGATAATGCAAGTGGTATGGCTGGAACAATTGAAGCTGCCAGAGTTTTATCCAAGCATAAATTTGATAATTCAATTGTATATGTTGGTTTATCAGGTGAAGAACAAGGTCTTTATGGTGGTAAAGGTTTAGCTGAATATGCAAAAAAGAATAATTGGGATATTATTGGTATACTAAATAATGATATGATTGGTAATATTGAGGGTGTTAATGGTGTGATTGATAATAAAAGTTTTAGAATTTTTTCTGAACCAGTTCCTGCTAATGAATCTGATCGTCAACGATACATGAGAAGATTTTATGGCGGAGAAGTTGATGGAAATTCAAGACAACTAGCTAGATTTATTTATAATTCAACAAAAAAATATCTACCTGATTTAAATCCAGATTTAGTTTACAGATTGGATAGATTTGGCAGAGGAGGACACCACAGACCTTTTAATGATCTTGGTTTTGCAGGTGTAAGAATTATGGAAAGTAATGAAAATTACAACAGACAACATCAGGATATTAGGATAGAAAACAACATTAATTATGGTGATGTTATTTCTGGTGTAAATTTTGAATATGCAAAAAAACTAACTGCTGTAAATGCAGTTAACCTTGCTTTATTAGGATGGTCTCCACCACCTCCAAAAAACTTAAAAATTGGTGGTATTGTTGAACCATCTGTGAAGTTTAAATGGGATTACTCAGACAACCAAGACATAATAGGATACAAAATCTATTGGCGAACAACATCAGCTCCGAATTGGGAATTTAGTAAAGTCATCAATAAGAAAAATGAATATACTCTAGATGGAATTATTATCGATAATTTTCTCTTTTCTGTTGTTTCAATTAATTCAAAAGGATTTGAAAGTATATATGAATTTCCCAATGATACGTTTAGGTAATTAATCGAGTCTGAAGCCCTTCTTCCTCATCCAATCATCATTATACATTTTACCAACATATCTACTACCAGAATCATGAAGTAAAACAACTACAATATCATTTTTTGAGAAATGTTTTTTTAATTGCAATACGCCCTTTATTGCGGCACCACATGAATTTCCTGCAAAAATTCCTTCTTCCCTAGCAAGTTTTCTTGTGTATCGTGCGGCATCCTCATCATTTACTTTTTCAAATTTATCGATAAGATCAAAATCTACATTTTCTGGTATGATATCCTCACCAATACCCTCAGTGATATAAGGATAAACCTCATTTTTATCGAAAATTCCTGTTTCGTGATACTTCTTGAAAGCCGATCCATATGTATCAATCCCCCAAATCTTGATATTACTATTTTTTTCTTTCAAAAATTTAGCTACACCTGAAATAGTCCCACCTGTACCAACACCAACAACAAAATGGGTGATTTTTCCTTCAGTTTGCTCCCATATTTCTGGTCCAGTTGATAAGTAATGAGCTTCTCTATTTGATAAATTATTGTATTGGTTAACATACCAAGAATTTTTCGTTTCATCTCCAATTCTTTCAGCTGTCGAATAATAAGATTTGGGATCATCAGGGTCTACATCAGCTGGACATATTATTACCTGAGCACCGACTGCCTTTAATATGTCTATTTTTTCCTTGGATTGTTTATCAGTAGTAACACAAATTAATTTATATCCTTTTACAATTGCAGCTAATGCCAAACCCATTCCTGTATTTCCAGATGTTCCCTCTACTATTGTACCACCAGGTTTCAAAAGACCACTATTTTCAGCGTCTTCAACCATTTTCAAGGCCATTCTATCCTTGACTGAGTTTCCAGGGTTAAAATACTCAACTTTAGCTAAAACAGTAGCTTCTAGATCAGTTGTAATTTTATTAAGCTTTATCAAGGGTGTATTTCCAATAGTACCTAGAATGTTATTGTGATATTTCATTTTGGTAATGCAAATTTAATTTATTAACTCAATTTGAGGATTGAATTAGGTTTTATTTTTGATATAGCTTTTGAGGGAATTAAGAGCATTAACATTGAAATAAAAATTACTAATAGGTTAAATGAGATAATCTTTATAGGGGCAATTTCAATCGGAACATAATCTGAATAGTATATATTGGGGTCCAACTCAAAAATCAAAAATTGTTTCTGAATTAATAATAAACCTAGTGAAATAATATTTCCAACAACAACACCTTTAAAAATTAAATAAAGTCCATTAATCATAAATATTTTTGTTATTGAATTATTATTGGCTCCTAACACTTTCAAAGTACCAATTAGCTTGGCTTTATCTAACACGGTTACAAGTAATGCTGTAATCATATTTATTCCACCAACTACAATCATTAAAACTATAATCAAATATATATTCGTATCGAATAAATTAATCCAACTAAAAATTTCTGGAAACCTTTCAGAAGATTTTTGAATATCAAGACTCGAGGGTATTGAGTTAAAAATGAAATCTATATTTTTTTTATCGTTATTATCTAAAAAAATTTCGAGGGCTCCAAAATTATCTTTATTCCATTTATTTATGGAAATTGACTGATCTATATTTCCAAACACAACTCTTGAATCAAATTCAGAAATATTAGAGTTATATAATCCAACTACTTTTAATTTTCTTACGATTGGTATACTACTCTCATCTTTAAAGAATAGAAACTTGATTTTATCTTCAACTTTAAATTGCAGTTTTTCAGATAAATTTTTGGAAATAATTATTTCATTTAACCCTATTTCATTAAAGTTTTCATCAATAGTAAATGTATTTATTAAATCTAGATTTTTGTTTTCTATACCTTTAAATACGATATCCTTAAAATTACTTTCGATAGGAATAACACCAGGTGTATATGTTACTTTATTTACGTATTCAATATTTTTAGATATAAACAACTCTGATGCAATTTCATCATAATTGATTGGAAAAAAAGTTGAAAAGTTTTCATTTTTATAATCTGAGACATAATAATCCCCTGATATATACTTAAAATTATTTTTAATCTCATTTTGAATTCCAAATCCAATAGAAAGAGAAAAATTAATTACAGTAACCGCAATTACGATAGAAATTATTGAAATTTTTATAATAGGAGATGATACACTATTTTTATATCTCTGATAATTTAAGATTCTGGATGTTAAAAAATTTTCAAACTTCAAAATATAACTTAATAATATTTTTCAAAATTAATTTTTTTTTAGTCGTTCCGTTTATTCTTTATGGACAAAATGAAATTATATTAGGAATTGAGAAAACAGATAAATACATCCCACTACTTAAAAATAAAAATATTGCCATAGTTTCAAATCATACCTCAAATTTTAATAAAACAAATAATAAAATACATTTGGTTGACTCACTAAGGAATTATGAATTAAAAATTTTAAAGGTTTTTGCCCCTGAACATGGTTTCAGAGGAAATTCTGATGCAGGAGAAAAAATTACAAATTCAATCGATCCAAAAACTGGAATACCAATAATATCACTATATGGCAGTAAAAAGAAACCTTCAAAAAAAGATTTAGAAAATATAGATTTAATGATTTTTGATATTCAAGATGTTGGAGCTAGATTTTATACATACCTATCGACACTTCATTATATAATGGAAAGCTGTGCTGAAAATAATATTGAGCTGATTGTTCTTGATAGACCAAATCCAAATGGACATTATATTGATGGTCCTGTAATGGAAAAAGAGTCCATGAGTTTTGTTGGATTACATCCAGTCCCCACTGTATATGGTATGACTATAGGTGAATATGCGTTAATGATCAATGGAGAAAATTGGTTAAATAGTATTGAAAAATGCAAATTAAAAATCATTGAACTTACTAATTATGATAGGTTCTCTAAATATGATCTACCTGATAGACCATCCCCTAATCTTCCAAATTTAAAATCAATTAACCTCTACCCTTCATTGTGTTTTTTTGAACAAACTCCAGTCAGTGTCGGAAGAGGAACAACAAATCAATTTCAAATCATTGGTAAACCTGACTGGGAAAAGACTAACTATGAATTTAAACCTGTATCAATGTATGGTGCAAAATATCCAAAATTTGAAAATGAAGTATGTAACGGATATAATCTTAAAAATGAAGATTATCTTTCAAAGGTTAGCTTAAAGTGGTTGATTTTAGCTTATAATAATGAAAAAGACAAGGAAAACTTTTTCAGATCTGGGTTTCATAGACTAGCAGGTAATAAAACTTTAGAAAAACAAATTAAAAGTGGTCTTTCCGAAGTAGAAATTAGAATAACATGGCAAGAAGGACTGAAGAAATTTAAGAAATTAAGAAGTAAATACTTGATTTATAATTAATCGACGTTCATGAATTTATGAAGTTGAAGTGAAATTTGCCATTTTGGATTTTCTTTAATAAAATCTATTATAAAATCTTTATTTCTTTCGAACCTCTCCCACTCTGGTTGAATAAACAATTTACATTTCTCAGTAACCTTAGACGCTTCCTCAATTGCAAATTTAAGATCGTGTTTATTGTATATAATAATTTTTAGCTCATCTGCCAACTTATATATTTCTTTATCTGGAAGTTTTTGTTTTTTTGGAGACAAGCATACCCAATCCCATGTTCCAGATATTTCATAAGCTCCCGAAGTCTCCAAATGAATAATATTGTTATTCTCTCTCAACTTACTAGTTAATTTATTCATATCCCACATTAGAGGTTCTCCACCTGTAACTATGACGATGCCGTTTTGACACTCAACATCGGAAACTATTTTATCAACATTTATAATTTTATGGTCACCGTGGTCCCAACTTTCTTTCACATCACACCAATGACATCCAACATCACATCCACCTAGCCTTATAAAATATGCTGGTTTACCTGAATGGAAACCTTCACCTTGAATTGAATAAAAGGTCTCCATAATAGGTAAATTGCTTTCGTTAATTTCCATTTTTTACAAATATATTACAGATTATAAATAAGTTATATTAAATCATTAATTTTAATATATATGAAAACAAAAAATCTTCTTCCCTTTCATTTGGCCATACCAGTTAATAATCTTGAGAAATCAAGAAATTTTTATAAAAATATTTTAGGTTGTGAGGAAGGTAGAAGTAGTAATCATTGGGTAGATTTTAATTTTTTTGGACATCAGCTGGTTATTCATTTCAAGGAAAAAGAATCTGACGACAATAAAACTAACCCAGTTGATGGTAAGGATGTTCCCATTCCTCATTTTGGGGTTATTCTTGAATGGAATGATTTTCATGATTTTTCAAAAAAACTAATTGAAAAAAAAATAAACTTTATTATTGAACCATATATTAGGTTTGAGGGTCTTCCTGGTGAACAGGCAACAATGTTTTTTAAAGATCCGTGTGGAAATGCACTAGAGTTTAAATCTTTTAAAGATTTAAATAAAATTTTCGAAAAATAATCTAATTTATTCTTTGTAGATAAGCTTTGAGTGTATTGGTCAATAACATAGCAATGGTCATTGGCCCAACTCCACCCGGGACTGGAGTTATAAATGAAGATTTATTTGCAACATTTTCATAATCAACATCACCAACAATTTTATATCCCTTTTCAGAGTCATCTTTAACTCTTGTTATTCCAACATCAATAACAACAGCTCCATCTTTAACCATTTCTGCTTTAACAAAATTTGGTAGACCCAAAGCAGAAATTATAATATCTGCTTGTTTTATTAAATCTGATATATTTTTGGTTCTGCTGTGAGCTAATGTAACTGTTGAATTACCGGGCTTAGTTTTTAATCCCATTAAGATACTAATTGGCTTACCTACTATATCCGACCTTCCTATTACAACAGTGTGTTTACCTTCAGTTGGTACATCATAGCGTTTTAGAAGCTCCATTATTCCATGAGGAGTTGCTGAAATGTATGTTGGTAAATTTAAAGCCATTCTGCCAAAGTTTGTTGGATGAAAACCGTCAACATCTTTGCTTGGATCTACTGCCATTAATATTTTTTGAGAATCAATGTGTTTTGGTAATGGTAATTGAACAATATATCCATCTATTTTATCATCATTATTCAAATAATTTACCTTATCAAGTAATTCAGTTTCAGAGATTGAGTCTTCGAGACTAATTAGCGTAGATTCAAAACCTATTCTCTCACAGGCTCTTACCTTACTTCCAACATAAGTTAAACTTGCACCATCATTCCCAACGATAACAGCTGCAAGGTGAGGAGCACGATAACCATTTTTTTTAAGAGATTTTACCTCTTCTGCGATCTCATTTTTAATATCGTTACTTGTTTTTTTTCCGTCTAATACAACCATTTTATTGTTTATAGTTTTGCATCATACTCATCAATTTAGATGCACCTCCAGATTGAACCATCTTCATCATCTTCGACATTTGCTCAAATTGTTTTAATAGAGCATTTATTTCTTGAATTTCTCTACCTGCCCCTTTGGCAATTCTTTTTTTTCTGTTATGATCAATTATTTTTGGATTAGATCTTTCTTTAGGCGTCATTGATTGTATCAATGCTTCAATATGTTTGAATGAATCATTATCAATATCTACATCCTTCATTTGACTCATTCCTGGGATCATGCTGACCGTATCTTTTAAATTACCCATTTTTTTTATTTGATTGATTTGGTTCAAGAAATCATCAAATCCAAATTTATTTTTTGCTATCTTCTTACTTAATTCTCTGGCTTTTTTCTCATCATAAACATCTTGTGCCCTCTCAACCAATGAAACAACATCTCCCATGCCCAAAATTCTATCGGCCATCCTTTCAGGGTAAAAAATATCAATAGCATCTAGTTTTTCGCCATTACCGATGAATTTAATTGGTTTATTTACAACTGATTTAATTGTTAAAGCTGCACCGCCTCGAGTATCACCATCAAGTTTTGTCAATACAACGCCATCAAAGTTTAAGACATCATTAAAGGCTTTTGCTGTATTTACAGCATCCTGACCAGTCATGGAGTCAACAACAAATAGTATTTCTCCAGGATTTGTTGCATCTTTTATATTTCCAATTTCATTCATCAATACATCATCAATTGCTAACCTACCAGCAGTATCTATAATTACTATGTTTTTCTTATTTTCCTTAGCATATTTTAATGAATTTTTTGAAATGGAAACTGGATCTTTACTTCCTTCCTCAGAATAAACATCAACATTTATTTGTTCACCAAGTAGCTTGAGTTGATCTATTGCAGCAGGTCTGTATACGTCACAAGCAACTAGAAGAGGATTTTTTCCTTTTTTCTTTTTTAAATAGTTTGCTAGTTTACCGCCAAAAGTTGTTTTACCTGATCCCTGTAAACCAGATAATAGTATTATTGAAGGGTTTTCAGATAAATTAACACCTTCATGTTCACCACCCATCAGCTCAGTCAACTCATCTTTCACAATTTTGACCATTAATTGACCAGGTCTTAGATCTGTTAGAACGTTTTTACCTAAGGACTTTTCTTTTACTCTTTGGGTGAATTCTTTTGCAATCTTAAAACTAACGTCAGCATCAAGCAGAGCTCTTCTGACCTCTTTTAATGTTTCGGCTACATTTATTTCTGTGATTTTACCATGTCCCTTGAGTACATGAAAAGCAGAATTTAATTTTTCTGTTAAGGTGTTAAACATTTAGACAAATTTACTTTTTTCTTGTTATTTCTTTCATTTTATAAATAACTAAAACATGGGGAAATGTGATTGCGGCTAAAAAAGAGAAGAAAATCCCTAAACTAAAATCAATTTGATCTTTTACTATCATATAAAGAAAAACAAGAAATAAAATTGCAATTAGCCAATAAGCAAATCCTTTAATTATAAACTTTTTAAAACTTTTTGCAGAACTATCCTCAAATAAATATTCAGCTTGCTCAATTATAGACGGAATACTGTGATAGAAAACAAAGTAAACAGCAAAAGCTGGAAGAAGTTCAAAAATAGAAAAAACAATAAGCATGACAACAAATAATATAAATTGATGAAAAAGTTGTGCTTTTAAAATTCTATAATTTAAAAACATAAAAATAATGTTAACTAATGATAAAATAATAAGAGATGAACCATAAGCATCTTGTGGAATATAAAAATTGGTAATATCAAAGATAACATCAGAAACTTCTGAAGAGTTAATTGTAAATAATATTGTAAAAATTAATGATCCAAAAAAGAAATAGAATATAGTCAGTGAACTTGAATTATTGTTTTCAAAAATTGTCCATTGTTGTTCACCAAAATGATAAGCACTAAACAGTAAGAAAAATAATAGTGAAATTACAGGTAGATTAAAAAAAACTAAGCAAATAAGAACCACAATAGAAAAATATTTTAAGGTCTTATTTATTACAGTTTTTTTATCATTAGTTTTTCCTTTCATGAGCAGCAATATATCATTTGCACCATGAATAATTCCAAATGTTAAAATCAATGCATAGCATGAGAAATAGAAATACTCACCACTTAGATTATTACTCATGAAAAGTGTAAATAAACTTAGAAAAACAATGATTCTAAAGGTCAGGTTGTTAGTGTATTCTTTATTCAATATATCCGAATATTCACGCTAATTTAACAATCATATCCGTAAAATATTAATCAAAATAGAAATAAATCCATCATTTAAGAAAAATCAATAAAAACTCTAAATCGTTGATAATTATAATATTATATCTGTAGGATGTTGTGAATTTGTCAACATTTTAACTTTTTTTTTGTGAGAAAACTACTTATCTAGTTATTTTTTACTATTTTGGGGCCCATAAAACCAATTAATTAATTATTATGGAAAATTTTTTAAATATTTTCTTATTAGGTGACGTTCCTAACGACCTAGTAAGTTTTACGTTTTTCATTGGCACAATGGCCATGATGGCTGCGTCAGTATTTTTCTTTTTATCGTTAGATGCTGGTGGTGGAAAATGGAGAACATCAATGTTAGTTTCAGGACTAATTACTTTTATCGCTGCTGTTCATTATTATTATATGAGAGATGCGAATGTAGCAGGTGCTGATACTACATTCTTCAGATATGTAGACTGGATATTAACTGTACCATTAATGTGTGTAGAGTTTTATCTAATTCTTGCTAAAGCTGGAGCAACTAAAAAGTTAATGTGGAATTTAATATTACTTTCAACAGTTATGCTTGTATTTGGTTATGTAGGTGAAGCAATTGACAGAGATAATGCTGCACTTTGGGGTGGTATTTCTGGTGCTGCTTACTTTTACATGGTATACATGTTATGGCTTGGTGAAGCTAAAGGTTTAGCTGAGAAAGCAGGCGGTGCTGTATTAGAAGCACACAATGCATTATGCTGGTTCGTACTTGTTGGTTGGTCAATTTATCCAATTGGATATATGATTGGTACTGACGGATGGTATGACTTTGTAGATGCTATTCCACTAGATATGGATGTTGTTTACAACATTGGTGATGCTATTAACAAAATCGGTTTCGGTTTAGTTATTTATAATTTAGCTGTATCTAAGTAACAACATTACAACTAACCTATAAGAAAAGCCGCTTTTTAAGCGGCTTTTTTTTTTACATTCTGTTAGGAACGTTTACTCCTAACAGTGACATTGACTTTTTAATATATTCACTGACCTTTTTGGAAAGCAATATTCTAAAACTATTAATTTCGTTATTTCCCAAAACTGTATGGGACTGATAAAAAGAATTATAAAGCTTTACTAAATCATAAACGTAATTAGCAATCAAAGATGGATTTAAATTTGAATAGGCATTCAACAAAACATTTGGATAATCATTTAATTGAATAATAATATTTCTTTCCTTTTCTGAAATACTTATATCCTTAAAGCTTTTGTTGTTGGTATTCTTTCTTAACAGAGATTGAATTCTAGCGTAAGTATATTGAATAAATGGTCCTGTATTACCATTAAAATCAATTGATTCATTTGGGTCAAATAAAATCCTCTTTTTAGGATCAACTTTAAGAATATGGTATTTTAATGCTCCTAGAGCAATGTCATTAAACAATTTTAATTGATTTGAATCATTTAGATGATTTACTTTACCGAGTGACTCTGAAATAGATTTAGCTTTTTGATTCATCTCTTCAATCAATTCATCTGCATCGACAACAGTTCCTTCCCTACTCTTCATTTTTCCAGATGGTAAATCTACCATACCATAACTTAGATGAGAAAGCTTATTAGCCCAAGGATATCCTAGCTTATTTAATACCTGAAATAAAACCTTAAAGTGGTAATCTTGCTCATTTCCGGTTGTATATATCATACCATCCATTTTTGGATGATCTTTGTATCTCAGAAAAGCTGTACCAATATCTTGAGTTATATACACTGATGTTCCGTCAGATCTTAATAATATTTTTTCATCCAAACCATCATTAGTTAAATCAATCCAAATAGAATTATCATCTTTCTTTTTGAAGATACTTTTATTTAGGCCATCAATAACTATCTCCTTTCCTTTTAGATATGTTTTACTTTCAAAATATTCAGAATCAAATTTGACATTTAAATCAGAGTATGTTTTAGAAAAGCCTTCATATACCCAAGAATTTAATTTTTCCCATTGCTTAATTACTTCTTCATCACCGTTTTCCCATTTTCTAAGTAAATCTTTAGCTTCTAATAAAATTTCAGCATTTTGTTCAGCATTTTTCTTGTCATGACCATCTGATATTAACTTATTTACTTGTTTTTCATATTCCTTATTGTATAACACATAATAATTACCAACAAAAACATCTCCTTTAATATTTTCATTTTTTGGATTAGAATTATTTCCGAATCTGTTCCAGGCAACCATAGATTTACAAATATGTATTCCTCTATCATTTATAATCTGAGTCTTATGAACTTTATTACCAACCTCCTGAAATATTTTAGATATTGAATCTCCTAATAATATATTTCTTACATGACCTAAATGAAGAGGTTTATTGGTGTTTGGAGAAGAAAATTCAATCAAATAAAAATCATTTTTTAGATTTAAATTATTTTTTAAATCAACATTAAAACTTTTAAGTGAATCAACTAAAAAAGTATCAAAAAAAACTAAATTCAAAAAACCTTGAACAATATTATAATCTTTTACAATATTTCCATCTTCTTTTAAAACCTCACCAATATCACTACCAAATTCAGCAGGTTTTTTTTTAATTAAAGGTATCAGAGGAAATAATACTACAGTGTAGTCACCGTTAAATTCTTTCCTAGTTTTAAGAATTTCTATGTCAATTTTTGAAAGAGAATAATTTTCTGATAAATATTCTCCAATTTTTTCTTTCAGAATATTTTCTACACCCATTATAAAAAAACTATCGTTTATTTATAGACACGAAATCACGCTGGTTACTTCCTGTGTAAACCTGTCTTGGTCTTCCAATTGGATCATTATTCATCCTCATCTCTCTCCAATGGGCAATCCAGCCAGGAACTCTACCTAAAGCGAACATTACAGTAAACATTTCGGTAGGAATTTGTAAAGCTTTATATATTATTCCAGAGTAAAAATCAACATTTGGATAAAGTTTTCTAGTTGTGAAATATGGATCATTTAGTGCCTCTTTCTCCAACGATTTAGCTATGTCAAGTATTGGATCTTTAATCCCTAAATCTTTTAATACTTCGTGAGCAGCTACTTTAATAATCTTTGCTCTAGGATCAAAGTTTTTATAAACTCTATGACCAAAGCCCATCAATCTGAAAGGATCATTTTTGTCCTTTGCTTTCTCCATAAATTTTTTAGTATCACCTCCATCATTTTTAATAGCTTCTAACATTTCTAAAACCGCTTGATTAGCACCACCATGAAGTCTCCCCCACAATGCTGATATACCAGCTGATACTGAAGCAAATAAGCTAGCTTCAGATGAACCCACTATTCTTACTGTAGATGTTGAGCAGTTTTGTTCATGATCAGCATGAAGGATTAAAAGTTTATTCATGGCATTAACGATAACATCATTTTTAACATATGCTTGATTTGGAAGTTGAAACATCATTTTTGTAATATTTTCAACATATCCTTGTGTATAATCACCATAATCAAGAGATAAACCTTTTCTTCTTCTGTGAACCCATGCAACGAGTATTGGAATTTTAGCTAGTAGTTTAACTATCAAGTTATACATATAGGTATGACCATCACCTGTTTTTTTATTTAAACTAATTTTCTTTTCAGGATTAAAAGCAATTAGAGCACTGGTTAAAGATGAGAGTATTCCCATTGGGTGAGCAGATCTTGGAAAGCTTACTAAAATCTTTTTTAAATCCTCATCAATTATTGCGTTGTCTTGTATATCTGAAATGAGTTTTTCTAATTCTTCTTTTGTTGGAAGTTCTCCAAAAATTAATAAAAATGCAACTTCAAGAAAATTTGCATTTTTTGCTAAATCTTCAATTGAGTAACCTCTATATCTAAGTATTCCTTTTTCGCCATCTAGAAATGTGATTGAACTTTTACATGATCCAGTGTTTTTGAATCCTGGGTCTAGAGTAATTAGATTAGCCTCTGACCTTAAAGATGAAACATCTATAGCATTTTCATTTTCTGAACCTTTAAGAAGATTAAAGTTGTATTCTTTGCCATTGTATTGTAATGTAACTTTTTTGCTCATACAACCTTAAATTTAGTTAAAAAAACAGGGAAAATAAAGCTTAAAAAGTAAAAGCTTCTCTTTTTGGATAAAATGCTTTACTTCCAAGTTGCTCTTCAATGCGAAGTAGTTGATTATATTTTGACATTCTGTCCGACCTAGAAAGCGAGCCTGTTTTTATTTGACCAGCATTCAATGCAACTGCTAAATCTGCTATAATATTATCCTCGGTTTCACCAGACCTATGCGAAATAACAGTCGAAAATCCATGTTGTTTTGCCAAGTTTATTGCATTAATAGTTTCTGTCAGAGTACCTATTTGATTTACTTTAATTAAAATAGAATTTGCGGCTTTTTGATCGATACCTTTTTGTAAAATATTTGTGTTAGTAACAAAAAGGTCATCACCAACTAATTGAACTTTATTCCCAAGAACATTTGTTGAATGAATCCAACCACTCCAATCATTTTCGTCCATACCATCTTCAATCGATATAATTGGATATTTACTAACAAGATCAGATAAATAATCAGCCTGTTGTACAGAATCAAAGACTTTTCCATTTTTACCTTCAAATATCCTGTAATCATAATGATTATCTTCAAAAAATTCAGATGAAGCACAATCAAGAGCAATCATAACATCTTCACCAGGTTTAAATCCTGCAGATGATATAGATTTAATAATGGTTTCAAGTGCATCCTCAGTTCCTTTTAATTTTGGAGCAAAACCTCCTTCATCACCTACTGAAGTTGATAAACCTCTAGCTGATAAGATACTTTTTAAATTATGAAAAATTTCTGTGCCAATTTTCATAGCGTTAGAGAAACTTTCTGCATTCACTGGAACAATCATAAACTCTTGAAATGCAATAGGAGCATCAGAGTGTGAGCCACCATTAATTATATTCATCATTGGAACTGGAAGTGTAATTGCTGAATTACCACCAATATATTGATACAATGGCAAATTTTTACTTTTTGCAGCAGCTTGAGATATAGCAAGAGAAACACCTAGAATTGCATTAGCACCAAGAATACATTTATTTTCAGTACCATCTAAATCAATCATCAAACTATCTAGTTTTTTTTGTTCAAAAACAGAATTGCCTAATAAGTTTTCTCTTATTGTTGAATTGACGTTGTTAACAGCCACACTAACTCCCTTACCCATGTAATCATTTCCTCCATCTCTCAATTCAACTGCTTCATGTTCTCCAGTAGATGCTCCAGATGGAACCGCTGCTCTCCCAATTATATTATCATTTGTTATAACATCAACCTCAACTGTTGGGTTTCCTCTAGAATCGAAAATTTGTCTGGCTTTTATGTCTTTAATTTTTGTCATGATTACTTTTCTATCATGTCAAGAAATTCATCAAATAAGTATGAAGAATCGTGAGGTCCTGCACTTGCTTCAGGGTGAAATTGAACAGAAAAACATTGCTTATCATTAATCTTAATTCCAGCAATGGTATCATCATTCAGATGCATGTGGGTAATTTCAATGTTTTTATTTTTTTCTGTGTCCTCTTTATCAATTGCAAAACCATGATTTTGAGAAGTAATTTCACCTTTACCAGTCTTTAAATTGATAACTGGGTGATTTATACCCCTATGTCCATTGTGCATCTTATATGTCTTTATTCCATTTGCTAGAGCTATAACTTGATGACCTAAACATATACCAAAAAGAGGCTTCTTAGAGTTTAGTATTTCCTTAGTAACATTAATTGCATTAGATAATGGTTCTGGATCACCTGGTCCATTTGAGATGAAATATGCATCAGGATTCCATTTCTTCATGTCCTCATATTTAGAATTGTGTGGAAAAACTTTCATATAAGCATTTCTTTTTGAAAGGTTTTTAAGAATATTCATTTTTACTCCTAAATCAAGTACAGCTATCTTATATTTAGAATTTTCATCACCAAAATAGTAAGGCTTATTAGTCGATACTCTAGAAGCAAGCTCTAGACCATTCATGGAAGGAACTTTTGAAAGTTGTTTTTTTATCTTATCAAGTGAATCAATGGATTCTGTTGATATCACCGCATTCATAGCTCCATTATCTCTTATATAACTTACCAATGCTCTTGTGTCAACATCAGATATACATACTATTTTATTTGAGGATAAAAAATCAAAGAGTGATGTTGAATCACCATGTCTGGAAAAGTTAAAACTAAAGTTCTTACAAATAAGACCTGCAATTTTGACAGAATCTGATTCTACTTCATCTAAATTTGTCCCATAATTACCAATGTGAGCGTTTGCCATAACCATTAGTTGACCATTGTATGATGGGTCCGTGAAAATTTCTTGATAGCCAGTCATGCCTGTATTAAAGCACAATTCACCAAAAGCAGTTCCATCAATTCCAATGGATTTTCCATGGAAAATAGTTCCATCCTCAAGTAAAACAAAAGCTTTTTTTCTGGGTTTGTATTGACTCAAATCAAAAAATTATTTCCAAAATTATAACAAAAAAAAAAGATAAACATTGTGTTTATCTTTAAAGTTATTAAGAATTGAAAAAAAACTATTATTCAGTCTTTTTATCATCTTCATTTTCTTTGGAATCTTCAGCAGGAGCATCCTCAGCAGGTGCTTCTTCAGTGGCAGGAGCCTCTTCAGCAGCAGGAGCATCCTCAGCAGGTGCTTCTTCAGTGGCAGGAGCCTCTTCAGCAGCAGGAGCATCTTCAGCAGGTGCTTCTTCAGCAGGAGCATCCTCAGCAGGTTCTTCTTCAGTAGCAGGAGCATCTTCAGCAGGTGCTTCTTCAGTAGCAGGAGCATCTTCAGCAGCAGGAGCATCCTCAGCAGGTGCTTCTTGAGTAGCAGGAGCCTCTTTCTTCACATCCACAACTGTTTCTTCGACCTTTTCATCAACATCATTTTCAGTTATAGATTCTTGATTTTCTGGTTTAGGTTGCACTAAATTTTGTGAGGATTTTTTTCTTCTTCTTCTTCTCTTTTTATCAGGCTTATTTGTTGAATAAATCTCATTGTAATCAACAAGTTCAATTAAAGCCATATCAGCATTATCACCTAGACGGTTACCAAGCTTTATGACACGCGTATAACCACCAGGTCTATCACCTATTTTTACAGAGATTTCTCTAAATAATTCAGTCACAGCTTTTTTGTCCCTTAAATACCTAAAAGCTATTCTTCTGTTGTGAGTAGAATCATTTTTAGACTTTGTAATTATTGGCTCAATAAATAATTTAAGGGCTTTAGCTTTTGCTAATGTGGTGTTAATTGACTTATGCTCAATTAATGAACACGCCATATTAGCTAACATATATTTTCTGTGAGCCGTCTTTCTGCCTAAATGTGGAAATTTTTTACCGTGTCTCATCTGTTATTAATCCTTATCTAATTTATATTTTGAAAGATCCATTCCGAAACTTAATCCTTTAACTAAAACAAGCTCTTCAAGCTCAGTTAAAGATTTTTTTCCAAAGTTTCTGAATTTCATTAAATCTGATTTATTAAATGAAACTAGATCACCCAGAGTATCAACTTCAGCAGCTTTAAGACAATTGAGAGCTCTAACTGAAAGATCCATGTCAATTAATCTAGTTTTTAATAACTGTCTCATGTGCAAAGATTCTTCATCATAGGTCTCAGTTTGAGCAATTTCATCTGCCTCAAGAGTTATTCTTTCATCAGAAAACAACATAAAATGATGAATTAAAACTTTAGCGCCTTCAGTTAATGCATTTTTTGGATCAATGGAACCATCGGTTGATATTTCAAAAACCAATTTTTCATAGTCAGTTTTTTGCTCAACTCTAAAATCCTCAATTGAATACTTCACGTTCTTTATCGGCGTGAATACGGAATCCATAAATATTGTCCCTAATGGAGCACCCAATTTTTTATTTTCCTCAGCAGATACATAACCTCTGCCTTTTTCAATATTAAGTTCAAAATTTAGCTTAACGCTCTTTTCCAAATTACATATAACTACATCAGGGTTTAATATTTGAAATCCTGAAATAAATTTTTGCAAATCAGCAGCTTTCAATTGATTTTGGGCATTAACTGAAACAGAAACTGTTTCATTGTCAACAGATTCTATTTGTCTTTTTAATCTTATTTGCTTGAGATTTAAAATAATCTCTGTTACGTCTTCAACAACGCCAGGTAATGAAGTAAATTCATGATCGACATTTTCAATCTTTATCGATGTAAAAGCAAAACCTTCAAGAGATGAAAGTAAAACTCTTCTTAATGCGTTTCCTACGGTTAAACCGTAACCAGGCTCCAAAGGTCTAAATTCAAATTTACCCTCGAAATCTGTAGAGTCAATCATTATTACTTTATCTGGTTTTTGAAATGTGAATGTTGCCATAGTTTTATTATTATTTCGAATATAATTCGACGATTAATTGTTCTTTAATATTTTCAGGTATTTGATCTCTGTTAGGAAGCACATTAAATACTCCTTCAAGCGTGTTGTTATCCCAAGATATCCATTCATAAACAGCTTCCTTTAAGTTCAAAGATTCTTCGATTACGGTTAATGATTTAGATTTTTCTCTCACACCAACTTTTTCTCCGGTCTTAATTATTCTAGAGGGAATATTACAAACATTACCATTAACAGTTATATGTTCGTGACTAACTAGTTGTCTTGCAGCACTTCTTGTTGGAGCAATTCCCATTCTGTAAACCAAGTTATCTAATCTTGATTCACACAATTGTAATAAAACTTCACCGGTAATACCTTTGCTCTTATTCGCTTTTTCAAATAAATTTCTAAATTGTCTTTCAAGAATTCCGTATAGATATTTAGCTTTTTGTTTTTCCATAAGCTGAATAGCATATTCAGATTTCTTTTGTCTTCTTTTGTTAAGCCCATGTTGTCCAGGTGGATAATTCTTTTTATCAAAAGACTTATCAGGTCCGAATAATGGCTCTCCGAATTTTCTTGATATTTTAGTTTTAGGTCCTGTGTATCTTGCCATAATAATTTTTTTATACTCTTCTTCTTTTTGGTGGTCTACATCCATTGTGCGGAATTGGAGTTACATCAAATATTTCAGTAACCTCAATACCTGCATTGTGGATGCTTCTAATAGCAGATTCTCTACCATTACCTGGTCCTTTAACATATACTTTTACTTTTCTCATTCCAGAGTCATGAGCTACTTTAACAGCATCTTCTGCGGCTAATTGAGCAGCATATGGGGTGTTTTTCTTTGATCCTCTGAATCCCATTTTTCCAGCTGATGACCATGAAACAACCTCACCCTTAGTATTTGTAAAGGATATGATAATATTATTGAAAGAAGCATTAATATGAACCTCACCAAATGATTCAACTACAACTTTTCTTTTTTTATTTACAACTTTAGCCATACAATTTTATTTAGTTACCTTCTTTTTGTTTGCAACAGTTTTTCTTTTTCCTTTTCTCGTTCTAGAATTATTTTTGGTTCTTTGACCTCTAAGAGGTAAGCCTAATCTGTGTCTAATTCCTCTAAATGATCCAATATCCATCAATCTTTTTATATTAATTTGATTTTCAGCTCTTAATTCACCTTCAATAACAAGCTGAGAAACAGCAGATCTAATATTTGCTGTATCATCATCTGTCCAATCTGATACCTTTTTATCTTCACTAACATTAGCACTTTTTAAAATCATTTTTGCTCTGCTAATGCCAATTCCATAAATATAAGTGAGTGAAATTACGCCTCTCTTTTCTTTTGGAATATCTATACCTGAAATTCTTGCCATAATTAACCTTGTCTTTGTTTAAATCTTGGATTCTTTTTATTTATTACGTAAAGCCTTCCCTTTCTTCTGACTATCTTGCATTCTGGACTTCTTTTTTTTACTGATGCTCTAACTTTCATAATTAATATCTAAATGTTATTCTTGCCTTTGTTAAATCATATGGACTCATCTCTAATTTTACTTTATCTCCAGGTAATAATTTAATATAAAACATTCTCATTTTTCCAGAGATATGAGCTGTGACAACATGTCCATTACTCAACTCAACTCTGAACATTGCATTTGATAATGCTTCAACTATTACTCCATCCTGCTCTATTGCTTCCTGCTTTGCCATACTATGCTACCCTTCTTGTTTTACCTGATTTCATAAGTCCATCATAATGTCTATTTAATAAATAAGCATTAATCTGTTGTATTGTATCAATAGCTACTCCAACCATAATTAAAAGCGAAGTACCACCATAAAATAATGCCCATCCTTGCTGGATATTCATTAGAGCAACTATAACCGCTGGTAATACAGAGATTGCAGCTAAGAATAATGAACCAGGAAAAGTTATTAAAGACATTATTTTATCAAGAAAGTCAGCAGTTTCACCACCTGGTTTAATACCTGGAATAAAGCCACCGCTTCTTTTTAAATCATCTGCCATTTTATTCGTAGGAACAGTGATGGCAGTGTAAAAGTATGTAAAGAGGATTATTAATAATCCAAATAAAATATTATATGAAAGTCCAAACATATTTGAAAATGCTGTATTCATCCATTGTCCAAAAGATCCTCCAATTAACTGACCCAAATAAGCTGGCGCAAACATTATAGCTTGAGCAAAAATTATTGGCATTACACCCGAAGCATTTAACCTTAATGGAATATATTGTCTTTTTGAGTAGACCCCACTTGGACCTGAACCTGCTACAGATCTTCTAGCATATTGGACTGGAATTTGTCTCACAGCTAAAACTAAAAGTATACAAAGTGCTATTACAATTATCCATATCACAAACTCAATTGCTACCATTATTAAACCTCCTGAACCGGAAAGTTGAGATATAACCTCTTGAGTAAATGATAGAGGTAAAGATGCAATAATACCTACAGTAATTAATAATGAAATTCCATTTCCAATTCCTCTGTCTGTAATTTTTTCACCTAACCACATTGCAAAAATACAACCAGTAACAAGGATAATAACTGATGGAATAATAAAAAATGGTCCTTTACCTAAAACAAACGCTGCATCAGGTACTCCTAAAGCTCCAAGTCCATAGAGATAAGCTGGAGCTTGAACAACACAAATAGCTATGGTTAACCATCTGGTTATTTGGGTAATTTTCTTTCTTCCACTTTCACCTTCCTTTTGAAGCTTTTGTAAATATGGCAGAGCAACACCCATTAATTGAACAACAATAGATGCAGATATATATGGCATAATACCTAACGCCACAACTGAGGCATTAGCAAAAGCACCACCGGTAAAAGCATTTAATAAGCCAAGTAGGCCACCTCCACCAGCAATTTGAGCTTCCGAAATAATATTATAATCAACTCCAGGTAAAACAACTTGAGCCGCTAGTCTATAAATGATTAGAAAAAATAGAGTAATTAAAATTCTATTTTTTAACTCATCAATAGTCCAAATATTTTTTAATGTCTCAATAAATTTTAACATTTATATTGTTTTAATTTCACCACCAGCTTTTTCAATTGCTTTTTTTGCTGTTTCAGAAAACTTATGTGCCTCAACCTTAATTGGTGAGCTTAAATCTCCTCTTCCTAAAATTTTAACTAAATCATTTTTACCAACTAATCTGTTTTCGATTAGCGTGTTGATATCTATAGTTTTTTTCTTAACCTTTTTATTGTCAACTAATGATTGTAACGCATCAAGGTTTACAGGCTGATATTCAACCCTATTAATATTTTTAAAACCAAATTTTGGTATTCTTCTTTGTAAAGGCATCTGACCACCTTCAAATCCAAGTTTTCTTGAATATCCAGATCTAGACTTAGCACCCTTATGACCTCTGGTTGCAGTTCCACCTTTACCAGAACCTTGACCACGTCCAATTCTTTTCTTTTTACTTTTAATTGACCCTTTGTGAGGTGTTAAATTTGACAATTCCATTTTTATCTATTCAATAATTGTAATTAAGTGCTTAACCTTTTTTATCATACCTTCAATTGAAGGTGTTTTTTTGTGCTCAACAACATGACCAATTCTTTTTAAACCTAAAGCCTCAAGAGTACTTTTCTGATCTTTGGGTCTCCTAATCTTACTTTTAACTTGTTTGATTTTAATTGTACTCATATTATTAACCATTAAATACTTTATCAAGTGATATACCTCTTTCTTGAGCAACCTTATTGGCGTCTCTTAGTTTAAATAGAGCGTCAAATGTAGCTTTTACCACATTATGTGGATTTGATGAACCTTGAGATTTTGATAATACATCTTGAACACCCACAGACTCAAGAACAGAACGAACAGCACCTCCCGCAATAACTCCTGTACCCTGTGATGCTGGTTGAATGTAAACTCTAGCACCACCGTGCTTGCCTTTTTGCTCGTGAGGAATTGTTGAATTAAAAAGAGGAATCCTAACAAGATTCTTCTTTGCATCTTCAACAGCTTTTGATATGGCAATAGATACTTCTTTTGCTTTTCCAAGTCCATGTCCAACTACACCTTCCTCATTACCAACTACAACTATAGCAGAAAAACCAAATGCTCGTCCACCCTTGGTAACCTTAGTAACTCTTTGAATACTAACCAATCTGTCTTTTAAATCAAGACCACCAGGTTTAACAAATTTCATATTTTTTTTCTTCATATATATCTAAAAATTTAATCCAGCTTCCCTAGCTCCTTCAGCAAGTGATTTTACTCTTCCATGATATA
This sequence comes from uncultured Bacteroidota bacterium, assembly GCA_902595555.1. GTDB lineage: Bacteria > Bacteroidota > Bacteroidia > Flavobacteriales > Flavobacteriaceae > Eutrophosalina. Next base: position 60,151 of record CACJQM010000001.1, on the reverse strand, counting down.
AATATCCATTTCTATCAAAAGAAATATTTTTAATACCAGCTTTGATTGCTTTCTTTCCAATTGAATCACCAACAATTTTTGAAACTTCAATTTTGTTGGTAGTTTTTAATTTTAGGTCCTTATCTTTTGATGAGGCAGCTACAATAGTTTTTGAAACAGAGTCATCAATTAATTGAGCATAAATTTCTTTATTGCTTCTAAATACCGTAAGCCTAGGTTTGTCTTTTGTTCCAAAAACAACCTTTCGAATTCTTTTTTTGATTTTATTTCTTTTTATTAATGTTTTCTTACTCATCTTTCAATTATTATGCAGATTTACCTGCTTTTCTTCTAATTTGCTCACCAACATATTTAACTCCTTTACCTTTATATGGTTCTGGTTTTCTAAAAGATCTAATTTTAGCAGCTACCATACCTACTAATTGTTTATCATGAGAAGATAATTTTATAATAGGGTTTGAACCTTTTTCATTAATTGTTTCAACTTTAACCTCGTTAGCAATCTGCAAAACGATATTATGCGAAAAACCTAATGCTATCTCCAGCTTCTGTCCAGAATTGCTTGCTCTATATCCCACACCAACTAATTCAAGTTCCTTTGTAAACCCTTCCGAAACTCCAGTTATCATATTGGCAAAGAGCGATCTATATAATCCATGTTTAGACTTATGCTCATTTGTATCAGCATCTCTGGATACGTTCAAGACATTTTCATTTTGAGTAACAGAAATTGAATCATAACTCTGTGTTAATGTTCCAAGTTTTCCAGAAACAACCAACTCATCAGCGTTAATCTGTACATTAACTCCATCTGGTATTAAAATCGGACTATTACCTATTCTTGACATAATTATTTAGTATACGTTACAAATTATTTCTCCTCCAAGATTTTCACTTTTTGCTTTCTTTCCAGTCATTAACCCTTTAGATGTTGAAACAATATTAATTCCTAATCCGTTTAATACTCTTGGAATTCCTTGACTGTTTGTATATTTTCTTAAACCAGGCTTGCTTACTCTTTGTAATTTCTTTATCACTGGTTCATTTGAAATCTTATCATATTTCAGAGCAATTTTAATTTTTCCCTGTACATCATCTTCACTAACCTTATAATTAAGGATGAAACCTTGATCTAATAAGATTTTGGTAATTTCTTTTTTTAACTTAGAACTAGGTATCTCAACAGTTTTTAAACCTGCTTGATTAGCATTTCTAATTCTAGTTAAATAATCTGCTACTGGATCTGTATTCATACTTTATTATTTATTACCAACTTGCTTTTCTAACACCTGGGATTAAACCTTTATTTGCCATTTCTCTAAACATGACTCTTGAAATACCAAATTGTCTCATATAACCTTTTGGTCTTCCAGTAATTTTACAACGATTGTGCGTGCGAACTGGAGATGAATTTTTTGGAAGTTTTTGTAACCCCATATAGTCACCTGCCTCTTTTAATGCTTTTCTTTTCGCAGCATACTTTGCACACATTTTTGCTCTTTTAACTTCACGAGCTTTCATTGATTCTTTTGCCATATATTAATTTTTTTTAAATGGTAATCCTAGTTCTTTTAATAAGCTTTTCGCTAATTTATCATCATTTGTGGATGTAACAAATGTGATATCCATTCCAGAGATATTATTAATCTTATCGATATCAATCTCGGGAAAAATTATCTGTTCAGTAACACCAAGAGTGTAGTTTCCTCTTCCGTCAAAACCTGAGTTTTTAACTCCTTGAAATTCTCTAACTCGAGGTAAAGCAGCAGTTATCAATCTATCAAGAAATTCATACATAATATTACCTCTTAAAGTAACCTTAGCTCCAATTGGCATACCTTTTCTTAATTTAAAAGATGCAACGTCCTTCTTTGATTTTGTTGCAATAGCCTTTTGCCCAGAAATTGATGTTAACTCCTCAACGGCGTGCTCAATAAGTTTCTTATCTGCAACAGCAGCACCAACTCCTTTACTAATAACAATTTTTTTCAATTTTGGAACCTCCATAATATTTGATAAACTATGAGTTTCCATTATAGCCTTGGTAGCATTATCCTTATAATCTTTCTTAAGTCTAGGTATATACGACATAACTATATAATTTCTTTAGTTTTAGTTGATATTCTAACTTTTTTACCATCTTCAATTTGGTATACAATTCTGGTGGCATCACCTTCCTTGGTTACAAATGAAATATTTGATATATGAATTGGAGATTCTTTTTCTACAATTCCTCCTTTCGGATTGTTAGCATTGGGCTTATTATGTTTTTTAACCATATTAATTCCTTCAACCAATGCTTTATTTTTTGATCTATAAATCTTAATAATCTTACCAGAAGAACCTTTTTGATCCCCAGCTATAATTTTTACGTTATCTCCAACTTTATATTTCATAGTTATAAAACTTCAGGTGCTAATGAAACGATTTTCATAAAATTTTTATCTCTAAGTTCTCTAGCAACAGGTCCAAATACTCTTGTTCCTCTCATTTCGCCAGCGGCATCTAATAAAACACAAGCATTATCATCAAACCTGATATAGGAGCCATCTTTTCTTCTAACTTCTTTTTGTGCACGAACCACAACTGCAGTTGAAACTTGTCCTTTCTTAACTGTACCGTTGGGTGTTGCCTGTTTGATTGTAACAACAATCTTATCCCCCAGTGAAGCATACCTTTTTTTAGTACCACCTAATACTCTTATGGTTAGCACCTCTTTTGCTCCGGTGTTATCAGCTACTAATAATCTACTTTCTTGTTGTAACATTTTTACTTAGCTTTTTCAATTATCTCAACCAATCTCCATCTTTTATTTTTACTAATTGGTTTAGTTTCCATGATCTTGACAACATCACCTTCCCCACATACATTATTTTCATCATGAACTTGATATTTTTTAGTTTTCAAAACGAACTTACCATACATTGGGTGTTTTACTTTACCAACTTCGGAAACAACAATAGACTTTTCCATTTTGTTACTTGTTACAACTCCAATTCTTTCTTTTCTTAAATTTCTTTTTTCCATTATTATTTGTTCGTTCTTTTTAATAATTCCGTCTTTAAACGAGCTATCGTTCTTCTAATATTTCTGATCTGAAGTGGATTCTCAAGCGGTGAAACAGCATGAGTCAACTTCATGTCATGTAAATTTTTCTGAAAAGCACCAAGCTTATCATTTAATTCATCATCAGTTAATATTGTTATCTCTTTTTGTTTCATCTTATACTAATTCATAGTCATTTGCAATTACAAACTTAGTTTTAACAGGAAGTTTTTGAGCTGCTAATCTAAGTGCCTCTTTTGCAATATTAATATCAACACCAGCTACCTCAAACATTATTCTTCCAGGCTTTACAACAGCAACAAAATATTCAGGAGCACCTTTACCTTTACCCATTCTTACCTCAAGTGGCTTTTTCGTTATAGGTTTGTCAGGAAATATTTTAATCCATAACTGACCTTCTCTTTTCATGTATCTGGTTGCAGCAATTCTGGCAGCCTCAATTTGTCTCGATGTAATAAACTTAGAATCAAGAGATTTAATACCAAACATACCATTGGATAATCTGTGACCTCTTTGAGATACACCTTTCATCCTACCCTTTTGCATTTTTCTATATTTCTGTCTCTTTGGTGATAACATATTATATTATTTATCTTCTTCTTTGTTTATTATTTTTCTTCTTAGATGAAACTAAACTTAAACCAACAAGTGGTGAAAGTTCTCTCTTTCCATATACCTCACCCTTCATTATCCATACCTTAACTCCAATCCTACCATAAGTTGTGTGAGCTTCAACAAGGGCATAATCAATATCTGCCCTAAAAGTCGACAAAGGAATTCTTCCCTCTTTATATGATTCACTTCTAGCCATCTCAGCACCATTTAGTCTACCTGAAATTTGAACTTTAATTCCCTCAGCATTCATTCTCATTGTTGCAGCAATTGCCATTTTTATGGCTCTTCTGTAAGAAATTCTATTTTCAATTTGACGAGCTATAGATGCAGCAACAAGTTGAGCCTCAAGTTCAGGTCTTTTAATTTCTACAATGTTCAACTGAATATCCTTTCCAGAAAGTTTTTTTAATTCCTCTTTGAGCTTATCAACTTCTTGACCAGCTTTACCAATAATAATACCTGGTCTAGCCGTAGTGATGGTAATTGTTACCAATTTAAGAGTTCTTTCAATTATAACTCGAGATACACTTGCTTTGGATAGACGAGTGAAAATATATTTTCTAATCTTATCATCTTCAGCAATCATATTACCAAAACTCTTTCCACCATACCAGTTGGATTCCCATCCTCTGATAATTCCAAGTCTATTTCCAATAGGGTTAGTTTTTTGTCCCATAATTATTCTTGAGTTTGGTTTAAATTATCTAAGACCAAAGTCACATGATTCGATCTTTTTCTTATTCTGTGAGCTCTTCCTTGCGGAGCTGGTCTTAATCTTTTTAACATTCCAGCACTATCAACTTTAATTTCCTTTATATATAAATTCTCTTTTTCAATATCAGAATCAGGATTTTTTTGTTGCCAATTATTAATAGCTGATAGTAAAAGTTTTTCAAGTCTTTGTGATGGTAGTTTTTGACTAAATTTCAATATAGAAAGAGCCCTATCAACCTTCTTACCTCTAACCTGATCAGCAACTAACCTCATTTTTCTTGGTGAGGTAGGGCAATTGTTAAGTTTAGCAAAAACTCTGTTTTTGTTAAGCTCTTTCAACTCTGTAGCCTTATTTCTTTTTCTTGATCCCATTTACTTATTTACCTTTTTTACCTCCAGCATGGCCTCTAAATGACCTAGTTGGTGAAAATTCTCCTAACTTGTGTCCAACCATATTCTCAGTTATATAAACAGGTACAAATTGTCTCCCATTATAAACTGCGATTGTTTGCCCTACGAAATCAGGAATAATCATGGAAGATCTTGACCATGTCTTTATAACACTCTTTTTATTGGAATCAAGATTAACTTGAACTTTCTTCAATAAACTTTTGTGTACAAATGGTCCCTTTTTTAGTGATCTTGGCATAATTATTTTCTTTTTTCAATAATGAATTTGTTACTAAATTTTTTCTTATTTCTAGTCCTGTAACCTTTAGCTGGAATACCTTTTTTAGATCTTGGATGACCACCTGATGCTCGTCCTTCTCCGCCGCCCATTGGGTGATCGACAGGATTCATAACAACTGCTCTAGTTCTTGGTCGTCTACCCAACCACCTTGATCTACCAGCTTTTCCAGAAACAACAAGTTGATGGTCAGAATTAGAAACTGATCCGACCATTGCATAACATCCAACAAGTATTAACCTTGTTTCACCTGATGGAAGTTTAATTGTAGCAAACTTTCCATCTCTTGCCATAAGTTGAGCAAATGATCCAGCACTTCTAGCTAAAACTGCACCTTTTCCAGGTGATAATTCTATACAACATATGGTTGTTCCTAATGGAATTGCTGATAATGGCATACAATTACCAACTGAAGGATTTACTTTATCTCCAGAAACTACTGACTGTCCAACTTTTAAACCTTTTGGGGCAATTATGTATCTCTTTTCTCCATTTTCAAACTTTATAAGTGCAATAAAAGCGGAACGATTTGGATCATATTCAATGCTTAAAACTTCGGCATTTTCATCTTTTCTATCTCTTTTAAAATCAACAAGTCTGTATTTTTTCTTATGCCCTCCACCTCTAAACTTCATAGTCATTTTACCTTGACTATTTCTACCTCCAGATTTTTTATGAGGAACCAACAATGACTTTTCAGGTTTATCAGTTGTGATTGCATCAAAACCATTTACTGTTCTTCCTCTCTGTCCTGGCGTTATCGGTTTTAAACTTTTAATTGGCATAATTAATATTTTTATAGATTATTGTAAAAATCAATTGAATCACCTTCAGAAAGTTGAACTATAGCTTTTTTAATAATCTTTGATTTAGTTTTCTGAATACCTTTTTTTGTGTATTTAGTACTTCTTTCAGGACCATAAATTTGTGTCCTTACTTTTTCAACAGTTACATTATACTTTTCTTGAATAGCATTTTTAATTTGAATTTTATTGACACCTTTATTTACCACAAATGAATAGCGATTTCTCAATTCACTATCATTTGTAGCTTTTTCAGTAATTATAGGTTTTAAAATAATTTCCATCCTAAACTAAATTATTTTCAATTTTTTCAATTGCTTTCTCTTCAATAACTAAATGCTGAGCATTAATTATCTTGTAAGTTGAAATTTCTGAATCAGAAACCACCTCTGATTTGTTCAAATTTCGCGCGGACAAATATACATTTTTATTGAGTCCGTCTAATACGAATAAAGTTTTTTTAGCATCCAAGCCTACAGCTGATAAAATATCTACAAAAGATTTTGTTTTAGGTGTTTTAAAATCTAAACTTTCTATAACAGAAATTGATTTAGATTTAAGTTTCATCGACAAAGCTGATTTTCTGGCCAATTTTTTAACATTTTTATTAAGTTTTATACCATAGTCTCTTGTTCTTGGTCCAAAAACAGTACCTCCTCCTCTAAATAATGGGTTTTTAATACTACCGGCTCTCGCTGTACCTGTACCTTTTTGCTTTTTGATTTTTCTAGTACTTCCCTTTATTTCAGCTCTTTCTTTGGTTTTAGCATTTCCTTGTCTTTGATTTGCTAGAAATTGCTTAACATCTAAATAAACAGCATGATCGTTAGGCTCTATGCCAAATACTTTGTTTGAAAGTTCAACTTCTCTTCCTGTTGTTTTTCCTTTTATATTTATTACTGGAACTTTCATTACTTTCTAATTACAATAAATGAATTTTTGTGACCTGGGACAGCACCTTTTAAAACAAGAAGGTTTTTTTCAGGAATAACTTTTAATACTTTTAAGTTTTGGACAGTAACCTTACTATTTCCTGTTTGACCGGCCATTCTCATACCTTTAAATACTCTTGCTGGGTATGAGGCAGCACCAATTGATCCAGGTGCTCTTAATCTATTATGTTGCCCATGCGTCGATTGTCCAACACCTGCAAATCCATGTCTTTTAACAACACCTTGAAAACCTTTACCTTTGGATATCCCTGAAACATCAACATATTCACCTTCCGTGAAATGATCAACATAAACTACATCTCCTAAATTTAATTCAGATTCAAAACCTTTGAACTCAACAACTTTTCTTTTAGGATCAGTTTTAGCCTTTTTAAAATGTCCAGTCTCTGCACTGTTAAATCTGTTTTCTTTTTTGTCGAAAAAACCTAACTGAACAGAATTATAACCATCCTTTTCTTCACTTTTGACTTGCGTCACTATACATGGACCAGCTTGTATAACAGTACATGCAAGATTTTTCCCTTCTTCATCGAAGAGACTTGTCATTCCTATTTTTTTTCCAATTAATCCAGACATATTATTATACTTTTATTTCAACCTCAACACCACTTGGTAATTCTAACTTCATTAATGCGTCAATTGTTTTTGACGATGAGCTGTATATATCTAATAATCTTTTATAAGATGATAACTGAAACTGCTCACGAGACTTCTTGTTAACATGAGGTGATTTTAAAACAGTAAAAATTTTCTTCTTAGTTGGAAGAGGAATTGGTCCTGTTACGATAGCACCTGTAGTTTTTACAGTCTTAACAATCTTCTCAGCTGATTTATCAACCAGATTAAAGTCATAAGATTTTAGTTTTATTCTAATTTTTTGACTCATAATTATTCTTGATTAACGCCTTTAATTGAAGCAATCACTTCGTCAGATATATTTCTTGGTGTTTCAGCATAATGAGAAAACTCCATTGTTGATGTTGCTCTACCAGAACTTAATGTTCGAAGAGAAGTAACATAACCAAACATTTCAGAGAGAGGAACAATAGCTTTTACTACCTTAGATCCAGCTCTATCATCCATATTATTCACTTGACCTCTTCGTCTGTTTAAATCCCCTACTATGTCACCCATATTTTCTTCAGGTGTTAAAACTTCTAATTTCATCATCGGTTCCATTATAACAGACTTTGCCAATCTAGCTGCTTCTTTAAAACCAAGTTTTGCAGCTAATTCAAATGATAAAGAATCTGAATCAACAGGGTGAAAAGATCCATCATTTAATGTAACTTTTAGAGAATCAATTTCAAAACCAGCAAGAGGGCCATTCTTCATAGCATCTTTGAATCCCTTTTCAACAGATGGTATGTATTCTTTTGGAACATTACCACCTTTAATTTTATTAATAAACTCTAAACCAACTTGCTCTTCATCACCTGGTTCCATCGTAAATACAATATCGGCAAATTTACCTCTACCACCTGTTTGTTTTTTGTAAACTTCTCTATGATCTGCTGAAGCCGTAATAGCTTCTTTGTATTCAACCTGCGGTTGACCTTGATTTACCTCAACCTTAAATTCTCTTCTTAATCTATCAACAATTATATCAAGGTGAAGTTCTCCCATCCCTGAGATAATAGTTTGACCCGAAGCTTCATCAGTTCTAACCTGGAAAGTAGGGTCTTCTTCTGCTAGCTTTGATAGAGCCAAGCCTAGTTTATCAACATCAGCCTTTGTTTTTGGTTCAACAGCAATACCAATTACAGGGTCTGGAAATATCATGCTTTCAAGAATTATTGGATGTTTTTCAGAACTCAATGTGTCACCGGTCTTAATATCCTTAAAACCTACTGCTGCTCCAATATCACCAGCTTCAATAAAATCAATTGCATTTTGTTTGTCAGCGTGCATCTGATAAATTCTGGAAATTCTTTCCTTATTTTCAGATCTATTATTAAAAACATATGATCCAGCATCAAGTCTTCCGGAATACACTCTAAAGAAAGCTAATCTTCCAACATAAGGATCTGTTGCAATTTTGAAAGCCAAAGCTGAAAATGGTTCACTGACTGTTGGTTTTCTTGAAATCTCAGAATCATCATCGGGATTTGTACCAACAATAGCTTCTTTATCCTCAGGTGAGGGTAAATATCTGCAAACACAATCTAATAAAAATTGAACTCCTTTATTTTTAAAAGCTGATCCACATACCATAGGTATAATACTCATATCTTGAGCAGCTTTTCTTAAAGCTTCATGAATTTCATCTTCTGTGATTGAATCAGGATTATCAAAAAACTTTTCTAACAGATTATCATCATACTCTGCTACTGCTTCAATTAAATTAGCTCTATATTTTTCTACATCAGCTTTCATATCCTCAGGTATATCAACAATATCAAATGTTGATCCTTTATTTTCCTCGTGCCAAATTATACCTTGATTTTTAACTAAATCAACAACTCCTCTAAAATCCTCTTCATTTCCTATTGGAAGAACAATAGGTACAGCGTTGGATTTAAGCATATCTTTTATCTGGTTACAAACCTTAAGGAAGTCCGAACCTTGCCTATCCATTTTATTAACAAATCCCATTCTAGGAACTTTGTAATTATCCGCTAGTCTCCAATTCGTTTCAGATTGAGGCTCAACACCATCTACTGCACTAAATAAAAATACAAGACCATCAAGAACTCTTAATGATCTATTAACCTCAACAGTAAAATCTACGTGGCCTGGTGTATCAATAATATTAAAATGATAAGGTTTTGAACCTTCAATTTTTTTACCTTGATCAGTAGGAAAATTCCATGTACATGTAGTAGCTGCAGAAGTAATAGTAATTCCTCTTTCCTGCTCTTGTTCCATCCAATCCATAGTTGCGGCCCCATCATGAACCTCGCCAATCTTATGACTAACTCCAGTGTAATAAAGAACTCTTTCAGTTGTTGTTGTTTTACCGGCATCAATGTGCGCAGCAATTCCAATGTTTCTTGTATATTTTAAATCTCTAGCCATATCTTAGAATCTAAAGTGTGAAAATGCTTTGTTAGCCTCAGCCATTTTATGTGTATCTACCTTCTTTTTTACTGCGGCACCTTCCTCTTTTTCTGCAGCAAGAATTTCAGCAGCTAATTTTTGAGACATCGACTTTTCATTTCTCTTTCTTGCGTAACTAATCAACCACTTCATCGCCATTGAAACTTTCCTGTCTGGACGAATTTGCATTGGGATTTGAAAAGTAGCACCACCAACTCTTCTACTTCTTACTTCAACATGGGGCATAACATTTGAAAGACCGTCTTTCCATATTTCTAAAGATGATTTCTCTGATTCTTGTTTTTTTGACTCAATAATATCTAATGCATCATAAAATATCTTGAAGGCGGTAGACTTCTTACCATCCCACATAAGCATATTTACAAATCTGGTAACTAATTGATCGTTAAATTTTGGGTCTGGAAGTAAAGGACGTTTTTTTGCTTTTCTTTTTCTCATTTTCTTTTAATTGAGCGGTTCATCAAATTAGAACATCATTTTTTTGCCTTCGCTTTTTTGGCACCATACTTAGATCTGCGTTGCAATCTGCCCTCAACACCAGCTGTGTCAAGTGCTCCTCTAACTATATGATAACGAACACCAGGTAAATCTTTAACTCTACCACCTCTAACTAGAACAATCGAGTGCTCTTGTAAATTGTGGCCTTCACCTGGAATGTAAGCATTAACTTCTATACCATTCGTAAGTCTTACCCTTGCTACCTTTCTCATAGCTGAATTAGGTTTCTTTGGAGTAGTTGTGTAAACCCTTGTGCATACACCTCTTTTCTGAGGGCAACCGACAAGAGAAGCAGACTTGCTTTTCTTAACAACTTTTTTTCTTCCTTTTCTTACTAATTGCGATATAGTTGGCATATTCTATAATTTCCTTCTTAAAAGGGCTGCAAATGTATGATAATTTTGGAATTATTCAAATCTATAGAAAAAAAAATATGATAAATATTTTTAGGTGTGCGTGGATGCATATATATATAATGTATTCATAAAAATTATGTCTATTTGAGGAATCCTCAATAAAAACATTCAATTTTTAGGGATATTTCAATAATTATATTGTTTTTTTGTACCTCTGTAAAAAATGCAATTTTTTATTTTTTTTCTTGTGTTATTAACATTTTATCAACATATTTGCACGTTACAAACAATAAATATTATGAAAAAACTATTTTTTAAAGCAATGTTTATGTCATTATTAATGGCATTTCAATTAAGCTTTGCTCAAAAAACAGTTTCTGGTACAGTTACTGACGATAACTCTGTTCCCCTTCCGGGTGCAACCGTTATTGTTGAAGGTACTTCAAATGGTGTAACAACTGACTTTGATGGAAATTATTCTATCTCTGCCTCTGAGGGAGATGTTCTTGTTGTTAGCTTTGTTGGGTACTCTACTGGATCTGCTACTGTTGGAGCATCATCAACTTTAAATTTTAGCCTTTCACCATCAAGCGCCTTGGAAGAGGTGGTAGTAACAGCACTTGGTATATCTAGGGACAAGAAGTCTCTTGGATTTGCTCAGCAAACTGTTTCTGGTGATGTAATTGCTGAAAGTAAACAAGTTGACCTTAATGTCGCGTTGACAGGTAAGGTTGCCGGTGTTCAAATGATTGGCGGATCAAGTTCAACTTTTGACAACGGTTTCTTAAGATTAAGAGGTGAGTCAGACGTATTATATGTTGTAGATGGTGTAAAAGTTTACGCTATGTCAGATATAAACGTTGATAACATCGCTAACATATCAGTACTTAAAGGTGCTGCTGCAACTGCTCTTTATGGTGCAGATGCTAAAAGTGGTGTAATCGTCATAACTTCTAAGAAAGCTAAGGCTGGTGAAAATAACTTTACTGTTAATCACTCAACTTCTATTAGTTCAGTTTCGATGCTACCTAAGTATCAAAATGAATATGGTGGTGGATATTACCAGGATTGGGATACTTTCACTTATAACCCAGCTACAGATCCTGCATCTTGGGCTGCGTTTAATGGACATAAAATTCCTTATTATGGTGCTGATGAATCATGGGGACCTCCAATGGATGGAACTATGGTTAGACACTGGGATAGTTGGATTCCTAACCACCCAGAATTTGGTACTCTAAGACCATGGAATGCAAATCCTGATAACGTAAAAGATTTCTTTAACAACGGTGTTGAAAACAGTACTACACTTGCATTCAATAGTGGTTCTGAAACAGCTACCGTAAGAGGATCTATGAGATTAATTGACGAACAATTACCATTCCCTAACACAGATAGGAACCAAATTGACGTTAACGTAACTGGTGATGTTGTAATTGCAGATCGTTTGACTGCTTTTACATCGTTAAATTACCAGTACAGAAAAACGTTGAACTTCCCTACAAATGGTTACGGTGGTCTAGGTGCAAACTTTAGCCAGTGGTGGCAACGTCAATTGGATATGGACAGATTAGCGGCGAATTATGCTTTTGAGGGTAAATACTATACTTGGAACAGAGTTTCTGCAAGAAACGCTACTCCAAAGTATTGGGATGCTCCTCAATTCGATTTCTTTGTTGATCAAAATAACCAAAGAAAAAATACATTATTTGGAAACTTTGGACTTAACTATGAAATTAGTGATAACATTTCTGCTACTGTTGAAGCAAGAAGAAGATTTAATTCATATGAGTCTAATGGAAGAACTGGATGGGGTGGTATTGATCAAGCTTCATACAATGAAAGAACTTCCAGATATGTTCAAAATGAGTTAGCTGCAACTTTACAATATGATGAAAGATTCGAAGATTTCGATGTTTCAGCTATTTTAGGTTACCAAGCTACTCAAAACAGAAATCAATCAATTTCTGCATCTACTGTAGGTGGATTATCTATTCCTGATTTTTACAGTATTGCAACTTCGGTTGATAGACCAAATTATTCTTCTAGTTTATCTAAATCTAAAGTATTATCTACTTATGCGAGTGTTTCTGTTGGATACAACAGTATTGCATATTTAGATGGATCATATAGATTTGACTGGGGATCTACTGCGAATCCTGATAGTAATAGAATTAATACGTGGGGTCTTTCAGGTAGTTTAATTCTTAGTGAATTAATCAATAGCCAAGACATAACTTTTGCTAAATTAAGAGCAGGTTATTCTGAAGCTCCTGTATTCCCAGGTACATATGCAACTACTCAGGTTTATGGTGTAGGAACTGCTTATGGTTCTTTCCCAAGATTCTCTGTTCCTAACACTCAGTCTAATCCTAATTTATTGGGTGGTACTAGAAGTGAGTTTGAAGTTGGTGCTGAATTTAGTTTCCTTGATAACAAAATCGGTATTGACGTAACATATTTCGACAGAAAAGATAAAGATCAACCAATTTCTATTCCTGTAACTGGTTCTACTGGTTATACTGGTTTAGCTATTAACTCTGGTGAATCTTCAGCTGAAGGTTGGGAGGTTACTTTAAACCTTAACCCTGTTTCAACTGCTGATTTCAACTGGGATTTATCATTTAACTTTGCTACTTTAAACAAGTACACTGATAAGTTAGCTGATGGAATCGATGTTAGAGTTCTTGATAGCTGGGCATCTTGGTATAGCTTACAGCTTCAAGAAAGAGTTGGTGAAGAATGGGGTATGTGGGTAGGTAGAAAGAAAGCTACTGATGCCAATGGTACTCAAATCTTAACTTCTACTGGTAGAGCTACTTATGAGAGTCAGCAAATTCTAGGTAACTTGTTGCCTGACTTTACAGGTGGTTTCTTTACTACTTTAAATTATAAAAATTGGGACCTAGGTCTTGGTTTTGATTTCCAGAAAGGTGGTACATTCTACTCTACTACAAACATGTTTACATATTACTCAGGTATCCACGAAGATACAGTAGGTCTTAATGCAAAAGGTAATCCTATGAGAGACCCTGTTTCTGCTGGTGGTGGAGTTAATGTAGTAGGTGTAACATCTAGTGGTGAACCAGTTGATACTTATTTATCAGCTAGCTACTACTTCTATCAGCATTTCTTCGGAAATCATGAGAACTGGTTATATGATGCTTCTTATGTTAAGCTAAGAACAGCAAGATTAGGGTATAATTTCCCTCAAAGCTTGCTTGACGGAACGCCATTTGACAACGTTAACGTTGCATTGGTAGGTAACAACTTATTGTTATTGTATTCAAATATCCCTCACGGTGGACTTGATCCAAGTGAGATTGAAGGATCTGGATCAATTGCTACTGGATACAGAAACGTAGAAGGTGGTCAGTTGCCTCCATCAAGAACAATAGGTCTTAACGTAAGTCTAACATTTTAATATATAATTTTTATAAAATGAAAAATTTAATTAATAAAATTGGAGTTTTAACACTTATCTTCTCTTTCATCTTAGTTTCATGTGAAACTGTTGATTTCGGTGATGAGAATGTAAATCCTAACTCTCCAACTTCAAAGAAAACGGATGCACTGCTAACTAATGCTATGACATGGATGCCTAACATTGTTAGTCCAGTTACTCCTAATTATTATGTTCAAACTGTATCTGATGTTACATATACATCATATTCAAGATACGACACAGAACAATGGTCATGGAACGGTTATTATACTGGACCACTTAAAGACTTACAGGAAATTCTTGATTTAAATGAGAATTATCCAAATGAAGTTACAGGTGGTGGAAGTAATGGTAATCAGAAAGCAGCTGCTCATATTATGATGGCTTATTACTATCTTAATATTACTGACAGATGGGGTTATGCTCCATACTCAGAAGCTTTACAAGGTTCTGCAAATACTGCACCTAAATTTGACTCTGTAAAAGACATCTACACTTCTTTATTAGCAAATCTTGATGCTGCTATGGGAATGATGGATAACGGAGGGTTAAATGGTGATATTTTATTTGGTGGTAATATGAACGGATGGAGAGTTATGGCTAACACAATTAAAATGAGAATTGCTTTGAGAATGGCTGATGTAGATTCATCTACAGCTGCTAGTGTATTTAATTCTGCATATAATGGTGGAGTTATCTCTAGTGGTGGTGATTTACACTATCCATATCTTACAAGTGATGCTTTTGATAATCCATGGCAAGATAGATTCCAAACTAGATATGATTTTGTTGTCAGTAAATTGTTTATTGATCACTTAAAATCAACTGGAGATCCAAGATTACCATATATGGCTGACGGTACTAAAATTTCAAACGGTACTGAATATGTTGGTTTAGAATATGGTCTTGAGAATCCAGGTGTATTAGAAACACTTCTTTCTGGAATTGATGAAAGAATCATATATGATGGTACTCAACAAGGTGGCTGGATTGCAACTTACTCTGAAGTTTGTTTTGCAATGGCTGAAGCTAACCAAAGAGGGTGGACATCAGTAGGAGATACTTTAACATGGTTGAAGTTAGGTATTCAAGCATCTTGTGAAAGATGGGGAGTACCTTCAGCGTCTGCAGCTTCTTTTGCCAATGCAGCGACTCTTGGATCTAATCCAATGGAAGCTATTGCAATGGCTAAATGGACAGACATGTTCTTACAAGGATATGAAGCTTGGACAGAATGGAGAAGACTTGATTACCCTGTACTTTCTCCTCCAGCTGCCGCAATTACTGGAACTGGTGTTCCTGTAAGAAATGGTTATGGTGGATTAGTTCCAACGCAAAACAAAGCTAGCTATGATGCTGCTGTTGCTGCTCAGGGACCTGACAACCAGGATACAAAATTATGGTGGGATACTAAGTAATAGTTTTTCACTGAATTTTATAAAAAGCGTCCCAAATGGGGCGCTTTTTTTTTAAATTAGCTCTAACTATAATTACTAATTATGAAAAAAATCATTCTACTATTTCTTATTGTAAACACATTAAATAGCCAAAGTTTTACTGATTTGACAGAACAAAATTTATATCGAGGTGGAAATGTCTTTTTACTAGATAAAATGAATAATTATGATGATGACATTGATGGTACACCATACCTTAATCCAGACTTTGATAAAGGACAAATAATTTTTGAAAATGGTAATTCTTACAGTGGGGATATAAGAATTGATTTAGTGGCACAAAATTTTCAGATTAGGGGGAAAAATGGAAAAATAACACCAATTGAAGTTAATAATAAGGTTAAGATTGATATTAAGGGAGATAAATATAAACTTCATGCAATAAATTCAGTAAACTTCGGAGAAGTTGGCATTTTAAAAGAATGTATTGAGCTTGAAAATATAAGTTTATATTATTTTCCAAGGAAAAAGCTTCAAAAACCTATAGAAGCAGGAATTAAGGCCCCAACATCTGGCTATGGAAAAACAGATAATCCTGAATGGAAAGATGATGGATTTTATTTCTTTTTAATCAATGGAAAATATATCAGGGTGCCTACGAAATATAAAAAACTTTTAGAGCTGAACATATTTGATGAAAATAAATTAAAAACTTTTAGAAAAAAATATAAATTGGACTTGAAAAAAGAGAGTAAATTGATAGAATTGGTAAAATATTTTAATGAAAATTAATGACCTCAAAAAAAGAATTATTAATATATGGGAAAAGAGCCGTTTATGAAGCATTAGAAAATAACGTAGAAATTGATAAGGTTTTTATTCAAAAAAGTAGTTCTTTTCATGATAATATAAAATCTAAAATTCACAAGAAGAAAATAAATATTTCTTTTGTTCCAGTTCAAAAGCTTAATAAGCTAACATCTAATAATCATCAAGGTATTGTAGCAACAATATCTCCAGTAAGTACCCAAAACTTAAGTGATTTAGAAAAAAGAATAAATAAAAAGGATCCTTGCCTAATTCTAATATTGGATGGTATTACTGATACTAAAAACTTTGGAGCTATTATCAGAAGCTCTGAATGTTTTGGAGTTAATTATATAATCATATCTAAAACTGGTAGCTCACCTATTAATGGAGAAACCATAAAATCCTCTGCTGGAGCTATTTTTAATACACCAATTTGTAAAGTTGATCACATAAAAGATGCTATTTTCTTTTTAAAAGAATTTGGTGTCGAAATAATTGGATCAGATGATAAAGCATCAAAAAATTTATACAAATACAATTTTAAATCAAAAACCGCTATAATTTTAGGTTCTGAGGGTAGTGGAATAAATAAATCAATATTAAATATTTGTGATGAAAAAATTAATATACCATTACATGGTAAATTATCGTCACTAAATGTCTCAGTGGCAGCTGGAATTTTTCTTTCTGAATTTAAAAGACAATCTAGCTAAAGTATCTTTTTTATAGATAATAAATTATTAACTATAACACAATCTTTGTGTTCTTTTTCACCAAAATTTACATAATGAATGGCATTCATGCCAACTGAGAGAGATCCTTGTATATCAGCTTCAAAGCTATCCCCTATCATTACTGACTCCCTCGCAATACAACCGGAATCATCCAAAGCATGATTAAAAATTAAAGGATTAGGTTTTTTTACTCCAATACTTTCTGAATCATAAATGGAGATAAAAAAATTATCAATTCCAGAATTTTTAAGTTTATTGGATTGTACATTTCTAAAACCATTAGTGATTAGGTATAATTTATATTTTTTTTTGAGGTACAATAGTAATTCATGAGCTCCATCAATTAAATGATTGAATTTGGGTAGATTTTCAATATAATCATATGATAATTTATTTATTAGATCACTCGAAACATCAATATTTAACTTTTTAAATGCATCATTAAGTCGATTAAATCTAAGATATTCTTTAGAAATGGATTCATTTCTATATAAGCGCCAATATTCTAGATTTATTGGGACATAAACTTTCAAAAAGGAATTTATATCAATATCTAGTTTATACTTATTGAATAATAGTTCAAATGTTAGAGCTGAATTTCTTTCAAAGTCCCACAAAGTATGATCTAAATCAAAAAATACATTTTTAATTTCCATTAGAAATATGAGATTTAAGTTTATCTATATCCATAGATCCAAAATTTCCTGAGCTCATCAGCAATAGACATGTTTTATTATATTCCATTGAAAAAAGATAACTAAATAGATCATCTGGATTATCAATTACTATCAGATTTGGAATATTAAATGCATTAGAAATACTTTCGTTATTAATTGTATCTGATGAATCCAATTTATTATTTTTTTTATCAAAAAATACAATAGGCAGGTCACAATTATCCAGGGTGCCAGAATATTGATTAATAAAATTTGAATTAAAACTACTAAAAGTATGTAGTTCGTAAACAGCAATTATAAAACTGTCAGTAAAAGTTTCTCTTACTGCATCAACGCTTGCTTTTAACTTACTGGGTGAATGAGCAAAATCACGAATTAGTAAGTTTTTATGATTATTATAAATAATTTGAAGACGTTTGCTAGCACCTCTAAATGAAGAAATTGAATTGTAAAAATCTTCATCAAAAACTCCTAAGAGAGAACAAATTTTTCTTGCTCCCTCAAGGTTAGAAAGATTATGTTTACCGAAAATTTGTAGAGGAATTTGACCTTCATCAGAATTTATAAATATTTGATTGTCTGAAATATTATAATCAGGAAGATTATATTCGATTTTACGTACAAAACTTTGGTTATTCATTACGATATCCTTAACTGTTGTATCTAATTCATTATAAACCACAACTCCCCCATCAACAATTGTGTCGATAAAAAGAGAGAACTGATTTGCATAAACCTGAGGTGATTCAAAAACATTAATATGATCCCAAGAAATACCAGAAATTAAAGCAATATTGGCTTTATATTTAAAAAACTTTGGAGAAGGGTCAATTGGAGATGAAAGATATTCATCACCCTCAATAATAATAAATTCATTATCATCAGAGAGTGAGACTGTGTTTACAAAGCCATCTAATTGAGCACCTAATACATAATCAACCTTAATATTATTATTTTGTAAAACATGTAATATCATTGAAGTTATAGATGTTTTACCGTGACTTCCTCCAATAACTATTCTAGTTTTTGTTTGGGAAACTTTGAAAATAAAATCGGGGTATGAATATATGTCTAATCCAAGATTTTGAGCTTTTAAAAGTTCAGGATTATCTTTTTTTGCATGCATACCAAGAATGACAAAATCTAGATTATCATTTATATTGTTAGTATCCCAGCCTAATGAATTCGGGTATAGACCATGTAATTTTAATCTAGATGCAGATGGTTCATACAATTTATCATCACTACCAGAAACATTGTAACCAATTTTTTTTAGTGAGATTGCTAAGCTATGCATTACACTTCCTCCTATTGATATAAAATGTACATTACCCATAAAAACTAAAAACTATTATAAAATAACTCAGATTTTTTACCCTCTTCTACTGAGATAGAATAAATATTGTCAAGGATCATTTTTGCTTTTTTATTTCCTCCACCGAAGAACCTTGGTACCCTTAAATAAATCTCAAGTAATGCACGATTAATCTCTATATCATCGTTTTTAAGATTGAATGCGGTTTCAAATCTCTTAATCATTTGTCTTATGTGCTTAACTTGTTGTAATCTTGGTAACGACTCTACATACAAACCATACGAACCCGCATATTTAAAGCTGTAATCAAAATCATTAGGCATTGCTTTTACTAATTTTTCATAATAGTTAGTTGCCTCCATAAAGTTTTTATTCTTAAATAGAGAATCTGCAATTTTTTCTATCGATTTAAAATCATCAGTGATAGGAGAATCCGATTGCGAAAAAACTGTTAGAGAAAATAAAAGAATTATTAATTTAATTTTTTCCATATCAAGTCTTTAAGTTCAGTTATACCATTCATTGTAACGGATGAAATATAATGGATATCAATATTATTAAATGTTGAGTTAAAATTGCTTTTTATTTTATCAAAGTCTTTTGTTTCAATTAAATCACACTTTGAGATAACCAAAAGCTTCTCTTTATCCATTAGTTCTGAGTTGTATGTTTTTAATTCTTTGATTAATATATCATATGTCTTTTTAACATTTTCTGACTCAACAGATATCAATATAACTAGAATAGAATTTCTTTCAATATGTCGAAGAAAATGATGACCTAATCCCTTTCCTTTGGAAGCCCCTTCAATTATTCCTGGAATATCAGAAATAACAAATGTGTTGTAATCTCTATGCTTGACTATTCCAAGATTTGGCTTTAAAGTGGTAAACTCATAATTAGCAATTTTTGGTTTTGCATCAGTTAATACACTTAGAAGAGTAGACTTTCCAGAATTAGGTAAGCCAACTAAACCTACATCTGCCAACACTTTTAATTCAATAGTCAATTTTTTCTCAACTCCGCTTATACCTGGCTGAGCATACCTAGGTGTTTGGTTTGTTGGAGACTTAAAATTCCAATTGCCTAATCCTCCCTTTCCACCCTCAACAACAATTTTTTTATCTCCATCATTAATTGATTCATATAAAATTTGATTCGTATCGGAGTCTTTTACAAGCGTTCCAACTGGAACTCTTATAATTTCATCTTTTCCATTTGAGCCTGAACTTCTAGATTTACTTCCATCTCCCCCATTTTCGGCTTTGAAGTGTTTTTGAAATTTAAAATGAAAAAGAGTCCATAAGTTCTTGTCAGAAAGAAAAACAATATTACCACCTCTTCCTCCATTTCCACCATCTGGACCTCCTTTAGCAACATACTTCTCCCTTCTTAGGTGGGCAGAGCCTTTACCTCCATTTCCAGACCTAACATTTATCTTGACGTAATCAACAAAATTGTCTTCGGTCATTATTTAAATCTTTGAATCTATGGTTGAAATTAATCTGTTTGTTACTTCATTAAACTCTCCAACTCCATTAATTGAAATAAATTTTTCTTGAATTTTATAAAAATTAATTAGTGGTTTAGTTTTATTATCATATTCTTCTAACCTTTTATTTATTTTTTCTTCACTTTGATCATCACTCCTCCCGCTGGTCTTCCCTCTTTTTAGTAATCTTTCAATTAATTTTTTATTATCAACATCTAAAGCAACAACTAAATCAATTTTTAATTCCATACTTTTTAAGAGATCATCTAGTGATTTAGCTTGCAAAATAGTTCTAGGAAAACCGTCAAATATAAATCCATTACATGGCATGAAACTTTTAATTTCCTCTTTTAACATAGAAATAGTAATTTCATCAGGGACCAACTCACCTTTACTCATGAACTGAACAGCAACTTTACCTAGCTCTGTACCTTGTGATGTATTCTTTCTAAAAACATCTCCTGTTGAAATATGAACAAGATCATAATTATCTTTTATTAGAGAGGCTTGTGTGCCCTTACCTGAACCTGGCTTACCAAAAATGACAATATTCAACATATAAGTAATTTTAAACAAATATACCTATTTACTGTGCAAATCTTAAATTATAAAATTGAATATAATTTAATGTATTTTTGCACTCATGGATTCAAAATTATTTGGAAAGAAACTTGGTATTCTTGGTGGTGGACAGCTAGGCAAAATGCTTTTAGCTGAGTGTAATAAAATGGGGATATATACAAGTGTTTTAGATCCGAGTAATGAATCACCATGTAAGAACCTGGCAAGTAAATTCTACCAAGGTGATTTTAAGGATTACAATATTGTAATGGATTTTAGTAAGAATTGTGATGTAATTACGTTTGAAATTGAACAGGTCAATGTTGATGCTTTAGAATCACTTGAGAAAGTTGGAAAAAAGGTTTATCCAAGATCAAAAACACTTAGAATAGTTCAAGATAAAAATGAACAAAAAAACTTTTTTCAAAAAAATAATATTCCAACTGCTGACTTTAGGTTTTTCTCAAATAAATCTGTTTTAAAATCATACATCGAACAAGGTGAAATTAAATTTCCATGCATTTGGAAAAAAACAAAGTTTGGATATGATGGCTTTGGAGTCAAAATTCTAAATTCAATTGAGGATATTGATGACTTACCTGACACAGAAATGATTATTGAAGATTTTGTTCCATTTGAAAAAGAATTAAGCGTAATAGTTTCTCGAAATGTTTCTGGTGAAATCAAATGTTTTGAAACAGTTGAAATGGAATTTAATTCTAATTCAAATCAAGTCGAGTTTGTGATTAGTCCTGCTAATATATCATCAGAAACAAATGATTATGCAAAAGAATTAGCTATTAAAATCGCTAAATCCCTTGATTGCATTGGTTTATTAGCTGTTGAGATGTTTTTAAAAGGAGATGAAATATTAGTTAACGAAGTAGCTCCAAGACCTCATAATAGCGGACATTTTTCTATTGAAGCATGTAAAAGTTCTCAATTCCAACAACATATAAGATCAATTTTTAATTTGAAACTAGGTGAAACAAAACATAATGGAACTGCAATTATGTTAAATTTAGTTGGCGATGAAAATCATTTTGGAGATGTATATTATGAAAATTTAGATCAAGTGTTTGCATGTAATTCAGCAAACCTTCACATTTACGGAAAAAAAGAAACTAGGCCTAATAGAAAAATGGGGCACATAACAATTATTTGTGATAAATTTGAAGATGCATATGCAAAAGCAAAATCATTAAAAAACAATATTAAAGTAAAAAGCAAAAAAAATGTCTAAAGTTGGAATTATAATGGGAAGTAAATCAGATTATCCTGTAATGAAGGAAGCTGAAAATATTTTGAAGGATTTCGGAATAGATTATGAAATAGATATCGTTTCAGCTCATAGAACACCCGAAAAAATGATGGAATACAGTAAGAATGCTCACAAAAATGGTATTTCAGTAATAATTGCTGGAGCAGGTGGAGCTGCTCACCTGCCTGGAATGGTTGCCTCAAATACACCATTACCTGTTATTGGAGTACCCGTAAAGTCTAGAAATTCAATAGATGGATGGGATTCGATACTGTCAATTTTACAAATGCCAGGGGGAGTACCTGTTGCAACAGTAGCTTTAGATGGGGCAAAGAATGCCGGTATCCTTGCTGCTGAAATTTTAGGGTCAAGTAATCCTGAGATTTTACAAAAAATTATTGACTACAAAAAACAACTAGAAAACAACGTAAAATCTTCATCTTTAGATGATTAATTTCATCCAAGAGAAACATTAAATCATATTGTCAATAAACAAGTTAAAAACTTTGTTAAAAGTGCATGGTTTTTGTCAATCATATTAAACATTAATATATATTTTTGAACATAAAATAATGAGAAAATTTTCAGATAGACATATTGGTATTTCCGAAGTTGATGAAAAATCTATGAAAGATTTTTTAGGAGTTGAATCCCTAGAACAATTAATTCAAGAAACTATACCTGATGAAATTAGAACTAAAGAGAAATTAAAGCTTGACAATGCAATCTCCGAATCCCAATACTCTACTCATATTTATCAGCTTTCTCAAAAAAATAAATATTTCAAAAACTATATTGGACTAGGCTATAATGAAGCAATACTTCCACCTGTAATTCAAAGAAATATTTTGGAAAATCCAGGGTGGTATACAGCATATACGCCGTATCAAGCAGAAGTTGCACAAGGTAGATTGGAAGCTCTACTAAATTACCAGACCGTAATTTGTGACTTGACTGGAATGGAAATTTCTAATGCCTCTCTTTTAGATGAAGGAACATCTGCAGCCGAAGCAATGACAATGTTATTTGGTTGTAGAACAAGAGATCAAATCAAAAATGGAGTAAACAAGTTTGTAATAAGTAGTGATGTTTTTGACCAAACCATAAGTGTTTTAGAAACTAGAGCTGAACCCCTTGGAATTGAAATTGAAATTGCTGATTATGATTTAATAAATATAGACGATAGTGTTTTTGGATGTATAGTACAATATATTGGTAAAACAGGTAAAATTAATAATCTGGAAAATATTTCAAAAAAAGTTCTGGATTCTAACTCAAAATTAATAGTAGCTGCTGATTTAATGGCTTTAACTTTGTTAAAAGAACCTGCCTCATTCAATTGTGATGTTGTTGTTGGAACATCACAAAGATTTGGGATTCCATTAGGATATGGCGGGCCTCACGCAGGATACTTTGCTACGAAAACCGATTATAAAAGGTTTATACCAGGCAGAATTATTGGCGTGTCTAAGGATAGAAATGGTAATAGAGCATTAAGAATGGCTCTTCAAACTAGAGAACAGCATATAAAAAGGGAAAGAGCAACCTCAAATATTTGTACTGCTCAAGTTTTATTAGCTGTTATGGCAGGAATGTATGCTGTTTATCATGGTAAAAATGGATTGATTGAAATTGGTGATAAAATTAATAGACTAACTAAAATACTTGATGAGAAACTCAAGTTACTAGGATTAGATCAATTAAATGATACTTATTTTGATACTTTACATTTTAAATATCCAGTAGAAAAAGTTAGAGAAGCAGCTCTTCAAAATAAATTAAATTTCAATTTCATAAATGATAATGAGTTCTCTATATCTTTAAATGAAGCTACAGAAATCGAAGATGTTAATAAATTAATTGATATTTTTTCTTCCATAACCGGAAAAGAAATAGATTTTAATATTTCAAAAATTAATTTTAATTCTATATCTGAAGAACTTAATCGAAAATCTAGTTTTCTAGATGAAAAGGTATTTAATTCATACCATTCTGAAACTTCAATGATGAGATATATTAAATCATTAGAAAGAAAAGATCTTGCATTAAATCACTCTATGATTGCGCTTGGTTCTTGTACAATGAAATTAAATGCTGCTGCTGAAATGTTACCATTAAGCTCACCTCGTTGGAACAATATTCATCCTTTTGCTCCTAATAACCAGGTTGAAGGCTACAACATAATGTTGAATAAACTTGAACTACAACTTAATGAAATCACCGGCTTTAGCGGGACATCACTACAACCAAATTCTGGTGCTCAAGGCGAATATGCCGGATTAATGGTAATTAGATCATACTTTAAAAGCATAAAACAAACAAATAGAAATATTTGTATTATTCCAGCTTCAGCTCATGGTACTAACCCAGCATCTGCAGTAATGGCAGGAATGAAAGTTGTTGTTGTGGGCACTGATAAATTTGGAAATATTGATGAAGATGACCTAATAAAAAAAGCTGAAGAAAACAGTGAAAATCTAGCCGCTTTAATGATTACTTACCCATCAACTCATGGTGTTTTTGAATCTTCAATAAAAAGAATTACGCAAACTATACATGACAATGGAGGTCAAGTATATATGGACGGTGCTAACATGAATGCTCAAGTTGGACTAACCAATCCATATTCAATTGGTGCTGACGTATGTCATTTAAATTTACATAAAACTTTTTCCATTCCACATGGCGGTGGTGGACCTGGCGTCGGGCCTATTTGTGTTGCAAAGCATTTAGTAGACTTTCTTCCTCAAACTGATAGAAATATTACAAAAAAACATGGAGTTAAAGCAATTTCAGCTGCGCCATGGGGATCTGCAATGGCATGTCTGATTTCTTATGGATATATATCGATGATGGGGCCTGACGGTTTAAAAAAAGCTACTGAGATAGCCATACTTAATGCAAATTACATTAAGAAAAGGATTGAAAAAGATTATAAAATACTCTACCAAGGTGAAAAAGGGAGATCTGCTCATGAATTAATTATTGACTGCAGAGATTATAAAGATGAGTTTGGTGTTGATGTTATGGATATTGCCAAGAGGCTAATTGATTATGGTTTCCATGCCCCTACGGTTTCATTTCCTGTTCCAGGCACCATGATGATAGAACCTACTGAAAGTGAAAGTCTTGAGGAAATTGATAGATTTTGTGATGCTCTAATTTTAATCAAAAGTGAAATTATTACTTGCAACAAGGATGATGAATACAATATTTTAAAAAATGCTCCTCACACTCAACTTACTCTAACTGATGATGAATGGAATCTCAATTATTCTAGAGAGCAGGCAGCATTTCCAATGCCTTATTTGAGGAGTAATAAATTTTGGCCATCTGTCACCAGAATTGATGAAGCCTTTGGAGATAGAAATTTGATTTGTACTTGTGCACCGATTGAAGATTATATTGAGTCCTAATTTATTCCTATTTTTGATCAAAATAATTATATGCCAATACACATAACAGGTACTGGTTCCTTCATACCAAAAAATAAAATTAAAAACAGTTCATTTGCTGACAAGGTGTTTTTTGATAAAGATGGAAATGGTTATCCTAATTCTAACGATGAAATTATTGAAAAGTTTCAATCAATTACAGGTATTCAAGAAAGAAGATATGCAGATAAAGAGCACATGACATCTGATCTAGCAGCTTTTGCATCAATTGAAGCAATAAAAGATGCAGGAATTGATAAAGAATCTCTTGATTATATTATTGTTGCTCACAATTTTGGAAATATTGAATATGGGACCAACCAATATATATCATTACCCTCAGTTGCCACAATGGTTAAACATAAACTTGAAATTATTAATGAAAATTGTGTAGCATATGACTTAATTTTTGGTTGCCCAGGTTGGATTGAGGGAATAATCCAGGCAAAATCATTTATAAAATCTAAAATGGCGAAAAGATGTTTAGTAATAGGAGCAGATACTCTTTCAAGAACAATTGACCATTCAGATAGAGATTCCATGATTTTTGCAGATGGAGCTGGAGCGGCAATTATAGAAGAAACATCAGATGATGGTGGAATACTATCACACAAAACCATCACTAAGGCAGGAAAAGAAGCTTTATACCTTTTTTGTGATAAATCTTACGATCCCAAAAACAAAGAAAAAATCAAGCATATTAAAATGAATGGTAGAAAAGTTTATGAGTTTGCAATTTCCAATATTCCAGCTGCACTAAAAACTTGCCTTGAGGAAAGTGGAAAAGACATTGATGATGTTAAAAAAATATTTTTACACCAAGCTAATGAGAAACTTGATGAAGCTGTTTTAAAATATTTTTATAAACAATTTGAAAAAAAAATACCTAAGGACATTATGCCAATTAGTGTTGACATTTTTGGAAATTCCTCTGTTGCTACAATACCCACACTTTATGATGTAGTTTTAAAAACTAATTTTAAAGAGCATAAAATAAATAAGGGTGATATTATTTTATTTGCTAGTGTTGGTGCTGGAATGAACATAAATGCTATAACTTACCAATTATAAAATGAATTTTTTACATGATATAGGGAAGTATTTTTTAATGATAAAAATTTCCTTTAGTAAATCCTGTAAAAAAGAAATTCTTTACAAGCAAATTTTTAAAGAGATCAATGATTTAGTTCTAGACTCAATTCAAATTGTTTCTATACTGTCTTTTTTTATTGGTGGTGTTGTCTCAATTCAAATGGCCCTAAATTTAGAAAACCCTTTGCTATCTAAAACACTAATAGGTTTTGCGACAAGACAATCAGTAATTCTAGAATTTGCTCCAACATTTATTTCAATCATAATGGCAGGTAAAGTCGGATCTTATATTACCTCTAGTATTGGAACAATGAGAGTTACAGAACAAATTGATGCATTGGAGGTCATGGGAATAAACTCTCTCAATTACCTTGTATTTCCTAAAATTATTGCAATGTTATTATATCCTTTTGTAATTACAATCTCAATGTTTTTAGGGATTATAGGTGGACTATTAGCAATGACATTAACAGGTGTGCCAAGTGAAGCTTACATACAAGGTATCCAAATGGACTTTGATTCATACCATATTACATATTCCTACATAAAAACACTTATTTTTTCATTTGTATTAGCAACAGTACCAGCATTTCATGGATATTACATGAAAGGAGGTGCACTTGATGTAGGAAAGGCCAGTACAAAATCATTTTATTGGACATCAATAATTATTATTATTTTAAATTATATAGTAACTCAACTTTTATTATCGTAAACAAGTGATTGAAGTCAATAACATATTTAAATCATTCGACAAATCTGAGGTCTTAAATCAGATTAATACAGTTTTTCATAGAGGAAAAACAAATTTGATTATTGGCCAAAGTGGATCTGGGAAAACAGTATTACTTAAATGTCTTTTAGGTCTTTATCAGGTTGATTCAGGTGAAATAATTTATGATGGTATTTCATCTAAAAATATGAACAGTGATGAAAAGTTAGAAATTAGTCGCCAGATGGGTATGGTTTTTCAAGGAAGTGCATTATTTGACTCCATGAATGTTCTTGAAAATGTAAGATTTCCCCTCGATATGTTGACAAAAATTAACGAATCTGAAAAAAATTCAAGAGCAATGAAATTTATAGAAAGAGTTAATTTAAAAGATGCAGTAAATAAATTACCATCAGAACTATCAGGTGGCATGCAAAAAAGAGTTGCAATTGCAAGAGCGGTAGTTATGAATCCTAAATACCTGTTTTGTGATGAGCCAAACTCTGGTCTTGATCCTAAGACGGCTATTGTTATTGACCAACTTATTCAAGAAATAACAAAAGAATATAATATTACTACAATTATCAATTCTCATGACATGAACTCAGTCATTGAAATTGGAGAAAATATTGTTTTTCTAAAGGGTGGATATAAAATATGGCAAGGCACCAATAAAGAAATTTTAAAATCTACAAACAAAGAAGTTGAAGATTTTGTCTACTCATCTGAACTTTTAAAAAAACTTAGAAATTAAATAATTAATTAGTATTGCTTCTGATTTCAAAAACATCATTGTCTAGCTGAAACTTTAGCCAATTTCTTACATTTTCATCAAGCTTTAGTTTTTCTTCGTTTTCTAATTCTTTATTCCATCTCAAATTGAAAACTAATACAGTGTCTATTTCATTGAAATCAGTCTTAATTGTTTCAAAAACCTCAAATTCATTCAGATCTGGATATATAATTTTAATTTCTTTTGCTAATGAGTTAAAAATTAATTTTTCTATACTTAAACTTTCTAAATCATTTAGTTTTTGATTCAATTTATTTATTTCATTTGATTTAGAAACCAATTCCAATGAATCTCTAAAACGAAGTTCTTTAATAAATTCATTTGAGTTAGTTGAATTTGATTTTTCTTGGTTAAACTCAAGAATTGTATTTTCAAGTGAACTATAATTTTTGATTTTTTTATTTAAAAATGATATAGTCTCGTCATTAAGCGGCTTTTGTCCGAAAGTATTTATTGAAATTTTTGAATCTCCATCATTATAATCAATTTCAGCCCTCTTTACTAAATATTCAAAATTTGGTAGCCCAACTAATTCATTATTTAAAAAATCTTTGCCTTGAGAATTGAAAGAACTTTCTTTTATAACATCATTAAATTTAATTACTGCTGGGATCAAAATTAAAATTGAAATAACAGTTACAATTCTATTTATAAAAGTTCTTCTGGACGAATTTGCATAATTAATTAAAGGAAATCTTAAAATCTTTAGAACAATATATGTTGCGATTATGATATAAATACTGTTAATTACAAAAAGGAAGATTGCTCCGCCTGCATAATCCATATTTTTTTCAGCTAAACCAAAACCAACTGTACACAATGGAGGCATCAAAGCCGTAGCTATAGCAACTCCAAAAATGGCTGAGCTGATATTTTCCTTTTTTGTTTTAGCTATTATCAAAGCTAAGCCACCAAAAAAGGCAATTAGAACATCTCTTAAATCTGGCTTAGTTCTAGATAGTAATTCTGATATCTCTTCACCTTGTGGAAAAATTAGAAAAAATAAATATGATGTAGCAACGCTTAAGACAACCATAACTATAAAGTTTATAGAAGAATTTTTCAATGTTTCTATATCATTTGTTGCTATAGAAAAGCCTAGACCAAGAATGGGCCCCAATAGTGGAGAAATTAACATGGCACCAATTACAACTGGTGTTGAGTTCGCATTTAGACCAACTGATGCAATTAAAATTGAACAAATAAGAATCCAAGCAGTTGTTCCTTTCATGGATATATCTGCCTTAATCGCATTTACAGTAGAGTTTTTATCTACATCGTTATGAAAGCTTAGAACACTTTTTAAAAAAACTATAATTCCATTTAATAAACCCTCTGCATTTTTTTTAATATCTGTTTGCTCAGAATTTTCGTTAAAATCAAATTTTGTTTCCAATATTTATTTAATTTCTTTTAAGCCAGTTAAATCTGATGAACTCCTTATTTTATCACCTAAACCATCAATTATTTCAATATTATTTTCTCTACACACTTTTGATTCTGGGATTTCATAGTTTTTTCTATCCCCACCATTTGCGAAGACATCAGGATTTAGTGTTTTCAATGATTTACAGACAGTTTTATCATCATCAATAGATAAAAAGACCTCATCAACAGTTTTAATATTTTTAACAATTGTAACTCTGTCGTTCTCATCCATAAAATGTTTTCCTTTTTTTAATGCACATTGCTTATTGTTATTTACTATTACAATTAACCAATCGCCTAATTTTTTTGCATTATTAATGTATTCAATATGACCTACGTGAATAGGGTCAAAATATCCGCTTATAGCAACTTTTTTCATATTAAATCAACTTTAGCATGAGGAAGAAACAAATATTTTCTTCCAGTATTATTTTCAATACAAAGATACCTTTTTCTTCTTTTTTCAATTTTTTTATAAAGCTTGTCGTTATTATATCTAAAAAAATTCCCTATTTCAATATCTTCTAGATAAGTGTAATTTTCATTATCATTATCATACTTATTAAGCTCCATCTCTAAAGGACTGTCATATGAAAATGATGATTTTGGATTTTTCATGTGTGACTTAATTAAAATCTGTAGAAAATGAGGGAATATATTTTTTTCTAAAATTGGTTGCAATAATTTTTTAAACTCGTTTTTCCATATTGTACCATGCGGGTTAGTTCTAATATTTTTTTTATAAACATTAAAATGTGCAAGTTCATGTATTAAAATAAGTAGAAACCTATACTTATTATCAATCTGATTTATTGTAATAACATGTTTATTATTAAACTTTCTGTAATCACCGTGTTTTGTTCTTCTTTTGGGAACTGTTCTAATTACAAGATCTTGACCCTCAATCAAACTTTTTACATAATCATTAACTTCATTTGGAATTAATGATAAGATATCTTTCATGGATTTGTAGATGAAACTGGTATAACTTTTCCGTTAAAAATATTTGATGCTGTATTAGCAAAATTAAATATATAGGATGCCATTTCGTGAGGGTCTACTTGAGCTTCATATCCTGGAAAAGCTTCATTTAACATGGGAGTATTAACTGATCCCAAAGAAAGTGAGTTGAATTTGGGTCCATTTTCTTTAAACTCCTCAGCGAGCACCTCAGTTAAAATATTTAAAGCTCCTTTGCTTGATGAATAAGCAGTTAGACCTGGAAATTTGGAGCTTCCAATTAATCCACCAACACTACTGATATTTACAACATGGGAATCATTATTGAAAAATGGCAATAGTTTTTGAATTAAATTGACAACACCAAAAAAATTTACATCAAATACTGAATAAAAATCTTTTTTAGAAAGATCTTTAAATGATTTATTTATTAGTTTTCCAGCGTTGTTTATAAGGACATCAACAGTTTTATATTCATTTTGGATAATGTTAACCAGGTCATGAATTGATTCATCACTAGTTATGTCAAACTTTATATGTCTGATTCCATTCGATGAATTTAAAGGGAGTTCTGATCTTGATAATGAAATTACATTAAAGCCTTCTTCCGAATAAATTTTAACTAACTCAAGCCCAATACCAGAACTAGTTCCTGTAATTATAATATTTTTCATTAAACTAAGATTGTAACAGGATTTTCGATAAATCCTTTTAATGTTTCTAAAAACAAAGAACCAGTCACACCATCAACAGATCTATGATCACAAGCTAATGTAACCTTCATTGTATTACTAACTACAATTTTATCATTTAAAACCACTGGTTTTTTTACAATACTTCCTACTGAAAGAATCGCAGAATTTGGCTGGTTAATTATGGAAGTAAATTCTTGTATTCCAAACATACCTAGATTTGAAACTGTAAATGTACTTCCTTCAATTTCATCGGGTCTTAATTTTTTAGATTTAGCTCTAACAGCATAATCTCTAACCATGGTATTTATTGAATGTAGAGATTCCTGGTCAGCAAATTTAATTACAGGGACAACAAGACCATCTTCAACTCCTACAGCAACACCAATATGAACGTGGTGATTAAGTCTAATTGAATTTTCCATCCATTGTGAATTTACTTGTGGATGCTTTTTCAATGCTGCAGCACAAGCTTTAATAACTATATCATTAAAAGATATTTTTGTATCTGGAATAGAGTTGTACTGTTCTCTGAAAGCAATTGCATTATCCATATTAAATTCAACACCTAAATAATAATGAGGTGCTGAGAATTTTGATTGAGATAATCTTTTAGCTATTGCATTTCTCATTGTCGAATTTTGAACATCCTCAAATGACTCTTCACCAGCAACCAGTTTTTTTAAAGGAGCTACAGGCGCAGCTTCTTGTTTGGGCTGAGTTTCTTTATTAATTACAGCAGCTGTTTCCTGAGTTAAATTATTATGAGCATTATCTAAATCACTTTTTACAATTCTGCCGTTGTCACCAGAACCTTTAATTGTAGATAAATCTATATTTTTCTCTTCGGCAATTTTTTTAGCTAAAGGAGAAGCTAATATCCTAGATTCTGATAAATCAACACTTTTAATTTCAATATTTTGAACAGGATTTTCTTCGTCTAACTTTTCATCAATTTGATTATTTTCAGCAACTTGTTCGTTATTATCTTCAGATGTTTGATTTTTACCATAATTACTTAACAAATCATCTATATCAACATCAGAATCAGAAATTATAGCTATCAGATCATCTACTTTTACAGTTTCTCCCTCACTAACTCCAATATGTACAAGTTTCCCATTGTAAAAAGATTCGAATTCCATTGTAGCTTTGTCCGTTTCAATTTCGGCTAAAATATCTCCCTCAGAGACATCATCACCTACTTTTTTTAACCATGTTGATATGGTACCTTCTTCCATTGTATCACTCAGTCTGGGCATTGTAATGTACTCTACGTTTGCATTGTCATTACTTAATATATCCTCTTTCACTAATGATTGATTTGAATTATCATTTTCTTTTACATCATTTTGTTCATTATTTTCCTGTTCATTTATTTGATCAACAAGATCAAGTTGAGAATTTGAGCCCTCATCTTTTTCTACTCCAATTAATGAAGAGATATCTTCATTTTCATCACCAATTATACAAAGTATTGAATCAACATTAGCTGCTATACCCTCCTCTATGGCAATATGAAGGAGAGTACCCTCATAAAATGATTCAAATTCCATTGTAGCTTTATCAGTTTCAATTTCAGCTAAAATGTCACCTTCTGATACTTTATCACCTACTTTCTTTAACCATTGAGCAACTACACCCTCCTCCATGGTATCACTAAGTCTAGGCATTTTAATTACTTCAGCCATTTATTCAGGTTTATGTTTTAAAAAAGGGTAATCTTCTTGCTCATATACCGAATCATACATAACATTTTTTTCTGGATATGGAGATTCATCAGCAAATTTTTCGCACTCTATTACTTTTTGTTTTACCCTTGCATCAATCTGTAAAATATCATCGGGTGATGCATAATTATTTTGTATTATGATTTCTTTTACTTGACTAATTGGATCAATCTTTCTATACTCTTCAACCTCTTCTTTAGTTCTATATTTTTGGGCATCAGACATTGAATGTCCTCTGTATCTGTAAGTTTTCATTTCTAATAAAGTTGGTCCTTTGTCAGTTCGAGCTCTATCTATTGCCTCATCAAGGGCTTCAGCAACCTTTACTGGATTCATTCCGTCAACAGGTCCACATGGCATTTCATAACCTAATCCAAGTTTCCATATGTCAGTGTGATTTGAAGTTCTCTTTACAGATGTACCCATAGCATATCCATTATTTTCAACAACAAAAACTACAGGCAAGTTCCACA
Source organism: uncultured Bacteroidota bacterium (assembly GCA_902595555.1). Classification (GTDB taxonomy): domain Bacteria; phylum Bacteroidota; class Bacteroidia; order Flavobacteriales; family Flavobacteriaceae; genus Eutrophosalina. The sequence continues at coordinate 26,392 of CACJQM010000001.1, read as the reverse complement.
ACATAGCTAAATTCAATGTTTCATGGAATGATCCTTGTCTGACCGCACCATCACCCATGAAACATAAAGTGACTGCTCCGCGATTGAAATATTTGTCTCCAAAGGCCATACCCGCACCAAGTGGAATTTGTCCGCCGACAATTCCGTGACCCCCATGAAAACGATGCTCTTTGGAAAAAATATGCATAGATCCGCCCAAACCCATAGATGTTCCTGTAGATTTACCATAAAGCTCAGCCATAACCTTTTTTGGATCAACGCCCATTCCAATTGGCATTACATGGTTTCTGTATGCTGTTATCATTCGATCTTTATCCATATTCATTACGTGGAGAGCTCCAGCAAGAACTGCCTCTTGTCCATTATATAAATGAAGAAAACCTCTAACTTTTTGTTGAATATAGACTGCAGCTAACTTATCTTCAAACTTTCTCCAAAAAAGCATTTCTTCGTACCATTTTAAATAAGTTTCTTTTGTAATTGGCTTCATAATCCAGTGCAAAGATAATTGAAATTTTCCATACGAATGGTATAAGAAATCAAGAAGAATATGAGTGATTTTAACTTATTTACAGAAAATTAAAACCAAGTGAAAGTCTTACAGTATTTTCTAATGGACTAATAACCTCAGATGTTGATATTAAATATGATAAGTCGATATTTAAATTCCTAGAGGTATTAAATCCAGTTCCGATTGTAATAAATTTTCTTGAACCTTTCAACTCGTGTTCACTAAAATAGCCAGATCGCAGAAAAAAGGATTTATTAAATGAATACTCAAATCCTAAACTGTAGGTAAGTTCCTTTAATTCTTCAGCAAATCCATCTGGTGCATCTCCAAATGATTTAAAAATTCCTTGTAAGAATCCAAGATCTGGCTGTCTGTATGCCACAATATCACCATTCGAATTCAATACCTCAACACTAGGAGATGGAACTAACAGTTTATTAATTTCCAATGTGACTGCTAAGCTATTGTTACTATCAAATATGAATTCAAATCCAGATCCTAATCGAAGATTACTAGGAATAAAACTTTCTGTCCCATTATTTAACTTAGAATATTTCATTTTAGGGCCGATGTTGGAAATATTAAAACCAGCTCTAAAAATACCATCAAAATTTTTATATGATCTAGAGTCTGATTCGTAAAAACCAGATATATCTACTGCAACCGAACTTGCAGCTTCGGTCTCAGAATCTACAGTCTGTAACTTAACATCAGAAAGTAAAAAACGTCCTGAAACTGCTAAGGCAAAATTTTCGTTAAGTTTTAAAGAATATGCTGCATCTAACGTAAATTCATTTGGATTTTCAATAATTGGGATGTCAAGAGGGTTTTGTAAAATATCAATATCACCTAAACTAAAATATTTTAAACTTGCGCTCCAAGAAGACCTTTCATTTGGCTTGTTGTAGTATGAGATATTAGCAAGAAAAATATCATTAACTAATTTACTTAAATAAGGTGTATAACTGAACGCAATGCCTGAACTTGATTCAGAAAAAACATATTTTGATGGATTCCAATGTTGCGAAAAATTATCCATTGATGTAGCAACTCCTTGTTCACCAATTCCTGCAGCACGAGCATCAGAGGCAATCATAAGAAAAGGGACAGCAGTTGTTATTACCCTTCGTTCTTGAGAAATTCCAGATACATAAATAAATATTGTTACAAGTAAAAATTTAAACCTCATTGAAGATTTTAAAGTTCAAATGTAAATATATAAACTAATGTTACAATAAACTTATTTAGGCATGTTTATTGATAATTTTATTAAAAAACATTGAAACTTCATATATTTACAATCAAATTATGAAAAAAACCCCTCTGTTCATTCTAATATTTTCTCTAATTTTTATTATTTCTTGTAATAAGAATAGTTATAAATCCGGAAAAAATATTTCTCAAGCTACAGGTTGGAAGATAAATTCATCAGATGGAGGTTTTAAATTAAACAGCAAATATAAAGGTCAAATTAATGCTCCTGGGATGATATTCATTCAGGGAGGTACATTTGTTAAGGGAAATACAAAAGACAATGTTATGCATGATTGGAATAACACTCCTACGCAACAATATGTCAGATCGTTTTTCTTAGACGAAACCGAAGTTACAAACGCCATGTATGTTGAGTATTTATTTTGGCTTAAAAACATGTATGGCAATGATAATGATCTTGTAGAAATTTATAAATCTGCCTTACCCGATACTCTAGTTTGGAGAAATCCACTTGGATTTAATGAGGATATGGTCAATAATTATTTAAGGCACCCAGCTTTTCAAAATCACCCTGTAGTTGGAGTTAGTTGGAAACAAGCAACGAATTATGCAAAATGGAGAACTCAAAGAGTAAATGTGAGAATTCTAGCAGAAAAAGGTTACCTAAATAGAGATTCCGTTTTAAATCCAAATTCAAAACTAAACTTTAATACCAACAGATATCTTTTAGATCCTGAAAATTCACTAGGCGATAATATTGAAGAACTCATCGGTGATAAGGCAAAAACTGAAGCTGACAGTTTTGATTTTGCAGGTATTGAAGATGGAATTTTATTACCTGCATACAGACTTCCCACCGAAACTGAATGGGAATATGCAGCTCTTGGAATGGATGAAATGAGAAATGCAAATTTATACAGAGGAAAAAAGAAATTCCCATGGGAAGGTGAATATACAAGATCCCAAAGGAAAAAAACCCTGGGTGATCAGTTAGCAAATTACAAACTTGGAAAAGGTGATTATGGTGGTATTGCAGGATGGTCAGAAACTGGATCTGGAATTACGACCTCTGTTAGATCATACCCACCTAACAGCTTTGGACTTTTTGGAATGGGTGGAAATGTAGCTGAATGGGTTGCTGATGTTTATAGGCCAATAATAGATGAAGATGCAAATGACTTTAATTATTTCAGAGGGAACTTATATACTAAACCAGTTATTGATGAATCTGGAAAAGTTACAACTGTGACTAAAGAAAATCTTTCAGACCAATTTGAGAGATTACCTAATGGTAGGATAAATTTTAAAAACCTGCCAGGTGAATTAATTGAAGTGAATTTAGACTCTATTGATTTAATTCGAACTAACTACTCAAAATCTGATAACCGTGACTTTAGGGATGGGGACTCTGAATCATCAAGATTTTTCTACATGGGTCAAGATCAAAACAAACAAATGTATAATGCTCCTTCTGATAATCAATCTGATCCCAGCGATTTTAGATCATCTTTAATAAGTAATGATTCCAGGGTGTATAAAGGTGGTTCTTGGCTAGATAGGTCTTATTATCTAGATCCTGCACAAAGAAGGTTTTTCCCAGAGTACATGACTACAAATTATATTGGATTCAGATGTGCCATGTCCTACCTTGGTGAATCTAGGAATGTTTCCAAACCAAAGAAAAGATAAAAATCTTCATCATTTTATTAAGACTAATCTCATTATCTTTATTTAGTTAATGAACACCAAACAATTATATCAAAAGTTTCTAGACTGTAATTCAATAATTGATATTGATTCAAGATCAATTTCTAAGGGTTCTATTTTTTTTGCTATTAAGGGTGAAAATTTTGATGGCAACAAGTTTGCTGATGAGGCACTAAAAAAAGGATCAAAAATAGCTGTAATTGATTCTGATGAAATTAATTTTAATAAAAATAAAAATATTATAAAAGTTGATGACTCTCTAAAAGCACTTCAGAATTTGGCTTTATATCACAGAAAAAGGTTAAAATCAAAAATTTTAGCAATTACTGGAAGCAATGGCAAAACAACCTCAAAAGAACTAATACATTCTATTCTTAGCACAAATTACAAAACTACATCAACTGAAGGTAATTTTAATAATCATATTGGTGTCCCATTAAGTTTGTTAAAAATTAAAGGCGATACTGAATTTTCTGTAATTGAGCTTGGTGCGAATAATTTTGGTGAAATTGATTTTTTAACTAAAATAGCTGAGCCAGATTATGGATACATAACAAATTTTGGTAAGGCTCATTTAGAGGGATTCAAGAATATTAGCGGTGTAATAAGGGCTAAAACTGAACTCTATAATTGGTTAATAACAAATAACAAAATCTTGATAATAAATTATGATGACCCTGAACAAATCAAGTTTAAATCTTCAAATCATTTTTCTTTCGGATCAAAATTAGAAGCCAAATATATGTTTGAAATTATTGAAAGTGATAACGTCATAGTTAAATGCAATAATATCGTTTATGAATCTAATCTTTATGGAGACTATAATTTTTCAAATGTTTGTTCTGCTATAGCTATTGGATTAGAATTTGGTATCGATCCAAAACTTATTCGCAAAAAATTAAAAAACTTCAGCTCTAAGAATAACAGATCTGAGATAATTAAAATTAATAATAAAAATGTAATTCTAGATGCATATAATGCAAACCCAACTAGTGTTGAGTTCGCAATTCAATCGTTTATAAAAAATAAAGGGACAAAGGCATTGGTTTTAGGTGACATGTTTGAGCTAGGTGAAAATTCAGAAATTGAGCACAAAAAAATAATCGATATAGCTGATGAGTTCAATATTGATAGATGTATTTTTATTGGTGAAGAGTTTTTTAAATTAAAACAAGATTCAGTTAAAAATATTTTTTTCAAGACAAAAGAAGATTTTTATGAATTAGGTGATATTATTAGAGAAGAAAATATTTTAATTAAAGGTTCAAGAGGAATGCAAATGGAAGATGTTTTAAAAAATAATATGATATGAAAATAATTATAAAATTGATATTAATTCTATTATTTATTAGCTGTAATTCAAGCTTGGAAAAATGGAAATCATATGATGAAACTGAGGAAATTTCAAAAAATTCATCTAGTGAAAATCAAAAACTTAGATATAAAAGAATTCAATCTATCTCAACTGATAAAAACATATTAATTAATGGTCTAGAAAATGAAATAGAAAATTTTATCAAAACAAAATATGATAAACTAAAACCAAAAATAGTTGAAAAAAGTATTCCAGAAATTCAACAAAGTGTGATTAATAAAGACTTTTCTTACCATGATCTTACATTATTTTATATTTCAAGAATATACTTAATAGAATTTAATAAAGATACATATCTAAACTCCATAATATCAATTAATAAAAATGTTTTAGATGAAGCAAAATCAAAAGACAGTCAAGGTAATTCTGATATTTATTCCATTTTTGGAATACCTATATTATTAAAGGATAATATAGGTTTTGAAAGTTTACCAACAACAGCTGGAGCTCACAGTCTTCAAAATAATTACACAAAAGATGCATATATAGTTAAGAAGTTAAAAGAAAAGGGTGCTTTAATATTAGGAAAAACAAATTTAAGTGAATGGGCAAATTATTTTTGCTCTGGATGTCCTAATGGATATACTGCTTTGGGTGGTCAAACTTTAAACCCCTATGGAAGAAAGAAAATTGATACAGGTGGATCAAGTTCAGGAAGTGGAGCTGCTACAGCGTCAAATTTAACATCTGTTTCTTTAGGATCTGAAACATCTGGATCGATTTTGTCACCCTCTTCAGCTAGTTCTTTAGTTGGAATGAAACCAACAATTGGTAATGTAAGTAGATCAGGAATAATACCAATATCGTCAACCCTAGATACAGCTGGTCCAATGACAAAAAATATAATTGACAATATGATTGTCTACAATGCAATAAATGAATTTGACAATAATGATTCTTATTCAAAAGAAAATTTGGATATTCAGATTGATGATGTCTTAAATTTTAAACCCTCTGTGCAAAAGATTGGTTATTATTTAAATTTTTATGAAAATGATATAATGTATAAGAATGCTATAGATTTTCTAATTGAAAAAGATATTGAAATGATAGAAATAAGTGCTCCAAAAGTTGATTTAAGTGGATTTGTAAAAATTTTAGATGAAGATATGAGAGTGGATCTTAAAAAATACTTGTTAAACTATGGAAATGACAATATTGAGGTGAACGATATAAAATCAATTATTGATTATAATAATTTAGATTCAATTGAGAGATCACCATATGGGCAAGGTATTTTTAAAAAAATTATTAGAGATACAATGTCAAAAATAGATTTCTTAAAATTGAAATCTAGATTAATGGAAGAAGGAAATAAGTTTTACAATATTCCAATGGATAAAAACAAACTTGATGCAGTGGTTTCTATTAATAACTATCACGCAGGTTATGCAGCAGTTGCACATAATCCAGCATTAACTGTTCCAATGGGACTTAGGGAAAATAATGAACCAGCTGGACTTACTTTTATCGGAAAATCCAATAGTGAGCAAATTCTGTATGAACTTGGTTATTATTTTGAGTTGAATTTTTCTGGAAGAGTTCCTCCAGAAAATTCAAAATAATTATTGAACTAAATTTACTTCTAACTCAACATCATCATTTATCAACCTATCACCAAGGTTTTCAAAAAAGTTTCCTGATCTATAAGTAATTTCAAATTTTGTTCTATCAAAAGTTAAGTTCGATGAATAGTTGTTTCCAATTGGAATTAGAGTGAATTTCACAGGATTTGATATACCTTTTATGGTAAGTGTTCCTGTAACTTCATAAACACCATTATTTAAAGGCACTCTTTCATTAAACAATAGTATTGCTTCCTTGTGATTTTCAACATCAAAGAAATCTTCATTTCTTAAATGACCTTCAAGTCTTTGCTTTCCTCTACCTTGAATATCATCAACCGACATTGAATTCATATCTACAATAAACTTACCGCCAACTAAATCATCGCCATCAAAGTCTAAATTCGCCTCTGAAAAACTTAGCGATCCCCAGTGAGAGGCATTTGTTATTTTTTTTCCTGTCCACTTAATCTTACTTTTTTCTAGATCGAGAGACAATTGAGACATTAATGATTGAGACAGCAATAATACCGTTAAAATTGTTAATAGATTTTTCATGTAAACAATTAAGCTAAAATTATGCCAAATTAATTATTGAATATATAATCTAATGTCAACCCAACCATTGACCTAATACCTGTGGAAATTGCAGAGTCGTCCACATAAAAGTCTGGGGTATGATGAGGTGCTACAGTAGACAAATCAACACCAGGCTTTTGTCCTCCTATGAAAAAATATGTTCCAGGAACTTTTTCTTGAAAATATGAAAAATCCTCAGCACCAGTTATTGCCTTCATTAAATGAACATTTTTTTTACCATTAACTCTCTCTAAAGTTGGTAATATTTCCTCATATAAGTATGGATCATTAAAAGTTATCGGATATGAAACTAAATATGTTATGTTGGCTTCAATATTATTTGATTTCGCAACATTATACACAATTTCCTCCAATCTTTTCAGTACTGTAGCTTTCATGCCATTATCCAATGTTCTTATTGTTCCAAGCATGTAAAGATCTTCAGGTATAATATTACTTCTGACACCACCATGAATACTACCTATTGTAACTACTGCCCCTGCTTCTGTGAGTGGTAAACTTCTACTAACAATAGTCTGTAAAGAATTAACGATTTGCGCTGCAGTAACGATTGGGTCCTTTCCTGTCCATGGTGTTGAACCATGAGTTTGAACACCTTTCAAATCTATTCTAAATTCGTTAACAGCTGCCATTATACCCTCAGGACGTAAATAAACTTGACCTGCATACAATCCAGACCAGACATGCAATCCAAAAATTGCATCAACATCAGGATTTTTTAAAACACCTTCTTTAACCATAAGTTCAGCTCCACCCTCTTCACCAGGGGGTGCGCCTTCCTCAGCTGGTTGAAAAATTAATTTAACCTGACCAGGTATTTCATCTCTAATATCATATAAAATTTTAGCTGCAGCTAATAAAATAGCTGTATGCATATCATGACCACAAGCATGCATTACAGGAACTTCTTCACCATTATAAACACCCTTCTGTTTCGATGCCCAAGGAATATCAGCCCTTTCTTTTACAGGGAGAGCATCAATATCTGCCCTAAGTCCTACAACAGGTCCGGGTTTTCCCTCATTTAAAATTGCAACAACCCCAGTTTTAGCAATTCCAGTTACTGGTTTATATCCAATTTTTGTAAGCTCATCAGCAATTCTCGCTGCTGTTTTGAACTCCCTATTACTTAATTCAGCATTTTGATGAAACCAATGTCTTAATTCAATTGTTTTATCAAGATTATCATTAATCAATTTTTCTATTTTTTGATCAAAAGATTGTCCAAATGAAAAAATTGCAGTTATTAATAGAAAAAATGTGAGATATAACTTCTTCATTTATTTTATTTATTCACCAATGAAGGTAATAAATATTTTTCTACCAGAGGAATGATTTCTATGTTCACACAAGTAAATTCCTTGCCAAATTCCTAATTGAGGAATACCGTTTTTGATTGGGAAAGAAACAGAGGAACCCAAAATACTGCTTTTTATATGTGATGTCATATCATCTGGCCCTTCTATCCTATGGGTAAAATATTTTTCATCCTCTGAAACCATTTTATTAAAATGGTTTTCAAAATCAACTCGAACTGAGGGATCAGCATTTTCATTTATAGTTAGACTGGCTGAAGTGTGTTTAATAAAAACATTTACAATTCCTGATTGAGCTGGTATCTGATTTAAAACTTCATCAGTTATTAGGTGAAAACCTCTTCTTTTTGGTTCAAGTATTATCTCTTTTTGATACACCACTATGCACAAATATAAATTAAATAGTAATCTATAACATTTTGGTATTAAATTTGCATCTCAAAATGTATAATGAATAGAAAATTAATATCAGTTATTTCAGGCCTTTTAGTTCTTATTATTGCTTACTTTTTGTCAAGTTTAATTATTAATAGTGATGAAGAAAGCTATAATAACAATACCAATATTACATATTCCATTAGAACTTTAGAAGTTAAAAATAACGCGAACCCAATATCTGTTAAAGTAAATGGAAATTTAAAGTCGAAATATCAAATTGATTTATTCAGTGAAGTTCAAGGAAGACTGGAAAAATCTGAAAAAGAATTTAAAGCTGGTCAAAATTATAGAAAGAGTGAAGTGTTATTAAAGATTGACTCGAAAGAGTTTTTAGCAAATGTGAAACAGTCAAGAAGTCAACTTCAAAATTTAGTTGCTTCAGTATTACCAGATATCAAACTTGATTTCCCAGAAAATTTTTCTGTTTGGGAAAATTATTTTAAAAATTTCAATATCAATTCGAATACCAAAGTGTTACCTAAACACAATTCTGATAAAGAAAAGTTCTACATCGTTGGAAAAGGTCTTTTATCTCAATACTACAGAGTTAAAAATTTAGAGGAAAGACTGAATAAGTACACGATAAAAAGTCCATTTGAAGGCACCTTAATTGAGGCTTATGGGTCAGTGGGCACATTAGTTTCACCTGGTCAAAAACTAGGCACATTCATTAATACAAATATTTTTGAGCTAGAGGTTTCAGTACCATCCAAGTACGGAAATAAATTAGAGATTGGTAAAAAAATAAAATTTAAATCAACCTATAACACAACTCATACAGGTGAAATCGTAAGAATTAATAACTCTATTGATAACAACTCTCAATCAATTAGAGTATTTATCGAATTTAAATCCAACAAATTAAAAGATGGAATGTACTCTGAAGTTGACATACCACTTGGAAATATTGATGATAGCTTTTCACTTTCAAGATCTCTTTTGATTAATGATTCCTTTGTTTACTATGCTAAACCTGATATGACAGTGGGCATTAAAGATGTTGAACCTCTTTTCTACGATGATGAGACTGTTATTGTTAAAGGTTTAGAAGATGGTATGATAATTTTAAAAAGTTATATCCCTGGTATTTATGATGGCATGAAGGTAAAAATTGTTGATTAGTGAGGAAAATAATTAGATACTTTGTAACCTATCCAAAAGCAGTTAATATTTTAATACTATTTTTTATTGTTTTTGGAACTGCAGGAATCATATCCTTAAATTCATCATTTTTCCCGCTAATTGATTCAAAATTTATTTCAATTAATGCAAATTATCCTGGTGCTTCACCAGAGGAAATAGAAGAAGGTGTTATACTTAAAATTGAAGAAAACTTAAAAGGAATTCCTGGGGTTGTTCGAGTTACTTCCACATCAAGAGAAAATACAGGCAGTATTATGATTGAAACTGACGATAATTATGATATCGATGCAATGCTTTTTGAAATTAAAAATGCTGTTGATAAAGTTTCATCGTTTCCAGTTTCACTAGAGCCAGTGGTTGTCACCAAGATTGAAGAGCAACAACCAACAGTAATATTTTCATTAAGTGGAGTTGACATTGATCTAAAATCTCTTAAAAATATGGCTAAAAACATTGAAGATGACTTAAGAGCCATTGATGGTATTTCACAAGTAAATCTTTCAGGATATCCAGATGAGGAAATAGAAATTTCAATTAATGAACAAAACCTTTTGGCATACAATTTAAGTTTTCAGGAGATAGTAAATGCAGTTAGTAATTCTAATATTCTAATTAGTGGTGGAAACATCAAAACAAACGAAGAAGATTTTTTAATTAGAGCTAACAACAAAAATTATTATGGAAATGGCCTTCAGAATCTTGTATTAAAGAATGATTTTAAAGGTAAAATTGTTAGGCTTGGTGATGTAGCAAAAATTAGTGACCAGTTTTCAGAAACTCCCATTTCAACGTTTGTTGATTATAACGCAGCTGTAGTTGTTACTACATCAAGTACAAATAGCGAAGACCTTCTAGACTCAGCAAAGATTATTAATTCTTATATAGATGAATTCAATGAAGTAAATAAAAGATTTAAACTTACTGTTTTAAAAGATTACTCAATTTCTTTAAAGCAAAGAACAAATCTTCTACTCGAAAATGGTGGTATTGGTATTTTTCTTGTTCTAATTTTTCTATCGCTGTTTCTTAATATTAGACTTGCCTTTTGGGTTGCATTTAGTATTCCTATTTCATTTTTAGGTATGTTAATTTTTGCTGGGGAATTTGATATAACTATAAATCTAATGTCTCTTTTTGGAATGATTGTAGTTATTGGAATTTTGGTTGATGACGGAATTGTAATTGCTGAAAATATTTTTAGACATTATGAAAGAGGTAAAACACCAGAAGAGGCCGCAATTGATGGAACAATGGAAGTTATGCCAGCAATTGTTTCTGCGATTATAACAACAATTATAGCATTCTCATCTCTTATTTTGTTAGATGGTGATGTTGGAGATTTTTTTGGAGAAGTTGCATTAATTGTAATATTAACCTTAACAATATCATTAGTCGAGGCACTTATAATTTTACCTGCCCATTTGTCAAAATCTAAGGCATTACAAAAACCTGCAAAAAAAATTGATGAAAGTAAGTTTAATTTTTTCAGATATATGAAAAAAATTAATTCAAAGGGATTTGAAATAATGGATTGGTTAAGAGATAAAATATATAGTCCCACTCTAAAATTTGCCCTTGAGAATCGTTTTGCAAGTCTTTCTGGATTTATTGCTGCACTATATTTAACAGTAAGCTCAGTAATTGGAGGAATAATACCTGTTGATTTTTTCCCGATAGTTGATAGTGATATTTTAACTATTGATTTAAAAATGCCGATGGGAACCAATGAGAAAATTACAGATTCTATTATTTCAATGGTTGAAGAAAATGCTATTGAAGCAGGAAAAGAGCTGGAAGAAAAGTACATGCAGAATGATGATAGAAGTTTAATTCAATATGTTAATAAAAACTTAGGTTTCTCAGCAGATAATATGTCAATGGTTAAAGGTTTTGGTGACGTCGGAGGATCAGCCACTGCTTCACTCGAAGTTTATATTTTGGACAGTGAAGAAAGACCTAGCTCTATAAATGCCTCTATGTTAGCAAATCTAATTAGAGAAAAAACAGGTGAAATAATTGGTGCTGAAAGATTTACATTGAACGACGCTGCAAATTTTGGTGGAAGTCCTGTTTCAATTTCCCTTCTGAGTGAAACAAACAATTTAGATGAACTTAAAAAAGCAAAAGAGGAGTTGATACTGCAACTCAAAAGTAATCCATTATTAACTGATATTTCAAATAATGATCCTGAGGGAATTAAAGAAATTCAAGTTAAACTTAAAGAAAATGCATATTTATCAGGGCTTGACTTTTCAAAAGTTATGTATCAAATTCGGTCTGCTTTCTTTGGTATTGAGGCACAAAGATTTCAAAGAGGTGATGATGAAATCAAAGTATGGGTCAGATATGATAAAAATACTCGATCTTATGTCAATAATATGGAGCAAATGAAGATACTTACACCATCAGGAAGTAGAGTTCCATTAAATGAAATTGCAACTTATAAAGTACAAAGAGGTGATGTTTCAATAAATCATTTAGATGGTAAAAGAGAGATTCAAATTAATGCAAATCTAATAGATCCTAATATAAGTGCGGCTGACATTGTCTTTGACCTTCAAAGCAAAACAATACCTTTAATAAAACAAAAATATCCCTCAATAACTGCTTCTTTTGAAGGTCAATACAGAGAGGCTAATAAGACCATACAATCGGCTTACACAGTTTTTCCCCTGGTGTTGTTTTTAATTTTTGCAACTATTGGTTTTACATTTAGAACATACAGTCAACCATTTTTACTTATTTTATTAATACCATTTAGCTTGACAACTGTTGCATGGGGACACCTTTTACATGGTTTTCCAGTAAATGTCATTTCACTATTAGGAATTATAGCATTAATTGGAATTTTGGTTAATGATGGTTTAGTTCTAATATCTAAATTCAATTCTAACTTAAGAGAAGGAATGACATTTGATGATTCTATTTATAAAGCAGGTAGAGAAAGATTTAGAGCAATTTTCTTAACATCAATCACTACTATGGCAGGGTTGGCTCCAATAATTTTAGAAAAAAGCTTTCAAGCTCAACTACTAAAACCTATGGCTATTTCGATAGCATACGGTATTGGTTATGCAACTTTTCTAACATTAATACTATTACCAATATTAATATCAATAACCAATACTTTTAAAGTAAAAGGAACATGGCTAATGAGCGGCAAAGTTTTGGATAAAAGAGATGTTGAATCACCTGTAGTTGAACTTAATCGAAAAAAATGAGGAATATATTCAAAATTTTATTCATGTCTATTTTTTCATTGTTTTTATGCAATGCGCAAGAAAATCTTAGTGTAAGTGATGCTGTTAAGTTAACTCTTGAAAATAATCTAGACATAAAAGTAATAGAAAATCAAAATAAGATTTTCAAAAATAATGCTAGTATCTTAAATAGTGGTTATTTACCTAAACTATCTAGTAGTGCAGGATTTAATAAAAGTAATCAAAACATTGAAATTGAAACCCCAAATAATTTGTCTGGCAAACTGGATAATATGAAGAGTGAAAATAGTTTTTCAAATGTGTCATTACAATATGTGTTATTTGATAATTCAGGACGAAAATTTAACTACAAAAAATCTAAAGAATTATCTTTCAGATCAGATTTAGAGGTAAAAGAGGTAATTGAAAACACCTTACTTCAACTTTATACAGTTTTTTATGAGGTTTGCCGCTTAAGTGAGGAAAAAGAAATTATTAGATCTTCATTAGAAATTTCAAAATCTAGATTAGAAAGAAATAAGATAAAATTTGAATTTGGTCAATCAACAAAATTAGAATTATTAAATGCTGAAGTTGATGTGAATACCGATAGCATCAGATATTTAAACTCAATTAAAAATTTATCGAATGCAAAAAGAGATCTAAATCTAGTAATGAATGTTGATTTAAATACTGAATATATTTTAGATAAGAATGTTAAATATAATTCTGAAGAAAATATAATGAGTTTCTATAATAATGCAGTAGAAAATAATACAAGACTTAAAATTTACAATAAATCAGTAGACATTTCTGGTTATGAATTAAAATCAATTCGCTCAACCTACTTGCCTGCTATTGGACTGATTGGATCATATGACTGGAATGAAAGTACTAATGACAATCCATACGCATTTTTCAATAAAAATGTCTATGATGGTATTTCTGGCGGAATTAACCTATCATGGGATATTTTTAATTCTGGGAAAAGAATAACAGCAAATAAAAATGCGAAAATTAACCTTGAAAATTCTAAAATTGAAAAAGAAAAGGCATTTCTAATGTTTCAAAAAGAATTAAATAATTCATATGAAACATACAAAAACAATCTATTTATTCTTGATGTTCAAGAGCAGAGTCTAAACACTAGTAAGAATAACTTTTTAAGAAATTCAGAAAAATATGATATTGGTATAGTATCATCTATTGAATTTAGAAATGCACAAATTAATTTACTTAACGCTAATCTTTCAAGAAATACTGCCAGATATGATGCCAAGATATCTGAACTAATATTTTTAAAGCTTTCTGGACAAATAATTTCTAATTCTTTTTAAAAATATTATTAAAATTATTTTCTGCTCTTATTTAGATTTATTTTAAATTAGCGAAAATTTAAAATAATAGATATGAAAATTAAATTAACAATTTTAACTTTTCTAATAACATTTATATCTGTAGGACAAAAGAAAAAAAATGGTAATATGTACATAGACCATCCTGCAATAAAGGTTATAGAAAACCTACATGAAGCAATGAACTCGAACGACGCTGATGCATTAAACAAAATATTATCAGATAATTTTAGAGGAGTATGGGGCGACCAGTTCAATAAAGACATTGAACCACAAACAAAGGCGGGTCTAATCCAAACTGTACAAAGTATTCATGAAAATAATAGATATTTTAATGTAAATAAAAGTGCTAACAGCTACCCAGATGCAGTTGAGTATAAAGATGAAAATTTTGCTGGTGTTACTTGGGTCTACAGTTGGGAAATTTGGTCAATGGTTGGTGGAACAACTGGTATAGATTATACTAATCCAAGACATGTTCAATACGTGGTTAATAAGGATAATCAAGTTGCTTTTGCAAGGGTCTATCGAAATCAGGCTCCATACACTGACACTAATAAAAGTCAAAGAATGATGGAAGATGGTAAGATATTTTCTCATCATCCAAACATTAATACAGTAAGAAAGTTTGCTGAAGCTCTTGAAAGAAATGATAAAGTAAATTTACTAACAGATTTTCACGAAAATGTAGTGGTTAATGGGACATTTAATGATTGGGATAACGATCCACTTAATTTAGAAGATTTAAAAAATGGTATTCAGAATTTTCATGATAATTTTGAAATCAATTCTTGTGATAACATGAACATAAGATATTTTGAAGTTGACTCAGGTATGAATTTTGTTCAGTCGTGGTGGAGAGTTGATGTAAAAAGAAAATCAGATGGCAAAAACATTGTTTTCCCTGTGATGTTTAATCATGGATTTGATGATGAGGGAAAAATAGTTAGACACATTGAAGCATACGATTCTCAAAAACTTTATCAATAATCAAAACAAAAAAACCCTCTCAAATGAGAGGGTTTTTTATTTAATGTAAATAAACTTTATTTACTCTTGAAAAGATGCCATGAACCCACCAAAATCAAAATAATCTCCTCCTTGAATGAGTAGGCCATCTTTAAATGCCATTGCATGATAAGATTTCAATGCAAATTCCTTACCAGTTTCGACGTGAACGCCCGTCCATGTTCCATAGGTTCTAACACTACCATCGTTGATCCCTGTTTCAGGATCTACACCTGGTAACCAATTATCAGCTTCATAACTGATATTGTCAAACATAGTTTGGTACATTTTCATTGCCTCAACATGGCCCTCTTTACCATAATTTTCAGATCCATAAACTGGCTGAGCCCAATCTAAATCTTCGTGAATAAGTGCAGCTTGTGCTTCCCAATCTTCAGAGCCATGTAGTTCAATAAACTTCATTGCTAATTCTTTATTTTTTTCAAAATCTGGGTGCATCGCTGTTGGTTTATCACCCTCACATGAATTTAACAAAAAGAGTGAAATAAATAATAATAAATAATTTTTCATGTTATAAGTTTTTACTTGTTAAATATATAACTTTTTAATTATTGAAAGGTAAAAAAACTTTGTGGGTGATACTGGATTCGAACCAGTGACCCCTACCCTGTCAAGGTAGTGCTCTGAACCAACTGAGCTAATCACCCAAAGTATGCGAATTTAAAAAATTAAATTAATTCAGCAATCATGCATCTCACACTACCACCACCACATTTTTGAATTGTAGGAATTGGAATATTTACAATTTTTGATTCAGCTGATAATATATTTTTTTGATGATTATTTAATGAGCTGTAAGCTAATTCACTTACAACAATAATTTTGTTCTTTTTATCTCCTAATTGTATTAAATTTCCTGCAAAAGAATCAACTTGGTTTAGAGTAATCTCAACAATTTTTCTTCCACTTTTTTCTAAAGATTCTTTAACCAAAATCTTCTCGTTTTTATCATTTATAGATTCAAAACACACCAATGCAAAGTCGTCTCCTATACTCATCATTACATTTGTATGATAAATCAAATCTCCTCTGGAATCATATGATTTAAATGATATCGGTTTATAACCTATATCATCACAAAACAATTTAAATAAGTCAACACTGGATCTCTTTGAAATTGAACAATATGCATGCTTATTGACTCTGTCTAAGACAACACTACCAGTTCCTTCCAAAAAAATATCTTCGAGTTCATAATTTGTGTAATCATTTAAGAGGGTGTAGTTGAAATTATGGGTTGATAAAGTTTTTATAAATGATTTATTTTTTTCTCCTCTTCTAGATTTAGCATACATCGAATGGATAACATATTTATTACCATGAAAGCTTATCCAATTATTTGGAAATACATCATCAGTCAATTTTTTATTTTCATCATTTTCAAATACAATAATATTTATTCCATTTTTTTTTAAGATTGAGCACATATTTTCAAATTCTTCTACTGCTTTTAATCTAATTTCCGATTGGCTCAAATGATTGATTTGCTTTTGAAAATAATTATCACCTGATGTGTCATTATTAAAGCCAAACGAAGATGGTTTAATCATTAAAATATTTTTGGTTATTTGGCTCATTTATTGTTTAATTTAAAAAAACTTTACAAATCTATGTTAAGAAATGTTTCCTACAAAAATGATAAACAAGAAAAAGAGATCAACAACTTTGTTGGCAAACCATTCAGTTTATTAGAAAGATTGAAGCAAAAAGGTATTGGGTCAGGAAAATTTATCATAATTAAAGCCAGCAAAGAGATAGAGAATTTACTAATACTGGATCATAACATTAATCAATGTAATATCGAAAGAAGACCAAAAGGTATCATAATTTACTTTCGAGTTCTTTTAGAAACCTACGCTTTAATAATACCATATTATAAGCTAGTTTTATTTAAAGTTGATAGTGATATCTACACAATTCATATTGACCATAGATTGCTAAAAATCAAGGTTAATAATAAAAAAGACCATGAATTCATAAGAAATGTTCTTAATGAAAAAGCTGACTTTAAAATTTAGCTTAATTGCTCATATTCAATATTTTATTATTTTTATTAAAAATATTAAAATGAGAAACTCACTATTAAAGTATTTACCATTTATCTTTTTATTCATTTTTTCAGCTTGTGAAATTGAAAATGAAATGACTGATGATGAATTAATTGAAGCTATTATAAATTCAAATGAAAAAGTTAAAATCTTAGAAACTGATTTGCCTTTGGACGCCAAGAATACGCTTATAAATGATAAGCCCGATGATTTTTTTGATGATGGTAATCTTGCTCCCAAGCTTGGTTATGAAGTTAAAATGAGAACATTAGATTTTTTCTTTATGGGTGATAAATCCGATGATCTGTATTTTGACCTTAATGGAAGAGAGCTTCAAAGATCTCAAGGTGATTCTAAGGGAGATGATAAAAAAAGAGATGATGGAAAAGGAGATAAGGATGATAAAAAAGATAAGAAAAAGAACTGTTTTTATTTAAAATATCCTGTTTCGCTTGAGTTTCCTGATGGTACAATTGTAGAGGTTGCTGACAGAAAAGAACACTGTGAATCTCTCAAAAAATGGCATAAAGAAAACCCAAATGTTAAAGACAGAGCTAAATTTGTTTTTCCAATAGATATATATTGGGTTTCTAAAGATGATAAACAAGAATACACAATTTCTAGTCATGAAGAACTTAAAGAATTACATCAAAAGTGTAAAGAATCAAACGACAAAAAAAGGAATTAATATTTGCTCAAAAAGTTAAATTAAATAAGGTGCTAAATGCACCTTATTTTTTTTTGGCTATTGCAAAAACAACATACAAAATCATTGATAAACAAATACAAATAAATCCAATTGGTAATAAAAAAAATGGTTCGTGTAGATAACCATTTTCATCAACTTCACTTCCAATAAGATAAAATGATACAAAACAAATTATTCCAAAAATAAGAAGACTGGTTGCTATTTTGTATTTAGTTGCCATACCTTATTAAACTTGCCACTTTCATTAACTTCCTTTCTTCTTTCTATCCAGCCATTATGATTAAACTCAGGCAAGTCAGGAATTGAATCTAATGATGTTTTAAGTAAAGAATATATTTCAGTGTCATTTTCTGATAATTTATTCACATCGATTGGATTTTTTTCATATAAATCATTTGAAAAGTTAAAAAAGTTGCCATTTTTATACAGTTTATATTCCTTATTTTGAGCATAAACACCTCTTCCTAAACCTCCTGAACCCCATATAGGATCATAATATGTTATTAGAACATCTCTTTCATTGTAATTATTATTAGTCATTAATGGCAGAATGCTTTTACCATATGACTGTTGTGATTCAAGATTTAGAATATCCTCAAAAGTTGCATAAAAGTCTGTGAAATCAATCATTGCATCAGAATTAAAGCCTTGTTTGATTTGACTTTTCCAATTAACAATCATTGGTACGTTTGAAGCGTATTTAATTGTTGATCCTTTTGCACCACGAATCTCAACCCCTTTATTTATAGTTACAACTTTTGTATCTGTTCCATTATCACCAATGAATATTAATATTGTGTTATCTAATTTATTTTTATCAAGTGTATTTGAAATCCTACCAACAATTTTATCCATATAAGTCAACATATCGGAGAAATAGATTGGTTTATTTCCTTTGTTTCTTTTTTCTAAATCGTTCCAATCATCAGAATCTGGTGTTGGCAGAAAAGGGTCATGAACTAAAGCCATAGGATAATAAATAAAGAAAGGATCATCCTTATTTTTATCAATAAAGTCAACAATGAAATCGGTAAATATATCCGGACCATAATCATCAATGCCTTTTTTTAATTTTTTACCATTTTGAACAATATTTGGATTGGCAAATCTATCCCCTCTTTCTCTTAACCACCATAAACAATATTCATCAAAACCAAACTTATGTGGCCTATCTAAATCCTGATTATTATCTAAATCATACTGAACTCCATTTAACTGCCATTTCCCAGCTAGTGCAGTTTTATAACCATTTTCTTGAAATAAATTTCCAAATGTTTTTTCATCAGGATTTAAATATGTAAAAAATTCATAGTTAACATAATTGGGTTTACCAGTCATAATTTTTACCCTAGTGGGTGTACAAAGTGGTTGTGAGTATGCATTATTAAAATTGATTCCATTTAAAGCTAAAGAATCTAGTACTGGAGTTTTATATTCATCTGCACCATTGATTCCTATTGCTTCATAACCAAGATCATCTGCCATAATTAGGATAACGTTAGGTTTACCATAATTTATGTTTGATTCTTCGCAAGAATTAAATAAAAATATAAATGAAATAAATATTAGAGTTCTGGTATAAAATTTCATAATTTTAAATGTAGAAAAATGATACATTTTAGCAAAGAAAAAATAGATAATCTTGACAAAATTTATAGGTTGAACTTGATCAATAGCTGCACTGGTTATAAGTCAGCTAATCTTTTAGGAACAATCGATTCTGAAGGTAATACCAATGTAGCTGTTTTTAGCTCCATAACACATTTAGGCAGTAATCCAGCAATGATTGGATTTGTTCTTAGACCACGGACAGTTCCACGTAATACCTACAATAATATGTTCAAGCTTAAGTATTTTACAGTAAACCATATTAATGCTGATGATATTGAAGATGCTCATCATACTTCCGCCAAATATCCAAAAGAAATCTCTGAGTTTGACCAAACAAATTTGGAAGCGGAGTACCTTGACGATTTCATTGCTCCTTTTGTAAAGAGTTCCAAAATAAAACTTGCATGTAAATACTTAAATGAATACGATATAAAAGAAAATGATACAATCTTAGTCGTTGCTTCAATTGAAGGAATATACGTTGAAGACGGAATAATACAGGACGATGGATGGTTAAGGTTAGATAATGCAAAAACTGTTGCTATAAATGGTCTTGATGGTTATGTCAAGACAAAATTGATTGAAAGATTTGAATACGCACGTCCAAAAAAATGAGCGATATAGTTAATAATAAAATTGAAGATTATATTCGAAAAAACTCTTCCAAAGAACCTGAAATTTTAAAAGATTTAAATAAGGAAACTTATTTAAAAGTTTTGAATCCTAGAATGTTAAGTGGTCACATACAGGGTAGGTTTTTATCAATTATTACTAAACTCATTAAACCAAAAAAAATTCTTGAGATTGGAACTTATACAGGATATTCCGCAATATGCATGGCAGAAGGTTTAATTGAAAACGGTATTATACATACAATTGATATTAATGAAGAATTAGTTTCAATTCAAAATAAATATTTTGCAAAATCAAAATGCAATAATTCAATTATACAACATGTTGGCGATGCTAGAAATATAATTAAAAGCATTAATGAGAAATTTGATTTAGTTTTTTTAGATGCAGATAAAGAAAATTATATCGAATACTATGAACTTGTCATTGAAAAAGTAAAAAAAGGAGGTTTGATAATTGCAGATAATGTACTTTGGACCGGAAAAGTGGTAGAGCCTGAAAAAGACGATGATGAACTAACCCAATATCTTATAGATTTTAATAAAATGATTAATGAAGATGATAGAGTTGAAAATATAATCCTTCCGTTAAGGGATGGATTAAATGTAATCTTAAAAAATTAAAGGTTTCTTTTTATAGACCCAGTTAAATCATCTATGTCATCCTTAACCTTATCAATCTCTTTAGAAATTGAATCCGTATCTACACCTTTTTTTTCAGCACTCTTTTTTATTTCACTTTTAATTTCTTGAGTAGCATCCTTAACTTTTCTTATACCTTTAGCCATACCTTTTGCCATTTCAGGTATTCGGTCAGCTCCAAATACCATGAGAATGATAAAAAATATAAAAACTATTTCTGCTCCACTAATAAATAAAAATGTCATCCTTTAATTCTAGATTTAAATTTATCAAAATCTGTGCTTTCCTCCTTTTTAGGCCACGAATTATTTCTTGTATCTATATCAGCTGTCTCTTCATCTGGGTCTAAAATAATCTCTGATATTTTTTTATTGGTTGCTATAACTTTTCTTACCTCTTTATCATTTTTTCTCCAAACTTGTGCAGGATATTTTTTTCTAACAACCTCTCCATCCTCATACTTTATGTCTACGATTATAGGCATCACTAATCCACCTGGTTTTTCAAAGATAACTTCATAAAAATATTTAGGGATTTCCAAATCATTGATTTCTTCAGTTGAATAATTCTCTTTTAAATAATTATTTAAAAGCTTAGAATTCTCTAATGGGTTCTTATCTCTGTTATTATCAACATCATTTTCAAACTTTTCAAAAAATATTAGTGGTCTAAGTCTGTTTCTAACTAATCCTCTTTCCTTCATAAATTCTTTCATTTCCTCACCTGGATTAGGAGAAACATAATATTGATTCAATTCTTTAATAGAAATATCTACATAATCAGTAGTGTAAAACCACCCTCTCCAAAACCAATCTAGGTCTACGGCAGATGCATCTTCCATGGTTCTAAAAAAGTCCTCAGGGGTCGGATGCTTAAACATCCATCTTTGTGAGTAGGTTTTAAAAGCATAATCAAACAATTCCTTGCCCATAATTGTTTCTCTCAAAATATTTAGAGCTGTAGCTGGCTTTCCATATGCATTTGGACCCAAACTATATACATTTTCTGGGTTGGACATTATTGGTGCTAAATAGTTTTGATCAACACTCATGTAGTCAGTAATCATATTAGCTGGTCCACGATCTGATGGGAAATTCTTATTTGGATATATAGCGTCTGGGTATTTTTCACCAAATTCTTGCTCTGCTAAATATTGAACAAAAGTAGTTAAACCTTCATCCATCCAAGCCCATTGTCTTTCATCACTATTAACTATCATAGGGAAAAAATTATGACCAATTTCATGAATAATAACGCCTATCATTCCAAATTTTTCATCATCAGAGTATGAGCCATCAATATTAGGCCTTCCGAAGTTGAAACATATCATTGGATATTCCATTCCAATTTGGTGTGCGTGAACTGAAACAGCTTTATGATATGGATAATCAAAAGTATATTTTGAAAAAGATTTTAGTGCTTCAACAACTGTAATGGTTGAGTATTCTTCCCAAAGAGGGTTACCCTCACGGGGATATATTGATACAGCCATTACATCTTCACTTCCAATTTTCACAGCCATCATATCAAGAATATATTTTCTGGAAGTTGCAAATGCAAAATCTCTGACATTTTTAGCTGCAAACTTCCAGGTTTTTTTGTCATTAGAAAAAGTTTTTTCAGCTTCAATTGCTTCATCCTGAGATACTATAATTACAGGTTTATCATAAGATTTTTTTGCTTGATTGTATCTTTTCATCATCTCTTTCGTATATACATCTTTTCGATTAACTAATTCACCTGTTGCTTCTAGAATGTGATCTGACGGAACTGTAATGTTAACTTCATAATCTCCAAATGGTAAAGCAAATTCTCCATCACCCCAAAACTGATAGTTTTGCCAACCCTCAACCTCATTATATACACACATTCTTGGGAAAAACTGAGCAATTATATAAGCTCTATTTGAATCATTAGGGAACGTTTCATATCCAGATCTTCCATCCTGTTTAACATGATCGTTAATATTATACCACCACTTAATTTTAAATGCAAAACTTTGTCCAGTGGAAATAGGATTTGGTAAGTCAATCCTCATCATTGTTTGATTAATTATATAATCAAGAGGCTTATTATCAACACCCTTAACATATTCAATATTAAATCCTCCATCAAAAGGATTCTTAAGATATTCCTTATCAAAAGAATCAGGTATATAGGCTATACTTACACCTTCTGAATCAATATCTAAACTAGGTGAATCCTTTTTTCTTACATTTTGGTCCAACTGAACCCATAAGTAACTTAATGTTTCTGGTGAATTGTTTGTGTAAGTAATGGTTTCATCACCATATATTTTTTTGTTTTTATCATCAAGCTCAACATTTATTTTATAATCAGCTCTTTGTTGATAATAGGCTGGACCAGGGGCACCTGATGCAGTTCTATAGATATTCGGGCTTGCAAACTCATCATATAACTGTCGAAACTTATTGATATTTGTGTGTCCTTGTTGTTTTTCATCTTGAGCAAATGAATTAAATGGAATAATAAAACAAAATATAAATAATGTGACAAGGCTTTTTTTCATGATCAAATATTTGCAATAAATTTAATAAATATATAGTTACGGAACGGATATGATACTTTGAAAATTATCATATGTGTGGATGAAACTTTTCTTATAATTATTGTTTCTGTATAGAATAATATTTTTTTGATTCTTAAATGAGTCAAATAAAATCTTATTTTCAACAATGAAACTTTTTAATTTCATAGGGTTATAAATTTCAACATAATAAATTACCAAGTCATTTTTTCTTTCAAAACCTAAATAATCTAATTGCAAGTCTCCTTCCTCACTATATATTTTTAAATTATTTTTTAAATAATTTTTAATAATTAGATTGGTATTAGCATAGTCAGAATAATCCAATTCATTTGTGTCAAAGCCCAAATCTTTTTCTAAATCATCATGAAATATTTTTAAACTCAACTGGTGAGTTTCAGTATTAGTACTGTAATCAATTAATGTTGAACTTACATAATACTTATGAATAGTTAACAGCAATAAAAACGTAAGATATTTAGTTATCAATGGATTCATAAAATTTTTTAAAACTAGTTAATACCAAAGAATGTCTTGAATTTCTAAAATCTCTCTCAATATCATAATTTTCCATTGACCCCAATACAAACTCATATACATTATCAATCTGCAATTCATAGTTATCTATGAAAAAATCTACACCGTAAAATTGGATAATGTCTGCTGCTGCACCTGACCTAGATTCTAATTGTCTAGCTGATCTTAGTGTTTTGTAATAACCACTAAGTTGTTTGTAAACAGCATCAATGTCTAATGGCATTAAAGGTAAGAGAATTACACTAACAAGGATACTTGAACTGTTATCGTATACTATTTTTTCTTTACGCTCGCCCTTAAAGCCCGGTATTCCTGCATCATCAAAATTAAACACTTCTTTTTCTTCTATTTTTTTCATATCAGATAGAAGATCTCCGGACAGATTGTAAGGTGAAACAGTTACACTTTCTAATTCATTCACAATTGGTTCAAGGTATATCCTTATAGAATCAGATTTAAATATGGGTTCCTCTATTATAATCATTTGTGTTTTTATTTGCACAGATGTAAAGTAGATAGAATCATTTTTTCTGACACCAACTTTGAAAAATCCGTCTTTGTCAGTTATAGTTTTTCCTCCGGAGCTTCCATTTATTACATGAATCCCACTGACATCAATTGTGTCGTTAATAACCTCGCCAATGAGAGTTTTAAATTTTTTTTCTTGGCTGAATAAACTGTTTGTAAATAACAGTATCAATAATATGTAGTTAATTTTTGGCAATACTCTTAACAAACTTTTTGCTTTGTTTAACAAGAAATTCTATTAACTCAAATTCATTGTCTTTTTTAAGTAAAATTCTATCAGGGAAATTATCATCACAGTATAGTAAAAACTCGTTTATTTGATCATTTGGAAT
This sequence comes from uncultured Bacteroidota bacterium, assembly GCA_902595555.1. Classification (GTDB taxonomy): domain Bacteria; phylum Bacteroidota; class Bacteroidia; order Flavobacteriales; family Flavobacteriaceae; genus Eutrophosalina. The sequence goes on along the minus strand of CACJQM010000001.1, from coordinate 1,351 downwards.
CAGTAAGTTTTTAGTAAAAAAGACATCATCATAAAGCTCCCTCAAAAGATCACTTGGATTATATTTATAAGTGGTTTGGTTTTCCTCTGAGTCTTTTTTTAAAGTGTTTGAAATTAGTCTGTAAAGATTTACAAAATTAATCCCATCTCTTAATTTACCTTGCTCATTTATGACATTATTAACTCTGGTAGATTTGTCAAAACTGTAGTCAAATCTTTTAAATTCTTCTTCTTTTAAATCCAAAAACTTTTCTTGATTTTCAGGTGTTACAACAACCTGATCTAACTCATTTACTTTCTCATTAACATCTATTACTATCCTGTTTCTTTGTAAAATTTCTTTTGTTATGTTTAATTCACGAATTTGATATTGGACAGATGAAAAAATCAGTTTATCATTAAGTTTTACTTCAATTTCAAATTCGCCATCATCATTAGTTGTCGTGGCTTGTTGAGAAGTGTTGTTTATAACATTTGCTGAACTTACATTTACATTTTTATAAAGAACTTTTCCTTTAATCCATGTTCTATAGTCATCTTGTGAAAAGATAAAATTTGTTGCTAATAAAAGAAAGAAGGTTAAAAAGATTCTCATACTAATTCAATGATTTAATTCTAATGTTTCTAAATTTTATAGGGTGGCTTTCTGATTGTAGAGAAATATATCCTTCACTAAGCTTTTGATCCTTTTTATGAATCATGTTTTCAGGAAGCCTACCATCATCACCATATCTCAAATTCGTATAAGTTAAAACAGTTTTTCCATTTATAAGGTGGTGAGCTATTGAATCGGAGTACACAATAATTTCTGCCTCTACCCAATCATCATTATTGTAGGTATCTGAGTTTGATCTGGTGCAGTGTTTTTTAACTTTAACAGAGTTCATATCCACATCTGTTCCTGGTGTGCATAAATTTCCAGTTGGACGAGAACCATTGCTAAGCCCTCCTAAAAACTGAGTTTCAATACTTACTGGAAATGGTTGATCTATCAATAAAGTTTCGGGATGCTGACTATGAAACATAACACCACTATTCTTTGTAGCCCAACCTTCACCTCCATTGGCTTGTTCACCAAAAAACTTGTATTCTAACTTGAGATGATAATTTTTATATTTTTTCTTGGTATAATATAAATGACCATATCTAAAATCAAAATTTTCATAGTTTTCGTATGAGACTTGAATTTCTCCATCTTTTACTTTAAAAGTATTTCCAAAATTTTCACCACTTGGATAGCCTTTAATTTTAACAGTCCAATCATCAAGATTATTTCCATTAAAAATATACTCCCACTCATCATCATTAGATAAACTTTTGTAACCCATTGCAACAAAAAAAATTGCTAGAGC